>NZ_JAVTWP010000011.1:0-88065 GCF_032229685.1 Rhizobacter sp. | reverse complement strand
CCCTTACATGTCGCCCGAGCAGGTGCAGTTCGTGCGCAACGACCCGCGCAGCGACTTGTTCGCACTCGGCGTGATGCTCTACCACCTGGTGACCGGCGAGCGCCCGTTCGGCGCGCCCACGAGCGTGCGTGGCCTGCGCCAGCGCCTCTACCGCGACCCGGTGCCGCCGCGCGCGCTGCGCGCCGACTGCCCGCCCTGGCTGCAGGAAGTCATCCTGCGCTGCCTCGAGGTGAAGCCCGGCTTGCGCCACCAGAGCGCAGCACAGCTCGCCTTCGACCTGCAGCACCCCGAGCAGGTGGCGTTGACCGAGCGCGCCGCGCGCAGCGCGCGCAAGAGCGGCCTGCAGACCGCGCGGCGCTGGTTCATCGCGATGGGCGCCGAGCCGGCCGCCGACGCGAGCGCCGTGACCCAGACCACGCGCAGCCCGATCCTGATGGCCGCCGTCGACGTGGCAGGCGCCGAGCCACGCCTGCTCGACGCCGTGCGCACCACAGTGCAACGCCTGCTGCAGACCGAACCCGGCGCCCGCCTGGCCTGCGTGGCGGTGATGAAGATCAACCGAATCGGCATGGACGAGTTGCTCGACAAGGACGGCAGCAGCAAACACGTCAACCTGCTGGTGCAGCTCAAGCACTGGGCGCGCCCGACACAGCAGGCGCCCACACCGGGCGGCGCGGCTTTCGACGGGCGCGTCACCTTCCACGTGCTCGAAGCCCCCGACGCGGCCGCCGCGATCATCGACTACGCGCGCAAGAACCAAGTCGATCACATCGTGATGGGCGCGCGCAGCAGCGGTGGGTTGAGACGTTACCTCGGCAGTGTGTCGGCCAGGGTGGCGGCCGAGGCCGATTGTTCGGTCACGGTGGTGCGGACACCCGTGCCCGCGGCCGCTGGCGGCGGCTGACGACGCGCTCGTGCCGGTGTCCGAAAAAACCGACACCACGCACGTTTTGCCGGTGCTACCTTCGCACCGCCATGAAAAAACTCTGGGACATTTCCCCACCGATCGCTGCTGACTCGCCGCTCTTCCCCGGCGACACCGCCTACTCGCAGCAGTGGACGGCCGAGATCGGCCCTGGCTGCCCGGTCAACCTCAGCGCGATCACGATGTCACCGCACATCGGCGCACACGCCGATGCGCCGCTGCACTACGGCCCAGGTGCGCCGACGATCGGCGAAGTCGACCTCACGCCCTACCTCGGCCCCTGCCGCGTGATTCACGCGATCGGCTGCGGCGCGCTGGTCACGCCCGAGCACCTGCGCGCCTTTGTGGGCGATGGCATGCCACCGCGCGTGCTCGTGCGCACCTGCACCAAGGCGCCCACCGCGTGGTCGCCCGAGTTCAGCGCCTTCGCGCCCGAAACCATCGCCTGGCTGGCGTCGCTCGGCGTGCTGCTCGTCGGCATCGACAGCCAGTCGGTCGACCCGGCCGACAGCAAGACGCTCGCGAGCCACCAGCAACTGCTGAAGCACCACGTGCGCGTGCTCGAGAACCTGGTGCTCGACGACGTTGCTGCTGGCGACTACGAACTGATCGCCCTGCCCTTGAAACTGACCACCGCCGACGCCTCCCCGGTGCGCGCGGTCTTGCGAGAACTGTGATGACGACCACCCGAACCGACTGTGCCGCGCTCGACGCGACCGACCCGCTCGCCAGCCTGCGCAGCGAATTCACGCTGCCCGAAGGCGTGATCTACCTCGACGGCAATTCGCTCGGCGTGCTGCCCAAGGCCACGCCCGCGCGCATCGCGCAGGTGGTGCAGGAAGAATGGGGCCGCGACCTGATCCGCAGCTGGAACACCGCGGGCTGGGTCGACCTGCCGCAGCGCATCGGCAACCGGCTCGCGCCCCTCGTTGGCGCTGGCGAAAACGAGTTGATCGTCGGCGACTCGACGTCGGTGAACCTCTACAAGGCGCTGTGCGCCGCGGTCGAGTTGGTGAAGGCCGATGCACCGCAGCGCAAGCTCATCGTCTCGGAGCGCAGCAACTTTCCGACCGACCTCTACATCGCCGAGAGCGTGGCGCGCACGCACGGCTTCGAATTGAAGCTGATCGAAGCCGAAGACCTGGCCCACCACCTGAACGACGATCTCGCCGTGCTGATGCTCACCCATGTGAACTACCGCACCGGGCGCATGCACAACATGGCGCAGGTGACACAAAACGCCCACGCGGCCGGCGCGCTGGTGCTGTGGGACCTGGCGCATTCGGCCGGCGCCGTGCCCGTCGACCTGAAGATGGCCGACGCCGATTTTGCCGTCGGCTGCGGCTACAAGTACCTGAACGGCGGCCCCGGCGCGCCGGCCTTCGTGTGGGCGCACCCGCGCCACACCGCGCGCATGGACCACGACCAGCTGCGCCAGCCGCTGTCGGGCTGGTTCGGCCACGCAGCACCCTTCGAGTTCACGCCCGACTACCGGCCCGCGCTGGGCATCCAGCGCTTCGCCTGCGGCACGCCGCCAGTGCTGTCGATGAGCGCGCTCGACTGCGGCGTCGAGGTCTTTCTGAAGGCCGAAGCACTCGGTGGCATGGCCGCGTTGCGCAAGAAATCGATCGCGCTCACGACACTCTTCACCGAGCTGGTCGAAGCTCGTTGTGCCGGCCACGGCCTCACGCTCGTCACGCCTCGCGAGCCCGCACAACGTGGCAGCCAGGTCAGCTTCGCGCACGAGCAGGGTTACGCGATCATGCAGGCGCTGATCGCGCGCGGCGTGATCGGCGACTTCCGCGCCGGCGAGCTGGGCGCGGCGCCCGAGTCGTCGCACCTGCTGCGCTTCGGTTTCACGCCGCTCTACACCCGCTTCACCGAAGTGTGGGACGCGGTCGAGCACCTGCACCAGGTGCTGGCGACCGGCGAATGGCGCGAAGCGCGTTTCAACCAGCGCGCCGCCGTCACCTGAGGCCCGCCATGACCAGCCCCACCGAAAAGATCGTCGCCGAAGAAGGCGCGCAGCTCGATTTCTCGAAGGACATGAGCTACGCCGACTACCTGCACCTCGACCCCATCCTAGGCGCGCAGCACCCGCTTTCGCCGGCGCACGACGAGATGCTCTTCATCGTGCAGCACCAGACCAGCGAGCTGTGGATGAAGCTGCTGCTGCACGAGCTCGGCGCCGCCGTGCAGTGCGTGGCGGCCGACGAACTCGGCAGCGCGTTCAAGATGCTCGCGCGCGTCAGCAAGATCATGGAACAGCTCGTGCATGCCTGGGACGTGCTCGCCACGATGACGCCGCCGGAATACTCGGCGATCCGCCCTTACCTGTCGAACAGCAGCGGCTTTCAGAGCTGGCAGTACCGCTGCATCGAGTTCATGCTCGGCAACAAGAACGCGGCCATGCTGAAGCCGCACGCGCACCGGCCGGAAATTCTGGCGCGAGTCGACGCGGTCTACCGCGCGCCTTCGCTGTACGACGAGTCGCTGCGCCTGCTGGCCCGCCGCGGCCTGGCCGTGCCCGCATCGGCGCTGGAGCGCGACTGGACCAAAGCACACGAGGCCAGCGACGCTGTCGAGCAAGCCTGGCTCGTGGTCTACCGCGACCCGAAAGCGTATTGGGACCTGTACCAGCTCGGCGAAGAACTCACCGATCTGGAAGACACCTTCCGCCTCTGGCGCTTCCGCCACGTGACGACGGTCGAGCGTGTGATCGGCTTCAAGCGCGGCACCGGCGGCACCTCGGGGGTGGGCTACCTGCGCAAGATGCTCGACGTGGTGCTGTTCCCCGAGATCTGGAAGCTGCGCACCGATCTTTGAACACGGCAACGGCCGGCAGATGCCGGCCGCTGCGCGATCAACCCGCGTTCTCGGGCCAGACGAAGGTGGTGACCGCGTGGCCGCTGTGGGTCACGTGGACTTGGTGTTCGTGCAAGGCATGGCCGTTCAGGCTCGCCTCGACACGGTAGTCGCCGGCCGGCAGGCGCACCAGCATGAACGGGCCTTCGGCCACCTGGTCGAGCACGGCCTGCCCCTTGGCGTCGCGGATCGTCACGTGCGCGCTGGCCGTGAAGACCTCGCGCGCACCTTCACGCTCGAACAGCTGGATCGCCAGCGGAAACTGCCGGAACGCGCCTTCGAAGCGGTGCGCTTCGTCGATGTCCACGCCCCCGCTCACGAACGACGCCACGCCAGCGCTGCGCTCGGGCGGCAGCTGTGTCGACTCGGCCGAAGCGCCCATCGACACCGCCGCGGCCAGCACCGCAGCCAACGAGACACCCACTTGTTGAAGCAACTTCTTCATGACTTTCTCCTTGGTTCAACCCAGATTCACGGGCACGAAAATCTTCTCGCCGTCGCGCTGCACCAGCAGCGCCACGCTCTTCGGTTTGCCTTGCATCACGGCTTTCACCTGGTCGATCGACTGCACCGGTTTGCCGTTGATGGCGAGCAGCACGTCGCCTTCTTCGATACCGGCCCTGGCCGCCGGGCCGGCCACGCCTTCGACGACCAGGCCCTGCTCGATCTGCGACTGCTTGCGCTCGTCACGCGTGAGCGCGCGCAGCGACAGGCCGAGCTGGCCCTGCGGCACCGCGCCGTCGGCGTCGGCCACCTGCGTGGCGCCGGCGTCCGCAGCCTGCAGCTTCGCTTCGATCTCGCGCGGCGTCTTGTCGCGCCACACGGTCAGCTTGACCTTCTCGCCCGGCGCCGACAGGCCGATCAGGCTCGACAGCGCGCCCGAGCGCACCACCGGCTCGCCGTTCACTTCGGTCACCACGTCACCGGCCTTCAGCCCGGCCGCGGCCGCCGCGCTGTTTGGTGCCACGTTGGCGATCAGTGCGCCGTCGGGCTTCTTCAGGCCGAAGGATTCCGCCAGGCCCTGGTTCAGGTCTTGCACCGTCACGCCGAGGCGGGCGTGGCTGGCCTTGCCGGTCGAGACGATCTGGTCTTTCACCTTCAGCGCCACGTTGATCGGGATCGAAAAGCTCAGGCCCTGAAAGCCGCCGCTCTGCGAATAGATCTGCGCGTTGATGCCCACGACCGCACCGCTGCCGTCGAACAGCGGGCCGCCGGAATTGCCGGGGTTCACCGCCGCGTCGGTCTGAATGAAAGGCACGACCGCGTCACCCGGCAGCGAGCGGCCCTTGGCGCTCACGATGCCTTGCGTGGCGGTCTGCTCCAGGCCATAAGGCGCGCCGATCGCGAGCACCGGGTCGCCCACCTCGAGCTGGCGCGCGTCGCCGAGGCGCACCACCGGCAGGCCGGTGGCGTTGATGCGCAACACGGCGATGTCGGTCGTCGCGTCGGAACCCAGCACCTTGGCCGAGTACTCGCGCCGGTCGCTCAGCTTCACCGTCACTTCCTTCGCTTCGCGCACCACGTGCGCGTTGGTCAGGATCAGGCCGTCGCTGCTGATGATGAAGCCCGAGCCCATGCCCTTGAACGGCACCTGGCCGCCTTGCTGGCCCCGGCCCTGGAAGCCGGGCATGCCGCGGAAGAACTTGAAGAACGGGTCGTTCTCGATGCCAGGCGGCAGGCCCTGCTCTTCGGCAGAAGCCTTGTGCATGCCGGCCACGGTGACACCCACGACGGCCGGGCCCGACTGCTTGACGATGGCGCGGTAGTTCGGCGTGGCTTGCGCGTTCAGCATCGGCACCGGCGGCGGTGCGGCTGCGTCGGGCACCGCTGGCGTCACGGCAGCGGCCGTCGGGGCGGCCGCGGTCGTGGTGGCGGTTTTGCCTTTCAACCACGAAGGCACGTCGATCGCACCGGCGGTGGCAACGGTCAGGGCACCGGCCGCGAGCAACGCGGCGCTGAGGGGTTTGAGCTTCATGGCAACTCCTTCGTCTGAATGCTTCGCGGACGATTTCCGCATGCAGCAGAAGATAGGAGCGGCTGGTTAGGGCTCGGTTAGCGCTGCGTTAGGCGAAGGTTAAGACGCCGCGGCGAAGCGCACCGTCACGCACAGGCCACCGAGCTTCGAAGTGGACAGCGCGACCCGCGCGCCGTGCTGCTCGGCCACGCCGCGCACGATGGCCAGGCCCAGGCCCGAGCCCGGTTCGTCGCTGTTCGCGCGCCGGTAGAACCGGTCGAACACCCGCTCGTGCTCTTCGGGCGGGATGCCGGGGCCGTTGTCGTCGACCTGCAGCACCGGCTCGCCCGCCTCGCTGCCCACACGCAGCTCGACCCGCGAACCCGGCGGCGAGTAACGCAGCGCGTTGTCGGCCAGGTTGCGCACCAGCGCCGTCAGGGCAGCGGCGTCGCCATTCACCGGCACCGGCGCATCGGCGAGCAGGCTCAGCGTGGACCCGCGTGCGTTCGCCAAAGGCTGCGTCGCAGCGACGGCCTGGCGCACCAGTTCGCTCAGGTCGAGCCGTGCGGCGGCTGGCGCCGGTGCGCCGGGCTCGCTGCGCGCCAGCGCGAGCAGTTGTTCGACGAGCCGTGCCGCACGCGTGATGCCTTCGCCCAGCGCTTCGATGGCCAGCGCCCGCGAGCTGTCGTCGGGCGAGCGCTGCAGCAACTGCAGTTGCAGCTTCAGCGCCGTGAGTGGCGAGCGCAACTCGTGCGCCGCGTCGGCCACGAAAGCACGCTGCGTGTTCAGCGACGCGCCCAGGCGCTGCAACAAGGCGTTGAGCGCCTGCACCAGCGGCGCCACTTCGTCGGGCAGGCCTTCGCCGGGCAGTGGCTGCAGCGAGTGTTCGTCGCGCTCGCGCACGTCGGCCGCCACGCGGCGCAGCGGCGCCAGCGTGAGCGCGGCCAGCCACCAGATCACCAGCGCGAGCAACGGTGCGATGAAGAGCAGCGGCGCCACGCTGCGCAGCGCCGCGTCGGCTGCAAGGCGCTGGCGAATCAGCCGCGGCTGCGCCACCTGGATCACGCGCGTCGGCGTGGCCACGCCGAACGTGCGCCAGGTCTTGCCCTGCACGTTGATGTCGGCAAGGCCCAGCAGCGCACGCTCGGGCAGGGTGCTGTGCTCGCGCGAGGCATAGATGCTGCGGCCGTCGACCGTCCAGATCTGCACCACGAAGTCGAGCTGCTCGTCGTTCAACGCGTTGGCCTGGCCGGGCGCGATCTCGCCCTGGTCGCGCAGAGACAAGGCCATCTGGCGCAGCTGGTAGTCGAACAACGTTTCGGTTTCGGCCAGCACGTTGCGGTAGGTGAACCAGCCCATCACGAGCGCCGCCGCGGCCAGCATCGCCAGCAGCGACAACAGCAGGCGCACACGGATCGAATTCATGCGGGCTTGCCGCCGACGAAGTAGCCGACCCCGCGCACGTTCTGGATGAAGTCGGCGCCGAGCTTGCGGCGCAGCTGGTGGATGTAGACCGAAACCGCGTTGCTCTCGATCTCTTCACCCCAGCCGTAGAGCCGGTCTTCGAGCTGCGCGCGCGAGAGCAGCGCGCCGGGGCGTTGCATCAGCGCTTCGAGCACCGCGAACTCGCGCGCCGACAGCGCCACGGGCACACCACCCTGCGTGACCTGCTTGGTGGCCGGGTCGAGCGTGACGCCGCCGAACGACAGCGCCGGTTCGGCCCGGCCCGCACCACGCCGCAGCACGGCGCGGATGCGCGCGCCCAGTTCGTCGAGCTCGAAAGGTTTGACGAGGTAGTCGTCGGCGCCGGCGTCCAGACCCGTCACCTTGTCGCCGGGGCCGTCGCGCGCGGTGAGCACGATGAAAGGCGTGGTGTCTTGCCGCGCCCGCGCCGCGCGCAGCACGGCCAGGCCACCGGCCGGGTCGGCGGGCGCACCGGCGGCGCCACTGGCGGGCAGGCCGAAGTCGAGCAACACCAGGTCGAAGCGCTCGCTCGCCAGCGTGCTGGCGGCGGCCGCCGCGTCGCGCACCCAGTCGACGGCGTGGCCTTCGAGGCGCAAGGCCGCGCGCAGGCTCTCGCCGATCATGCGGTCGTCTTCCACCAGCAGCAGGCGCATCAGAGGTTCGCGGGGAGATTCTTCGGGTCCATCGGAAAAGCATACCTTGTGATGCAAATGCGGCGTGGCCGTGGCGCTGGCCGCGCGGTATCGTGCGGCTGGATCCACCTTGCCGAACCGATGCCGAACCAACTGCGCCACACCCTGCTCTCGTTCCGCGACCTGCTCGTGACCTTCGGGCCCTTCATCGTGCTCGCTGTCGCGCTGCTCGGGCTGGCCTACTGGGCGCTCGACCCGAACCCGCCGAAGAAGGTGGTGCTCGCCACCGGCGCCGACCAGGGTGCCTACGCCGAGTTCGGCAAGAAGTACGTGCAGGCGCTGAAGGCCTACGGCATCACCGTCGAGCTGCGGCCGACCCAGGGCGCGGCCGAAAACCTGCAGTTGCTGCGCGACCCGGCCTCGGGTGTCGACATCGCCTTCGTGCAAGGCGGCGCCGACGACCGCAGCGCACAGCAAGACGAAGAAGACACGAGCCTCGTGGCCCTCGGCAGCCTGTTCTACGAGCCGGTGTGGTTGTTCTACCGCAGCGACGCGGCGCAGCGCCTGCTGAAGGCACCCACGCTCACGTCGCTGTCGCAGTTGCCCGGCTGGCGCCTGAACATCGGTGCCGAAGGCAGCGGCGTGCCCAACCTCGTGAACAAGCTCATCGCGGCCAACAACATCGAGCCCGCCTCGCTCACGCTGCTGCGCCAGCCGCAAACCCCCGCCGTGGTGGCACTGCTGGGTGGCGAGGCCGACGCGCTGGTGTTCGCCTCGGCGCCAGAATCGCTGATGGTGCAGATGCTGCTGCAGACCCCCGGCATTTCGCTCTACAACTTTGCGCAGGCCGACGCCTATTCGCGCCGCTTCGCCTTCCTCACGCCGGTGACGCTGCCGCGCGGCGTGGTCGACCTGGCGCGTGACATGCCGCCGCAAGACGTGCGCCTGATCGCGCCCACCGCCACGCTGCTGGCGCGCAAGGAAACGCACCCGGCGCTGATCCAGCTGTTCGTGCAGACAGCGCAGCAAGTGCACGGCGGCGCCGGCTGGTTTCAGCGCAAGGGCGAGCTGCCGGTGGCGGCCGGCACCGAAGAGCCGCTGGCCAAGGAAGCACAGCGCTTCTACTCGCTCGGCACACCGGTCTTGCAGCGTTACCTGCCGTTCTGGCTCGCCAACCTGATCGACCGCATGTGGCCGGTGCTGGTCACGATCGTGGCGGCGCTGATCCCGCTGTCGCGCACGCTGCCGCCGCTGTACCAGTTCCGCATCCGCAAACGCATCTTCCGCTGGTATGCGCAGCTTCGCGAAGTCGAAGACGCGATCGACAAGCGGCCGGCCAACGAGTTGCTGCAAGACCTGAACGTGCTCGAAGAGCGCGTCGGGAATGTCAGCGTGCCGCTGAGCTACGCCGACGAGTTGTACGCGCTGCGCAGCAACATCCTGATGGTGCGACGGCGCTTGGCGGGCGCAGACGCCCCGCTGGTGGCGAACTCCTAAAATCTCCTCCACCGGATCGACAGGACACCCCTCATGGACACCCGCACCTCCCCCTTCCGCCTGCGCATCGAGCGGGTCCGTGACGCGCTGAAGAAACAGGGCCTCGCCGCCGTGCTGGTGCCGTCGAGCGACCCGCACCTGAGCGAATACCTGCCCGAGCGCTGGCAGGGGCGGCAGTGGCTTTCGGGCTTCACCGGCTCGATGGGCACGCTGGTGGTCACGCTGAACGGCGCGGCCGTGTTCGCCGACAGCCGTTACTGGGTGCAGGCCGAAGCCGAGCTCGCCGGCACCGGCACCGAGCTGGTGAAGATCCCGACCGGCACGGCCACCCACCACCTCGACTGGATCGCCAGCCATGTGTCGGCGGGCGACACCGTGGGTGTCGACGGCAACGTGCTCGGCCTGGCTGCCGCGCAGATGCTGCAGGGTGTGCTCGACCGCGCCAGCATCCGGCTGCGCACCGACTTCGACGCGCTCGCCGAAGTCTGGACCGAGCGCCCCGGCCTCCCGACCGCCGCCGTCTACGAACACCACGCACCGCAAGCGCCGCTGGCCCGCGCGACCAAGCTCGCGCAGGTGCGCGAAGCGATGGCGCGGCACGGCGCGAGCCACCACTTCGTCTCGACCGTCGACGACATCGCCTGGCTGTTCAACCTGCGCGGCGCCGACGTGAGCTTCAACCCGGTGTTCCTGGCGCACGCGCTGATCGAAGCCGACCACGTGACACTCTTCGTCGCCGACAACAAGGTCAGCGCCGAGTTGCAGGCCACGCTGGCAGCCGATGCGATCCACGTCGCGCCGTATGCACAGGCCGCGGCCGCCCTGGCCGCGCTGCCGACTGATGCGGTGCTGCTGATCGACCCGCGCCGCGTGACCTTCGGGCTGCGTGGCCACGCCAAGGTGCGCGTGGTCGAAGCGATCAACCCGAGCACGCTCTTCAAGAGCCGCAAGAACGCCGACGAAGCGGCCTTCGTGCGCGAGGCCATGGCGCAAGACGGCGCGGCCATGTGCGAGTTCTACGCGTGGTTCGAAGCCGCTCTGGGCAAGGAGCGCATCACCGAGCTGACCGTCGACGAAAAGCTCAGCGCGGCGCGCGCCAGGCGCCCCGGCTTCGTCGGCCTGAGCTTCAACACCATCGCCGCGTTCAACCCGAACGGCGCGATGCCGCACTACCGCGCCACGCCAGAATCGCACGCGGTGATCGAGGTGGCGCCTGGTGAAGGTGGCCTGCTGCTGATCGATTCCGGCGGCCAGTACCTCGGCGGCACGACCGACATCACGCGCGTGTGGCCGATCGGGCAGGTCACGGCCGAACACCGGCGTGACTACACGCTGGTGCTCAAGGGCACGATGGCGCTCTCGCGCACGCGCTTTCCGCGCGGCACGCTCTCGCCGATGCTCGACGCGATCGCGCGCACGCCGCTCTGGCAACACGGGCTCGACTACGGGCACGGCACGGGCCACGGCGTGGGCTACTTCCTGAACGTGCACGAAGGCCCGCAGAGCATCTCGAAGACCGTGCCCGACGCGAACATGGCCATGGAGCCCGGCATGATCACGAGCATCGAGCCGGGCCTGTACCGGCCGGGCCGCTGGGGCATCCGCATCGAGAACCTGGTGCTGAACGTGCCGGCCGCATCAAGCGGCCCGGCGGGCAGCACCGAGTTCGGAGAGTTCCTCGAGTTCGAGACGCTCACCTTGTGCCCGATCGACACCCGCTGCATCGAGCGCAGCCTGTTGCGGCAGGACGAAATCGACTGGCTCAACAGCTACCACGCGACGGTGCGCGAGAGGCTCAGCCCGCTCGTGACCGGGCCGGCGCTGGCTTGGCTGGTGGAACGCACCGCGGCGATCTGAGGCCGGAAAGCGCGTCGCGACCCGCGTTTCAGGCGCCGCGTGCCAACCGTTGATCGGCGCACGCCGCAGTTCATCCGCGCTGCGCCGCAGCCTGTCGCAAGTGCCTTGGCGACGAAGGTCGCCGCTCCTAGAGTTCGTTCCAAGCCAACCCGCAACGAACTTCTTCAGGAGCCCACCATGATCAGCCGCCTCACCGCTTTCGCCGCCACCTTCGCCGTTCTCGCCGCCGCCACGCTGACCTTCGCGACCGCCGCGCAGCAGCCCGCCGCGAGCCACGCGCCGCAAGCCAAACAGGTGCGCGTGGTGCAACTCGAGACCGTGACCGTGATCGGCCACCGTTCGGATCTGGCCCGCCACTGAACCCTCTGCAGATACCCCGCGAGTCGCCACCCGACTCCGGCTCACACGCCCCAGGCCTCCCGAACTCCGGGCCTCGGGCGTTTTTTTATGCCTGGCACGCTGATACGCTCGGCCCATGGCCCTCGCCCCTTTGCACACCCACCCGTCTTCGCCCGCCATCGGCGTGGACCTGGGCGGCACCAAGATCGAAGCCGTGGTGCTCGACGCCCAAGGCGCCAGCCTCTGGCGCGAGCGCGTGGCCACTCCCGCCGGCGACTACCGCGCCACACTCGCCACCGTGGCGGCACTGGTCGAGCGAGCCGAGAGCGAACTCGGTTTGCAGCAGTGCAGCGTCGGTGTCGGAACGCCCGGCTCGTTGACACGCTCGGGGCACATCAAGAACGCCAACTCGACCTGCCTGAACGGCGAAGCGCTGGAGCGTGATCTGGCAGATGTGTTGCGGCGCCCGGTGCGCCTCGCCAATGACGCCAACTGCCTGGCGCTTTCAGAAGCCACCGACGGCGCGGCCGCGGGCGCGGCGGTCTCGTTCAGCGTGATCCTGGGCACGGGTGTCGGCGCCGGCATCGTCGTCAACGGCCGTTTGCTGTCCGGCCCCAACGGGCTGGCCGGTGAATGGGGCCACAACCCGCTGCGGTGGGCCGACGCGCAGGAACACCCCGGGCTCACCTGTTATTGCGGGCAACGCGGCTGTGTCGAAACCTGGGTCAGCGGCCCCGGCCTCGCACGTGACCACGCGGCACTCGGCGGCGCAGCGCTCGACGCGCGCCAGATCGGCGAGCACGCAGCGGCGGGTGACGCGGCCTGCGAAGCCAGCTTGCAACGCTACGAGCGGCGCCTGGCCCGCAGCCTCGCCCACGTGATCAACGTGCTCGACCCCGACGTGATCGTGCTGGCCGGCGGTGTCTCCCAGTTGCAGCGGCTGTACACGAACGTGCCGCGCCTGTGGGCGCCGTTCGTCTTCAGCGGGGGCATCAAGGACAGCGTGAACACCCTGCTGGTGCAAAACCGGCACGGCGATTCTTCAGGCGTGCGCGGCGCCGCCTGGCTGTGGCGCTGATCGGCACCTGATCCGCGCCTGAGCGGCGCGCGTTCATCGCCGCGCGGCGCGCTTCGGCCGGCCAAAGTGGCAGCCTGTCGCATGCCGCTTCCGATGCGATCGCAGCGCTCCTAAAGTTCACTCCAACGCAGCAGACAAACACCGCTGCGACCCCAGGAGCCCACCATGATCGACCGCTACTTTACCGCCGCCCTCACCTTCGCGCTGTTCATCGGCGGCACGCTGGCCATCGGTTCGGAGCTGATCGGCATGGACCGGCCCGGCGCCTCCAAGAGCGCGCTGACGGCGCAAGCCCCGGTGGTGCAACTGCCCAGCGTGGAAGTGATCGGCCGCCGCCTGCAGGCCGCTTCGGCGGTCGCCAGCACGGCCCTGACCGAGCCAGGCGCGCAACGCCTGCAGTGAAGCGCTCTACAGGCCCGACCGCAACAAACGCGCCGACAAGGCCTGCGACAAGGTGTCGGCCGAGTCGCGCAGATGGGCACGGGCATCGGCCCCGAGGCCGGGGCGCACGGCCGCAGCCGCGATGCGGGTCGACAAGGCCTGCGCCCGTGAGCGCACCAGGCTGCGCGCGTCAGCCCGGCCGGAAGGGCTGGGACGCAGCAGCATCGCCGACACGCGGTTGATGTATTCGCGCTGCAGCTCGCGGCGCGGCGCGCCGATGTCGGTGCCACTGGCCAGCTCGCTCCAGACGTCGCGCTCCAGTCGGCCGTACAGCTCCGACAGCTGAAACGCGTCTTCGCGGCGGCTGGTCTTGCCCTGGCTGTCGATGATGCGCGCGGCCACGGCGTCGCTCATCAGCTGGCCGAGCAAAGCTCGCTGCAGGCCGAGCACACGCTGCGTCAGCGAAAAGTCGGTGGCGACCGAGCCTTCACCGCCGTACAACGCCTCGCCACGCTCCTGGAAGTCGGGTGCCAGGCGCCGCTGCAAGGCTGGCGACACCACCAGGCTGTCGGCCGCGAACAGGCTGCGCGACATCACGTCGAGCGCTTCACGCTGCACCGAAGCGGGCACGGGTTGCAGCGGGTCGCGCCCGCTGCCGGGGTAGTCGCGCAAGGTGCGCACGCCACCAATCTGGCGCGCCAGCACGCCGACCGCGCCGGCTGCGTCGGCCACCGCGAAGTCGAGCGAGCGGCGCAGCGAGGCGTAGTCTTCATCGGGCGAGAGCAGGCGCGATTCCTGGCGCTGGAACAGGTCGCGCGCGATCGCCAGGCGCTTGCGTGCGAAGGCCACGGCGTCGCTGCCCAGGTCGTATTGCAGCGCGTCAGGGTCGATGCCGAGAAAGTTGTCTTCGTCGGTGCCGTAAGCAAGCTCGGGCTCGCTGCTGCGCGCGGCGATGCGCGCCAGCTCAGCCTTCTCGTCGGCCAGCGCGATCGGCTTGTAGGCGTATTCGATGGCCCACAGATCGTAAGGGCCGAGCGCGCCCTGGAAAGGCGCGACCGGGCGGCCGCCGGGTGCGGCGAGGTTGATCGGCGCGTAGTCCATCACCGAGCCGGCCAGCGCGTTGCGGCGCGTGAACTCGGGGTCGGAAAGCTGAACGTCGCTGTAGACCTTGGAAGCACGAAAGTTGTGTCGCAGGCCGAGCGTGTGGCCGACCTCGTGCATCGTCACTTCCTTCAGGAATTCGAGCACGAACTGCTGCGCTTCCGGGCCTTCGGGGGCGAGCTCGCCACGCGCAGCGAGCACGTCCACGCCGTAGGCGAGTTGCTGGCCGGCCAGGTCGGCGTATTCGCAGCGGCTCGGGTCGGGGTGCTCGTGCCCGGCATGTTCGCCCGGGTCGGCGGGCGCCTGCAGCAGGCGGCGCCAGTCGATCGTGCTGGGCGGCAACACCTGCGCGCGCTGGGTGCGCCGGCTGCGCGCGGCGAAGGCCTCGATGGCGATGTTGCTGGCCAGGATCTCGCCACTGCGCGGGTCGACATGGCTCATGCCGATGGCCACGAACGACGGGCCGCTGTTGCTCATCCAGCGCACTGCCGACAAGCCCGGGTCGAAGGTGTCGAAGTCGGCATCGTCGGCCTGCACCTTGACCTCGATCGCGTTCGTGAAGCCGATCGCCTCGAAGGCCTTGTTCCATTCCAGGATGCCGGCGCGGATCGTGTCGCGGTACTGCAGCGGGATGCTGCGGTCGAGCCAGTAGACGAGCGGTTTGACCGGCTCGGACATCGCCGCCGACGGGTCTTTCTTCTCGAGCCGCCAGCGGTTGATCTGGCGCACCGTGGGCGAGCGCGCCGTGTCGCTGCCGAAGTCCTGCAAGGTCGACGTGAAGTGGCCGATGCGCGGGTCGGGCCGCCGTGCCGCCATGGGCTGGTCGGGCAGACGCGTCAGCGCGTACTGCAGCGTCATGAACAGGCTGCGCGGGTCGGGCACGCTGCGCGGCACGGTCGGCACCGGCGAGCCCGGCGGCGCGCCGAACTGCGGCGCGCTGATGGAGCCGGTGGCGTAGTGCGCCAGCACCTCGATCACCACGCTTTCGGGCTTGCCACGCACGGCCGTGATGGCCGAGTTGCGCGGGTCGAAGCCGTAACCCTGGCGGTAGGTGCGCTGCAGGTCGGCGGCGCGCCCGAGCATGTCGTTCAGGAACAGGCTGTTCAGGTCGACGAGCACCGACTTGGTCGCCGGGTTCGGCTGGCTCAGCACGGCCGCGCTGGCCAGCAGGCTCGGCGAGAACGCCGCCGTGAGGGCACGCGCTTCGGGCGTGCCGGCCGGCGCCACGTAGCGCGTGTTGCGCGCCAGCAGTTGCACCTGGTTGTTGATGCGGCGGAACTCGACCAGACGCGCGTCTTCGAACAGGCCGCCGAACAACCAGGCCTCGCCGATGCCGGTGGTGACCTTGGGCGACAGGAAGAACGGCTTGCCGAAGTCTTCGGGTTTGAGCTCGAGAAAGGCCCGCTCTTCACGCCGGTAGAGCGTGAACAGGCCTTCGATCTTCTGCGCGTCGCGCACCACCGCCGCGAACGGCTGCAGGTTGCTCGGCGGCGGGCCGCCGGGTTGCGGGCTGCCGGGCGGCACGCCCGACGCCGAGATCGCCGGCGCCGTGCCGACCTGCACCACGGCGCCCGGCCGCACCCAGCCGGGCAGCCATGAGGCGCAACCCGACAGCAGGGCCATCAGGGCGATCAGCAGGATTCGGGCGGCATGTCTCATGGGCTGAGTCTGGCAGGGGCGGCGCAGCGGCACCGCCGACTTGGCGATGCTGCAGTTTCGTCGAAGCGGCTGCTCGTGGCGCGTGCCAAAGCCCTACAACACGTGCCCGGCGAGCCAGACTGCCGCGAATGTCACGCCAGCACGCGCCGGTCGCGGTCGGTCACGCCGCTCACGGCCACGAGCAGCAGCAGCGCGGCCGCCCAGCCGAAGATCGATTCGAACCAGGTCAGCGCGGGCGTGACACTGCGCCACAAATCGTCGGGCCGCGCCGCTTCGGGTGGTAACGGCGCCCATTCGCGCGCCTGGCGCAGGTCGACCATCGGCAGAAGCAGGTCGAGCGAATAGAGCCACGGGTGGAAATCGGGCGCGATGCGGGCCGTAGTCCGTGTCGGGGCGATCGCGCGCTCTTCGTTCGCGGCCCAGTAGGCCGCACCGCACAGCAGCCACACCAGCACCATCGCACTGACCAGGCGCAGCGGCCGTTCACCGTAGCCGGCGACGACGCCGTAAAGCCGGTGGCAGGCACGCGGCAGCCAGCGCAGCGCCGCCGGCACTTCGGCAGCGATGCGCCCGATGCGCCCGAGGTGGCGCTCGCGCTGCATGAACACCAGGCTCGCGCCATGCGCGCGGCCGGTGCGGCGCAGCACGCTGATCAGGCGCCGCCACGGTTCCGGCCGGTAGTCTTCGTCGAGGTGCAGCGGCTCCTGGCGCCCCAGCCAGTCGAGCCGGAACGCCGCGTCGACAGGCGCGCCTTGGGCGAAGCGGCGGTACTTGAAGTCGTCGAGCACGAGGCGCTGGCCCCAGGTGCTGGCGTCGTCGGCGAGCGCGCCGGCGCGGGCCCCGGTGAGCGACGCGCCGATCAGCGGCGTCTGCAGTTCGCGCAGGCACAGCACGCCGCCGACGCGGGTGCGCTCGAGCAGCAGGGCCGGGTTCTGGTCCCAGCCCAGGTCACCGGCGGCGTCGAAACCGGCACCGGTGCAGTCGAGGTTGCCCTCGATGCGCGCGCGCTGCAGGCGCACCCGGCCCGAGGCCGAGAAGCCGCTGTCGAGGTAGACGTTGCCGGCCACGACGACGCGGTCGAGGTTGAGCGCGTCGCCGCGCCCGCCCTGGCTGTCGATGCGGGCCGTGAGCCGGGCCTTGTCGGCACGGATGTCACCACCGACCGTGACGCCGACGAACCGCACTTCGCCGATCGCCGCGAAGCCGGCCGAGATGATGAGGTCACCGCCGATGCGCGCGCCGTCGGCCACCAGCGGCTGGGTGGTCGTGGCCCGTGGGTCTGACTCGACACCGAACTGCGCACGTTCGCAGTTGAAGTCGCGCAGGATCTTCGCGTGCGAGAGCCGCACTTCGCCCTGCACGCTGCAGCCTGAGTTCAACGCCAGTTCGCCGACGATCACGCAGGCCTCAGCGCGCAGGCCCGGCAGCGAACAGTCGGGCAGGCCCAGGCTGCCGGCGATGCGCGCGGCGTCGAGCAGCAAAGTGGTGTCGAAGTGGCAGCGGTAGAACCACAGGCTCACTGGCACGGACGTGTCGACCAGGTTGAGGCGCCCCACGATCCACGCCCCCATCAACTGGATGCGCCGGCCGCGCGGGCGCGCGCCACGTGCGCCACCACGCGCCAGGAAAGCCACGAATTCGGCGCGCAGGGCCACCTCGGGCGAGGCCGCGCGCGGGCGCTGGTAGCCGACCTTGGCGATGCCGCCGCTCAGGCACCCGTCGAGCAGCACCTGCTCGGCCTTCCACAGCGGCTCGAAGTCCTGCAGCGCCAAACCAGCAGGCCGGGCTTCGCCCGGTCGGCTCGGTGTGGCGGGCTGCAGCGGCATCGTGTGGCGAGCGCTCCGCTTACTTCAGCGCCTTGTAGCGCAGGCGGTGCGGGCGTGCGCCTTCTTCGCCCAAGCGGCGTTTCTTGTCGGCTTCGTATTCCTGGTAGTTGCCGTCGAAGAAGACCCATTTCGAGTCGCCTTCGCAGGCCAGGATGTGCGTGGCGATGCGGTCGAGGAACCAGCGGTCGTGGCTGATGACCATCAGCGAGCCCGCAAACTCCAGCAGCGCGTCTTCGAGCGCGCGCAGCGTTTCCACGTCGAGGTCGTTCGACGGTTCGTCGAGCATCAGCACGTTGCCGCCCTGCGCCAGAGTCTTGGCCAGGTGCAGGCGGCCACGTTCGCCGCCCGACAGGCTTCCGACCAGCTTCTGCTGGTCGTTGCCCTTGAAGTTGAAGCGCCCGATGTAGGCCCGCGACGGCATCACGAACTTGCCGACGACGATGTTGTCGAGCCCGCCCGACACGTCTTGCCACACCGTCTTGTCGGCCTGCAGGTCTTCGCGGCTCTGGTCGACGAAGGCCATGCGCACCGTCGGGCCGATCTTCACGCTGCCGGAATCGGGTTGTTCCTTGCCGGCGATCATGCGGAAGAGCGTCGACTTGCCGGCGCCGTTCGGGCCGATGATGCCCACGATCGCGCCAGCCGGCACCTTGAAGCTCAGGTTGTCGATCAGCACGCGGTCGCCGAAGCTCTTGGTGACGTTCTCGAACTCGAGCACTTCGTTGCCCAGGCGCTCGCCGACCGGGATGAAGATCTCGTTGGTCTCGTTGCGCTTCTGGTAGTCGGTGTCCGACAGTTCCTCGAACCGGGCCAGACGTGCCTTGCTCTTGGCCTGGCGGCCCTTCGGGTTGGCGCGCACCCATTCGAGCTCTTTTTTCATCGCGCGGGTGCGTGCGTCTTCGGTCTTCTGCTCCTGCTCGATGCGCGCTTCCTTCTGCTCGAGCCAGGTGCTGTAGTTGCCCTTGTACGGAATGCCACGGCCGCGGTCGAGTTCGAGAATCCACTCGGCCGCGTTGTCGAGGAAGTAGCGGTCGTGGGTGATCGCGACCACGGTGCCCGGGTAACGCTGAAGAAACTGCTCGAGCCAGTCGACCGATTCGGCGTCGAGGTGGTTGGTGGGTTCGTCGAGCAGCAGCATGTCGGGCTTGCTGAGCAGCAGGCGGCACAAGGCCACACGGCGTTTTTCGCCGCCAGAGAGCACGCCAACAACGGCGTCCCAGGGCGGCAGGCGCAGCGCGTCGGCCGCGATCTCGAGCTGTTGGTCGGTGTTCTCGCTGCCGCTGGCCGCGATGATGGCTTCGAGCTCGGCCTGCTCGGCGGCGAGCTTGTCGAAGTCTGCGTTCTCTTCGCCGTATTCGGCGTACACCTCGTCGAGGCGCTTCTTCGCTGCCAGCGCGCCGCCGATGCCTTCTTCGACGGCCTGGCGCACGGTCTGGTCGGCATTCATCACCGGCTCTTGCGGCAAGTAGCCGATCTTCAGGTCGGGCATCGGCGTGGCTTCGCCTTCGATGTCGTGGTCGATGCCGGCCATGATCTTCAGCAAGGTCGACTTGCCCGAGCCGTTGGTGCCGAGCACGCCGATCTTGGCGCCGGGGAAGAAGCTGAGCGAGATGTCCTTCAGGATCTGACGCTTCGGCGGCACGATCTTGCCGACCCGATTCATTGTGAAGACGTATTGCGCCATGGTTCTTTCGAGTGGATGGGTGGAGGGTGGCCCGACCTGTGGTGGCAGGCAATCCCCGATGTCGGCGGATCGCGCAAGCGGCAGGGCTTGGCCGATGCGGGCGGAATGCACGATTATCCCGGAACGGCCGGCGCCCGAGGGTTTGCCCGGTACAATGCGGCCACCAGCCCAGCACCCAGTCACTGCGCTGACGTCATTTCTGACCCGAGCCCCGCGCTCGAACAAGCTCCTTCTGCCTGCGACTGGCGCCCGAAGTAAGAGCGACAGGCCGACCCCTCCCCGTTTGGAATCCCATGTCCTTTGACACTCTCGGCCTCGCCGAGCCCTTGCTGCGTGCCGTTGCGGAATACGGCTACACCACCCCCACGCCGATCCAGTTGCAGGCCATTCCGGCCGTGCTTTCCGGTGGCGACGTGATGGGCGGCGCACAAACCGGCACCGGCAAGACCGCCGGCTTCGTGCTGCCGATGCTGCACCGCCTCATGGCCAACCCCGCGGCGCGCGATGCGAAGGGCAAGCTGCCCATCCGCGCGCTGATCCTCACCCCCACCCGCGAACTCGCCGCGCAGGTCGAAGAAAGCGTTCGCACCTACGGCAAGCACTCGAAGCTCACCAGCATGGTGATGTTCGGCGGCGTCGGCATGCAGCCGCAGATCGACAAGCTGCGCCGCGGCGTCGACATCCTCGTGGCCACGCCCGGCCGCTTGCTCGACCACCACCAGCAGCGCACCCTCGACCTCTCGCACATCGAGATCTTCGTGCTGGATGAGGCCGACCGCATGCTCGACATGGGTTTCATCCACGACATCAAGAAGGTGCTCGCGGTGCTGCCGGCGAAGAAGCAGAGCCTGCTCTTCAGCGCCACCTTCAGCGACGAGATCAAGGCCCTGGCCGACCGCCTTCTGAATAAGCCGGTGCTGATCGAAGTGGCGCGCCGCAACCAGACCAACGACCAGATCGCCCAGAAGGTGCACCCGGTCGGCCGCGAGATGAAGAAGGATCTGCTGATCCACCTCATCAAAGAGAACGACTGGGACCAGGTGCTCGTCTTCACGCGCATGAAACACGGCGCGAACCGGCTCGTCGAACACCTGCTGAAGGCGAACATCAGCGCGATGGCGATCCACGGCAACAAGAGCCAGACCGCCCGCACCAAGGCGCTGGCCGAGTTCAAGACCGGCGACCTCACCGTGCTGGTCGCGACCGACATCGCCGCGCGCGGCATCGACATCGACATGCTGCCGCACGTGGTGAACTACGAGCTGCCCAACGTGCCCGAAGACTATGTGCACCGCATCGGCCGCACCGGCCGCGCCGGCGCCAAGGGCGAAGCGGTGTCGCTGGTGTGCGTGGACGAGAACGGCTTCCTGCGTGACATCGAACGCCTCATCAAACGCGAGATCCCGAAAGAGATCGTCCCCGGCTTCGAGCCGCACCCCAGCGAAAAGGCCGAGCCGATCGTGCTCGGCCGCATGGTGATCGGCGAAGGCGCTGGCCGCGGCGGGCATCGCCATCACGCCGGCGGTGGTGGCCGGGGCGGCCATGGTGGCGGCGGCGGTGGTGGTGGCCAGCGTGGCGGCAACGATTCGCGCTCGCCGGCACGCCCGGGCGGCGCACGCCCCGACGGCCAACGCAGCGGCCGCCCGCCTGCACGCCTGGGCCAACCCAAGCGCTGACCTCACCCGGCCGGTGGCGCCCCGCGCCACACGGCAGGAATTGGACACAACCCGGCGCACGCGCGGCGGGTACAGTGCGCCCGCATGGGCTCGAAACAAGCACCGAAAGCGCTACCCCGCACCGCACTGCTGGCGGGCGCCACCGGCCTGATCGGCCGTGCGCTGCTGCCGCTGCTCGAACAGAGCGAGGCCTACTCGCTCGTGCACGTGCTGGTGCGCCGGGCCGTCAGCGGCATCGAAACCCACCCCAAGGTCACGTTCCAGACGGTCGACTTCGCGCACCTGCCGCAGCCGTTCCCGAAGGTCGACGACGTCTACATTGCGCTCGGCACCACGATCAAGGTGGCGGGTTCCGAAGCCGCGTTTCGCCAGGTCGATTTCGACTTCGTGCTCAACACGGCGCGCGCTGCGCGAGCCGCCGGCGCGCAGCGGCTGGCGGTCGTGTCCGCGCTCGGTGCCGACGCGAACTCGCGGGTGTTCTACAACCGCGTGAAAGGTGACATGCAGGCCGCGGTGGCCGCGCTCGGTTATGAGTCGGTCACCATCGCCCAGCCTTCCTTGCTGATGGGCGACCGCGCCGCACTCGGCCAGCCGGTGCGCAGCGGCGAAGTCTGGGCGACGCGGCTCTTTTCTCCGGTGATGTGGATGGTGCCCAAAGGCGTGCGGCCGATCCAGGCGAGTGCGGTGGCAACTGCTCTGCTGGCGGCCGCGCTGGCCGGCAAACCCGGCTTGCGGATGTTGGGCTCGGGGCAGATGCAGGCGCGCACGCGCTGATGGCGGAGCACGTTTCGCTCTCGGCCGTGTACGACGATGCCGCTTGCATCGTCGTCATCAAACCTGCCGGCTTGTTGTCGGTGCCAGGCCGCGGCGAACACCTGCAGGACTGCGTGTCCTCGCGGGTGCAAGCGATGTTCGGCGACGCGTTGATCGTGCACCGGCTCGACATGGCCACCTCGGGCCTGATGCTGTTCGCGCGTGGTGCCGCGGCGCAGCGCAGCCTGAGCATCGCTTTCGCGGCCCGCGAGGTGCACAAGCGCTACACCGCGGTCGTGAGCGGCCGCGTCGAAGCAGACAGCAGCGAGATCAACCTGCCGCTGATCGCCGATTGGCCGAACCGCCCGAAGCAGAAAGTCGATCACGAGCACGGCAAGCCGTCGCTCACGCGCTGCCGCGTGCTCGCACGCGATGAGGCCGCAGGCACCACACGCGTCGAGCTGGAACCCGTGACGGGTCGTGCACACCAGTTGCGTGTGCACCTGCTGAGCATCGGCCACCCGATCGTCGGCGACACGCTCTACGCGCCACCCGCGGTGCAAGCGCAGGCCGGGCGTTTGCTGCTGCACGCGAGCGCGTTGCGCTTCGTGCACCCGACGAGCGGCGCGCCGATGGCGTTCGAGTCAGCCGCGCCCTTCTGAACCGGGGCCGTCGCGTTCCTAACCGCTGCCGTGTTTCATGCGCTGGCGTTCGCGCGAGGCCTTGCCACGCTGTTTCCATACCGACACTTGCTGCTGCCGTTCGAGCACGCTCATCGTGTCGCGCCGCGCTTCGCGCAAGAGCTTGTGGTAGTTGCGCAGGCGGTCGCTGCCCACGCCTTCGCGCACGGCGCAACCCGGTTCGTCGTGGTGCCTGCAATCACGAAAGCGGCAGCTCGCGGCCAGCGATTCGATGTCGCCGAAGGTCGCCGACAGCGCCGCCTCGTCGATGTCGGGCCGCAGCGTGCGCAGACCCGGCGTATCGATCACGCAGGCGCCGCCCGCCAGGCAGTGCAGCGAACGCGAGGTGGTGGTGTGTTTGCCTCGGCTGTCGTGCTCGCGCACCGCACCGGTGTCTTGCACCGCTGCGCCGATCAGCGTGTTGGTGAGTGTCGACTTGCCGGCCCCCGATGAACCGAGCACCACCAGCGTCTGGCCCGCGCCCAGGTAGGCGAGCAGGCGATGCCGGGTGTGCGGGTCGGTGCCATCGACGGCGAGCAGATCGACCTGCGCCGGCAATCGCCCTTGCAGCGAAGCGATGCGCGCTTCGAGCGCACCCTCGGTGCGCGCGATCACGTCGGCCTTGGTCAACACGACAACCGGCAGCACGTCGCTGGCCTGCACGAGCGCCAGGTAACGCTCGAGCCGGCGCGGGTTGAAGTCGTCGTCGAGGCCCATCACCAGCAAAGCCGTGTCGACATTGCTGACGACCGGGTGGCGCCGGCCGTCGGCGTCGCGCCGCACGATGCGCGACAGCGGCGGCACACGCGCCGTGACCCAGCGCTGGCCGTGCAGGTCGCACTCGGCCAGCACCCAGTCGCCGACCGCGAGCGCGCTCTCTTCATCGGCCAGCGCACGCGTGAGACGGGGCAGCACACGCGCGTCGTGTTCTTCTTCGCCATCGTGCAGCCGCACGGTTTCGCGGTGCACTTCGGTGAGCCGCAGCAGTTGTCTCGAGTCGTCAGGGGTCTCCGGTGAAAGGGTGGCAGCGAGATGGGCCAGCGCCGGCGTGAGGCCGAGTGTGCGCAGGCGTTCGAAATGAATCTGGATCATGTGATCGTGAACCTTCGTTTCCGAAGACGCGGGCTGCACGCAGCCACGCGCCGGTCGGCCAGGACGCAGGTGTGCGTCAGGCCCGTGGTGGGGAAAAGAGGTCGGCAGCGGCGTGAAGCCGTGCGAAGGATCAGTGCTCGGTCAGCGCCCCGAAGAACTCGGGGCACGGTGCCGGGGAGGCACCTGAAAGTTCAACGAGTACGAAAGCGCAGGCTCAGGCGGCGGCCGACGTGAGGGCAGTGTTGAATGTCTTCATGGGGCACCTCCTGCGAATCGTGGATCGGGTCGGAACGAAGCGGCTCGCTTCGCAACGGCGCGCAGTATGCGGCGATGCGGGCGACCGCGTCAACCGCCCGTGGGCCGAGCGCTGCTTCACTTGCTTTTCTGCAACGCGGCCACATCTTCGAAAAGGGTCTTTGGCGCCTCGTATGATCGCGCCGTTTGTTCGGCTCTTGAACTCCAGAAGGACGTGGCAATGAAATCCTTGATCTTGGCTCTGTCGATGGCCGTGTTCGCAGCCGGCATGGCCCCTGCGGTGAGCGAAGCCAAGCGCCTGGGCGGTGGTGGCTCGTCGGGCATGCAGCGCAGCATGCCGGCGCGCAGCACGCCCGACGCCACACCGGCCAAGCCCGCGCAAGCGGCACCGGCTGCTGCAGCAGCAGCGCCCGCCGCCGCAGCAGCGGCCACGCCGAAGCGCTCGTGGATGGGCCCGCTCGCCGGCCTGGCCGCCGGTCTGGGCATCGCTGCATTGATGAGCCACCTGGGCTTGGGCGCCGAGTTCGGCAACATCATCATGATGGTGCTGTTGGGGCTGGTCGCTTTCGTGGCCATCCGCTTCCTGATGGCCCGCTTCGGCCGCGGCAACGCGCGCCCGGCGATGGCCACACCGAACGGCATGCAGTTCGCCGGTGCCGGCGCCGGCAACAACAACCCGCCGGCGCCACTGGGCGGCTCGGGTTGGGGCTCGGCCGCCGCCGCTGCGCCGGTCGCGCTGCCGGTGGCCGCTGCGGCCACCGCCGGGAGCCTGCCCGAAGGCTTCGACACTGCGGCCTTCGAGCGCATCGCGAAGATGATCTTCATTCGCCTGCAGGCGGCAAACGACGCTTCCGATCTGAACGACCTGCGCAACTTCACCACGCCGGAAATGTTCGCGTCGATCCGCCTCGAGTTGCAGGAGCGCGGTGCCAGCACGCAGCAGACCGATGTGGTCAAGATCGACGCCGAGGTGCTCGACTTCGCGACCGAGAGCGAACGCCAGATCGTCAGCGTGCGCTTCCACGGCCTGATCCGCGAAGACAAGGACGGTGTGGCTAACCCGTTCGACGAGATCTGGCACATGGTGAAGCCGACCGACGGCAGCCGCGAATGGGCCATCGCCGGCATCCAGCAAAGCCATTGATCGGCGCGCCGATCTGCTTCAACATCCAGGGGCTTCGGCCCCTTTTTGTTGGCCCTCTCTCACCCACAAGGCTCGCATGACCCAGCATCTTTTCATCATCACCGGCGCGTCGCGGGGCATGGGCGCCGCCATCGCCGAACAACTGCTGCAGCCGGGCAATCGGCTGCTGTGCCTGTCGCGTCACGTGAATCAGGCGCTGGCGTCGCGAGCGCAGGCCGCCGGCGTCGTGTGCGAACAATGGGCTGCCGATCTGGCGCTGCCGATCGAAGCCGCCGCGCGTTTGCAGTCATGGCTCAGCGCGCTCGACGCGGGCAGCTTCGCCAGCGCCACGCTGATCAACAATGCCGCGGCGTTGACGCGCATCGGGCCAGTCGACACCTGCACCGACGCGGAGTTGTCGGCCTCCTTGCGTGTCGGCCTCGAAGCGCCGATGTTGTTGTGCGCTGCGTTCCTGCGCGCCACTCGCCACTGGGCTGCCAAGAAGCGCGTGCTCAACGTCTCGTCCGGCCTGGGCCGCCGCGCCATGGCGGCGCAGGCGCCCTACAGCGCCGCCAAGGCCGGGCTCGACCACTACAGCCGCGTGCTGGCGCTCGACGAAGCCTTGCAGGCGAACGGCGCGCGCGTTGTCTCGCTCGCACCCGGCGTGATCGACACTGACATGCAGGTTCATCTGCGCGCAGCCGATCCCGCCGCGTTCCCCGACAAGTCGAACTTCATCGGCCTGAAGGAGAACGGGCAGCTCACGTCACCCGGCGACGCCGCGGCGCGGATCATCGCCTTCCTGAACCGGGCCGACTTCGGCACGAACCCGGTGGCCGACGTGCGCGACGCCTGAACGGCGTTCAGCGCAGATTCAACCCGCTGCCGGCCCCTGAAACCCGCCGCTGCGAAACGTCAGCACCAGCGTGTCGCGGTGCGCGCCCTCGCCGATCGGCTGGATCGGCGTGCTCTCGTGCACCACGCGCGCGTCGTCGATGAGCAGCGTGGTCCAGGGTTCGCTCATCGTGAAGCGCAGGCCGGCCGGGCCGTCGGCTTCGAAGACACGGGTTTCGCCACCCTTCACCTGCACCCGGTCCACGAGCAGCACGGCCACGAAATCGACACCGTCGCGGTGCGCACCTTCGGGCGTGGGCCGGCCGATGCCGTCGGTGGTGTCGATGCGGAACTGATGCGCTTCGACGAACCACGGTTGCGCGCGGCTCCAGCCCGAGCACTGTGCGCTGAGCGCCCCCAGGAGGCGCGACCACACGGGCCGCCCGATCACATCGGCCTGCATCGGTTCAAACCAGCGCTCGAGCCCGCCGTGCAGCGCGTTGTATTCGAGCGGCTGCCAGTGCGCACGGTGCGGCACCTGCCGCACCGCATCACCCTCGACCACGAAGCAAGAATGGCGCCGGCGCCGGTAGCGGCCGCCGTCGCGCAGGTAGGCGTCGGGTGGCAAGTCATCCCATGAAGGGCGCAGCGCATCGAGTTCGGCCAGCCTCGCTGGCAACAGCTCGCACAAGCCGCTCGGGCTGAGCGCGGCGTGGCCACGCACGCGCATCGACTGCAGAAGATCGCGCGGCGCGGTGATGGGCGGGTTGAGAAGCAGTGTCGTCATGCCGCCATCATGCCGCGCTTCGCGGCAGGGTTGTGCACCTGTGATTTGCCGGCGAAGACCCGTATGCTGCGCTCCACCGTGTGCTGACCCCGGAGGAACACCATGGTCGTCTGCCCCATCGCCATCGCTGTCGGGTGCAAGAAGTGCCCTGCATTCTCGTTCTGCCCGGCCAAGACCACGCTCGGCGACTACAAGCCCGAGCCGCCAGCGGCCAGCAAGCCGCCCGCCAAGAAGCAGTGACTGCTCAACGCACGCTGATGCGCGTGCCCTGCAGGCTCACGACCTGGCCGCTGCGGATCTTGCAGGTCTTGCGCAGTTCTTCGCGGCCGTCGACCTGAACCAGGCCGTCGGCCACCATCAGCTTCGCCACGCCGCCACTTGGCGCGAGGCCCGTGGCCTTGAGCAGCGCGTCGAGCGTGATGTACTCGCCGCGCAATTCGAAGTCGACCTGTGTCATGCCTGCAGCCCGAACTCTTGCGCCAGCAGCGCGTAAGAAGTGCGCCTCGCCGCCGGGTCGTGCGCCCAGGTGTTGACCACCAGTTCGTCGAGCTGCAGTTCGCTCGCCAGCGCACGCAACTGTTCGCCCACCTGCGCCGCCGTGCCGACGAAGGCCTTGGCGCGCATCGCTTCGACCGTCGGCCATTCGTCGGCAGTGAAGCCGCGCGCCGCGATCACGTCGGGCGACTGCAGCGGCCCGAGCACGCCACGCGCCCGGTCGACACGCCAGCGTTCGCGGCCGAGCGCGTGGTGGCAGGCTTCTTCATGCGTGTCGGCCACCAACGCCCAGACGCAGACCGTCGGCTGTGCCACGGGGTGGCGCTCGCTCGGCTGGTAAAGGCGGCGGTAGATCGCCAGCGCTTCTTCGGCACCCTGCCCGTCGACGAAGAAGTAGGCGAAGGCATAAGGCAAACCGAAGTGCGCCGCGAGCTGCGCGCCGTAGTTCGAGCTGCCGAGGATCCAGACCTCGGGTGCGTGCGGCCCGCGCGGGTGCGCGGTGATGCCATGGTGCGAAGGCAACGTGGTCCAAGCCTGCAGGTCACGCACCTGCTCCGGAAAGTCGTCGGCTGCGGCGTGGGCGTTCGGGTTCAGTGCGCGCGCGGTGCGCATGTCGCCACCCGGTGCGCGGCCCACCCCGAGGTCGATGCGGCCCGGCGCCAGCGCTTCCAGCACGCGGAACTGCTCGGCCACCTTGAGCGCGCTGTAGTGCGGCAGCATCACGCCGGCGCTGCCGATGCGGATGCGCGTGGTGCGCGCGGCGATGGCCGCCATCAACATCTCGGGCGCACTGCCGATGATGGTCGGCAAACCGTGGTGTTCGCTGACCCAGAAGCGCGCATAACCAAGGCGCTCGCAGTGCTGCGCCAGGTCGAGCGTGTCGCGGATCGCCGCGTCTTCGGTGCTGCCGGCGAGCGAGACCGATTGGTCGAGAACGGAAAGTCGGAGTGAAGCCACGTCAGCCTTGAGGATGGGTCGGGTCGATCCAGCGCACGGATTCGGGTTTTTCGATCGGCTCGATGTCGAGGTTCACGGCCACGGCTTCGCCGTCGCTGCGCACCAGCACGCATTCGAGCTTTTCGGTCGGGCTGGCGTTGATTTCCTGGTGCGGCACGAACGGTGGCACGTAGATGAAGTCGCCCGGCCCGGCCTCGGCGGTGAATTCGAGCTTCTCGCCCCAGCGCATGCGGGCCCGGCCTTTCACGACGTAGATCACGCTCTCGAGCGGGCCGTGGTGGTGGGCGCCGGTCTTCGCACCGGCATGGATGTGCACGGTACCGGCCCAGAGTTTCTGCGCACCCATGCGCGCGAAATTGATCGCAGCTTTGCGGTCCATGCCAGGGGTTTGCGCGGTGTTGGCGTCGAGCTGGTCAGCGCCGACCACGCGCACGCCGAGCGTCTTCCAGTCGGTGGGTGGCGTGTGGGTCTGGGGGTCGGCGGGCATGTTCGCTCCTTGGGTGCAACACAGGTCTGCGCCGATTCTGGATCAAGCCCTGGTTGTCTGCAGACCACAGGCCACCGCACTGTCACGCCGTTTCGTGTACATTCCAGCCCACAGTTATACGCAAGACAGTTTGTTCGTGGTTCTTCTTCTACCTGCCTCGGTTCTCGCGGTGGGCATCGTTAGAAATCCCCTGATCGTTTCTTGAGTGTTGCTGCATGCGCCTGCATGTGCGGCGCATTATTTTGATGATTGATAGGATTTTTCCCATGACGACCCAAACCGGTACCGTGAAGTGGTTCAACGAGAGCAAGGGCTTCGGCTTCATCGCTCAAGACGCGGGCGGCGCTGACCTGTTCGCCCACTTCCGTGACATCCAGGGCAACGGCTTCAAGACCCTGCTGGAAAACCAGCGCGTCGAATTCGAAGTCAAGCAAGGCCAGAAGGGCCTGCAAGCCGCGAACATCCGCGTGCTGTAAACCCCAGGGCTTCGGCCTTGAACAAGAACCGCGGCTCGCCGCGGTTTTTTTATGCCCGCGACGAAAGCGGCACGCGTCGCCTGAGAGACGCGACGGGCATCGTGTGGCGCCTAAGATTCGCCCCTCGAACTCCGGAGACAGACCATGACCACGCTCACCTCGCTGACCAACCACCAGATCCGCCTCGCCGCACGCCCGAACGGCCTGCCCACGCGCGACGGCTGGAGCTTCACGACCGAACCCGTCGTCGAGCCGTCCGATGGCGGCGTGCTGGTCAAGGTCAACGCGCTCTCGCTCGACCCGGCGATGCGCGGCTGGATGAACGAAGGCAAGAGCTACATCCCGCCGGTCGGCATCGGCGAAGTGATGCGCGCCGGTGGCATCGGCACCGTGATCGCGTCGAAGAGCCCGGCCTTCGCGGTGGGCGACACGGTCAGCTGCACGCCCGGCGTGCAGGAGTACTGCCTGATCCCGGCCGAGCAGTTCAAGCGCCAGGGCCTGTTCAAGATCGACCTGCGCCTGGGCACGCCCACGCAGTGGCTCAACGTGCTGGGCATGCCCGGCATGACCGGCTACTTCGGGCTGATGGACGTGGGCCAGCCCAAGCCGGGTGAAACGGTGGTGGTCTCGGGCGCGGCCGGTGCGGTCGGCCAGACCGTGGGCCAGCTCGCGAAGATCAAGGGCTGCCGCGTGGTCGGCATCGCCGGTGGTGCTGCCAAGTGCGAGTGGGTGGTCAAGGAGCTGGGCTTCGACGCGTGCATCGACTACAAGGCCGGCGACGTGAAGGCAGGCTTGAAGGAGCATTGCCCGAAAGGCGTCGACATCTACTTCGACAACGTCGGCGGCGAGATCCTCGACGCGGTGCTCGCCCGCCTGGCGATGAAGGCCCGCATCATCATCTGCGGCGCGATCAGCCAGTACAACAACACGACGCCGGTGCAAGGCCCGAAGAACTACCTCTCGCTGCTGGTGCACCGCGCGCGCATGGAAGGCATCGTCGTGTTCGACAACGTGGCGCGCTTCCCGCAGGCCGTGGCCGAGCTGGCCGGCTACCTGAAAGACGGGCGCATGAAGAGCAAGGAAGACGTGGTGGCCGGCCTCGACACCTTCCCCGAAACGCTGCTCAAGCTCTTCAACGGCGAGAACTTCGGCAAGCTGGTGCTGGAAGTCTCGAAGGCGTGAACAGCCACTGCGAAGCCGCGGGCTAGACTTGCGGCGCCGAACCTCGGCGCTTCGATGAACGCCCCCTCCTTCCCCCCCGACACGCCGCCGCCAGCCCTGTTGGCAGCCTGGCTCGGGCAGAGTCACGATCTGCTCGTGATGACAACGGGCGACGGGTTGATCGTGTGGGCCAATGCCGCCTTCCTGCAGGCCGCCGATGCTGCCGCGCAGAGCACGAACCTGCTCGACCTGCTGCACCCCGGCCCTGGCGCCGAGGTGGCCCACGCCAGCGTATTGAAGGCACTGCAGACCGGCGAATGGCCGGTGGACCACGAGATCTGCCTGAGCGGCCGCGAGGGCGCCACGCTGTGGCTGCGGGCGCGCGCCACACGCGTCGACACTCACACGCTGTGGACCTTGCAAGACACCACCGCCAGCCGCGCGCTCGCCGCGGTGGCGCAGCGGCAGTCCGAACACCTCGAACTGGCCCAGGACTTCGGCCGGATCGGCGTCTGGGAACGCGACATCCCGTCGGGCGTGGGCCGCTGGGACCGCCATGTTTTCGGCTTCTGGGGCATGGAGCCGACCGAAGGCACACCCAACTACGCCGACGCGTGGTCGCGCGTGCATCCCGAAGACCAGTCGGCCTCGATCTTCGAGAAGTCGACCTTGCGGGCGGGGCGCTACTCGCAGCGCTTCCGCGTCATGCACGACGACGGCAGCACGCGGCAGATTCACTCGCAGTGGGAGGTGAAGAACTCTGCCGAAGGCCGGCCCGAGCGCGCGGTGGGCATCATGGTCGACGACACCGCCGTCTACCAGCTCGCGCAGTCGCTCGACAGCACGACCGCCCAGCTGAAGCTCGCCGCCGAACTGGCCGACATCGTCATCTGGCGTCATGACCTGCGAACCCAGCGCGTCCACTACAACGACCATGGGCTGAAGGTGCTCGGCATTCCGCGCCGCCCCGACGGCGTCACGCTCGACGAAGCGCGCATGCACGCCCACCCCGACGATGTCGCCATGCTGGCGGCGTCGTCGGTCGCGGCACTGACCAGCACCGCACCGGTCGACGTGGAAGCGCGCCACCGGCGAGCCGATGGCACCTGGCGGCGCATGCTGGTGCGCCGTGTGGTCGAACGCAACGCGGCAGGCGAAGCCGTCGCCTTTCTGGGCGTCACGCTCGACGTGACCGACCAGGTCGAGCGCTCGCAACGGGCCGAGGAATTGGCGCAGCGCCTCGAAGCGGCGGCCCGCGCTGCGCGCGTCGGCATCTGGACCACGAGCGTGGGCGAAATCCAGACCGAGTGGAACGCGCAGATGTACGAGCTGTTCGACATGGTCGGCGCCAGCGCCCCACCGACACTCGCCGAGTGGATCGGCCGCTGCGTGCATCCCGACGACCGCACCCGCGTGCACACCGCCACACGCGACTATCTGCGCGGCGCACAGGGTGCGATCGAAATCGAGTTCCGCACCCTTCGGCGCGACGCCAGCACCCGCTGGATGGTGCTGCGGGCCGACATCGACCGCAGCCTCCCCGACGTCCTGCGGGTCTTCGGCATCGCGATGGACGTGACCGATCGTCACGAAGCGCTCGCCGCGCTGCACCAGGCGAGCGAACGCTCGGCGCTGATCACACGCGGCGCCGGCATCGGCACCTGGGAAGCCGATCTCGACAACCAACACGCGCACTGGGACGAGCAGATGTTTCGCCTGCGTGGCCTCGAGCCGCGCGAGCAGGCGCTGAACCGCGAAGAGCGGCTCGCACTGCTGCACCCCGACGACGTGGCCGGCGTGATCGACTCCTACGCCAACACCGACACCACCGCCCTGCCCGGCGCCTACGAGTTCAGGGTGCGGCTGCCCGACGGCAGCTACCGCTGGATCGCGTCACGCTCCGCCGTGGTGTCGGGCGCCGACGGCCGGCCTTCGCGCCGTGTCGGCGTGAACTGGGACGTGACCGAGAGCAAGAACGCCGAAGCAGCGCGCCAGAAGACGCTGCTGGCCGAACGCGAAAGCCAGGCCAAGTCGCAGTTCCTGTCGCGCATGAGCCACGAGTTGCGCACGCCGCTGAACGCGGTGCTCGGTTTCACGCAGCTGCTGCAAAGCGATCCCGAAAACAACCGCTCGCACAGCCAGTCGGTCAAGCTCGGTCACATTCGCTCGGCCGGCGAACACCTGCTGGCGCTGATCAACGACGTGCTCGACCTTTCCAGCCTCGAAGCCGGCACGCTGCGGCTCGACCTGCAGGCCGTCGATCTCGGCGCGGCGGTGGCCCAGGCACTGCCGCTGGTGGCCGGGCTCGCGGCCCGTCACGAAGTGGCGTTGCACGGCAAGGGGGTGGCCGGCACCGTGCTGGCCGACCCGATCCGCTTGCGCCAGGTGCTGATCAACCTGCTCGCCAACGCCATCAAGTACAACCGCCCGCGCGGCCAGGTCGTGCTCGAGTCCGAGATCGGCGCTGCCTCGGTGTGCCTGCGGGTGCGCGACACCGGCCGCGGCCTCGACAGCGAGCAGCTCTCGCACCTGTTCGAGCCCTTCAACCGACTGGGGATGGACAAGCAGGGCATCGAGGGCTCGGGCATCGGCCTCACCGTCGTGAAAGCGCTGGTCGAGGGCATGGGCGGGCAGGTGCACGCGTCGAGCCTGGTGGGCCAGGGCACGGTGTTCGAGCTCAGGCTGCCGGCCTCGGCCGGTGCGCCCGCACCCGAGCCCTTGCCGGCCGATCCGGCCCCCGCCGCCCCCCGCCCGCAACGCATCGGCACCCTGCTCTACATCGAGGACAACAGCGTCAACGTGTTGCTCGTGGAAGAACTCGTCAAGACCCTGCCGGGGCTGCGCATCGAGTCCGAAAGCACCGGCACTGCCGGCGTCGCCCGCGCGCTCAGCCTGCGCCCCGACGTGATCCTGGTCGACCTGCAGTTGCCCGACTTCGACGGCTTCGAGGTGCTGCGCCAGCTGCGCGCACGGCCCGAGACCGCGGCCACGCCCTGCATTGCACTGTCGGCCAACGCCATGCCCGAAGACATCGCGCGTGGCCTGGCTGCAGGCTTCGACGATTACTGGACCAAGCCGATCCGGTTCAAGCCCTTTCTCGACGCGCTGGAGCGTTTGTTCCCGGGCGCCACGCCCGGGCCGCTCAAAGCCCCTGCGGCACCAGGCCCCGCTGCTTGAGCATCGGCAGGGCGATCGGCGCGCGGCCGCGGAAGGCCTGGTAGGCCGCGCCCGGTTCGAGCGAGTTGCCCGACGAATAGATGAACCGCCGCAGCCGCTCGGCCACCGCGGGGTCGAAAGCATTGCCGGCTTCGACGAAAGCGTCGTAGCCGTCGGCTTCCAGCACCTCGGCCCACAGGTAGACGTAGTACTGCGCCGCGTAGCCCGAACCGGCGAACAGGTGCTGGAAATGCACCAGGCGGTGGTTCATGCCCACCACCGCCGGCGCACCGATGCGGGCCAGTTCGGCGCGCTCGAACTCGACCACGTCGGGGGCTTGCTCCGGCGTGAGCGCGTGGGCCGCCAGGTCGACCAGCGCCGAGGCGGTGTAGCGCACCGTCTCGAAACCCTGGTTGAACAGGCGCGCGTCGAGCAGCCTGGCGATCAGCGCATCGGGAATGGGCTCACCGGTCTGGAAGTGACGCGCGTGGCGCTTCAGCACTTCGGGTTCGCTCAACCAGTGTTCGAAGAGCTGCGAGGGCAGCTCCACGAAGTCACGCAGGACCGAAGTGCACGACAGCCGCTCGTAGGTCACGCTCGAGAGCAGCCCGTGCAGGCCGTGGCCGAACTCGTGGAACAGCGTCGTCGCGTCGTCGAAGCTCAGCAGCGTGGGCTCGCCGGGCGCGCCCTTGGCGAAGTTGTTGTTGTTGACGACGACCGGCGTCACCGCCTCGCCGCCGTTGCGCGACTGGCGTCGGAAGGTGCTCATCCAGGCCCCACTGCGCTTGCTGGCGCGCGCGAAGTTGTCGTGCAGGAACACGCCCACCTGGTGACCCGCGGCGTCACGCACCTCGTAGACCTTCACGTCGGGGTGGTAGGCCTTCACACCGGCTTGTTCGACGAAACGCAGGCCGAACAGGCGCTCGGCGCAGTCGAACGCGGCTTCCACCATGCGGTCGAGCGGGAAGTAGGGCTTGACGGTCGCTTCGTCGATGTCGAAGCGCACCTGCCGCACCTTTTCGCTGTAGTAACGCCAGTCCCAGGGTTCGAGCGTGAGCTGTTCGCCTCGCGACAAGGCCATCGCTTCGAGCGCTTCGCGTTCTTCGGCAGCACGGGCCTTGGCCGGTTCCCACACCTGCGTGAGCAAGGCGGCCACCGCCGCCTGGCGGCCGGCCATGGTGTCGGCCAGGGCGTAGTCGGCGTAACTCGCGAAGCCCTGCAGCCGGGCCTGCTCGTTGCGCAGCGCGAGGATCTGGCGCGCCACCGGGCGGTTGTCGTATGCACCGTCGTGCTCGCCGCGCGCTGTCCAGGCACGCCAGGCTTGCTCGCGCAGGTCGCGGCGCTCCGAGAAGGTGAGGAAGGGCACGATGTGCGAGCGCGACAGCGTGATCACCAGCGCGTCGGTGATGCCGCGTTCGGCCGCGGCCTGGCGTGCGGCGGCGAGCACGAACTCGGGCAGGCCGGCGCAGTCGGCCGGCGTGCGCAGCACGAGCTGGTAGGCCGACTCGTCGGCCAGCACGTTCTGGCCGAAGCGGGTGGTCAGCTCGGCCAGGCTGGCCATGACCTCGGCATAGCGCTTCTGCTGCGCCGGCGCCAGACGCGCGCCGTCGCGTACGAAGTCGGCGTGAAAGCGTTCGAGCAGACGCCGCTGTTCCGCCGTGAGCCCGAGCGTCGCGCGCTCTTCGTGCAAGGCGTCGATGCGCTCGAACAGCGCAGCGTGCATCGAGATCGCGCTCGAATGCGCGGCGAGCACCGGCGCCATGCGCATCTGCACCGCCTGCAGCGCGGGCGAGGTCTCGCTCGAAGTGAGGTTGTAGAACAGGCTCTCGATGCGGTCGAGCAAGCGGCCGCTGCGGTCGAACGCGGCGATGGTGTTCTCGAAGTTCGGCGCCTGCGGGTTGCAGCCGATCGCGTCGACCTCGGCGCGGTGCTCTTCGATGGCGGCCGCGAAGGCCGGCTCGAACAGCTCGGGCTTCACCTCGGCAAAAGGCGGCAGCCCGTAGGACTTGTTCCAGGGCTGCAGCAGGGGGTTGCTTGTGGCAATCGGCATGGTGGTTCTCGGGGTCGGAGAGGCCGCCATGTTAGGGCTTGTGCCGGAGCGCGCCGGCAGAACCCTCACTTGCCCTTCTGGATCGCGATCTCGTCGATCTCGTTGTAGGTGCGGCCCTCGCACGCCTTGGCAAAGGCCTCTCGCTGCACGCCGGCGGCACCGGCACGCTCGTTGAACTGCGCGCCACGCGCCTGCAGTTCGTCGATCGCCTTGTCGCGTGCCAGCACCTGTTCGTTGTAGGCGGTGACGAGTTCCGGCTTGCTGCGGTCGAGCGCGGCGCCTTGCTCGCCCAACACCTCGCCGGATCGAACGATCGCTGCCTTGTCGGCGTTCAGGCCGTTCTGCAGCTTCACGAGCTCGGCCTCTTCGTTCTTCACTTGCGCCTGCTGGGTGAGGCACTGGCGCAGTTGATCGCGCGTGAGCACCGGGCCGCTCGCCTTGCCCTTGCCGAAGGTGACCTCTTTCGGCTTGTCGGCCGAATGAGCGGCGCCAGCAACGAGCAGCGTGCAGGCCAGCAGAAGGGGTTTGAGGGTCGCGTTGAACATGGTGGGCAACAGGGGGTTCGGGCAGCCGCGAATCATGCCACCGCGTCGCGCATGGTCACGAATTCTTCGGCCGCCGTGGGGTGAATGCCGATCGTCGCATCGAACACGGCCTTGGTCGCGCCGGCTTTCATCGCCACGGCAAAACCCTGGACGATCTCGCCCGCGTCGGCGCCGACCATGTGCAAGCCGACCACGCGGTCGCTGGCGTCGTCGACCACCAGTTTCATCAGCGTGCGTTCGCTGCTGCCCGACAGGGTGTGCTTCAGTGCCTTGAAGTCGCTGCGGTAGATGCGGACCTTGGCGTACCGCGCCCGCGCTTCGTGCTCGGGCAGGCCGACGGTGCCGATGCTCGGGTGCGTGAACACCGCGGTGGGGATCAGTTCGTAGTCGACCGAACGCCGCCCGCTGCCGAACAGCCGGTCGACCAGCGCCATCGCTTCGGCCAGCGCCACCGGCGTGAGCTGGACGCGGTCGGTCACGTCGCCGAGCGCGTGAATGCCCGGCACGTTGGTGGCGTAGTGTTCGTCGACGAGCACCGCGCCTTCGGGGCTCAAGGCCACGCCGAGTTCGGCCAGGCCCAGGCCGGCGGTGTTGGGCTTGCGGCCGGTGGCGTAGAGCACGCTGTCGGCTTCGATCACCGCACCGTCGCGCAAGTGGACTCGCAAGGCGACGGCGCCGCGCTCGATGCGCGCCACGTCGGCGCCGGTGCGCATGTCCACCCCTTTCTTGCGCATCTCGGCCGCCACGAACTGGCGCACGTCGGCATCGAACCCGCGCAGCACCTGCTCGCCGCGGTAGAGCTGCGTCACCTGCGCGCCCAGGCCGCAGAAGATCGACGCGAACTCGCACGCGATGTAACCCCCGCCCACCACCACCAGCCGGTTCGGGAACTCGGGCAGGTCGAAGATCTCGTTCGACGTGATCGCGAATTCGGCGCCGGGAATCGCGGGAACGACCGGCCGGCCGCCGGTGGCGACGAGAACGTTCTTGGCCGTGTGGACCTGGCCGTCGACGGCGACCGCGTTCGCGCCCACCACGTGCGCACGGGCCGCGATGAGTGTGGCCCCGGCGTCTTTCAGCAGCTTGCCGTAGATGCCGTTCAAGCGGCTGATCTCACGCGCCCGGTTGGCCTTGAGCACAGCCCAGTCGAAACTCGGCGCCGCGTCGCTCGACCAGCCGAAGCCGTGCGATTCTTCGAAGGCTTCGGCGTAGTGTGCGGCGTAGCTGTAGAGCTTTTTCGGAATGCAGCCCAGGTTCACGCAGGTGCCGCCGAGCGGTGCGTCTTCGGCCACCGCCACGCGGGCACCACGCTGCGCCGCCATGCGCGCGGCGCGCACACCGCCGCTGCCGGCGCCAATGACGAAAAGGTCGAAGTCGGTCGCGGCCATGTTCGCTCCTGTCAGCCCAACGACTTCTGCAGCGCTTCGGCGACGAGCGCGTTCACGCCACCTTCGTGCGTTGCCGCACGCTCGTTCAGGCGCTTGACCAGTTCTGCTGGCAGCTTGCAGGCAAAAGGCACCAGCCCGGCGGCCGCATCGATGCGGCGCTGCTCGCGCCTGTCGGCCACGCTGGCCGAGCCCTGCGCGAAGCGGCCCGGCACGCCGGCGCCCTTCATCTGGCCTTCGAGGCGGGCGGCGAGGTTTCTGACGAGATCGGTCTTTTTCATGCTCATGGAGCGGGCCTTCGGGCAACGTCGATCCGCCGATTGTCTCGCGGGTGGCAAGGCAGGGTGTGGCCTCTGGTCTAATCGCCGCTTTCCGCCGCACGCGAGCTGCTCCCATGGCACTGAAGGCCACCATCTACAAAGCCAACCTGCAGATCGCCGACATGGACCGCAGCGTCTACGTCGACCACGCGGTCACGATCGCGCGCCACCCGTCGGAGACCGACGAACGAATGATGATCCGCCTGCTCGCGCTGGCGCTTCAATTGCCTGCCGACGACCTGAACGGCACGCTCGAGCTCGCCAAGGACCTGTGGGACAACGACGAGCCGGCCCTGCTGCACAAGGACCTTACCGGCCAGATCCTGCACTGGGTCGAGGTCGGCCAGCCCGACGACAAACGCCTGCTCCGCGCCAGCGGCCGCGCCGAGCGCGTGAGCGTGTACAGCTTCAGCCACAGCACGCCGATCTGGTGGGCCGGCATCGCCGGCAAGGTGAGCCGCGCCGGCAACATCGAAGCCTGGCAGATCGAAGCGCCGCACAGCCAGGCGCTCGCCGGGCTGGCGCAGCGCGGCATGCAGTTGCAGGTGAGCGTGCAGGACGGCACGGCCTGGATCGGCGACGGCCAGCAGAGCATCGAGATCGCGCCCGTTCGCCTGAACCCGGTTTGAACCCTGCCTGAAGCGCGGCGCAGGTCGGTAACCGACAATCGGGGCCCGCCCACTCCAGCCAGCGCGATGAACCTTCAGATCGAACACCAGCCCGAACACGGCCGCTTCCAGACCGTGGTCGACGGCCATGCTTCCGTGGCCGAGTACCGCCTGCAAGACGGCGTGCTCGCCATCACCCACACCGAAGTGGCGCCCGAGCTCGGCGGCCGGGGCATCGCCGGCGCGCTGATGCAGGCGGTGCTGGCCCACGCGAGCGCCAACGGCCTGAAGGTGCGCCCGCTGTGCTCTTACGCACGCAGCTACATGCAGCGCCACCCGGAAACACAATCGCTGCTGGCATGAAAGCCGGCCAGGCAGGCGCGATGACCGACGACCCCTTTCTGTGGCTCGAAGACGTGCAGGGCGAGGCCGCGCTCGCCTGGGTGCGCGAACGCAACGCCGAGTCGCAGAAAGTGCTGATGGCGCGGCCCGAATACGAACCCACCCGCGCGCGCCTGCTGCAGGTGATGAACTCGAAAGAGCGCATCCCCTACGTCTCGCGCCGCGGCGCCTTTTTCTACAACTTGTGGCAGGACGGCGCCCACAAACGCGGCCTGTGGCGCCGCACCAGCCTGGCCGAGTATCAGAAGCCCGCACCCGCCTGGGAAACGGTGCTCGACCTCGACGCGCTGGCCGCCGCCGAAGGCGAGAACTGGGTCTGGGGCGGCGCCGTGGGGCTGGCGCCTTCGCACACGCGCTGCCTCGTGATGCTCTCGCGCGGTGGTGCCGACGCCGCCGTGGTGCGCGAGTTCGACACCGTGGCCAAGGCCTTCGTGAAAGACGGCTTCGTGCTGCCTGAAGCCAAGTCCGATGTCGACTGGATCGACGCCGACACGATCTTCGTCGGCACCGATTTCGGCCCGGGCTCGATGACCGACTCGGGTTACCCGCGGGTCATCAAGCGCTGGAAACGCGGCACGCCGCTGGCCGACGCACCGACGGTGTTCGAAGGCGAGAAGGCCGACGTGTCGGTGCGGGTCTCGGTCGACACCACGCCCGGCCACGAGCGCACGACCATCGTGCGCAGCCTCGACTTCTACAACGCGAAGCACCTGCTGCTGCAGGGTGATCGGCTGCTGGCGATGGACGTGCCCGACGACGCCTCGGTCGCGTTCTGGAACAGCGCCGGAGCCCCCGCCGACACGCTGCTGCTGGAGCTTCGCAGCGACCTCGCCACACCGTCACGCACGTACTCGCGCGGCTCGCTGCTCGCGATCGACGCCGCGGCCCACGCCCGCGGCGAGCGCGGCTTCGTGGTGTTGTTCGAGCCCACCGCCACCCGCTCGCTCGCGGGCTACGCACTCACACGCGAGCACGTGCTCGTGAACGTGCTCGACAACGTGGCGAGCAAGCTCGAAGAGTGGAAGCGCACGTCCGCGGGCTTCGTGCGCCGCGAGGTGGCCGCGCCCTTCCCCGGCACGCTCGGCGTGAGCGGCCTGCACGACCCGATGCTCGCCAACGATGAACTGGCCGAAGCGTATCTGCTGACCTACAGCGACTTTCTCACCCCCGACACGCTCTCGCTCTGCCACACCGGCACCGACACGCGCGCTGTGCTCAAGTCTTTGCCCGCCACCTTCGACGCCGCCGGCATGCACGCCGAACAAGCGTTCGCGACCAGCGCCGACGGCACGCGCGTGCCCTACTTCGTGGTCTGGCCACGCGGGCTGAACGCGCAGTCGCCGGCGAGCGGCAGCACGCCCACGCTGCTCTACGGCTACGGCGGCTTCGAGATCTCGATGCAGCCCTGGTACTCGGCCGCGTTCGGCAGCGCCTGGCTGGCGCGCGGCGGCGTGGTCGTGGTGGCCAACATCCGCGGCGGTGGCGAGTTCGGCCCGGCCTGGCACCAGGCGGCGGTCAAAGAAAACAAGCAGCGCAGCTACGACGACTTCATCGCCGTGGCACAAGACCTGATCGCGCGTGGCATCACCAGCCCGCAGCACCTCGGCATCGAGGGCGGCAGCAACGGCGGCCTGCTCGTCGGCGCCACCTTCACGCAGCGCCCCGACCTGTTCAACGCCGTGGTGTGCAGCGTGCCGCTGCTCGACATGCGGCGCTATCACACGCTGCTGGCCGGTGCATCGTGGATGGCCGAGTACGGCGACCCCGACCAACCCGAAGAGTGGCGCTACATCTCGAAGTACAGCCCGTACCAGAACCTGCGCCAGGACGTTCGCTACCCGCGCGTGCTGTTCACCACCTCGACCCGCGACGACCGCGTGCACCCCGGCCACGCGCGCAAGATGGCGGCGCGCATGCTCGCGCTCGGCCACGAGGTGCTGTACTTCGAGAACATCGAAGGCGGCCACGGCGGTGCGGCCGACAACGAACAGCGCGCGCACGTGCAGGCGCTGGAGATCAGCTACCTTTGGCGCCAGCTCGGCCACTAAACCCCACCCGAGAAGAGACCATGCGACTCAAACGATTCACCCGCCGATCGACACTGGGCCTCGTCGCCGCGTTGGTGGCCGCGGCGCTCGGCGCACCGGCGCTGGCGGCCTTTCCGGACCGCCCCATCAAGATCATCGTCGGCTTCCCGGCCGGCGGCCCGCTCGACACGCACGGCCGGCTGCTCGCCGACAAGCTGCAGGCCGCACTCGGCCAGCCGATCATCATCGACTACAAGGCTGGCGCCGGCGGCACGGTCGGGGCCGACTTCGTCGCCAAGTCGCCGGCCGACGGCTACACGCTGATGCTGGCCAACACCGGTGTGATGGTGATCAACCCGGCCATCTACCCGAAGCTCACCTACGCGACGCTGAAAGACTTCGTGCCCATCGCCCGCACCGCGCAGCAGCCGCTGGCGCTGATCGTTCACCCCGGCGTGCCGGCCAACAGCGTGCAGGAACTGGTGGCCATGGCGAAGAAGGCGCCGGGCAAGCTGAACTACGGCTCGGCCGGCAACGGAGGCAGCTCGCACCTCGTGCCCGAGATGTTCAAGCAGGCGACCGGCACCTTCATCGTGCACATCCCTTACCGCGGCAGCGCGCCGGCATTGACCGACCTGCTCGCAGGCCAGGTGCAGATGATGGCCGAGTCGATCCCGCTCGCTTCGCAGTACGTGAAGCAAGGCAAGCTGCGCGCACTGGCCATCACCGGCCGCGAACGCAACGCGGCGCTGCCGGGCGTGCCCACCTTCACCGAGCTCGGCATCAAGGGCATGGAAGTGGTCGGCTTCTACGGTGTGATGGCACCGGCCGGCACACCGAAAGACGTGGTGGCCCGGCTCAGCGACGCCTTCAAGCAGGTGCTCGACAACCCCGACGTGCGCAAGAGCATGGTCGCGCAAGGCGCCGACCCGGCCTACCTGAGCAGCGATCAGTTCGGCGCCTACCTCGCCGCCGAAATGCCGGTGTGGGCCAAGGCGGTGAAAGACTCGGGAGCCAAGCTTGACTGATCTCGCGAACCCGCAAGCGCGAGCCGTGCTCGACTTCTGGTTCGGCGCCGAAGGCTCGGCGGAGCACGGCACGGTGCGCGACCTGTGGTTCCGCAAGAGCGATGAGACCGACCGCCAGATCGGCGAAAGCTTCGGCCCGCTGATCGAGCAGGCGCTGCGTGGCGAGCTCGAAGCCTGGGCCGCCGAATCAAATGGCGCGCTCGCGCAGATCGTGCTGCTCGACCAGTTCACGCGCAACAGCTTTCGCGACACGCCACGCGCTTTCGCCGGCGACAAACGGGCCCTGGCCTCCGCGATGGCGATGGTCGGTTCACGCCAGGACGAAAAACTGCTGCCGGTGCAGCGGGTGTTCGTCTATCTGCCGTTCGAGCACGCCGAAGGCATCGTGATGCAGGAAGAAGCGCTGCGCCTGTTCACACGCCTGGCCGCCGATGCACCGGAACTGCAGACCATGCTCGACTACGCGCAGCGGCACCACGACGTGGTGCAACGCTTCGGGCGCTTCCCGCACCGCAACGTGATCCTCGGGCGCCAGTCGACGGCCGAAGAACTCGAGTTCCTGCAGCAGCCGGGTTCACGTTTCTGAGAGGAACGACGATGCGTGCCTTGCACCGACGCATGCTGCTGACAGCCACGCTGTTGTTAGCGGCACAGTTCGGTGCCAGCGCTCAGACCACCGGCATCCAGCGGCTGGCCTGGCTGCAGGGCTGTTGGAAGATCGACACGCCGGAGCGGGTCGTCGAAGAACAATGGAGCGCGCCGCGCGCCGGCCACATGCTCGGCGCGAGCCGCACGGTGCGCGGCGACAAGCTGGTCTCGCACGAGTTCGTGCTGCTGCGCGAACGCGGCGAGCAGCTCGCCTACGAAGTGCAGCCTTCGGGGCAGGCGCCGACCGTCTTCCTGTCGGTGAAGCTGGGCGAAACCAGCATCGTGTTCGAGAACCTGCAGCACGACTTTCCGCAGCGTGTGGCCTACGAACGCCAGGGCAACGAGTTGCGCGCGTGGATCGAAGGGCCACGGCCCGGGCAGCCGGGGCAGATGCGACGCATCGAGTACCCGTATCGGCGGGTGGCTTGCGCGGCAGACTGAAGATCAGTCGATCAAGCGCCCCGCCTTCAGCCGCAACACCCGGTCGCAACGCGCCGCCAGCGTCTCGTCGTGTGTGACCAGCACGAAAGCCATGCCCTGGCCGCGGGCCAGGTCGAGCATCAGCTGGAACACGCCGTCGGCGGTTTCGCGGTCGAGGTTGCCGGTGGGCTCGTCGGCCAGCACACAGGCCGGGCCGCCGGCGAGTGCACGCGCGATCGCCACACGCTGGCGCTCGCCGCCCGAAAGCTGCGCCGGGCGGTGCCGAGCGCGCTCGGCCAGACCCACTTGCGCGAGCACTTCTTGCGCACGCGCGCGCGCTTCGGGTTTCGCCATGCGGCGAATGCGCAGGGGCATCGCCACGTTGTCGAGTGCGGTGAACTCGGGCAGCAGGTGGTGAAACTGGTAGATGAAGCCGAGGTGCTGGTTGCGCCACTCGCCCTGCCCGGCCGCGCCCATCTCGGCGAAGTCTCGGCCCATCAACTGGACCCGCCCCTGGCTCGGCGCTTCGAGGCCGCCCATCAGGTGCAGCAGCGTGCTCTTGCCCGAACCCGAGGCGCCGACGATGGCGATGGTTTCGCCCTGGCGCACCGTGAGGTCGACACCGTGCAACACCGTCACGTCGAGGGCGTCGGCACCGCTGCCTTCCTGAAAGCGTTTGTGCAGGCCTTCGGCCCGGATGACCACAGGCTCACTCATAACGCAGCGCCTCGGCCGGCTGCACGCGGCTGGCACGCCAGCTCGGGTAGAGCGTGGCCACGAACGAGAGCACGAGCGAGATCACGACGATGGGCACGATGTCGCCACTCTGCGGCTCGCTCGGCATGCGGCTGATGAGGTAGACGCTGCTCGGCAGAAAGCTCACGCTCAGCAGCCGCTCGATCGCCGGCACGATGGTGCCGACGTTGAAGGCGATCAGCAAACCGAAGGCCACGCCCGAGAGTGTGCCGATCACGCCCGAGAGCGCGCCCTGCACCATGAAGATGCCCATCACCGAACGCGGGCTCGCGCCGAGCGTGCGCAGGATCGCGATGTCGGCGCGTTTGTCGGTCACCGTCATCACCAGGGTCGAGACCAGGTTGAAGGCCGCCACCGCGACGATCAGCGTGAGGATGATGAACATCAGCCGCTTCTCCAGCTGCACCGCCGCGAACCAGTTGCGGTTGGTGCTGGTCCAGTCGCGCACCTGCACCTGCAGGCCGAAACCTTGCGCCAGTTGCGCCGAGACCTCGCGCGCCTGGTTCAGGTCTTTCAGCTTCAACTGCACGCCGGTCGGGCCTTCGACGCGAAACAGCTTGGCGGCGTCTTCGATGTGCAGCAGCGCCAGCGTGCTGTCGTATTCGTAGTGGCCGGCGTCGAACACGCCGACAACCGTGAGCTGCTTCAGGCGTGGCACCACACCGGCCGGCGTGACCTGCCCGCCGGGCGCCATCACCGTCACCTTGTCACCCTGGCGCACGCCAAGCGTGCGCGCGAGTTCGATGCCGAGCACCACGCCCCATTCGCCGGGCACCAGGCGCGCGAGCACGGTGTCTTTGAGCTGCGCGGCGATGTCGGTCACGGTGGCTTCGTCGGGTGGCGAGATGCCACGCACGATCGCGCCGCGCAGTTCGTCGCCACGCGCGATCAGGGCTTGCGAGGCAACGAAGGGCGCGGCGCCGATCACCTGCGGGTTCCGGCGCGCCTGTTCGGCCGTGGCCTGCCAGTCGGGCAAGGCCGCGCCGTCGCTCGACAAGACCTCGACGTGCGAGATCACCGAGAGCATGCGGTCCTGCACTTCCTTGCGGAAGCCGTTCATCACCGACAGCACGATGATCAGCGCCGCCACCCCGAGGCCGATGCCGAGCATCGACACGCCGGAGATGAAAGAGATGAAGCCGTTGCGGCGCCCGGTGCGGCCGGCGCGTGTGTAGCGCCAGCCGATCTGTAGTTCATAGGGCCAGTTCATTGGGGGGCGATGCTACCCGAGCGGGTAACGCCTCTGCGGGCTCGGGGCCAAGGAGTGGCGACAATGGCCCGGCACAAGGAGGACTCCGCATGTTGTTCGACCCGGCACGCCACGAACCCTGCACAACGGCCACGTGGAGCGAAGACCGCGCCCGCGCCTGCATCGAGCGCATCGTGCGCGACACCGAGGCGCGGTTTTCGCCCGAGCGCCATTGGCCGGTCCACCCGCGCGACGCCGAGCCGGGCGACGACCTGTCGGGGGCCGGCTTCACGCCGCTCTACTTCGGCGCCTGTGGCGTCATGTGGGCGCTGCACCATCTGCAGGGCCTGGGTGCCGCGTCGCTCGATCGCTCGTACCTCCCGTTCGTCGAGCCGCTGCTGCTGCTGAACGGCGCCTGGCTGGGCGATGAATACGCGGTTCATCGCGCCTCCTACATGATGGGCGACACGCCGATCCTGATGCTGCAGCACGCGCTGGCGCCCGAAGCGCGCACCGCAGATCGGCTCGCAGCCCTGATCGAAGGCAACCTCGACAACCCCACGCGCGAGTTGATGTGGGGCTCGCCCGGAACGCTGTTGGCAGCGCTGTTCCTGCACCAGCACAGCGGCGAGGCGCGCTGGGCCGATCTGTTTCGGCGCACGGCCGCCAAGCTCTGGTCGCAGCTCTTGTGGTCTGAAGAACACCAGTGCCACTACTGGACGCAAGACATGTACGGCAAGCAGAGCGCCTACCTCGACGCGGTGCACGGTTTCGTGGCCACCGCGTCACCGCTGATCCGCGGGCGGCATTTGCTGGGCGACGAAGAGTGGGCGGCGTGGCAGGCGCGCATCGAGAACACGGTGCGCCGCACCGCCGTGGCCGAAGCGGGGCTGGTGAACTGGCCGGCCTGGCTCGACACCCTGGGCAACGGCAAGAAGGCGCTGCTGATGCAGTTCTGTCACGGCTCGCCCGGTTTCGTGATCTGCCTGGCCGGCCTGCCCGGCACCGCGCTCGACGACCTGCTGCTCGCCGCCGGCGAAGCCACCTGGCAAGCCGGCCCGCTGACCAAAGGCTCGAACCTGTGCCACGGCACGGGAGGCAACGGCTACGCCTTCCTCAAACTGTTCGTGCGCACCGGCGACCCGCTCTGGCTCGAGCGCGCCCGTGCTTTCGCGATGCACGGCATCGCGCAGACCGAGGCCGAAGCGGCGCTGCAAGGCCGCTTGCGTTATTCGTTGTGGACCGGCGACCCGGGCTTCGCGATCTACCTGTGGCACTGCATTCACGGCACGGCGGACTTCCCGACGCTGGATGTGTTCTTCAGCGCAACCTCCAAGGATCACACGTAGGTGTTGACCTGCGTTCCCAGCGACCCCGACGAGGCCAGCGCCGGCTGCGGCAAGGCCTGGATCAACTGCGCGGCGGAGCTCGCCTGCATGTTCAGCGCTTTTTTCAACACCAGCAAAGATGCGGCGCCCGCCACGCTGCCGGGGTCGGCGGCAGACGCGTTCGAAACGGTGGCACTCGAGACGGCTTCCATGGGCAGACCTTCGGTTCGAAGTGATCGATGGTCGGTTATCGGCAGATGAGCACCGGGCTTGAGCCGGCACTTGCGGCGGGCTGAAGTCGGCGGCCCTGGCTAGCGGCTTTTCAGCGGGCTGTCTTTTCGCGTCATCCAGCGTTTCAGGTCGGGGATCGGCACACGCGCGTTCAGGATCTCGCCGAACACGGCTGCGGCCTCGTCGGGCTCGAGATCGCTGGCACTCTCGAAGGCCACCTGGGCCACGTCGGCCGCTTCGTGGTCGGGCAGCGAAGGGCGCAGCTCGCGCAGGCGCAGGGCGAATCGGCCGACCCACTCGTCGCGCCCGCTGTTCGGCATGTCCATGGCGGGCCATGCTACCCGTTCCAGGGTGCCGGGCGTCGACGCCGATGCGCCCGGCCCGTTTGGTACACACTTGCGCAAGCACAGGCCTTCAGCGGAGCACCGGATGGGCGCGACAGACGCATCAGACCCGACACACACACTTCGAGCGGCCGCCGTCGGCCCCGCCGAGCCATGACGGCCGCGTTGGTCGCCGCCCTGGGTTTCACAGGCGCCCTGCTGGTCACCACCGCCTACTTCCTGATGGGTGGCACCCCGCTGCTGACACTGGCACACGACACGCCGAAAGACGCGCGTTTCGTCGGCAGCTTCTTCAACGTGTACTACCGCGCCGCGATATTCATCGCCGGCGCGACCGCGGTGAGCTACGCGCTGGCCGGCCGGCTGGCCTTCGCGGCCGGTGCAGCGGCGCTGGCGCTGCTGGCCGCGCTGCTGCGCCGCCAGGTCATCTCGAACATGGCCGCGCTGGGCGCGCGCATCGAAAGCGGCGACACGGCTGCCATCTCGTCTTTCCGCCGCCTGCACGGTGCGGCCATCCTGATCAACCTCGCGCAGCTCGTGCTCATCGTCTGGAGCCTGATCTCGGTCTCGATGGAATTCCGCCAGACGCCGGCCGTGCGGGCAGCGTGGTCGCTCGAACAAGCACAGCCCGAGCCGCGCACCCCCCTTCTTCACCGCACCGACGCATGACGCCCACCTCGCCACGCATCCCCGGCCGCCGCCTGCTGCACTCGCCCGGCCCCACGCCCTTGCCCGACGCGGTATTGCACGCGATGAGCGCGCAGCCGATGGACCTGGCCGACCCGCGCGTCGACGCCAACATCGCCGCGGTGGAAGCGGGCCTGAAGCGCCTGCTGCTGACCGAGGTTTCCGATGTGTACGTCTACGCCGCCAACGGCCACGGCGTGTGGGAAGCCGTGCTCGCCAATCTCACGGCCCCCGGCGAAGCTGTGCTCGTGCCCGGCACCGGCCACTTCAGCGAGTCGTGGGCGGTGCAGGCCGAGGCGCTCGGCCGGGTGGTGGTGCGCACACCCTGGCACGAAGGCCTGGCGATTGACGCTGCGGCCGTCGAGCAGGCGCTGCGCGACGACAAGGCTCACACGATCCAAGCCGTGTTCGCGGTGCACACCGACACCGCCAGCGGCGTCACCAGCGACATCGCCGCGCTGCGCCGCGCACTCGACGCGGCGCGCCACCCTGCCCTGCTGGTGGCCGACGTGGTGGCGTCGCTCGGTGCGGCGCCGTTCGCGATGGACGCGCTCGGGGTCGACGTGGCCGTGGGCGCTTCGCAGAAAGGCCTGATGTGCCCGCCCGGCGTGGGCTTCGTGGCCGTGAACCCTGCCGCGTTCGCGGTCGCCGAGCGCAACCCTTCACCACGTTTTTATTGGGACTGGGTGCGGCGCCAGAGCGAGCTGTCGTACCGCAAGTTCTGCGGCACGCCGCCACAGAACTTGTTGCTGGGGATGGAGGCCGCCTTGGGCCTGATCTTCAGCGAAGGCGTGGAGGCGGTGTGGCAGCGCCACGCACAACTGGCGAGCGCGGTGCACGCTGCCGTAGAGGGCTGGCGCGAAGGCGGCGCGCTCGGCTTCTTCGCGCAGGAGCCGGCAAACCGCTCGGTGTCGGTGACGACGGTCACCGTCGCCGAGGGCATCGACGTCGACGCCCTGCGCGCGGTCGCCCGCGAACGTTTTCAGGTCGCGATCGCCGGCGGACTGGGGCCGCTCACCGGCCGGGCCTTCCGCATCGGTCACCTGGGGGACTGCAACCCCGCGCTGATCCTCGGCGCGATCGCGGGCGTCGAAGCAGCGCTGGTCGCGCAAGGCGTTCCGGTCGGCGGCGGGGGCACACAACACGCGGTGAGGCACCTCGCGGGGCATTGAGCGGCACTCGATAATCGGTCGATGCACCTGTTGATTCCGTTCGCGTCGGCCTTGTCCGAAGCCGCCAGCCACGTGCTGCACGACCTGCCCTTGCCGAACCTGGCCCGCCTGCTGGCGCGGCTCACGCCGCTGGCCAACGACGCCGGCGACGAGTACACGCTCTCGCCGCCGCACGAACGGGCCCTGGCCGCTGCCTGGGGTTGGCAAGGCGGCGACGGCACGTGGCCGTTCGCGGCGCACGCAGCCGCGCTCGACGGCGTGGCCGTGGGCGAACAGGCCTGGGGCCTGGTCACGCCGGCACACTGGCATGTGGGCCGCGACCACGTGACGCTCGCCGACCCCGAAGCACTGCAACTCAGCGAAGCCGAATCGCGCGCCGGGTTCGAGGCGGTGCGTGGCCTGTTCGAGAGCGAGGGTTTCACGCTGGTCTGGGGTGCGCCGTCGCGCTGGTACGCAGCGCACGAGAGCCTGGCCGGTCTGCCGTGTGCGGCGCTCGACCGCGTGATCGGCCGCAACGTCGACCTGTGGATCCGCCACGGCGAGGCGAACCAGTCGCAAGCGCGGCTGGTGCGGCGCCTGCAGAGCGAAGTGCAGCTGCTGCTCTACCCGCACCCGATCAACGAAGAGCGCGAACAGCGCGACGCGCTGACCCTGAACTCGTTCTGGCTCAGCGGCTGCGGGCGCGCACAAGCCGTGCCGGCGAACGAGGTGGTGGTGAACGACACGCTGCGCGCGCCCTTGCTGGCGCAGGACTGGGTGGCCTGGGCCGACGCCTGGCGCGCACTCGACAGCAGCGCGCTGGCCACGCTGCTCGCCGAGTTGCAGGCTGGCCGCAGCGCGCGACTCACGCTCTGCGGCGAACGCCACGCGCAGGCCTTCGAGCGCGCGGAGCGCTCGCTCTGGCAACAGCTCGGCAGCCGCTTCAAGTCACCCGCACCGCACACCGTTCTGGAAGCCCTCTGATGGCCGCCACCCACCGGCCCACCCTGACCCAGCGCGACCCGCCGCCGCGCGCCGTGTGGGCGCTCGAACAGGCCGGCGTGCACCCCTTGCTCGCGCGCCTCTTCGCCGGGCGCGGCGTGCGCTCGCCCGACGAGCTCGACGACGGTCTCGCACGCCTGCTGCCCCCGACCGACCTGCTCGGCGTGCAGGCCGCGGCCAGGTTGCTCGCCGACGTGGTCACGAATCGGCAGCGTGTCTGCGTCGTCGCCGACTACGACTGCGACGGCGCCACCGCGTGTGCCGTGGCGCTTCGTGGCCTGCGCCTGCTCGGCGCCGCCGAAGGCACGCTGAGCTACGTGGTGCCCGACCGCGCGGTGCATGGCTACGGCCTCACGCCGGCGATCGTCGACCTGGCGCTGCAAAAACAACCCGAGCTGCTGCTGACCGTCGACAACGGCATCGCCAGCCTGGCCGGCGTGGCCCACGCGCGCGCGCGCGGCCTGGCCGTGCTCGTGACCGACCACCACCTGCCGGCGCTCGAAGGAGACGTGATCGTGCTGCCCGACGCGAGCGTGATCGTGAACCCCAACCAGCCGGGCTGCAGCTTCGGCAGCAAGAACCTCGCGGGTGTCGGCGTGATGTTCTACGTGCTGCTCGCGGTGCGCGCCGAACTGCGCGAGCGCGGCGTGTTCAGCGCACAGAACCAGCCGCGGCTCGACACGCTGCTCGACCTCGTGGCCCTGGGCACCGTGGCCGACGTGGTCAAGCTCGACGCCAACAACCGCCGCCTCGTCGCGCAAGGCCTCAAGCGCATCCGTGCAGGCCAGATGCAGCCCGGTGTCGCCGCGCTGTTCAGCGCCGCCGGCCGCGACGCGCGGCGCGCCAGCGGCTTCGACTTCGGTTTCGCGCTCGGCCCGCGCATCAACGCGGCCGGACGCTTGTCCGACATGACGCTCGGCATCGAATGCCTGATGACCGACGACGTGGGTCGTGCCGGCGAACTGGCGAAGACGCTCGACGCCATCAACCGCGAGCGGCGCGACGTGGAAGCCGGCATGCGCGAGCAGGCCGAGGCCTTGCTCGAAGGGCTGATGCAAGGAGAGCTCGCCGAACTCGCGCCGCCGGCGCTCGCGATCTACGACCCCGCGTTCCACGAAGGCGTGGTCGGCATCGTCGCGTCGCGCCTGAAAGACCGTGTGCATCGCCCGACCTTCGTGTTCGCGCGCGGGCAAGACGGTTCACTCAAGGGCTCGGGCCGTTCGATCCCGGGCTTTCACTTGCGTGACGCGCTCGACCTCGTGGCCAAGCGCCACCCCGGCGTGCTGAAACGCTTCGGCGGCCACGCCATGGCGGCCGGCTGCACGATCGCCGAAGCCGACCTCGCCACCTTCGACGCCGGCTTCCAGCAAGTCGCGCTCGAATGGCTGGACGCGGCCACGCTCGCGCGAAAGCTGCTGACCGACGGCGCGCTGCCGGCCGAGTACTTCAACGCGCCGACGGTGCGCACACTCGACGCGCAGGTCTGGGGCCAGGGTTTCGAGGCGCCGGTCTTCAGCGACGAGGTCGACGTGGTCTCGCAGCGCCTGGTCGGTGAAAAACACCTGAAGCTCAGCGTGCGTTTCGGCGGCGCGCTGGTCGACGCCATCTGGTTCGGCCACAGCGAACCGGTGGCGGCGCGGGTGCGTTTGGCCTATCGTCTGAGCGTGGACGAATACAACGGTCGCGAGCGGGTGCAGATGGTGGTGGAGGCCGCCACGTGAGCCGGTGGCCGCGGCGCGCGTGGTGGCTGGTGCTGGCCTGCGCCGCGGTGGTCTTCGCCTGTGGTGGTGGCGGGGGCAGCAGCGGCGGCGGCCCCGAGCCCGCCGAGCCGGCGCCTGCGCCCGGTGTCGACGGCCCGGCCTGGTGGGGGTTCGCGCGTGACGCGCAACACTCGGCCCTGGGGGCGGTGGCCACGCAAGACTTCGAGCGCATCCGCTGGTCGCGCCCGGTCGATCTGGCGCCGCAGTACCGGCCGAGCGGCGCCCTGCTGATCCATTACGGCTCGCCGGTCGTCACCTCGCACAACACCGTGGTCGTGCCGGTGAAGACCGGTGCGGCCGGCGGCTTTCGTTTCGAGGCGCGCTCGGGCACCAACGGCGGCCTGATCTGGTCGGCGAACAGCGACTACGTGCTGCCGGCCCACAACTGGGTGCCGAGCTACAACCTCGCGCTGAACGCAGCGAACCGGCTGCATGCGCCCGGCGCCGGCGGCAAGCTGCTGGTGCGTGACGACGCCGACGCCGCCACGGGCGCGGTCAACAAGCTCGTGTTCTATGGCGCAGCCACCTACGACGCCGCACCCGCCGCGTTCGACAGCACGGTGTTCATCAACACGCCGCTCACGATCGACGCGGCGGGCAACGTGTATTTCGGTTTCATCGTCACCGGCGCGAACCCGGCCGGGCTGGCGAGCGGCATCGCGCGCATCGGTGCCGACGGCGCTGGCAGCTGGGTCTCGGCGAGCGCCGCGGCCGGTGACGCGGCCATCAGCAAAACCGCGACCAACAGCGCACCCGCGGTCTCGCCCGACCAGGCCACGCTCTATGTGGCGGTGAACAGCGCGCCGGTGTCGGGCACGGTGCAAGGCGGTTACCTGCTCGCGCTCGACAGCCGCACGCTCGCGCTCAAGGGCAAGGTCGCGCTGCTGGACCCGCTCACCGGCGGCCGCGCACGCGTCAGCGACGACGGCACTTCGTCGCCCACGGTCGGCCCCGACGGCGCGGTGTTCTTCGGCGTGCTCGAAGCGGTGTTCGGCAGCCACAACGGCCGCGGCTGGCTGCTGCACTTCGACGCGCTGCTGACCACGAGCCGCACGCCGGGCGGTTTCGGCTGGGACGACACGGCGTCGGTGGTGCCGGCGGCCATGGTGCCCGGCTACACCGGCCCGTCGAGTTATCTGCTGATGACCAAGTACAACAACTACAGCGGCGCTGGCAGCGGCGATGGCCGCAACCGCGTCGCAGTGATCGACCCCGGCGCGACCCAGCGGGACGACGTCTCGGGCCTGCCGATCATGCTGGAGGTGCTGACGATCCTCGGCCCGACGCCCGAGCCCGGCAACTACGTGGGCGGGGTGAAAGAGTGGTGCATCAACACCGCGGCCGTCGACCCGCTGACGAAGTCGGTGCTCGTCAACAGCGAAGACGGTTACCTGTACCGATGGGACTTGACGAGCAACCGCTTCACGCAGCGCATCCGCCTGAACAGCGGCATCGCCGAGTCGTACACGCCCACGGCGATCGGCGCCGACGGGGCCGTCTACGCGGTCAACAACGCCGTGTTGTTCTCGATCGGAAAATGAGGCTCTCGCCACCATGCACGCACGAACCGGTTTCATGAACATCACGCGCCTGCTCGGCGCACTGCTCGTGGCGGGCGCTGCGCACGGCGCGGCAGCCGCCGCCACACCGCCACCGACGGTCGCCACCTTCACCAGCGGCTTGAAGCAACCCTGGGGCATGGCCTTCCTGCCCGACGGCCGCGTGCTGGTCACGCAGAAGGGCGGCGAACTCGTGATCGTGAGCGCCGACGGCAAGCGCGTCGGCGCACCGGTGGGTGGTGTGCCCGAGGTGAACAGCGCCGGCCAGGGCGGGCTGCTCGACGTGGCGATCGACCCCGACTTCGCGACCGAGCCCTGGGTCTACATCAGCTACGCCGAACCGGGCGCGGGCGGCTCGGGCACGGCGGTGGCGCGCGGCCGGCTGAGTGGCAACACGCTGCAGGACCTGAGCGTGATCTTCCGCCAGCAGCCCAAGGTTTCGGGCAACGGCCACTACGGTTCGCGCTTCGTGTTTCGCCCCGACAAGACACTCTTCATCACGCTCGGCGAGCGCCAGAAAGGCAGCCCCGCGCAAGACCTGGCGAGCCACCTCGGCAAGGTGGTGCGCATCAACCGTGACGGCAGCGTGCCGGCCGACAACCCGAAGTTCCGCACCCTCGGCCGGCCCGAGATCTGGAGCTATGGCCACCGCAACCCGCAAGGCGCCGCCCTGCACCCGAGCACCGGTGAGCTCTGGGACGTGGAACACGGCCCGCAAGGCGGTGACGAGATCAACATCGCGCGCGCCGGCGCCAACTACGGCTGGCCGGTTCGCAGCTACGGCTGCAACTACGGTGACCGTGTCGGTGACACCTGCCGCCTGGGCGGCGGCACGCACGCGCCGGAGTTCGTGGAACCGCTGACCTATTGGGTGCCCACTTCGATGGCGCCGAGTGGCCTGGCTTTCTACACCGGCGCCATGTTCCCGGAATGGAAGGGCAACCTCTTCGTCGGCTCGCTCGCCGGGCAGGCGTTGTGGCGCATCGTGCTCGACGGCGACAAGGTGGTCTCGCGCGAGCCGCTGTTCGCATCGCTGGCAGAACGCATCCGAAACGTGACGCAGGGGCCCGACGGTGCGCTGTATCTGCTGACCGACAGCGGCTCGGGGCGCATTTTGCGGGTGTCGCGTTAGGCACTTGTTCACGCCCGGTTACGGGGCGGCTCCCTACAATGCCGTTGTGAACACACCGACCGTCTGGATCAACGCCGACCTGCACTGCCACTCCGCCGTGTCTGACGGCACGCTGCAACCCGAAGCGCTCGCCGCGCGCGCCAAGGCGAACGGCGTGGAACTCTGGGCCCTGACCGACCACGACGAAGTGGGTGGCCAGCACCGGGCACGCGACGCCGCGCTGGCCATCGGCCTGCCCTACCTCACCGGCACCGAGATCTCGGTCACCTTCGCCGACGTCACCGTGCACATCGTCGGCCTCGGTTTCGACCCCGACAACGAAGCGCTGGTGGCCGGCCTGGCCGCCACGCGCGGCGGCCGCCGCGAACGCGCGCTCGAGATGGCCGACGGGCTGGCCAAGGTCGGCATCAAGGGCACGTTCGATGGCGCGCTCAAGTACGTGAAGAACCCCGAACTGATCTCGCGCACGCACTTCGCGCGCTTTCTCGTGGAAAGCAAGGTCTGCAGCGACACGCAAGAGGTGTTCCGCAAATACCTCGTGGAAGGCAAGCCTGGCTACGTGCCGCACCGCTGGGCCACGCTGCGCAACGCCGTCACCTGGATCACGCAGGCCGGCGGCATGGCGGTGATCGCGCACCCGGCCCGCTACAAGTTCACCGCGAACGAAGAGTACGCGCTGTTCTCCGAGTTCAAGGCGCTCGGCGGCGAAGGCGTTGAAGTGGTGACCGGCAGCCACAGCAGCGCCGACGCCGTGCGCTACACCGAGACCGCCCTCGAATACGGGCTGCTCGCTTCGCGCGGCAGCGACTTCCACAGCCCGGCCGAGAGCCACATCGACCTGGGCACGCTGCCGCCGCTGCCTTCGCAGCTCACGCCGGTGTGGGAAGCCCTGGCTTCGCGCGTGCACCGGCCCGCATGAAGCGTTGAGCGGTCGCCGCTGTTGAAGGCGGCGCCAGACGATGTCGCAGTACTTCGAAGTCCACCCCGAGAACCCGCAGCAGCGCTTGCTCAAGCAGGCGGTGCAGATCCTGCACGGCGGCGGCATCGCGGCGATCCCCACCGATTCGAGTTACGCGCTCGTGTGCCACCTCGACGACAAGGCGGCGGCGCAGAACCTGCGCCGCATCCGCGGCGTCGACGACAAGCACCACCTCACGCTGCTGTGCCGCGACCTGAGCGAACTCGCGAGTTACGCGCGGGTCGACAACAAGCAGTACCGCTTGCTCAAGCTCGGCACACCGGGCCCGTTCACCTTCATTCTCGAAGCGACGAAAGAAGTGCCACGCCGGGTGTCGCACCCGTCGCGCCGCACCATCGGCCTGCGCGTGCCGGAACACGCGGTCACGCAGGCGTTGCTCGAACAACTGGGCCAGCCGCTGCTGGCCACCACGCTGATCGCGCCCGGCGAGAGCGAACCGATGAACGACCCGCACCAGATCCGCGACCACTTCCAGAAGCTGATTCAGGCCGTCGTCGATGCCGGTGCCTGCCCGATGCAGCCGACCACCGTGGTCGACCTGAGTGGCGCCGCGCCGGTGCTGGTTCGGCAAGGGCGCGGCGATGCCGGGCTGCTCGGCCTGAGCCTCACGCTCGAAGCCTGACCGGGCAAAGAAAAGGCCCGCCGGTGGCGGGCCTTGGTTCACGTGCAGAGCGCGGTTCAGCGGCGCCCGCCGACGAAGTTGCCGGTGGTCGGCGTGGTGGTCGGGTCGACGTAGCTGCCACTCGCGGTGCCGGCCTGGAGTCGAAGTTCCATCAACACCCAGTAGTCGTGCGCCCTGTTGACAGGCTGATCGCCAAATACTAAAGTGATATCACTTTGCGATCATCGCAAAACACTTCAGGAGGCAGTGACATGAAGAGAACAGCGTCGCAGGAGCGTGCCGCATCGTCGGGCAACGGCTTTGTCTTTGTGGTGGCCGGCGTGGCGGCGATCGGCATCGGTGTCTACGCCCTGCTGAGCCGGCCCTCGCCGCTGATGGCCGGCTTGTTCGGTGTGTGCCTGCTGCTCGGCGTGTGGTGCCTGGCAGGGCTCTTCATGCTTCAGCCGAACCAGGCCGTGCTGCTCACCTTGTTCGGCAGCTACCGCGGCACCGCCCGCGACGAAGGGCTGCGCTGGGCCAACCCGTTCTACGCCAAGGCCAAGATGTCGGTGCGCGCGCGCAACTTCAACAGCGAGAAGCTCAAGGTCAACGACCTGCGCGGCAACCCGATCGAGATCGCCGCGGCCATCGTGTGGCGCGTCGAAGACACGGCGCAGGCGAGCTTCGACGTCGACAACTTCGAGGCCTACGTGCTCACGCAGGCCGAGTCGGCGGTGCGCCACCTGGCGCTGAGCTACGCCTACGACAACATCGACGAGCCGGCCGCCGGCGCCGCGCGCGAGGTCACGCTGCGCTCGGGCACCGAAGAAGTGGCGATGGCCTTGCGCACCGAGTTGCAGGAGCGCTTTGCGCAGGCCGGCATCATCGTCGTCGACGCCAAGCTGACCCACCTGGCCTACGCGCCCGAGATCGCCGGCACCATGCTGCGGCGCCAGCAGGCCGAAGCCATCATCTCGGCGCGCAGCAAGATCGTGCACGGTGCCGTGGGCATGGTCGAACTCGCGCTGAACGGCCTGGCCGAGCGTGGCCTGCTGCACCTCGACGACGAACGCAAGGCGGCGATGGTGAGCAACCTGCTCGTGGTGCTGTGCTCCGACCACGACGCCACGCCGGTGGTGAACACCGGCACGCTCTACAACTGAGGCGGCACGGTCGATGAACACCGTCTACTGGATGCTGCTCGGCGCCGGCCTGCTGGCACTTGCGCTGTGGGGTGTTCGCACGCTCTGGCGCTTCTACAACTCGCCCGACGCCGAACGTTACCGGCGCATGTCGATGCAAGGCCCGTTCGTGCCGTTGAGCAAAGCAGACCTCGCGGCCGACGAGGCGCGCAAGAGCGGGCGCGCGCAACATGGCGAGCCCTGACAAGAAGTCTTTCCTGCTGCGCATCGACCCGCAGCTCTGGGCCGAGATCGAACGCTTGGCCGCCGCCGAACTGCGCAGCGCGAATGCGCAGGTCGAGTACCTGTTGCGCGACGCGCTGAGAGCACGCTCGGGCAAGGCCGGCGCTGCGCCGACAGCCCAGCGCAAGCCGGTTCGCTGACGGGTCTTCAGCGCCCACGCCCCGGCGCCTGGCCGCAAAGTCGACGCCACCTTCCACGGCGACCCACTCGGCCTTCGTGATGTTGCGATGGGCCCGACGTAGAGCACCGATGGCTTCACCGCCGCACGGCGCGGCCGGCGCTCCGCGGCTCAGCCGTCTCTATGCACGCTCGGCGAGCAACACCTTCTTGCGCTCGGCGATGCGGCCGCCGAGTTCGAGCATGTCGAGCTTCGTGGCCTTCGCCTTCGGGAACATCTCGGTGTGTTCTTCCTTGACGTGGTGCTTGACGTACTCGCCGAGAACCTTGACCTTCGCGTCGAACATCTCGCCGTCGGGCTCCTTGCCTTCGACCTGCGCGATCAGGTCTTTCACGCTGGCATGCTCGACCGTGGCTTCGGGCACCAGTTCCTTGTCCTTGAGCGCCTGCTTCACGGCGGGGTAGAAGATTTCTTCTTCGACCTGGGCGTGCACGCTCAGTTCGGTGCAGATCTTCGCGACCAGCATCTTCTTCTTCGACGGCGCGCGCGCCTTTTCGTACTCGGCGAAAAGCGCATCGACGGCTTTGTGATCGGCGCGCAACAAGGCGATCGCTTCCGGTCGTTTCACAGGGGTCTTGGTCTTTGTCGCTTTGGTGGCGGCGGTGGTCATGGTGGGGTCCTTGTGCAATGGTCGGTCAGTGAACGAACAAGGCGATCAGGATGATGATCGGGATGGGAATGCCGAGAAAGAACAAGAGCAATGAGCGCATGGCGGTCTCCTTGGGGGTGGCGATCGGTTGAATGTCAGAGGTCGCGCTGACGACCACCCCAGGTGGCCGCCAGACTCGCGACAAAGGCGCCGGCGAGCAGCGAGATGAACAGCCACAAGGTGGCGTAGGCCGTGGCCTTGCGCGCCTTGTCGGCGGCGTCGCGTGCGGCCGTCTCTGCTTCCTTCAGCTTCGTCTGCATGCGCGCGTAGGTGTCGCTCACGCGCTTTTCGGCGTCTGCTTGCGACAGGCCGGTGCGCTGTGCGATCAGTTGGCCCAGATAGCGTGTGTCTTCGGCCGGCAAGGCGCCGCTGCGCAGGGTGTTGAGAAGAATGCGTGTGGCCTCGGCGGCGGGCACCGGCGTGGTGGGTTCGGTGGCCACGGTCGCCGTTGCGTCCTTGCGGAAGAGGCTGTCGACGAAGTAGTTGTTCGATGGCCCGCGCTCCGGCGCGGCCGAGCCCTGTTCGGCAGCACCGGCGACGCTCGCCACGGCCGCACCACCCGCCATGCTGGCACCGGCCTGAACCCCGCCACCCACGATCGAGGCGATGAACGAGCTCAGCAGCGCCGCCGTGGCGAGCGACGCCACGGCCCAGGCCAGGAAGCCGTGCGCGGTGTCGCGAAAGTACACCTCGTCGCTCTGCGCCGCCACCCAGCGCGAACGCAGGCGCCCCGCGAGGTAACCGCCCATGCCCGACGCCATGATCTGCGTGACCGTGACCCACACGATGGTCGACACGCCGAAGGCTGCGGCCGAAGCGCCGCGGCGTGCCCACGGCGAGATCGCCGACAAGCCGAGGCCGGCCCCGAGCACCAGCAGGATCATCGACAAGGCCGCGGCCGCCGCCGCACCCGCGAGGATCGCGCCCCACGACACGGCGCTCGCATGCGCCGGATGGTCGGCACGGTGAATCGGCGGCATCGGGCGCGCGTTGTCGAGTGAATCTGAGGTGGTGGCGTATGACGAGCTCATGCGGGCCCTTTCGGCTGCTGGCGGTGCGTTGTGGTTCGCTGAAGGTTATGGCGGCCCGAGCACGCGGGCCGTCGGCGCGCTCCACGAGCGGGCGCAGGACCTTTCCTACGCTGCATTCAACAAGCGTTGTCTGCCATGGCCTGCGTTGCGATGGCCGCATCTCCTACAGGCCCGGCACACCCTTCGCGCGAAGCTGCGCCACGTGCATGAACACGCCGAACAAGCCGCCCACTCCAGCAAGGAAAGACCGTGAAAAAACCGAACCCCGGCGCCGCCACCAAGGCACTGGCCGCCCAAGCCGCCGACACGCAGGCGCTCGTCAAGTCAATGCCCGACAACAGCAACAAGCCGAAGGAGGTCGGCCGCGCCAACGCGGTGTCGCCACCGGTGGGGCCGACGCGCAAACCCGCGTCGCGCGCGGTGGGCGCGAGCACCCTGAGCGAAGCCAATGCCTCGGCGAAGACCGGCGGTGCGAGGCCCGCTGCGGGCTCGCTGGCCCACGCGCGCAGCGACGCCGCCGATCAGGTGCTCACGACGAACCAGGGCGTGCCGATCGGCGACAACCAGAATTCGCTGAAGGCGGGTCTGCGCGGGCCGACGCTGCTCGAAGACTTCATCCTGCGCGAGAAGATCACGCACTTCGACCACGAGCGCATTCCCGAACGCATCGTGCACGCGCGTGGCTCGGCGGCGCACGGCTACTTCGAGGCCTACGACGCGCTCACCAAGTACACCCGCGCCGCGCCCTTCGCGGCCGCCGGCAAGAAGACGCCGGTGTTCGTGCGCTTTTCGACCGTGGCCGGCGAACGCGGCTCGGCCGACACGGCTCGTGACGTGCGTGGTTTCGCGGTCAAGTTCTACACCGACGAAGGAAACTGGGACCTGGTCGGCAACAACATGCCGGTGTTCTTCATCCAGGACGCGATGAAGTTCCCCGATCTCGTGCACGCCGTGAAACCCGAGCCGCACAACGGCATGCCCCAGGCCGCCTCGGCCCACGACACCTTCTGGGACTTTGCCTCGCTGATGCCCGAGTCCACGCACATGCTGATGTGGGCCATGTCCGACCGCGCCATTCCGCGCAGCCTGCGCATGATGCAGGGCTTCGGCGTGCACACCTTCCGGCTCGTCAACGCGAAGGGCGAATCGCACTTCGTGAAGTTCCACTGGCGGCCGCTGCTCGGCACCCACTCGCTGGTGTGGGACGAAGCGGTGAAGATCTCGGGCGCCGACTCCGACTTCCACCGCCGTGACTTGTGGGACGCGATCGAGGCAGGCGACTACCCCGAGTGGGAACTCGGCCTGCAGATCTTCACCGAGCAGCAGACCGAAGGCTTCAGCTTCGACGTGCTCGACGCCACCAAGCTGATCCCCGAAGAGCTGGTGCCGGTGACGCCGGTCGGCCGCATGGTGCTGAACCGCAACCCCGACAACTTCTTCGCCGAGACCGAGCAGGTGGCGTATTGCACGGCGCACGTGGTGCCGGGCATCGACTTCAGCAACGACCCGCTGCTCGCCGGTCGCCACCACTCCTACGTCGATACCCAGATCTCGCGGCTGGGTGGTGCGAACTTTCACGAGATCCCGATCAACACGCCACTCGCGCCGGTGCACAACAACCAGCGCGACGGCCTGCACCGCCAGACGATCCCGCGCGGGCGGGTCGCCTACGAGCCCAATTCGCTCGGCGGCGGCTGCCCGTTCCAGGCGGGCGTGAAAGGCTTCGTCTCCTTCCCGCAGCCGGTGCACGAAGACAAGCTGCGTGGCAAGCCCGAGAAATTCGCCGACCACTACACGCAGGCCACGCTGTTCTACGAGAGCCAGACGCCGGTGGAGAAAGCGCACATCGCCGGCGGCTTCCGCTTCGAGCTGAGCAAGCTCACGGTGCCTGCAATCCGCGAGCGCATGCTGGCGTCGCTGGTGAACGTGTCGAAAGAACTGGCGAGCACGGTCGCGGCAGGGCTGGGCATGGCGGTGCCGCCCGCCCTGCCCCGCGCGATGGCCAAACCGGCCCGGCCAGAGGTGACGCATTCACCCGCGCTCTCGCTCACCGCGCTGCCGGGCGACGGTGGCATCCGCACGCGCAAGGTCGCGATCCTGGTGGCGCCCGGCGTCGTGGGCGCGTCGATCGACGTGGTGCACGCGGCGCTGCTCAAAGCCGGCGCGGTGCCCACGGTCATCGCCAAGCGGCTGGGCGCGGTGAAGACGGCCGACGGCAAGGCGCTCGCGGCGACGGCATCGTTCGAGAACGCCGCCTCGGTGCTGTTCGACGCGGTGGTTCTGCCCGATGGCGAGTCGGGTGTCGTCGCGCTCTCCGCCGAAGGCCATGCGCTGGAGTTCGTGGCGCACCAGTATCGACACGGCAAGACCTTGCTGGCGCTCGGTGCCTCGCGCGCCTGGCTCGGCCAGCTGGGCATGTCGGCCACGCTGCCTTCGGGCGCGAAAGACGGCGGCGTGGTGCTGAGCGACGGCAAGAACCCGGCCGCTGCCGCGTCGGCTTTCATCAAGGCTGCCGGACGACACCGCCACCCCGAGCGTGAAGCCGAAACTTCGAAAGCCTGACGGTGGCCAAACGCCTGCGTGCGGCGGGGTGGACGCGGCTGTTCGCGCGCAGCCTGAAAGCGGTGAGCCGCAGCGCCGCGCGCAGCGGCGCGCGTGCACGCCGGCGCGCATCCCAGCCGGCCAAACGCCGATCTGCGCCACACACCGGCAGCTGGCTCGCCGGCATGGCACTGGGCCTTGCCGGCGCACGCCGCTACTGGCTCTATCGCCCGCCGGGTGTTTCACGCCATGAACGCCTGCCACTGATGGTGATGCTGCACGGCTGCGGCCAGGACGCGAAGGGCTTCGCCGCCAGCACGCGCATGAACAGCCTCGCGGCCCGTGAACGTTTCTGGGTGCTCTACCCCGAACAGGACCGGCTCGCCAACGCCCAGGGCTGCTGGAACTGGTTCGACACCCGTTCGGGCCGGGCGCAGGCCGAAGCCGCGCTGATCGTCGATGCGCTCGACCAGGTGTGCCTCCTGCACCCCGTGGACCGCGAGCGCGTCGCGGTGGCCGGGCTGTCGGCCGGTGCAAGCATGGCGGTGCTGCTGGCCACACGCCACCCGGATCGCTTCAACGCGGTGGTGATGCACTCCGGCGTGCCACCGGGGGCGGCCGACTCGACGGCCTCGGCACTCGGCGCGATGCAGGGCCGGCGCTCCGCCGCACCGCTGCCGGCGCGCCCCGACGCGTCGGCCAGCGCATGGCCACCGCTGCTCGTGATCCACGGCGATGCCGATCGGGTCGTGTCCCGGCACAACGCGCGCGCCGCGGCGGTGGCCTGGGCGGCGGCCGCGGGCGCCCTGCCGCAAAAGCCGCGCCGCATGCAACGGGGCAAGCGCCACGCGATGGCGGTGACCGACTTCAAACGGCGCGGGCAAACGGCCGCCACGCTGGTCGAAGTCGAGACGCTGGGGCATGCATGGAGCGGTGGCTCGGCCCAGCAAGCGTTCAGCGACGCGCAGGGGCCGGACGCGTCGCGCCTGGCCTGGGCCTTCGCAGCGAAGCAGTTCGGGCGCGTTGCCACGCCGCCCTGAAGCTGCTCAGCCGGCGGCTTGCATGCGCAACTGCCGCATCTTCTCTTCTTCGCGTGCGTCGTCGATCTCGCGCATCACGCTGGCCACGTCCACCGCGCCGGCCTTCGGCACGAACCGGCCGGTGAGCACCGAGTCGGTTCGCAGCACGCCACGTTTGTAGAGTTCCCAGATCTCGGGGCCGAACTGCGTGTCGAGCAGTTCGGGCGCGAAACGACCAAAAAAGAGGCAGAGGTTGCCCACGTCGCGCAGCAGCATGCGTTGTGCGTGGTTGTTGCCGGCCGCGTCGACCGCCTGCGGCAGATCGATGATCACCGGGCCGTCGGCCGCGAGCAGGATGTTGAATTCCGACAGGTCGCCGTGCACGACACCGGCACACAGCATGCGAACCACTTCGGTCAACAAGCTCGCGTGATGCGCGCGTGCCTGCTCGGGCGTGAACTGCACGTCGTTGAGGCGTGGCGCTGCGGCACCTTCTTCGTCGGCCACCAGTTCCATCAGCAGCACACCTTCGAAGAAGTTGTACGGCTGGGGAACACGCACACCGGCGGCGGCCAGTCGGTAGAGCGCATCGACCTCGGCGCTCTGCCAGGCTGCCTCTTGCGACTCGCGGCCGAAGCGTGTGCCCTTGGCCATGGCGCGCGCCTGGCGGGTGTTCTTGACCTTGCGGTTTTCGGTGTAGTCGACCGCCTGGCGAAAGCTGCGGTTCGTCGCTTCCTTGTAGACCTTGGCACAGCGTGTCTCGCTGCCGCACTGCACGACGAAGACCATCGCTTCCTTGCCGCTCATCAGCTGGCGCGAGACCGAATCGATCAGGCCTTCGTCGATCAGCACCTGCAGGCGCGCGGGGGCTTTCACGCGCGGGCTTTGGCGCCACGCGGGCGCTGGCCGGAACGCACCTGCGCGAGCGGCCGCTTGCCCTTGAGCTGGCGTTCGATGCCGTCGTTCAGCTGGCCGCGCAGCATCAGCACTTCGTCGAGGTGGCCGTAGACGCCGGGGAAGCGCAGGTCGAGCCACAACCACAGCGTGCAGGCGCGCAAAGCCTGTTCCATGCGTTCGAGCCGGCTGTGGCCGTCGACCGCGTCGAGGAACCAGGGCTTGCCGGCACGGCCGGTCAGCGCATGGCTGCTGCTCCAGTCGAGAAATTCCTGCAGCTGCGATTCGGTGCGCGTGTCGACCGGCGCCTGCGCGTAGATGAAGCGCTCTTTCAGCGTGAGTTTCGCGGCGCTGAGGTCGAGCTTCTCGGCGAGCTCCAGCATCTGCTCAAGCTCGGCCACGGCGAAGTGCGCGTCGTCGAGCTTGAGCTGCTCCATGAACACGCCCAGCACTTCGCGCAGCTTCGTCTTGTGCATTCGCGACGAGATCGTATCGATGTGCCAGCCGTTCGGCGCCACCGGCGCCTTGAAGTCGCGCGGCGCACGCGGTGTTTTCGGCAGCAGTTCTTTCAGCGCCCGTGCAGCCGATGGCTCGGCTTCGAACAACACGCCGACAAAGCCTTCTTCGTGGATGCCGTAGCGGCCAGCGCGCCCGGCGATCTGGTGCACTTCGGACTCGTTCAGCGGTCGGTCGTCCTGGCCGTCGAACTTCACCATGGTGCTGAAGAACACCCGCTGGATCGGCAGGTTCAGCCCCATGCCGATCGCGTCGGTGGCGACCAGGATGTGCGAGGCGCCCTGCGCAAAACGCTCGGCTTCGCGGCGCCGCACTTCGGGCGGCAGCGCCCCGTAGATCACCGAGACCGGGTGACCGCTGGCTGCTATCTGGTCGCGCAGCATCAGCACGTCGCGCCGGCTGAAGGCGACCACCGCGTCCCCGAGTTTCAGCGCCGAGATCGGCACCGGCTGCGGCAGCAACTGCACGTGCTGCTTGCGCTCGAAGTGGCGCACCTCGCAGCGCTCGCCGCACAGGCCGAGCAGGTTCTCGATGGCAGGCACGGCGTAGGCCGAGCAAATGATGATCACTTCTTTCGCCGGCACCGCCACGATCGCCTGCGTCCAGGCCCAGCCGCGCGACGGGTCGAAGATCATCTGCGCTTCGTCGATCACGGCCACGTCGATGGGCTTGTTGGTGCCGACCATCTCGATGGTGCTGGAGACGACCCGCGCGCCGTCGGCCGGCACGTTTTCTTCGCCGGTCAGCAGCGAACACGGCACGCCGCGCGCGACCAGCCGGTCGCGGCCTTCGAGTGCCAGAAGGCGCAGCGGCGCCAGGTAGGCGCCGTCGATCGCTTGCGCGAGGCGCTCGAACGCGGCGTGGGTCTTGCCGCTGTTGGGCGGGCCGACGTAGAGCTTGACGTTGCGCTGCAACCTGCGCGCCTTCTCGAAGGTGCCGGGGTAGCCCTGGAACGCGAGCTCGGTGTTCAGGCCTTCGAGCGTGTCGATCTCGGCGACGAAGTGTTCCCAACGCTCCTGGGCGCGCGCGCACGCGGCTTTCACTTCTTCGAGATCGGCCGTGGCCTGCGGCAAGGCGCATTCCGACTGCAGGCGCGGCAACAGCGACTCGAGGTGGCGCGCCTTGTGGGCGCGGCTGCGTGCGATCAGGGTCTCGAGAAAGGCCGACAACGCGGCCGCGTGCGGATAGGCGGTGGGCGCGCCCAGAGCGGCGAGCAGCGCGGCCTTGTCACCGAGCCGGTAGAAGTCCCAGATCGCGGCTTCGTCGACCGGCACGCGGAACAGCACCGGCACGCGCCAGCCCGGCTCCGAGAGCGGCAGCGCGTGGCTGATCAGCCGCGTCCATGTGCCCTGGTGGCGCGACACGCCGAGCGCGTCGAGCGCAGCGGTGCGTTCCAGCATCAGCGGCCGCACGTTCGGGCCGGTGCCGACCACGTCGAGGTGCGCGAGCGCGCTGTCCATCAGGCCTGGCGCGATCCAGCGGCTCGGGCGGGCGCCGGCCACGGCCTTCTGCAGCAGCACGAGGCCGAGCTTGTCGAGGTGATCTTCGAAACCGGCGCTGCGCTCGGCGATGAAGTCACCGGGCTTGACGACCTGCGGCAGCGTGTAGGCGGCCTGGCGCAAGCGGTTGAACTGCTCCTTGCCGATGTGCGCCGGCACACGTCTGGCGTGGCGCGGGTTCGGCAGGCTCAGGGATTCGGGAGGGCTCGTCGGAGCGGTTGCCGACACTAGCTGCGCTCGATTCGAGCGTAAGCGGAGTGCGCGTGGATCGACTCGAAGTTCTCGACATCGACGCTGTAACGCCCGATGCGCGCATCGGCGTTCAAACGCAGCGCCACGTCACGCACCATGTCTTCGACGAACTTCGGGTTTTCGTAGGCTCGCTCGGTGACCCACTTCTCGTCGGCGCGCTTGAGCATCGGCCAGATCTCGCTCGAGGCGCTGTCTTCGGCGAAGCGCACGAGTTCAGACCACGCGATCTCTTCGTTCAGCAGCTCGACGCGGATGGTCACGTGCGAGCGCTGGTTGTGCGCGCCGTAGTCGGAAATCTCCTTCGAGCACGGGCAGAGAGACTTCACCGGCACCGTCACTTCGGCCCAGATCGTGTGAACGCCGGCGTGCGCTTCGGCGATCCAGCGGCCTTGATACTCCAGCAGGCTCTGCACGCCCGACACCGGCGCGCGCTTGCGCAGGAAAAACGGAAACTGCGCGTCGATGCGGCCTTCGCTCGCGTGCAGCTTGTCGAGCATCACGGCCAGCCCGCTGCGCAGCGCGGCAGCGTCGAGCGGTGCGTCGAGCGCGTCGAGCCAGGCCACGAAGCGCGACATGTGGGTGCCCTTCTGCTCGGCCGGCAAAGCCACGTCGAGGTCCCAGAGCGCGACGGTGGGTGACACGGCGTTGCCGATGCGCAGCTGCAGCGGGTAGCGCACGCTCTTCACGCCCACACGCTGGATCGCCAGGTGGCGTTCGTCGCGCGCACTCTGCGTGTCGGGAATGTGCAGCGCGTCTTTCAGATTGCTCATGTGATTCATCGGTTGGCCCGGTGCAGAGCATGCCAGCAAAGCGCCGGCCACGCCCCACGGTGGATTTGACGTGGGCGTTCGGCCCGCTTCAATGGTTGACGGCGGCCCGCACCAGCGCCGGCCGGGTGCCGAAGCGCTTCTGGATCGATTGTTCGATGCCGGCGGCGTCGAGCCCGCACATCGCCATGAGCTTGGCCGGGTCGCCGTGTTCGACGAACACGTCGGGCAGGCCGAGCGACAGCACCGGCACCGTGATGCCGGCCGCGGCCAGCGCTTCTTGCACCGCACCGCCGGCGCCACCCATCACGCAGCCGTCTTCGACGGTCACGATCGCGTCATGGGTGCGGGCGAGTTCGCTCACCAGGGCCACGTCGAGCGGCTTCACGAAACGCATGTTGGCCACCGTGGCGTCGAGCGATTCGGCCGCCTTGAGCGCCGGGTAGAGCAGCGTGCCGAAGGCCAGGATCGCGACGCGCTGGCCGCCCTGCCCCGCCGGCCGCTGGACGGTGCGCCGCACTTCGCCCTTGCCGAACGGGATCTCGGTCATCTGCGCCTGCACCGCGGTGCCGGCGCCGCTGCCGCGCGGGTAGCGCACGGTGGTCGGGCCGTCGTGCCTGAACGCGGTGTAGAGCGCCTGACGGCATTCGTTCTCGTCGGCCGGTGTCAGCAGGGCCATGTTCGGAATGCAGCGCACGTAGGCGATGTCGTAGGCGCCCGCGTGGGTGGCGCCGTCGGCACCCACCAGCCCGGCGCGGTCGAGCGCGAACACAACCGGCAGGTTCTGGATCGCCACGTCGTGGATCAACTGGTCGTAGGCGCGCTGCAGAAAGGTCGAGTAGATCGCGACCACGGGCTTCAGGCCTTCGCAGGCCAGGCCGGCGGCAAAGGTCACGGCGTGCTGTTCGGCGATGCCGACGTCGTGGTAACGCTTCGGGAAGCGCTTCTCGAACTCGACCATGCCCGAGCCTTCGCGCATCGCCGGCGTGATGCCGACCAGGCGTTCGTCGGCCGCCGCCATGTCGCACAGCCACTGGCCGAACACCTGCGTGAAGCTGGTCTTGGGCGGCGTGGCGGGCTTGACGATGCCCACCGCCGGGTCGAACTTGCTCGGGCCGTGGTAGTTCACCGGGTCGGCTTCGGCAAGCTTGTAGCCGAAGCCCTTCTTGGTGACGACGTGCAGGAACTGCGCGCCTTTCAGGCCGCGCAGGTTCTCGAGCGTGGGGATCAGCGAGTCGAGATCGTGGCCGTCGATCGGGCCGACGTAGTTGAAGCCGAATTCCTCGAAGATGGTGCCGGGCACGACCATGCCCTTGGCGTGCTCTTCGAAGCGCCGCGCCAGCTCGAACAGCGGCGGCGCGTTCTTCAACACGTTCTTGGCGGTGTCGCGCGCGGCGGCGTAGAACTTGCCGCTCATCAGGCGCGCGAGGTAGCGGTTGAGCGCACCCACCGGCGGCGAGATCGACATGTCGTTGTCGTTCAGGATCACCAGCAGGTCGGCGTTGGCCACGCCACCGTTGTTGAGTGCTTCGAAGGCCATGCCGGCGCTCATCGCACCGTCGCCGATGATGGCCACGGCGCGGCGGTCTTCGCCCTTCTGGCGCGCGGCCACGGCCATGCCGAGCGCGGCCGAGATCGAGGTCGACGAATGGGCGGTGCCGAAAGTGTCGTACTCGCTCTCAGTGCGGCGCGGAAAGCCCGAGATGCCGTCGATCTGGCGCAGCGTGTGCATGCGCTCGCGCCGGCCGGTGAGGATCTTGTGCGGGTAGGTCTGGTGGCCCACGTCCCACACCAGCCGGTCGTGCGGGGTGTTGAACACGTGGTGCAGCGCGATCGTGAGCTCCACGGTGCCGAGGTTGCTCGACAGGTGGCCGCCGGTCTGGGCCACGCTGTGCAGCAGGAAGTCGCGCAGTTCGGTGGCGAGCTGCTGCAGTTCGGCGCGCGCGAGGCGCCGCACGTCGGCGGGGCTCTGGATTCTTTCCAGGAGCGTGTGTTTCATGTCGTTGCCATCCTAGCTCTCTCGCTCGACGACCTTGTCGGCCAGCACGCTCAGCCACGCGGCGTCGGTCAGGCCGCTGCGGGCCAGGGCCGCCTGGGCCTTGTCTCGCAACTCGTTGGCGTGGCGGCGCGCGGCGTCGAGGCCGAGCACGGTCACATACGTCGGCTTGTTGTTGTCGAGGTCTTTGCCGGCGGTCTTGCCGAGCGTGGCCGAGGCCTGGGTCACGTCGAGAATGTCGTCGACGACCTGGAAAGCCAGGCCCAGCGCGTCGCCGTAATCGGCCAGCGCCGACCACTGCACCGGCGTGCAGGAACCGCAGGCAGCGCCCATCAATACGCTGGCCTGCAACAGCGCGCCGGTCTTGCGGTGGTGCATGTCGCGAAGCGTGTGTTCGTCGAGCGGCACGCCGATGCTGGCCAGGTCGATCGCCTGCCCGCCGGCCATGCCGTCGTAGCCGGCCGAGCGCGCCAGCAGCGAACACAGGCGCGCCTGCAAGGCTGGCGGCACCTCGGTAGCCCCGTTCGGCGCAGACAGGGCGTCGCTGCACGGGGTGAGCACCTCGAAGGCCAGCGCCTGCATCGCGTCGCCGGCCAGCATGGCCTGCGCTTCGCCGAACTGCACGTGAACAGTGGGCTTGCCGCGGCGCAATACGTCGTTGTCCATGCAGGGCATGTCGTCGTGGACCAGCGAATAGGCGTGGATCAGCTCGACCGCGCAGGCCGCACGCATGGCCGCTTCGCGCAGGCCGTGCACCGCCTGCGAGGCGGCGAGCACCAGCAGCGGGCGCAGCCGCTTGCCGCCGTCGAGCACGCCGTAGCGCATGGCCAGCCCCAGGCCGGCGGGGGCGTCGGCGGGGACCCAGGCTTCGAGCGCACGCTCGACGGCGCCGGTCTCGCTGCGCGCCCAGGAATCGTAGTCGGCCTGTTTCATGCCGCCGTCCAGGGCTTGAGTTGCCCGTCTTCGAGGACCTTGACCTGCTGCTCCACCGCTTCGAGGCGCGTTCGGCAGAAGGTCAGCAGGTCGGCGCCACGCTTGTAGCTGTCGAGCAGGCGGTCGAGCGGCAGCTGGCCAGTTTCCATGGCCACGACCAGCCGGTCGAGCTCGCCCAGCGCGTCTTCAAAGCTGGCGGGCGCTGAGGGCGCCGGGGGGGTGGAAGAAGTCTTTGCCATTGCGGGAGATGAAACCGGTCGATTGTAGTCAGCCCGGAGCCGCAGTTGCGTCGATGCCACATCCCCAATTGGTGAGCATTTCCAACCGCGCCAACGGGGCGAAGACCCTTCCGGCGGCAGCGGGTAAAAACAGACCCCGCAGGTACAATCCTTCGCCCACCGCACCTCGGCACGCACCGCGCGAGCCGATCCCCCCGCCCGAACGCCAGCCATCGCCAGCAGCGGTGGCGATTCACCCTTGGTATTGGAGATTCCCCGGGATCATGTCCGACCTGAGCGTCACCCCTGAAACGCTGGCCCGCAGCCGCTCGCAGCTTTCGGTCAGCGCGTATTTCGACAACGCGCTGTTCGAGCGCGAGATGGCGCACCTGTTTCATCGGCACCCGCGTTACCTGGGCCACGAACTGGCGGTGCCGGAGGTCGGCGACTACTACGCGCTGCCCCACGAAGGTGAAGGCCGCGCGCTGCTGCGCACCGCGAAAGGCGTGGAACTGATCTCGAACGTGTGCCGCCACCGCCAGGCGCTGATGCTGCGCGGCCGCGGCAACACCGGCAGCAACATCGTCTGCCCGCTGCACCGCTGGACTTACGACCTGCAAGGGCAACTGGTCGGCGCCCCGCACTTCGCCGCCGACCCCTGCCTGAACCTGAACAACTACCCGCTGCAGAACTGGAACGGCCTGCTGTTCGAAGGCAAGGGCCGTGACGTGGCCGCCGACCTGAAGAACCTGGGCCCGCTCGCCGACCTGAACTTCGAGGGTTATGTGCTCGACCACGTGCAGCTGCACGAGTGCGACTACAACTGGAAGACCTTCATCGAGGTCTACCTCGAGGACTACCACGTCGGCCCGTTCCACCCCGGCCTGGGCCAGTTCGTCACCTGCGACGAGTTGCGCTGGGAGTTCGGCGACCACCACTCGGTGCAGACGGTCGGCACCAAGAACGAGCTCGCCCGCCCCGGCACCCCGGCCTACCGCAAGTGGCACGACGCGGTGCTGAAGTACCGCAACGGCGTGCTGCCCAAACACGGCGCGATCTGGCTCACCTACTACCCGACCGTGATGGTCGAGTGGTACCCGCACGTGCTGGTGGTGTCCACGCTGTACCCGCGGGGGCCGCAGAAAACGCTCAACGTGGTCGAGTTCTACTACCCCGAAGACATCGCGGCCTTCGAGCGCGAGTTCGTCGAAGCCGAACGTGCCGCTTACTGGGAAACCTGCGCCGAAGACGACGAGATCGCGCTGCGCATGGACGCCGGCCGGCGCGCGCTGCTGCAACGTGGCGACGACGAGACCGGCCCCTACCAGAGCCCGATGGAAGACGGCATGCAGCAGTTCCACGAGTGGTACCGCCGCGCGATGGGGGCGAAGCTGGCGGGTTGACCGCCGCCCCATCGAGCCATCCGGTCAGTGGTTGTGGTTTCGGCCGGCGCTCTGCGCCTTCACATCACTGCGTGATGTGAGCCTGCACCGCAATCATCGATGGCCTGCGGCCCTCAATGATTGTCCCGCGGCACGAACGCCCCGCGCCGGCCCACCAGAAAGTCGAGGTCGACGCCCTGGTCGGCCTGCAACACGGTGTCGACGTACAGCTTCCAGTAGCCGCTGGCCAGTGGCGGCTCGGGCTTCTTCCACGCCGCCATGCGCTTGGCCAGTTCTTCGTCGCTGATGTGCAGGTGCAGCTTGCGCTGCGGCACGTTCAGCTCGACGATGTCGCCGTTCTGCACCACGGCCAGCGGGCCGCCTGCCGCCGCTTCGGGCGCGGTGTGCAGCACGACGGTGCCGTAGGCCGTGCCGCTCATGCGGCCGTCGCTGATGCGAACCATGTCGGTGATGCCCTTGCGCAGCACCTTCGGCGGCAGCGGCATGTTGCCCACCTCGGCCATGCCGGGGTAGCCCTTGGGGCCGCAGTTCTTCAGCACCATCACGCAGGTCTCGTCGATGTCGAGGTCTTCGTCGTCGATGCGTTTGTGAAAGTCTTCGATGTCTTCGAACACCACCGCACGGCCTTTGTGCACCATCAGGCTGGGCGTGGCCGCGCTCGGCTTGATGACCGCGCCGCGCGGCGCCAGGTTGCCGCGCAGCACCGCGATGCCGGCCCTGTCCTTGAAAGGCTGGGCCAGTGACATGATCACTTCAGGATTGAAGTTCTGCGCGTCGGCGATGTTCTCGCCGATGCTGCGGCCGGTGGAGGTCATGGCGCCCAGGTGCAGGTGCGACGAAATCTCCTTCATCACCGCCGGCAGGCCGCCGGCATAGCAGAAGTCTTCCATCAGGAACTTGCCTGAAGGTTGCAGGTTCACCAGGCACGGCAGCTCGCTCGCGAGCTTGTCGAAGTCGTCGATCGAGAGTTCGACGCCGATGCGCCGCGCCATCGCCACGAGGTGGATCACCGCGTTGGTCGAGCCGCCGATCGCGGCCAGCGTCTTGATCGCGTTCTCGAAGGCTTCACGCGTGATCACCTTCGACAGCTTCAGGTCTTCGTGCACCATGTCGACGATGCGCCTGCCCGCGTTGCGCGCGAGCACGTTGCGGCGGCCATCGACCGCCGGGTAGGCGGCATTGCCCGGCAGGCCGATGCCCAGCGCCTCGACCATGCTGGCCATCGTGCTGGCCGTGCCCATCGTCATGCAGTGGCCGTGGCTGCGGTGCATGCAGCTTTCGGCCTCGAAGAAGTCGGCCAGCTTCAGGGTGCCGGCACGCACCTGCTCGCTCATGCTCCACACGCCGGTGCCCGAGCCGAGCTCCTGGCCGCGCCACTTGCCGTTGAGCATCGGCCCGCCACTCACGCCGATGGTCGGCAGGTCGACGCTGGCCGCGCCCATCACGAGCGAAGGCGTGGTCTTGTCGCAGCCCATCAGCAGCACCACGCCGTCGATCGGGTTGCCGCGGATGCTTTCTTCCACGTCCATCGACGCGAGATTGCGGTAGAGCATGGCGGTCGGCCGCAGCAGCGTTTCGCCGAGGCTCATCACCGGGAACTCGAGCGGGAAACCGCCCGCTTCATACACACCGATCTTGACCTGCTCGGCCAGCGTGCGGAAGTGCGAGTTGCAGGGCGTGAGTTCGCTGAAGGTGTTGCAGATGCCGATCACCGGCCGGCCGTCGAACTGGTCGTGCGGCACGCCCTTGCCCTTGACCCAGCTGCGGTACGCAAAACCATCGCGGTCTTGCCGGCCGAACCACTGCTGGCTGCGCAGTTCTTCGGGCTTCTTTTTCGGACCTTGTGTCATCACCACCCCGGTTAACCCGGATCGGCACCCGGGACTGTTGTGGATACTATGGTATGACGATTGTTTTCACCCTGCGGTAGAACCCTAGGAATCTTGCCATGCCCTCGCCTTCCGTCCTTTCCGTCGCCAAGCTGTCGCCACTGTTCGCTTCGCAGCTCGACGCCGCCTACAGCGTGCTCGACCGCCTGCACCAGACCGACCCGGCCGCCTTCGCCGCCGCAGCGCCAGAGATCCGCGCCATCGCGGCCAGCGGTGAATCGAAAGTCGATGCTGCCCTCATCGCCCAGTTGCCCAAGCTCGAGATCATCTCGGTGATGGGTGTCGGTTACGACGGCATCGACGTCGCCGCCGCGAAGGCAAGCGGCGCCGTCGTCACGCACACGCCGAACGTGCTCAACGACGACGTGGCCGACCTGGCCATCGGCCTGATGCTCTCGGCCGCACGCCAGCTGCCCGCCGCCGACCGCTACGTGCGCGCCGGCTCGTGGGCGAACGGCCCGATGCCGCTGGCGCGCAAGATGTCGGGCGCGCGGCTCGGCCTCGTCGGCATGGGCCGCATCGGGCAGGCGATCGCGCACCGTGCCGCGGCTTTCGGCATGAGCATCGCCTACACCGCACGCAACCCCCGGCCGGCCTTGCCGTTCAAGTACGTGGCCAGCGCCACCGCGCTGGCGGCCGAGAGCGACTACCTCGTCGTCATCACGCCTGGCGGCGCCGGCACGCGAAAGCTGATCAACGCCGACGTGCTGGCCGCGCTCGGCACGAAAGGCATTCTCGTCAACGTGGCGCGCGGTTCGGTGGTGGATGAAAGCGCGCTGATCGACGCGCTGGAGCGCGGCGTGATCGGCGGCGCCGGCCTCGACGTGTTCGAGGCCGAACCCAACGTGCCCGAGCGCCTGCGCGCCCTGCCCCACGTGGTGCTGGCGCCGCACATCGGCAGTGCCACCTCGCAGACACGCCAGGCGATGGCTGACCTCGCGTTCGGCAACCTGCAGGCGCACTTTGCGGGCAAGCCGCTGTTGTCGCCGGTGCCGGAGTGCCAATGAGCCCGAGCGCGCGGCCGCCCGGAGCCGGGCTCATCCCCTTGGGGGATCGGCTGTCGTACACGGCAGACGAGGGGCAGTCATGAGCGATACGCACGTCATCCAGCTTGATCGTCTGCAGGCGGCGATCCGCCAAGTCGTCGCCGGTTTCGGCAGCGATGCGCGCGAAATCGAAGACGTCGCCACCAACCTGATCGAAGCCAACCTCACCGGCCACGACTCGCACGGCATCGGCATGCTGCCGCGTTATGCCGACGCGTTCGCCGAAGGCGGCCTGAAGCCGAACGCCCACGTGCGCACCGTGCTCGACGCCGGCGCCATGCTGCGGCTCGACGGCGATGCAGGCTTCGGCCAGGTGATCGGCCGCGAAGCGATGGAACTCGGCATCCATCGCGCCCGCCAGAACGGCAGCTGCATCGTGGCGCTCGGCAATGCGCACCACCTCGGCCGCATCGGCGCATGGGCCGAGATGGCGGCCGCGCAAGGTCTGGTCTCGGTGCACTTCGTGAACGTGATCTCGCGCGGCATCGTGGCGCCTTTCGGCGGGGGCGACGCGCGCTTCGGCACCAACCCGTTCACGGCCGGCGTGCCGGTGCCGGGGCGCCCGCCGATGATTCTCGACTTCGCGACCAGCATGCTCGCGCAGGGCAAGACCCGCGTGGCGCACAACAAGGGCGAGCTGCTGCCGCCCGGCAACCTGATCGACAACACCGGCAAGCCCACGCGCGACCCGCGCTTTTCGGTGCTCGAGCCTTATGGCGCGATCCTCACCTTCGGCGCACACAAGGGTTACGGCCTGGCGGTGCTGTGCGAGCTGCTCGGCGGCGCGCTCGCCTCGGGTATGACGCAGCACACCGACGACGCCAGCAAGAAGCGCATCCTGAACGGCATGCTGTCGGTGCTGATCGACCCGGCCGCGCTCGGCGACAGCGCTGCGTTCGAACGCGAGACGCAGGCTTTTGCCGAGTGGGTGCTGGCCTCGCCGCCGCAAGAGGGCGTGGACCAGGTGCGGCTGGCCGGCGACCCCGAGCGCGAGTCGCGCGCGCGGCGCACCGCACAAGGCGTGCCGGTCGACGCGACGACCTGGCAGCAGATTCTTTCGGCAGCGGCCCAGCTCGGTGTCGACCCGGCGGCCGTGGCACGCGCCGCCGGAACGGCCTGAAGAACGGCTTGAAGTTCGGGTAACCCCCGTCCTGCCGATCGTTCAATCATCATACGATAAGACGTGCGCCGGTCGAGCGCAACACCCCCAGGAGACACACACATGCAATTCGGAAAATGGATCACCGGTGCGGTCGTGAGCGTCGGGCTGCTGGCCGGCAGCCCCGCTTTCGCACAGGAAAAGCTCACCGTCTGGTGGGTCAAGGGCTTCTACAAGTCGGAAGACGACGCGCTGTTCGCGGCGATCAAGAAGTTCGAGGCCAAGCACCCGAAGATCAAGATCGAACTCTCGCAGTACCCGATCCAGGACATGATCCCCAAGACCGTGTCGGCACTCGACTCGGGCAGCCCGCCCGACGTGGCCTACGCCGACGTGTACGACTTCCAGGTCACGGCCAAGTGGGCCTACGACGGCAAGCTCGAAGACATCACGAGCGTGATCGACCCGATCCGTTCGCGCTTCGCGCCCAACACCATCGAGACGGCGTTCCTCTACAACGACCAGGCCAAGAACCGCGCCTACTACGCGTTCCCGATCAAGCAGCAGACCATGCACATCGAGTACTGGCTCGACATGCTGCAAGACGCCGGCTTCAAGGAAAGCGACATCCCGACCACCTGGAAGGAGTACTGGAGCTTCTGGTGCGACAAGGTGCAGCCGGCCTACCGCGCCAAGAGCGGCAACCGCGCCTTCGGCATCGGCCAGCCGCTGGGGGTGGATTCGAGCGACTCGTTCTTCTCGTTCCTGACCTTCATGGACGCCTACAACGTGAAGCTCGTCAGCGACGCCGGCAAGCTGCTGGTCGACGACCCCGCCGTGCGCCAGGGCCTCATCAACGCGCTGAGCGACTACACCTCGGTCTACACCAAGGGCTGCTCGCCGCCGTCGAGCACGAGCTGGAAGGACCCGGACAACAACGTTGCCTTCCACAACAAGACGACGGTGATGACGCACAACGCCACGATCTCGATCGCCGCGAAGTGGCTCGACGACATGAACAACACCACGCTCACCGACGCGCAGCGTGCCACCGCGAAGAAGAACTACACCGAGCTGATCCGCACGGCCGGCTTCCCGAGCAAGCCCGACGGCAGCAAGATGGTCTACCGCGCCGCGGTGAAGACCGGCGTGATCTTCAAGGAAGCGAAGAACAAGGCCGCGGCCAAGCAGTTCGTCTCGTTCCTGCTCGAAGAAGCCAACCTCACGCCGTATGTGGAAGGTTCGCTCGGCCGCTGGTTCCCGGTGACCAAGACAGCGCAGCAAAGCCCGTTCTGGAAGGCCGACAACCACCGCCTCTCGGTCTACAACCAGTTCATGGCCGGCACGGTCACGTTCGAATTCACCAAGAACTACAAGTTCACGGTGCTGAACAACGAGAACGTGTGGGCCAAGGCCGCGAACCGCATCCTCAACGAGAAGGTGCCGGTCGACAAGGCCACCGACGAGATGATCGAGCGCATCAAGACCGTCGCGCGCTGACGCTGCGGTTCAGCTGAACACGAAGCACCGAGATGGCCGCCACCGCATCCGCCCCTGCCCTGCCCGCCCCGAAGCGCCCGCCCGACCGCTGGCAGTTCTGGGGCCGGATGCTGGTGCTGCCTTACGTGCTCGTGTTCCTCGTGTTCGTGCTCTACCCGGTGGGTTACGGCCTGTGGCTGGCGCGTCACCCGCAGAGTTACGTCAAGCTCTTCGAAGACCCGATCTTCTTCCGCACGGTCGTCAACACCATCATCTTTCTGGTGGTCGCGATCAACATCAAGATGGTGATCGCGCTCGTGCTGTCGGGCTTCTTCGTGCAGCAGCGCTGGTGGATCAAGGTGCTGTCGCTGATCTTCATCCTGCCCTGGGCGCTGCCCTCGATCCCGACCATTCTGTCGGTGCGTTTCATGCTCAACCCCGAGTGGGGCGTGATCAACACGCTGATCTTCAAGCTGACCGGCCTCGACGGCCCGAACTGGCTCAACCACCCGCCGCTCGCGCTCGGCTTCTCGATGCTGATGCACGTGTGGAAGTCGCTCCCGTTCTGGACGCTGATCCTGATCGCCGGTCGCCTGGCCATCCCCAGCGAACAGTACGAGGCCGCGTCGGTCGACGGCGCCACGAACTGGCAGAAATTCAGGTTCATCACCTGGCCCTCGATGCGCACGCTCTACGTGACCTCGCTGATCCTGTCGATGATCTGGACGCTCGGCGACTTCAACAGCGTCTACCTGCTCACCGGCGGTGGCCCGGCCGACCTCACGCACGTATTGGCCACGCTCGGCATTCGTTACCTGCGGCTCGACCAGGTCGACCTGGCCATGGCCTCGATCGTGGTGGCGCTGCCGCTGGTGCTGCCGCTCGTTTATTTCATGATGAAGCGGCTTTCCAAGTGAGCGGCAAATGAGCAAGGGCATCACCTGGAAGAAGGTCAGCACCGAAGCCAAGCTGTTGCTGATCGGCATCCCGCTGCTGATCTGGACGCTGATCCCGGTCTACCACCTCTTCCTGTTCGCGATTTCGGCGAAAGACTCGGCCACCTCGGGCAACCTGTGGCCGAAAGAGCCCACGCTGCAGAACTTTCAAACCGTGTTCGGGCAGAAACACTTCTACCTCGACCACTTCTGGGTGCAACTCGGCAACTCGGTGTTGATCGCCGTGGCCGTGGCGGCGATCACGCTGTTCGTGGCCACGGCGGCCGCGTTCGCGATCAGCCGGCTCAAGGTCCGCGGCGGCCGCACGGTGATGAACCTGGCGCTGTTCACCTACTTCATCCCGGCCGCCTTTCTCGCCGTGCCCATGTACAAGACCATGGGCAACTACGGCATTCTGAACAGCCAGTGGTCGCTGATCCTCGCCATGGTGACGATCGCCTCGCCCTACTGCATCTGGGTGCTGAAGCAGGCTTCCGACAAACTGCCCTACGAGCTCGACGAAGCCGCGCGCATGGACGGCGCTTCGCCGCTGCAGCTCTTTCGCCTTGTCTACCTGCCGCTGATGGTGCCTTCGCTGGTGGCGGTGGGCACCTACGCGCTGCTGCTGGCCTGGAACGAGTACCTCTACGCCTTTCTGCTGCTGTCGAACGACACCAGCGTGACCCTCGCCGTGGCGCTCGGCAACTTTCTCTCGGCCGACGACTCGCCCTGGGAGCTGCTGATGGCCACCGGCCTGATCTACGCGCTGCCGCCGGCGGCGATCTACTACGCATTCAAGCGCTACATGGTGGGTGGCCTGACGGCCGGCGCCGTGAAGAGCTGACGAAGAAAAGAAGCGAGGCGAACATGGCAGCAGTCGGTTTCCGGAACATCGAGAAAGCCTACGGCACCGTCAAGGTGATCCACGGCATCGGCTTCGACATTCAGGACGGCGAGTTCGTCGTGCTCGTCGGCCCGTCGGGCTGCGGCAAGAGCACGCTGCTGCGCATGCTGGCCGGCCTCGAAGAAATCACCGGCGGCGAGATCTCGATCGACGGCAAGGTGGTGAACGAGCTCGAGTCGAAGGACCGCGACATCGCGATGGTGTTTCAGAGCTACGCGCTCTACCCGCACATGACGGTGCGCGAGAACATGGCCTTCAGCCTGCGCCTGCGCAACGCCGACAAGAAGCTGACCGACCAGCGCGTCGAAGACGCGGCCCGCATCCTCAACCTCGACAAGCTGCTCGACCGGCACCCGCGAGAGCTTTCCGGCGGCCAGCGCCAGCGTGTGGCGATGGGCCGCGCGATCGTGCGCGACCCGAAGGTCTTTCTCTTCGACGAGCCGCTCTCGAACCTCGACGCCAAGCTGCGCGTGGCGATGCGGGCCGAGATCAAGGCGCTGCACCAGCGCCTGAAGACCACCACCGTCTACGTCACGCACGACCAGATCGAGGCGATGACGATGGCCGACCGCATCGTGGTCATGCACGACGGCATCATCGAACAGATCGGCACACCGCTGGAGCTCTACGACCACCCGGGCAACCTGTTCGTCGCGCAGTTCATCGGCTCGCCTGCGATGAACGTGGTGGCGGGCACGCTGCGCGGCAGCGGTGGCAGCACCGAAGTCGAAGCCGCCGGCACACGCTGGCCGGTGCCGGCCCAGGTGGGCGGCAGCCACGGCCAGGCGGTGCACTACGGCATCCGCCCCGGAGACATCCACCTCTCACCCACCGGCCACGGCATCGCCGCGAAAGTGATCGTGGTCGAACCCACGGGCGCCGAGACCGAGCTGCTGGTGCAGGTGGGTGACGCGCAGATCGTGGTCGTGATCCACGGCCGCACCGCCGCGCAGCCCGACGAGACCGTGCACCTCGTGATCGACACCGACAAGGCCCACGTGTTCGACAGCGCGAGTGGCAAACGCCTCGGCTGAGATGGCCAAGAAACCCGCCCCGCTGGTCGTGGTCATGGGTGTCAGCGGCTGCGGCAAGAGCACCGTCGGCCGTCTGATCGCGAAGCGGCTGGCCAGCGAGTTTCTCGAAGGCGATGACCTGCACCCGCCACGCAACCTGGAGCGCATGGCCGCCGGCATCGCGCTCACCGACCACGACCGGCGCGACTGGCTCAAGGCCATCGCCGAACAACTCGCCGACGCGCACGCCGCGCGTTACGGGCTCATCGTCTCGTGTTCGGCGCTCAAGCGCAGCTACCGCGATCAACTGCGCGCGGCCTCGGGCGATCTCGCCTTCGTGCACATCCACGGCAGCGACGCGGTGCTCGAAGCGCGCATGAAGTCGCGCACCGGCCACTTCATGCCCCCTTCGCTGCTCGCCAGTCAGTTGCAGACGCTGGAGCCGCCCGGCACCGACGAACGCTGCATCACGCTCGACGCCGCCTGGCCTGCCGAGCAGATCGCCGAGCGCGCCTGCGCCTGGCTCGCCCAACCTTTCAGCGCTTCGGCGCCACGTCCATGATCAACGCCCAGACGTTCCGCCTCGACGGCCGGCTCGCCCTCGTCACCGGCTCTTCCAGCGGCATCGGGCTGGCGCTCGCGCGCGGCCTGGCACAGGCCGGCGCGGCCGTGGTGCTGAATGGCCGCAACGCTGCCAAGCTGGCCGACACCGCCGCGCTGCTGAAAGGCGAAGGCCTGCAGGTTCATGCTCGCGCTTTCGACGTGACGAAGCGCGACGAGGTCGACGCCGGCATCGCCGCGATCGAAAGCACGCTCGGCCCGATCGAGGTGTTGTGCAACAACGCCGGCATGACACGCCGCGCTGCTTTCCACGAATTGTCTGAAGACGACTGGAACGACGTGATGCGCACCAACGTCGACAGCATCTTCCATGTCGGCCAGGCGGTTTCGAAATTCATGGTCACCCGCGGCCGCGGCCGGATCATCAACACCTGCTCGGTGATGAGCGAGCTCGGCCGGCCGGGCACCTCGGTCTACACCGCGTCGAAGGGGGCGGTGAAGATGCTCACCAAGGCGATGGCGATCGACCTCGGGCCGCTGGGCATCAACGTCAACGGCATCGGGCCGGGTTACTTCAAGACCGAGCTGACCGAGAAGCTCGTGAACGACCCGGCGTTCAGCACCTGGCTCGTCAACCGCACGCCCAACCGCCGCTGGGGCGACGTGGAAGACCTGGCCGGAGCGGCCGTGTTCCTGGCAAGCGACGCTTCGCGCTTCGTCAACGGCCACGTTCTCTACGTCGACGGCGGCGTCACGGCGTCGCTGTGAATTTCGAAAGAGCCCCTTGAGCACTGCCACCACCTTCACCCAGGTCACGCTGTTCACCGACACCGATGGCCGCGCGCGCTTTCGCGAGAGCGCCATCGCCTTGCCCGAAGGCACGCCGACGTCGATGCTCTCGGCGTTGATGCCCAGCGGCGGATACCAGTTGCGCCACAGCCCGGTCGGTTTTCGCAGCCAGTTCCATTGCACCGTCACGCCGCAATGGGTGTTCATCCTCGGCGGTCAGATGGAGATCGGCCTGCAGGGCGGCGCTTCGCGGGTGTTCTCGGCCGGCCAGCACTTCTATTCGGCCGACACGTTGCCCGAGGGCGCCAGCTTCGACGCCGCCGTGCACGGCCACTGGAGCCGGCAGCTCGGCAACGAACCGCTCGTCACGCTGTTTGTGCGTGGCTGACTCGCCAATGAAACGCATCCGATGATCAAGAACGTCCACGGCGGCACCGTCGACCTGCTCGGCGAAGCCATCGTCACAGGCCGATACCCGGTGGGCAGCTCGCTGCCGCCCGAACCGATCCTGTGCGAAGAGCTCGGCGTGAGCCGCACCGTGATCCGCGAAGCAGTCAAATCGCTGATCGCCAAGGGCCTGCTCGTCACCGGCCCGAAGGTCGGCACGCGCGTGCTCGCCGAAGAGCAATGGAACTGGTTCGACCCCGACGTGGTGGCCTGGCAATCACGCGCGGGGCTCTCGCGCGAGTTCCTGCGTGACCTGCAGGAACTGCGCCGCCTCGTCGAGCCGGCGGCGGTGCGCCTGGCCGCCGAGCGCGCCACGGCGGCCGACATCGCCGAGATCGAAGCCGCCTACGCCGGCATGAAGCGGTCCATCGAAGAAGGCGGCGACTACGTCAGCAGCGACCTGCGCTTTCACCAGGGCCTGCTGCGCGCCTGCCACAACCGCATGGTGGGGCAGATGAGCAAGGCGCTCGGCGCACTGCTGCGCACCAGCTTCGAGATCTCGACCTCGCGGCCCGACGGCCCGGCGCAGTCGCTGCCGCTGCACCGCGCCGTGCTCGACGCCGTGATCGCCCGTTCGCCGCTGAAGGCCGAGCGCGCGATCATCGTGCTCATCGACGGCGCCAACGGCGACATCGAGCAGGTGCTCACCACACGCCGCAAGCTGCCGTCGCTCGGCGTGCCGGCGCCGCGCCTCAAGGCCCGGGCACGCGCGCTGTTGGGCTGAGACCGGCCGCGTCCTTGTTACTGCGTGGCGGTGAGCCCACCGTCGACGTAGAGCGTCTGGCCGGTCACGAAGGCCGCGCCCGGGCCGCAGAAGAACAACACCGGTGCCACCACGTCTTCGAGCTCGGCCACACGCCCGAGCGGGATGCGCTCGAGCACCTGCTCGCGCGTGACCGGGTTCTTCAGCCAATGGCTGCCCATCTCGGTGCGCACGACCGTCGGTTGTTGGCCGGCGTGTGCGAGCGCTTCATCTTCGTGCACAAGGACGAAGGCACGAGCCGGCTGATGCAGGCGGGCGCCTGGCGGAGTTGACGCGGGACGAGAGGGTACGGCGGTACCTGGGGCGGTTGGTGCCGGGGCCTGGGGTGAGCGGCCGGCCGTCGAGATCGGTCAGACGACCTTGACAACAACCTTTCCTTTTGCGCGGCCGGCTTCCACGTACGCCAAGGCCTCGTTCGTGGACTCGAACGGGAATACCTTGTCGATCACGGGGCGGACCGCGCCCTCTTCGACGAGGCGAGTGATCTCGCGCAGCTGGGTTCCGCTCGCGGTCATGAAGAGAAACGAGTAGTCGATGCCCAGGCCTCGCGCCTTTCTACTCACGCCCGAGCTCAGCAAACGCAAGACGAGTTTGACGAACCAGGGTGCCGAGATCTGCTCGCCGAACGCCGGGTCGGGCGGCCCGGAGATGGAGACGAGGTCTCCACCACGCTTCAGCACCCGAAGAGACTTCTCGAGCGTCTTGCCGTCCTGGCTGTTCAACACCACGTCATGGTCTCGCAGCACGTCCTCGAAGTCTTGCGTCTTGTAGTCGACGACGACATCGGCGCCCAAGCTCTTCACCAGCGCGACATTTGCCGTGCTCGTCGTCGTGGCGACGGTGGCGCCAAGATGCTTGGCCAACTGGATGGCGAAAGTCCCGACACCCCCGGACCCTGCCTGGACGAAGACCTTCTGCCCCTTCTGCAAGTTCGCTCTCTCGACCAATGCCTGCCACGCAGTCAAACCCACCAGAGGAATGGAAGCCGCCTCTTCCATCGTGATGCCTTGGGGCTTCAGGGCCAGAGAAGCCTCTCGGACCGGAACGAATTCGGCGAATGTGCCGATCCGAAAATCGTCGGCCCGTGCATAGACCTCATCGCCGGCTTTGAACTGCCGTACCTGCGACCCTACCTTGACCACGACACCGGCCACGTCGTGGCCGAGGATGAGGGGCAGGCGATAGGGCAGGATCAGCTTGAACTCGCCATCTCTGACCTTGGAGTCGAGCAAGTTCAAGCCAGCGGCGTGGACCTGCACCAAGACCTCGTTGTCGCGCAGGTCCGGAACGGGCATATCCATCAACCGGAGTGCGCGCTTCTTGCCGTAACGTTCAAGAACAAATGCCTTCATGGTCTTCCCCTGTTTTCAGTTTTCGAGACGCACTTGGTCTGATGTTCGTCATGCGACTCGACGAGTAGGCGGACGCGGCTGTCGATGGCTTCAGTGCGCAGCAGGAGCCAGGTACTTGAGTGCCGACTTGCGCAAGTCGTCTGACAGAACCGGCTCGTCCACGGCACGGGCCAGCAGCAAGGCACCCACCATGGCAGAGATCGTGACGAGCGCGCGCTCGTGGGCGCCGGGCTGACCCCAGTCCGGGCATTGACGGGCGATCAGGTCGATCATTTCCTTGATGTGCCGTGTCGTCACTCGCCGCACCTCGGGTGCCTGTCGAGACGTTTCGGAACCCAGCGCGGCCAGAGGGCAGCCGATGTCGGCATGCGCCAAGTGCTCTTCAGAAAGGTAGGCGCCGAGAATCGACGCCAGCGTCAAGTTCGGGGCGGTGCTGGCAACCACGTCTGCCGCCGCGGCCGCAGACTCCTCACAAGCCCTAGCGGCAGCTTCGACCAGCATGGCTTCGCGAGAAGCGAAGTGCGCATAGAAGGCGCCATGCGTCAAACCGGCTTCTCTCATGATGTCGGCAACACCGGTGCCGGCGTAGCCACTGCGGCGGATCGCACGCGCAGCCACAGACACGATGCGCTCGTGCGTGGCTTCTTTGGCCGCGTTTCTGGCGTTGATTTTTGTACTTCGCATGATATACATCATACCGAAGTTCACGAAGGCGCGTACGGCAGCGCCTTTTCAGGGCAGGTTCGATGGCCTCGGGCTTTTCGCGTGCGGTCTGGTGCATGTCGGGCTCACGGTTCGGGGCGCTGCCGCGTGATCCCTGCTCCAAGGCTGGGCTGGCCGGGCGATGCCCGGTCAGCCTCTGCCTCGCCCCACTTCGCGCCGTCGCGACGGGGTCCACGCGCCTCCCGGCGCGTCATCCTTCGACCTCAACGCCGATACGGGTTGTCGGGTTGCCGGTCATGGCGGTTCGGCACACCGTCGCCATCGCGGTCGTGGTCATAGCGGTTGGGCACGCCGTCACGGTCCTGGTCGTGGCCGCGGCCACGGTGTTGCCACTCATGGTGGCGCCACTCCCGGCCACGATCGACCTCGTAGCGATACGCGGGCTGCCAGGGGCGCTCGTAGACCACCACCGGCGGCGCCTGGTAAACCGGGCGCGGCTGCACGTAGACCGGCTCCGTGCGGATGATCGGGCGCGGCAGCGGCGGCGGCAGCAGAACGGGCAAGGCGGGCAGACCCGGCAGGCCGATCGAGACGAACACGTCGGGCCTGGCTTGCGCGACCGTTGCGGTGCCGAGCACGGCACCGAACAGAACAGCCGAGGCGATGAACTTCTGGAAGTAGGGGCGCTTCATGGTGGCTCCTTGTGTTGCGGTGAAGTCATCTTGCGCGCCCCCTCGTGAACGCAAGCTGAACGAACGCAAGATTTATGCTTCAGCCGGCCCGCAGGACGATGTCGACCCGGGCGCCGCCGAGTTCGGATCGCGCCAGCACCAGCTCGCCGTCGTGGCTGGCGACCAGCTCGTTCACGACCGCCAGGCCCACGCCGTGGCCGGGCACCTTCTCGTCGCCCCGAACGTGCAGCTGCAGGACCGAGCGCGTGTCGTGGAAGCCCGGGCCGTCGTCGTCGACCCGCACGTGCAGCACAGGGCCGCTCAGGTGCGCGCTCACGGCGACGTGCGACTTTGCCCACTTCGCCGCGTTGTCGAGCACGTTGCCGAACATCTCGAAGGCATCGCCTTCATCCAGGCGCCAGGCCAGATCGGGCGGGATGTCGAACGTGAACGCCAGGCCCTTGTCGGCATACACCTTCATCAACGAATCGCGTATTCGACCCAACACCGGAGCAACCGGCAGCCAGGGCACGAAGCGTGAAGCGCCGCTGGCCGCCGCACGGGCCAGCTGGTGCTGCACGATGTGGTCCATGCGGGCGACCTGCTCGCTCACGGCCTCGGGCAGCCGTGCCGGCTCGCCGAGCGCGGTGCGCAGCACGGCCAGCGGCGTCTTCAGGCTGTGCGCCAGAAAGCTCAGCGCCTCCTTGTAGCGTGTCTGGCGCGCTCGCTCCTGGTGGATCAGGGTGTTGATGTTGCTGGTGAGCGCCGTGATCTCTGCCGGGTAGCGGCCTTCGATCGCGGTCTGCTCGCCTTGCTCGATGCCGCGTATCTCGTGGGCCACACGGCGCAGCGGCGCCAGGCCCCAGCCGAGCAGCAGAGTCTGCGACACGAGCAGCAACGCCGCCGCACCACCCAGCCACGTCCACAAGGTGCGCTGGAAGGCAGCCACCTCCCTGTCGAACTCGGCCTTGTCTTCCAGAACCGAAAGCACCAGGGTGGCGCTCTGCGCGCGCTCGGTCCAGTTCACGCTGTAGCCGATGGCCAGGTAGTCACGGCCGCCCGCGGCGACGACTTCCGAGCGCCATTGGCCGATCGCCACCTCGCGCAGAAAGGGCGGCTGCGCTTGCAGGCTGGAAGGAGAGCGCCAGTCTTCACCCCGCACGGGGTTGGCGATGCTGGCGTACAGGCCCGAGCCGGGCAAGGAAAGCCGGGGCTCTGGGAACGACGGTGGCAACACCAGCGCGCCCTTGTCGTCGAGTTCCACACCGGCGAGCAGCAGGTACACCGTGCCTTGCAGCTGCGCGAAGCGCGACGTGCGCACGCTCTGCTCGTGGGCGCGCTGAACCGCCCATCCCGCGCTGGCCACGAAGGCGATCAAGACCAGTGTGGCGCCGGCCATCAGGCGCGCGCGTATCGAGTCGGGCCACCTCATGCCAGCGTGAACCGGTAGCCCCGCCCACGCAAGGTTTCGATCGGCGACAAGCTGCCGTTCGGGTCGAGCTTGCGGCGCAAGCGGCCGATCAGCACCTCGACGACGTTGCTGTCGCGGTCTTCGTCGTGCGGGTACAGGTAGTCTGACAACTCCTGCTTGGTGACGATGCGCGCGCGCTCGCGCACCAGGTGCTCGAGCAGCCGGTATTCGAAGGCGGTCAGCTCCACCGCCTGGCCACCCAGGCGCGCACTCTGCGACGAGAAGTCGATCGCGAGAGGGCCGAGCGTCAGCACGTCCGACGTGGCCTGCATCGAGCGCCGCAGCAGCGCCTTGATGCGCGCCGCGAGTTCGGGGTATTCGAAGGGCTTGACCAAGTAGTCGTCGGCCCCCGCTTCGAGGCCCACGACCTTGTCTTGCCAGTTGCCGCGCGCCGTGAGAATCAGGATGGGCAGTGTGCGTCCGTCTGCTCGCAGCGCCTTGACGACTTCGAGGCCGCCGAGTTTCGGCAGGCCCAGGTCGACGATCGCCAGGTCGACCGGAAACTCGCGCGCCTGGAACAGCCCGTCTTCGCCGTCGGCGGCCTGGTCGACCCGATAGGCATCGGCTTCGAGCTGGCGCGCCAGCCCCAGGCGCAAAGGCGCTTCATCCTCGATCAGCAGCAAGCGCATCCGGGCTCCAGCGGCTCATCCGATCACCCGCCCGCTCGCGGCGTCGACCAGGATCACCCTCACTTCGCCTTTGGCCGTGAGCACCTTCACGCGCCACACCGGGCGACGATCGGCCTCGGCCTTGTCGACCGACAACACGCGGCCACTGGCGACGCGCTGCGCGGCCGCAGCGGCCTCGTCTCGCCCGATGTCGGCCCAGGCCGGGGCGGCCATCACGATCAACAGGGCGCACAGCGGTTTGATGAGGGCGTTCATGAAGAAGGAGTGCGGGTTCGGCCTCTATCGTCCCACAGGTTCACACATCACTCCACAAGTTGGCGATGTGCGGATCTTGGCTGCTGCAAGGTGAACGCAGGCTGAACAGAGTGAACGCCGAGCCCGGGGCTGCTGCAAGTCGAAAGCGTGCCACCATCAGCGCATGAGTGTGAGCGACGATCAGGTGCGAGAGGCCCTTGCCCGCCTGCTGGCGGCGCGTGTGCCACCGGCCACCCTGTGCCCGTCGGAAGTCGCCAGAGCACTGGCGCCGCACGATTGGCGGCCCTTGATGCCACAGGTGCGGGCCGTGGCGATGTCGATGGCGAACGAAGGCGCACTCGAGATTCGCCAGGCCGGTCTCAAGATCACCCCCGATGGCTCGCACCGGGGGCCGATCCGGCTGGCGCGGCCGCCCTGCCCTTCACGGTGCACTGAAACCGTGGCCCGCGAGGATCTTCTGCCCTGACGGGCCGACCACGAAGTCGGCGAACGCGAGCGCGGCCGCGCCCGCCGGCCGCACGGTGGCCATGCCGTACAGCGCCGAGACGTTGATCGCGTCGGCGATGCCCAACACCTGCAACGAGTCGGCCTGCTTCTTCGCTTCGGCCGCGTTGTTGCAGTAGGTGATGAAGACGTCGGCCGCACCCTGGTCGATCAGCATGCCGTAGAGGCTGCGGCCCGCCGGCGCTTGCGGCGACGTGGCGCCACCCGTGAGTTGAAGCGCCTTGGCCTTGAGCGCGGCCGCCGAACCGGCCGCCGCCGCGCCGCTGGATTCGATGCGCTCGAACATCTGGAAAGCGTAGTCGCCCGAAGGGTCGGCCAGCGGCGTCGAAATGCCGACGCGGACATCGGCGTCGAGCAGCCGCTGCGCGAGCGTCTTGCCCTGCAGGCCGAAGCCGCGCGAGGCCAGCGCGCACAGCGCGTTGCGCGCGAACGGCCGAACCGCCTCGGCCTTGCCCGATGCCTGCAGTGCCTGCGGGTGGTTCATGTTGGCCGAGGCGAACACCTGCACCGCCTCGCCGGCTTCGATGCGTTCCTTGAGCAGGCCCGAGGGCCCGAACACCAGCTTCACCCGCGCCGGGTGCTCGCGCTCGAAAGCGCGGGCTACGTCGGTCATGGCCGAACGCAGGCTGCCGGCGGCGAAGACCGTGAGTTCAGCGGCCGGCGTTTGTGCCTGGGCTGCGCCAGGCAGGCCGAGCAAGGTGGTCATGGCCACGAGAAAGGAGTGAAAGCGTGTCATCGGTGGAGGCGAATTCTCCGTGCGCTCGAACCTTGCCGCGATATGTCTGCGCTTTCATACGGCGGCGCACGGTCCATGCCCTGCAGGCATTTACCAGCAGGTCGATCGCCCCGCCGAACGAACTCGGTGTACAAACCATGCTTCACCTTTTTGCCTGAAGCACGAGCGACCATGACCTACCCCAACACCCAGC
>NZ_JAVTWP010000010.1:0-333150 GCF_032229685.1 Rhizobacter sp. | reverse complement strand
CGCGTTGCGAGTGGTACCGCGAAGGCCGCGTGCCGCTTCACACCCTGAAGGCCGACATCGACTATGGCTTCTCCGAAGCCAAGACGACCTACGGCATCATCGGCGTGAAGTGCTGGGTCTACCGTGGTGACCGCCTCGCCAATGGCGACGCGCCCGGCATCGTCACGCCCCCGGGCGCCGAAGACGACCGCCGCGGCCCGCGCCGCGGCCCGCCGCGGGGTCCGGGCGGTGCGCCGGCTGGCCGTGGTGGCCGCCCGGGCGGTGGTGGCTTCGACCGTGGCGCGCCTGCGCGCCAGGCTGCGCCGACCGATCGTCCTGCTGATGCCGCTGCGGCACCCGCCGGCGACGCGCCCAAGACACCGGCCGTCAAGCGTGTTCGCAAGGCCCCGACGCCTGCGGCGCCGGACGCCAAAGGAGAATAAGAATGCTGCAACCCGCACGCAGAAAATACCGCAAGGAACAGAAGGGTCGCAACACCGGCGTGGCAACACGCGGAGCTGCCGTTTCGTTCGGCGACTTCGGCCTGAAGGCCACCGAACGCGGCCGTCTCACCGCCCGCCAGATCGAAGCGGCTCGCCGTGCGATCTCGCGCCACGTGAAGCGTGGTGGCCGCATCTGGATCCGCATCTTCCCCGACAAGCCCATCTCGCAAAAGCCGGCTGAAGTCCGCATGGGCAACGGCAAGGGCAACCCGGAGTACTACGTGGCTGAAATCCAGCCCGGCAAGGTGCTCTACGAAATCAACGGTGTCGCCGAAGAGCTGGCCCGCGAAGCGTTCACACTGGCTGCAGCGAAGCTGCCGCTGAAGTGCACGTTCGTGGCGCGCCAGGTCGGCGCCTGAGGAGCACACCATGAAAGCATCTGAACTCCGCGCCAAGGACGTCGCCGGCCTCCAGAAGGAAGTCGGCGACCTGCTCAAGGCCCACTTCGGCCTGCGCATGCAGAAGGCCACCCAGCAACTGACCAACCACACCCAGCTCGGCAACACGCGCCGCGACATCGCGCGTGCCAAGACGGTGTTGGCCCAGAAGAAGAAAGAGGCCGCGAAATGAGCGAGCAGAACACCGCGGCTCAAGCCGAGCCCAAGGCCAAGAACACTCGCACGCTGGTGGGCACCGTCGTCAGCGACAAGCGCAGCAAGACCATCACCGTCAAGATCGAGCGCCGTACCAAGCACGAGCTGTACGGCAAGATCGTCGCGCGCAGCAGCAAGTACCACGCGCACGACGAAAAGGGCGAGTACAAGATGGGCGACGTGGTCGAGATCGCCGAGACGCGCCCCATTTCGAAGACCAAGTCGTGGGTCGTGACCCGCCTGGTCCAGAAGGCGATCGTGGTCTAAATCCACGCGCATCACAGAACGGCCGGAACGCTGGAATACTGGCGCCCGGCCGTACTTGTTTTCACAGCACCCAGGAGACCTCCATGTTGAAAGTTGGCGACAAGCTGCCCGCGGGCACCCTTTCGGAATTCGTCGAAGTCGAAGGCAACGGCTGCTCGATCGGCCCCAACGCTTTCGACGTGCAGAAGGCCACCGCCGGCAAGACGATCGCCGTGTTTGCGCTGCCCGGCGCCTACACGCCGACCTGTTCCGCCAAGCACGTCCCGGGGTTTGTCGAAAACGCTGCCGCTTTCAAGGCGGCCGGCGTCGACGAGATCTGGTGTGTTTCGGTCAACGACGCTTTCGTGATGGGCGCCTGGGGCCGCGACCAGAAGACCGCTGGCAAGGTGCGCATGATGGCCGACGGCAGCGCCGACTTCGCCAAGGCGACCGGCCTGACGCTCGACCTCACGGCGCGCGGCATGGGCCTGCGCTCGAACCGCTATTCGATGCTCGTGGTCGACGGTGTGGTCAAGACGCTGAACGTCGAAGGCCCGGGCAAGTTCGAGGTGAGCGACGCCGGTACGCTGCTGGCGCAAGCGAAACAAGCCAAGGCGTGAGAGCTGCCGTTCCGCCGCTCCGTGCGGCGGAACGTTGTTGAGCGGCGAGCATTGACGCGGCAACCAAAAATGCTGCATAATCCAAGACTTCGCTGAAATTCCACTTGCGCCGTTCGGTGCAACGCGAGCTTCAGACTCTGCCCACAACCGCCAGCGGCCGCCGAGAAACCGGTTGCCGCAGGTACGACGGGCCCAAGACTGGCCACCTTCGGTGGTGTGCCAAGTTGGGGACAGGACAACATGATTCAAATGCAATCGCGGCTTGACGTCGCGGACAACACTGGCGCGAAATCCGTCATGTGCATCAAGGTGCTCGGCGGCTCCAAGCGTCGTTACGCCGGCATCGGTGACGTGATCAAGGTCAGCATCAAGGAAGCTGCGCCGCGTGGTCGCGTCAAGAAGGGCGAGATCTACAGCGCCGTGGTGGTTCGCACCGCCAAGGGCGTGCGTCGGCAGGACGGCTCGCTCGTCAAGTTCGACGGCAACGCCGCCGTGCTGCTGAACGCCAAGCTCGAGCCGATCGGCACGCGCATCTTCGGGCCCGTGACGCGCGAACTGCGCACCGAGCGCTTCATGAAGATCGTGTCGCTGGCACCCGAAGTTCTCTAAGCCGAGGTAGACCAGGCATGAACAAGATTCGCAAAGGCGACCAGGTCATCGTGTTGACTGGCCGTGACAAGGGCAAGCGCGGTGCGGTGTTGCAGCGCGTCGACGAAGACCGCATCGTGGTCGAAGGCGTGAACGTGGTGAAGAAACACGTCAAGCCGAACCCGATGAAGGGCACGACGGGTGGCGTGGTCGACAAGACCCTGTCGATCCACCAGTCGAACGTCGCCATCTTCAACGCCGCCACCGGCAAGGCCGACCGCGTCGGCATCAAGCTGCTGAGCGAAGCCGAGCAGCAGTCGCGCAAGACCAAGGACAAGGGCGTTCGCGTCTACAAGTCCACCGGCGCAGAAATCAAGGCCTAAGAGATCATCATGGCTAAAGAACAAGTTGCAAGCTCTGCCGCGCCGAAGGTGGCCCGCCTCCAGGCCATCTACCGCGACAAGATTTCGCCCGAACTGATCGAGAAGTTCGGCTACAAGTCGTCGATGCAGGTGCCGCGCATCACCAAGATCACGCTCAACATGGGTGTGAGCGAAGCGGTGTCGGACAAGAAGGTCATGGACCACGCCGTGAGCGACCTGACCAAGATCGCCGGCCAGAAGCCCGTGGTCACGAAGTCGAAGAAGGCGATCGCCGGCTTCAAGATCCGTGATGGCGTGCCCATCGGCTGCATGGTCACCCTGCGTGGCGTGCAGATGTATGAATTCCTCGACCGTTTCGTGACGATCGCCCTGCCCCGCGTGCGCGACTTCCGCGGCATCTCGGGCCGCGCTTTCGACGGCCGTGGCAACTACAACATCGGCGTGAAAGAGCAGATCATCTTCCCCGAAGTGGACTACGACAAGATCGACGTGCTCCGCGGGCTGAACATCAGCATCACGACCAGCGCGAAGAGCGACGAAGAAGCCAAGGCGCTTCTGACTGCGTTCAAGTTCCCGTTCAAGAACTGAAGGACCCGAGCCCGTGGCCAAGACATCCCTCATTCAGCGCGAACTCAAGCGCACGCAACTCGTTGCCAAGTACGCCAAGAAGTACGCGGCGCTCAAGGGCACCGCGAACGACGCGACGAAGTCCGACGAAGAACGTTATGCCGCGCGCCTCGAGCTGCAGAAGCTCCCGCGCAATGCCTACCCGACGCGCCAGCGCAACCGCTGCGCATTGACCGGCCGCCCGCGTGGCACCTTCCGCAAGTTCGGTCTCGGCCGCAACAAGATTCGCGAACTGGCGTTCAAGGGCGACATCCCTGGCGTCGTCAAGGCCAGCTGGTAAACCGGCTGCGGCCTGATCTGGAGATATTCCCATGAGCATGAGTGATCCTATCGCCGACATGCTGACCCGCATCCGCAACGCGCAGATGGTTCAGAAGGTCAGTGTGGTGATGCCGTCGTCGAAGCTGAAGACGGCGATCGCCAAAGTCCTGAAGGACGAGGGCTACATCGACAATTTCGCGGTGCGTGGCGAGGCCGACAAGCCGCAGCTCGAAATCGCGCTGAAGTACTACGCCGGCAAGCCGGTCATCGAGCACATCGAGCGCGTCAGCCGCCCCGGCCTGCGTGTGTACAAGGGCCGCCACGACATCCCGAACGTGAAGAACGGTCTGGGTGTGGCGATCGTGACCACGCCCAAGGGCGTGATGACGGACCGCAAGGCTCGCCAGGCCGGTATCGGCGGCGAAGTTCTCTGCTACGTCGCCTAAGGAGATCGAACGATGTCTCGCGTAGGAAAAATGGCGTTGCCCGTCCCGAAGGGCGTGGACGTGGCGCTCGGCGCCGAACAGATCAGCGTCAAGGGTTCGCTGGGCACGCTGGTGCGCCCGGTGAACGCCCTGGTCACGATCAAGAACGAAGACGGCAAGCTGACCTTCGTGCCTGCCAACGACAGCGTCGAAGCCGACGCCATGTCGGGCACGATGCGCGCGCTGCTGGCCAACATGGTCAACGGCGTGAGCAAGGGTTTCGAGAAGAAGCTCTCGCTCGTCGGCGTGGGTTATCGCGCTGCCGCCACCGGCAGCAAGCTGAATCTGCAGATCGGTTTCTCGCACCCGGTGGCCAAGGACATGCCCGCCGGCGTGTCGGTGGCCTGCCCGACGCAGACCGAAATCATCATCAAGGGTTCTGACCGCCAGGTGGTGGGCCAGATCGCTGCTGAAGTCCGTGCGATCCGCCCGCCCGAACCCTACAAGGGCAAGGGCATCCGGTACGTCGGTGAAAAAGTGGTCATCAAAGAGACCAAGAAGAAATAAGGGGCGAATGACATGTCACTGAACAGAAAAGATCAGCGCATTCGTCGCTCGCGCCAGACCCGTGCCCGCATTGCGGTGCAACGCGTGGCGCGCCTGACCGTGTTCCGCACCAACCTGCACATCTACGCCAGCGTCATCTCCGAAGACGGCGAGAAGGTGCTCGTGAGCGCATCGACCGCAGAGGCCGAGGTCCGCAAGGAACTTGCCGGCGGCGCGAAGGTGTCGGGCAAGGGCGGCAACGTCTCGGCCGCTTCGGTGATCGGCAAGCGCATCGCCGAGAAGGCCAAGGCCGCCGGGATCGACAAGGTGGCGTTCGACCGCGCAGGTTTTGCGTACCACGGCCGCGTCAAGGCGCTGGCCGAAGCCGCGCGTGAAGCCGGCCTGCAGTTCTAAGGAAACACGATGGCAAAGTTCCAACCCCGCGTGCAAGACGAAGGTCGTGACGACGGTCTGAAAGAAAAGATGATTGCGGTGAACCGCGTCACCAAGGTGGTGAAGGGCGGCCGCACGCTCAGCTTCGCCGCGCTCACCGTCGTGGGCGACGGTGACGGCCGCATCGGCATGGGCAAGGGCAAGGCCAAGGAAGTGCCGGTCGCCGTGACCAAGGCCATGGACTCGGCCCGCCGCAACATGCTCAAGGTCTCGCTGAAGAACGGCACGATCCATCACAAGGTGGTGGGCGAGCACGGCGCTTCGCACGTGCTGATGGCACCCGCTCCCGCAGGTACCGGCATCATCGCCGGCGGCCCGATGCGCGCGGTGTTCGAAGTGATGGGCGTGACCGACATCGTCTGCAAGAGCCTCGGCTCGTCGAACCCGTACAACCTGGTTCGCGCCACGCTCGACGCACTGAAGAACTCGACCACGCCGGCCGAAGTCGCTGCGAAGCGCGGTCTGACGGTTGAAGAGCTCTTCAGCTGATCGGAGAACGAATCATGACGACCAAGCAAACCCTGAAGATCAAGCTGGTGCGCAGCATCAACGGCACCCGCGAGTCGCACCGTGCGACCGTGCGCGGCCTGGGCCTGCGCAAGCTCAACAGCGAATCGACCCTCGAAGACACCCCATCGGTGCGCGGCATGATCAACAAGGTCTCGTACCTTGTGAAGGTGCTCTGAGCGCCGACTGAAGCGCGCTTTCAAAGGACAAGAACATGGAACTCAACACCATCAAGCCGGCCACCGGCGCCAAGCACGCCAAGCGTCGCGTGGGCCGTGGCATCGGCTCGGGCCTGGGCAAGACCGCCGGCCGTGGCCACAAGGGCCAGAAGTCGCGTTCGGGCGGCTACCACAAGGTCGGCTTCGAAGGCGGCCAGATGCCGCTGCAGCGTCGCCTGCCGAAGCGCGGCTTCAAGTCGCATCTGCTGAAGTTCAACGCCGAGGTGAGCCTCACCACTCTCGAGCGCCTGGGTGTGGCCGAGGTCGACCTGCTCACGCTGAAGCAGGCCGGGGTCGTCGGTGAACTGGCGAAGGTCGTCAAAGTCATCAAGTCGGGCGAGCTGACGATCAAGGTCGCGCTCAAGGGCATCGGCGCGACTGCTGGCGCCAAGGCCGCCATCGAAGCCGCTGGCGGCTCGGTGGCCTGAGACCAAACGCTCAAAACGGAAACCCAAGCTCAGTGGCAACCAACGCGAATCAACTGGCCAAGAGTGGCAAGTTCGGCGACCTGCGTCGCCGGCTGGTCTTCTTGCTGCTCGCGCTCGTGGTGTACCGCCTGGGCGCGCACATTCCCGTGCCCGGGATCGACCCGAACCAGCTCGCGCAGCTGTTCAAGGGCCAGACCGGCGGCATCCTGAGCCTGTTCAACATGTTCTCGGGCGGCGCGCTGTCGCGCTTCACCGTGTTCGCGCTGGGCATCATGCCGTACATCTCGGCGTCGATCATCATGCAACTGATGACCTACGTGGTGCCCACGCTCGAAGCCTTGAAGAAAGAAGGCGAAGCGGGCCGCCGCAAGATCACGCAGTACACCCGTTACGGCACGCTCGGCCTGGCCTTGTTCCAGTCGCTCGGCATTGCGCTGGCCCTCGAAGGCTCTCCGGGTCTGGTGATCTCGCCCGGCTTCGGCTTCCGCATGACGGCGGTGGTGAGCCTGGTGGCCGGCACGATGTTCCTGATGTGGCTCGGTGAGCAGATCACCGAGCGTGGCCTGGGCAACGGCATCTCGATCCTGATCTTCGGTGGCATTGCTGCCGGCCTGCCGGGGGCGCTGGGCCAGTTCGCGAGCCTGGTGAACCAGGGTTCGATGAGCATCGTTGCGGCGCTGTTCATCACACTGCTGGTCGGCGCGGTGACGTTTGCGGTGGTGTTCGTCGAGCGTGGCCAGCGCAAGATCCTCGTCAACTATGCCAAGCGGCAAGTGGGCAACAAGGTGTATGGCGGCCAGTCGTCGCACCTGCCGCTGAAGTTGAACATGTCGGGCGTGATCCCGCCGATCTTCGCCTCGTCGATCATCCTGCTGCCGACCACGGCGGTGAGCTGGTTCGCCACCGGCGACAGCTTCCGCTGGCTGAAAGACATCGCGGCGCTGCTGTCGCCGGGCCAGCCGATCTATGTGTTGCTCTATGCCGCCGCGATCGTCTTCTTCTGCTTCTTCTACACGGCGCTGGTGTTCAACAGCCGTGAGACCGCAGACAACCTGAAGAAGAGCGGCGCGTTCATTCCGGGCATCCGCCCGGGCGACCAGACGGCGCGCCACATCGACCGTATTCTTTCGCGGCTCACGCTGGCCGGTGCGATCTACATCACCGCCGTGTGCCTGTTGCCCGAGTTCCTGGTGCTGAAGTACAACGTGCCGTTCTATTTTGGAGGCACCTCGCTCTTGATCATCGTCGTCGTGACGATGGACTTCTGGGCCCAGGTGCAGAGTTACGTGATGAGCCAGCAGTACGAATCGTTGTTGAAAAAAGCTAACTTCAAGGCGACCTGAAGACATCCATGGCGAAAGACGATGTCATTCAGATGCAGGGCGAGATTCTCGAGAATCTGCCCAACGCCACGTTTCGTGTGAAGCTGGAGAACGGGCACGTGGTGCTCGGTCACATCTCCGGGAAGATGCGCATGCACTACATCCGCATCCTGCCGGGGGACAAGGTCACTGTCGAATTGACGCCCTACGACCTGAGCCGCGCTCGGATCGTGTTCCGCGCCAAGTAACGAATTTTGGAAGGCCTCTTCACGAGGCCAGGAGAGAGAGCATGAAAGTCGCAGCATCGGTCAAGAAAATGTGCCGCAATTGCAAGGTGATCCGCCGCAAGGGTGTCGTGCGCGTCATTTGCACCGACCCGCGTCACAAGCAGCGTCAAGGCTAAGAGAGAAACAACATGGCACGTATTGCTGGCATCAACATTCCGCCCCACAAGCACACCGAGATCGGCCTGACGTCGATCTACGGCGTGGGCCGCACCACGGCGCAGAAGATCTGCACCAACAGCGGCGTTCCGTTTGATCGCAAGGTGAAAGACCTGACCGACACCGACCTGGAAAAGATCCGGGAAGAAATCGGCCGCCTCACCATCGAGGGCGACCTGCGCCGCGAGATGTCGATCAACATCAAGCGCCTGATGGACCTGGGCTGCTACCGCGGCTTCCGTCACCGCCGCGGCCTGCCGGTCCGTGGCCAGCGCACCAAGACGAATGCACGCACCCGCAAGGGCCCGCGCAAGTCGGGCGCCCTGGTCAAGAAGTGATTCGCGCGAGCGTTCACCGCCCCACGGCATCCAGACAAGATTGAGAGAAGGTCAACATGGCTAAAGCACCTGTCAACACCGCCGCCCAACGCGTGCGCAAGAAAGTCCGCAAGAACGTTGCGGACGGCGTCGCTCACGTGCACGCGTCGTTCAACAACACGATCATCACGATCACCGATCGCCAGGGTGGCGCGCTGGCCTGGGCCAGCAGCGGTGGCCAGGGTTTCAAGGGCTCGCGCAAGAGCACGCCGTTCGCTGCCCAGGTGGCTGCCGAAGTGGCGGGCCGCGCAGCGCAAGACCAGGGCATCAAGAACCTCGACGTGCGGATCAAGGGCCCCGGCCCGGGCCGCGAGTCGTCGGTTCGTGCACTCGCTTCGCTCGGCATTCGCATCAACTCGATTTCCGACGTGACGCCGGTGCCGCACAACGGTTGCCGCCCGCAAAAGCGCCGCCGTATCTGATCGATTCACGGTGACGTTTCAGTCGCCGTGATCCCGTGTCGGTGCCGCCTTCAGGGCTGCGCCGACTTTTTCGTTGAAGCCGGCTGATCTCTTGCAGTGAACCGGTCTTCTTGAAGCCCACCGTCTGAGCGCACAAAACAACACTCGCCAGACTCGCGCAAGCCGCGCCGCACACCGGCAGCCTGCGTCAGATTGAATACAAGGAAGCAACGTGGCACGTTATCTCGGCCCCAAGGGCAAACTTTCCCGCCGTGAAGGCACCGACCTTTTCCTGAAGAGCGCGCGCCGCCCGATCGGGGACAAGGTCAAGTTCGACAGCAAGCCCGGCCAGCACGGCCGCACATCGGGCACCCGCACGTCCGACTTCGGCCTGCAACTGCGCGAGAAGCAGAAGGTCAAGCGCATGTACGGCATCCTGGAGCGCCAGTTCCGCCGCTACTTCGCCGAAGCCGAGCGCCGCAAGGGCAACACCGGTGCGAACCTGCTGCTGCTGCTGGAATCGCGCCTCGACAACGTCGTCTACCGCATGGGCTTCGGCTCCACGCGTGCCGAAGCGCGCCAGATGGTGTCGCACAAGTCGATCACCGTGAACGGTGCGGTGGTCAACATCGCTTCGTTCCTGGTCAAGGCCGGTGACGTCGTCGCCGTGCGCGAAAAGGCCAAGAAGCAGCTGCGCATCATCGACGCGCTGAAACTGGCCGAAGGCCAGGGCATGCCGAACTGGGTGAGCGTCGACGCCGCCAAGCTCGAAGGCATCTTCAAGAAGGCACCCGACCGCGACGAATTCGGCTCCGACATCAAGGAAGCGCTGATCGTCGAGTTGTACTCGCGATAAACGAACAGAAGAGCGGGTGCCGGCGTTCGCCGACACCGCTTCTCGGTTTTTCATGCTCCATATGCCGGCAGTGGAGCTGCTTTCCTCGCCCGGCGCTGTCCATCAGCCTTATCGGTGTAACGAGCCGAGGGTATTGAGACCAACAGGACTTCAATGCAAACCAATCTGCTGAAACCCAAAGCCATCCATGTCGAGCCGCTCGGCGGCAACCGTGCCAAGGCCACGCTCGAACCCTTCGAGCGCGGTTACGGCCACACCCTCGGCAACGCGCTGCGCCGCGTGTTGCTGTCGTCGATGGTCGGCTATGCGCCCACCGAAGTGACGATCGCCGGCGTGCTGCACGAGTATTCCGCCATCGACGGTGTGCAGGAAGACGTCGTCCACATCATGCTGAACCTGAAGGGCGTGGTGTTCCGCCTTCACAACCGCGATGAAGTGACGCTGGTGCTGCGAAAGGAAGGCGAAGGCCCGGTCACGGCCGGCGACATCCAGACCCCGCACGACGTGGAAATCATCAACCCCGAGCACGTGATCGCGCACCTGTCGCACGGCGGCAAGCTCGACATGCAGATCAAGGTCGAGAAGGGCCGTGGTTATGTGCCCGGCACGATGCGCCGTTTCGGCGACGAGCCGACCAAGTCGATCGGCCGCATCGTTCTCGACGCGTCGTTCTCGCCGGTCGCCCGCGTGAGCTACACGGTCGAGAGCGCCCGCGTCGAGCAGCGCACCGACCTCGACAAGCTGGTGATGGAAATCGTGACCAACGGCGCCATCACGCCCGAAGAAGCGATCCGCAACTCGGCCAAGATCCTGGTCGAGCAGCTCGCCGTGTTCGCGCAGCTCGATGTGAACGACATCCCGGCCTTCGACGCGCCGCAACAGCGCAACACGCAGTTCGACCCGATCCTGCTGCGCCCGGTCGACGAGCTCGAGCTCACGGTGCGTTCGGCGAACTGCCTGAAGGCCGAGAACATCTACTACATCGGCGACCTGATCCAGCGCACCGAGACCGAGCTGCTGAAGACCCCGAACCTGGGCCGCAAGTCGCTCAACGAAATCAAGGAAGTGCTGGCTTCGCGCGGGCTCACGCTCGGCGCGCGGCTGGAAAACTGGCCCCCGCAGGGCCTCGACAAGCGTTAAACGCTCGTCACGTGCACAGCACCGGTACCTGATACGGCCGGAGCTCCATAAGTTAGTCAGAAAGGAAAAGCACCATGCGTCACCGTAACGGCCTCCGTAAACTCAACCGCACCAGCGAGCACCGCCAGGCGATGCTGCGCAACATGTGCAACTCGCTGCTGCAGCACGAGGCGATCAAGACCACGGTCCCCAAGGCCAAGGAACTGCGCCGCGTCGTCGAGCCGCTCATCACGCTCGCCAAGGAAGCCACGCTGGCGAACCGCCGCCTGGCGTTCAACCGCCTGCGTGACCGCGACATCGTCACCAAGCTCTTCAACGAACTGGGCCCGCGCTACAAGGCGCGCCCGGGCGGCTACACCCGCATCCTGAAGATGGGCTTCCGCGTCGGCGACAACGCGCCGATGGCGTTTGTCGAACTGGTCGACCGGCCTGAGCCCGTGGCCGTGGAAGCCAAGGCAGAAGAGTAAGCAGGCGGGACGCGCCGCGTCGCCCCAGCGCAAAGGCCGGCACACGCCGGCCTTTGTCGTTTCTGGTGAAAGCGCGCGCGCCAGCACGTTTCGCGCGCCTTTGGCAGACTGCACCACCATGCCCACACCGCTGCTGACCTTGTCGAACCTGGTCAAGAAGTTCGGCGACACCACGGTCGTCGACGACTTGTCGCTCGAGATCCATCCCGGCGAATGCCTCGGTGTGATCGGGCCGAACGGGGCCGGCAAGACCACCACGATCCGCATGTGCCTGGGCCAGACCGGGCCTGACGCCGGGCGCATCGAGGCTTTCGGCCTGCCGATACCGCAGCGTGTGCGCGAAGCGAAAAACCGCATCGGTGTCGTGACGCAATTCGACAGCCTCGACCCCGACTTCACCTGCGCCGAGAACCTGCGTGTCTATGGCAGCTACTTCGGGCTGTCGAGGGCCGTCATCGAAGAGCGCATCCCGAAACTGCTGGCGTTTGCGCACCTGCAGGCCAAGGCCACGGCCAAGCCCGGTGAACTCTCGGGTGGCATGAAGCGCCGCCTGAGCCTGGGCCGCGCGCTGATCAACGACCCCGACCTGCTGTTGCTCGACGAGCCCACTACCGGCCTCGACCCCCAAGCCCGCCACCTGATGTGGGAGCGCCTGCAGGACCTGCTCAAACAAGGCAAGGCGATCCTGCTCACGACGCACTTCATGGACGAAGCCGAGCGCCTGTGCGACCGCCTCATCGTGCTCGACCACGGTCGCAAGATCGCCGAAGGCACACCGCGCGGGCTGATCCGCGAACACCTTGAAACCGATGTGGTCGAGGTTTACGGCGAAGGTGCTGCCGCACTCGCCGTGGCCCACCGCGCGCTGGCCGAACGTGTCGAAGCCAGCGGCGAAACCGTGTTTTTCTACCTGCACGACCCCAAGCCACTGCTCGCCGCGCTGGCCGAGAATCACAGCGTGCGCTACCTGCACCGCCCGGCCAACCTCGAAGACCTGTTCCTCAAGCTCACCGGCAGGCAGATCCGCGACGACGCTTGAGCCATCGACCCACCCATGCTCGTTTCTTTCACCGCCCCGCCCAGCATCTCGCGCCGCTTCTGGCCGGTGTTCATGCGCAACCTGCTGGTGTGGCGCAAGCTCGCCGTGCCGAGCGTGATCGGCAACATCGCCGAGCCGCTGATCACGCTGGTGGCGTTCGGCTACGGCCTGGGCTCGATGATCGGCCAGATCGACGGACGGCCGTACATCCAGTTCCTCGCTTCCGGCAGCATCGTCGTCAGCGCGGCACTGGCTGCGACCTTCGAAGCGCTGTACTCGGCCTATTCGCGCATGCAGATGCAGAAGACCTGGGACAGCATCATGAACGCGCCGATCGCGCTCGACGACATCGTGTTCGCCGAGATGCTGTGGGCGGCTTTCAAGTCGCTGTTCTCGGTGGCCGCGATCATGGCCGTGATCTGGGCGCTCGGCATCAGCCGCGAGCCGACGATGCTGCTGGCGCTGCCGCTGCTCGGCCTGGTCGGCATCACGTTCGCGTCGGTCGCGCTCGTGTTCAACGCGCTGGCCAAGGGCTACGACTTCTTCACCTACTACTTCACGCTCGTCATCACGCCGATGACCTTCTTGTCGGGCGTGTACTTCCCGATCTCGCAGATGCCGGGCTGGCTGCAGGCGGTCGCGAACGTGCTGCCGCTCACGGCCGCCGTGGAACTGGTGCGCCCGCTGATCCTGGGCACGCCCGTCGGCGACGTGTTCCGACCGGTCTGCGTGCTCGCGGCGTACGCGGTCGGCGGCTACTACCTCGCGCTGGTGCTCACGCGCCGGCGCTTCTTCAAGTAAGCAGGAACCTCGGCGCGTGACCAAGGTCTTCTCAGGCACAAGAACGATTCGACACGGCATGCCCACGCTGAACCTCCCGACCTGGTGCCTGCGCCTCGCCGCTGCGCTGATGCTCGTGCTCGCCTGCCTGCAGCCCGTGCGCGCGGCCGACGAGTTCCTCGACCCCAACGTGGCGTTCAAGCTGGCTGCCCGTGCGGTCGACGAACGCACCGTCGAGGTCAGCTTCACGGTGGCGCCAAACTACTACCTCTACCGCGAGCAGTTCAAGTTCGTGGCCAACGGCGCCACGCTCGGCACGCCCGACATCCCGCCGGGCAAGGTCAAGTTCGACGAGACCTTCCAGAAGAACGTCGAGACCCACCGCGACGTGGTGCGCATCACGGTACCGGTGTCGCAAGCCGAGCCGAAGTTCCAGTTGCTGGTGTCGAACCAGGGCTGCGCCGACCAAGGCCTGTGTTACCCGCCGCAGCAGCGTGATCTGGTGGTCAGCCTGGCGGGCTACGGTGGCGACGGCAGCGCGCGACTGATGACGGCTGCCGAGAACGCTGCGCTCGACCCGAGCGCGCCGCCGGTGGCGGCGACGAGCGCCGCTGCCGACAGCAACGCGCCCACCGATGGCGCCGGCATGGACGCCGCCCTGCGCAGCGGCAAGTTCTGGCCGGTCGTCGGCGTGTTCTTCATCGCCGGTGTGCTGCTGTCGCTCACGCCTTGCGTGCTGCCGATGTTGCCGATCCTCTCGTCGATCATCGTCGGCCAGGGCGCGCAGGTGTCGCGCGGCCGCGGTTTCTCGCTCGCGCTCAGTTATTCGCTGGGCATGGCGCTGGTCTACACCGCGCTCGGCGTGGCGGCCGGCCTGGCAGGCGAAGGCCTGGCCGCCACGCTGCAGAACCCCTGGGTGCTGAGCCTGTTCGCGGCCGGGTTGGTGGCGCTGTCGCTGTCGATGTTCGGTGCCTACGAACTGCAGTTGCCGAGCGCACTGACTGGCCGGCTCACGAAGGCCTCGCAAAGCCTTCCGGCCGGGCGCTTCGCCAGCGTGTTCGCGATGGGCGGCGTGTCGGCGCTCATCGTCAGCCCCTGCGTGGCGGCGCCGCTGGCCGGTGCGCTCGTCTACCTGAGCCAGACGCGTGACGTGTGGCTCGGCGGCACGGCGTTGTTCTCGCTGGCCGCGGGCATGAGCATCCCGTTGTTGCTGGTCGGCGCGTCGGCCGGCGCGCTGCTGCCGCGCGCGGGTGGCTGGATGACCGAGGTGAAGCGCCTGTTTGGCCTGTTGCTGCTCGCGGTGGCGCTCTGGACCGTGCAGTCGGTGCTGCCGGCGAGCCTGGTGCTCGCGCTGTGGGGCGCGCTGCTGATCTGCTCTGCCGTGATGCTGGTGTCGTACCACCAGCACCGAGGGCACCGTGGCGAGCTGTCGAAGAGCCTGTGGCGCCGTTCGGTGGCCGCCGTGCTCGCCGCCTGCGGGCTGTTGCAGCTGGCGGGCGCGGCCTCGGGCGGCACCGACCCGTTGCAACCCCTGTCGCACCTCGCGGCCCGCGGTGGCGCGGCCGCGGCCCACGCCGGCCCGGTGTTCAACCCGGTGCGCAGCGTGGCCGAACTCGACAACGCCTTGCGCACCAGCGGCCGCCCGGTGATGCTCGACTTCTATGCCGACTGGTGTGTCTCGTGCAAGGAGATGGAGCGCTTCACGTTCGTCGACCCGGCGGTGCAGAAAAAACTCGCCGGTGCCTTGCTGCTGAAGGCCGACGTCACGGCCAACAACAGCAACGACCGCGAGCTGCTCAAGCGCTTTCAGCTCTTCGGCCCACCCGGCACGATCTTCTTCGACGCACAAGGCCGCGAGATCGCCGACACACGCGTCATCGGCTACCAGAACAGCGAGCGATTCCTCCAGACATTGGGTCGCGCCGGCCTGTGAAGCGGGCTCGCGCGGCGCGTCTGTGCTATAGTCACAGGCTCAGTCGCGAGGTGGAGCAGTCTGGTAGCTCGTTGGGCTCATAACCCAAAGGTCGCAGGTTCAAATCCTGCCCTCGCAACCACAAGATTCAACAACAAAAACAACAACTAACGAATTGGCAAACGCCGCCCCTGTGGGCGGCGTTTTGTTTTGTGCGGCTCAGCCTTGAGCCGTGACGCTGCGGTACCAGGCGACGCCGTCGGCGTCGGTCGCGCGGCTGAGCTCGCCGCGGTACATCAGGTAGTTCAGGCAGGCCAGGCTCTCGCCGGTGGCCATGCCGAGCAGCGGCACGTCGGCTTCGCCGATGCTGCGTGCGAACAGCGCGCCGAACACGTCGACCGCACGTTTGGGCTCGTGCAGTGAGCGGCGCAGCCGTTCAAGCGAACGCTCCTGCCCGTTGGACAGCGCGTCGATGCGCGCGTGCAGCCCGCGAAAACACTCGTTGTGCGCCGGCAGCACCAGCACATCGTCGGGCACCTCGCGTTTGACCTTGGCGAGCGATTCGAGCCAGCCGCGCATCGGGTCGGCATCGGGCTCGGTGGGGTAGACCGACACGTTCGACGAAATGCGCGGCAGCACCTGGTCGCCCGAGATCAGCACCTTGAGCGCCGGGCAGTACAGGCAGGCGTGCGCCGGCGAATGGCCGGTGCCCACGATCACGCGCCAGGTGTTCGCGCCGATGCGCAGCTCCTGCCCGTCGTCGAGCCGGTGAAAGCTGTCGGGCAGCGGGTGGATGTGCTTGCCGAAGTTGCCGAAGCGGGTGCGGTAGGTCTCGATGGCCGCTTCGCTCCAGCCGGCGGCGTGAAAGAACGCGATCGCGTCGGGCGGTGCTTCGCGCCCGGTGTCCGAGACCATTGCGCGGCAGCTCAGGTATTCGAGCGGCGTCATCCACAGGCGCACCCCGAACTTGCGCGTGAGCCAGCCGGCCATGCCCACGTGGTCGGGGTGCATGTGGGTGACGAACACGCGGGTGAGCGGGCGCGTGTCGGGTGCGTTGGCGAACTGCTCGCGCCAGGCGGCGGCGCAGTCTTCGGTGCGCACGCCGGTGTCGACCAGCGCCCAGCCTTCGCCGTCGTCGAGGGCCCACAGGTTGATGTGGTTCAGCGCATAGGGCAGCGGCATGCGGATCCAGCGCACGCCGGGTACCACTTCGAGCGTGTGGCCACGCTCCGGCGGACCGGCGAACGGGTAGACGAGCTGCGCCTTGGGGCTGGGCGGGTCGCGGTCGACCCGCCCGTCCATCGTGACGGTGGGCTCGGCCATCAGACGCGTTCGAAGATCACCGCGATGCCCTGGCCGCCGCCGATGCACATCGTCACCAGCGCGTATCGCCCGTTGATGCGCTGCAGTTCGTAGAGCGCCTTGGTTGCGATGATCGCGCCGGTGGCGCCCACCGGGTGGCCGAGCGAGATGCCCGAGCCGTTCGGGTTCACCTTGGCCGGGTCGAGTTCGAGTGCACGTGTGACGGCGCAGGCCTGCGCCGCGAAAGCCTCGTTCGACTCGATCACGTCGAGGTCGGCCACCGTCAGGCCCGCGCGCTTGAGCGCCAGGCGCGAAGCGGGGATCGGGCCCAGCCCCATCAGCTTCGGGTCGACCCCGGCCTGCGCGTAGCTGACCAGCCGCGCCATCGGCTTCAGGCCGCGCGCTTTCACTGCGCCGCCGGTGGCGAGCACCAGCGCGGCGGCGCCGTCGTTCACGCCCGAGGCGTTGCCGGCCGTGACCGAGCCGTCGCCCTTGAAGGCCGGTTTCATCTTCGCGAGCTGCTCGGCCGTGACATCGGCGCGCACATGCTCGTCGGTGTCGAACACGACCGTGCCTTTGCGCGTGGCGATCTCGACCGGCACGATCTGCGACTTGAAGCGCCCTTCGGTGATCGCCTTCGCGGCGCGGCGCTGGCTCTCGAGCGCCAGCGCGTCCTGCATCTCGCGCGTGATGCCGTCGCGCGCGGCCACGTTCTCGGCCGTGATGCCCATGTGGATCTTGTGGAACGGGTCGTGCAGGATGCCGAGCATGTAGTCGAGCGTCTGCACGTCGCCCATGCGGGCGCCCCAGCGCGCGGTGGGCATGAAGTAGGGGCTGCGGCTCATCGATTCGGCGCCCGCGCCGATCGCGAACTCGGCGTCGCCGAGCATCAGCGACTGCGCGGCCGAGATCACCGCCTGCAGCGCCGAGCCGCACAGGCGGTTGACGTTGAAGGCCGGCGTCTCGTGAGGAATGCCGGCTTCGATGGCGGCCACGCGCGACAGGTAGGCGTCGCGCACGTCGGTCGGGATCACGTTGCCCATCACCACGTGGCCGATGTCGGCCGCCGCCACGCCGCTGCGGGCGATCGCCTCGCGCACCGTGGTGGTGGCGATCTGCGTCAGCGGCACGTCTTTCAGCGCCCCGCCGAAGGTGCCGATGGCGGTGCGGGTGGCAGAGAGAACGAAGATGTCGGGTGAGTTCATGGTGCGTTGCCTTCAATGTGGCCAGGGCGGCGCGAGCCGGTCGTGCTGATTGCAGCAGACAGCAAGCGTAGCGGTTTTCTGCGGCACGCTGCCAGCCCTTCAGCCGAGGCGCTGCGCAAACGCCTCCAACTGCTCGATGCAGGTGCCCCAGCCTTCGAAGAAGCCCATTTCGGCGTGGCGGTCGCTCGTGGCTTTGTCGGGGTGCATCACAGTGGCGACATAACGGGTGCCGCCCGGCTCGTCGGCCATGGTGACGATGGCGGTGAACGGCAACCACGGCGTGGCAGGGCGCCAGTCGGCCAGCAGAAGCGACGTGAAGACTATGCGGGTCTGCGGCACGATTTCGAGAAACGAGCCCGGGTTGTCGCTGCTGCCGCCGTCGGGTCCTTGCATGAACGTGTGGAAGGCGCCGCCGACGCGCAGGTCGAAGGCCCGCACCTCGGTGGTCCAGGGCTTCGGGCACCACCATTCCTTGAGGAGTGCGGGTTCGGTCCAGGCGCGCCACAGCAAGGCCCGCGGTGCGCTCACGAGGCGTGAGATGACAAGATCCTGTGGCTCAGCGCCGGTGTTGCTTGTTTGGGTCACGAGAGAGTTCCTCCTGGTGAAGTTTTTCGGCGAAAGCCGACAAACGATCGCTGCGTGCTTCCCACATCGCTCGCTGTCCGGCCAGCCATTGCTCTGCCGGCGTGAATGCCTTTGGCCGCAGTTCGCAGGTGCGTACGCGCCCGACCTTGCTCGAGCGGATTACGCCGCTGCGTTCGAGCACGGCCAAGTGCTTCATGAACGACGGCAGTGCCATCGAGAACGGCGCCGCCAGCGACGTCACCGAGGCCGGCCCGCTGCCGAGCGCACCCACGATCTGGCGGCGCGTGGGGTCGGCAAGGGCGTTGAACACGTCCGAAGTCCGCGTCTGTTGGTTAGCCATGTGGCTTACTATAGCCAAGAGAAGGTGGGTGAAGCAAGCGTTCGCGCTGATGCGGGCGTAGGCCGGGCCGGGCTGCGGTCAGCCCTGGCTGTGCTCCCGCATCAGGTGGCGCCGCACCCGCCGCACGTTGAACAGCACCGCCAGGCCGATCACCGGCACCGCGATCATCGTGACCAGCGCTTCGTTGATGCCGGCGGCCTTGGCCAGCGGCTTCAACAGGTAGGCGCCGAGCCCGACGCCGTAGTAGGTCATCGCGATCACCGACAAGCCTTCGACGGTTTGCTGCAAACGCAGCTGGAAGCCGGCACGACGGTCCATCGATGCGAGCAAGGCCTGGTTCTGGCGCTCGCGTTCGACTTCGGCGCGGGTCTGCAGCAACTGCGCTGCGCGCGCGATGCGCTCCGAGAGTTGTGCCTGCCGCGCAGAGGCCGCGGCGCAGCTTTCCATCGCCGGGCGAAACCGGCGGTCGAGAAATTCAGACAGCGGCTGCAGGCCGGGCACCGGCCGTTCGCGCATTTCGGCGAGCCGGCGGTCGACGATGCCGCGGTAGGCCTGTGTGGCCGAGAAGCGCGAACCGTGGTGCGCCATCGCGTGCTCGACGCGCGCGGCGAGGTCGGTGAGTTCGGCGAGCAGCGGTTCGTCACCGCCGGTGGTGGCACGAAAGCGGTTCATCAGCGAAGCGAGCTGCTCTTCTTCGGCGGCGAGTTCGGCCATGCGCTGCGAGGCCACCGGCAGGCTCAGCAGCGCCATCATGCGGTAGGTGTCGAGCTCGATCAGGCGTTGGGCGATGCGGCCTGCGCGGCGCCGGTTCAGCGCGTGGTCGAAGACCACGAAACGGGTCACGCCCTGCACCGAGCGCAGGTCGGTCACGACGGTCGCTGCGCCGTCGGCCACGCGGTTGCCCACCAGCGCCTCGCTGCCGAACACCGGCGCCACGCTGCGCACGTGCGGTGGTTCGCCCGGGCTCGGCAGCAGCGCGATCTGCGTGGCCGCGATCATCGGCCCGGGCAGGGCGGCCAGCCAACCCGCGGGCAGCGCATCGAGCCAGTGCAGATCGAGGCAGCCTTCGAGTTCGGCCGGCCCGCTGTCGCTCACGAAGGTGAAGCTGTAGAACTCGGTGTGGCGTTCCCAGCGCACCCGCACGGCGCCGCAGTGCAGGCTGAGATGGGTCGCGCCGGCGGCGGCCGCGGGCGTGCCCGGCTGCAGCTGCGCCAGGTGGGCGAGGCAGGCGGCGTCTTCAGCCGGGCCGCTGCGCAGTGTGGCGACCGAGAACACCGCGCCGGGCGTGGTGACCGACTCGAACGGGCGCGCGTGCAACTCGTCGGCCAGGCGCTGGCGCTGGGCAAATTCGGTGGGCAACTTCATCGGGCTTTCTCCTGACGTACGTTCTGGCTCTGGGCGGTGCGGGGTTTCAAGGTGGCGGCGCGGGCGCCGCGCTTCGTGGTGGCAGGCTGCACGCCGGCACGCTCGTTGATGAGGCGCTGGCCGTCCTGTGTGAGGAACTGCTTGAACGCAGATGCCACCTGCGGCAGCCGGCGCGAAGCGAGGTGCATCACGAACCAGTCGCGCTCGAGCGGGTTGCCGGCCATCGGCAGCAGCGCCAGGAGGCCCGCGTCGAGTTCGAGCGCACAGGTGTTGAGTGACAGGAACGCGGCGCCGAAGCCCGCCACGCACATCTGCTTGATGGCCTCGTTGCTCGACAGCTCCGAGCCGACGCGCAGCGGCAGCCCGGCTTCCTTGTAGAGCCGCTCGAGCGTGGTGCGGGTGCCCGAGCCGCGCTCGCGCACGAGCAGGTTCGCGTCTACCACTTCGGCCAGCGTCACGCTGCGCCGGGCCATCAGCGGGTGCTTCGGCGAAGCCAGAAACCCCATCGGGTGTTTGGCGAACGCGGCCGAAGTGGTCTTCAGTTCGGCCGGCGGGCGGCCCATGATCGCGAGGTCGGTCTCCTGCCCTGACAGCATGCGCACGATCTCGTCGCGGTTGCCCACGCGCAGCTTGACCTTCACGCTCGGGTGCGCTGCCGCGAACGTGACCAGCAGCGGCGGCAGCAGGTACTCGGCGGTCGTGACCGCGCCGACCCGCAGCGTGCCCGAGAACTCGCCACGCTGCGCCGCCATCTCGTCGCCCACCTCGCGCCAGAGGTCGAGGATGCGGGCGGCATAAGCGCCCATCAGCTCGCCCGCTTCGGTGAGCCGCACGCCACGCCCCTGGCGTTCGAGCAGCGGTGCGCCGGCGCTGTCTTCGAGCAGCTTCAGCTGGATCGAGACCGCCGGCTGCGTGAGGTTCAGCTCCCCGGCCGCGCGCGAGACGCTGCCCAGCCGCGCCACCGTGTGGAAGGCAGCCAGTTGCCGGAAAGTGGCGTTCTTGAGCATTAGTAAAAGCCTATGTGTCTGGCAAAACAATTAACTGGTGCAAATGATAGCGGCTTTTTACATTCCATCGAAGCCAACGAACAAGGAGCGTACCCATGGGCCACATGAACGATGCGACGCAGATCACCGACAGCAAGAAGCGTTACAGCGCCGGTGTCCTCAAGTACAAGCAGATGGGCTATTGGCAGCCCGACTACGTGCCCAAAGAGACCGACCTGATCGCGATGTTCCGCATCACCCCTCAGGAAGGTGTCGACCACGAAGAGGCTGCCGCGGCGGTGGCGGGCGAGTCGTCCACCGCCACCTGGACGGTGGTCTGGACCGACCGGCTGACCGCCTGCGAGATGTACCGCGCCAAGGCCTACCGCGTCGATGCGGTTCCCAACACCGGCCCCGGCACCAAGACCGACGCTCAGTATTTCGCCTACATCGCCTACGACATCGACCTGTTCGAGGGCGGCTCCATTGCCAACCTCACCGCGTCGATCATCGGCAACGTCTTCGGCTTCAAGGCTGTCAAGGCGCTGCGGCTCGAAGACATGCGCATCCCGGTCGCGTACCTCAAGACCTTTCAGGGCCCGGCCACCGGCGTGATCGTCGAGCGCGAGCGCCTCGACAAGTTCGGCCGCCCGTTGCTCGGCGCCACCACCAAGCCCAAGCTCGGCCTGTCGGGCCGCAACTACGGCCGCGTGGTTTATGAAGGGCTGAAGGGCGGGCTCGACTTCATGAAGGACGACGAGAACATCAACTCGCAGCCCTTCATGCACTGGCGCGATCGTTTCCTGTACTGCATGGAAGCCGTGAACAAGGCGAGTGCGGCCACCGGCGAAGTCAAGGGCCACTACCTCAACGTGACCGCCGGCACGATGGAAGAGATGTACGCGCGCGCCGAGTTCGCCAAGACCCTGGGCAGCGTGATCATCATGATCGACCTGGTGATCGGCTACACCGCGATCCAGAGCATGGCGCTCTGGGCGCGCAAGAACGACATGATCCTGCACCTGCACCGCGCAGGCAACAGCACCTACTCGCGGCAGAAGAACCACGGCATGAACTTCCGCGTGATCTGCAAGTGGATGCGCATGGCGGGTGTCGACCACATCCACGCCGGCACCGTGGTCGGCAAGCTCGAAGGCGACCCGCAGATGATCCGCGGGTTCTACGACACGCTGCTCGACACGCACACGCCGATGCAGCTCGAGAAGGGCCTCTTCTTCGAGCAGCACTGGGCCTCGCTGAACAAGGTGATGCCGGTGGCTTCGGGCGGCATCCATGCCGGGCAGATGCACCAGTTGCTCACCTACCTCGGCGACGACGTGGTGTTGCAGTTCGGCGGCGGCACGATCGGCCACCCCCAGGGCATCCAGGCGGGCGCCACCGCAAACCGCGTTGCACTGGAAGCCATGGTGCTGGCGCGCAACGAGGGGCGCGACATCTGGAACGAGGGGCCGCAGATTCTCAAAGATGCGGGGAAGTGGTGCTCGCCGTTGAAGGCCGCACTCGACACGTGGGGTGACGTGAGCTTCAACTTCGAATCGACCGACACGGCCGACTTCGTGGCCACCGCAACCGCCTCTGCTTGAAGGAACGACGACCATGATGACCAACCACGGCAAGCGCATCACCCAGGGCCAGTTTTCCTTTCTGCCCGACCTGACCGATGCGCAGATCACGATGCAGATCGAGTACGCGCTGAAGCAGGGCTATGCGGTCGGCGTGGAATACACCGACGACCCGCACCCGCGCAACACCTACTGGGAGATGCATGGCAACCCGATGTTCGACCTGAAGGACCCTGCCGGCATCCTGCAAGAGATCAACGCCTGTCGCAAAGCCTTCCCGAGCCACTACGTGCGCGTCACGGCGTTCGATTCGACGCAGGGCGTCGAGTCGGTGCGCATGTCCTTCATCGTCAATCGTCCTGCGACCGAACCCGGCTTCAGGCTGGTGCGCAGCGAACAGGGCGGCCGAAACATCGGCTACACGACCGAGAGCTATTCGGTTTCGTCGCAAGGCGAAGGCGAACGGTACTGACCTGCGCAGCGCACCACCGCCATGAACGCCCCGGCCAACACGGCCGCCCTCACCACCACGCCGAGCCAGATGCTCGAAGCGTCCGGCGTGCGCGCCGTGCTCGACCAGCTCGACGCCGAGCTCGTCGGTCTGGCGCCCGTGAAGGGCCGCATCCGCGACGTCGCCGCGCTGCTGCTGATCGACAAGCTGCGCGACGAACAGGGCCTGCAGTCGTCGCCGCCGTCATTGCACATGTGCTTCACCGGCAACCCCGGCACCGGCAAGACGACCGTTGCGCTGCGCATGGCCGAAGTGCTCAAGCAGCTCGGCTACGTGCGCAAGGGCCACCTCGTGGCGGTGACGCGCGACGACCTCGTCGGCCAGTTCATCGGCCACACGGCGCCCAAGACGAAAGAAGTGCTGAAGAAGGCGATGGGCGGCGTGCTCTTCATCGACGAGGCCTACTACCTTTACAAGCCCGAGAACGAGCGCGACTACGGCCAGGAGTCGATCGAGATCCTGCTGCAGGTGATGGAGAACCACCGCGACGACCTGGTCGTGATCCTGGCCGGCTACAAGGACCGCATGGACACGTTCTTCGGCAGCAACCCGGGCATGGCTTCGCGCATCGCGCACCACATCGACTTCCCCGACTACAGCGAAGCCGAGCTGATGCAGATCGCGCAGCTGATGCTGGGCCAGCTGAACTACCGCTTCGACGCGACGGCCGAGCCCGCGTTCGGCCGCTACGTGAGCCTGCGGCGCCAGCAGCCGCACTTCGCCAACGCACGCTCGATCCGCAATGCGCTCGACCGCATCCGGCTGCGCCACGCCACGCGCCTGTTCACGACCGATGCCGTGCTCACGCGCGAGCAGCTCTGCACCTTGCAGGCCGAAGACATCCTGGCCAGCCGCGTGTTCGGCGCGGCCTCTTTGAAAGGAGACTGAGATGGCCATCGAAGCACTGATCTTCGACGTGGACGGCACGATGGCCGACACCGAAGAGGCGCACCGTGTGGCCTTCAACCTCGCCTTCGAGCGCTACCGGCTGGGCTGGGTCTGGGAACCTTCTGAGTACCGCGAGCTGCTGAAGATCACCGGGGGCAAGGAACGCATGGCCTCGTACATCGACACGCTGGCGCTGGGCGCCGCCGAGCGCCGTCGCCTGCACCTGCTGGTGTCCGACATCCACGCCGAGAAGACACGCTTCTACAGCTCGTTCGTCAACGACGGTGCGGTGCCGCTGCGCACCGGCGTGCAACGCCTGCTCGACGAAGCGGCCGCGGCGGGTTGCAGGCTGGCGATCGCGAGCACGACCACGGCCGTCAACATCGACAAGCTGCTGCAATCGACGCTCGGCGCGCGCGGGCTCGAACTGTTCTGCGTGATCGCCTGCGGCGACGAGGTGCGGGCCAAGAAGCCCGCGCCCGACATCTACCAGCTCGCGTTGAACCGCCTCGGGCTCGACCCCGAGCGTGCGATCGCTTTCGAAGACTCGCCCAACGGCATGCGCGCCGCGATCGCGGCCGGCCTCTGGACCGTGGTCACGCCCAACTTCTGGACCGAAGGCAACGACTTCTCGGCCGCCGACCTGGTGCTGCCGCACCTTGGCGACCCCGACCACCCGCTGCCGGGCGAGCCGGGTGACCAGCTCGCCTCGAACGCCTGGCTCGGCTTCGAAGAACTGGTGCGGCGCGACCGCCGAGACCGCGCCCCGCGCCCCACCGAGCGCCGCGCATGATCGGCACAATGCGCATCGCGCCCAGCCTGCTCTCGGCCGACTTCGCGCGGCTCGGCGAAGAGGTCACCGCGCTGATCGACGCCGGTGCCGACCTGATCCACTTCGACGTGATGGACAACCACTATGTGCCGAACCTGACCGCCGGCCCGCTGGTGTGCCAGGCCATCCGGCCGTATTGCAGGAGCGACAGCAGCCACGTGCCGATCGACGTGCACCTGATGGTCAAGCCGGTCGACGCGCTGATCACGATGTTCGCGCAGGCGGGTGCCGACATCATCAGCTTTCACCCCGAAGCGAGCGAGCATGTCGACCGCAGCCTGCAGCTCATCAAGTCGCTGGGCTTGAAGGCCGGGTTGGTGCTGAACCCCGCGACACCATTGCATTGCCTCGACCATGTGCTCGAAAGGCTCGATCTGGTGCTGCTGATGTCGGTCAACCCCGGCTTCGGCGGCCAGAGTTTCATCGAGAGCACCTTGCCGAAGATCGAAGCGGTGCGCAAACGCATCGAAGCGACCGGGCGCGACATCTGGCTCGAAGTCGATGGTGGCGTGAAGGCCGAGAACGCCGAACGCATCGGCAGTGCCGGTGCCGACACCCTGGTCGCCGGCTCGGCCGTGTTCACGGGCGGGCGCTACCAGCAGTCGATCCACGCGATCCGCACGCAGGCGCTCGCCGGCCGGCATGCGCGGGTGACGCTGCAATGATCAAGGCCATCGCCTTCGACCTCGACGGCACCCTGGTCGACAGCGCGCCCGACATCGCGGCGGCGCTCGACGAAGCCTTGTGCCGGGCAGGCCTGCAGCGCTTCGACCTGACGACCGGGCGCGCCTGGGTCGGCGACGGGCCCGACGCGCTGATCCTGCGGGCGCTCGCCGCGCAAGGGCTGGGCGACGCACCGCCCGAGCTGCGTGCCGGCTTGCGGCGCGGCTTCGACCTGCACACGCTGGCCGCGCCGCTCGCCCACGGGCGTGTCTTCGACGGCGTCCACGAGTTGCTGGCCAGCCTGCACCGGCGGTTCCCGATGGTCGTCGTCACCAACAAGCCCAGCCACCTCGCGCATGCCGTGCTCGACGCGGCCGGCCTGAGTGCCTTCACGGTCTCGGTGCACGGTGCCGACAGCGCCGAACTGCGCAAGCCGGCCCCCGGCCTGCTGCTCGCTGCAGCGCAGCGCCTGGCGGTGTCGCCCGCGCGCCTGTTGATGGTCGGCGACAGCGCGCCCGACATGCTGGCCGCGGCCCACGCCGGTTGCCCTTCGGCGCTGGTGGCCTGGGGCTACGGCCATGGCGGTGTGCCGGAGCACCTGCGCCCATGGCGGGTGGCCGAACCCCAGCAGCTGCTGCAAGGCCTGATGAACGGGCTTCAGCCTGCACTCGCCGAATGACACCCCGTAGAGGAGCGCACCATGCCCACCGGCGGTAGAGCCACCCTGACCCAGTTCCTCATCGAAGAGCGGCGCCGCGCCCCGGGCGCCACCGGCGACCTGAACGCGCTCATCACCGATGTGTCGCTGGCCTGCAAGGCGATCTCGCGCAAGGTGGCCTACGGCGCGCTCGGCGGCGTGCTCGGCAGCGCCGGCACCGACAACGTGCAGGGCGAAGACCAGAAGACACTCGATGTGATGAGCAACAACATCTTCCTGCGCGCCAACGAGTGGGGCGGGCACGTGGCCGGCATGGTCTCGGAAGAACTCGACGAGGTCTACACCTTGCCGAAACAACACCCGCGCGGCAAGTACCTGCTGATGTTCGACCCGCTCGACGGCTCGTCCAACATCGACGTGAATGTCTCGGTCGGCAGCATCTTCTCGATCGTGCGCAGCGACACGCCGGGCGAAGACGCGTGCGCGGCTGACTTTCTGAAACCCGGCACACAGCAGGTCTGCGCCGGCTACGCGATCTACGGCCCGTCGACCATGCTGGTGCTCACGCTGGGCAAGGGCACGCATGCTTTCACGCTCGAGCCGATGCTGGGCGAATGGGTGCTCAGCCACCCGAACCTGCGCATCCCCGAGAAGACACGCGAATTCGCGATCAATGCGTCGAACAGCCGCTTCTGGGAACCCGCGGTGAAACGTTACGTCGACGAATGTCTGGCCGGCGCGCCAGGCCCGCGCGGTGCCGACTTCAACATGCGCTGGATCGCTTCGCTCGTGGCCGAGACCCACCGCATCCTGATGCGCGGCGGTGTGTTCATGTACCCGCGCGACACCAAAGACCCGGGCAAGCCCGGCCGCCTGCGCCTGCTCTACGAAGCGAACCCGATCTCGTTCCTGATCGAGCAGGCCGGTGGCCGCGCGAGCAACGGCCGCACCCGTTTGCTCGAGGTTCAGCCCGAATCGCTGCACCAGCGCATCGGTTTCGTGTTCGGCTCGGCCGAAGAAGTGGCGCGCATCGAGGCCTACCATGCCGAAGAACCTGCCGACACCTACAGCTCCCCGCTGTTCGGCAAGCGGGGCCTGTTCGCGCTGGCCGACTGATTGATCTCTTGCGGAGCCGACGATGTCTGCCAAACACCCCATCATCTCGATCACCGGCTCGTCGGGCGCCGGCACCACATCGGTCACGCGCACCTTCGAGAACATCTTCCGGCGCGAGAGCGTGGCGGCCGCCATCGTCGAAGGCGACAGTTTTCACCGCCATGACCGCAAGGCGATGAAGATCGCGATGGCCGAGGCCGAGGCCAAAGGCAACCTGCACTTCAGCCATTTCGGCGACGAGGCCAACCTGTTCGCCGAGCTCGAAGCACTGTTCCGCGACTACGCCGAAAGTGGCACCGGCCAGAGCCGCAAATACCTTCACAACGCCGAGGAGGCCGCGCCCTACGGGCAGGAGCCCGGCACCTTCACCGCGTGGGAACCGTTGCCCGAGAGCGAGCTGTTGTTCTACGAAGGCCTGCACGGAGGCATCTGCACCGAAAGTTTCGACGTGGCGAAGTTCGCCGACCTGCTGATCGGTGTGGTGCCGGTCATCAACCTCGAGTGGATCCAGAAGATCCACCGCGACAAGAGCACGCGTGGTTATTCGACCGAAGCCGTGACCGACGTGATCCTGCGCCGCATGCACGAGTACGTGCACTACATCTGCCCGCAGTTCACGCGCACGCACATCAACTTTCAGCGCGTGCCGGTGGTCGACACCTCCAACCCGTTCATCGCGCGCACCATTCCGACGGCCGACGAAAGCCTGGTGGTGATCCGCTTCGCCAACCCCAAGGGCATCGACATGCCCTACCTGCTGAGCATGCTGCACGACTCGTTCATGTCGCGCGCCAACACGCTGGTGGTGCCGGGCGGCAAGATGGAACTGGCGATGCAGCTGATCTTCACGCCGATGATCATGCGGCTGGTCGAGCGCCGCAAGAAGCTGATGACCCATTGACGCAGGCGGCGGCCGGCGCGCACGGCGTTCCCGATAGACTCACGGCATGGTTCAACTCGGATGCATCGCCGACGATTTCACCGGCGCGACCGACCTCGCCAACAACCTGGTGCGCGCGGGCATGCGCGTGGTGCAGACCATCGGCGTGCCGAGCGGGCCGCTGGCCGACGCCGCCGACGCGGTGGTGGTGGCGCTGAAGTCGCGCACCATCGCACCGGCCGAGGCGGTGGCGCAGTCGCTCGCGGCCTTCCGCTGGCTGCGGGCGCAGGGCGCGACGCAGATTTACTTCAAGGTCTGCTCGACCTTCGACTCCACCGCGCAGGGCAACATCGGCCCGGTCAGCGAAGCGCTGATGGACGAGCTGGATGCGCCGTTCTGCGTGGTCACGCCGGCCTTCCCGGAAAACGGGCGCACGGTGTTCAAGGGCCACCTGTTCGTCGGTGACCTGTTGCTGTCGGACAGCCCGATGCGCCACCACCCGCTCACGCCGATGACCGACGCGAACCTCGTGCGCGTGATGCAGGCGCAGTTGAGCGTGGCGCGCGGGCGCCGGGTCGGTTTGATCGAGCGCAGCACGGTGGCTGCCGGCGCGGCGGCCATTCGTGCGCGCATCGAGGCGCTCAAGACGCAAGGCACGACGCTTGCGATCGCCGACGCCGTCGACAACGCCGACCTCTGGCACCTCGCCGAAGCGCTGAAAGGCGAGTTGCTGATGACGGCAGGCTCGGGCCTTGCGATCGGCCTGCCGGCCCAGTTCGGCATCGAGCCTGCGGCTGAAGCGGCGCGTCTGCCGGCGGCGGGCGGCACGCAGGCCATCGTGTCGGGCAGCTGCTCGGCGGCCACGCAGGCGCAGGTGGCGGCATTTCGGCAAGCGGGTGGCGAAGCTTTCGAAGTCGCGCCCTTGCGCATCGCCGCGGGCGCCGACGTGGCCGCCGAAGCGCTCGCCTGGGCCGTGCCGAAGCTGTCGCGCGGCCCGGTGCTGGTGTACGCCACGGCTGCGCCCGAGGCGGTGCGTGAAGTGCAGCAGCGCCTCGGTGTCGAGCAGGCCGGCGCGCTGGTCGAAGACACGCTCGGCCGCGTCGCGCGCGGGCTGGTCGAACGTGGTGTGGCGCAACTCGTCGTGGCCGGTGGCGAAACCTCGGGCGCGTGTGTGCAGGCGCTCGGCATCACGCAGATGCGCATCGGCCCGCAGATCGACCCCGGCGTGCCCTGGTGCCATGCGGCTTCGCCCGCCGCAGCGTCGGGTTTGCACCTCGCGCTGAAGTCTGGCAACTTTGGCGGCACCGACTTCTTCACCCGCGCATTCGCCACGTTGCGCCACTGAGCCATGTTCAACGACACGACGGTGGCTGCGCTGATGGCCGGCGAGCACCGCGAACCGTTCGCGGTGCTGGGCCTGCACCCGCACGAAGGGGCGTGGGTGATCCGCGCGCTGCTGCCCGGCGCGCGTGAAGTGCGGGTGCTCGAAAAGCCCGGGCAGCGGCACGTGGCCACGCTCTACCGCGTCGGCACGTCCGACGTGTTCGAGGCCTTTCTCACGCCGCACCCCGAGCGGCTCAATTACCAGCTCGAGATCGACTGGGGCAGCCACCGCCAGGTGCTCGAAGACCCGTACCGCTTCGGCCCGCTGCTCGGCGAGATGGACTTGTGGCTGCTCGGCGAAGGCACGCACCACCGACCCTACGAACAGCTCGGCGCGCACCCGGTGGCGATCGACGGCGTGCCGGGCACACGCTTCGCCGTGTGGGCGCCGAACGCGCAGCGCGTGTCGGTGGTCGGCGCGTTCAACAACTGGGACGGTCGCCGCCACGCGATGCGGCTGCGGCCCGAGTGCGGCGTGTGGGAGATCTTCGTTCCGCATGTCGGTGCCGGCGACCTCTACAAGCTCGAAGTGAAAGGCGCCGACGGCAGCGTAAACCTCAAGGCCGACCCGCTCGCTTTCCGCGGCGAGCTGCGGCCGCAGACGGCGTCGGTGGTGCAAGGCTTGCCGGGTGTCGTGCAACCCAACGAACAGCGCCAGTCGGCCAATGCGCTCGGCGCGCCGATCAGCGTCTACGAAGTGCACCTGGGTTCGTGGCGGCGCGTGCCCGAAGAGGGCGATCGTTGGCTGACGTATCGCGAGCTGGCCGAACAACTGGTTCCGTATGTGCGCGAGCTCGGCTTCACGCACATCGAGCTGCTGCCGGTCAACGAACACCCGTTCGACGGCTCCTGGGGTTACCAGCCGACGGGCCTGTATGCGCCGACCGCGCGCTTCGGCACGCCGGAAGACTTTCGCCATTTCGTCGCCACCGCGCACGAAGCCGGCCTCGGTGTGATCGTCGACTGGGTGCCGGGCCACTTTCCGACCGACGCGCACGGCCTGGCGCAGTTCGACGGCACGCCGCTCTACGAACACGCCGACCCGCGCGAAGGCTTTCACCAAGACTGGCAGACGCTGATCTACAACTTCGGCCGCTCGGAGGTCCGCAACTACCTGGTCGGCAACGCGCTCTACTGGATCGAACGGTTTGGCGTGGACGCGCTGCGCGTCGACGCCGTCGCTTCGATGCTCTACCGCGACTACAGCCGCAAGGAAGGCGAGTGGGTGCCCAACCACCTGGGCGGCCGCGAGAACCTGGAGGCGATCCACTTCCTGCGGCGCATGAACCAGATCATCGGCACGCAGCGGCCCGAGGCCGTCACGGTCGCCGAAGAGTCGACCGCGTTTCCGTCGGTCTCGCGCCCGCCGAGTGATGATCTGCAAAGTGGTGGCCTCGGTTTTCACTACAAGTGGAACATGGGCTGGATGAACGACACCTTGTCGTACATGAGCGAAGACCCGGTGCACCGCAGGTACCACCACCACAAGATGACCTTCGGGCTGGTCTACGCCTTCACCGAGAACTTCGTGCTGCCGCTCTCGCACGACGAAGTGGTGCACGGCAAGGGCTCGCTGCTCGGGCGCATGCCGGGCGACGAATGGCAGCGTTTTGCCAACCTGCGTGCCTACTACGGTTTCATGTGGGCGCACCCAGGCAAGAAGCTGCTGTTCATGGGCGGCGAGTTCGCGCAGACGAGCGAGTGGAATGCCGAGACCAGCCTGCCCTGGCACCTGCTCGACCAGCCGCTGCACAGCGGCACGCAGCGGCTCGTGCGTGATCTGAACATCGTGTACGGCCAGCAGGCCGCGCTGCACCAGCTCGACTTCACGCCCGACGGTTTTGCCTGGATCGCCCACGACGACGCGAAGAACTCCGTCATCTCGTTCACGCGCCACGCGACAGGTGGCAGCTTCGTGGTGGCCGTGTGCAACTTCACGCCCGTGGTGCGGCATGGCTACCGCATCGGCGTGCCGGCAGCGGGCACCTACCACGAGCTGATCAACACCGACGCCGTGGTCTACGGCGGCAGCGGCGTGCACAACGCGCCGCTGCATTCCGAGTCGGTGGCGGCACATGGCCGCGAGCACTCGATCTCACTCACCGTGCCGCCCCTGGCCACGGTGTTCCTGGTGTGCGAGCGCTAGCGGCCACCGCATTCAGTGTGAGGACAGATCGTGAGCATCGTCGACCACCCCACCACCGCTTTCGCCGGGCAGCAACCGGGCACCTCGGGCCTGCGCAAGAAGGTCGGCGTGTTCCAGCAGCCGGGTTATCTCGAGAACTTCGTCCAGGCGCTGTTCGACAGCCTCGACGGCACGGCGGGGCAAACGCTGGTGCTCGGTGGCGACGGCCGCTTTCACAACCGCGCTGCGGTGCAGACCATCCTGCGCATGGCGGCGGCACAAGGCTTCGGGCGTGTGCTGCTGGGGCGGGGCGGCATCCTGTCGACGCCGGCGGTGAGTTGCGTGATCCGCCAGCACGGGGCCTATGGCGGCATCGTGCTGTCGGCGAGCCACAACCCCGGTGGGCCCGACGGTGACTTCGGCATCAAGTACAACGTCGGCAACGGCGGGCCGGCTCCCGAGAAAGTGACCGAAGCGATCTTCGCCGGCACGAAGACGATCATCCGCTACCGTGCCAGCGATGCCGCCGACATCGACATCGACACAATCGGCAAGCAGCGCATCGAACAGATGGTGGTCGAGGTCATCGACCCGGTGGCCGACTACGCGGCGCTGATGCAGACCTGCTTCGATTTCCCGGCCATCCGGGCCTTGTTCGCCGGTGGTTTTCGCATGCGTTTCGACGCGATGAGCGCGGTCGGCGGGCCTTACGCGAAGGCGATCATCGAAGGGCTGCTCGGCGCACCGGCCGGCACGGTCGTCAACGCCGAGCCGCTCGAAGACTTCGGCGGGCTGCACCCCGACCCGAACCCGGTCAACGCCGAAGACCTGATCGCTCACATGGCCGCGGCCGACGCGCCCGACTTCGGCGCCGCCTCGGACGGTGACGCCGACCGCAACATGATCGTCGGCCGCAACTTTCCTGTGGCGCCGAGCGACAGCCTGGCGCTGCTCGCGGCGCATGCCGACGTCGCACCGCGCTACCGCGGTGGCCTGAAAGGCATCGCGCGCTCGATGCCGACCTCGGCAGCGGCCGACCGCGTGGCCAAGGCGCTCGGCATCGCGAGTTACGAGACGCCCACCGGCTGGAAGTTCTTCGGCAACCTGCTCGACGCCGGCAAGGTCACGCTCTGTGGCGAAGAGAGCTACGGCACCGGTTCCGACCACGTGCGTGAAAAAGACGGGCTGTGGGCGGTGCTGTACTGGCTCAACATCCTCGCCGCCACCGGCCAATCGGTCGAGACACTCGTGCGCGCGCACTGGGCGAAGTACGGCCGCAACTTTTACTCGCGCCACGACTACGAGGCGATCGACACCGCCGCCGCCAACACCCTGATGACCGGGCTGCGCGCGCAGTTGCCGGCGCTCGCGGGCCAGTCGTTCGGCGGCCAGCGTGTGAGCGTCGCCGACGACTTCTCGTACACCGACCCGATCGACGGTTCGGTCGCCACGAAGCAGGGCGTTCGCATCATCTTCGAGAGCGGTTCGCGCATCGTCTTTCGGCTCTCGGGCACCGGCACCGAAGGCGCGACCTTGCGCGTCTACCTCGAACGGTACGAGGCCGACGCGGCGAAGCAGAGCGAGCCGACGCAGGCCGCGCTCGCACCGCTGATCACCCTGGCGCAACAGTTCGCGCGCATCCGCGAACACACCGGTCGAGATGAGCCGAGCGTCGTGACATGAGGGTGCTGCAGGTCTGCGCCGAGATCTTCCCGCTGCTCAAGACCGGGGGTTTGGCCGACGTGTGCGGCGCTTTGCCGGGCGCGCTCGCGAAGCGCGGTTGCGATGTGCGCGTTTTGGTGCCGGCGTTCCCGGCGATCGTGCGCGGCGTGCCCGATGCGAAGCCGGTCGCCGGTGCATCCGGCCTGCCCGACGGCGTGCGCCTCCTGCGTGGCACGCTGCCCGGCACCACCGTGCCGCTGTACCTGATCGACGAACCGTCGCTCTACGCCCGCGAAGGCAACCCGTATGCCGACGAAGCGGGCCGCGCCTACGCCGACAACCACCGCCGCTTCGCGCTGCTCGGGCGGGTGGGTGCGATGCTGGCCGACGGGCTCGACCCGTCGTGGTCGGCCCAGGTCGTGCATGGCCACGACTGGCACGCGGGCCTGGCGCCTGCCTATTTGCGCGCGGCGCAGCTGAGCAGCGGGCGGCGCGTGGCCGGCTCGGTGCACACGGTGCACAACCTCGCGTTCCAGGGCACGTTCGGCCTCGAGGTGCTGGGCGAGTTGGGCCTGCCGGCCGACTTCTATCAGACACACGGCCTCGAGTTCCACGGCCAGGTCTCGTTCATGAAAGCGGGCTTGCACTACGCCGACCGCATCACGACCGTGAGCCCGACCTACGCCCGCGAGATCCAGGGCGAAGAGCAGGGCTGCGGGCTCGACGGCGTGCTGCGCGAGCGCTCTGGCGAGCTGAGCGGCATCTTGAACGCGGTCGACGACACGGTCTGGAACCCGGCGGTCGACGAGCTGATCCCGGCGCGTTACGACGGCCGCAAGCTCAGCGGCAAGCACCTGTGCCGGCTGGCCTTGCAGAACACCTTCGGCCTCGGCCCGCAGACAGAGAAGCCGCTGTTCGGCGTGGTGAGCCGGCTCACCGAGCAGAAGGGCTTCAACCTGATCCTCGAGGGGCTGCCTCAACTGCTGGAGCGCGGCGGGCAGCTCGTGGTGCTGGGCACTGGCGAGCCGGCGCTCGTGTCGGCCCTGCTGCAGGCGTCGAAGACGCACCCCGGTGCGGTGGCGGTGAAGGTGGGCTACGACGAAGCGCTGGCGCACAGCATCGTCGCGGGGGTGGACGTGATGATGGTGCCGTCGCGCTTCGAGCCTTGCGGCCTCACACAGCTGTACGGCCTGAAGTACGGCGCGCTGCCGCTGGTGCGCCGGGTCGGTGGCCTGGCCGACACGGTGGTCGACAGCTCGCTCGAAAACCTCGACGACGGCACGGCCACGGGTTTCGTGTTCGACCGTTTCGAAGTCGGCGACTACCTCGCGGCGATGCGCCGCGCCTTCGCCTTGTTCAAGCGCAAGAACGAATGGCAGGAAGTGCAGCGCCGCGCGATGGCGCAGACCTTCGACTGGGACGCGGCCGCGGCGCAGTACCAGGCGCAGTACGAGCGCGTGGCGGCCTGAGCGATGGCGCGCCGCTTCGGCGGCATTGAACGCCGCCCGAGCGGCCCCATGTTCCCGGCTCAGCTCCCCGGTGCCTCACCATGCCGCTCTGGATTGTCTCGATCCTGCTTCACGCCTACGTCGGTGCGCGCATCGTTCCGGCCTTGCCCGGCGGGCCCTGGCCCGCATCGATCTTCGCTGCCGTGTTGGTGCTTTCTGCCGCGGCGATGCCGATGAGCCTGCTGGCGCGCCGGCTGCGCACACAACCCTGGTCCGACCGCCTGGCCTGGGCCGGGGCGTTGGCGATGGGCCTGTTCTCGTCGCTGTTCGTGCTGACTTTGGTGCGTGACGTGCTGTTGCTGCTCGGCTGGGTGGCCGGGTCGCTGGCGCCGGCCGCGGCGCTGCCGGCACTTGCGCCGCTCTCGGCCGCGGCGGTGGTGCTGCTGGGCGCGGCGGTCACGCTGGTCGGGTTCGTCAACGCGCGCCGCACTGCGGCGGTGGTGGCCGTCGACGTGCCGATCGCCGACCTGCCGGCCGCGCTGCACGGCTTCACGATCGCGCAGATCAGCGACATCCACGTCGGCCCGACCATCAAGCGGGCCTACATGCACCGCATCGTCGAGGCGGTGAACCGGCTCGGTGCCGACATGGTGGCCGTGACCGGCGACCTGGTCGATGGCAGCGTGCACGAGCTCGGCGCGCACGTGGCGCCGCTGGCCACACTGTCGTCGCGCCACGGCACCTTCTTCGTCACCGGCAACCACGAGTACTACTCCGGCGCGCACGCCTGGGTGGCCGAACTGCGGCGGCTGGGCGTGCAGGTGCTGCTGAACGAGCACGTGGTGCTGCGCCACGACGAAGCCCGCCTGCTCGTGGCCGGCGTCACCGATTACACCGCGCACCACTTCGACGAGGCCCACCGCAGCGACCCGCAGCGGTCGCTGCACGGCGCGCCGGCCGATGCAACGCTCGTGAAGGTGCTGCTCGCGCACCAGCCGCGCAGCGCCACGGCCGCATCGGCGGCGGGGTTCGACCTGCAGCTCAGCGGCCACACCCACGGCGGCCAGTTCCTGCCGTGGAACCTGTTCGTGCGCTTGCAGCAGCCTTTCACGGCCGGGTTGAACCGTTTGCAGCAACTCTGGGTCTACACCAGCCGCGGCACGGGCTATTGGGGCCCGCCGAAACGTTTCGGGGCACCGTCTGAAATCACCCACCTGAGACTGGTGCCGGCGCCCGGGTAAACGCCGCCGCCGCCCGGCTGGAGCCGGTCCGCACCCACCTTACAATCCCGAGGCTTTGCCGCTGGCGTTTTGCCAGGCTCCAACAAGGAAACCCAAGTGTTCATTTCCGAAGCTTTTGCGCAAGCCGCACCCGCCGCCGCAGATTCGCCGTTCGGCAGCCTGGGCTCCATGCTCCCGCTGGTGCTGATGTTCGTGGTGCTGTACTTCGTGATGATCCGCCCGCAGATGAAGCGCCAGAAAGAAGCCAAGGCGATGATCGACGCGCTGGCCAAGGGCGACGAAGTCGTGACCTCGGGCGGCATGATCGGCAAGATCACCAAGATCGGCGAAAGCTTCCTGAGCGTCGAGATCGCCACCGGCGTCGAGATCCAGGTGCAACGCGGCGCGGTGGTGCAAGTGCTGCCCAAGGGCACCGTCAAATAATTCGCTGAACCTGCGGGCGGTTCGCGGCGCTTCACCGGCGCGGCGAGGCGCTCGCTGCTTTTGGCGCGGGCCCGGCCCGAGAGGAAAGACCCGATGAATCGCTACCCTGCCTGGAAATACGCGCTCCTCGTGATCGCCTTGCTCGTCGGCCTGATCTACACCTTGCCCAACGTGTTCGGCCAGGCGCCTGCGGTGCAGGTGAGCAGCGGCAAGGCCACGCTCAAGCTCGACGCATCGCTCGCGCCGCGCGTCGAAGAGATCCTCACGCGCGCCGGCCTGAAGCCCGACTTCGTGCAGTTCGAGGGCAACTCGGTCAAGGCCCGCTTCGCCGACCTCGACGCGCAGCGCAAGGCCAAAGAAGCGATCAGCGCGGCGCTGAACCCCGATCCGACCGACCCGCGCTACGTGGTGGCGCTGAACCTGCTGTCGCGCTCGCCGCATTGGCTCACCTCGCTGCACGCGCTGCCGATGTTCCTGGGGCTCGACCTGCGCGGCGGTGTCTATTTCCTGATGCAGGTCGACATGAAGTCGGCATTGACCAAGAAGGCCGAAGCGCTGACCGGCGACATCCGCACCCTGCTGCGCGACAAGAACCTGCGCCATGCCGGCATCACGCGCGACGGCAACAACGTCGACGTGCGCTTTCGTGACCGCGACACCCTGAACGGTGCACGCAACCTGCTCAGCGACCAGTTGCCCGATCTGCAATGGGCCGACAGCGCCGACGGCGCCGAGTTCAGGCTGACCGGCAGCCTGAAGCCCGAAGCGGCGCGCAAGGTGCAGGAGACCGCGATCACGCAGAACATCACCACGCTGCACAACCGCGTCAACGAACTCGGTGTGGCCGAGCCGGTGATCCAGCAGCAGGGCGTCGACCGCGTGGTCGTGCAACTGCCGGGCGTGCAGGACACGGCCAAGGCGAAAGACATCATCGGCCGCACCGCCACGCTCGAACTGCGCATGGTCGACGACAGCGCCGAAGCGCTCGCGGCAGCCGGGGGCAGCGGGCCGGTGCCCTTCGGCACCGAACGGTTCATCGAACGCGGCGGCGCCCCGCTGATAGTGAAGCGCCAGGTGGTCTTGACCGGCGACAACCTGACCGACGCCCAGCCCGGCTTTGATGGCCAGACGCAGGAGCCGAACGTGAACCTCACGGTCGACGCGAAGGGCGCGCGCATCATGCGCGACATCTCGCGCGACAACATCGGCAAGCGCATGGCGATCCTGCTCTTCGAGAAGGGCAAGGGCGAAGTGATCACCGCGCCGGTGATCCGCGGCGAACTCGGCTCGCGCTTCCAGATCACCGGCCGCATGACGCCGGGCGAAGCCAGTGACCAGGCGCTGCTGCTGCGCGCGGGCTCGCTGGCCGCGCCGATGGACATCATCGAAGAGAAGACCATCGGCCCGACCCTCGGCGCCGAGAACATCGTGAAGGGCTTCGACAGCGTGATGTACGGCTTTGCCGCGATCGCGCTGTTCATGATCGTCTACTACCGGCTGTTCGGCGTGATCTCGACGCTGGCGCTCGGCTTCAACCTGCTGTTGCTGCTGGCGGTGCTTTCCATGTTGCAGGCGACGCTCTCGCTGCCGGGCATCGCCGCGATCGCGCTCACCCTCGGCATGGCGATCGACGCCAACGTGCTGATCAACGAACGTGTGCGCGAAGAACTGCGCGCCGGGGCTTCGCCGCAGGTGGCGATCCACACCGGCTACGAGCGCGCGTTCGCGACGATTCTCGATTCGAACGTCACCACGCTGATCGCGGGCCTGGCGCTGCTGGCGTTCGGCTCGGGGCCGATCCGCGGCTTCGCGGTCGTGCACTGCCTGGGCATCCTGACCTCGATGTTCTCGGCCGTGGTGTTCTCGCGCGGCCTCGTCAACCTCTGGTACGGCCGGCAGAAGAAGCTCAAGGACGTGTCGATCGGCCAGGTCTGGAAACCGCAAGGCGACGACAACGTGCCGGCGAAGACCTGAGCGCGCGGCAACAAGGCACATCACATGGAATTCTTCAGAATCAGGCGCGACATCCCGTTCATGCGGCATGCGCTGGTGTTCAACGTCATCTCGGCGTTGACCTTCGTCGCCGCGGTGTTTTTCCTGGCCACGCGCGGGCTGCACTTCTCGATCGAGTTCACCGGCGGCATCGTCATGGAGGCGGCTTACGAAAAGACCGCCGACGTCGAGAAGATCCGCACCACGGTGGAGAAGCTCAACTTCGGCGAAGTGCAGGTGCAGAACTTCGGCAGCACGCGCGACGTGATCGTCCGGCTGCCCGTGGCCGCCGGCATGAAACAGACCGAAGTCGTGGCCAAGGTGTTCGACAGCCTGTGCCAGGCCGAGAGCGGCAGCGTGAGCACGCGCGAGTTCACCAGCGACAAGGGCGAGGTGTCGAGCCGGCCCGTGTGTTCGGCCGGAACGGCCGAGCCGGTGAAGCTGCAGCGCACCGAGTTCGTCGGCCCGCAGGTCGGGCGCGAACTGGCGATCGACGGCGCCAAGGCGCTGGCCTTCGTGGTGATTGGCATCATGATCTACCTCGCGATCCGCTTCGAGTGGAAGTTCGCGGTGGCGGCGATCATCGCCAACCTGCACGACGTGGTCATCATCCTCGGCTTCTTCGCGTTCTTCCAGTGGGAGTTCAACCTCACGGTGCTCGCGGCGGTGCTGGCGGTGCTCGGGTACTCTGTGAACGAGTCGGTCGTGATCTTCGACCGGATCCGCGAGGCCTTCCGGCGCTTTCGCAAGATGAACACGCACGAAGTGATCGACCACGCGATCACGAGCACGATGAGCCGCACCATCATCACGCACGGCAGCACGCAGATGATGGTGCTGTCGATGCTGATCTTCGGCGGGCCCACGTTGCACAACTTCGCGATCGCGCTGACGATCGGCATCTGCTTCGGCATCTACTCGTCGGTGTTCGTGGCCGCGGCCATCGCGATGTGGCTCGGCGTCAAGCGTGAAGACCTGATCAAGGCCGCGCCCGCGAAGGAAACCGACCCCGACGATCCGAACTCCGGGGCGGTGGTGTAGAGTCCATTTCTACCCCACAGGACGCAAGCAGTCACCCTCATGCCGACCCCCGCCAACCCGACGGCATTGGCCCAACAGGCAAGGCGGTCCTACGCTGACGGCTTGCTCACCGGCATGCCGGCGGTGGTGCAGGCGGTCGACCAGGCCACGCGCATCCTGGTGAGCCAGGTGGTCGACCCCAAGCTCGCGATGAAACGGCGCGAGCTGGTGCCCGACTTGCAGAAAGCCGAGCCGTTCTGGCTGCAGAGCATGACGACGATGCTGCGGGCCTCGTTGCAGTCGGGCCTGCTCTCGGCCTCGCGCCCCGGTGACCTGCCCGGCCCGGGTGGCCGCGCCGCCGCCAAGCTGAGCCTGGTCGACGACGACACCATCGAAGACGAGATCCTCACCTCGCGCCTGGCGCTGGCGATGATGGACCGCGCTTCGTGGGAATTCACCGACCTGTGCTCGCGCATGAATGTGCTCGAGAGCCGCGAAGAACTCGACGCGCACGACATCCTGCGGCCGCAGTCGCTGGCACGCATCGTCACCACGGCCTGGCGTGCCGCCGGGCTGAGCCTCGACACCTGGCGCATGCTGCAGCCGATCCTGCACGAAGAATTCGCCCATTTCGCCGAAGAAGGTTTCCACGAGACCAACCGATTCCTGATCGAACGCCAGGTGCTGCCCGAAGTCGACCTGCGCCCTTTCATCCGGCGCACCCGTGCGACGCACCGCAACTTCCAGCCCACGTCGCACGCGCCGGCCGGCTTCACCCAGTCGAGCGTGAACTCGTCCGGCGACGGCCGTGGCGAGGTCGGCGAAGAAACGCGGATGATGACGCGCGCCGGGGGCCTGCAGCAGCGCGCCAGCGGTCACGCCGAAGCGGTGCTCGACCGCCTGAATCGCCTGGTCGGCCGGCACCTGCCCGAGTTCGTGGTCACGGCGCACGCGCCGGCGCCAGCGTCACCGGGCCTGAAAGCGGCCATCTCCGACGCGCAGCAAGGCATCGCGAACCGCTTGTCGGGCGGTGGCGGCGCGGTGCGCACGGTCTCGGACGCGGTCAGCACGCCGGCCTTGCTCGAAGAGCTGAACAACCGCAAGCAGGCGCTGAAACAGGCCGCAGCCACCCCGGTGGAACGCGCCACGATCGAGATCGTGGCGCTGCTGTTCCAGAGCATCCTCACCGAAGAGCGCATTCCTTCTGCGGTGCGGGTCTGGTTTGCGCGGCTGCAGATGCCGGTGCTGCGCGTGGCAGTCAGCGAGCCCGACTTCTTCGCCACCGTCGACCACCCTGCGCGCCGGTTGATCGACCGCATGGGCTCGTGCGTGATGGGCTTCGACGCCACGGCGCGCGCGATCGGCGACGCGCTCGAAAAAGAGATCAAGCGGGTGGTTCAGGTCGTCGAGGCCTACCCCGACACCGGGCGGCGCGTGTTCCAGACCGTGCTGGTCGAGTTCGAGAAGTTCCTCGAGCACTACTTCAAGAACGAGAACGAGGCGTCGCGCAAGGGCGTGTCGCTGGCGCACCAGGTCGAGCAGCGCGAAACGCTGGCGATCCAGTACACGATCGAGTTGCGCAAGATGCTCAACGAGGTGCCGGTGCAAGAGGGCGTGCGCGAGTTCCTGTTCCATGTGTGGGCCGACGTGCTGGCGATGGCGGCCGTCAAGAACGGCAACCAGAGCGACGCCACGAAAGACATGAAGCGTGCCGCCGCCGACCTGATCTGGTCGGCCAGTGCCAAGGTCTCGCGCGAAGAGCGTGCCGAAGTGATCCGGCGCCTGCCGCCGCTGCTCAAGACGCTGCGCGACGGCATGCTGCACGCCGGCGTGCCGGCCGACAAGCAAGACGAACACATCCAGCGCCTGAACAATTCGCTCGCCGCGGCGTTCACCGCCAAGACGGCGGCGATCCCGCACGAGCGGCTGGAAGAACTGATGGGCCGGCTCGAGACGCTGGAAGAGCTGCTGCCCGATTCGGCCGACCTCGAAATCGACGAATCGATGGTGCACGACCTGTCGGGCTACGAAAGCTCCGAACTCGAGGTGGTGGCCGAGGGCGGCTCGATGCCCACGCCGGCCATGGTCGCCTGGGCGCGTGAACTGCAGGTCGGCAGCTGGTACATGCTCGATTACCGCAACCGCAACGAGGCGGTGCAACTGGCGTGGCAGGGCATGCGCCGCCAGCTCACATTGTTCGTCTCGCCGCAAGGGCGGGGCGTGCTGTTCCAGCAGAACCGGCTCGCGGCTTTCTTGCAGGCCGGCTTGCTGGTGCCGGCGCAGGACGAATCGCTCACCGTGCGCGCCACGCGCAGCGCGATGGAAAAGCTCGACGTGGACCCGAGCCGCATCCTGAACTGAATTGATGGAGCGCCCGGGTCGCCGGCTGCCCGGGAGCGGCCAAACGCTGGCCGGCGCCCGCGATGCGACAGCTCAGTGGATCAGCCGGTCTTCTTCGTCGACGAACAACTCGTCGAGGATCAGGGCGTCGGGCTCTTCACCGAGGCTCCAGAAGACCATCAGCACGATGATCTTCAGGTCTTCGAGATCGAGCGGGCCGCCGGGAATGGCATTGGCGCGGTCGATGACCATTTCGCGCATCGGCGGTGGCAGCACGCCGGCCGACTCGAGAAAGCTGATGAAGCCGATCGAGGCGTCGCCCAAGTGTTCTTGTTCGGCCGGTGAGTACACGCGCATGCTGGCCTCGCCCTGTTCGCCGACATACGACTGGGCGGCGGCCGCCACACCGTCGAGCCACGACAGGGCCTCCTGGATCTCGTCCGATTCGAAGCCGACCGACGAGAGCTTGCGGGTCAGCTGATCGTGGTCGGGGCAGGCATCGGGCCGCCAGTAGTTTTCGTACAGGTACACGAGCACATCGAACATGGATTCACTATACCCCAGGCCCCCGGGTGCGGCTCAGGCGGCACCGATGCGCTGGAACAGCTGGCCCGGCAGACGCGCAATCTGACCGTTCAGCTCCAGTTCGAGCAAGCGCACGCTCAGAGCGGCGGCCGACCAGTCGGTGCGAGCCACCAGCGCGTCGAGCGTGACGGGGTCGAAGCCGAGCGCGGCCAGCACGGGGTCTTCTTCGTCCAGCACCAGTTCGGCCTGGCGGGCTTCGCTCGCGGCTGTTGAGCCCGGCAGATGCATCTCTTCCAGTATGTCCTGGGCGCTTTCGACCAGCTTGGCCCCCTGTTTGATCAACGCGTGGCAGCCACGCGACTGCGGCGAGTGGATCGACCCGGGGATCGCGAACACGTCGCGGCCCGATTCCGAGGCGAGCCGCGCGGTGATCAACGAACCGGATTGGAGGGCCGCTTCGACCACCAGCGTGCCGCGCGTGAGGCCGGCGATGATCCGGTTGCGGTTCGGGAAGTTCTCCGGCAAGGGTGGCGTGCCCAGCGAGTATTCACTCACGATCAAACCCTGCTCGGCGATGCGCCGAGCCAGAGCGAGATGGCGTTTCGGGTAGACCCGGTCGAGCCCGGTGCCCACGATCGCCACGGTGCTGGCGGCGCCGTCGAGCCCGCCTTCGTGCGCCGCCGCGTCGATACCCAAGGCCAGCCCCGAAACCACGGTGAAACCCGCCTGGCTCAGGTGGGCGCTGAAGGCGCGCGCGTTCTCGGTCCCCTGACGGGTCGGGTTGCGGCTACCGACCACCGCGATCAATTCGCCCCCCAGCAAGTCGACGCGCCCCTGCGCGTACAGCATCAGCGGCGGGTCTGCCGCGTTGAGCAAAGCGGTGGGGAACAGCGGGTGGTCGAGCGTGATGACGCTGCGCGGCGACGTGGTTTCGGCGGCCAGCCAGTCGAGCGTGATCCGGGTCTGCCGATCCAGTGCTTCCGACGTTTCGGCGAGCGCGGTCGCCGCCACCGCGCCGACGACTTCGCGGCGTGCCGCCGTCGACGCGGCCAGCACCGCTTGTGGCGAACCGAAGGCTGCCAGCAGCCGGCGCGCCGATTCGCGGCCCACGCCGGGTGTTTCGAGCAGCCTGATCCAGGCGCCGAATTCTTCGGAGTCGATCACGCAGCGCTCGCCGCGCGTGGGCTCAGGGCTGCGTGAAACGGTCGCCCGGTTTGACGGGGTCTTGCACCGACAGGATCAAGGCGTACGACATGCGCTTGAACACGCGGAACACGAACAGCACACCGTGGCGTTCGTCGGGCAGCTTGATGGTGGGGCGGCTCGCATCGGTCTTGTCGATCATGGTCGCCCCGTCACGCCACAGCGCCAGCACGTGGCCGCGCTCGACACCTTCGTTCGAGCCGCGGTTGAGGGCAACGATCTGGTTCTGGCCGGCGGTCAGTGCGTCGCCGTACAGCGAGACGATCTGGCCGCTCATCGGGCCCTGCGGCGCGTGCGGCGCGTAATTCGTGAGTTCGCGCGGCGGCACCACCGCGAGACGGTCGCCCACGCCGGCTTCCTGGCGGATGCTGGTGATCGTGAACGTGGCGGGCACGATCTCGGCCTTGCCGGCGGCGTTGTTGCGGTTTTCGCCAAGACGCGTGTACTCGGCCGTGCCGACGTAATTGGCTTCGTAGCCCAGCAGTTCACGCGTGGTCGGGTCGAGCAGCGGCCGCGGTTCACGGAAGATCCGGAACTCGCGCTCGTTCGCCAGTTCGCCGCGCACGTAGGCGAGCTCTCCACGCGAGAGCATCACACGCCCTTCTTGCGAGGCGACGATGCGGGGCGCGGCTTCGAGCTCGTTGCTCTCGAAGATCACGGCCTCGTTCAGGAAAGGCTCGATCAGGTGGAACGGGATCGACGGGATGCCACCGTTGCCCAGATCGGTCGCGCGGATGCGCGGTGAGAGCCGGCCGCTCTGGTCGGGGCCGACCGGCGTGCCCAGGCGCAGCTTGGCGCGGCCGTTCGATTTGTCGAGGTAAAGCACCTGGCCGGGGTAGATCAGGTGCGGGTTGCGGATCTGCTCCAGGTTCATGCCCCAGAGTTCGGGCCAGCGCCACGGGCTCTTCAAGAACATCTTGGAGATGTCCCACAGCGTGTCGCGCGGTTTGACGGTGTACGAGTCGGGAGCATTCGCCGCCAGCTCCGAGAGCGGCACGCCGTTCTGGGCGACGCGCTGCGCCGTGCCGCGCTGCTGAGACGTGATGGGGAAGTCGGCGGCCTGTACCGCACCGAAGCCGAGCGACGCACCGAGCAAAGCGCTCAGGGAAGCGGCGAATGCGCCCCGGCGAACGTGGAAGACGGAGCGTTTGCTTCGGGTCATGTATAAATCTCTCAGGGTACGCCCGCTGGAGGGCCTGCGCCGTGGGGTTACTGAGCCGTTGGCGCCCGAGCGGCCGCTGTTCGGCGAAAATCCTCAATCAGTTTCACAGATTCTGCCTCTAAACCCTTGATATCGCAACGAAAGTGACCGCCGCCAGCGCCGTGTGTGAGACCTGTCACGGCCGGCGACGTTGCGCTGGTCCCACAGGCTCGCGCCCGCCGGCGCAGCCCCAGTCCCCAATCTGATCGCCATGGCCAAACTCCAGATCCTGCGTTACCCCGACCCGCGCCTGCACACCGTGGCCAAGCCGGTGGTGGCCGTCGACGCCCGAATCCGCCAGCTTGTCGACGACATGCTCGAAAGCATGTACGACGCCGACGGTGTCGGCCTGGCGGCGACGCAGGTCGATGTGCATGAACGCGTGATCGTCATGGACACCTCCGACGAACGCGACGACCCCCGCGTGCTGATCAACCCGGAGCTGGTCGACTGGAGCGTCGAGATGACGCTGGCCGACGAAGGTTGCCTGTCGGTGCCGGCCATCTACGACAAGGTGCCGCGCCATGCCAAGGTGACCGTGCGAGCCCTCGACCGGGCCGGCGAGATGCAGCAGTTCGAGGCCGAAGGGCTGCTGGCGGTCTGCGTCCAGCATGAGATGGACCATCTGATGGGCAAGGTGTTCGTCGAATACCTCAGCCAGCTCAAGCGTGACCGCATCAAGACCAAGATGCTGAAAAAAGCGCGGGAAGACGAGCGTGGGTGAACTGCGCCGGCACCTCGTGGCCTGGCGATGAAGGTCGCTTTTGCCGGCACGCCAGAGTTTGCGCAGGTGGCGCTCGCGCAGGTGCTGGCCGCAGGTTTCCGCGTTCCGCTGGTGCTGAGCCAGCCCGACCGGCCCGCCGGCCGCGGCCTGAAGCTGAGCCCGTCGCCGGTGAAAGCGCTGGCCCTCGAGCACGGCATCACCGTGGCTCAGCCTCGCAGCCTGCGCCTGGACGGCAAGTTCCCGGCCGACGCCGAACAGGCGCGGGCCGCGTTGCAGGCGGCCGCGCCCGATGTGCTGGTCGTGGCCGCCTACGGGCTGATCCTGCCGCCATGGGTGCTGGCCGCGCCGCGCATGGGCTGCATCAACATCCACGGTTCGCTGCTGCCACGCTGGCGCGGCGCCGCGCCGATCCACCGCGCGATCGAGGCCGGTGACGCGCAGACCGGCATCACCATCATGCAGATGGACGCCGGCCTCGACACCGGCGACATGCTGCTGGTCGAGTCGATCGCCATCGCGCCGACCGACTCCACGGCGTCGCTGCACGACCGGCTCGCGGCGCTCGGTGGCCGGCTGATCGTCGAAGCGCTCGAACTGGCGGCCTGTGGTGGCCTGCACCGCACACCGCAGCCGTCGCAAGGCGTGAGCTACGCGCACAAGATCGAGAAGGCCGAAGCGGCGATCGACTGGCGCGCTCCGGCGGAAGTGATCGAACGCCGCCTGCGCGCTTTCGACCCCTTCCCCGGCGCCAGCGCCACCTTGGGCGAGACGCCCCTCAAGTGCTGGCGCGGCCGGGTCGTGGCCGGCAGCAGCGCGCCCGGCCAGGTGCTGGCGGTCGGCGCCGACGGCATCACTGTCGCCTGCGGGCAGGGCGCACTGCAACTCACCGAACTGCAGCGCGCCGGGGGCAAGCGGCTGGCGGCGCATGCGCTGCTGCAGGGCATGCCCGTGGCGCCAGGGGCTGCGTTCGAGCTGCCGCCACGTTGAACTCCACCCGCGCGGCCGCATCTATGCGTCTGCGCGATTCACGCGATTCACGAAAGGCCGCTCGATGTTCAACCTGATGAAAACCGCCGTGTTGATGGCAGCGATCACCGCCTTGTTCATGGCCATCGGCTCGGTGCTCGGTGGCCGGCAGGGCATGATGATCGCGCTCGTCGTGGCGCTCGGCATGAACTTCTTCAGCTACTGGTTTTCCGACAAGCTCGTGCTGAAGATGTACAACGCGCAGGAAGTGGACGACAGCTCCGCGCCGCAGTTCTACGCCATGGTGCGCGAGCTCGCGCAACGTGCGCAGCTGCCCATGCCCAAGGTCTACGTGATCGACGAAGACGCGCCCAACGCCTTCGCGACCGGCCGCAACCCGGAACACGCCGCCGTGGCCGCCACCACCGGCATCATGCGCGTGCTGACGCAGGCCGAACTGCGTGGCGTGATGGCGCACGAACTGGCCCACGTGCGCCACCGCGACATCCTCATCAGCACCGTCAGCGCCACGATGGCCGGCGCGATCTCGATGCTCGCCAACTTCGCGATGTTCTTCGGCGGGCGCGACAGCGACGGCCGCTCGCGCAACCCGCTGGTGGGCATGCTCGTGATGTTCCTGGCACCCATCGCCGCCAGCCTGATCCAGATGGCCATCAGCCGCGCCCGCGAATTCGAGGCCGACCGCGGTGGCGCCGAGATCTCGGGCGACCCGCGGGCGCTGGCCAGCGCCTTGCAGAAGATCCAGCAGTACGCGCAGGGCATGCCGATGGCGCCGGCCGAGCGTCACCCCGAAACCGCGCAGATGATGATCATCAACCCGCTCTCGGGCGGCGGGTTGCGTGGTTTGTTCTCGACCCACCCTTCGACCGAAGAGCGGGTGGAAAAGCTGCTGGCGATGGCTTCCGGCGCCGCCCGCTGAAGCCGGGGCCGGCGCGGACCTCAAGTCCCGGTGGAGCCTGCCGATATACGCAGGACAACTTCACCGGTTCCGCCATGCGCCGCTTCGTCCTCACCGCTGCACTGCTCGCCCCCGCCCTACTGGCTGGTTGCGACGTGGTCGTGGGCGCGCTGGGCATCGAGTCGCCCGAAAAGCTGGCGGCGGTGCGCGAGGCCGACGGCAAGGCCATCGGCGGCGCATGCCGCCACGCCGGCAGAGCCATCGAAGACTGCTACGCATTGAACCGCAAGGCCGACAAGGCCTCGGTGTTCGCCGGCTGGCGCGACATGAACGACTACATGCGCGAGAACAAGATCGAGCCGGTGCCGCCGCAGGTGGCGACCCAGCTCGCGAATGCCGCGGCCAAACAGGCCGAGGCCGAGCCGGCGAAACCCGCCGTGGCGAGCGACAAGCCCGCCGCGAAGGCCGCCGAAGGCGGCAAGCCCGCCAAGCGCGAGAGCGCGAAGGCGCACGACTCCTGAGCACCACCACAGGCTGGCCACGCCAGCCTGTCGCACACGGCTGCAGTTCGTCGCTTGCGGCGTGACACGCTTGCGGCACGCGGGCACATTGAAGCCTTGTTCATTCCCGAGGGGACACCGAATGACGCTGCATTTCTTCGCGCGCGCCCGCCGCACGCACCTTGCCTTCGCCACCGCGGCCTTGCTCGCCGCCGCGGTCCCCGCCCACGCCGCCGACAGCGGCCCGGCGTTTCAATCCATCGGCCTGATGGGCGTGCAAGGCTCGGGCAAGCTCCAGACCGAAGCGCGCAACGTGGGCAGCTTTCAGGCCATCGAAGTGCATGCCTCGATGAACGTGGTGCTCCGCCAAGGCTCGCGTGAAGCGGTGGAACTGCGGGCCGACGACAACCTGCTGGCGCTGGTCGAGACCCGTGTCATCAGCCGTTCCGGCGTGCCCACGCTCGAGATACGCATGCGGGACCACACCAGCTACTCGTCGCGCAACCCGATCACGCTGACGGTCGATCTGGTGTCGCTGTCGAGCCTGTCGGTTCGTGGCTCGGGCAATGTTTCAGGCGAAGGGCTGAAACTGCCGGCGCTGAAGATCGCGGTCGCCGGCTCGGGCAACGTCAAGCTGCAGAAGCTGAGCGTCGACGAGGGCAGCCTGAAGATTTCGGGCAGTGGCAACGCCGAGATGTCGGGCAAGGCCGGGCGGCTCGGCCTCTCGATTTCTGGCAGTGGCGACATCAACACCCGCGAGCTCGAAGCCGACGAGGTCAGCGTGAACATCGCCGGCAGCGGCGACGCCAAGGTCAACGCGCGCAAGACCTTGAGCGTCTCGATCGCCGGCAGCGGCGACGTCGAATACACCGGCGACCCGACGCTGAAGACCTCGGTCGCCGGCAGTGGCCACGTGAAGAAGCGCTGAAGCGCCCCGAAACGCGGGGTCAAACCGCCGTGCCCTGCGGGAAAACGCGGGGGCGGCGACAATCGCGCGCCATGAATTCGATTCGCGCGACCTTCCGACACCCGCAGTTCCGCCAGGGCGCGGCCGAGATGTCGGGGGTGTCGCTCGGCATCGCCGCCTGGGGGCTGGTCACCGGCGTGGCCATGGTCAAGAGCGGTTTGTCGGTGCCGATGGCGCTGATGATGAGCCTGATGGTCTTCGGCGGCAGCGTGCAGCTCGCGGCCATCCCGCTGATGATGGTCGGCACGCCGGTCTGGGTGATCTGGGCCACCGCGCTCTGCGTGAACCTGCGTTTCGTGATCTTCAGTGCGCAGTGGCGGCCGTTCTTCAAACGTTTCCCGCGCTGGCAGCGCCTGTCGCTCGGCTACTTCTGCGCCGACCTGAACTACGTGCTGTTCATGAAGCGGTTCAAGGAGCCGCGCGACGACGAAGGCCAGATCGAGTACTTCCTCGGCGGCTCGTTGATGAACTGGACGGCCTGGCAGATCCCCTCGATCGTCGGCATCGTGCTGGCCGACGTGATCCCCACGCACTGGGGTTTAGGCTTCGCCGGCGTGCTGGCGCTGCTCGGGCTCACCTACTCGCTGCTGTCGGACAAGGCGACCGCCTTCGCCGCCGTGGTGGCCGCGGGTGCCGCGGTGGCGGCGTTCGCGTTGCCCTTCAGGCTCTACATCGTGGTCGCCATCGCGGCGGCCGTGTGCGTGGGGCTGTTGATCGACGGCGGGGGTGATGCCGGCCAGCGGGTGCTCTCACGCCTGCGCCGCCGCGGCAACGCGGCCGTGAAGGGCAACGCCCTGCGCGAAGAGGCCGCCGCATGAGCGCGCCGCTGAGCGGCCTGGAGGCCTTCGCCACGATCGCCGGCCTGACCGGCATCACGGTGCTGACGCGAGCTTTCTTCCTGTTCTCGGACCGCGAACTCGTCTTGCCCGACTGGGTTCGGCGTGGCTTGCGCTACGCGCCGCTGGCGGCGCTTTCCGCCGTGGTGGTGCCCGAGGTCGTGATGACACACGGCCAGCTCATCGGCACCTGGCAAGACGCGCGGCTCTACGCCGTGCTCGCCTCGACGCTCTACTACTTCTGGCGCGGTGGCATTCTGGGCACCATCGTCAGCGGCATGCTGGTGCTGGTGCCCCTGAAGTTGATACTCGGCTGGTAACCCGTTCGTTACCGCGGGCGCTGCGAAAGCGCCGGAGCGCGGGCCCGGGTGCCTAGAATCTGCCGCTTGTCAGACCAACTCCGCGCCCCGCCATGAACGTGCTCCGATTCGAAGACCTCGTCGCGCAAGGCCGCGTTTCCGGAAAGCGCGTCTTCATCCGTGCCGACCTGAACGTGCCGCTCGACGCGGCCGGGCACATCACCGAAGACACGCGGGTGCGGGCTTCGGTCCCGTGCATCGAACTCGCGCTCAAGGCAGGTGCCGCGGTGATGGTCACGTCACATCTGGGTCGCCCCACCGAGGGCGAGTTCAAGGCCGAAGACTCGCTCGCGCCGGTGGCCAGGCGCCTCGGTGAACTGCTGGGCCGCGAGGTGGCGCTGGTCGCGAACTGGGTCGACGGGGTGAAGGTCGCGCCCGGCCAGGTCGTGCTGCTCGAGAATTGCCGCGTCAACAAGGGCGAGAAGAAGAACGACGACACCTTGTCGCGCAAGATGGCGGCCTTGTGCGACATCTTCGTGCACGACGCCTTCGGCACAGCGCACCGCGCCGAGGCCTCGACCTACGGCATCGCGCAATACGCCCCGGTGGCCTGCGCCGGCCCGCTGCTCGCGGCCGAAATCGACGCCACGACGAAGGCGCTCGCCAACCCGAAACGGCCTCTCGTGGCCATTGTCGCCGGCAGCAAGGTCTCGACCAAGCTGAGCATTCTGCAAAGCTTGGCGAGCAAGGTCGATCAGTTGATCGTCGGTGGCGGCATCGCCAACACCTTCATGCTCGCGGCCGGCCTGCCCATCGGCAAGAGCCTGGCCGAAGCCAGCCTCGTGGGCGAAGCGAAAACCGTGATCGATGCGATGAAGGCGCGTGGTGCTGCGGTGCCGATCCCGACCGACGTGGTGACCGCCAAGGAGTTCAAGGCCGATGCCGTGGCGACCGTGAAAGCGGCGGCCGATGTGGCGAGTGACGACCTGATCCTCGACATCGGCCCGCAAACGGCGAAGCGGCTCGCCGAACAGCTGATGGCGGCCGGCACGATCGTCTGGAACGGCCCGGTCGGTGTGTTCGAGTTCGATGCCTTCGCGGGTGGCACTGAAGCCATCGCACGCGCCATCGCCGCGTCGCCCGCCTTCAGCATCGCCGGTGGTGGCGACACGCTCGCGGCGATCGCCAAGTACGGCATCGAAAAGGACATGGGCTATATCTCGACCGGTGGCGGCGCGTTTCTCGAAGTGCTGGAAGGAAAGACCTTGCCGGCGTTCGAGATCCTTCAGCGCCGCGCCGAGCCGGCCGCATAAGAGTCATTCCGTCGCCCGCGCGAAAGCGGTGTGGCGCGCTTCGATAATCCGCTCTCGAAAAACAGATGGAGACCGCCATGCCCCGCGCCACCAAGATCGTCGCCACCCTCGGCCCCGCGTCGAGCTCGCCCGAAGTGCTGGAGCGCATGATCCGCGCCGGCGTCGACGTGGTGCGCATGAACTTCTCGCACGGCAAGGCCCAAGACCACATCGACCGCGCCACGCTCGTGCGTGACGTGGCGCGCCGCGCCGGCCGCGAGGTGGCCATCATGGCCGACCTGCAGGGCCCGAAGATCCGAGTCGGCAAGTTCGAAGGCGACAAGACGCTGCTCGAACCGGGGCAGAAATTCATCCTCGACGGCGCGACCACCGAGCTGGGCACCAACGAGCGTGTCGGCCTCGACTACAAGGAGCTGCCGCGCGACGTGAGGTCGGGCGACGTGCTGCTGCTCAACGATGGCCTGCTCAAGCTCGTGGTCGATTCGGTGCGTGGCGAAGAGGTGCACACGACCGTCGTGGTCGGTGGCTTCCTGTCGAACAACAAGGGCATCAACAAGGCCGGCGGCGGCCTCACGGCGCCCGCGCTCACGTCGAAGGACATGGAAGACATCAAGACCGCGATGAGCTTCCAGTGCGAGTACTTGGCCGTGAGCTTCCCGAAGACCGCGACCGACATGGAAATGGCGCGCCAGCTCGCCAACGTGGCCGGCGAGCCGTGGCGCCACAAGCCGCTGCTGATCGCGAAGATCGAGCGCAGCGAAGCGATCCCGGTGCTCGACCAGATCCTGAAGGCGTCCGACGGCATCATGGTGGCGCGCGGCGACCTCGCCATCGAGGTCGGCAATGCGGCGGTGCCGGCATTGCAGAAACGCATGATCAAGATGGCACGCGAGATGGACCGTGTGGTCATCACCGCCACGCAGATGATGGAGTCGATGATCGTCAACCCGGTGCCCACACGCGCCGAGGTGAGCGACGTGGCCAACGCAGTGCTCGACGGCACCGACGCGGTGATGCTGAGTGCCGAGACCGCGGCCGGCAAGTACCCGGTCGAGACCATCGAGATGATGGCGAGCATCTGCGTCGAGGCCGAAAACGCCGAAGAGGTGGCGCTCGACGCCTCATTCACCAACAAGCAGTTCGCCCGCATCGACCAGTCGATCGCGATGGGCGCGCTGTTCACGGCTTACCACCTGGGCTGCAAGGCGATCCTCGCGCTCACCGAATCGGGGTCGACCGCGCTGTGGATGAGCCGGCACCTGATCCACGTGCCGATCTACGGCCTGACTTCACAGCTGCGCAGCCAGCGCTGCATGGCGCTTTACCGCAATGTCACGCCGATGCTGATGCCCAACTTCGCCGACCGCGACGAAGCGCTCGCCAAGGCTGAAGCCTTGCTCGTCGAACGCGGTGTGCTCAAGGCCGGCGACACCTACGCCATCACCTGCGGCGAGCCGATGGGCCACCCGGGCGGCACCAACATGCTCAAGGTGTGCCGGGTCGGTTGACATGACGCGCGCCGCGCTCGGCCTCGACGACATCCGCGCCGCTGCATTGCGTCTGCGTGGCGAGGTGATCGAGACGCCGTGCCTGCCTTCGCGCACGCTTTCGGCCCTGACGGGCTGCGAGGTGTTCCTGAAGTTCGAAAACCTGCAGTTCACCGCGTCGTTCAAGGAGCGAGGTGCGCTGAACAAGATGGCACAGCTCACGGCGGCCGAGCGTGCCAAAGGTGTGCTGGCGGTATCGGCCGGCAACCACGCCCAAGGCGTGGCCTACCACGCGCAGCGCATGGGCCTGCCGGCGACGATCGTGATGCCACGCTTCGCGCCGGCCGTGAAGGTGGAGCGCACGCGCGGCTTCGGCGCGACCGTGGTGCTCGAAGGCGACACCTTCGACGATGCGCGCGCCCACGGCCTGGCGCTGGCGCAGGAGCGCGGCCTGACACTGGTGCACCCCTATGACGACCTCGATGTCATTGCCGGCCAGGGCACGATCGGCATGGAGATGCTGGCGCAGCAGCCCGAGATCGACACGCTCGTCGTGGCGATCGGGGGCGGCGGCCTGATTTCGGGCGTGGCCACGGCGGCGCGTGCGCTGCGGCCCGGCATCCGCATCATCGGCGTGCAGACCGAACGGTTCCCTGCGGCCTGGAACGCGGTGCACGGCGAGCAACGTGAAAGCGCGCAGGCCACGATCGCCGATGGCATCGCCGTCAAGTCGCCCGGTGCATTGACGTTGCCGCTGATCAAGGCCCATGTGGACGACGTGCTTCTCGTCAGCGAAGACGACATCGAGCAGGCCATACTGATGCTGCTCGAGATCGAGAAGACGGTGGTCGAAGGCGCGGGCGGCGTCGGGCTGGCCGCGCTGATGAAGCACGCCGAACGCTTCAAGGGCCGCAAGGTCGGCCTGATCCTGTGCGGCGGCAACATCGAGCCGCTGATGCTGGCCGAGATCATCGAGCGCGGCATGGTCAAGTCGGGCCGGCTCGCGCGGCTGCGCTTCGACGTGCGCGACGTGCCGGGGGCACTGGCCAACGTGGCCACGCTGCTCGGCAAGCTCGGCGCCAACATCGACGAAGTGCAGCATCAGCGTGCGTTCACGTCGCTCTCGGTCGAGCGCGCGCAGATCGAGGTGGTGGTGCAGACGCGCGGCGTGGCGCACATCGAGCAGATCCTTGGTGCGATGCGCGCCGAAGGCTACGAGGCCCAGCGCATCGGGTGATCCTTCACGCCGACCGCCAGGGGGCGCTCGCTACAATTCCGCCAGTTACAGCGTGGTTTCACGCTGCCCACCATCCCGATTCAGGAGTTCGCCATGCCCCTCGTTTCAATGCGCCAGCTGTTGGACCACGCCGCTGAGAACGGCTACGGCATTCCGGCCTTCAACGTCAACAACCTCGAGCAGGTGCAGGCGGTGATGACGGCGGCCGACGAAGTGGGTGCGCCGGTGATCCTGCAGGCCAGTGCCGGCGCGCGCAAGTACGCGGGCGAAGCGTTCATCAAGCACCTGATCCAGGCCGCAGTCGAAACCTGGCCGAACGTGCCGCTGGTGATGCACCAGGACCATGGCCAGAGCCCCGACGTGTGCAAGGGTGCGATCGGCCTGGGCTTCAGCTCGGTGATGATGGACGGTTCGCTGCAGGCCGACGGCAAGACGATCGCGAGCTACGACTACAACGTCGAAGTGACACGCAAGGTCGTCGACATGGCGCATCTGCTGGGCGTGACCGTCGAAGGTGAGCTCGGCTGCCTGGGTTCGCTGGAGACGATGAAGGGCGACAAGGAAGACGGGCACGGCACCGATTCCACGATGACGATGGAGCAGTTGCTCACCGACCCCGAGCAGGCCGCCGACTTCGTCAAGCGCACCCAGCTCGACGCGCTTGCCATCGCCATCGGCACGAGCCACGGCGCCTACAAGTTCACCCGCAAGCCCACCGGCGACATTCTCGCGATCAGCCGCATCAAGGAAATCAACCGCCGCATTCCGAACACCCACCTCGTGATGCACGGCTCGTCGAGCGTGCCGCAGGAACTGCTGGCCGAGATCCGCGAGTTCGGCGGCAAGATGAAAGAGACGTATGGCGTGCCGGTCGAAGAGATCCAGGAAGCCATCAAGTACGGCGTGCGCAAGATCAACATCGACACCGACGTGCGCCTGGCGATGACCGGCGCGGTGCGCCGCTACATGGCCGAGAACCCCGACAAGTTCGACCCGCGCGACTTCCTGAAGCCGGCGCGCGAAGCAGCCAAGGGCGTGTGCAAGCAGCGTTATCTGCAGTTCGGCTGCGAAGGCCAGGCCGGCAAGATCAAGGCGCAGACGCTGGTGCAGGTGGCGCAGCGTTATGCCAAGGGCGAGCTGGCGCAGACCGTGGTCTGAGCCCCGCGTCTTCACCCCCAAACCCGGCCTCGGCCGGGTTTTGTTTTTCTGCCGATTACTACAATCGGCCGACCCCCCTCTGACCGCACGGGCAGCGCATCGCGGCCCGTTGAAAGGACGCCATGACGGCTGCGCTGCTCACCACCTCCCTCACCTCGTTGACCCTTCTTGCACGTGGCAAGGTTCGCGACAACTACGCCGTGGGTGAAGACCGGTTGCTGATGGTGGCGACCGATCGGCTCAGTGCATTCGACGTGGTGATGGGGCAACCGATCCCGGGCAAAGGCAGGTTGCTCACGCAGATGGCCTTGTTCTGGTTCGCGCACCTGCAGCACATCGTGCCCAACCACTTGACCGGCGACGACCCGGAGAGCGTGGTGGCACCGAACGAGCGTGACCAGGTGCGGGGCCGATCGATGCTCGTCAAGCGACTGCGGCCGCTGCCAGTGGAAGCGGTGGTGCGGGGTTATCTGGCTGGCAGCGGCTGGAAGGAGTACCAGCAGAATCAGCAGGTCTGCGGGGTTGCCCTGCCCGCCGGCTTGCAGAACGCGAGCAAGTTGCCCGAGCCGATCTTCACGCCGGCCACCAAGGCCGAGATGGGTGACCACGACGAGAACATCGGCTTCGAACGCATGTGCGACATCGTGGGCACCGCGCTGGCCGAGAAGATTCGTGCGGTCTCGATCAGGCTGTACTCGGAAGCGGCCGCGATGGCGCTGCCCCGCGGCATCATCATCGCCGATACGAAATTCGAATTCGGGCTCGACGACAAGGGGACGCTGACCCTGATGGACGAAGTGCTCACGCCAGACTCGTCCCGCTTCTGGCCTGTGGAAGGCTATGTTGCCGGCCGCAACCCGCCGAGCTACGACAAGCAGTTCTTGCGCGACTGGCTCGAGGCAGCCCAGGTCGACGGGCGGCCATGGAACAAGCGTGCACCCGCACCGGCCTTGCCGGAAGAAGTGATTGCACACACGGCGGACACGTACAACGAGGCGCTTCGGCGATTGACCACATGAAGCCATCCCGCTTGCAGCTTCGCCTCGAAGAGGGCATCCGGAATGCCCGCAGCCAGTTCGAGGCCGATTGCCTGAGGGCCGAACGAGCGGGATATCTCGCTCGCGTCGGTCAGTTCGACGAAGTCCAGGTCGAACTCGCTGCGCTGCACGAACGTTACGACAAGAGGCCTAACGCGGAGATGAGCGCTTGGTTGAATCTTGTTGAGGGGTTGCTAGTGTTCTCTCGAGAGATGGGACACGCTGCAGGCGACAAAATACTGCGCGCTAACGCACTTTCCCGAGCGGCCGGACTGTCGGACTTGCGAGCTCTGAGTGCCGCTTGGTTGGCGCACATAGATTTTCTCAATGCGGATATTGAAAAGATGATATTTCATCTAGAGGAAGCGTTGACTGTCGCTAGTGCGCCGCAGTATTCTGTCTTTGGGCGTGCGCACCTAGTTGTTGCGCAGGGATACCATCAAGGCGGAAGATTAGACTTGGCGCTTCCGTGGTATTCGTCAGCGAGGCAAAGTGCAATACTGGACGGAGACGACTCTACAGTAAGCGCGTTGATGCATAACATGGCTTGGCTTAGAGCAAGTAACTTGCGCCAAGCGCAACTTCATGCATTGAAGTCAATGGATGAGGATGACTACTCATTGTTGAGTACGACATCAACAGAAAACTATGATCTATTGATCGGTGTGATAAGCCTGCCTGCTCATCTACCAATTCTTCGTGCCAAGCTTCTGACAATTAGAGGGGAATCAGCTGAGGCGCTGGCCCTCTTTGATCAATACTTCAACACCGCCGTAGGAGAGGGGTTGGGGCGCCTGCAAGCTGATCTCCTTGCGGATCGTGCTTGGTGCAGACTGCAAGTGGGTCAATTTGATGGAGCAAGAGAGGATGCGAATCTCGCTGAATCAAAAATTGATAGTCAAGGACAATACGATGATAGGGCCTTTGCACACAGCCGGTTGGTTGAGGTTTACTCCGCACTTGGTGAGGTGAAATCTGCTGCTATCCACCAAAACCTTGCCGATATTGCATGGCATGGATACTTTGAATTCCAGAGTCGTATGGTTAATTCTCTTAAGCACTTGAGTATTAAATAGAAATCTTGCGAACCCTCGTGGTGGCAGTTCGATTGCATTCGATGATTTTGCGTTGTGCGTGTTGGTGGTAACTCCACTACTAAGATTAAAACAAAACCATACTCAGCCTGCGCCGATAAGCGTCCACAATCGGATCAATCGATGTGGCAGTTCCCTTCTCGATAATTTGAACCGTGGCTTTTGGAGCTGTTGTATCTGGCTTGGTGGACACAGTTTTTTTCATCAGCTCCAAAATCGCGACATAGTTCTTCCGGGCCAGTCCATCGTTCCAAGCCTTGTCGCGCATCAAGATCTCCAGCAACTCGTCCAGTGCCTGTGTGAATCGTTGAGCGGCGAAGTGTGTCTGTGCTAGTTCGAAGCGCGCGCCGAAATCGCGCTTGTCGCTCTCCAGCAAACGAGCAAGCTCCGCGGGTGATCGGGCGTGCACGGCCGCTTCGCAGGCGGCAAGCCAATGCCCGCACGCGTCCAGGCGTGCGTCGGGCAACACCCTTGTCGCGACCGGATGGTAGGCGCGACGTGCTTCTGCCACACGGCCGGCGCGAAGCAGTGCGCGCAGATAGTCGCTCCGGGCCTCATCGTTGGCGGGGTTGGCGGCCAAGGTTTCGCGCAATTTCTCGATGGCGCTTTCGACATCGCCTTCGGCCATCAGCGCTTCGGCCTCGCTGAGCTCTTGTTCCGCTGCCACGTCGACCGCACTGGGAACGTGCTTGTCAAGAAAGGCGCGCACTTCAGACTCCGGCAGTGCGCCCACAAAGCCATCCACCGGCTGCCCGCCCTTGAAGAGCACACAGAAGGGGATGCTGCGCACCCCGAACATCTGCGAGAGCTGGCCGGCGATCTCGGGCTGATCGTCGGAGTTCAGCTTGGCCAGCGTGAAGCGGCCGGCATACGCGGTCTCCAGCTTTTCGAGCAACGGGCCGAGCGCCTTGCAAGGGCCGCACCAGGGCGCCCAGATGTCGAGCAGCACTGGCTGTCGTGTCGACGCCGTGATGAGGTCGGATTCGAAGTTCTGCAAGGAGATGTCGAGCATGTTCGCGGGTTCCGGGTCGGGAAGGGGCGGGGCGCAGCTGGCGCCGTGCCGCCTACAATTCAAGGCTGATCAGCACCTTGGAGCGAGCCTTGAGCAGCGCCCCTGTGGTGGTCGGCGTGTTGATGGGCTCCAGCAGTGACTGGGACACCCTGCGCGTCGCCACCGAGATTCTCGCCGAGTTCGGCGTTCCCTTCGAAGCGCGCGTCGTCTCGGCGCACCGCATGCCGGACGAGTTGTTCGCGTATGCGCAGTCGGCTTCCGGGCGTGGCCTCAAGGCCATCATCGCGGGCGCTGGTGGTGCGGCGCATCTGCCCGGCATGCTGGCTTCAAAGACCACGGTGCCGGTGCTGGGCGTTCCGGTCGCCAGCAAACACCTGAGCGGTGTCGATTCGCTGTACTCGATCGTTCAGATGCCCAAGGGCATCCCGGTCGCCACCTTCGCGATCGGTGCTGCAGGCGCCGCGAACGCAGCGCTGTTCGCGGTGTCGATGCTGGCGAGCGACAACGTGGGCTTGCGCACGCAGCTCGACGCCTACCGCGAACGGCAGACGGCGGCAGCGCGCCTCATGACGGCCGATCTCAAGTGACGGTCGACGAATCACCGCAGCGGGCCGTCGACGCGCTGCCCTTCATTGCCCCCGGTGCCACGCTCGGGGTGATGGGCGGGGGCCAGCTGGCCCGCATGTTCGTGCACGCCGCGCAGCAGATGGGCTACGCCACGGCCGTGCTCGACGCCGATCCGGCGAGCCCTGCCGGGCTGGTCGCCCACCACCATGTGCAGACCGGCTATCTCGACGAAGGCGGCTTGGCCGAGCTGGCGCGCCTGAGTGCGGCCGTCACCACCGAGTTCGAGAACGTTCCGGCGGCCTCGCTCGCCACGCTGGCCGCCACGCGGCCGGTCGCCCCGGGCGCTGCCGCGGTCGCCGTCTGCCAGGATCGTGCCGCCGAAAAAGCCCACTTCGAGCGCAGCGGCGTGCCCTGTGCGCCGTATGCGCTGATCACCAACGAGCAGCAGCTCGCTGCAGTGCCCGGCGCCTTGTTGCCGGGCATTCTCAAGACGGCGCGGCTCGGGTACGACGGCAAGGGCCAGGCCCGTGTGGCCGACCGGGCCGGGCTGGGCGCGGCCTGGCAAGCACTCGGCGGCGTGCCCTGCGTGCTCGAGAAGATGCTGCCGCTCGCGTTCGAGTTGAGCGTGATCGTGGCGCGCAGCGCTTCCGGCGAGGTGGTTCACTTCCCGCCACAGCAGAACCTGCACCGTGACGGCATTCTCGCGCTCACCACGGTGCCCGCCGCGGCTGTGCCGCCCGAACTGCGCGAGCGTGCCGTCGCCGCGGCCCGCGCCGTGGTGGCGACGCTCGACTACGTCGGTGTCTTGTGTGTCGAGTTCTTCGTGCTGGCCGACGGTGCGCTCGTCGTCAACGAAATGGCGCCTCGCCCGCACAACTCCGGGCACTACAGCATCGATGCCTGCGACGTGTCGCAGTTCGACCTGCAGGTGCGAGCGATGACCGGCGCGCCGCTGGTCGCCCCGCGCCAGCACTCGCCCTGCGTGATGCTCAACCTGCTGGGCGATCTGTGGTTCCGCGAAGCCGGGCGCGAGAAGGCGCCCGATTGGGCCGGTGTGCTGGCGCTCCCGGGCGCCCACCTGCATCTCTACGGCAAGGCCAGCGCACGCCCCGGCCGCAAGATGGGGCACCTGACGCTGACCGCCGCCACCGCGGCCGAGGCCGACGCCGGGGCGCGCCGGGCCGCGGCCCTGCTCGGCATCGAGGCCTGGTGAACCGTGCTGCTTGACGGACTGGTCGCCGCCGACGTCGAGCGCGCTGCCGCGTTGCTCGCCGACGCTGAATTGGTGGCGTTCCCGACCGAGACCGTCTACGGCCTCGGCGCGCGCGCCGACGACGACCGGGCGGTCTCGAAGATATTCAGCGCCAAGGGCCGGCCGGCCAACCACCCGCTGATCGTGCACGTGGCCGAGCCCATCGATGCCACCCGGTTCGCCGCCCGCCTGCCGCCGGTCGCGCAGCGCCTGATCGACGCTTTCTGGCCCGGGCCGCTGACCGTGATCGTGCCGCGGGCCGAGGGCATCGCGGTGGCTGCTGCGGGGGCGCAAGACAGCATCGGCCTGCGCTGCCCGGCGCACCCGGTCGCGCAGGCGTTGCTGCGGGCCGCGCGCGCGCGGGGTGTGGCCGGTGTGGCCGGGCCGAGCGCAAACCGGTTCGGCCGCGTCAGCCCGACGCAGGCGGCGCACGTGCTGGCCGAGTTCGGAGGCAGCATCACCGTGCTCGACGGCGGGGCCTGCAGCGTCGGCATCGAATCGAGCATCGTCGACTGTTCGCGTGACCGGGCTGTGCTGTTGCGCCCGGGTGTGCTGACGCGGGCACGCATCGAGGCGGCCGCCGCAGAGCCGCTGCTCGAGCCCGACGCCGGCGCCCCGCGCGCCCCCGGCACGCTCTCGGCCCACTACGCCCCCACGGCCAAGCTTCGCCTGATGGCGACGCCGATGCTGGCCACAGCTTTGCAAATGCTTGCACAGGAGTCGCTCAGCCTGGCGGTATATTCGCGCAGCCTCGCGTTGAACGTGGCGCCGCGGGTGCGGCACCGGCGCATGCCGGCACAGCCCGAACAAGCGGCTCAGGAACTCTTCACAGTGCTGCGCGAACTCGATGCCGAAGGCGTGCAGTTGATCTGGGTCGAGATGCCGCCGCCGGGCCCGGAGTGGGACGGCGTGCGCGATCGGCTGCAACGTGCCGCGGCTTCCTGATAGAACCTTCTGGTGCCGAACCCTGTCCACCCACCCCTGTTGATTTCCCGGAGCATTGAATGACGTCGAACGTATGTGGATGGGGCCGCTCTGCGCTCCGCGTGGCGGTGGTGAGCGTCGCCGCGCTGGCCGCCTGCGGGGGTGGTGAGCAGGTCGAAACCTTCCGCGCCAACCGGGTCATCGCGTTCGGCGACGAAACCAGCGTCATCAACCCCGACGGCAGCAAGTACAGCGTCAACGCGGTGCAGACCGCCGACAACACCAAGCTCGACTGCAGCAGCAACGCGCTCTGGATCCAGACCGTCGGCTCGGTCTACGGCCTGGTCTTCCCGGAATGCAACCTGCTGCCGGTCGCCAACCCGGTGAGCCGCATCTACGCCACCGCCGGCGCCCGCGCGGCCGACATCGCCGCGCAGATCGACCTCAAGCTCGCCGCCGACGCCTTCACCGAAAAAGACATGGTGACCGTGCTCGCCGGCGCGAACGACATCCTGGCGCAATACGCGCAGTACCCGGGCGTGCCCGAAGCGCAACTGCGGATCAATGTCGAAGCCGCTGGCGCCGAACTTGCCGCGCAGGTGAACCGCATCGCCAACCTCGGCGCCAAGGTGCTGCTCGCGACCGCGCCCGACATGGGCTACACGCCTTTCGCGCAGACCGAAAACGCGGCCAACGCCGGCCGTGCCGACTTGCTGTCGCGCCTGAGCGAGCGCTTCAATGCCAAGCTGCGCGCCAACATCATGAACGACGGCCGCAAGATCGGGCTGATCAAGCTCGACGAGTACGTGGTCGGTGTGGTCAAGGCACGTTTGCTGGGCGGCGGCATCTTCATCAACACCACCTTGCCGGCCTGCCTGCCGAGCGCGCCGTTGCCGACCTGCACCACCCTGACCCTGGGCACCAATGCCGGGGCCGTGCCGCCACCCGCCACGCCGACCGCGGCCGATGGCATCACCTGGCTCTGGTCAGACGCCACCCACCTGAGTGCCGGCGGGCAGACCAGCCTGGGCTCGTTGGCTGCGACGCGCGCGCTGAACAACCCGTTCTGAATCACCTGCGCTCGTGCGCAGGTGCTCCGCCCGGGCCTGCGCTTCGACGCTGCGCGGCGTCAGAACCGGTAGCCGATCGACAGGTTGCTCGACAGCGGGTCGAGCTTGGTGTTGATCGTCTGCCCGGTCGACAGCGTGTTCTTGTTCTTGATGAAGGTCTTGATGACCGACGCGTCGAGAAACCAGCGTTCGCTCAGCGCGAGCGTGGCCCCGAGTTGCGCCGACAAGCCGAACGCCGAGCTGGCCGAGAGCCGCGTCGGCGGACCGCCCGGGTTCGTCAGCGAGGTGAGCGTGCCCGAGCCTTCGGCGCCGTAGAAACGTGCGTAGGTCAGGCCCGCCCCGACGTAGGGGCGGAAGGCGGCACCCGCATCCATGAAACGGTACTGCGCAAAGAGCGTGGGTGACACCTGCTTGATCGTGCCGAGCTTGCCCACACCCTGGATGCTGCCGTCACCGACCACCTCGTGCTTGTAGGGCAGGCCGGCGTAGAACTCCAGCGAGACGTCGTCGGTGAGCATGTAGCCGAGCGTGAAGATCGCCGAGGTCGCGCTCTTCACGTCGATCTTCGTGCCTGGAATGCTCGGCGCCGACAGGTCACCGCTCTTCACCTGCGGTGCCACGTTGTTGACACCGCCCTTGGCGAACCAGGTGCCGGCGGCCTGGGCCGAAGCCGTGCCGCTCGCAGCGAACGCCAGCGCCGCGATTGCGAAGGGAGCGAGGGTCTTGTTCATGAATGCCTTTCGTTCGTTCGCACGCATCAGAGCCAGCCGGCCTTGAGCATCTGGTCGGTCACGTACTGCGCCAGCAGGCGGTAAGCGTAGGGGCTCGGGTGCACCGAGTCGGCAAAGGCGTAGTGCGACACGTCGCCGGCGATGAGGGTGGTGGCCGAGCACACCAGCGAGCTGGCGAACACCGTCTTCGTCAGGTCGCAGGCCGGCACGGTGTTGTTGGTCACGCCGTACTGCACCGGGCTCGCCGTCTGCAGCCGGCCCTGGGTGTAGGCGTCGACGATCAACACGCCGCTGGTGCCCGCCAGGCCGCTCGTGAGCTGCGCATTGAAAGTCGTCGCCATCGTGTTGATGAGCCCCTGCACCTCCACCGGCTGGCTGTAGCCGAACGGGGTCTGGCTCACATCAGGCAGCGTGACCACGACCACGTGTTTCGCGCCCTTCGCGATGATCAGCGCCTTGATGTAGCCGGCCAGCTCGGCACCGGCCGTGCCCATGGCCGTGACGGCCGCGCCGCCGGCCACGGTCGCGTCGCCGCCCGCACCCACTGTGGCAGCGAAGGTCGCCAGGTTGATGAACACGTCGTTGCCACCGGCCAGCATCGTCACCAGCTCGGTGCCGCTGAACGTGCCCGAGGCGGTGCTCGCGAGGTGGCGGTTGATCTGGTTGATCACCGGGTCGGTCAGCTGGCCGACGTAGCCGCTGGTGTCGCCGAGCCCGATCAGGGCCTTGTTGCCCGGGCCGACCGGGTTCGTCACACGCGCGCCGCCTTGCGCATAACCATAGCAGCCGGCGTGATCGGTCTTCGCTTCGGCAAACGCCGCCAACGGGCCGCTCGACTCGAGGCCGGTCTGCGCGGGGCAGGGCGCTGGCGTGCTCGCCGCCGCGGCAATCAATTCCGTCCAGTTCTTGCTGTCGCTGGCGTTCACGGTGTACTTGCCGCCCCCCGTCGCCGCCTTCAGCGTGGCCGTGCCGTAGGTGCCGATGTCGCTCAGGCTGTCGCCGAACGAGACCACCGACGTGTACCTGACGCGCGGGCTCTGGTCGCCGTCACCACCGCCGCCGCAGGCCGCCAGCACCAGCGCTGCGGCCGCCGACAAACCCCATGACTTCACGAATCTCATGCGAACCCCTTGTGCAAAACCCGTTGCTCCATTGCAAGAAGCAAAACGAACGACCGTTCGCTTTTGTGGAGCCACTATAGATTTCGGGTCGCACCGTGCTGCAGCGGGGAAACCCGCTCGGCACGCCTGCAGGCGTCAGCTTTACTTTTGTTGACGTCCCATCGAGAGCTTCATCACCAGGATCGCCGCGGCCAGCACGAAGGTCACCACATTCGCGATGACGACCGGCCAGGCCCCGATGAGCAGGCCGTAGGCCAGCCAGAGCGCGATGCCGAGCGTGAACACGCTGTACATCGCCAGCGAAATGCCGCTCACGTCGCGGGTGCGAAAGGTGAGCCAGGCCTGCGGCACGAACGAAGCGGTGGTGAGCGAAGCGGCCAGGTAGCCAAGGGTGTCGATCAAAGTCATGGGTTGAATCAGTTCGCGGGTTCGCGTTGAAGGGCGATAGGGGGCGCGTCGTTCGCGGCCCACTGCACCAGGGCATCGAGCGCCGGGCGCGCGCCGCCGGCGTTGGCATGGTTGACGATCGCGACGACGACATAACGCCGCCCCGAGCTGGAAAGCACATAACCCGCCACGCCGTTCACGTCGCGCAGCGAGCCGGTCTTCAGATGCGCGCGGCCGAGCGTGGCGCGCGAACGGCGCAGCGTTCCGTCGAGGCCGCTCACCGGCAGCGAGCTCACGAGCTCGGGCATCACCGGGCTCGCCCAGGCGGCCTGCAGCAACCGCGCCAGCAGTTGTGCGCTCGCGCGCGAATCGCGCGACAGGCCCGAGCCGTTGTCGATGGCCAGCCCGGTGCCGGCCTTGCCGAAACGTTCGGCGGCCCATTGGCGCAGCAGTTCGCGGGCGAGTTCGGGCGTGCCGCTGCCACGCTGCACGAGCGCCAGCGTGAGGAAGAGCTGCTGCGCCATCACGTTGTTGCTGAACTTGTTGATGTCGCGCACCACCTCGGCCAGCGTGGGCGATGTGATCTCGAAGCTCGCACGCGTGGCCGGCGCCACACCGTCGCGCACCGTGCCGAGCAGCTTGCCGCCCATGTCGTTCCACAAGCCGAGCAGCGCCCGTTCGTTGTAGCTCTTGGGCTCGGCGTAAGCGAGTGCCCAGGTCTTCTCGCCGCAGGCCGCGGGCAGCGAGCCGCCGAAACGGGCGCGGGTCGGGTCTGAAAAGTCCGGCCGCAGCGCGCCGCGCCAGTCGTCGCAGGGGCCGGTGGTGAGCGGCACCGAAGGGTCGACGCGCACGCCGGCCAGCGGCAGGTCGACGCCGATGGTCGCCACGCCGCGGGCCGGGTCGGGCGTGAACGTGAACGCCAGCGCCTTGTAGTTCAGCAGCAGTGCGTCGGGCCGCACGTTGTAGGCGCGCAGCGGTTCGCCGTCGAAGTCGCCCGGGTTCTGCTCGGGCACGCTGAAGGCGCTGCGGTCGAGCACGATGTCGCCGCGGATCTCGCGCACACCCGCCTGCTGCACGCGCCGCAGCAACAGCCACACCCGCTCGAGCACGAACTTCGGGTCGCCGCCGCCCTTGATCACGAGGTTGCCCTCGAGCACGCCGTCCTTGACCGTGCCTTGCAGCCACACCGGTGTGGACCAGCTCCAGGCCGGGCCGAGCATCTCGAGCGCGGCGAAGGTCGTCAGCAGCTTCATCAACGAGGCCGGGTTCACCGGCTGTTCGGCTTGCCAGGCCAGGCGCGGCGGGGCGCTGCCCACTTCCTGAACCATCGCCACCAGAGACTCGCGGGGCAATTTGGCGCGCTCCAGCGCCGCCGCCACGTCGCCCGGCAACGGGGCCGCCATCGCCGGGAGCAGGCCGGCCCAGAGGGCAACGAAAAACCCGCAGCGAAGCGACCATGCAGACATGCTTCGATGATCTCACGGTGCCACGCCGCGGCCTTCGTCAACGCTGCCTTAGACTCGGGCCGCAGAGGCTCCACCGGGCCCTGCCCCCTGCACCCGTTCAGCCCCCCGGCGCCGGCCCCGGCGCGACCCCTTCCCGCATGACCGCGCTCCTTGCCTTCGACACCGCCACCGAACACATGAGCATTGCGCTCGGTGTCGACGAGCGTGTCTTCACGCACGAGAGCGCCGGCGGCGCGCTGGCCTCGGCGCGTCTGATTCCTGCGGTGATGGCCTTGCTCGGCGAAGCCGGTGTGGCCCTGCACGAACTCGACGCCATCGCCTTCGGCCGCGGCCCCGGCGCGTTCACCGGCTTGCGAACCGCGTGTTCGGTGGCCCAGGGGCTGGCCTTCGGCGCCAACAAGCCGGTGCTGCCGATCGACAGCCTGCTGGCCGTTGCCGAAGACGCACGCGGCGGCGCTGCCGAGTGCCGCATGTGGGTGGCGATGGACGCCCGCATGGACGAGATCTATGCGGCGCAATACGCCTTTCAGGCCGACCGTTGGCAGGTGCTCGACGCACCGCGCCTGACCACGCCCGCCGCGCTCGATGAACGTTGGCAAGCCGAGGCGCCGCAGCGCGTGGCGGGCAACGCCCTGGGGGCCTTCGCCACGCGGTTGCGCACCAGTGACGCGCTGCGTTTCCCCGACGCACTGCCGCGTGCCACCGCGATGCTGCCGCTCGCGCGAGCCTTGTGGCTGCAGGGCGGTGCGGTCGACGCGGCACTGGCGCTGCCGCTTTATCTGCGTGACAAGGTCGCGCAGACCACGCTCGAGCGCGACGCCGCCCGCGCGGCCCGCGAAGAAGCTGCCGGGGCAGGTCGATGAGCGCCCGCTGGGCCGAAGAACGCACGGGCGTCGGCGGCGAACGCAGCCTCGCGCCGATGACGACGGCCCACCTCGATGCGGTGATGGCGATCGAGGTCGCGGCCTACGCTTTCCCGTGGACGCGTGGCAACTTCATCGATTCGCTGGCGGCGGCTTATCCGGCCCGTGTGCTGCTCGGCGCGCAGCGAGAGCCGATCGGCTATTTCGTCGCGATGCCGGGCGTCGACGAAATGCACCTGCTCAACATCACCGTCGCGCCCGCCGAGCAGGGCCGCGGCCACGGGCGCTCGATGATCGACGCGCTGATTCCGCTGTGCCGCGAGCACGCGGCGCGTGAGCTGTGGCTCGAAGTGCGCCAGAGCAACGAACGCGCGCGCGCCATGTACCTGCGCCTGGGCTTCACGGCCGTCGGCGTGCGCAAGGGCTACTACCCGGCGCCTTTCGGCAGGCGCGAAGATGCGGTCGTGATGAGCCTGAAGATCGGCGCCGCCGCAGGGGGAGCGAATGATGCGCTGGAGTGAACGCCAGGTCGCGATGCTGCGCGAGATGGGCGTGCGCGTCTGGGCGCCACAAGCCGAGCCGCCACCCGCGTTGCCGGTCGCGGATGCGCCCGAAAGTGCCGCGCCAGCGCCCGTGGCGGCCCGGCCGGCTGCGCCGCCGTCACCGCCTGTCGCGGTGCCGCGCGCCGTGGCAACGCCCGTGCCCGCAGCTGCACCGGGCGCGACGCTGCCCGCCCACATCGCCACGATGGGCTGGCCCGAGCTGCGTGCCACGGTGGCTGCCTGCACCGCCTGCACCCTGTGCGAGAGCCGCACCCAGACGGTGTTCGGCGTCGGCCACGAAAGCGCGCACTGGATGATCGTCGGCGAAGCGCCGGGCGAGCAGGAAGACCGGCAGGGCGAGCCCTTCGTCGGCAAGTCGGGCCAGCTGCTCGACAACATGCTGCGTGCCATTCGCTTGACGCGCGGTGAAGCCGAGCCGGCGCAGCAGGTCTACATCGCCAACACGCTGAAGTGCCGCCCACCCGGCAACCGCAACCCGGCGCCGGCCGAACTCGCGGCGTGCGAAGCGTTCCTGATCCGCCAGGTGCAGCTCGTGCGGCCGAAGATCATTCTGGCGATGGGCCGCTTCGCGGTGCAGAGCCTGCTGCGCAGCACCGAACCGATTGGCCGCCTGCGCGGGCGGGTGCACCACTACCAGGGTGTGCCGCTGATCGTGACCTACCACCCGGCCTACCTGCTGCGCAACATGGAAGACAAGGCCAGGGCCTGGGACGACCTGTGCCTGGCGGTCGAGACCGCGAAAGCTGCCGTTCCGGGCTGACGGCCACGCCGGCGGGCTTGCCCTCTTGCCGGGTGCAGGGCGGCGCCTATGATCCGCATCCAAGACCGGCGGCACCCGCCGTCGGTTCGGAGCATTCCGATGGCCGCCGACCCGACCTTGCCCGAAGCCGATGCGCACCTCTGGGACGCATTGCCCGGCATGGCCTTGCTGCTGGCCAGCGACGGCGCCGCACTGCAGGTCAACGACGCGTTCTGCGCTTTCGCCGGCCGGCCCCGCGAAGAACTGCTGGGCCATGGCTGGCGCACCATGCTGCTCGCGGCGTCGCACGGAGCCCTGCTCGACCGGCTCGGCCGGCCCGATGATTTCATGCTCGGTGTCGAGCTCGTCGGGGCCGACGGCGCCAGCATGAGCGTGGCCTGCCTCGCGCACCGGCAGTCGCCGGGCGGCCATGTCACCTGCATCCTGCACAACGTGCGTGAAGGGTTGCTCGCCTCGCCCTCGGCGCAGAGCCAGGCGAGCATGTTCCGGCTGCTGGCCGACAACGTGCCGGTGTTGATCGCGTACTACAACGCCACCGACTTCCGCTGCCAGTTCGCCAACAAGCGCTACGCCGAGACCTTCGGCCGCGACGAAGACTCGATCCTCGGTTCGACCTTCGAAGAAGTGATCGGCGAAGAGGCGGCGCGCGAGATTCAGCCGCAGGTCGAGCGCATGCTGCAGGAACGCGTGCCGGTCGTCTACGAGCGCACGCTGCCCGGGCCGGGCGGCAGCACCCGCTGGATCGAGGTGCACCTGCTGCCCCACCTCGACCCGGCCAGCGGTGGCACCGCGGCGCTCGGCGCTTTCGTGCTGATCAGCGACATCAGCAAGTTCCGCCTCGCCGAGCAGGCGGTGCGTGAATCCGAAGAGCGCCTGGCCAAGTTCATGCAGGCGAGCGCCGAAGGCATCGTCTTCCACAAGGACGGCTTCATCACCGACGCCAACCCGCCGGTGCTCGAACTGCTGGGCTACACGCTCGACGACATGATGGGCCGCAAGACGCTCGAGTTCATCGCCCCCGACCACGTGGCCAAGGTGGCCGCCGTGATCGCCTCGGGCCAGGAAACCGCCTACGAAAGCATGGCGGTTGCCAAGGGCGGCGAGCGCATCCCGGTCGAATTCATCGTGCGCACGATGATGCGCAACGGCGAACGCATGCGCATGACGATCGTGCGCGACATCCGCGACCGCCATGCCGCGCAGGCACGCATCCACCACCTGGCGCACCACGACGCGCTGACCGGGCTGCCCAACCGCGTGTCGTTCATGGAACACCTCGAACGGTCGATGCTCGGCGCGCAGCGCAACGATTCGCACCTGGCGCTGCTGTTCATCGACCTCGACCATTTCAAGCGGGTCAACGATTCGCTCGGCCACCTGGTGGGCGACTCGCTGCTGCGCAGCGTGGCCGCGCGCATCACCGCGAGCCTGCGCGGCACCGACATCGTGGCGCGTTTCGGTGGCGACGAGTTCATGGTGCTGCTGGCGGGCCTTTCGGCCGGCCCGCAGCACGCGAGCGACGCGCAAGAGGTGGCGCACAAGCTGCTGGCCTCCATCGGTGCCGCGGTGCAGGCCGAAGGCCGGCCGATCTCGGTCACACCCTCGGTCGGCATCGCGCTCTACCCGGGCGATGGCGACACGCCCGAAGAACTCGTCAAGAACGCCGACTCGGCGATGTACCTGGCCAAGGAACGCGGCCGTGCCAACTACCAGTTCTTCGAGCCCGGCATCGCCGCTGCGGCCTATGCCGAGCTGGTGCTCGAAGGCCAGCTCGCGCAGGCGCTCGAACGGGGTGAGTTCGCGCTGTACTACCAACCGCAGGTGCGGGCGCGCGACGGTGTGCTGGTGGGGGCCGAAGCGCTGATCCGCTGGAACCACCCGGAGCGCGGTCTGCTGCTCGCCGACGCGTTCATCCCGGTCGCCGAAAAGCGCCAGCTGATGATCGGCATCGGCCAGTGGGTCTTGCATGAAGCCACCCGCTGCGCGATGCGCTGGCGCGACATGGGCCTGGTGGTGGCGCCGGTGGCCGTGAACCTGTCGAACGTGCAGTTCCAGGCCTCGGGATTTCTCGACGCCATCGAGCACGAGTTGCCGGGCGACGCATTCGACAGCGGCCTGCTCGAACTCGAGCTCACCGAGCGCATGCTGATGGACGACCTGCCGCAGGTGAAACACCGCCTCGACCGGCTCAAGGCGATGGGCCTGCGCATTTCGGTCGACGATTTCGGCACCGGTTATTCATCGCTCGGCCACTTGAAGGACTTGCCGATCGACAAGGTGAAGATCGACCGCTCCTTCGTGCACGACCTGCCGGCCAACCGCGATTCGGCAGCGATCACGCGCGCCATCATCCAGATGGGGCGCAGCCTGGGCCTCACGGTGATCGCCGAAGGCGTCGAGACCGAAGCGCAGCGCGCCTTCCTGGCCACGCTGGGCTGTGACGAACTGCAGGGCATGCTGATCAGCCCGCCCTTGCCGCAAGCGGCGTTCGAGGCCTGGGTGCTGCAGCGCCAGCGGCTCGACGTGGCGCCGTGAACCTCGCGCGCGCGGGCCTTATTTCTTCTTGACCGGCCGCGTCCAGCCGGCCAGCGCCACCTGCTTCGCCCGCGCCACCGCGAGCTGGCCGGCCGGCACGTCTTTCGAGATCGTCGAGCCGCCGCCGATGGTGGCGCCTGCGCCGATCGTCACCGGGGCCACGAGCACGCAGTTGCTGCCCACGTGCACGTCGGCACCGATCACGGTGCGGTGCTTGTTGGCGCCGTCGTAGTTGGCGGTGATGCTGCCGGCGCCGTAGTTCACGCGCTCGCCGACCGTGGTGTCGCCCAGGTAAGCCAGGTGGTTCGCCTTCGCGCCGCGGGCGAGCGTGGAATTCTTCACCTCGACGAAGTTGCCGATGTGCACTTCGGCGCCCAGCGTCGCGCCGGGCCGCAGCCGCGCGAACGGCCCGACCAGCGCGCCGGCACCCACCACCACGCCGAGCGCTTCGCCGTCGATGTGGGTGAATGGGTGGATCACCGCGCCGGTCTGCACGACCGCGTTGCGCAGCATGCAGTTCGCGCCGATGCGCACGCCATCGCCGAGCTCGACACGGCCCTCGAAAACGCAGTTCACGTCGATGTCGACGTCGGCACCGCAGACCAGTTCGCCGCGCACGTCGAAACGCGCCGGGTCGGCCAGGCGCACGCCGGCTTCCATCAGCGCTTCGGCGCGGGCGCGCTGGTAGCGGCGTTCCAGGTCGGCGAGTTGCACGGGGCTGTTCACGCCCAGCACTTCGGTGTCGCTCGCGGGCTGTGCCGTCATCACGTGCACGCCTTCGGCGACGGCCATTGCCACCACGTCGGTCAGGTAATACTCGCCCTGGCTGTTGTCGTTCTTCAACGCGGCGAGCCAGCGCTTCAGCGCGGCCGTGGGTGCGGCCATCACCCCGGTGTAGATCTCGCGGATGGCGCGCTCGGCGGGGTTCGCGTCCTTGTGTTCGACGATGCCGTGCACTCGCCCGCCCTGGGTGGCGTCGCGGCCGGCCGGGTCGCCGCGCACGATGCGGCCGTAGCCCGTCGGGTCGGGCAGCTCGATGGTCAGCAAGGCCAGGTTCTGGCCGGCGCAGGCTTCGACCAGCGCGCGCGCAGTCGCGGCTTCGATCAGCGGCACGTCGCCGTTCAGGATCAGCGTGGTGCCACCGTCCAGCAGCGCCGGCACGGCCTGCTGCACCGCGTGGCCGGTGCCGAGTTGGGGCATCTGGCGCACGAACTGCAAGTTGGGTGCGCTGACCGCCGCTTCGACCTGCTCGGCGCCGTGCCCGGTGATGACCACGCTGCGGTCTGCCCCCAGGCCGGCAGCGGTTTGCAGAACATGCTGCAATAGGCTGCGCCCTGCCAGTTTGTGCAGCACCTTCGGAAGGCCCGATTTCATGCGGGTGCCTTTGCCCGCGGCCATGATGACGATGTTGAGTGCCATGTTGTCCTTGTCCCCTGATCGCTCGCCGCCACCCGCCAACCGCGGGCCCCGGTTCAGATCGCGCATTATCGCGGCGCTCTGCGGCGTGGCCCTGCTGCTCTCGGGCTGCAGTGCCTTGCGCATCGGCTACAGCCAGGCCGCCGACCTGGCCTATTGGTGGCTCGACGGTTATGTCGACTTCGACGGCGAGCAGACCCGCCGTATCCGCGAAGCGCTGGCGCAGTGGTTCGCCTGGCACCGCAAGACCCAGTTGCCCGACTACGCCCAGCTGTTGGTGCGCGCACAGGCCGAGGTGCGCGTCGAGACCACACCGGCGCGGGTCTGCGAATGGCAGGTCGAACTGCTCAAGCGCGCCCACACCGCCTGGGAACAGGCTGTGCCGGCGGCGGCCGACTGGGCGCTGTCGGTCACGCCGCAGCAGATCCAGCACCTGGAGCGGCGCTACGCCAAGGCCAACGACGAGTTCCGCGACGACTACCTGCAGGAAGACCCGCGCGAACGCAGCGAGGCCACGATCAAGCGCACGGTCGAGCGCGCCGAGTCCTTGTACGGCCGGCTCGACGACGCGCAGCGGGCGCGTGTGGCCGCCGCGATGGCACGTTCACCGTTCGACCCGGAGCTCTGGCTGACCGAACGCAAACAGCGCCAGCAGGACGCGCTGCTACTGCTGCGCAAGCTGAGCGCCGAAGGCGCCAGCCGGGCCCAGGCCGAAGCCGCGCTCCGGGTCTATGCCGAGAACATCGAGCGCTCGCCGCGCGAGGCCTATCGCCGCTATTCGGAGCGTCTGGCCGAGTTCAACTGTGCTTTCGGGGCCAGCCTGCACAACAGCAGCAGCCCGGCTCAGCGCCGCACGGCGGCCGGCAAGCTGAACGGCTGGGAAGGCGACTTGCGTGCGCTCGTGGCGCAGACCTTCAAGTGAAGCTTGCCGCCGGCGCGGGGCCGGTCACTGGGGCTTGGCCACGTCCACGCTGACGCGGCGCGGGTTCGGCCCGCCCGCCGGGAAGTCCTTCAGCGCCGCCGAGAACATGGCGGGCAGCAGCGGGTCGATCGCCGGTGACGCGCCGTTGTTGCTGGCGCGGGCTTCGTACAACAGCTGGCCGGTCGCGCGGTCGCGGATCAGCACCGCCACCTCGCGGTCGTAGCCCGGCCAGCCGCCGTAGCCCGACCAGCCACCGAAGCCGACGCCGTAACCCACGCCGAAGCCTGTCGCCCATCGGCCACGGCCATAACCGCGGCGGTAGCCGAGCGAGTAACCGACGCTGACGTTGTTCCAGAACGGGTCGGCGTAGGGCCAGCGGTCGGAAGCACCCACTCGCGCACCGACCTGCACCGTGACCTGCGCATCGCCGGGCGCGGCGGCGGGCGTGAAACCCGCTGCCTCGAGCGCACCGCGGGCCGCGTTTTCGACCGCCTGCTGGGAATCGGCACGCTCCTGCTGCGATGGCAGGCGCTCGAAAGCGTAGGTGGCCGGCTTGCGCTCTGCGGGCCACGAGCCGTAGGTGGAAACGTCGCTGTTCACGGCGCCCATGCCGGCGCAGCCGCTCAGAACGAAGGCCGCAGAGGCCAGGGCAATCAGCTTCAGCATGGTGTTTCTCCCGCCGTGAGGCTCGTGCGGCTCAGTGTGCTCAAAGGGATGATCGCGCTGGCCGCCGGGCCGCAATCATCCATCTCGTCGAAGGCCCGGTCGCCCGCAGGGTCGGCCACGCCGGTGGTTTGGAGCGTGGTGAAGGGGTGGAGGTTCCGGTCCATCAGGTGCGAAGGCACCACCTGGCTCATCGCCTTGAAGATGTTGTCGATGCGGCCCGGGTGCAGGCGCTCCCACTCGTTGAGCATCTTGCGGGTCTGCACGCGCTGCAGGTTTTCCTGGCTGCCGCACAGCGTGCACGGGATGATCGGAAAGGACTTGTGCGCGGCCCAGCGCACGAGGTCGGGCTCGGCCACGTAGGCGAGCGGGCGGATCACGATGTTCTTGCCGTCGTCGCTCACCAGCTTGGCCGGCATGCCCTTCATGCGCGCGCCGAAGAACATGTTCATGAACAGCGTCTGCACCATGTCGTCGCGGTGGTGGCCGAGCGCGATCTTGGTCGCACCGAGTTCGCCAGCCACACGGTAAAGAATGCCGCGCCGCAGCCGCGAGCACAGGCTGCACATCGTCTTGCCTTCTTCGATCACACGCTTGACGATGCTGTAGGTGTCCTGGTTCTCGATGTGAAACGGCACGCCCAGCTGCTTGAGGTATTCAGGCAGCACATGCTCGGGAAAGCCGGGCTGCTTCTGGTCGAGGTTGACGGCGACGATCTCGAAGTGGATCGGCGCGCGTTCGCGCAGCGAGATCAGCAGGTCGAGCAGCGCGTAGCTGTCTTTGCCACCCGAGACGCACACCATCACCTTGTCGCCTTCTTCGATCATGTTGAAGTCGACGATCGCCTGGCCCACCTGGCGGTGCAGGCGCTTCGAGAGTTTGGTCAGCTCGACAGAGAGCTTTTCCTTCGCGGGAGACTCCATCACGGCGCTCATGTTTTCTCCTTGATGCCGAAGACTTCGCAGCCGACCGATTCGCAGTCGGGGTAGACGTCGGGCTTTTCGGTCGAGACACGCGCGGCGCGCACCTTGGGGTGGGCCAGCATCAGTTCCAGCACGTCGTCGCAGAGCGTTTCCTGCAGGTGGATGTGGCCCTTCGCCACCCGCTCGGCGATGCTTCGGCGGATGAAGTCGTAGTCGACCACCTCGTCGAGCTCGTCGGCTTTCGGGGTCGAGAGCGCCAGCGGGATGTAGAGATCGACGTTGATCAACACGCGCTGTTCGCCGGTCTTCTCGAAGGCGTGCACGCCGATGTTGATGAAGACTTCGTAGGTGCTGAGGAACAGGCGCCGGCAATCCATCAGGCTGGGGTGGCTGAGCAGGCTGTGCATGAAAGGGGTCTCAGGAATTCTGTGCAAGGTAGAGCACGTCGCGCGGCTGGGCGCTGAGGTGCTGGCCGCCATCGACCAGCAGCGTGGTGCCTGTGATCGCGGGTGATTCGATCAGGAAGCGCACCGCGCGGGCGATGTCATGCGGGGTGGACGAGCGCTGCAGCGGGGTCATCTTGTGCGCTGCTTCGAACTCACTCGAGTTCATCGGCCCCGACACCAGCGTGACCCCCGGCGCCACGCCACACACGCGCACCTGCGGCGCGAGTGCTTGCGCCAGCATCACGGTCGCGGCCTGCAGCGCGGCTTTCGAGAGCGTGTACGAGAAGTAGTCGGGGTTCGGGTTCCAGAGCTTCTGGTCGATGATGTTGACGACGCAGCCCACCTCCGCGCAGCCGCTCAGGTGGGTGTGCAGCGCCTGCGCCAGCAGCACGGCCGGCGCGGTGTTGGCGCGCCAGTGCGTGTCCATCGCCGCGAGAGAAAACGAGGCGGGGTTGTCGTACTCGAAGGTCGACGCGTTGTTGACCACGGCGTCGATGCGCTCGAAGTGCGCGGAAACCGCCGGCACCAGCGCACGGCACGCGGCCTCGTCGCTCAGGTCGGCCTGGAACGCGAACGACGCCGCGCCGAGCGACTGCGCTTCGGCGACGGTGGCGAGCGCTTCTTCTTTCGACCCGCGGTAGTGCAGCGCCACGTCGAAGCCGTGCGCCGCCAGGTCGAGCGCGATGGCGCGGCCGAGGCGCTTGGCGCCACCGGTGACGAGTGCGACGGGCCGCGTGGCGGCGGGGCGGGACGACATGGTTTCTACAATGAGGCGATGCAGCAGGCATCAAGTGTATCGACGCGCCTCACCGGCCTCGTCCGCAGGGCCATCGATCGGGATGGGGGCTGGCTGCCGTTCGACCGCTTCATGGCGCTGGCCCTGTACGCGCCCGGGCTTGGCTATTACGCAGGCAATCGGCGGGTCTTCGGCACGCTGCCCGCGTCGGGCAGCGACTTCGTGACCGCCCCGGAGCTCTCCCCCTTGTTCGGTCAGGCCCTGGCGCGCCAGGTGGCACAGGCGCTCGACGCGAGCGGCAGCGATCAAGTCTGGGAGTTCGGTGCGGGTTCCGGCGCGCTGGCCGCACAACTGCTGGCTGTGCTCGGTGACCGGGTGAGCCGCTACACCATCGTCGACTTGTCGGGCAGCCTGCGCGAGCGCCAGCAAGCGCTGCTCGCACCGTTCAGCCACAAGCTCCAATGGGCCGACATGCTTCCCGAGAAGATGCAAGGGGTGATCGTCGGCAACGAAGTGCTCGACGCGATGCCGGTGCAACTGCTGCACTTCGACGGCACGACGTGGTTCGAACGCGGCGTGGTCATGGCTGACGGCGGTTTTGCGTGGGGCGACCGGCCGACCGACCAGCGCCCGCCGTTCGACGGCCCGTTCGCCCCCGGCACCGTGACCGAAATCCACCCGCAGGCCGAAGCCTTCATCACCACCCTGGCCGAGCGCCTGACACGCGGCGCGGCGTTCTTCATCGACTACGGCTTCCCCGAGGCCGAGTACTACCACCCGCAGCGCAGCGGTGGCACGCTGATGTGCCACCGCGCGCACCGCGCCGACACCGACCCATTGATCGACGTGGGCGACAAGGACATCACCGCCCACGTCAACTTCAGCGGCATCGCGCTCGCGGCCCAGGACGCGGGGCTCGACGTGCTGGGCTACACCACCCAAGCGCACTTCCTGATGAACTGCGGCGTGCTCGACCTGCTGCAAGGCGCCGACATCAAGACCATCGCCAACACGCAGAAGCTGCTGACCGAGCACGAGATGGGCGAGCTCTTCAAGGTGATCGGGTTCGCCAAGAACTGCGACGCGGCGCTGACCGACTCACCGCTCGGCTTCAGCCGTGGCGACCGGACGCACACGCTGTGATGCGCTGGCTGCTGGTCGTCTTCATCGCCTTGCTGATCTTCAGCGGCCTGCGGCCGTGGCTGGAGAAGATCGGCCTGGGCAAGCTGCCCGGCGACTTCCGCTTTCGTCTGTTCGGCCGCGAGTGGTTCATTCCGCTGACGAGCAGCGTCGCGCTGAGCTTCGTTGCGATGCTGGTGGCGAAGTTCCTGTAGCGCCGGCAAAGCGCGACATCGGCGGCGCCGCTACGATTGACGATCCGATCTTCTTTGGCAGGAACCCTTTCGATGAGCACCACGACGAGCGAAGCCGCGCGCTTCGGCAGCGGCCAGGCGGTCAAACGTGTCGAAGACGCGAGCCTGCTCGCCGGCCGGGGGCAGTTCACCGACAACGTGCGCGTGGCCGGCACCACGAGCCACATCGCCTTCCTGCGCTCGCCCTACGCGCATGCGCGCCTGAAGTCGATCGACATCTCGGCCGCGCTCGCGATGCCGGGCGTGCTCGCCGTCTACACGGGTGAACAGCTGGCGCTGAAAGGCGTGAAGCCGATGGCCAAGGCGGCCGGCTTCAAGCGCGCCGACGGCTCGCCCGCCACCAGCGCGCCACGCCGCGCGCTGGCGCACCAGACCGTGCGCTTCGTCGGCGAGGCAGTGGCCGCCGTGGTGGCGCAAAACCGCGAAGCGGCGCGTGACGCGGCCGAAGCCGTGATGGTCGACTACGACGAACTGCCCGCGGTCGTCGATGCCGTGCGCGCCACCGCGCCCGGCGCGCCGGTGCTGTGCGAAGAGGCGCCCGACAACATCGCCGCTGAAATGCGCCACGGCGACGCGAAGGCGACCGCCCTCGCGTTCGAACACGCCGCGCACACCGTGTCGCTGGACCTGGCCAACCAGCGCCTGGCCCCCAGCCCGATGGAGCCGCGCAGCATCGTCGCCGCGTTCGACACCGGTACGCAGCGCCTCACCGTGCGCATCAGCAGCCAGATGCCGACGGGCGTGCGCACGGGTCTGTGCGACACGATTCCGGGCCTGAACGCCGACAACGTGCGCGTGGTCGTCGGCGACGTGGGCGGCGGCTTCGGCATGAAGACCGGCATCCACCCCGAAGACATCGTCGTCGCCTACGCGGCGCGCGAGCTGCAGAGTGCGGTGCGCTGGCAGGCCGATCGTGTGGAAGACTTTCTCTCGGCCGTGCACGGGCGCGACGTGGTCAGCCGCGCCGAGCTCGCGCTCGACACGAACGGGCGTGCGCTCGCGCTGCGCGTGCGCTCGCTCGCGAACGTGGGCGCCTATGCCACGGGCACCGGTGTGGCGATCCAGGTGCTGATCGGGCCGTGGGTCACGACCAGCATCTACGACATCCAGACCGTCGACCTGCACTACACCGCGGTGATGACGAACACCGCGACCACCGGTGCCTACCGCGGCGCCGGCCGGCCGGAGGCGATCTACATCACCGAGCGCTTGTTCGACGCGGCCGCGCGCAAGCTGAAGATGGACCCGGCCGAACTGCGCCGCATCAACATGGTCCGCCCCGATCAGATGCCCTACAAGAACGCGATGGCGCAGGTGTACGACAGCGGGCGTTTCGAGCAGGTGCTCGACCAGGGCCTGGCGCTGGCCGACTGGCACGGCTTCGATGCACGCCGCGCCGCCACCGAAGCGAAGGGCAAGCTGCGCGGGCGTGGCATCGCCACCTTCCTCGAATGGACCGGCGGCAACGCGCTCGAAGAGCGCGCCAGCGTCAACATCACGGCCGACGGTTTCATCGAGATCGGCTCGGCCACGCAGGCCATGGGGCAGGGCATCGCCACCAGCTACATCCAGCTCGTGGTCGATACGTTCGGTGTGTCGCCCGACCAAGTGCGCATCCTGCAGGGCGACACCGACCGCGCCAACGGCTTCGGCAGTGCCGGCTCGCGCTCGCTGTTCACCGGCGGCTCGGCGGTGCGCGTGGCTTCCGAGAAAACGATCGACCACAGCAAGCAGCTCGCGAGCGAAGCGCTCGAAGTGGCGCCGGTCGACGTCGAATACCACGCCGGCCGCTTCACGGTCGTCGGCACCGATGTCGGCATCGGCCTGTTCGAGCTGGCGGGCAAGCAGTCCGGGCAGCGCATCTTCATCGACGCCACGGCGGTCGTCGGCGGCCCGACCTGGCCGAACGGCTGCCATGTGTGCGAGGTCGAGATCGACCCCGACACCGGCCATGTCGACGTGGTGAGCTACGCGTCGGTCAACGACATCGGGCGTGTCGTGAGCCCGACCATCGCTTCGGGCCAGATCGAAGGCGGTGTGGTGCAGGGCCTGGGCCAGGCGCTGACAGAGCGCGTGGTCTACGACGGCGAGAGCGGCCAGATGCTGACCGCGAGTTTCCAGGACTACGCGATGCCTCGTGCCGACCTGTGCAGCCGGTATTTCGAGACCCGCTTCGACACCACGATCCCGTGCCTGACCAACCAGCTCGGCGTGAAAGGCGTGGGCGAGCTCGGCACCATCGGCGCCACGCCGGCCGTCGTCAACGCGGTGATCGACGCGCTCGACCATGCCGGCGTCGGCCGGGCCGCAGAACGTTTGCAGATGCCGCTGACGGCGCCCAAAGTATGGGCCGCGCTGGCGGGTGAATTCGATCCGTCGCCGCTCGCCTGAGGCGGCCCACAACCATTTTTCCGGAGACAACAACATCATGAAGTTCAATCTGCCCGCACTCACCCTCGTCGCCTCGGCCATCTGCTGCGGCTCGGTGCTCGCCGCATCACAAGCCCCTGTGGCTGCCGAAAACGGCATGGTCGTCAGCGCCCAGCACCTGGCCACCAAGGTGGGCGTCGACGTGCTGAAAGACGGTGGCAACGCGGTCGATGCGGCGGTGGCCGTGGGTTACGCACTGGCGGTCGTGTACCCAGCGGCAGGCAACCTCGGTGGCGGTGGCTTCATGACGATCCAGCTCGCCGACGGCCGCAAGACCTTTCTCGACTTCCGCGAAAAGGCGCCGCTCGCCGCCACCGCCAACATGTACCTCGACAAGGACGGCAACGTCGTCAAGGGCCTGAGCACGAACGGCCACCTGGCGGTGGGCGTGCCGGGCACGGTGTCGGGCATGGAATTGGCGCTGTCGAAGTACGGCACGATGAAACGCGCGGCCCTGATCGCGCCATCGATCAAGTACGCCCAAGACGGCTTCGTGCTCGACCAGGGCGACGTGGACATGCTCGTCACCGCGACCGAAGACTTCAAGAAAGACGCCGCCACCGGCGCCATCTTCCTGAACAACGGCGCCGCGTTCGCGCCCGGCCAGAAGCTCGTGCAGAAAGACCTGGCGGCCACTCTGAAGCTGATCAGCGACAAGGGTGAAGAAGGCTTCTACAAGGGCCCGGTCGGCGCGGCGATCGTCGCCAGCAGCCAGGCCGGCAAGGGCATCATCACGCAGGCCGATCTCGACCAGTACAAGACGCGCGAGATGGCGCCGGTCGAATGCAACTACCGCGGCTACGGCGTGGTCTCGGCGCCGCCCCCGAGTTCGGGCGGCGTGGTGATCTGCGAGATCCTGAACATCCTCGAAGGCTACCCGCTGAAGGAACTGGGCTTCCGCTCGGCGCAGTCGGTGCACTACCAGATCGAGGCGATGCGCCATTCGTATGTCGACCGCAACAGCTACCTCGGCGACCCCGACTTCGTGAAGAACCCGCTCGACCGCCTGCTGTCGAAAGACTACGCAGCGAAGATCCGCGCCGTGATCGACCCGGCCAAGGCCGGCGTGTCGAAGGACATCAAGCCCGGCGTGGCGCCGCACGAAGGCAGCAACACCACGCACTACTCGATCGTCGACAAGTGGGGCAACGCGGTCTCGGTGACCTACACGCTCAACGACTGGTTCGGCGCCAAGGTCACGGCGGCGAAGACCGGCGTGATCCTGAACAACGAGATGGACGACTTCACCGCGAAGATCGGCGTGCCCAACCTGTACGGCCTGGTGCAGGGCGAAGCCAACGCCATCGCGCCCGGCAAGCGCCCGCTCAGCTCGATGAGCCCGACCATCGTCACCAAAGACGGCAAGCCGGTCATGGTGGTCGGCACGCCGGGCGGCAGCCGCATCATCACGGCGGTGCTGCACACGATCATCAACGTGATCGACTACGGCATGAACGCGCAGGAAGCGGTCGACGCGCCCAAGTTCCACCAGCAGTGGCTGCCCGAAGCGACCAACGTCGACAACTTCGCGCTCAGCCCCGACACCCGCAAGATCCTCGAAGGCTGGGGCCAGAAGTTCGGCAACCCGCAGCCGGTGAACCACCTCGCGGTGATTCTCGTCGGCGCACCGTCGCTCGGCGGCAAGCCGGTCGGCAAGAACCGCTACTACGGCGCCAACGACCCGCGCCGCAACACGGGGCTGGCGCTGGGGTATTGAAGCTCAGGGCGCGGCGGCCGGCGCGTCGTTCACCTGACGCATGCCGGAGCCTGCGAGTGCGAACAACACCAGCACCACGAGCGCGCCGCCGGCCGCCGTGAAGAGCGTGGGCAGGCTCACGCTGCGCAAGACCCAGCCGGTGGCCGCCGACGAGATCGGTGCCAGGCCCATGAAGATGAACATGAACACGCTCATCGCGCGGCCGAGCAGGGCCGGTGCCACGCGGCGCTGGATCCATGTGAACACCGTCACCTGCATGTAGCCGCCGAGCGCGCCGATGGCACCGAGCAGCGCCACGCCTTGCCACAGCGCCGTGATCCGGCCGAGCGGCATGAACAGCAGTCCGACCAGCGCATCGACCAGCAGGATCGTCACGCCGAGGTTCACGGCCCGCAGATGGGGCCGCGCGCCCGAGACCACCATGCCTGCCAGCGTGCCGGCACCGTAGGCCGCGAGCAGGCCGCCGAACGCGGCAGCACCGAGTTCGGGTCGCTCGCTCGCCAGCACGGGCAGCGCGATCTGCACCGGGCCGGTGACGAGCAGCGCCACGGCCGACCAGTACAGCAGGCAACTGCGCAGAGCGGTGTCTTGCCAGAAAGTGCGCAGCCCTTCGGCCACCGCTGCCAGCACCGGCGGGTGTGCGCGTGCCGGTGCCGGCGCGGTGCGCACCTTTGCCAGTGTCAGCGCCGAGACCACAAAACTCAGGGCATCCAGGCCGAAGGCCAGCCCCAGGCCCTGTGCGTCGCGCAGGCTGCCGATGCCGCCGGTTTGGCCGTCGCCGAACAGCGCGATCAGCAGCCCCGCCAGCAGCGGCCCGATGAAAAAACTCAGCTGGCGCAAACCCATCAACAAGCCGTTCGCCGCCGACAACTGCTGCGCTGCCACCACCTGCGGCAGCATCGACGTGCCGGCCGGAATGCTGAACGCCGTCGACAAGCCGATGCCGAGCGCGAGCAGGTACACCAGCGGCAAGGTGAGTCGGTCGAACAGCACCAGCAGCGCGAGTGCACCGAGCAGGGCGGTGTTGACGTGTTTGCTGAGCATCAGCACCCGCTTCGGCGAGTAGCGGTCGACCACCGCACCGCCGAGCAGGATGAACAAGGCGCGCGGAATGCCGAGCAGTGCGAGCACGGTGCCGAGCACCAGCGTGTCGCCGGTCAGGCGCAGCACCAGCCAGGGCAGTGCGACCAGGGTGAACTGGTCGCCCAGCAGCGACACCAGCGAGCCGCCCATCAGCCACGCCACGTTGCGGTTGCGCAGCAAACTGTTGCGGGGTGGGGAAGTGGCGGCGGCCGGTGTGGCGGAAGAAGCCGAAGAGGTCATGAGCGTGCTCCTGTGCGTGACGATGGGCCGCACTCTCGGGCCTCACGCCACGTCAGGGTCAAGCCCCTCGCGCAGCGCGCACCGCTTTCAGGTAGGCCAGGGCCTCGGGCCCGATCTTCGCGCCGGCGCGCAGCACCGGGTCGGCCGCCATCGCCGCGGCCAGCTTGCGCAGCAGCTCCGGGTCGTCGCCGACGCTGCGGCTCGCCAGCGCATCGGCACGCGCACAGGCGGCTTGGGCAGCGGGGTCGCCGGGCGGCATGCGCTGCGCGATCAGGGTCTGCAGTTCTGCGTCGACCTCGTGCCACTCGCTCAGCGGCACCCAGCGGAAGCGGCTCATGTCGGCCAACGTGAAGTAGGACTTCCAGCGTGCCATGCGCAGCTCGGTGGCCTGTTCCACGTAGCGCACCACGCTCAGGTCGGGGCCAACGCTCTCGCGTCGCGCACCCGGCTCGGCCTTGTACATCGTGCCCCAGCGCTCGATGAGCGAGAAGTCGCCGTCCAGCCAGTGGTGGATCAGGCCCATCCAGCGGTGCGCCAGTGGCTGCATCGCCAAGTCGGTGGCGGGCACGCCGCGCGCCATCATCTGCCGCACCTCGGCCTCCAGCGCCGGCCATTCGGCCTCCACGCGAGGCCAGTTGCCGACGATGCGCTTGATCTCGTCGGCGCTGAAGTAGCGGGCGTAGGTGGCCATCATCTCGAGCGACGCGAGCCAGTCGGCCATCTCGGGCTGAGCACCGGCGGAGTAGCGCTCCATCATCAGCGCCAGCCGAGAGCGCAGTTCGGTGGCCTGAGTGATCTCGTGGTCGAGCGCGCGGATCTGGCGCGCCACGATCGAGGGCAATGCGCTGCCGTCGCCGGCCAGCATGGTGCTGATCTCCTTCAGCGGCAGCCCCAAGTGGCGCAGTGCCTGAATGCCGTGCAGCCGTGCCACGTCTTCACGGCTGTACAGGCGGTAGCCGGCCTCGGAGCGGGCCGAAGGCTGGAGCAGCCCGATCTCGTCGAAGTGGTGCAGGGTGCGCACCGTGAGGCCGCTGCGTTTGGCCAGCTCACCCACCTTCAGCAACATGACCCGTCTTTCATCGTGCGCCGGCAAGTGCCGGTGAAGTCGAGCATATGGCCTGACGCAGCGTGAGGGTCAAGTGTCGACGGCCGGCGAGGCGGGCGTTGAAATGCGGCTTCACGCACCCACGTCCGAGGTCTCACACGCCGCCGCGCTCTGCACCCCACCTTGCCCCTGCTCATTCTTGCCATCACGACGCTGCTGGTGCTCGGCTGGCTGCTGCGTGAGCCGCTCTTCACCGAATGGCGCCGGCAGCGGGTGCGGCGCCAGCCGTTCCCGCCCGAGTGGCGGCAGATCCTGCGGCAGCGCTGGCCGTATTTCCACACCATGCCCGCCGACCTGCAGCTGCAGCTGAAGAAGCATGTGCAGGTCTTTCTGGCCGAGAAGCCGTTCATCGGCTGCAACGGCCTCGTCGTGACCGACGAGATGCGCGTGACGATCGCTGCGCAGGCCTGCCTGCTGCTGCTGAACCGCCGCGCCGGTTACTTTGCGAACCTGCGCCAGGTGCTCGTCTACCCCGGCGCCTTCGTCGTCGACAAGCTGCATCCCGACGGCAGCGGTGTGTTGCAGGAGCAGCGCCGCGCGCTGGCCGGTGAATCATGGTCGCAGGGCCAGGTGATCCTGTCGTGGGAAGACACGCTCGAAGGTGCGCTCACACCCGACGACGGCCACAACGTCGTGATCCACGAATTCGCGCACCAGCTCGACCAGGAGAACGGCCCGGCCAACGGCGCACCTCACTTGCGCGGCCGCGGCCGGCGGGCGCGCTGGGCGCGGGTGATGACTACCGAATTCGCGTTGCTGCAGCAGCGTGCTGCCAACGGCCAGCCTTCGCTGTTGAGCCACTACGGCGCCACCGACCCGGCCGAGTTCTTCGCGGTGGCTTCCGAGGTCTTCTTCGAGCAGCCGCAACGCCTGGCCGCCGAGCACGCGGCGCTGTTTCGCGAGCTCAGTGGCTTGTACCGGGTGAACCCGCTGAGCTGGTGACTTGCGGCCGCCGCCATCACGGCGCCGCGCGAGCGGCCTCGGTGCGCAGCTTGTCGAGCAGTGCATACCAGTCGACCCGCCGGGTTGCCACCATCACGCCGGCGAGCACGGCGAACAGCAGGGTCGAGCCGAGCACCAGCGCGCTTTGCTCCATTTGCAGCAGCAAGAAGAGCGCACCGTACAGCGTTGCGATCGCCGAGCCGAACAGTGCGCCGGCACGCCAGCCTTGCAACACGAAGCTGCCGTAGAACGTGAGCAGCAGCGTGCACGCGGCGCTGGCCACCAGGTAGGCCCAACTGAAGTGGATGTGCTCTGTCAGGCTCACCAGCAGCAGGAAAAACACCGCCACGGCGCTGCCCACCAGCAGGTACTGCAGCGCGTGCACCCGCAGCCTGCGCAGCACTTCGACGAGGCCCACGCCGACGAAGGTGAGGGCGATGAACAACAGGCCGTACTTGGTGGCGCGGTCGCTCAGCACGTAAGCGCTGACTGGGTCGATGAAACTCACGCCGAAGGTCTCGATGCAACGGGGCGCGGGCGTGGCCGGTGGCATGCTGCTGTCGACCGTGCCACCACCGGGCGCGCAGGCCGTGCCGCCGCGCAGCACTTCTCTTGGTGCCGAGGTGGCGAGTGCGCTGAGCTGCCAGCTCGCCGTGAAACCCTGTTCGGTGATGCTGCGCTGCGTCGGCAGAAAGCGGCCGCTGAACGAGGGGTGCGGCCAGTCGGAGGCCAGGGCGACCCGTGTCGTGTCGGCCACCGGCGCGAACGCCAGGTCGCCATTGCCGACCAGGTCGAGCGTCACTTCGGCCTGCAGCGGGCCCGCCGTGTCGGCCAGCGCGGCCGGCAGCACGGCGTGAAAGCCGCGCGGGTGGCTCGCGTGCTCGGTGCCCGGCAACACCGCCAGGCTGGTGCCGGCGGCGGTGATCGTGGCGTTGCGGATGCCACGCGCGTCACCGACCGCGACGAACATCAGCGGTGCATCGCACAGCAGTTTCGACCCTGCGTGCTCCGCCGCAGGCTGCAGTGCGGCCAGGTCGGCCCAGCCGGCGTCGAGCCGGGCCTGCATCGCATAGCCGTTGACCTTGAAGATGCCGCGCTGGCGGGGCTCGATCACGGCCTTGGCGCTCACCGCCAGCGTGGCCGGGGTGGCACCGAGCACGAACTCGCGCCGCTCGGGCACGGTCTTCCTGTCCTTGCCTTCGCCTTGCACGCTGTTCCAGGTTTCAGTGCAGCGGCGTTGCAAGATCGGGCCGAGAAGGATCTGTTGAGAGGCCAGGCTGTCGGCCACGCTGCGCTCTGCTTCGTGCAAGCGGCCTTCGCGCTCGCGCACCACATCACGCACCGATTCCAGCGCGATCGTCAGCGCCAGCAAGACGCCGCCGACGGCGAGCGCCTTGCTCAGCAGCGGGAACTTGCGCGGCGGTGTGCGCAGGGCGCTCGAAGGGGTGTCTGTGGGGGTGGGCATCAATAGACTCCTGAGTGGCGCGCCGCGCGGCCGCGGCAAGGCGCTCAGGATCGTTCCGGCGTGCGAAGCGCGTGCGAAGCTTCGCCGGGGAATCGTGCAGCCTGTGTGAAGGGCGCGTGAACGGCCGGCCGCGTCAGGGCCTCACGGCCGGTGTTTCAAGTCGCATGCCGGCGGCGCGCTGCATCAGGTACAGCTCCAGCTCGACCAGCTCGGGTGCACCGAAAGCGAACGGTTCGGCGCGCACGCCGCTCATGCAGCCGCGCAGGCGCCGCTGCAGCGAGCCGAGACCTTGCCATTCGAGCCGGTAGATCGGGTAGCCCGTGGGGTGCGCCTGCGGGATCACCGCGCTGCCGAGGCGCTGGCCGGCGAGTGCATCGTGGCACGCGGTGCACGACAGGTCGAGCTGGCCGATGCGTTGCCTGAACAGCGCTGCGCCACGCTCGCGGAAGGGCTGCACGCGCGGGTCGGCGTCGGGTGCGATCGGCAGGCCGCGCGACTGCAGGGCCACGAAGGCTTCGATGCCCAGCTGCTCCTGGCTTTCGGCCAAGAGCGGCGCAGCCTGCTGGTGTTTCACGCGGCACACGTTGATGCGCTGGCGCAGGTCGAGCGGCCGTTGCAGCGCGCTGTCGAAGCGCGGATAGGTCGCGGCCACGCCGCGCATGCTGGTCGCGGCATTCGCGTGGCAGCTGGCACAGGCGCGTTCGCTCGCGCCCACCTTGCGGTTCCACAAGGCTTCGCCGTCCGACACCCACAGCATCGCCGGGTTAATGCTGTCGTCTTGCTGCATCGCCTTCGTCTGCGGGCTCATGAAGTCGAAGCCCGAGCGGCGTGTGTCCTGGGCCGCCACGAGCGTGCTGCCGGCGAGCGTGAGCGCCAGCGCCGCGCACGCGGCGGAGCGGCCGGCTTTCATGTCACGCTGATCGAGCGGCTTTCGGTGTGCAGAAAACCGTTGTCGCCTTCCCAGGTGAAGCGCAGCGTGCCGCTCGCCAGCGCGATCGTGCAGAACGAGATGAAGGGGTTCGCCGACGAGGCCGGGAACAGCTCGGCGCTGAACACCAGCTCGTCGTCGTAGTGGCAGCTCAGGCGGCGGATGATGTCGCGCGGCACGATGCGGCCGTCGTCGCCGGGGCGGTAGCCGGTTTCCATCGGGTGCGCGATCAACGTGCGGATCTCGATGGTGTCGCCGCGCTTCGCGCTGGCGGGCAGGGTGAGGATTGCGCGTGCCACGGCGAGGCCCTAGCTTTCCACGCAGGCCGCGAGCGTGACGATCACGTCGGCGGTGTGCGACCAGTACGAACCGTCACTCATCTGAGCGATGGCCACGAGCTTCTGCGAAGTGGCCAGGCGAATCCGCGTGGCCACGAGCGCGCGCCCGCTGCGCGGCCCGAGCGTGAAGCGGGCCACGTCACGCTGCGGGTTGCGTTCGTTGAAGACGGCGATGCGCTTCACGTGGTCGGTGGCCGTCATCGGGCTGTCGACCGACACGCTCAAGGGCACCGTGTTGCCGTTCTCCACCAGCTCGGCCACGTCGAGCTTGACCTTGCCGACGCGCACCGGCGCGTCGCCCACGTACTGCTTGATCGCGAGCGCCAATGCCATGTCGTAGCCACCCTCTGCGGCGGTGACCACACGCGCCCAGCCGAACACACCGAGCGCGGCGGCGCCGCGGACGAGTGTGCGGCGGTTCTTGTTCATCGGGCCGTGCGCAGTGTGCGCAGGAACGCGACCACGTCTTCGACCTGCTGCGCCGCGAGCAGCGGTTTGCCTTGCCAGGCCGGGCCGACACGTTCGAGGCCGTCGGTGCGGTGGTAGGCCGGCATGACCGACTGCGGGTTGACGCGCCGCCCGTCGACGAGCCGCAAGCGCAGCTGGCCTTCGCTCAAACGGCTGCCCACGCCGGCCAGGTCGGGCGCGAGGTTGCCCTGGAAAGGCTCTTCGGCAAACGGCCCGGTGTGGCACAGCAGGCACAGGCCGAGCTGCTTGTTCGTCACGATGGCACGGCCGCGTGCGGCATCGCCGGGGATCGATGTGAGCGCCGCCGGGATCGTGTCGCCGACGACCCGGTAGGCCGCGACGCGCTCGGGCGCCTGCGCCGGCGCCGAAGTGCAGAGCGCGGCGCCCATCATCAGCACGACACCCGCAGCACCCCGAAGCCTCATGCCTTCTTCAGGCTGTGGTTCTTCAGCGGCAGTTCGCGGATGCGCTTGCCGGTGGCCGCGAAGATCGCGTTCAGCACGGCCGGCGCCGCCACCGCGATGGTCGGCTCGCCCACGCCGCCCCAGAAACCGCCCGAAGGCATCACGATGGTTTCGACCTTCGGGCAACTGTCCATCTGCATCACCGGGTAGGTGCTGAAGTTGTCCTGCTCGATGCGGCCGTCTTTCACCGTGCAGCCGCCGTAGAGTGCCGCCGACAGGCCGTAGACGAACGAGCCTTCGACCTGCGCTTCGATCTGCTGCGGGTTCACGGCGTGGCCCGGGTCGGTGGCGGCGACGATGCGGTGCACCTTCAGCACGCCTTCGTTGCTGACCGACACCTCGGCGCAAGCCGCCACATAACTGCCGAAGCCCATGATCTGTGCCAGGCCGCGGTACACCCCCTTCGGCGCCGGCTTGTCCCAGCCGGCGCGCTCGGCCACCGCGTTCAGCACAGCCAGGTGCTTCGGCGAATTGACGAGCAGCGCGCGCCGGAAAGCGAGCGGGTCTTTGCCGGTGGCGTGCGCCACCTCGTCGATGAAGCTTTCGAGGTAGACCGCGTTCTGGTTCAGGTTCACACCGCGCCAGAAACCCGGCGGCACGTGCGGGTTGCGCATCGCGTGGTCGACCAGCAGGTTCGGCACCGCGTAGCCGATCGAGCCTTCGGGGCTGTTCGAGAGCAGGCCCTGGAACACCACCGGGTCCTTGCCGTTCTGCAGGTTCTGCGGGAACAGCCCGGCCAGGATCGACTGGCCCGAGATGCGCATGTGCAGCGCCGTGAGGTTGCCCTGAGCGTCGAGCCCGGCGCTGAGCTTGCACTGCGTGACCGGGTGGTACTTGCCGTGCGTCATGTCTTCTTCGCGCGACCAGATCATCTTGACCGGCGTGCCCGGCATCTGCTTCGCGATGGCCACCGCCTGGTGCACCCAGTCGTGCGTGCCGCGACGGCCGAAACCGCCGCCGAGGTTCAGCTTGTAGACCTCGCACTTCGCGGGCGGCAGGCCGGCCGCTTCGGCGGTGGCGGCGAGTGCGGCTTCGCCGTTCTGCGTCGGGCACCACACCTCGCAGCGCTCGGGCGTCCAGAGCGCAGTGGCGTTCATCGTCTCCATCGTGGCGTGGTTCTGGAACGGGTAGGCGTAGACCGCTTCGATCTTGCGCGCGGCGCTGCCCAGCGCCTTGGGCGCGTCGCCGATGCTGTTGCCGACGATGCCGTCGGGCGCATTCAGGCCTTCTTTCAGGATGGCGGCGATGCTTGCGCTCGAGACCTTCGCGTTCGCGCCTTCTTCCCACACGATCGGCAGCGCGTCGAGCGCGCTCTTGGCGTGCCACCAGGTGTCGGCCACCACGGCCACGGTGCTGTCGTTGACACGCAGCACCTTCTTCACGCCGGGCTTCGACGCGATCGCCGCGGCGTCGAAGCTCTTCAGCTTGCCGCCGAACACCGGGCAGTCTTTCACGGCTGCGTTCAACATCCCCGGCATCTTCAGGTCCATGCCGAAGACCTGCGAGCCGTCGAGCTTGGCCAGCGTGTCGAGGCGTTTCACGGGTTGGCCGATCAGCTTCCAGGCCTTCGGGTCTTTCAGCGTCACCTGCGCCGGGGGCGTGAGCTTCGCGGCGGCGCCGGCGACCTTGCCGAAGGTCGTGGTGCGCCCGCTCGGCTTGTGCGTGATCACACTGTTGGCGGCGCTGCATTCGGCTGCACTCACCTTCCATTCGTCGGCCGCTGCCTGGACGAGCACCATGCGTGCCTGCGCACCGCCCTTGCGCACGTTGTCGTGCGACTCGCGGATGCCGCGGCTGCCACCGGTCGAGAAGTTGCCCCACACGCGGTTGCGTGCCAGGTTCTGCCCCGGCGTGGGGTACTCGGTGCGCACCTTGCTCCAGTCGCATTCGAGTTCTTCGGCCACGAGCTGCGCCAGGCCGGTGAGCGTGCCCTGGCCCATTTCGGAGCGCGCGATGCGAATGACGACCGAGTCGTCGGGGTTGACCACGACCCAGGCGTTGACCTCGGGCAGGGTGGCCACCGTGCTCTGCGCGCTGACGCGGTCGTGCACATGAAAGCCGATCACGAGGCCGCCGGCAGCCACGGCCGTCGAGGCGATGAAGTGGCGACGGTTCAGGCCGGTGGCGGGGGCGGTGGATGTGCGGTTCATCGGTGGCTCCCGTGTCAAGCGCCGGTCGCGGCTTGTTTGATGGCCGCGCGAACCCGGTTGTAGGTGCCACAGCGGCAGATGTTGGTCATCGCGTTGTCGATGTCGGCGTCGGTGGGCTTCGGGTTGCTCTTGAGCAGTGCCGCGGCCGCCATGATCATGCCGGCCTGGCAGAAGCCGCACTGCGGCACGTCGAGCGCGGCCCAGCTCTTTTGCACCGGGTGCGAGGCGTTGGGCGACAGGCCTTCGATCGTCACGATCTTCTCGGTGGCCGACACGGTGGAGACCGGCCGCACGCAGGAGCGCGTGGCCACGCCGTCGATGTGCACGGTGCAGGCGCCGCACTGCGCGATGCCACAGCCGTACTTGGTGCCTGTCAGCCCGAGCTGCTCGCGCAGCACCCAGAGCAAGGGTGTCTCGGGTTCGGCCTGGAAGTCGAGGTTCTTTCCATTGACATTCAGCGTGGTCATCGGCGCGTCTCCTTTGGGCTCGGCGCATGATATTCGGCAGCGCCTGCAATTGGCAGACGATGCCGAATACCCTCTGCTCAGCGCGGTTGTGCTTGCGCACAATCGGCCGGCGGCAACAAGGAGCGATCGATGGCAGGAGGAGAAGCGCGCACGGTGCGCATCGGCGGGGCTTCGGGCTTCTGGGGCGACACGGCGCTGGCCGTGCCGCAGCTGCTGGGCGCGGGCGATGTCGACTACCTCGTGTTCGACTACCTCGCCGAAGTCACGATGTCGATCCTGGCCGCGCAGCGCGCGAAAGACCCGAAGGCCGGTTACGCGGTCGACTTCGTGCAGATCATGATGCGCGAGGCCTTGCCCACGCTCCGCGAGCGTGGCATCCGGGTCGTGGCCAACGCCGGTGGCGTGAACCCGCTCGCCTGCCGCGACGCGCTGCTGGCGCTGGCCGCCGAGCTCGGGCTGGCGCTGAAGGTGGGTGTGGTCGTGGGCGACGATCTCGGTGCCATGGCGCCCGAGTTTCGTGCGGCCGGCGTGACCGAGATGTTCGCCGGCACGGCCTTTCCGCCGCGCGTGGCGAGCGTCAACGCCTACCTCGGCGCCTTGCCGATCGCGGCCGCACTCGGTGCCGGTTGCGACGTGGTCATCACCGGCCGCTGCGTCGATTCGGCGGTGACGCTCGGTGTGCTGATGCACGAATTCGGCTGGGCGGCCGACGACTACGACAAGCTCTCGCAAGGCACGCTCGCCGGGCACCTGATCGAATGCGGTGCGCAGTGCACCGGCGGTTTGTTCACCGACTGGCAAGACGTGCCCGACTGGGAGAACATCGGCTTTCCCATCGTCGAAGCCAGCGCCGACGGCGGCTTCGTCATCAGCAAGGCGCCCGGCACCGGCGGGCTCGTCACGCCGGCCACCGTGACCGAGCAACTGCTCTACGAGATCGGCGACCCGCGCGCTTACCTCGTGCCCGATGTGAGCTGCGATTTCACCGCGGTGAAGATGCTGCAGCTCGGCGAGCACCGGGTCGGCGTGAGCGGCGCCACCGGCCGCGCGCCGACCGCGCACTACAAGGTGAGCGCGACCTTCGCCGACGGTTACCGCAACACCGGCTTTTTGACCGTCGCCGGCGAGCAGGCGGTGGCCAAGGCGCGCCGCACCGGGCAGGCGCTGCTCGCGCGCATGAGCGGCATGCTGCAGGCGCGCGGCTTGCCGGCGTTCAGCGAAACGCGCATCGAGGTGCTGGGCGGTGAAGACATGTTCGGTGCGCACGCCAACACGTCGGCGCGCGAAGTGGTGCTGAAGATGAGCGCAAAGAGTTCGTCGAAAGACAGCCTCGAGCTCTTCGCACGCGAGTTCGCGCCGGCCGCCACGTCGATGGCGCCCGGCACGCTCGGCCTCGTGGGTGGCCGGCCGAGCCCGACGCCGGTGGTGCGGCTGTTTTCGCTTCTGTGGCCCAAGGCCGCGGTGGCGGTGGCGGTCGACGTGGCGGGCGAGCGGCTGCCGGTGGCGGTCCCGAGCGAGGGTGGGTTCGACGGGTCTGCGCTGCCACCGGCTCTGCGGCATGCCAACGGCGCAGCGCCATCAGACGGCCGGCGTGTGCCGCTGATCCGCCTGGCCCATGGCCGCTCTGGCGACAAGGGCGACAAGGCCAACATCGGCGTCATCGCACGCCGCGCCGAAGACCTGCCGCTGTTGTCGGCGTGGCTCACACCCGAGCGCGTGGCCGAGCACTTCGCGCACCGTGCGCCGAGCCGCGTCGAACGGTTCGATTTGCCCGGGCTGAACGCGATCAACTTCGTGTTGCACGACGTGCTCGGCGGTGGCGGCATGGCTTCGCTGCACACCGACAACTTGGCCAAGGCCTACGCGCAGGTGCTGCTGGCGATGGACGTGCCTGCGCCCGCGGGCTTCACCGGCTGAGCAGTTTCGGGCCGCGTTTTTCGTACCAGTGCGTGATGCGCTGGCCGTCCCAGTGCAGCGCGATGTGCGCGCCTTGCTTGGCGTGATGCAAGGCCTTGGGGCGGAACAAGCCGACACACTCACCGCCCTTGTCGCGCACGCTCGGGAAGACCACACCCCAGCTGCCGGCCTCGCGCAATTGCAGGCCGAGCGCTTGGGGTGCGCCGTAGCGGTCGGGGTCGAACAGTTGGGCAGCGTGTTTGCCGGTGCTGCGAAGGTCGTGCAACGAAGCATCGACGCCAGCGGTGATCACGCGCATGTCGACATCGATCGCCGGTTCGGCGGTGCGTGCCAGGAACAGCGCGCGGTGGTGGCTGACTTCGGCGACGGCCGTCTCCAGCGTCTGCGCCGCGTAGTACACGCCGTAGCTGCCGTTCGAGAAGCGCGAGCCTTCCGGGTTGAGGTGCGTGAAGGCCGCCATGATCGGCGTGCTGCCCGGCCCGCTGATGCGCTCTTCGGGCGGCACCAGTTGCAACTGGCCGATCTGGTCGCGGATGCGCGGGTTGGTCAGCGCCTCGATCGCGAACACCACTTCGAGATCGGCCGGGTCGGCGATGGCATCAAACAGGCCGACGATCGGGTATCGCGACGGGATCAGGCGGTAACTCGTGCGCCAGACGGTGGGCGTGATCGGGATGCGCGAGATCGCCAGCGGCGCAGCGCCAACGCTCAAGCCTTGCCCCCGCGCTGCGCGTCGAGGTAGTGGCGCACCACGTAGAGGTCGGCCACCTGGCCGCCGAGCATGCGGTCGAGCGCAGAGGCGCCGGCGAAAACCGGCGCCTGGTTCGGCTTGCGCACCCATTCGTCGGCGCGCTCGGCCACCGGCAGCAGGATCTGCAGCGCGGCATAGATGCCGAACAGGTACGAGAGCCGCTCCATCACGTGCCGGTCGAGCGGGCCGACCTTGCCGCTCTTCCACTGGTACAGCGTGGTGCGGCCGACGCCGAGCAGCACCGCCTGCTCGTGGGCGCCGAGCTTCCAGGCGTCGGCCAGGCGCCAGAAGCTGCGCAAGGCGGCCTGCGCGGCCGTGGCAGAAGCGAGGTCGACGGGTGGTGCGGCGGGCTTGAGAATCGCGCTCATGCCCGAAGGGTAGTTCAATGGCGGACGAATTTCAACAATTCGTCCGCTATCGAACTGCATCGCCAAGGGTCTTTACATCACCCGCGTGCGTGTGTCACGCCACCGTCGACCACCAGCGTCGAGCCCATCACGTAGTCGCCGGCGCGCGAGGCGAGGTAGATCGCCGCGCCGGCCATGTCTTCGTCGCGGCCGATGCGGCCGGCCGGGATGCGCTTGGCGGTCTCTTCGGCGTGGTCACGCGCGACGCGGTTCATCTCTGAAGCGAACGCCCCCGGCGCGATCGCCGTGACGACGATGTTGTCTTGCGCCAGGCGCAGCGCCATGCGGCGCGTGAGCTGGATCAGCCCGGCCTTGCTGGCGGCGTAGGAATACGTTTCCTGCGGGTTGACCGAGATGCCGTCGATCGAGGCGATGTTGATCACCTTGGCAGGCTGATTCTTCGCCGCGGCGCGCAGCGGTGCGATCAAGGCCTGCGTGAGGAAGAACGGCGCCTTCAGGTTCAGGTCGACGACCTTGTCCCAGCCCTTTTCGGGGAAGGTGTCGAAGGTTTCGCCCCAGGCGGCGCCGGCGTTGTTGACAAGGATGTCGAGCGAGCCTTCGCGCGCCGTGTAGGCAGCGACGAGCGCGCTGATGCCTTCCACCGACGACACGTCGGCCGGCAGCGAGATGCAGGTGCCGTGGGCCGACAGCTCTTTCGCTGTGGCGTCGCAGTCGGCCGCCTTGCGCGACGAGATGTAGACCTTGGCGCCCTGCGCCAGAAAACCCGCTGCGATCATGCGGCCGATGCCGCGCGAGCCGCCGGTGACGAGGGCGGTGCGGCCCCTCAGGGTGAACAGATCGGTCATGGTGTGGGCCTCTTGCAATGGGTGGGTGCGCCGGCTTGGCGAACGAAGATTGTGTTCGCCGCCGGCCCGGCGCGCTGTCACCCGCGTTGCAGCGTGGCGCGCAGCGCTTCGGTCAGCAACGCCAGCGCGTCTTGCAGGTGCGCGCGGCTTTCCATCGACTGGCCGCCGCGCGCCGCCGCCGTGCGCAATTGCCCTTGCAACTCCACCGCCTGCATCCGCGCCAGGCTGATCGCATCGGCCGGCAGGGCCGGCGACGGGCGCGTGAGCAGGCCTTGCAGGCGCTTGAGGTGTTCACGCTGCAGGCTGCGGCGTGGGGCGTCGATGTCCTTGCCGCTCTTCAGCTCGCTCCACACCGCGGACTGCAAGGTGGCGTACACCTCGTTCAGCGAAATGCTGGTCTTGCGCTGGGCTTCCGGCAGGTAATTGGGCAGCTCCAGCAGGCGGCGCGCGGTGCCGGCGTCGAGCAGTCGGTCGAGTGCCTGGGTCTGCAGGCTCAGCATCGCAGCCGCGACCGACAACGGCCCGTTGCGGTTGAACTCGATGTAGTCGGGCGTGAGCGAGGCCAGAAACTCCGGGCGGAAGCGAAAGCTCGCGGCGCTGAACAACTCGTCGGTCAGGAAGCGCAGTGCCTGGCGCTGGCGCGCCGGCTCCACCGGGCGGAACGTGGGCTTGCCGCTGCCGGGCTGGGCACGATCGGTGTGCATGCCGCCCACGTACTTGGCCGCGATGGCCGGCAGTGCGTTCACCTGGCGCAAGCCCGCCAGCACGCTGCGCCGGGCCCGCTCGGGGTCGTCGCCGAGCTGCGGGCGGCGCTGCTGCACGCGTTCCCAGAGTTCCTTCGACAAGGCCAGTCGGCGCTGCGCGTAGGCGAGCGGGTCGTCGCCCAGGTCGAAGGTGTTGACCAGCGGGTCGAGCGCTTCGCCGCCCACGTCGCCGTCGTCGGCGAACACCAGCGAGCGGTCGGTGAGGCTGCGTTCGGCGATGGCGCGCAGGGCCGCGGTTTCGCCGGCGGCGTCGAGCGGCTTGTAGCCGTATTCGATGGCCCAGTAGTCGTAGGCGCCCAGCGTGCTCATGTTGGCTTCGCCCCGCGGCTCGCCGGCCAGCGGCAGGTTGAAGGCGTTGTAGTCCATCACCGAGCCCGAGATGCCGCGTGTGCTGCCGAAGGCCTTGTCGCGAAGTTGCTCGCGCGTGACGCTGGTGCTGGCCTTGAAGTTGTGGCGCAGGCCGAGCGTGTGGCCGACTTCGTGGGTGATGGTGTCCTTGACGTAGGCCTGCACGAAGGCTTCGGTCTCGGGGCTGTCGGGTTCGAGCTCGCCGCGCGCTTCGAGCAGGTCGAGCGCGAAGCTCATCTGCTGGGCGCCGTCGGTCGCGTAGGTGCAGGCGTCGTGCTCGGTGCCGTGGTCGAACGAGGCCGTCACGTCGTCGCGGGCCAGCCGGCGCGAGCTGCGGCCGAAGACGTCGCTCATGCCGATGTCGGCGTCGAGGATCTCGCCGGTGCGCGGGTCGGAATGGCTGGGGCCGCGGGCGAAGCCCACGTCGGCGCCGACGAACCAGCGGATCGAGGCGTGGCTCGCGTCCATGGTGTCGAAGTCGGCGTCGTCGGGTTGCTGGCGCGCGACGATCGCGCCCTTGAAACCGATGCGCTCGAAGGCCTTGTTCCATTCGAGGATGCCGGCCTGCACGCTGGCGCGGTAACGCTGGGGAATGTTGCGGTCCATCCAGTAGGTGATGGGCTTGACCGGCTCGGACAGGGCCGCCTGCGGGTCCTTCTTTTCCAGACGCCAGCGCTTGAGGTTGTGCACGCGCGGGTTGGCGCGCAGGTCGTTCGACAGGTCGGTGTAGCTGTCGGTGAAAAAGCCGACGCGCGGGTCGGCGGCACGCACCGCCATCGGCTGCTCGGGCAGTTCGCGCAGGTTGTAGACGAAGCCGACGAAGAAGCTGCGCGCGTCGGGTGTGGTGGCAGGCGGTGGCGGGGTCTGCGGTGCGGGCGCACCGGGCGGCAGCAGCGGCGGCGCAGGAATGCGCGCCACCGCGAAGTGCACCTTGCTCGACAGCGTGCTCAGCCCTGCCTCGGCGCGGGTCGACTCGAAGAACGAGTTGGTGCGATCGGCCGCGAAGGGCAGGCGGAAGGCCTGCTCGAGTCGCGTGCTGTAACCGAGCACATCGCCGAGCAGAAAGGCCGCGTCCACCAGCACCGACTTGCGCTCAGTGTGCTCGGCACTGGCCAGCGGCGCCGAAGCGATCAGGCTGTCGCTGAAGCCTTCGCCGACGGCGCGGTTCGCCGCCGCGTCACCGGGGCTGCGAAAGCCCACCTGCTTGGCCACCAGCTGCATCTGGTTGCCGATGCGGCGGAACTCGACCAGCCAGCTCGCGGCCATCTGGCCGCCGTAGAGGCCGCGCTCGCCGACCGACTGCGCCACGTTCACGCTGAACAGGAAAGGCTTGCCTAGCCGCTCGGGCGCGATCTCGAGCCAGACCTTTTCTTTTTCGCGCCACAAGGGCACGAAGCCGTCTTGCCGCGTGGCGCTCTTGCTCACGTCGGCGAAGGGGCGGGGTGCGGCGGGTTCGGGCCGCGCCGCCGCGGTGGGGCCTGATGCCGCAGCGGCGGGCGGCGTGGCGGCCGGGCGCGTGGCGCCTGCGGCCGGGGGCGGCGTTGGCGCGGCGGCAGGGCCTGCGACTGGCGGGCCGCCCGGGGTGGCACAGCCGGCGAGGGCGAACGCCGCTGCGGCGGCCAGTGCGGCCCACGGGGCCTGGGGTGTGAACGATCGGCTGGAGCAGGTCATGGTGGCTGTGAAGATGAAAACTGATGCTGAACGTGGTTCATTTTGCTTTGTCGGCGCGCCGATTCTTGCGGCGATGCCTCAGCGGCGCACCGCGCGCCAGCCCGAGAACGTGGCGCCTGCGGAAAGCAGCGCGCAAGCGATGATGACCGTTGCATAACTGCCGGTCGAATCGAACACGCGGCCCGCCAGCCACGGGCCGGCGGCGTTGCCGAGCGCGGCGCCGGTGTAGAGCGCGCCGATGATCGACGAGACCGCGCGCGCGCCGTACAGGTCCATGCACAAGGCCGGCATCAGCGACACGATGCCGCCGTAGCTCAGGCCCATCCAGAACGCGAACAGCGCGAGGGCCGGGTAGTGCGATGCCGACCACCACAGCAGCATCGACAGCCCGAGCGAGGCCTGCACGCCGACCAGCGTGATCGGCCGGCCGACCCGATCGGCCACCGAGCCGATCACGAAACGGCCGATGAGGCTGCCGATGCCGATCAGGCCGACCAGGCCGACCGACTGCGCGTCGGCGATGCCCATGTCGCGTGCCGAAGCGGAAAGGTGCGCGAACGGGATGAACATGGCCGGCGCGCCGAGCACGCACATCGCGTAGAGCCAGCGGAACGAGCGGCTGCGCAGGGCTTCGCCGAAGGGCGTGCCGGGCACGGTGCCGTCGGCCCGGCGCGCGGCGGCGGGTGCGGGCCGCAGCATCAAGGTCGAGCCGAGCCCGATCAGCAGCACGCCGAGCGCCAGCGCCAGCATCGCGCCGCGCCATTGCCACTGCGTGATCGCAGCGGCGGCCAGCAGAGGCACGCCGAACGTGCCGGCGCCGATGCCCGCGCTCGCGATGCCTGCGGCCAGGCCGCGGCGGCGCGTGAACCACGGCTGCACGCAGCCGATGGCCGGGGTGTAGACGAGCGCGATGCCGACACCGAGGCCCACGCCGTAGACCAGCGTCAGCTCCAGCATCGAATGCGCCATGCTGCCGAGCACGAGCGCCGCGCAGATGCACAACATGCCGGCGCTCGTGACACGGCGTGGGCCGAAGCGGTCGGCGAGCATGCCGCCGAACGCACCGAGCACGAAATAGAGCAGGCCCGACAGGCCGAACACCAGCGAGACTTCGGCGCGGCTCGCCTTGAACTCGGTGGCGAACGAGCCGAAGAAGGCGGCGAAGGAATAGGCCACGCCGAAGATCACGGCCAGCGCAACGAAGCAGGCCCACACGACGACCCAGCCGTAACGCGGCTCGGCTTCTGCCTGCAAGGATGCGCTCAAGTCTTCTTCCCCCGTCCGCCGGTATTCATCGGGCCATGCTATCGCCCGCGGCGCGCTCGCAGCAGGCCGGAAACCCGCCCACAATGGCGCGGCGCAACGCAGCGCGCACACAGCAGGAGCGTTCCGATGGCCGATCAAGTGCTCGTTTCCGGTGGCAGCGGCTACATCGCCGGCTTCCTGATCCGCCAACTCGTCGCCGAAGGCTGGACGGTGCACACGACCGTGCGCAGCCTGGCCCGCGAAAGCGCGGTGCGCGACTTGCTGGCCGTCGACAACAGCCGGCTCCGTTTCTTCGCCGCCGACCTGAACGCAGACACCGGCTGGGCCGAGGCGATGGCCGGCTGCAGCCATGTGGCGCACCTCGCCTCGCCGCTGCCCAGCGGTGTGCCGAAAGATGCGAACGAGTTGATCGTGCCGGCGCGCGACGGCGCGCTGCGGGCGTTGCGCGCCGCGAAGGCAGCAGGCGTCAGGCGTTTCGTGATGACCTCTTCGGTGGCCGCCATCGCCTATGGCCGCGGGCGCGGCGTTCACCATTTCACCGAAGCCGACTGGACGCTGCTCGACCGACCCGGCATCACGGCCTACGTGCAGTCCAAGACCATCGCCGAACGCGCCGCGCGCGACTGGGTGGCACAGGAAGGCGGCGGCCTCGAGTTCTGCAGCATCAACCCGTCGGTGGTGCTGGGGCCGGTGTGGAGCCGCGACTACTCGGCCTCGGTCGTGGTCGTGAAGAAGATGCTCGACGGCAGCATGCGCGCCTGCCCCGACATCGGCTTCGGTGTGGTCGACGTGCGCGACGTGGCCGACCTGCACCTGCGTGCGCTGAAGGCGCCGAACATGGCCGGCGAACGCTTCATCGCCTCGGGCCGATTCATGAAGCTGCGTGAGATCGCCGACATACTGCGCGCCGAGCTCGGCCCGCTGGCCCACAAGGCGCCGACCCGCGGCGTGCCCGACTGGCTGGTGCGCGTGGCGGCGCGCTTCAACCCGCTGGCCCGCGCCGTGGTGAGCGAACTCGGTTCGGTGCGCAACCAGGACGCGTCGCACGCGAAGGCCGCGCTCGGCTGGGCCACACGGCCGGTGGAGCAGAGCATCGCCGACACGGCGCGGGCGTTGATCGAGCTGGGGATCGTCAGGCCTTGACCGGGCCGAGGCCCGCCGCCACCGCGGCCGCGCGCGCGGCGTGGATCGCGTCGCCGAGCGCCGGGCCCTTCAGGCCGCGCGCTGCGGCGTCGGCCGCCACGGCGGCGGTGTCGGTGGACAGCGCCAGGCGCAATACCTGCATCAGACGCTCGCGCTGCGGGTAAGCCGAGTCTTCGAGGCCACCGCGCCCGCGCGCGTCGCACTCGCAGGCGAGCAGCGTATCGGCAAAACGCTCGGGGCGCCGAAAGGCATCGCAGCGCTCCAGCAAGCGCACCAGCGCGGCGGCGCCGAACTCGGCGCTGCGGTGGATGTTGCCGTGCTCGCGCGCCACCACTTCGGCCAGTTCGCGGCACGCCGCCGGCACCTTCAGCCGTTCGCACAAGCCGCGCACCAGGGCCACGCTGCGCTGCTCGTGGCCGAGGTGGCGTGGCAGCATTTCGGCGGGTGTCGTGCCCTTGCCCAGGTCGTGGCCGAGGCAGGCGAAACGCACCGCCAGGTTCGTGTCCAGCCGGGCCGCCATGTCGAGCACCATCATCAGGTGCACACCGGTGTCGACCTCGGGGTGGTAGTCGGCGCGCTGCGGCACGCCCCACAGGCGCTCGACTTCGGGCAGCAGGCGGGCGAGGGCGCCGCACGCGCGCAACACGTCGAACAGGCGTGAAGGCTTGTTCTCCATCAGCCCGCGCGAAAGCTCCTGCCACACGCGTTCGGGCACGAGGGCATCCACCTCGCCGGCTTCGACCATCTGCTGCATCAGTGCGAGTGTTTCGGGTGCGACGCTGAAGTCGTCGAAGCGCGCTGCGAAGCGCGCCACACGCAGGATGCGCACCGGGTCTTCGGCAAAGGCCGGCGACACATGGCGCAGCACTTTGGCCCGCAGGTCGCGCTGGCCGCCGTGCGGGTCGATCAGCGCGCCGTGTTCGTCCTGCGCGATCGCGTTGATCGTCAGGTCGCGGCGCAGCAGGTCGTCTTCGAGCGTCACGCCCGGGTCGGCGTGCACCTCGAAGCCACGGTAGCCCGGCGCGGTTTTGCGCTCGGTGCGCGCGAGCGCATGTTCTTCGTGGGTCTGCGGGTGCAGGAAGACCGGGAAGTCCTGGCCCACGGCCACGTAGCCGGCGTCGAGCATCGCTTGCGGTGTGCTGCCCACGACGACCCAGTCGCGGTCGAGCACGGGCCGACCGAGCAGCGTGTCGCGCACCGCACCACCGACCAGATAACGTTTCATGCGGGCAGTTTAGGGCCCGCGTGAACGCTGGTTCAGGCCTGCGTGCGGTAGGGCTCTTCGAAGTCGAGGAAGTCGCGCTCGGCCAGCGCGTCGGCGATCCACGCGGCCACGCCGGGCAAGGCTGTCACGCGCTGCATGTAAGACGAGATCGCGGGCGGCACCGGCACGCGGTAGGTGTTCAGGCGCATCACGACCGGCGCAAAAAAAGCATCGGCGATGCCGAAGCTGCCGAACAGCATCGGGCCGCCGCTCGTCTCGAGCAGCGCCGACCACATGCCGACGAGCCGCGCCAGGTCGTCGCGCACGCCGGCCTGCTCGGCCAGCACGCGCGCGCCGACGTCGGGCAGCGCCGCTTCGATGTTCATCGGGAAATGGCTGCGCAGCGCACCGAAGCCGGAATGCATTTCGGCGCAGACGCTGCGCGCACGGGCACGCGCCATCACGTCCTGCGGCCAGAGTTGTTTGTCGGGGAAACGCTCGGCCACGTATTCGGCGATCGCCAGCGTGTCCCACACCGTCAGGTCGCCGTCGACCAGCACCGGCACACGCCCGGCCGGGCTGATGCGGGCGAGGTCGGTCTTGAACTTCGACTCCGGCGAGAACGCGTCGAAGCGCAGCTTCACTTCGTCGAACGGGATGCCGGCCTGCTTCAGAAGCACCCACGGCCGCATCGACCACGACGAATAGTTCTTGTTGCCGATGTAGAGCTTCATGGCCGCCTCTTTCGATGGAAGAGCGGCATGCTAACCGGCAGCCTGCGCGTCAGGCTTGACGAAAACGCATGCGATTGATGCGCACCGCCGAGGGGCCCGCCGCGCATTTCTACGGCAGGTCCTTGTTCTCGGTCGCGCTGGCGCTGGCCGGCGCGATGCCGCGGCCGAGCCGGCTTTTCAGTGAAGGGGTCTGGCCGGTCATCACCGCGGCGTAATAACTGCCGTTGCTGAGCACCTTCTTCACGTAGTCGCGCGTTTCGGGGAACGGGATGTTCTCGGCCCAGACCGCCGTTTCCAGGGCCGGCCCTTCGCGCCAGCGGCGCGGGCGCCCGGGGCCGGCGTTGTAGGCTGCGGCCGCCAGCGCCTGCGAGCCGCCAAAGTCGTCGAGCACGAGCTTGAGGTACGAGGTGCCGAGCTTGATGTTGGTGTCGCGGTCGGTGATCAGATCGGCGGTGTAGGGCAGGCCGATCTTCTTCGCCGTCCAGCGCGCGGTGGCGGGCATCAGCTGCATCAGGCCCGAGGCGCCCACACCAGAACGTGCGTCCATGATGAAACGCGATTCCTGACGGATCAGGCCGTAGACGTAGGCCACGTCGACACCGATCTCGCGCGCATGCGTGGTCACTTCTTTCAGGTAGGGCGTCGGGAAGCGCTGCGTCATGTCGATCTCGCCACGCGTGCGGTCGCTGGTGTTGATGCAGGACTTGTAGACCTCGCGGTCGCAGGCCAGTTGTGCAGCGGCGAGCAGTTCGCGGTCGTTCATGCCGCGCAGCGTGAAGTTCCATTCACGCTCGCCTTCGCTGCGCAGCCCGAGGCTGATCAGTTGCAGCCCGCGCACGAGGCCGGGCTTTTGCAGCGCGGCGGCGCGCTCTTCGGCCGTGAGCGGTTCGGGCCGTGCCGGCATGAACACCGCCTGCCCGAGTTGTTCGGCCGCCATCGCGGCGTAGAAGTTGACCTGGTTCGCAATGCCACCGAGAAGCTCGCGCCCGCCGGCGCGCATCGACTCGGAGTCTTGAGAGTCGCCGGCGATGGCCAGCATCGCGCGCGCCTTCCAGTAGACCCAGGCGGTGTCGCGCTGCTCGGCCGAGCCCATCGCGTTGATGGCCTGCATGACCTGCTGCCAGCGGGCCTTGCCGTTGTCGGCACGCAATGCGGCGCGCACCTTCCAGGCCAGCGTGTCGTCGGGCCAGTCGATCTCGCGCCCGGCCTTGGCGGCGCTGAGTGCGGCGCGCTGGTAGTGGTCGGCGGCTTCGGGTTGCAGTTTCATCGCCGACTGCTTCGCGACCGAGGCCCAGGCCCAGGCGGCCAGGTCGGCCGGCAGCGCGCGGTCCCAGCGATCGCTCAGCTGGCCCGAGGCGGCCTCGGGGTCGTTGCTCGCCATGCGCATCAGTGCCAGCAGCGTGAGCTCGGCGTTGGCGCGCGGCGTGGCCGAGGCATTGCGCGCCAGATAGCGCGCGGGGTTTTCGGCGAGCTCGGTGGTGGCCGCGCCGGCGGCCACGCTGATCATCACCGCGGCCTGGCGCGCCGCGCGCGGGCGGCCGGCGTCGATCGCGAAGCGGGCTTTGCGCCACACGTCGGCGGCGGTGAACTGTTTGGCGTCGAACAGCGTGGCGGCGAGCAGCGCGCAGCCGTCGTCGGCGTCACGCTGGGCGAGCCAGCTGGCCAGCGCCGCATCGCGCACGTTCTTGCCACCGAGGTGGTCGACGAGCAACGCGTAACACGTGACCTCGCGGTCGTCGTTCATGCGAAAGCGCGGGAACTCGGCAGCGAAGTTGGCCCAGTCGCGGCGTTTGCCCAGCTCGAGCAGCCAGTCGTTGCGGAAGCGGTCTTCGACGTAGGTGCCGGGCCAGCGCGAAACGAACTCGTTGACCTCGGCCTGCTGAACTTCGCCGATGCGGTTGGTGAGCTCCCAGTAGTCGGGCCACATCGCGAGCGGGTGGTTGGCGGCGAGCGCCACGGCGCGGGTGGTGGTGAGGCGCGCACGGTCTTTCTTGCGGAAGGCTTCGCGGGCGTCGGTGATGTTGGTGTCGTTGGTCTGCGCACACGCGGCCGGTGCGATGCCGAGCAGGCTGGCGCCGACCAGCACCGCCACCAAGGCTCGCCGGGAGCGCCCATATACTGATTCGAGAGAGTGGGTCATCAACGTCATCACGGGGTCATCTTGAGTTCAGCATCGACCGAAGCGGCCCTTGAAGCCCGAAAGGCGTTGCGCCAGACCTTGCTGGCGCGGCGCGACGAATTTGTCGGCGGCCCCGAGGCCGCCGCTGCCGATGGAGCCCTGGCACGGAGCCTGAGTTCCATCTTGATCGACCTCGAGCCCGAGCTGCTGGGCGTGTACTGGCCGATCCGTTCGGAATTTAACGCACCCGCGCTGCTCGCAGCCGACACACTTCTTGCAACATTTCCGCTGGCGCTGCCGTTCGCGCTCAAACGCCCGGTCGAGATGCACTACCGGCGCTGGAACGGCGCGCCGCCCACGCTGCGCGACGAGTGCGGCATCCCCACCAGCGGCGGCGCGCCGGCTGTGCCCGACGTGGTGCTCGTGCCTTGCCTCGGCTTCACACGCGGGGGTTTCAGGGTCGGTTATGGCGGTGGCTACTTCGACCGCTGGCTGGCGCTGCACCCCGACGTGACCTCCGTCGGCGTCGCCTGGTCGGTCGGCGAGCTGGACGCCGCGGCGTTCGAGCCGCGTGCCCACGACCAGGCCTTGACGCTGATCGTCACCGAACGGGGCGCGGTCTAGCGCGATCGGCCCTCAGCTCGCGCCCGTGTCGCCGATCGCTTCTCGCGTCAACGCGGCGTGGTCGAGCACCCAGTCGCAGAACTGTTTCACCTCGGGCCGGGCGCGGCTGCCGGGGGCGCTGACGAGCCAGTACATGTAGGGGCTGTCGATGCGGGCGGTCTGGCCGAACGGCTCGACCAGCTCGCCGCGTTGCAGCGCTTCGAACACCAGCGCCACCCGCGCCAGCGCCACGCCGTGGCCCGCCAGGGCCGCCTGCACTTGCTGGTAGGTGAAGTTCAGGTAGAGCCAGCGTTTCGGTTGCAGCGTGGGCTGGCCGTTGAGCGTGAGCCAGCGGCGCCAGCTCAGGTATTCGGTGCTCGACTTGGTGTCGTCTTCTTCGGCCAGCGTGTGCTGCGCCAGGTCGGCGGGGGTCGACAGCGGCGGCGCGTCACCGCGCCGGATCTGCTCGGCCAGCGAGCGGCTCACCACGGGCGTCAACACCTCGCCGAACAGGCGCACCGCACCCGGCGGTGCCTGCGCGATGCTGCAGTAGCGCAGCGCAAGGTCGAGCTCGGGGTCGTCGAGATCGGCGATCACGTCGCCGGCCGAAACACGCAGGTCGATGTCGGGGTGCAGCCGCTGAAAGGCCTCGATGCGCGGCAGCAGCCACAGCGAGCCGAACGAGGCGAACGTGGTCACGCTGACGCGCTTGCGGCTGCGCACCTGGCGGATCTGGCGCACGCTGGCGTCGATCTTCTGCAGCCCCGACTCGACCGACCGCAGCAGCATCTGGCCGCTCTGCGTCATCTCGACATGCCGGGTGCCGCGCACGAACAGGGCGGCGCCGAGTTCGTCTTCCAGGCCCTTGATCTGGCGGCTGATGGCCGACTGCGTGACGAAGAGCTCATCGGCCGCTCCGCTGAAGCTCAGGCGCCGCGCCACCGCCTCGAAGGCGCGCAGGTGGCTCAGCGAGAGCGGGCGGCTGGAGCGGGTATTCATATCAAATGTGCATCAATGAGCGACCGGGGTTTCATTGGATTATCTCTCTGGGAACGCCGATGATTGCATCACCGAACGCAGGAGATTGATGATGAATACGCACTCCGAACCGAACCCCCGCCGCATCGCCGCCAACACCACGCTGGCGCTGGCCACGGGCCAGGCCGTCCACCTCGGCCGCCTCGGCGGCGAGCTCACGGTGCTGGAGGGCAGCGTCTGGCTGACGCGTGACAGCGACCTCGGCGACCACCGCGTGGAAGCCGGCGAACGCCTGCGCCTGGCCGTCGGCGAGAACGCCGTGATCGAGGCCTGGGACGCCGGCCATGCCGTCAGCGTGCAATGGAAGCCGCGCCGTCAGGGCTTCTTGGGCGCCGTTCTGGCCGAGCCCTTGCGCGCCCTGGCCTGGGCCTTGGGCGGCCTCGCGGGCGGCTTCAACGCCCTGGCCCGCAGCGCCGCGGCGAGCGCCAGCCGGGCCCAGGGCTGCATCAGCGGTGGTGACTCCATGGCCTCTTCGGGTGCGCTGAAGTAACCCAGCGTGACCGACTTGCCGGCCCCGTCGTAGACGAAGGGCTGGCAGCCGGCGGCCTCGAAAGTGGCGCGTGTCGACGAGTCCACCTTCAGGTACAGACGCTCGTAGGCGATGAGGGCGATGAACAGGTCGTCGACATAGAAGCCGTGGCCGCCGAACATGCGGCGCGAGCGCACCGTGCCCATGGAACCGAGCAACTCCATGCAGTGGGCGACGAATTCGTTCGGGGCGGCGGCCATGCGGCAGTCTTGCACAATGCGTGAGACGCGCCACCCGGAGTCCGCATGCAGCACCACGTTTCAGAGCCCGACCGCGCCGCGCTGCGCAGCAAACTGGTCGCCGCGCGGCTCGCCCTGCCCGACCGCCTGGAGCGCGCCGTGGCCCTGCAGAGCGTGTTGCGCACCTGGCTCGTCGGCCGCCGTGAAACCTCGATCGGCGCCTACTGGCCGATCAAGGGCGAGTTCGACCCGCTGCCCGCGCTCTACCGCTGGTCTGAAGGTGCGCCCGAAGGCGTCGTGCGGCACATCGGCCTGCCGGTGGCCGACCGCGAATCCGGCCAGTTGCGATTCCACGTGTGGTACCCCGGCTGCCCGACCGAGCTCGACGCCTACGACATCCCGAAGCCGAAAGACACCGAAGAGTTCGCGCCCGCGCTGCTCGTGGTGCCTTGCCTCGGCTTCGGGCCGGGCGGTGTGCGCCTGGGTTATGGCGGCGGGTTCTTCGACCGCACGCTGGCGTCGATCTCACCCCGGCCGGTGACGGTCGGCGTGAGCTACACGCACGGCTTCTTGCCGTTTCTGCGCCCCGGGCCGATGGATCGGCCGCTCGACGCGATGCTGACCGAAGACGGTGTGATGTGGCGCCGCGAAGGCGCCTGAATCCGCTTCAGCGGCCGAGCCGCTTGCAGATCTCGAGCGTCACCGCCGACTGGTTCATCGTGTAGAAGTGGATGCCCGGCGCGCCGCCCTGGATCAGCCGCTCGCACAATTCGGTCACCACGTCGATGCCGAAGGCGCGGATCGACGCGGCGTCGTCCATGAAACCTTCCATCTTCAGTGCCACCCAGCGCGGGATCTCGATGCCGTCGCGCGCCGCGAACTGCGCGATCTTCGCGAAGTTGTGGAAGGGCATGATGCCGGGCACGACCGGCGCGTGCGCTCCGAGCTTCTGCGTCGCTTCGACGAAGTGGAAGTAGGCGTCGGGGTTGAAGAAGAACTGCGTGATCGCCGAGTTGGCACCGGCCTTCACCTTGTCGGCGTAGTGCGCCAGATCGCGCGCCGCGTAGCGCTGCTCGGGGTGGTACTCGGGGTAGGCCGCGACTTCGATGTGCCAGTCGGCGCCCTGGGTCTCGCGCACGAACTTCACGAGTTCGGCGGCGTAGTGGAACTCTCCGGCCGAGGCCGTGCCGCTGGGCATGTCGCCGCGCAAGGCGACGAGGCGGCGAATGTTGCGAGAGCGGTACTGCGCCAGGATCTCTGCCAGGCCTTCGCGGGTGGAACCCACACAGGACAGGTGCGGTGCTGCCTCGAAGCCGGCCGCGGCGATCGCGTGCACCGTGTTCAGTGTCTTCTCGCGCGTGGAGCCACCGGCACCGTAGGTCACGCTGAAGAACTCGGGCTTCACCGCGCCGAGTTGTTGCACCACGTCGGCGAGCTTCTGGTCGCCGACGGGCGTGTTGGGCGGAAAGAACTCGAAGCTGATCGGAAAGTCGGGGTGGGCACTCATGCCTGGTCTTTCTGTGTGGATGCGTCCGGCTCGGCCAGGACGAAAAACTCCCGGTTGCCGTCGCCGCCGTCGACGCTGCTCGCGAAGTAGTCGCGCACCGCGAGGCCGAGGCCCGCGCAGCACTCGCGGATGCGTTGCTCGACGCGCGGGTAGGCCGCTTCGTCTTTCACGAGCCCGCCCTTGCCGATGTCGACCGGCTGCAGTTCGAACTGCGGCTTCACGAGCAGCAGCGCCCGGCCGGCAGGCGCGAGGTAGCGCGCGATCGTGGGCAGCACGTGGGTCAAGGAAATGAAGGACACGTCGGCGACGACGATGTCGAAAGAATGCTCTTCGGTCTCGAGCTCGAACGGCGAGCCGCTCACGTCGCGCGCGTTGAGCCCTTCGAAGAGCTGCACACGCGCATCGGCCGCGAGCGCCGGGCTCAGTTGTGCCCGGCCCACGTCGATGCCGACCACGCGTTCGGCGCCGCGCTGCAACAGCACGTCGGTGAAACCGCCGGTGCTCTGGCCGACGTCGAGGCAGGCCTTGCCCGCCGCGTCCAACTGGCAATGCAGCAGCGCCGCGTCCAGCTTCAGCCCGCCGCGCGACACGAACCGCAGCTCGGCATCGTCGGTCACTTCGATGCGGCAGTCTTCGGGCAGGTCCTCGCCGGCCTTGCGCAGCACGGCCCAGCCTTTCGGGCCGTGCCAGCGCACGCCGCCGGCGTCGATCAGCCGCTGCGCGGCCGATCGGGTCGGTGCCAGGCCGCGCTGCAGCAGGAGTTGGTCAGCGCGCATCCGCAGATCAGTAGCGGTAGGTGTCGGGCTTGTACGGGCCGGCTTTGTCCACGCCGATGTAGGCCGCTTGCTCGTCGGTCAGCTCGGTCAGCATCGCGCCGACCTTCTTCAGGTGCAGGCGTGCCACCTTTTCGTCGAGGTGCTTGGGCAGCACGTAGACCTGGCCGACTTCGTAGTTCTGCGACTTGGTGAACAGCTCGATCTGCGCGATGGTCTGGTTCGCGAACGAACTCGACATCACGAAGCTCGGGTGGCCGGTGCCGCAGCCCAGGTTCACCAGGCGGCCCTTGGCCAGCATGATGATCTTCTTGCCGTCGGGGAAGGTCACGTGGTCGACCTGCGGCTTGATCTCGTCCCAGGTGTACTTCTCGATCGAGGCGATGTCGATCTCGTTGTCGAAGTGGCCGATGTTGCAGACGATGGCCTGGTCTTTCATCGCCACCATGTGGGCGTGCGTGATGATCGACTTGTTGCCGGTGGTGGTGACGAAGATGTCGGCCTTGTCGGCGGCGTATTCCATCGTCACGACCTTGTAGCCTTCCATCGCGGCCTGCAGGGCGTTGATCGGGTCGATCTCGGTCACCCACACCTGGGCGCTCAGTGCGCGCAGCGCCTGGGCCGAGCCCTTGCCCACGTCACCGTAACCGGCCACCACCGCCACCTTGCCGGCGATCATCACGTCGGTCGCGCGCTTGATGCCGTCGACCAGTGATTCGCGGCAGCCGTAGAGGTTGTCGAACTTGCTCTTGGTCACCGAGTCGTTCACGTTGATGGCGCGGAACGGCAGCGTGCCCTTCGCGCTCATCTCTTTCAGGCGGTGCACGCCGGTCGTGGTTTCTTCGGTCACGCCGATGATCTGGGCGGCCTTGCGGGTGTACCAGGTCGGGTCGACCGCGAGCTTGGCCTTGATGGCGGCGTACAGGCAGGTTTCTTCTTCGCTGGTGGGGTTGGCGACGACCGAGATGTCTTTCTCGGCACGCTGGCCGAGGATCATCAGCAGCGTGGCGTCGCCGCCGTCGTCGAGGATCATGTTCGGGCCTTCGGTGGCCGAGCCCTTGGGGCCGAACTCGAAGATGCTGTGGGTGAAGTCCCAGTACTCGGTGAGCGTTTCGCCCTTGTGCGCGAACACCGGGGTGTTCTGGCTGTTCGCGACCAGGGCCGCGGCGGCGTGGTCTTGCGTCGAGAAGATGTTGCACGACGCCCAGCGCACGCTCGCGCCCAGGGCCTGCAGCGTCTCGACCAGCACGGCGGTCTGGATCGTCATGTGGATGCTGCCGGTGATGCGGGCACCCTTGAGCGGCTGCGTCTTCGCGAACTCTTCGCGGATGGCCATCAGGCCGGGCATTTCTGTTTCGGCGATCTTCACTTCCTTGCGGCCCCAGGCGGCAAGGCTCAGGTCGGCGATCGCGTAGTCGGCGGTGGGTTTCAGAACGGCGTTCATATCTTGGCTCCAGATGAATGAGGAACCCGCACGCAAGACCTTGTGTGAAGCTGGCCGAAACTGGCAGCCCACCCACGAGGAACCATCGTGCGGGTGAGCGCGGTTGCAATTGCATTTCCGAGCCTGGGGCCACCGCAGCACACGGGTGGACCTTGCAACGCTCCTCGGAAAGTGGGCGAATTGTAGACGGCCGGCGCCGACCGTGCAAAACCCGGCTGTGCAAAACTCGTCGGATGCGTGTTCTTTCATCACGGCTGTGGGCCGATGCGCCAGAAGGCGACTTGCGCGAGGTTCACGGTGTGTTGACCGACATCGACGACACCTTGACGACCAGAGGCGCGATCACGCCCGACGCGCTGGGCGCGTTGCAGCGCCTGCGCGACGCCGGCCGGCACGTCATCGCGATCACCGGCCGGCCGATGGGCTGGAGCGAGCCCTTCGCCCGAGACTGGCCGATCGACGCGATCGTGGCCGAGAACGGCGCGGTGGCGCTGTTTCGCGATGCGAACGGCCGTTTGTGCATCGAGTTCGCGCAAGAAGAGACAACGCGGGCCGTGAATGCCCGGCGCTTGCGCGACGTCGCGGCCCGGGTATTGAGCGAGGTGCCCGGCAGCCGCCTGGCCCAAGACAGCGCGGGCCGGGTCACCGACATTGCGGTCGACCACAGCGAGTTCGCGCACCTGTCACCGGCGCAGGTCGAGCGGGTGGTGGCCGTGATGCGCGCCGAAGGCATGAACGCGACCGTGAGCTCGATCCACATCAACGGCTGGTTCGGCGAGCACACCAAGCTCAGCGGCGCGCGCTGGATCGTGCAGCGCTTGCTGGGGAACGATCTCGAAGCCGAACGCGCGCGCTGGCTCTACGTTGGCGACTCGACCAACGACCAGCTGATGTTCGGCCACTTCGCGCTCAGCGTCGGCGTGGCCAACCTGATGGACTTTGCAGACCAGCTCACCGTGTGGCCGGCTTACCTGACCGAGCGCGCGCGTGGCGCCGGCTTTGCCGAAGTCGCGCAGCGCCTGCTCGAGGCGCGCGGCCTCAGCTGACGACCGGCTGCACCAGCGGGCTCATCGACGTCATCGTCGCCGGCCCGAAGATCGTCGCGAAGGCCACATCCTTCGCATCACGCCCGGTGGCGATGCGGATCAGTTCGTCGAGCGGCGACATGCGCGTGGCGTCGAACATCACCCAGCGGCCACCCAGCCAGGCTTCGAACACGGCGTGAAAGTCGGGCGGCGGCTCGTCGAAGCGTGCGTAGCCCACCACCAGGCGCGCCGGAATGTTCAATGCGCGGCAGAAGGTGATGCCCAGGTGCGCGAAGTCTCGGCACACGCCGGCGCGCTGCACGAACACGTCACGCGCGGTCGTGGTGGCGGTCGAACTGCCGATCCTGTATTCCACGTTGGCGTGGATCCAGTCGCAGATGCCTTGCACCCGCGCGTGGCCTCGCGGCAGGTTGCCGAAGATCCGTTGTGCGGCCTGACTCAGGTGGTCGGACTCGCAGTAGCGCGTCGGCATCAGGTTGTGCAGCACCTCGTCGGGCAGGTCGGCGATCGCGACTTCGGGCGCCGACACATCGACCGGGTCGGGCTCACGCATCACCTGCGCCGTGTAGCGGAATTCGTAGAGCCCGGCATCGGCATGCACACGCGCGAAGCGGTGGTTCACCGTCGGGTCGGCGTACACATGCACCGGCAGCGGCGGCGTGATCACGAGCGACTCGCTCAGCACCTGCTGGTCCATGCCCTGCAAGGCGTGGATCTGGAACAGGAAGTCGGTCGGGCCGTTGACCTGGTAGGTCAACACCGAGTCGACATCGAAGCGGCGGCCGGCGGGCGTGGTGGCCGGTGGCGGCAGCTTGGTGGCCGGGGCGAGAAGGGTGGCGGTGGCGGGCATGCTGTGGCTCGGGGTGGGTGAATGACAAACGCCCGCCATTTCACGCCCCGCGGCCTCACCAGGCCATCGGCTGGCGGCGCGGGCTCGGGTAGGACAAAGGCGCGCGCCGCTGCCGCATGCCCACCTGTGCAAGACTGCGTCCCGCTGCACCACAACGGGCGTGGCCACTTTCACCCGCCACGATGCCCTCGAACCCTGCCCGCGAACTGCCGACCATCGTCGTGGCCGCCGCCCTCGCACTGGCCGCTGCCGTGTCGCTCGGCCTGGCGCGCTTTTCCTACGCGCTGCTCCTGCCGCCGATGCGTGCCGACCTGGGCTGGACCTACCTCACCGCCGGGGCCATGAACACTGTCAACGCCGCCGGCTACCTGGCCGGCGCGCTGTCGATGCCGATGGTGTTGCGGCGCTTTGGCGCCCGCCGCGCATTGCTCGGGGGCGGCGTGGTGGCCAGCCTGCTGCTGTGCGCACACGGCCTGGTGCTGGGCGACGCCGCGCTGTACCTGCTGCGCGCACTCACCGGCGTCGCCAGCGCCGCCATGTTCGTCTGCGGCGGCCTGCTCGCGGCGCGGCTCGGCGGGCAGGGCGGGGCGGTGCAGCCCGGGCCGTCGGCCGGCCTGGTGCTCGGCGTGTACTACGGCGGCACCGGCGTGGGCATCGTGATCTCGGCCCTGCTGGTGCCCCCGATCAGCGGCTTGCCCGGCACCCACGCCTGGCAATGGGCCTGGGTGGCGCTCGGCGCGGCCGCGCTCGTCGCCACGTCGATCACCGCACTCGCCACCCGCACGCTCGACCAGGCTGGTGCGGCGCGTGTGGCGCCGGTGCCGTTCCGCTGGTCGCCTCTCGCCTGCGGGCTCGTGTCGTACTTCATGTTCGGGCTGGGCTACATCGGCTACATGACCTTCGTGGTCACGCTGCTGCGCGAGCAGCAATTGAGCGGCGCGCTCATCACCGTGTTCTACGGCCTGCTCGGGCTGGCGGTGATCGCCTCGTCGTGGCTGTGGGCCGGGTTGCTGCAACGCCAGCGCGGCGGCGGCGCGATGCGTCTGCTCAACGCGCTGCTGGCTGTCGCCACGCTGCTGCCCGTGCTCAGTGCCCACCCGGTCGCGGTGTTCGCGTCGGGGCTGCTGTTCGGCGGTGTGTTCCTGTCGGTCGTGGCCTCGACGACCGCACTCGTGCGCCACAACTTGCCGAGTGCGGCATGGCCGGCAGGGATCAGCGCCTTCACCATCGTGTTCGCGGCCGGGCAGATCGTGGGGCCGACGCTGGTCGGCTGGGTCGCCGACGGTGCCGGCGGGCTGCGCGGCGGGCTGGCGTGTTCGGCCGCGGTGCTGGCGCTCGGCGCGCTGATCGCCTGGGGGCAGAAGCCGCTCGCCGCGCCGCCCCAAGCCGGCTGAGCGCTCCCTCGGCGGCCCACCTTTCAGCGTTCGGCGCCCAGGAACACGCGCATGCGGTCGAGTTCGTCGCGCAAGCCGGCGCGAAATGCGGCGTCGCGCGGTGCACGGCCGGCGGTGTAGCCGAAGCTGCTGGCGAGCGCGCCGTCCTTCACAGCCAGGTTGCCCCAGCCGATGACCTGGTCGCGCCACAACATCGGCAGCGCGTAGTAACCGAGCTTGCGCTTCGGTGCCGGTGTGTAGGCCTCGAAGCGGTAGGCCCAACCCCAGAACTGCTCGAAGCGGCGCCGGTCCCACACCACCGGGTCGAAAGGCGCGAGCAGGCGCACCGTGTCGTCGGGCGTGCCGCGCGGCAGGCGCTCGCCGGCGGGCCAGTACCAATCGGTGCCGTCGACACGTTCATGCGCCAGGCGCTGTTTGGCTCGCAAGGCCGCCGCCCTCAGTTCGCCGTGCCACTGCGGCGCGGCGAAACGCAGGCGTGCGATCAGCCCGGTGAGGCTCGCGGCCGGCAAGGGCGCGTACTTCTGCACCACGATGTCGACCAGCGCGTCGAGCCGCACGCGCCGTGCTTCGGCGTCGAGCCGGCTCGCGTCGTGGTCGTGCGCTGCGTACAGGCGGACGCCGCCATCGCGCCGCGCCACCCGCAGCAGGCCGCGGTAGTGCATGCCGTCGAGCAGGTGCGTCGTCGCGTTCGACGAACCGCCCCAGGCGTTGACGGCGCTGCCGTGGGCGAAGTGCAGGTCGACCTCGCGCGGGTGCACCGCGCCGCGTTCGCGCACGAAGGCGAGCAGTTCCTGCGCCTGGCGTTTTTTCGCGGCGGTCCACGGCGGCGTGCCGGAACGCGGGTGCATCAGCACCTGCAGCGGCGTCGGCAAAAAGCCGTAGTTGACGAAGAAGTCTTCCTCGATGCCCAGCCCCGCGTAGCGCCGCTCCAGGTCGCCCGCGCAATAGCCTTTCACACGGTGGCGCAGCGTGAGGTCTTGGGCCCGCGCCGGGGCGCGGATCGGGTCGGCCTGCACGAAGCCGAGCTTGTGCACCGCGCGCTTCAGGGTCGTGGGTGCGAACAGGCTTCGCGCCACCGCGAAGCGGCGCAGTTGGTCGAGCGTGGTCGGCATGCCGGTCGCTCAGCGCGCAACGCCCGCAGGCGCGGCCAGCGCCTGGCGCGCGATCGCCACGAAGGGGTCGAGCGCGGCCAGTTCGGCGGCACCGACCGGCCGCAGCATCGAGTTCGACGCGGTCGTCGGCGACGCGGCGTCGGGCTTGAACGCGGCCATCGCGGCGCGCAGCCGCGCCAGTTCGTCGGGCGGCAGGCCGGGCCGGGCCACGTAGATCGGGCCGGGAATGTCGCGGATCGTCGCCAGCACACGTTCGTTGCGCGGTGTGCTCGCCGGCAACAGCAGCAGTTGCGTGGTGCCGGCAACGACCATCGCCACTTCGTTGCGATCGAGCGCGAACATCGCGCTGTTGATCGAGGGCAGCGCCTGGACTTTCACGCTGCCGGCCAGGCCCTGGTCTTGCAGCCACTTGATGCCCACGGTGGCGGTGAGCGAGAGCGCGTCCAGCATGCCGGCGCTCTGGCCTTTCAGGTCGGCCGCGGTCTTGACCGGGCCGCTGCCTTTCACGAGCACCTGCACGTGCAGTGCGTCGACCGTGCCCGCCACCGGCTCGTAGCGCCAGTCGACCATCGCCAGCCGCGCCACGTGCGCCGGCAGCAGCACCATGTCGTATTCGTTGCGGCCGCTCGCTTCGACGAGCGAGCGGAAGTCCTTGCTCGTCAGCATCTCGATCGGCCGGTCGAGGCTGCGTTCGAGGTGTTCGCGCACGGCGCGAAACGCGTTCAGCAAGACCGTGGGCGACATGAACGGCACGAGGCCGACCCGCAACGGCGCGCCGGCCGCGCGCAGTGGCGAAAGTGCGGCGCCACCGAGCGCGGCGATCGTGGCCAGGCTGCGCCGGCGGGTGAAGGTGGGTGGGCTCATCGGCAGAGGTTCAAGCGTTGTCAATGCGGGGCGGCTGGGGCCGCCTCGAGCATGCGGTCGATCTGCGCCAGCACAAGCGGCACGTCGATCGGTTTGGTGAGGTAGAGGTCGAAGCCGGCCGACCGGGCGCGCCGGATGTCGGCCTGCATTGCGTTGGCGCTGAGCGCCATGAGCGGCAGCGCACGCGTGCCCGCAGACGACTTCAGGCGCCGGCACAGCTCGACGCCGTCGATGCCGGGCAGGTCGATGTCGATGATCGCGAGGTCGAAGGCTTCAGCCTGCGCCATCGCCAGCCCGGCCAGCCCGTCTGCGGCGACCGCCAGGCTGTAGTGCGGGCGCAGTGTGAGCACCTGGCGCAGCAGGTCGACGTTCGACGGGTTGTCTTCGACATACAGCAGGCGCCGCGGCACGGCGACTGCCGCAGCTGCGGCCATGGGCGCGGCGGGCGCGGCGTGACGCGGCGCCGGCGCCGGCGCCTCGGCGATCGGCAGCTCGATGCGGAACACCGAGCCCGCGCCGGAGACCGATTCGACGTCGATCCGGCCCCCCATCAGCTCGACCAGCCGCTTCGTGATCACGAGGCCGATGCCGGTGCCTTCGATGGCGTCGCCGGTGCGCTCGAAGCGGGTGAACGGCTGGTAGAGCTGCTGCAGTTCCGCAGTGGTGAAGCCGCGGCCGGTGTCGCTCACCGAGATCGTGCGCCGGCCGTTCGCTGGCGGGCCGACGACGACAGCCACACCACCACCCGGCCGGTTGTACTTGACGCCGTTGCTCAGCAGGTTGGCCAGCACCTGTTTCAGGCGCCGGCGGTCGGCCATCACCCAGGCTCCGCCGCCCACGCCTTCGGGCCGTGCCAGCGTCACGCCCCGGGCCACGGCCACGGCCTGCACCAGCGGCAGCGTCTCGTCGATCAGCGAGGCCAGTTCCACCGGTTCGGCCGAGGTGCTGAGCGCGCCGGCTTCGATGCGCGACAGGTCAAGCACGTCGTTGATCAGCTCGAGCAGGTGCCAGCCGGCCGATTCGATCTGGTTCACCTTGTTCAGGTCGGCTGCTGCCAGGGGCTGGCTGTCGCGCGGCAGTGCCAGCAGTTGGGCGAAGCCGAGGATCGCGTTGAGCGGCGTGCGCAGCTCGTGGCTCATGCGCGACAGAAATTCGCTCTTGGCCTGGCTGGCGCTCTCGGCCGCTTCCTTGGCCAGCTGCAGTTCGGCGGTGCGCCGCTGCACCCGCTGCTCCAGCGCTTCGTTGAGGCCGCGCAGTTCGAGCTCGGCATGCACGTGGCGGCTGATGTCGGTCAGCGTGGCCAGCACCGCATGCGGCTCGGTGGAGCCACTGCGCAGCAGCGGCGTCGCGTTGACGCTGACCCACACGGTGGAGCCGTCGGCACGCAACACCTGGGCGAGCACATCGCGCTGCGGCTGGCCGGTGGCCAGGGTTCGCGACGAGGGCAGCTCGTCGACGGTCATGCGGCGGCCGTCGGGCCACAGCATGCTGGCGCCGTGCTGCCCGGAATCGGCGTGGGTGAAGGCCTCGCGCGTGGTGCCCCAGATGCGCAGCAGCGCTTCGTTCGAGTCGAGCACCAGGCGCTCGCGGTTCACGATCACCAGGCCCTCGGACAAGGTGTCGAGCACGCCACGCAGAAACTGCGCGTTGTCGCGCACTTCGGTGAGCCGGGCCTGCACCGCCTCGGCCATGCGGTTGAAGGCGAGCGAGACTTCGTCGAGCTCGCGCACCCGCCCGCTCTCGGGCAGGCGGGTCGAGAAGTCACCGTCGGCGACACGCCGGCTCGCCTGCGACAGGCGTTTGAAACCGGCGCTGAGCCAGGTCGTGCCCAGCGCCAGCAGCAGCATGCCGCCCATCAGCACCACGCCGCCGATGAACACGCTGCCACGCAGCAGCCGCTCGCGTGCTTCGGAGATGGCCTCGGTCGGAATACCGAAGCGCAGTTCGCCCAGGCGTTGCCCCGCCAGCGTGACGGGCACCGTGCTCAGCCGCGCGCCGGGGCGGTTTTTGTCGCCGGCGCCGGCCACGCGCATGCCGCGCGAGTCGAAGACTTCGACGAACGTGAGGTGCTGACCGCGGGTGTTTTCCTGCACCACGTCGTTGATGGTGGCGTAGTCGCGCGCGGCCAGCAGCGGGCCGATGGCGGCCACCAGCAGCGGCCCGAAAGCGCGCTGTTCGGCCTCGAAGCGCTCTTCGGTGGCCTGGCCCATGAGCTGGTGGGCGTTCCAGAGCAGCAGGCCCAGCATCGCCACGAAGACGATGAAGCTGCCGATGAAGTACTGGCCACGAAGGGTTCTGAACACGTGAAGCGGGCCCGGTCTGGAGTTCAGCGCCATTGTCGGCGAAGAGTGCTGTACCCCGCGTCATAACGCGCCCATAACGCGGCGCTGACTAAAACCTTGCCGACGCGGGCCGTTATGCTTTGCGCGCGCACCGATTCCCCGTGATGACCGACACCCGCCAAGCCCTCGAGCTGCACCTCTCCGGCGTGCCCGGCGTGCGGGGCGCCGGCCCTGCCATGCTGGCCCTCGCGCCGCGCGACGCGGCCTTGCTCGCGTGGCTCGCGCTCGAAGGGCCGACGCCGCGCACCCGCCTGGCCCAGCTGCTGTGGCCCGAGAGCGAACCCGAAGCGGCACGCAACGCCCTGCGCCAGCGCCTGTTCCAGCTGCGCCGGCAGTTCGGCGACGCGCTCGTCGCCGGCACCGCCACGCTCGCGCTGGCCGACGGTGTGCGCCACGACCTGCTCGACGCCGACGACGTGCTGGCCGGCGTGTCGCACGACGTGGGTGGCGAGTTCGCCGCGTGGCTGGCGCAGCATCGCGAGCGCCGCCAGAGCCGCATGCGCGGTTCGCTGGTCGAGTTGTGCGACATGGCCGAGCAGGCCCGCGACTACGCCGACGCGCTCACCCACGCGCGCGAGCTGCTCGCGCTCGAGCCACTCTCGGAAGATGCGCACCGGCGCGTGATGCGCCTGCACTACCTGGCCGGCGACCGCGCGGCCGGCCTGCTGGCGTTCGACCGCTGCGAGCAGGTGCTCAAAGACGAGGTCGGCACCCGGCCGTCGCCGCTGACGCTGGCGCTGCTCGACACCCTGCAGGCGAGCGAGCGTGCCGACAGCGCGCCCGAGCAGCGCCTGCCGGCCGCGGTGCTGCGCCCGCCGCGCATGATCGGCCGCGCCGACGACCTGCGCGCGGCGCTGGCCGGCTGGGCCGCGCAGCAGGTGGTGTGGGTGGTGGGCGAAGCCGGCATGGGCAAGTCGCGCCTGCTGCAGGAACTGATGGCGGTGCGGCCCGGCAGCGTCGGCGTCTCGGCGCGCCCGGGCGATGCGGTCGTGCCCTACGCCTCGCTGGCGCGCCTGCTGCGGGCGGTGGTCGAGCGCGCGCCGCGGGCACTGGTCGCTTCGCCATTGGCCGACGTGGCCAGGCTGCTGCCCGAGGTGGCGCCCGGGGGCGCCGGCGTGGCGGCAGTCGCCTCGCCTGCGGTGCAGCGGGTGGCGCTGCAGCGCGGCGTGGTGGCGCTGCTGCGTGCGGCGCAGGCCGAAGGCGTGGACGCACTCGCGCTCGACGACCTGCACTTCGCCGACGATGCCACGCTGGAGATGCTGGTCGTGATGTTGCACGTCGATGCGCTGCCCGGCCTGGCCTGGGCGTTCGCACAACGACCCTCCGAAGGTTCGGAGCAGGTCGAGCAGGTGCAGGACACCTTGCTCGAAGAGCAGCGCCTGCAGCCGCTGCGGCTCGCACCGCTCGGTGTGCCGCAGCTGCTCGAACTGGTCACCTCGCTCGGGCTCGACGGCGTCGATGCCCCTGCGTTGGCGGCACAACTGCACCGCCACACCGGCGGCAACCCCTTGTTCGCGCTCGAGACTTTGCGCCAGGCCTGGGCCGACGGCCGGCTCGGCACGCTCACCTTGCCACGCCCCGGCAGCGTGGCGCGTCTGATCGAGCGGCGGCTCTCGCGCCTGTCGGCCGCTGCCGTGCGGCTGGCGCGCTGTGGTGCCGTGGCCGGGCAGGACTTCTCGATCGAGCTCGCGACCGACGTGCTCGGCGTGCCCGTGCTCGACCTCGCCGATGCCTGGACCGAACTCGAACAGGCCCAGGTGCTGCGCGACGGCGCTTTCGCGCACGACCTGATCTTCGAGGCCGTGCTGGCCTCGGTGCCGCGCCCGATCGCGCAGCACCTGCACGGCCAGATCGCCGCGTTTCTCGAACGCCGCGTGAGCGAGCCGGCGCGCCTGGCCTGGCATTGGTCAGAAGCTCAGCAGTGGGCGCCGGCGGCGACCGCGTTCGTGCGGGCAGCCCAACGCGCGCAGCACGGTGCACGTGTGCTCGACGCCGCTGCGCTGCTCGGCGAGGCGGCCCGCTGCCACGCGATGACGGGCGCCGAAGAAGGGCGCTTTGAAGCGTTGCTGGAACGTGCCGACATCCTGTCGAACTTCGAGCTCGGCAAGCTGGCGAGCGCGGCACTGGCCGACCTCGACGCCGCCGCGCGGACCGAGTTGCATCGCCTGAAGGCCCTGCAGGTGCGGCTGCTGCTGAGCGAACGCAACTACGAAGAAGAACCGGTGATCGCGCTCGCACCCGAGGCAATCCGCGCGGCCCGCGCGCTCGGCCAGACCGAGCTGGAACTCTCGTTCGCGATGAGCCTCTCGTACGCGCTCTGCGGCCGGCGCCGTGCCGCCGAGGCCGTGGCCTTGCTCGCGCCGTTCGCTGCGGCCTTCGCCACCAGCGACGACGTGGGTCACCGCTTCGAACTCGAGATGGCGCAGGGCTTTGCGCTCGACTACGCCGACCGGCTGCGTGATGCCGTGGCCGCCTGGGACCGCGCGCTCGCGCTGCCGCACATCGGAGAGCGGGCCGACCTGGTGTGGCAGGCCATGGGCGGCAAGGCGGCAACGCTGTCGAAAATGGGGCAGGTCGTGCTCTCGGCGCAGATCGGTGAACAGACCTTGCGCACAGCCCGCAGCGCGGGCGAGGTGCCCAATGTGCGCTTGATGAAAACACAGTCGACGCTGGCGCACCGCCTGCGCGACATCGGCCGTTATGGCGAGGCGATGAGCTGGCTCGAAGAAGCGCGCAAGGTGTTCGAAGCCGCGCACGAATCGCCCTCGGAGATCGCCCACATCGAACACCGCATGGTGGTGATCTATCACCAGCTCGGGCAGTCCGAACGGGCGCAGGCGCTGCTCAAGACCGAACACCCCGGCCTGCAGTCGGGGCTGGCGATGATGCGTCTCGTGCATCGCGCCGACACCCGGCGCCATCTCGGCGGCGACGGCCTGCCGCTGATGCGCGAAGCGCTCGCGATCATCCCCGACCCGAACGACATCTACTACCGCATCGCCAGCCTGTTCATGACCTGGCTCGTGCCGCCCGACGAAGGCGAGGCGCTGGGCGCCAGCCTGGCGGTGTGGGCCGCGGCGCGCGAACGCTTCGGCGTGGCGCTGTCGGGCCACGTGCGCGCCGCCGCGTGCGGCCTGGCGCTGGGCGCACCGGCGCGGGCCCAGCCGCACGTGGAAGCGGCGCTCGCGCTGGCGCGAGAGCACCAGCCCGACACGTTTTACCTGCCCGAGCTGTGGCTGGTGGCGGCGCGGGTGTTCCAGGCGCTCGGGCGCATCGACGATGCGCGGCACGCGGCGCAGACCGGCCGCGACTGGGTGATGACGGTGCACGACCGGCATGTGCCCGAGAACTTTCGCCACAGTTTTCTGCAGCGCAACGCCACGAACGTTGAACTGCTGTCGCTCGCTGCGCGCCTAACGGATTCATAACGGCTCGCGCAGAACACTGCTCCCCAACGACCACGGCACGGTGCCGCGGCGTTCCAACAGGGGACCGTCATGCACACCACTCCGACACCGAGCGCCGCGCCGGCGCAAACGAGCCCGGACCACCGGCTGGCATCGCGCCAGCGGATCGCCGGCCTGATGGCCAGCGTCGTCGCTGCAGCCGCGCTGGCCGCCTGCGGCGGCGGCGGTTCGGACGCGCCCGTCGCGGGGACGCCGCCAGCGCCAGCGCCCGCACCCGCACCGGCACCCGCACCGGCACCCGCACCCGCACCCGCACCCGCACCCGCACCCGCACCCGCACCCGCACCCGCACCGGCACCGGCACCGGCACCGGCACCGGCACCGGCACCGGCACCGGGCACGTCGGTCATGGGAGTGCTGCGCGGCCCGGTCGCGAGCCAGGTCACGTTGCAGAACAACGGCGGCGACGATCTCTCGGTGACCATCGCGCCCAGCCCAGCCAACCCCGACGCCTACGACATCGCCAACTTCAGCTTCAGCGCCAAGCTGCTCGACGGCGCGGCCTACCAGGTCTCGGTCAAGACACCGCCGGCCGGGCAGACCTGCTCGGTCTACAAGGGCGCGAGCGGCATCATGCCGGTGGCGGCGAACGCGCTGCTGGTCGGCTGCGAATACAACTTCGATCTCGTGAGCCGCAGCACCAGCAACGCCGTCAAGGGCACCTACTTCGACAGCCGCGACCCGGTGATCGGTGGCAGCAACGTGGCGATCGGCGCCACCAGCACCGGCTACGGTGAAGGCCGCTTCACCGCTTTTGTCTCGTCGGCGGCCGCCATGGGCACAGGCTCGACCAGTGCGCACCGGCAGGTCTTCTGGCACGACGCACTCACCGGCGAGACCCTTCTCGTGAGCGCCACCGCCACCGGCGTCGAGGGCAACAACGACAGCTGGGCGCCGGCCCTCTCGGCCGACGGGCTGACCGTCGCGTTCGAGTCTTATGCGAGCAACCTCGTGGCCAACGACACCAACGGCGTGCGCGACGTCTTCGTGTGGAGTGCTGAAAACCCGACCGGTATCACGCGTGTCAGCGTCGGCGCAGGCGGCGTGCAAGCCAACGCCGAGAGCTTCGAGCCCACGGTCTCGGGCGACGGCAGGGTCGTCGCGTTCTCGACTGGCGCCACCAACCTCGCCACTGGCGCGTTCCCGGTGTCCGGCATCAACGTCGTGCGGCGCGACCTCGTGGCCGGCACCAACGTGCTCATCAGCGATGCGTCCGACGGCTTCGGCGGTTCGAAGCCGGCTCTGTCGGAAGACGGCAAGCGGCTCGCGTTCTGGTCGTTCTCGTCCAAGCTCGTCACCGGCGACACCAACGGCCTGTGGGACATCTTCGTCCACGACATGACGGCTGGCACGTTGAGCCGTGTCAGCAAGACCAGCACCGGCGGTGAACGCAACCAGGGCACAGAGAGCACCAGCCGGGTCGTGGCGCCCGCGATCTCCGGCGACGGCCGCTGGGTGGCCTTCGCGACCACGGCCAGCAACATGGTGCCGAACGACACCAACGGCGAGCAGGACGTGTTCGTGGTCGACACGCAGACCGGCGCGGTCACGCGGGCGAGCGTCAGCACCGCCGGCGTGCAGGGCAACGCTGCCAGCCCGGTGAGCCAGGGCGAACGGGTCGGTCTGTCTTACGACGGCACCTGGGTCGCGTTTTCCAGCGTGGCCACCACGCTCGGCTTCAACCCGGGCACGACGGGCATCAGCAACACGATGATGCACAACCGGGTGACTGGCGAGACACGCGCGCTGACGACGCAGACCTCGAGCTCGGTCGGCCCGGCCGCAATCTCGCGCAGCGGCGCCTACGTGGTGTTCGGCGCCGGCACGCAGCTCGATTCACGCTTCTCGTCAACAGGGCTGTTCTCGCGCTTCACGGGCGCGGCACGTTCGTGGTGGTGGGTGGAATGAGCATCGGGCGGCGGTGCTGCCGTTGAAACAAAAAGGGCGGCCCGCGGGCCGCCCTTTTTTTGCTGGTCGAGCAGGCTCTACAGCCCGGCCGCTGCCCGCAGCGTGGCCGCCTTGTCGGTCTTTTCCCAGCTGAACTCCGGCTCCTCGCGCCCGAAGTGCCCGTAGGCCGCGGTCTTTTCGTAGATCGGGCGCAGCAGGTCGAGCATCTGGATGATGCCCTTGGGGCGCAGGTCGAAGTGTTCGGCCACCAGTGCCGAGAGCTTGTCGTCGCTCATCACGCCGGTGCCTTCGGTGTAGACCGTGATGTTCATCGGCTTGGCCACGCCGATGGCGTAGGCGACCTGGATCTGGCACTGGCGCGCCAGGCCGGCGGCGACGATGTTCTTCGCCACATAACGCGCGGCGTACGCGGCCGAGCGGTCGACCTTGCTCGGGTCCTTGCCCGAGAACGCGCCACCGCCGTGCGGGCAGGCGCCGCCGTAGGTGTCGACGATGATCTTGCGGCCGGTGAGGCCGCAGTCGCCCTGCGGGCCGCCGATGACGAAACGGCCGGTCGGGTTGACCAGGTAGCGGGTGTTCTTGAGCCACTCTTTCGGCAGCACCGGCTTGATCAGCTCTTCGATGATGGCTTCGTTGAACGAAGCCTTCATCTTGGTGGCGGTTTCGCTCTGGTCGGGGCTGTGCTGGGTAGAAAGCACCACGGTGTCGATGCTGTGCGGCTTGCCGTCGACATAACGCATCGTCACCTGGCTCTTCGCGTCGGGGCGCAGGAAGGGCAGGCGGCCGTCCTTGCGCAGCTGCGCCTGGCGCTCGACGAGGCGGTGCGCGTAGTAGATCGGCGCGGGCATCAGCTCGGGCGTTTCGTCGCAGGCGTAGCCGAACATCAGGCCCTGGTCGCCGGCGCCGATGTTCAGGTGGTCGTCACTCGCGTGGTCGACACCTTGGGCGATGTCGTTGCTCTGCTTGTCGTAGCAGACCATCACGGCGCAGCCCTTGTAGTCGATGCCGTACTCGGTGTTGTCGTAGCCGATGCGCTTGATCGTGTCGCGCGCGACCTGGATGTAGTCGACGTGCGCGTTGGTGGTGATCTCGCCGGCCAGCACCACGAGGCCGGTGTTGGTCAGCGTTTCGGCGGCCACGCGCGAGCGCGGGTCTTGTTTGAAGATCGCGTCGAGAATGGCGTCAGAGATCTGGTCGGCGACCTTGTCGGGGTGGCCTTCGGAGACGGATTCGGATGTGAAAAGGAAATCGTTCGACACTCTTAAACTCCAGTAGGTTGCGCGGTTGCACGCGTTTGTAGTTTCTGCGTTGCCGGCCTGAAACTCTGGAGGAGCGGCGAACGCTTTAGCGGAATTTGTTGAGCCGCACCCTCCGGTGCCGCCCGGCGCAGCCGCTGCTCACAGCGTTTGCGCATCGCCCGCAAGTAGTTCAGTTAACTCGGCGACACGTCGATTATAGAAAAATGTTGAGGCTGTTTCGCTGGCTTGCCCGCTGCCCCCTGTGGTTTTTGCACGCGTTCGGGGGGGTGCTTGGCTGGGTCACTTATTGGGCCTCGCCGACCTACCGACGACGGTTTCAGGCCAACGTGGCGCAGGCCGGCGTGTCGCCCAGAGACGCGCGCCCTGCCATTGCCGAGGCCGGGCGGCTCGTGATGGAAACACCGTTTCTCTGGCTGCGCCCGGCCGATGCGCCGATCCGCCCCGCGCTCAACTGGGAAGGCGAAGCGCTGCTGGTCGAGGCGCTCAATCAGCGCAAGGGCATCGTGCTGCTCACGCCGCACATGGGCAGCTTCGAGGTCACGGCGCAGGCCTGTGCACAAAGCTTCGCGGCCGAGCACGGGCCCATCACCGTGCTGTACCGCCCTGCACGCAAGCCCTGGCTGCGCGCCATCATGGACGGCTCGCGCGCGCGCCCCGGCGTGGCCACCGCACCGGCCACGCTGGCCGGCGTGCGCCAGATGATCCGTGCGCTGCGGCGTGGCGAGGCGGTCGGCCTGCTGCCCGACCAGGTGCCACCCGAAGGCATGGGCGTGTGGGTGCCGTTCTTCGGCAAACCGGCCTACACGATGACACTCGCCGCGCGGCTGGTGCAGCAGACCGGCGCCGTGCCGCTCCTGATCTGGGGCGAGCGGCTGCGCCACGGGGCAGGCTACACGGTGCGGGTGTCGGCACTCGCCGAAGCCTTGCCGATCGGCGAAAACACTCAGGCAGAATCGGCCGCCGTCATCAACCGCGCGATGGAAGGTTTGATCCGGCAGCGCCCGCAGCAGTACCTGTGGGGTTACCACCGCTACAAACAGCCACGCGCCAACGCTTCGGTCGACTGAGGTCGGTCGAACGAGCGCGGTGCCACCACCGAGAAGACGCTTGGGCGCAAGAATCCTGCTGGCCACACTCTGGTTGTTCCACTGGCTGCCGCTGTCGGTGCAGGCCTTCTTCGGCCGCGCACTCGGCCGCCTGCTGCACGCCGTAGCCGGCTCGCGCCGGCGCATCGCGCTGCGCAACGTCGAGCTCTGTTTCCCGGAGAAGTCGGCGGCCGAACGCGCACAGCTCGTGCGCGAGCACTTTCAGTGGCTCGGCCGCAGCCTGCTCGAGCGTGGCCTGCTCTGGTACGCGCCGGCCGAACGGCTCAAGCGGCTGATTCGGGTCGAAGGCGACACCGGCCTGGCCGAACGCAGCGAGCGCCCGGTGATGTGGCTGGTGCCCCACTTCATGGCGCTCGACGTGGCCGGCGTCGCGGTGTTGCTGCACCAGAAGCACAAGGTTGTCTCGATGTACCAGGAGCAGAGCAACGCGCAGGTCGATGCCGCGATCCGGCGCGGCCGTTTGCGCCTGGGCAATGCCGAGATCTTTCCGCGCGCCGATTCGGCCAAGCCGCTGCTGCGCGCCATTCGCCGTGGCGATGCGTTCTTCAACCTCCCCGACATGGACTTCGGCGAGCGCGACGCCGCCTACGTGCCCTTCTTCAACGTGCCGGCCGCCACTCTGCTGGCCCCTTCGCGGCTGGCGCGTGCGCTGAACATGGTGGTGCAGCCGATCGTGGCCGAAGCGCTGCCGGGCGGGCAGGGTTACCGCGTGCGCTTTCTGCCGCCCTGGGAAGACTTTCCGAGTGCCGATGCGCTGGCCGACACGGCGGCGATGAACCGCTGGATCGAAGCCGAGATCCGTTCGAGCCCCGCGCAGTACCTGTGGGTGCACAAACGATTCAAGACCCGGCCCGCGGGCGAGCCGTCCTTGTATTGAGTTGTTCGCCACCGCGCGGCGCGGTGCTGCACTGCGATAATTCGCGCATGAAGCTGCACTTCACCAAGATGCAGGGCGCCGGCAACGACTTCGTCGTGCTCGACGCCACGCGCGCGCCCATCGCACTGAGCGACGCGCAGATGCGCGCGCTCGGCGACCGGCGTTTCGGCGTGGGCGCCGACCAGATCCTGATGATCGAGCCCAGCAGCACGCCCGGCATCGACTTCGGCTACCGCATCTTCAACGGCGGCAGCGGCGACGAAGTCGAACACTGCGGCAACGGTGCGCGCTGCTTCGTGCGTTATGTGCGCGACAAGCGCCTGTCGACAAAGAGCACGCTGCGTGTCGCCACGATGAACAACGTGCTCGAACTGCACCTGCAGGACGATGGGCGTGTCACCGTCGACATGAATGCGCCGGTCTTCGATCTGGCGCGTGTGCCCTTCGACCCGCAAGGGCTGAGCCCGCGCACGCTGGGCGGCTTCTCGCTCTGGCCGCTCGAGCTCGGTGACGCCACGGTCGAAGTGGCTGTGCTCTCGATGGGCAACCCGCACGCGGTGCAGCTCGTGGCCGACGTCGACACCGCGCCGGTCGCGAGCCACGGCCCGCTGGTCGAAACGCATGCACGCTTTCCGCGCCACGTGAACGCCGGTTTCATGCAGATCGTGGACCGCGGCCACATCCGCCTGCGGGTGCACGAGCGCGGCGCCGGTGAAACGCTCGCCTGCGGCACGGGCGCCTGCGCCGCCGTGGTGGCCGGCATCCGGCTCGGGCTGCTCGACGCGCGGGTCGACGTCGAGGCCCGTGGTGGGCAGCTGACGATCGAGTGGCCGGGGGGCGACGGCCACGTGCTGATGACCGGCCCGGCCACGTCCGTCTTCGAAGGAGAAATCGAACTGTGAATAGAACTGTGAGCAAGCATCCATGAACGCCACCGGCATCCAGGGCATCACCGAAGCCGACATCGCCAACTACCTGGCGCAGACGCCCGGCTTCTTCGAGCGCCACGCCGAGTTGCTGGGCTCGATCCAGCTGACCAGCCCGCACGGCCAGCGCGCGGTGTCGCTGCAAGAGCGGCAGATGGAAATGCTGCGCGAGAAGATCAAGGGCCTGGAGCACAAGATCATCGAGATGATCCGCAACGGGCAAGACAACGTCGTCATCGCCGACAAGCTGCACCGCTGGACGCGCACGCTGATGCTCACGCCGCAAGCCGGAGACCTGCCCGAGGTGCTGGTGCACGAGCTGTTGCACCACTTCCTGATCCCGCAGGGCGGCATCCGTGTGTGGGGCGCCACCGAGGCGTTTGCCACGCTGCCTTTTGCCCAGGCCGTGGGCGACGACGTGAAGAGTTTCGCCGGCAGCCTGACCGTGCCCTACTGCGGCGTCAATTCCGGCTTCGAAGCCGCGCAGTGGCTCGAAGAGCCGCGCAGCGCGATGTCGATGGCGCTGATCCCGCTGCGCGAAGCGGGCGCCACTGCCGCTTTCGGCATGCTCGTGCTGGCCTCGCCCGACGCCACGCGCTACACCGCCGACATGGGCACCGATTTCCTCGTGCGCATCGGCGAGCTCGCGAGCGCCGCGCTCTCGCGCCTGCTGCCGCCGCGCGCCTGAGCGTCGCCATGCCAGAAGCGCCGGAGCTCGACGACGACATCCGGCGCCATTTGCAGCACCTGCGCGTCGAGCGCCGCCTGGCCGAACGCACGCTGGCGATGTACGGTGAAGCGTTCACGCGGCTGCAGGCTTTCGCCACGGGTGTACCGGTGGCCTTGCGCGACGTTCAGACGCACCACGTGCGGCGCTGGGCGGCCCAGTTGCACGCACGCGGCCTTGCGCCTCGCAGCATCGCGATCGCGCTGTCGGCGTGGCGCGGCTTGTACCGCTGGCTCGGGCGCGATGCCCTGGTGGCGCTGAACCCGGTCGACGGGGTGCGCGCGCCGAAGGGCGCGAAGCCGCTGCCGAAGGCTTTGTCGGTCGACCACGCGATGGCGCTCGCCGAAGCGCCGGCCGACGACGACGCCCACAACCCGGTGCTGGCGGCGCGTGACCAGTGCATCGTCGAGTTGTTGTACGGCTGCGGCTTGCGTGTCGGTGAGCTCACCGGGCTCGACCTGCAGGCCGGGAGTGAAACTGCGGGCTGGGTTGACGCCAGCGACGCCACCGCGCACGTGCTCGGCAAAGGCAGCAAGCGGCGCAGCGTGCCGGTGGGTGCGCCGGCGCTGAAAGCCCTGCGCGATTGGGTGGAGGTGCGCGCGCAGATCGCAAGCGCGGGCGAGCCGGCCCTGTTTGTCAGCAAGCGCGGCACGCGCCTCACCGCGAGCCAGGTGCGTTCGCGCCTGAAAGCGCGCGCGCTGAAGGCCGGCCTGCCGACCCACGTGCACCCGCACATGCTGCGGCACTCTTTCGCGACCCACGTGCTGCAGTCAAGCGGCGACCTGCGTGCGGTGCAGGAGCTGCTGGGCCACGCCAACATCACGACCACGCAGGTCTACACCAAGCTCGACTTCGGGCACCTCTCGAAGGTCTACGACGCGGCGCACCCTCGCGCGAAACGAAAGACCTGAACACCACATGAAAACCATCACCCTGCGCGACGGCAAGGAACGCTCGCTGCAACGCCGCCACCCCTGGGTTTTCGAGGGCAGCATCGCCAGTGGCAAGGCCGACCCGGGCGAAACCGTGCGCGTGCAGGCGGCCGACGGCAGCTTCGTGGCCTGGGCCTCGTACAGCCCGGGCTCGAAGATCCGGCTGCGCGCCTGGAGCTTCACCGAGACCGAGCGCATCGACACCGCCTTTTTCGAGCGGCGCATCAACCGTGCCGTGGCGTTGCGTGCGCGCCTGGCCGTCGCGAGTGACGGCGTTCGCCTCATTCATGGTGAAGCCGATGGCCTGCCGGGCCTGATCGTCGACTGTTATGCCGACACGCTGAGCGCGCAGTTCCTGTCGGTCGGTGTCGAGCGCTGGAAGTCGACGATTTCAGACTTGTTGTTGAAGGCGACCGGCCTCACGCGCCTGTACGAACGCAGCGACTCGAACGTGCGTGCGCTCGAAGGGCTGGAGAACCAGACCGGCTGGCTGCGCGGTGAAGGCGCCACCGAAGTGACCATCAACGAACACGGCTGGCGCCTGAAGGTCGACGTGGCCGAAGGCCACAAGACCGGCTACTACCTCGACCAGCGCGACAACCGCAAGCTCTTCGCCGACACGGTGCGCCACTTCCATTTGAAGCGTGTGCTCAACTGCTACAGCTACACCGGCGGCTTCAGCGTGGCCGCGTTCGCGGGCGGTGCGCAAGAGGTGACGAGCGTCGATTCGTCGGCACCCGCACTGGCCCACGCGCACGAGCACGTGGTGATGAATTTCGGCACGCAAGGCGTCGACCCCGCCCGCCACACCACGCTCGACGCCGATGTGAACAAGACCTTGCGCACCATGCTCGAAGAAGGCCGCCGCTTCGACGCGATCGTGCTCGACCCGCCCAAGTTCGCGCCCACCGCCGCGCACGCCGAACGCGCCGCGCGTGCCTACAAGGACATCAACCGCCTCGCGTTCAAGCTGCTGGAGCCGGGCGGCCTGCTGTTCACGTTCTCGTGCTCGGGCGGCATCGGTGCCGACCTGTTCCACAAGATCGTGGCCGGGGCCGGGCTCGACGCCGGCATCGACGGCCAGTTCTACGCGCGCCTGGCCGCAGCGCCCGACCACCCGATGACGGTGACCTTTCCCGAAGGCGAGTACCTCAAGGGCCTGGTCGTCATCCGGCAGTGATCGGCGGCAGGCGGATCGCCGGGTCGAACTTGGCCCGGTGAACGCTGAAGAAGGTCTTCACGTTGCGCACGTTGGCGTCTTGCGTGAACAGGCGCTGCACCAGCGCGTGATACGCCGCCATGTCTTCCACCTGCAGCAGCAACATCAGGTCGGGGCCCGACGACACGCGGTGGCACTGCTGCACGCCGGGCTCGGCCACGGCGCGCGCCTCGAAGGCCGCGATGTGTTCGGCGCCCTGCTTGTCGAGGCTCACTTCAGCGAATGCGCTCAGGCCGGCGCCGAGCTTCTGCGCCGAGAGGATCGCCACACGCCGCTCGATCACGCCGCTGTCGACCAGCCGTTTCACGCGCCGCAGGCAGGTGGCCGGCGAGGTGTGGATCGCGGCCGCCAGATCCTGGTTCGACAACGAGGCATCTCGCTGCAGCTGGTCGAGGATGCGCAGATCAGTGGCGTCGAGGTCGATTGATAATTCCATGGTGACTACATTTTCGGTTGAAAATTTCTCATTCAACAAGTCGTGAACGATTATTTCTTGAAAGCGCCAAGTTTGCACACTAAGTTCTCGACCGGATCTCTAGGATTCGCTTCCTGTCCAGAACCCCAAGGAAACTGTCATGTGTGGAATCGTCGGCGCCGTCAGCAACCGCAACATCGTTCCGATCCTCATCGAAGGCCTGAAGCGCCTGGAATACCGCGGTTATGACTCCTGCGGCGTGGCCGTACACCAGGGTGGCGAGCTGCGCCGCGCTCGCAGCACCTCGCGTGTGGCCGAGCTCGACGCCGAGGTGGCCCGCGATGAAGTGAATGGCGGCACCGGCATCGCCCACACCCGCTGGGCCACCCACGGCGCGCCGGTGGTGCACAACGCGCACCCGCACTTCAGCCGCGGGCCCGGCGTGTCTGATGCGCAGGTGGCGGTGAGCGGCGGCACCACCCAGGTCGGTCGCATCGCGCTCGTGCACAACGGCATCATCGAGAACCACGACGAGCTGCGCGCCGAACTCAGCGCACGCGGCTACGTGTTCAACAGCCAGACCGACACCGAGGTCATCGCGCACCTCGTCGACCACCTCTACGACGGTGACCTGTTCGACGCCGTGCAGCGCGCCACGCTGCGCCTGCGTGGCGCCTACGCCATCGCCGTGTTCTGCCGTGACGAGCCGCAGCGGGTGATCGGTGCGCGCGAAGGCTCGCCGCTGATCATGGGCGTGGGCGAAGGCGAGAACTTCCTGGCCTCGGACGCGATGGCGCTGGCCGGCGTGACCGACCAGATCGTCTACCTCGAAGAAGGCGACGTGGTCGACATCCAGCTCGGCAAACACTGGGTCACGCACCGCAACGCCGACGGCAGCTACAAGGCCGTGCAGCGCGAGGTGCGCACCGTGCACGCCCACAGCGGCGCGGCCGAGCTCGGCCCCTACCGCCACTACATGCAGAAAGAGATCTTCGAGCAGCCCAAGGCGATCGCCGACACGCTCGACGCCGTGCCCGGCATCACGCCCGAACTCTTCGGCGACGGTGCGTTCGGCGTGTTCAAGGAAGTCGACTCGGTGTTGATCCTGGCCTGCGGCACCAGCTATTACAGCGGCTCGGTGGCGAAATACTGGCTCGAAAGCATCGCGAAGATTCCGACGAGCGTGGAAGTGGCCAGCGAATACCGCTACCGCGACAGCGTGCCGAACCCGCGCACGCTGGTCGTCACCATCACGCAGAGCGGTGAGACGGCCGACACCCTGGCCGCCGTGAAACACGCTCGCTCGCTCGGCATGCAACACACGCTCACCGTGTGCAACGTGGCCACCAGTGCGATGGTGCGCGAGTGCAAGCTCTCGTACATCACTCGCGCCGGCGTCGAGATCGGCGTGGCGTCGACCAAGGCCTTCAGCACCCAGCTGGTCGGCCTGTTCCTGCTGACGCTCTCGCTCGCGCAAGTGCGTGGCCATTTGAGCGACGCGCAGGAAGCCGAGCACCTCAAAGCGCTGCGCCATCTGCCGGTGGCGGTGCAGGCGGTGCTGGCGCTCGAACCGCAGGTGATCGCCTGGGCTGAAGAATTCGCACGCAAGGAAAACGCGCTCTTCCTCGGCCGCGGCCTGCACTACCCGATCGCGCTCGAAGGCGCGCTCAAGCTGAAAGAGATCAGCTACATCCACGCCGAGGCCTACCCGGCCGGCGAGCTCAAGCACGGCCCGCTCGCATTGGTGACGGCCGAGATGCCGGTCGTCACCGTGGCGCCGAACGACGCGCTGCTCGAAAAGCTGAAGAGCAACCTGCAGGAAGTGCGTGCCCGCGGCGGCGAACTGTTCGTGTTCGCCGACGCCGACACCCGCATCGAGTCGGGCACCGGCGTGCACGTGATCCGCATGCCCGAACACTACGGCGCGCTGTCGCCGATCCTGCACGTGGTGCCGCTGCAACTGCTGGCGTATCACACGGCCTGTGCGCGCGGGACGGATGTGGACAAGCCGAGAAACCTGGCGAAGAGCGTGACCGTCGAATGACCTGAGCCCGGCCGCCTATCGGTACACCCGGGCCCAGACACTGCCTGTCGGCGCGGTGGCGCTTCGTTGAACCCAGACGACCACGGCATCGCCGCCGGCATTGACCGTGACCCGCGGTGCCAGCGATTCGCCGCCTTCGGTGTAGGCGGTGGGGTCTGTCATCAGCTTGGTCGGCAAGGCCCAGCGCGCGGCCTGCGCGTCGAAGGCTGCGGCCCAGAGTTCCAGTCGGGTGGCGTCGCCAGTGGCGCCCTGCAGCCAGACGGCGATGGCGTTGCCGGCGCCATCCACACCGATGTGGGGCGAAACACCGGCAGGGGCGCCGGCCGGCTGAAAGCGCGTCTCGCTGCTCCAGGCCGCCGTGGCGGCCAGGTATCGGCTCGCACCGAGGCCGGCGGCCTGCCCGGAGTCGCTGGCTTCGGTCCACACCACGATCGCATCGCCTGCGCCGGTCATCGCCAGCTCGGGCTCGTAGGCCTGGGCCCCGCCGTCGTTGAGCCTGGCCGGTGCGCCCCAGGTTCCGCTGCTGGCGCTGAGCCGGGCGACATGAACCTCGTTGCGCGCCGCCGGCCGCTCGAACCACACGGCGAAGGCGTTGCCGGCCGCATCCACACGCAAGCGCGGTGACCCCATGTCGCGCCCGCTCGTGACGACGCGCACCGGTGCAGACCAGAGCGCCCCGCCGAGCTTGCGGCTCGCCCACAACGAACTGTTCCTGCCGGTCTCGCTGACCAGCCAGACCATCACGGCGTCGCCGTTTGCAGCCACGGCCACCTGCGGCGAATACGATCCCACGGCCCCGATCACCTCAGGCAAGGCCCACACGCCCGTGGCAGAGGCACTCGCCACCGTGGCGCGGCGCCCGGCCACGTTGTCGGACTGGTTGAAGGCCAGGGTCGCAGCGCCGTCGGGTGCGATGGCCACGCGCTGGTCGATGTCGATCACCGCGTCGAGCACGTCGACCCTGTCGATCACGCCCCAGGCCGCGCCATCGAAACGGCGAGCCAGCATGCGCATGCCACCACCATTGTTCGACGTGCTCTGGATGAAGCTGGCCACGGCCACGCCGCCTGGCGTCATGGCAAGTTGCGGCGGCGTGCTGCTGCCGACCGTGTCGTCGATGGTCGTGGCCGTGCTCCAGCCGCTGCCGGCCACGAAGCGGCTGACCCAGACGCCGTTGCGCAACGACAAGCCCAGGCTTTCCTGCCACACGCTGATCGCGTGGCCGGCGGCGTCGATCGACACCTGCGGGCCGATGGCCGCGCGCAGCACGTTGCCGCTGCTGAGCAGGGTGGCTGGCGCCCACGACCTGGCCGCCGCAACGACGGTCAGCGTCGCCGCCGCGCTGCTCAGCGTGCCGGCTGGGTTGCTCACCTCGACTGCGAACCGCGCGCCGTTGTCGCCCAGGGCAGTCGCTGTCAGCGTGTAGGCCGCGGCAACCGCCCCGGCGATCGGCACGCCGTCACGCTTCCATTGGTAGGCCAGGGGCGCATCGCCGGTGGCCGTGACCGAAAAGCTGGCGGGCGCGCCCGCCGTCACGCTCACCGACGCGGGCTGCAGTGTGATGGTGGGCGGCACGGCGGCCGTGCCGCCCCCACCACCCCCACCACAAGCGGCAAGAAAAGCCAGCCCGGCCGAGAGCGTGAACGACGAAAAGAGGGACACGAATTTCATGATCATTCCTTGAATGCCCGAGGGCGGTGGAGGCTCACCGTCAGCACGGCGTGACGCCGCGGCGGGTGATGTCAGTCGGCGCGAATGCCCAGCGCATGAATCACCGGCTGCCAATAGCGCTGCTCCACCGCGATGCGCGCTGCGAGCGAGGCCGGCGTCGACGCCACGGCGCTCATGCCGGCCTGTGCAAACGTGGCCACCAGCGCCGGCCGCGCCATCGCCTCTTGCAGCACGAGCGCCTGGTTCGCGACCGCTTCTTTCGAACTGCCGCCCGGCGCGAAGAACGCGAACCATTCGGTGACAACGAGCTTCGGGTGGCCCTGTTCCACGAACGAAGGCACGTCGGGCAGATAGGTGCTGCGTGTCGGCCCCGAGGTGGCGAGCACGCGCAGGCGCCGTGTGGCATGGTGTTGCCGGAGCAGGCCTTCGGGCAGCACCAGCGCAGCGATCTGCCCACCGAGCAATGCGGTCACGGCAGGGGGGCCGCCCGAGTAGGCGATGTGCTGCCATGAGGCACCCGCTTCGTGGAACAGCATCGCTTCCAGCAGGTGCGGCAGCGTGCCGGTGCCGGGCGAGCCCACGTTCGCCAGCGCCGGGTTGCGGCGAATCCATTCGATGAACTCGGCGAGCGTCGTCACGTTGGCGGGCACGCCGGGCCCCACCGCCAGCGCGAGCGCCATCTCGCTGGCCAGCGACACCGGCTGCAGGTCCACGGCCGGGTCGTAGGCGAGCTTGGCGTAGAGATACGGGTAGACGGTGGCGATCGCGCCCTGTGCCAGCAACAGTGTCGAGCCGTCGGCGGGTGCGGATTTCAGCGCTCCGACACTGAGCTGGCCCGCCGCGCCCGGGCGGTTGTCGATCAGCGTCGGCTGGCCCGCTCCGGCAGACAGTTGCTCGCCCACGGCGCGCGCCACCAGGTCCGGGATGCTGCCGGCCGGCCCGCTGCAGAGAATGCGCATCGCCGCGTGGGTTGCTGCCTGTGCGCTGCGCCCGGGCATCCAGGCCGCCATCGGGGCGAACGCCAGTGCGCCGGCGCGCAAGAACTGGCGGCGTGGTGTCGAGTGTTCAAGAGTGCTCATGGTGTCCTCAGGGGCGGCGCGCCGCCGTGATCAGCAGTTCGTTGGGGCCTTCCCAGCCCGTGGGCGTGGTGAAGGCGTCGAGTTGCTCCTTGATGTCGTCCCACGCGGCCCGGGCGCCCTGTTCGCCGAGGCTGGCGAGGATCTGCAGGATCGGGCTGGCCGAACTGCGCACGAAGCTCAGGTAGTGCTCGACCGACGGCATGCGGAAGACCGCGTCCACCGCCGTCGTGCCGACATCGCAGAAGCCCGCCGCCCGAAACAGCTCGTCGATGCGACGCGGCTGCCCGAGGCTGAACAGGCTGCCGGGCGCGAACGGGTCGCGCGCTGGCAACCCGGCGTGGCGCAGCGCCGTGGCCATCAGGATCGACACGCACGGGTTCTTCTGCGGCACCGAGAACACCACGGTGCACACGCCGCCGCCGGGCCGCAGCGCGCGGTGCATTTCGCGCAGGCCCTGCAGGGGGTTCGGGAACAGCATCAGGCCGAGCCGACACACCGCCGCGTCGAACGAAGCTTCTTCCACGCCCAGGTCTTCGCCATCTGCCACGCGGCACTGCACCTGCGTGAAGCCGGCGCGCCGCGCGCGGTCTTGGGCGAAAGCCACGATGGCCGGAGCCAGATCGGTCGCCACGACAGCGCCGGCCGGGCCGACGCGCTCCGCCAGGTCGAGTGCCTGGTCACCGGCCCCGGCCGCCACGTCGAGCACCCGTGAGCCCGGTGCCACACCGGCCATCGCGATCATCGCGTCGGTGGCGCTGCGCAACCAGGCGCGGATGGCGGGCGAATGCGCGTCCCAGCCGCCGGCCGCGGCGTTCCAGTGGTCGCGCGCTGCGGCCTTGAAGGCCTGTGTATCTTCTTCGGATGTGTTCATGCCTGCAGCGTAGGCGCCGCCATGCATCGGCGTAACCCGCAAAGCTGCAGAATCGGGGCCGCAATGGCGCATACCCCGCAAGACTTCGACTGGGACGACCTCAAGCACCTGCTGGCCGTGGCACACCATGGCAGCACGCTGGCGGCGGGGCGCGCGCTCGGCATGGACCAGTCCACCGTGCAGAGGCGGCTGGCCGAACTGGAGCGCCGTTTCGGCCAGGCGCTGGTGCAGCGGCAGCCGAGCGGCTACCGGCTCACGGCGTTCGGGCTCGCGCTGCTGCCGCATGCGCAGCGTGTCGAAGAAGCGGTGGCGGCGTTCAAGCTGCAACTCGCCACGGCCGCGGCCGATGTGTCGGGCGTGATCCGCGTGACCTGCCCGGAGCCCATCGTCTACCGGATCACGCAGTCCACGCTGCTGCAGCGCTTCAGCGAGCGCCACCCGGCGCTGCAGGTGCATTTCGTGATGAGCGACAAGTACGTCGACCTCGCCAAGGGTGAAGCCGACGTGGCCCTGCGCTCCGGCGACACCGACGACGGCGAGCTCGTCGGCCGCAAGATCGGCGATTCGGTCTGGGCGGTCTACGCCAGCACGAACTACATCGAGCGCCACGGGCGGCCGCAGCGCGTCGAAGACCTGGCGAGCCATGCGCTCGTCGGCTTCGACGACACCATGGCCAAGCACCGCATCGCCGCGTGGCTGCGCAAGGTCGCACCGGGCGTGGAGCTGGCCGCGCGCAGCAGCAGCGTTCTGGGTCTGGTCTATTCCGCCAAGGCGGGCGTCGGCGTGGCTCCGTTGCCGATCGCGCTCGGCGACGCCGAACCCGATCTCGTTCGCGTGATCGAGCCGGTCGCCGAACTCTCACGCATCTGGCGCATGCTGACGACGGCGGAGTTGCGGCACACGCCGCGCGTGGCCGCATTCTTCGATTTCATCGTGGACGAGATCGACACGCTGCGCCCGATCATCACCGGCTGAGCTGGCTGTAAGGTTGCCCGCCCGCGCGCGACTACGCGGTCGACCCTTCAACCCCAGGAGCAAAGACGATGACAAAGCTGACTTCTCCCGCCGTGTTCGCGGCCATCGCCGTTTCGACTTTGAACGCCTGGGCGCAATCGCCAGCAGACGCGCCGGTCGACCCAAGCGCCTTTCTGAACCAGTTCGAAGCCACCTTCGGCAAGTTCGAGGGCTTCCGGCGCTCCGGCGCCAAGGGCGTTTGCGCGGTCGGCGAATTCGTGGGCACGGCAGACGCACGCGCCTTGTCCACCACCTCGGCCTTCAGTGGCAAGCCGGTCCCGGTGGTGGTGCGCTTCTCGGTGGGCGGCGCCAACCCGAAAGCGCCTGACAACGCCAAGTCGCAACGCAACCTGGCGCTGCAGTTCAACCTGCCTGATGGCGAGCTCTGGCAGATGGGCAACATCTCTGCGCCGGTGTTCGGCGCGTCGACGCCGCAGCAGTTCTACGGCCGCCTGGCCTCATTGCAGCCCGACCCGGCGACCAAGATGCCCGACGCCGCCAAGGTCAAGGCCTTTGCCGACGCCAACCCCGAAGTGCTGCTGCAGGGCAAGTACTACGCCTCGCAGCCTGTGCCGGCCAGTTTCGGCGCGGTCAACTATTGGGGCGTGCACGCCTTCGGCTTCGTCAACGCCGCTGGCAACAAGCAGTTCGGCAAGTGGATCTTCGAGCCCGTGGGCGGCGTGCAGAGCCTGAGCGACGACGAAGCCAAGGCCAAGGGCCCGGTCTTCCTGTTCGACGAGTTGCGCCAGCGGGTGAAGGACGGCAAGGTCGCTTTCAACTTCAACCTGGAACTCGCCCAGGCCGGCGACAAGATCGACAGCGCCACCGTGCCGCTGCCCGAAGGCCGCAAGAAGGTCAACCTGGGCCTGCTGAAGATCACCTCGGTCGCTGAAGACGCCGGCGGCCCGTGCCTGACGATCACCTACAACCCGATGGTGCTGCCCAAGGGGGTGGAGCCGTCGGCCGACCCGATGATCGTGGCCCGGGCTGCGCCGTATGGCGTGGGGCTGGGGCGCCGTTTGACGGAAGGCGCGAAGCAGCAGTAAGCGGCGTCACGGCCCGGTGCTGGCCAGGCGCGGGGCGCCGGCTTCGGCCAGCAAGCGCTGCGCCTCGCCCACGATCGCGTCGGCCGTGATCCCGAAGTGCCGGTACAGCGTTTCTGCCGGCCCCGAGGCGCCGAAGCCGGTCATGCCGACGAAGCCGCCGCGGTCGCCCAGCCAGCGGTCCCAGCCGAAACGCAGTGCGGCCTCGCAGCCCACGCGCACCGAGCCCACCGGGCCGAGCACGCTGGCGCGGTAGGCCGTGTCTTGCGCACCGAACAGCTCCCAGCTCGGCATCGAGACCACCGCGGTCGGCGTGCCGGCGCGCTGGAGCTGATCGCGCGCAGCGAGTGCGAGCACGACCTCGGAGCCGGTGGCAAGCAACGTGACCTGGCGCGCACCGCCTTCGGCCTCGGCCAGCACATAGGCCCCGCGCCTCGACAGATTGGTGGCGCCCGGGTCGCGCCGCACGTGCGGCAGCGCCTGGCGCGCGAAGACCAGCGTCGACGGGCCGCTGCGGTGTTCGAGCGCGACCTCCCAGCACTCGGCCGCTTCCACCGCGTCGGCGGGGCGCAGCACCAGCATGTTGGGCATCGCGCGCAGCGAAGCGAGGATCTCCACCGGCTGGTGCGTGGGCCCGTTGCGGCCGATGCCGATCGAGTCGTGGCTGAAGACGAACTTGACCGGCAGTTTCATCAACGCGGCCATGCGCATGGCCGGGCGTTCGTAGTCCGAGAACGCGAGGTAGGTGACCGCCAGCGGCACCACGCCGCCGTGCGCCGCCATGCCGTTGACCATGCCGCCCATCACGTGCTCGCGCACACCGCAGTGAACGTAGGCGCCGCTGCGGTCTTCGGCGGTGAAGGCGGTGAGACGGCGTTTGTGGTTCGTGGGTGCTTCGAGGTCGGCACACGCGACCACACGCTCCGGCATCAGGTCGACCAGCGCATCGTTGATCTCGGCGGAGATGAAGATGCCGCTCGCCAGCGGTTCACGCTGTGCGGCACCGCACTTGTATTTCGTCAGCACCTCGCGCCAGCCTTCCGGCAACTCACCGGAAACGATGCGTTCGAACTCGGCCCGCGCCGCGGCGGGCAGGGCGGCGACGCGCCGCGCCCAGTCGGCGCGCTCGCCGCGGTGGCGCCGGCCGGCTTCGCGCCACGGCGCGAGCACGTCGGCGGGCACCTCGAACGGTGCGTGCGACCAGCCGAGCAGTGCGCGCGCTGCGGCCGCGTCTTCGGGCAAGAGCTTGCCGCTGTGGCCGCCACGCTGGCCTTGCAGCCGCGCGATGCCGCGTGCGATGACGGTGCGGCACGCGAGCAGCGAAGGCCGCGGGTCGGCCTTGGCCGCCGCGATCGCGGCCGACACCGCTTCGAGGTCGTGGCCGTCCACGGCCACCACGTGCCAGCCGGCCACTCTGAAGCGCTCGGCCACGTCTTCGCTGATCGACAGGTCGGTCGTGCCGTCGTCGGTGATGCGGTTGTCGTCCCACAGCAGCGTGAGCTTGCCCAGGCGCAGGTGGCCGGCGAGCGAGATCATTTCCTGGCCGATGCCTTCCTGCAGGCAACCGTCGCCGACGAAGGCCCAGGTGCGGTGGTCGACGATGCCGGGCCCGAAGCGTGCGTTGAGAAACGCTTCGGCCACCGCCATGCCGAAGGCGTTGGCGATGCCCTGGCCGAGCGGGCCGGTGGTGACCTCGATGCCCGAAGCGATGTCGATCTCGGGGTGGCCTTCGCAGCGCGAGCCGAAGTCGCGGAATGTGCTGATCTGCTCGATGCCGAAGTGTTCGTAGCCACTCAAATGCAGCAGCGCGTAGAGCAGCATCGAGCCGTGGCCGTTCGACAGCACCACGCGGTCGCGGTCGGGCCAGGCCGGGTCGGCGGCGTCGAACTTCAGGTGCCGCGTGTAGAGCGCGGTGGCGATCTCGGCCATGCCGAGCGGCACGCCCTGGTGGCCTTCACCGGCCCGCACGATGGCGTCGATGGCGAGAAAGCGGATCGCGTTGGCGAGCGGTGACGGGGTGGGTTCGGGCATGGTTTCACTCCGGCGGGCAGATGCGGCGGGCCGTCAGCCCAGCCACGACTTGATGCGTGCGCCGAGCGTCTCGCGGCTGATGCCGTAACGGTCGTGCAAGGTCGGCAGCGCGCCGGCATCGAGAAAGGCGTCGGGCAGGCCGGCGAGCTGAAAGCCGGCCGGTTGCACACGGTGGCGCAGCAGCGTGCTCGCCACGGCCTCGCCCAAGCCGCCGATCACGGAATGGTTCTCGGCCACGACGACGAGCCGGTGCTTGTAGCGCACGGCCTCGACGATCGCGGCTTCGTCGAGCGGCTTGATCGTGGGGCAGTGCAAGACCGCCACGCCGACCTTGTCGGTCGCCAGGTCGGCCGCCACTTCGAGCGCGCGCATCGTCATGATGCCGCTCGAGATGACCAGCACTTCGGCGCCTTCGCGCAGCAGCTTGGCCTTGCCCAGCTCGAAGCGGTAGCCCTCGATCTCGTCGAGCACCATCGGCACACCGCCACGCAGCAGGCGCATGTAGACCGGGCCCTTGTGCGCCGCGATCTGCGGCACGGCCTGCTCGATGTCGAGCGCGTCGCAGGGGTCGACGATGGTCAGGCCCGGAATGCCGCGCATCATCGCCAGGTCTTCGGTGGCCTGGTGGCTCGGTCCGTAGCCGGTGGTCAGGCCGGGCAGGGCGCAGCAGATCTTGACGTTCAGGTTCTCTTCGGCGATCACCTGATGGATGAAGTCGTAGGCGCGGCGCGTGCCGAACACCGCGTAGGTGGTGGCGAAGGGCACCATGCCCTCTTTGGCCATGCCGCCGGCCGCACCCATCAACAGCTGCTCGGCCATGCCCATCTGGAAAAAGCGCTCGGGGTAGGCCTGCGCGAACAAGTGCAGGTCGGTGTACTTGGCCAGGTCGGCCGTGAGGCCCACGACTTCGGGGCGGGTGGCCGCGTACTCGACCAGCGCCTTGCCGAACGGCGCCGCCTTCACGCGCTGCCCTTCGGAGGCGATCGAGGCGATCATCGCCGAGGTGGTGAGCTTGGGCTTCTTCTCTGCAACGGGCGTGTTCATGCCAGCGCTCCTTCGTTCTTGGCGGTCGGGGCGTTCGCGTCGACGATGCCGAGGGCCTCTTGCCATTCGGGCGGGTCGACGCGGATGAAGTGGTTCTTCTCGCGCTGCTCGAGGAAGGGCACGCCCTTGCCCATCAGCGTGTCGAACAGGATCACGCGCGGCTTCGGCTCGGCCAGCGCGCGCGCGGCGTCGAACGCGGCCAGCACGGCGGGCAGGTTGTTGCCGTCGACACGCTGCACGTGCCAGCCGAACGCGGCCCACTTGTCAGCGAGCGGCTCGAAGCCCAGCACCTTGCCCGAGGGGCCGTCGGCCTGCTGGTTGTTCACGTCGACGAGGCAGATCAGGTTGTCGAGCTTGTGATGCGGCGCAGCCATCGCCGCTTCCCATGTGGAGCCCTCGTCGAGCTCGCCGTCGGACATCGAGTTGTAGACGAAGGCCGGGTTGCCCTTGAGTTTGAGCGCGAGCGCGATGCCCACGCCGATGATGAGCCCCTGGCCGAGCGAGCCGCCTGAGATTTCCATGCCCGGCGTGTAGGTGGCCATGCCCGACATCGGGAGGCGGCTGTCGTCGCTGCCGTAGGTTTCGAGCTCGCTCTCGGGGATCACGCCGGCTTCGATCAGCGCCGCGTAGTGCGCAATCGCGTAGTGACCGTGCGAGAGCAGGAAGCGGTCGCGGCCCTCCCACTCCGGCTCGGCGGGGCGCAGCTTCATGGCGTGGCAGTAGGCCACCGCCAGCACGTCGGCCCAGCCGAGCGCCTGGCCGATGTAGCCCTGGCCTTGCACTTCGCCCATGCGCAGCGCGTAGCGGCGGATGCGGTGGGCGGCCTGAGCCAGCGCCGGCAGTCTTGCATCGGCAGTCGATGTCATGGAGTCTGTCCTTTCAGCGGGAACGAATTCGGTTCGGGGTTCACTTCAGAATGCTCGCGGGCACGTAGGAGACGAGGGCAAGCACACCGAACGCGACCAGATAGAACGGCCCCAGCTCGCGCACCGTCTGGCCCACTTTCACCTTGGCCAGCGCGCTCGTGATGAACAGCGTGGTGCCGACCGGGGGCGTGTACAGGCCGATCGCGAGGTTCACGACCATCATGATTCCGAGCTGCGTCATGTCCATGCCGATGCTGTTGGCGAGCGGCACGAACACCGGCGTGAGCAGCAGCACGGCCGCGGGCAGGTCGATGAACATGCCGAGGAACAGCATCAGCAGGTTCATCATCAGGATCACCAGCCACTTGGCATGCACGTTGGCCTGCACCCAGGCCGCGATGCCCTGCGGCATCTGGTCGAAGGTGAGCAGCCAGCCGATCGCGGCCGACGCCATGATCACGAGCAGCACCACACCGGTGGCCAGGCCTGCCTGCACCACGGCGTCGTTCAGGCGGCGCCAGCCCAGGTCACGGTAGATCAGCACCGACACCACGCCGGCATAGAGCGTCGACAGCACGGCCACTTCGGTGGGCGTGGCGATGCCGAAGCGCAGGAAGATGATGATCAGTACCGGCAGCAGGATCGCCGGCGCCGCGTAGGCCATGTGGCGGCGGAAAGCCGCACCGTCGAAACGCGAGGTGTCACGCGGGAAGTTGCGGCGGCGCCCGACCCACCAGCACGCGAACATGAAGCCGGCACACATCACCAGGCCCGGCAGCACGCCAGCGACGAACAGCGATGCGATCGACGCGTTCGAGCTCAGCGCGAACAGGATCATCGGGATCGACGGCGGGATCAGGATGTCGATCGTGGCCGCGGCCGCGAGCGTGGCGGCCGAGAACGCGGCCGGGTAACCGAGGCGCTTGTGCCAGGGGATCATCAGCGAGCCGATCGCCGAAGCGTCGGCCACCGCCGAACCCGACACACCGCCGAACAGCGTGGACGAGAGCACGCCCACCTGCGCCGGGCCGCCATGAAAGCGCCCGATCAGCGCCGAGAGCACGCCGACCAGCGCTTCGCCGAGCTTGCCGCCCATCATCAGCGAGCCGGTCAGCATGAAGAACGGAATGGCGATCAGCGGAAAGCTCTGCACCTGCGCGACCATCTGTTGCACCAGCAGGTCGAGCGGCACCTTGTCGGAAGCCGCCGCAGCGGCCATGGCCGCCACCAGCAGCGCGTGCGCGATCGGCATCGCGATGACCGCGGCGAACATGAAAACGACGAGGATCAATGCACTCATGGTGTCTCCTGGGTGTGCCGCGTGATCACCAGTGCGCCACCGGCACCTGGGGGTCGCCTTCGACGGGTACGACCGGCGCTGCGCGCCAGGTGCGCCAGGCCGACTGCAGCGCCAGCACCGCCAGCAGCACCATGCCGACCATCACGCAGCCGTAGGTGATGGAGCCGGGCAGTTGCAGGATCGGGCTCTTCTCGTCGTGCACGATCTCCAGCATGCGCAGCGTCGCGAATGCCAGCGTCGCGTACAGCCCGGCCACGACGAGCCAGCTCACCACCGCGACGACACGCTGCACACGCGGCGGCAGCGAATCCATCAGGAACGTGGTGGCGATGTGCGCGCCCTGCTGCGCCGCGAGCACCACGCCGCACATCACGAGCCAGGGGAACAGCAGCTCCGGCACCTCGTTGGCCCACTGCAGGCTCGAGCCGGTCGCGTAACGCAGAGCGGTGTTGGCGCACAGGATCACGAAGATCACAGTGGTCGTCACCCAGAGCACGGTCTTGCACACGAGGGCGATGGCGTGGTCGACCACGCCGGGTTTGTCGGCTTGCATGGAGGTCTCCTCCGGTGGCGCGGGGCGGTGGCGCCGCTGGCGCACCGCCTTCGGCCGGGTTTACTTGGCGCGCGCGGCGGCGATCACCTTCTTGACGTAGGGGCCGATCGGGCCGGCCATCCACTTGTCGTCGACCGAGGCGGTGCCCTTCTCGAATGCGGCCTTGTCGACCGTGTCGACGCGCACGCCCTTCGCCTTCAGGTCGGCCACGAGCTTCTCGTCGGACTCCTGCGACAGCTTGCGCTGCATCGCGGTGGCTTCGGCGGCGGCTTCCTGCACCGCCTTGCGGTCGGCTTCGGAGAGCTTGTCCCAGCTGCGCTTGCTCATCAGGAACGGCGTCATCTCGTACTTGTGGCCGGTCAGCGAGATGAACTTCTGCACTTCGTAGAGCTTGCTGGCGTGGATGTTCATCAGCGGGTTCTCCTGCCCGTCGACCACACCCTGCTGCAAGGCCACGTAGAGCTCGGCGAACTTGATCTGCTGCGCTTCGGCGCCGAGCGCCTGCATGATGTCGACGGTGACCGCGTCGGGCGGGGTGCGCATCTTCAGGCCCTTCAGGTCTTCGGGCTTGAGCAGCGGCTTCTTGCTGTTGCTCATGTGGCGCACGCCGTTGTCCCAGTAACCCAGCACGACCATGCCCTTCTCGGCGCTGCGTTCGGCGAGCTCCTTGCCGAGCGGGCCGTCGAGCACCTTCCAGGCCTGCGGCAGGTTGGCAAACAGGAAGGGCATGCCGAAGGCGGCGTACTCGGGCACCGCGTTGGCCACCGCGCCCTGCGAGTTGGCCGACATGTCGAGCGCGCCGGTGCGCAGCGCGGTCAGCATCGCGGCGTCGTCGCCGAGTTGCGCCGAAGGCGCCACCTGCACCTCGATGCGGCCGTTGGTCTTGGCCTTGAGCACATCGGCGAACTTCACGGCCGCTTCGTGGCGCGGGTTGCCCGGCGCGGCGCCGTGGCCGAGCGTGAGCTTCACGGTCTGGGCCTGGGCGGCGAGTGCGAGCAAGGTGCCGGCGGCGAGGGCGACGGTGCCGCGGATGAATGTGTGGCGTTGCATGGCTTGTCTCCTGGTTCTGGTTATGTGAAAGGCGGGTCAGTGGATCAACATGCCGCCGTTGACGTCGAGCGTCACGCCGGTCAGGTACTTGGCCAGGTCGCTGGCGAGGAAGACGACGCAGCCGGCCACGTCGTTCGGCTCGCCGATGCGGTTCAGCGGAATGCCTTCGAGAATGCCCTTCATGCGGTCTTCGGGGATCAGGCCCTTGTTGATGTCGGTCGCGATCAGGCCAGGCGTCACGCAGTTGACGCGGATGTTGTCGATGCCGTATTCACGCGCCATGGCGCGGGCCAGGCCGAGCACGCCGGCCTTGGCGGCCGAGTAGTGCGGCCCGCCGAGGATGCCGCCGCCGCGTTGCGCGCTGACCGACGAGATGCAGACGATCGCGCCCGACTTCTGCTGCTGCATCGTCGGCAGCACGGCCTGCGATGCGTACAGCGTGCCACGCAGGCTCACGTCGAGCACCGCGTCGTAGTCGGCGCCGGTGATGTCGAGCGTCTTGCGCGGCTGCGTGATGCCGGCGTTGTTGACGAGCACGTCGATGCGGCCCAGCGTCTTGCGGATCTGCGCCACGGCGGCGTCGCACGAAGCCTTGTCGGTCACGTCGGCCACCAGGCCGAGGTGGCCCTCGCCCAGGCGGGCGGCGGCCGCGGCCGGTTCGGCGCGGGCCAGGTCGAGGATGACGACGCGGGCGCCATAGGCGGCCATCTGCTTGGCGGTGGCGAAGCCGAGGCCGTTGAGGCCGGCGCCGCCGGTGATCACCGCGACCTTGTCCTTGAGCAGCATGTGGGGGTCTCCAGAGTTTGTTGAGCGAGTGGCAGCATCTTCTGGAAATGTTTGGTTGACGACAAGCGAAGAGTTTTCAGCCTAAGATGACAAAGCTTCATCTAACGACCGGGTTGCCCCCATGTCCGCTCTGCCTCCCACCGCCAGCCTGCAGGCTTTCGAGGCCGTGGCGCGGCGCCGCAGCTTCGCGCTGGCCGCCACCGAACTGCACGTCACCGCGTCGGCCATCAGCCACCAGGTGGCCCGGCTCGAATCGCAGCTGGGTGTGCGCCTGCTCGAACGCAGCGCGCACGGTGTGCGCTTGAGCGCGGCGGGCGAGCAGTACCTGTCGCGCGTCTCGGGCGCGCTCACCGCCATCGGCGCGGCCACCGACGACGTGAAGCAGGGCGTGGCCAACAGCCTGTACGTGCACAGCTCGCCGAGCATCGCCACGCTGTGGCTGATGCCGCGGCTGCCGGCCTTCGCGCAGGCCAACCCGGCGATCGCGCTGAACCTGTCTGCCGCGCACATCCACAGCGACTTCGCGCTCGGCCAGGCCGACCTCGACATCCGCTACGGTGTGCCGCGCTGGCCCGACCTGGTGGTCGAGCCGCTGTTCGAAGAACGCATCCTGCCGCTCGCGAGCCCGGCCTTCATCCGCGCGCACCGGCTCAAGCGCGTCGAGCAGCTGCTCGATGCACCGCTGATCCAGAGCAACGTGAACGTGGTGCAGTGGAACGACTGGTTCGGCGAGTTCTCCGACAAGCGGCCACCGGAGCGCTTCAGCCTGCGCTTCGACCGCGCGCAAATGGCGATGGACGCCGCGATCCTCGGCCTGGGCGTGGCACTCGAAAGCGCCACGATCGCCGGCCGGCATCTGCACGAAGGCACGCTGCGGCCGATCTTCGGCTACGAAAAGTCGGTGCGCGTGAAAGCGCACTTCGTGGTCTACCCCGCGCGCCACGGCAAGCGCCCGCCGGTCGACGCCTTTCTGGCGTGGATTCACGCCGAAGCGGCGCGCACGGCACAGCTGCCGGGCCGATGACCGTGAACCTGCCGATGCGCGTGTACGATCGATCCATCTGAACTGCGGCGCCTCTCGAGGCGATGGTGCAGCATGGGTTTCGAAGACCGCGAGTGGTACAAGAAAGAACAGAAGGCCAAGGCCCGGCGCGCGCGCGCGGCCGACAGGCCGCCGCGCTTCACGCCGCTGCGCATCGCGCTCGGCCTGGTGGCAGCGGCCACGCTGGCCTTCGCGGGGCTCGGCTGGATCGTCCATTCGCGCTCCGAGGCCGCGGCCGAGGCCAGGCTGCAGAGCCAGCCCAACATGCTCCAGCAGTCGCAGAACGAAGCGAAGAAGCTGCAGGCCGAAGCTGAAGAACGCGAGGCATCACGCAAGAGCCTGAGCCAGCAGCAGAGCGCACAACGTGCGCAGACCATCACCGCGCAGCAGCAGGCCGACGAAGAGGCGCGGCGCCTGGAGGCCGAGGCCGTCGACCGCAAGGCCAAGGCCTGGGAAAAGTTCTACCGCAAGCCCGCGGTCTGCAACGACGCGAACACGATGGACTGCGCCAACGCGTACATCCGCGCCAAACGCAGCTTCGAAGAAAAGTACGCGCGCGGCGAACTCTGACCGCTGTTCAGCCGCGCGGCTGCAATTGGCCGCGAACGTAGCGGTTCACGATCGTCTCGTCGCCGGGCCAGTGCTCCGGCGCCACCGCGGTGAGCTGGGCCTGGATGCAGAGCCAGCGCCCGTTCTCGCGCAGGTAGGTGTCGGTGTAGGTCGTCATGCCGGTGACTTCTTTTCCGCCGATGCGCCGCACGTACTTGTTGGTCGAACGCACCAGCGCCACGTCGCCGAACAGCGCGATGCTCTCGTCGCGCACGTCCCAGTACAGGATCACCTCGGGGTCGAAGCCGGTGGCCCAGTCGTGCAGGTAGGCCGCACGTTGTTCTCTTGCGCCGCCGGAGCCGATGCAGACGAAGCGTGGGTGCGTGATCGCTTCGTGCGAAGGCACGTCGTTGCTCACGAAGTTCTGGATGAAGCGGGCGTTGAGGGCGCGCAGGTCTTGCAGGTCGTGTTCTTCCGGGGTCATTGCATGGGTCTCCGCAGCAGGGTTCTGTCGGGTGCGCGCGGGCACCCTCGTGGTTCAACGCAAACCATCGTGCGAGCCGGACACCCGCGACCGCGCGTCGCATTCCGCGTTAGTCTTCTGCCCATGAACTGGCCCACGAAACTACCCCTGATCGCCATTCTTCGTGGTATTCGCCCGGAGCAGGCGCTTGCCCACACCGAGGCCTTGGTCGAAGCCGGTTTCGACGCGATCGAGATCCCGCTCAACTCGCCCGACTGGCAGACGAGCGTCCGCCAGGTGGCCACGCGTTTCGGCGCGCAGGCACTGATCGGCGGAGGCACGGTGCTGCGGCCCGAGCAGGCCGATGAGTTGGCCGAGGCGGGCGGCCAACTCGTGGTCACGCCCAACACCCGGCCTTCGTTGATCGCGCACGCCGTGCAGCGGGGCCTGTTCGTCGCAGCCGGGTTCGCGACCGCCAGCGAAGCCTTCGACGCGCTCGATGCCGGTGCACAGGCACTCAAGCTGTTCCCCGCCACCACCTACGGCTCGGCGCACGTGAAGGCCTTGCGGGCGGTGTTGCCGCCGGTGCCGCTGTTCGCGGTCGGTGGCATCACCCCCACGAACCTGGCCGACTACCTGCGCGCCGGCTGCATCGGTGCCGGCCTCGGCAGCGATCTCTACAAGCCCGACCAGGACCTGGCGCGCACCGTGCAGATGGCGCGTGCCTTCGTCGCTGCCTACCGCGAGGCCAGCGCATGATCGCCGTCGACTGGGGCACGAGCAGCTTCCGCGCGTACCGGCTCGATGCGGCTGGCGAAGTGATCGAACAACGCAGCGCCGCGGCCGGCCTGCTCGCCTGCGCGGGCCGCTTCGAGCCGATGCTCGTGCAGCAGCTCGCCGGTTGGCCCGACGAGCTGATCCTGATGGCCGGCATGATCGGCAGCCGCAACGGCTGGCATGAAGTGCCCTACGTGGCCTGCCCGGCGGGGCTGGGCGAGATCGCGGCCGGGCTGCTGCCCGTGCCTGCCCAGAGCCTGCCGGGCCGCCACGTGTTCATCGCGCCCGGCCTCAGCCACCGGCCCGGCAGCGGCGCGCCCGAAGTGATGCGCGGCGAAGAAACCCAGCTGATCGGCCTGTTCGAAGCGCTGCCCGGCGCGGGGCCGCACACCGTGTGCCTGCCCGGCACGCACAGCAAATGGGCCACCCTCGATGGCGGCCGCATCGGAGGCTTCCACACCGCGATGACCGGCGAGCTGTACGCGGTGCTCAAGCAGCACAGCCTGCTCGGCGCGCTGATGGACCACGAGGCGGGCGCCACGAACGAAGACGCGACGGCGTTCGAGCTCGGCGTGCGCACCAGCGTCGACGCCGGCGGGCTGCTCAACCACCTCTTCAGCGTGCGCACGCGTGGCCTGTTCGGCGAACTCTCGGCCGTGCAACTTCCGTCGTACCTGTCGGGCCTGTTGATCGGGCACGAACTGCAAGGCTTGCTGGCCGGAGCAGCGTGCGTGCACCTCATCGGCAGCGAAGCGCTGGTCCAGCGCTACCGGCAGGCGCTGGCACTGCGGGGTGTCGAGGGGCACCTGCACGGCGAAGCGCTCGCGGCGCGTGGGCTGTATCGCCTGGCCGGTGCGGCCGGGCTCGTCGAAGAAAGCTGAACCATGGAGCTGCAACTCACCGGCAAGCGTGCTCTCGTCACCGGCGGCAGCCGTGGCATCGGCAAGGCCATCGCGCGTGTGCTGGCGCACGAAGGGGCGCAGGTGGCGCTGCTCGCGCGCGACCCGCAAGTGCTGGCCGCGGCGGCAGCATCGACATCCTCGTGAACGCCGCCGCAGAGCCGGCGGGTTCGCTGCGCCGCCGCAACTGGCGGCGATCACCGGCGAGTTTTTCCACGCGGAGATGAACGTCAAGGTGATGGGTTACATCCGCTGCGCGCGCGAAGTGGCGGCAGGCATGCGCGCGAGCGGCCTCACGTGCACCGAGCGCACGGGCCGCTGGTGGCCGCACGCGCGGCAGCGCAAGGCCTGAGCGAGCGCGAGGTCGAAGCGGCGATGGCTTCGGGCAATTCGATCCAGCACCTGGTCGACGCACGCGAGGTGGCCGACGTGGTCGCGTTCCTGTGCTCGCCGAAATCGCGCGCGATCAACGGCGACGCGATCGCCGTGGGTGGCGGTGCGCCACGCAGCATCCACTACTGAACCCGGCGCAGGCGGCGGGCGCCCGCGCCGCAACGCGGTCAGTGGCCGGTCGGGTGGCCGTGCTGCGACTGCCCCAGCCAGTGCAACACGCTGGCATAGAAGCGCCGCGGCGACACCGGCTTGCTGACGTGGTCGTTCATGCCGGCGGCCAGACAGCGTTCACGGTCTTCGTCGAAGGCGTTGGCCGTCATCGCCAGGATGGGCAGCGACATGCGTCCGCCGAGCGCGCGAATGGCGCGGGTGGCTTCCAGGCCGTCCATGCGCGGCATCTGCATGTCCATCAACACCAGCGCGTAGACGCCGTTGCGCACGTGCTCGACGGCCTGCGCGCCATCGTCCACCACGTCGACGGCGAGGCCGGCACGCTGCAGCAGCTCGCGGGTCACTTCCTGGTTCACGAGATCGTCGTCGGCGAGCAGCACGCGGGTGCCGCCGAAGCGCCCCGCAAGCATCTGCTGAAGCTGAACCAGCGGTGAGCTAGGCAGCGTGTCGTCGACGGGCAGCACCGACCAGCGCGAAGCATGCGCCGCGCCTTCCGTCGCGGCCTCGTTCGGCCGCTCGAGCATCGCCGTCATCCAGAAGGTGCTGCCCGCGCCGGGCTCGCTGACCACACCCACGTCGCCGCCCATGCGCCGCGCCAGCCGGCGTGCGATCGCCAGGCCCAGACCGGTGCCGCCGAAGCGGCGCGAGGTCGAGTCGTCGGCCTGCGAAAACGACTGGAACAGGCGCGCCTGCTGTTCGGCGCTGAGGCCGATGCCCTCGTCTTTCACTTCGATGCGCAGCAGCAGCGGCCCGGCCCCGGCGCTGAGGTCGGCCGAGGGGTCGGCGCGGCGCGCGTGCACCGTGACCGCCCCGGCGTCGGAGAACTTGACCGCGTTGCCGATGAAGTTCAGCAGGATCTGCTCGAGCCGCAGCGGGTCGCCCACCAGCGTGGCGGGCAGGCCGGCTTCGATGCTGCTGCTCAGGCTGAGCGACTTGGCGTTGGCGCGCTCGCGCAGCATCGACAGCGTGTGCTCCATCAGCTCGGCGAGCTCGAACTCGTGCGACTCCAGCGTCAGCTGCCCGGCTTCGATCTTCGAGAGGTCGAGGATGTCGTTGATCAGCCCGAGCAGGTGACGCGCGGCGGCGCTCACTTTGTCGAGCCGCGCCAGCGCCGCAGGTTCGGTGGTGTCGGCCTGCAGCAGGTGCGTGAGGCCGATCACCGCGTTCAGTGGCGTGCGGATCTCGTGGCTCATGTTCGCCAGGAAGGTGCTCTTCGCGCGGTTCGCCGCTTCGGCCTGGTCGCGCGCCTGGGTGAGCGCGAGGTTCGCCTGGGCGAGTTCCTGCGTGCGCTCGTTCACCAGCGCTTCGAGGTGGTCGCGGTGCAGCGCGAGTTCGCGCTCGGCGAGCTTGCGCGGGCCGATGTCGGTGATCATCGCGAGGGCGCCCGTGTAGTGCCCGGCCGCGTCGCTCAGTGCGTTGGTGCTGATATGGGCCCAGAGGTCGCTGCCGTCCTTGCGCACAAAGCGGAAGTCGTGCTCCGCGGCGTGGCCCTCGCGCCTGTCGACGAGCTTGCGCTGCGCATCGGCGCGGTCTGCCTCTTCCATGAACGAAAGAAGCGGCGCGCCCATCATGTCTTCGGGGCGGTGGCCCAGCATTTGCGCCATCTTCGGGTTCACAAAGGTCGTGTTGCTGTCGGCGTCGATCAGCCAGATGCCTTCTTGCGAGGTCTCGACGATCTGGCGGTAACGCTCTTCGCTGGCGCGCAGGGTGGCTGCGGCATGGTGGCTTTCGGTGATGTCGTTGACGGTGAGGAAGGCGATCGTGCGGCCGGCGGGGTCGAGAATCTGCGAGCCGCCGTAACTGAAGATGCGCTCCCAGTCGATGTCCAGCCGGCGGATGCGCAGCGTCAGCCCGTTCAACTGCTCGCCGCGCAACAGCCGATAGATCGGCCACTCGGCCGTCTCGAGCGTGCGGCCTTCGAGCGTGCTGAGCGCGAACCGGCTCAGGAACTCGGGCCTCGAGATGTCGGGGTCGATACCGTACATGCGCAGGGCGGCGGGGTTCCACTCGAGGATGTTGGCGTCGCCGCTGTGCACGATGAGGCCTTCGCTCAGGTGGTCGATCACGGTCTGCAGCCGCTCGCGGCTCTGCTCGAGCTCGCTGCGCACGCGGTAGGCCTCGGTCACGTCACTGAACACGAGCACCACGCCTTCGATCTCGCCGCCGGCGTTGCGGATCGGGGCGGCGCTGTCGGCGATCTGGTACTCGTGCCCGTCGCGTGCCAGCAGCGCGGTGTGGTTCGCCAGGCCCACCACCTGGCCGTGTTCGAGCACCTTTCGCACCGGGTCGGTGGCCGGTTCGCGCGTCAGCGCATGCACGATGTGGAAGACCTGCGTCAGCGGCAGGCCGGTGGCGTCGGCCAGCGCCCAGCCGGTCAGGCGCTCGGCGGTGCTGTTCATGCGCACGACCCGGCCCTCGCGGTCGGTGGCGATCACGGCGTCGCCGATCGAGTTGAGCGTGATCGACAGGCTCTGCTCGTTTGCGCGCAGCTCGCGTTGCGCCTTGTCGCGTGCATCGAGCATGGCCTGGATGTCGTGGCCGAGCGCGTGCAGTTCCGGTGGCGCCGAGTCGAGATCGGGCGCCTGCAGGTCGAGCACCAGCAGTTGCGGCGAGCGCGTGGCGCGCTGCGTGAGCGCGGCGATGGCCTCGATCGGCTGCGCCGTGCGGCGCGCCGTCCACAAGGCCAGTGCCATGCCGAGCATCAGGGCGAACAGCGCCGTCACGATGCTGATCCACGCACGCTGGCGCACCGGGGCCAGCACTTCGCTGGTGGGAATGGCGACCACCACATGCCAGGGTGTGCCGGTGACCGGCGCCACGCCGTAGACGTGCTCCACGCCGCGTACGTCGTGCGACACGCCGCTCTTCGGTGTGTTCGAACCCAGCAGCGCCTGCCAGGACGCGCCGTCGAGCTTGCTGCCGATCAGCTTCGCCGGTTCGATGCTGCTGGCCAGCACCACGCCGTTCGCGCCGACGAGCTGCGCGCTGGCCTCGGCCGGCAAGGCGTCGGTGTCATTGAGCAGGCGCAGCCCGGCGAGGTCGATCGACAACGCCAACACCCCGGGCACGATACCGGCCGCGTCGGCCGGCAGGGGCTGCGCCACGAACAGGATCCAGCGGCCGGTGAACGCGCCGCGGATCACGCCGCCCACCGTGAAGCCGTTCGAAGCGAGCGTGGCGTCGAGGTAGAGCTTGGAGTCGACCTGCTGCGGCGCGCTCGGTGGCGGCCGCACCGCGCTGCAGGCCCGGCTGCCGTCGCGTCGCACCGTGAGCAGGTTGGTGTATTCGGGGAACAGGCCGCCGAAAGCGCCGAACACCGGGTCGCAGCGTTGTTCGTCGAGCAGGTTCTCGCTCGGGCGCTGGGCGGCCCAGGCCAGCAAGGCACGCGCACGCTGCAGGCGTTGCTCGGTCTGCTCGGCCACGGCACGCGCCGAGTGCAGCGCTTCGCCCGCAGCCTGCTCGGACTCGAGCCGCGCGTGGTTGATGATGTTGAAGACCACCAGCGCGATCAGCGGCAACGCCGCCACCAGCACCAGCAGTGCCAGTCTGGAACGCAGGGGCAGGGCGGCTTTCATCCGGTCGGCGGGCGCTCACGGGAGCCAGGGGCAGCGCAGAGTATGCATGGGCTGCGGCCCCGCCGGGCGGTGATAGTCGTCAGTTGAAGGCGTAGCGCAGGCCGACCGAGAAGCTGCGCGGTGCGCCGGGTGCGAAGAAGGTGGAGCCGCGCAGCGGGTAGTCGCCGTCGGCGTTCGCCGGGAACGGGCGGGCGGCGAAGTGGCCGTTCGCGTCGAAGCCGGTGCTGCCGAGCTGCGCGGCGGTGGCGTAGCGGCGGTCTAACAGGTTGTTGATGCGCGCGAAGAAGCGCAGCCCTTTGCTCGGTGTGTAGCTGCCGCCGAGATTGAAGACCGCGTAGCCGGCCGACCGGCCCGGACCGAAGCTGATGTTGCCGTCGGGCGCGTGTTCGTTGTTCTCGTTGCCACGCGCCCAGGCGCCCGACACGGCCACCGCGTCAAGGTCGAAAGCCCATTGCGCGTTCAGGTCGAGGCTCAGGCCGGCCTTGAAGGTCTGGCGCGGGATCAGCGGGATGCGCTTGCCCGGCGTGATCGTGATCGTGCCTTCGAGCCCCGGCCCGGCGCTGTTGCTGCTGTTGCCGGCGCCGTTGACGATCTCTTCGCTGCGGTAGGTGGCGGCTATCAGCGTGTACGACAGGTCGACCGAGATCGGCCCGCTGCGCGTGTTCAGGCCGAGCTCGAGGCCTTGCCGCCGGGTCTTGCCGAAGTTCTTGAAATAACCGAAGCCGGCCGCGTCGTCCGCCACGAACAGCAGGTCGTCGGCGTTCTCGGCGCGGAACACGCCGGCGCGCCAGCTCGTGCCACCGGCCACTTCACCGCGCACGCCGGCTTCGACGCTGCGTGTGACCACCTGGCGCAGCGGCGGGTCGCCGGCCATCGCGTTGGGCAGCTTGCACGGCTGATCGGGGTTGGCGCAGCCGAGTTCGATGGCGGTCGGTGCACGGCTGCCTTCGTTGTAGCCGGCATAGAACTGCAGGCTCCGGCTCGGGTTCCAGGTGAGGCCGAGCGCGGGGTTCAGGCGCGAGAACACGTGGTCGCCGTCGAGCGAGGCCGGGTCGGGCGCGCTGCGCAGCTGGTCGCGGTTGGTGACCGTCACGCGGTTGTAGCGCGCCGAGATGTTCAGGTGAAGCTCTGGCGTGAGCGAGAGCGTGTCGGCCGCGTAGACGCTCCAGGTGCGGGTGCGTGCGCGCAGGTTCACGGCAGTGTCGAAAGGCTCGTTGTCGACCACGCCGCCGTTCACACCGTCGGCGAACGCGCCCACGCCGGTCACGCTGCGGTCGGGGTTCAGGTAACCGAGCTCGGTGCTCTGCGTGAAGCGCACGCGGCTCGCGTCGAACGCGGTGCCGGCGACGATCTGGTGCTTCACGCTGCCGGTCTGGGTCTGGAAGTTCAGTTGCGCGCCGATGCCGTGGTTGTGCTGCGAGGTCTCGCTGCGGTTGAGCAGGCCGTTGCACTTCTCGCCCGGCTCGTCGTTCTGCAGCGCCTGCGCGATGCAGCGCAGGTAGGGGAAGGGCGTGTTGGCGGGTGTGATGCTGGCGGGGTAGCCGATGCCGGCCGCGTCGAGCGCGGCGCGGTCGTCGGCCGACAGCGTGTAGAGCTGCTGGTCGAGCGAGGCTTCGTTGATGTCGCCATTGAGCGTGCGCGTGCGCAGCTTGCGCCAGTAGGCATTGCCCGAGAACGACAGGGCATCGCTCAGCTCGTGCACGGCGCTGAAGTTCAGCAGCGTCGACCTGTTGCGGGTCTGGTCAGGCTTGGTGTACACGCTCGCGCGGTCACGCGCCAGCATCGATTCTTCTTGCAGGCCGTTGCCGTAGAGGTCGGTGTCGGCCAGGGCCAGTGTGAGCGTTGCGCGGGTCAGGCCCGAAGCCCAGGCGAGCTTGCCGAAGAGCTGGCGCACGTCGGAAGGCGACGTGTCGCGCCAGCCGCGTTCGCTGAAGACGTTGGCGGTGCCGAACCACGACAGGCCGAGCGCGTTGCTGCCCCCGTGTTCGAACTCGCCCTGCACCCGGCGGTGGCTGCCGGCCGAGAGCTGGAAGACCGTGCCCGGGTGGCTGCGCCCGTCCTTGGTCTGCAGGGCCAGCGCGCCGCCGAGCGTGTTCAGCCCGAACAGCGGGTTCGAGCCCGGCATCAGCGTGATGCCCGCGAGGGCCGACTTGGGGATCAGGTCCCAGCTCACCACGTCACCGAAAGGCTGGTTCAGGCGCACGCCGTCGAGGTACACCGACAAGCCCTGCGCGGTGCCGAGCAAGGGCGAAGCCGAGTAGCCGCGAAAGTTCACGTCGGGCTGGAACGGGTTGCCCTGCACTTCGTTGATGTGCACGCTGCCAAGCTTGCGGCTCATGAAGTCGGCGATGCCGAGCGCGCCGCTGCGCGACAACTCGGCACCGGTGGCGGTCTGCACCGGCGCGGCCACCTGGTCGCGCGGCAGGTCGAGGCCGGGCAGCGGCGCCACGCCCACCACCTCGATCGGCGGCAGCTGGGCGAGCACGGTCTGTGCCGCGGCCGGCAGTGTGAGCAGGCTCGCGCCCGCAGCCCAGGCCAGCCGCGCCGACGCCAGCCGTCTCGTCATCGGATCACCACACCCCAGGGAAGCTTGCCGACCGTGACGTCGGTGAGCTTGGTGTTGCTTTCGGTGTCGATCACCGAGACGACGCCGCCGCGGCCGCAGGCCACGTAGAGTTTCTTGCCGTCGGGGGTGAGCGCCATGTTCCACGGCCGTTGGCCGACGCCGATGGTGGCGGTGATGGTGTTCGTCGCCACGTCGATCACCGACACGCTCGCGTCGCCGCCGTTGGAGACGAACACACGCTTGCCATCGGGGTGCACGGTGATGCCGTTGCTGCGCAGGCCGGCCTTGATCTTCGCGAGCACGACGAACTTCGCCGCGTCGATCACGTAGACCTCGTTCGAGTTCTCGGCCGCCACGTAAGCCGCCTTGCCGTCGGGCAGGAAGCCGATGCCACGCGGGCGCGCACCGACCGCGATCTGAGCCACGTCCTTGCGCTTGGCGACGTCGATCACGTTGACCGCTTCACCTTCTTCGGCGCTCACGAACACGTGTTTGCCGTCGGGCGAGAACACCGCGTGTTCGGGGTTCTTGCCACGCACCTTCACGACGAAGCTCTTCTTGTTGGTGCGGGTGTCGATGAAGGCCACTTCGTGGGTTTCTTCCACCGCCGCCACCACCCAACGACCGTCGGGCGAGATGCCCACGCCCTCGGGCGATTCGCCGAGCGCGATGTTGCCGGCGGCCTTGCGCGCCACCAGGTCGACCATCACGAGCTGGTTGTTCGGCTGGTCGCTCACGTAGGCGGTCTTGCCGTCGCTGCCGATCACCGTGCCGCGCGGCTTCTTGCCGACGGCGATCTCGCCCACCACCTGGTCGGTGGCGGTGTCGATGACGCTGAGGGTGGCCGAGCCTTCGTTGGGCACGTAGGCGAACGGTGCGGCCAGGGCGGCGAGCGGCAGCGCGAGAGCGACCGCAAGAAGCTTGCGTTGAAGTGACATGAAAGCCCTTGTTGAAAAGCTCAGGGGAGGATGCGCGAGAACACGCCGTCGCGGTCGACGAATGCATGCTTGAGAGAGATCGCCACGTGGCCCACGATCAGCGCCGCGAACACGAAGGCCGTGGCCACGTGCATCGCATTGAAGAAGTTGTAGACCTGCGGCAGGTCGGGGCCCCAGGGCTTGAGCGCGGTGCCGAAGAACTTGACACCGTGCTTGCTGAAGTTGGAGGCGATGTACCCCGACAGCGGCATCAGCAGCATGCAGGCATACAGCGTGCGGTGGCCGAGCGTGGCGGCACGTTGTTGCGCCGCCGACATCACGGCCGGCCACGCCGGTGGCGTGTGGCGCTGGCGCCAGATCAGCCGCAGCACGATCAGCAAACCGAGAACGATGCCGCACGACTTGTGCAGGTTGATCGTGGCGGCGCGCGCCGGCGTGCCCCGCGGTGCGATGTCGTCGAGCATGAAGCCGAAACCGATCTGGGCCAGCAGCGCCAGCCCGATCAGCCAGTGCAGGGTGATGGCGACGCGGTCGTAGCGGGGTTGGTCCATGCGGGTGCCTCCTGCGTCAGAAGCTGTAGCTGCCCGACACACCCGCCGTCCAGGTGCGGCCCGGCGCGGGCTCGAAGAACCGGCTGTTGCCCTCGTTGACGATCACCGAGCCGATGTAGCGGCGGTCGAAGAGGTTGTCGACGCGCGCAAACCCGTTCAGCTCCCAGCTGCCCAGGCGCATGCCGTAGCCGACGTTGGCGCTGGCGATGAAGTAGCCCGACGCGGCGTCGCTGTTCGCGTCGTTCACGTAGACCTTGCTCAGGTAGCGGCCTTCCACGCCGCCGCGCAGCCCTTGCGCCGGTGCCCAGCCCAGGCCCGCGAACAGCGACCGTGCGGCGATGCCGGGGATCTTGTTGCCGGCCGGCACACTGCCGAAGCCTTCGCTGTAGCGCGCGTTGAGCCAGGTCATGGCCGCCTGGGCGCGCAGGTCGCCGGCCAGGCTGGCGGAGCCGCCGATCTCGAGGCCGGTGCGGTGCGTGGCGCCGGCGTTCTGGAACGTGGCACGCCCGCCGGTGTTGGTGAGCGTGACGATCTCGCCGGAGCTGCGGGTGTCGAACACCGCCGCGGTGAAGTCGCCCAGCCCGGCCACGCGGGCCTTCACGCCGGCTTCGACGCTGTTGCTGCGGGCCGACTGCAACGCGAAGTTCAGGCCGGTGGCGCCGCCCGGCCGGTAGGCCAGCTCGTTCAGCGTTGGCGTCTCGAAACCGCGCCCGGCCGTGGCGTACAGATGCCACTCGGGGCTGAGCGCGACCATCACGCCGACCACCGGCAGCGTGGCGGTGAACGCGGTGCTGCCGCTGTCGTTCGGGTTGGTGCCCACGATGTAGTGGTCGGTCGACTCGAACTTCACCTTGCTGTGGCGCAGGCCGGCGTTCAGGCTGAAGTCGGGCGTGAGTTTCAGCGCGGCCTGCAGGTACTGGTCGAAGTTCGAGACGTCGTTGTTCTCGTCGCGGCGCCGTGCGCCTTCCACACCCAGCGTCGTGCCGACGAAGTTCTGGTAGCCCACGCGGTGCTCGGCGAGCTTGTCGTAGGCCAGGCCGGCGACGAGCGAAGCGGGCACCTCGCCGAGCGTGCCCTTGTACGTCCAGCGCAGGTCGGTGCCGCTGTAGTTGCGGTCGAGCGAGATCACGCCGCCGGGGTGCAGCGGGTTGGCCTGCGGGCCGGTCGGAATGGCCTGGAACTGCTCGGTCTCGCGTTTGCCGCTGTAGACGAGCGCACGCACCGAATGGTTGGAATCGAGCCGGCGCTCGTAGAGAAGGCCACCCTGCAACTGGTCGACGGTCTTGCGGGTGTTGAAGCTGACGGCCACGGGGTCGACGCTGCGCGGGTCGGCTTCGAACTGCGCGCGGGTCAGGCCGAGCGGGTCTTCGGCTTTCGGCAGCGACAGGCTGTTGGCCAGCAAGGTGAACTGGCTGTCGTTGTCGGGGGCGAGCGTGAGTTTCAGGTTGCCGAGGGTTCGTTCAGTCGCGCTGTGGTCGCGGTAGCCGTCGGTCGTGAAGCGGCTGGTGCTGGCCACGTAGCCGAAGCTGCCGGTCGCGCCGCTGAACTTGGCGCTCAGGCGCAACGCGCCGTCGCTGCCGCCCGCCACCCCGAACCCGAGTGTCGGCGGGCCCGTGCCTTCTTCGCTGAAGACCTGGATCACGCCGCCCGAAGAATTGCCGTAGAGCGCCGAGAACGGCCCGCGCAGCACCTCGATGCGGTCGGCCGAGCCGAGGTCGACGTTGGTGATCTGGCCTTGCCCGTCGGGCAGCGTGGCCGGGATGCCGTCGACGTACAGGCGCACGCCCCGAATGCCGAAGCTCGCGCGCGCGCCGAAGCCGCGCACCGAGATCTGCACGTCTTGCGCGTAGTTCTGACGGTCGCGCGCCAACAGGCCGGGCACCGGGCCCAGGCTCTCGGAGATGTTGACCTGGGCGCGGCCGCTGCGGATGCTGTCGCCGCCGATCAGGTCGATCGACGCCGGCACGTCGAACGGTGGCGTGTCGATGCGTGTCGCGGTCACGACCACCGGGGCGAGTTGTGTGCCGCTCTGGGCCAGTGCCCACACCGGCAGCAGGGCCAGCGAGAGTGCGGACAGGGGAAAGGTGTGGCGCTTCATGGTGTCGTGTCTCTGGCAGGCCGCTGACTCGGCGGGCCGTGAATCGACCGCCGAGGGCACGTTAGCCGCCTCTGCAGGGCACAGTAAGTTGGGAGCATCCCTGAGCCGGTGCGTTGCCGGAACCGGGGTGGTGCATGCCTTTCGCAAGGCTCCGCGCCGAAAGCGAGTTTCAGGGCATCGCCGGGCTTCGACGAGTCGCAGCGGGCCCTGCACCCTGCTCGGGCAACGCCGCCGATGCGCGTCAGCTGCCCGCCCGAGTGTTCCAGACCAGCACACTGCGGGGCGCGCCGCGCCCGCGGGTGGCCGCTCGCTCAGGGGCTGCCGGGTGCCACTCGCCGCAGCTTGCGGTAGATGGTGTTGCGGCTGACCCCGAGCCGCTTGGAAGCCTCGGAGATGTTGCCCTGTGTCGCGGCCAGCGTGCTGCGCACGAGTTCGAGCTCGGTTTCTTCGAGCGTGGCTTCGCGGGCCGGCCGCAGCGCGGGCCCGGCCGGCGCACGCACGCCTGTGGGCATCGCAGGCGTGGCCGGTGCGGGTGGACGCCCGGCGTCTTCGGTGAAGTCGTCCGACAGGTGGGCTTCGGTGATCAAGGCTTCGCCGCTGGCCATCACCGCGGCGGTGCGCAGCACATTGGCGAGCTGGCGCACGTTGCCGGGCCAGGTGCAGCGGCGGAACAGGCTCATCACCGGTGCGCTGATCCCGGGTGCACCGGTGGGGCATTCGATCTGCAGGATGCGTTGTGCCAGCGCGGGCAGGTCGGTGCGTTCGCGCAGTGGCGGCAGGCGCAGTGCCAGGCCGTTCAGGCGGTAGTAGAGGTCTTCGCGGAACTGCTGCTGCCGGATCATCTCGCGCAGGTTGTGCGGGGTGGCGGTGATCAGCGAGATGTCGATCGGGATCGGGCGTTGCCCGCCGAGTGGCGTGACACTGCGCTCCTGCAACACGCGCAGCAGGCGCGCCTGCACGGCCAGAGGCAGAGCGTCGACCTCGTCGAGGAACAGCGTGCCGCCATTGGCCTGCACGATGCGGCCCTGCGAGCCCTTTCGCCGTGCGCCGTTGAAGGCGCCGTCTTCGCTGCCGAAGAGTTCGGCTTCGAGTTGCGCTTCGCCGACCGAGGCGCAGTTCACCACCACGAAGGCCTGCTTGGCGCGGCTGGAGTCCTGATGCACGGCGCGCGCCAGCAGCTCTTTGCCGGTGCCGGTTTCACCGAGGATCAACAGGGCGATGTCGCGGTCGATGATGCGGCGCACCTTCTGCACCACCGCTTCGACCTGCGGGTCGCCGCACTGCAGGAACTTCAGCCCGGCCTGCGCTTCGGGCGCCTTGCCGACGTGGCCCGCCGCCGGTGGCGTGAACGCCGGCGCCTCGCCGCCCATGCTGTCGGCTGCTGCCGGGCCGGTGCCGCCGGGCGCGCCCCCGGCCACCGGGCGCGCCGCCCAGTGGGCGCGGGCATGCACATGAAAGCGTGCGCCGCTCGGCACGCTCAGCTGCATCGGCAACTGCAGCGGCGAACGGAAGTGGTCGGAGAGCGCGGCCACGCTGGTGCCGAACAGGCTGGTCAGGGTGTGCGCGCGCAGCGACACCGTGCTCAGGTTGAGCTGATCGAGCGCGCTGTGGTTGGCCCCGAGGATGCGCCCGCCGTCGCCGATCACGAGGATGCCTTCGAGCAGCGTGCCGATGAACTCGACGCGGCTGTGGAAGTGCAGGCGCATCCGGTTGCTGTTGTCGTCGCAGAGCCAGTGGTTCTCGATCATGCGCGCCGACATGCGCACCAGGCCCATCGTGTGCTGGTGGAAAGAGCGCTGGTCGCCCGACACGTCGAGCACGCCCAGCATGTCGCCACGCGGGTCGAAGATCGGTGCGGCCGAACAGGTGAGAAAGTGGTTGGCGTGCATGAAGTGCTCGCCGGCATGCACGAGCGTGGGCATGGCCTCGAACAGCGCGGTGCCGATCGCGTTCGTGCCCTTCGAGTGCTCGGCCCAGTTCACACCCGGTGCCAGCGCCACCTTGCTGGCGCGGCCGAGAAAGTCGTCGTCACCGACCGAGTGCAGGATCGTGCCTTGCGCATCGGTCAGCACGATCATGCTTTCGGTGCCGGCGATCTGCTCGAACAGCATTTCCATCACCGGCGCGGCATGCGCGAACAGGCGCTGGTTGCGTTCGCGCGCGACCGCGAGGTCGCCACGCATCATCGGTTCGTATTCGGGCCGCTCGATGCGTGTGAGGCCGAAGGCGCTGCAGCGCAGGTGCGACTGCTCGATCAGGTCGGCGTGCCGTGGTGGTGCAGGCGCAGCCACCGCGTCGCCGCGTGACGCGCGCTGCAGGTGGCGCGATGTGTTTCGGGTGCTTTGAACCATGATCGCCGGGCGCTCGAAGCTGCGTTGAGTGGGGGCAACGCCGAACAAGTACTTCGCGCCAGACTGCAAGTGTCACGAAGTGGAACAACCTTGTTCCGACACGCTCATGTTGGCGAACGCGGGGCGCTTTGTCCATCGGTGCGCACCCGCGCGCGGGCCGGCTGCCAAACGCTCCATGTGCGTGGCGTGGCCACGCCGAGCGGCCTCAGGCGAACTCGGCCAGCAGCATCGACGAGGTCTCGTCGCTGCTCTTCGGCGTGCCCGCCAGCGCCAGCATCGCCCGCGCATCGAGCCCGGGGTGATCGGCGCAGGCGCGCCGCGCGATCTCGCGCGCCAGCGCTTGCAGCTGCAGCGTCGACGCACGGATGCGTTCGCGGAACTGCGTGTCGTCGAGCGTGTCGTTCAGGCTGCGGTTGAGTTCGGCGAACCAGGGCAGCGCCGCCTGGTCGAGCATGACCGCCGGGTTGCGTTTTTCGCTGCGTTCAGACCAGGCGCGCAGGAACTCCTGCACCGCGACGTTGAGCTTCTGGCACTGCGCGAGTTCGTCTTTCAGGTTCGAGAGCGCACCCAGGTCGGTGAGCCGGTTCTGGAAGAAGAACTGCGACAGCACACCCCAGTAGAAGCTGTAGTCCCAGATCACCTTGACGGGCAGCACCTCGGGGTCGCCGAAGAGCGGGTACTGGTCGGTGTAGAGCGCGAGCGTGCTCTCGTAGAACGAGTGAAACAGCTGGTCGTACACGTGGGCGTGCGCACCGAGCTTCTGGCCGGCGCGGTCGAGCGCGATCAGTTCGGTGATGTAGGTGTTGCCGATGGCGATGAAGTCGCTGCCGGGCGAATAGAACGGGTCGAGAAACAGGCCGGCCTCGCCCGTGAGCGCCCAGCGGTTCGCCGAGAACACCTGCTTGCAGCCGTAGGAAAAGCGTTTGAAGAAGGCGAAGTCCTGGAGCAGCTCGCGCTTGCCGTCGAGCTCGTCGAACAGGCGCGGCTGGTACTTCTCGAACCAGTCCATCGACTTCTCGAAGGTGTCCATCGTCTCGAGCGGGTGGATGCGCGGGTCGGCCACGATGCCGACCGAATGCGACCCCGACGCGAGCGGGATCAGCCAGACCCAGTAGCCCGCGCCGACCAGGTGGTTGGTGGAGAGCCAGCGTGCCTGCGGCTCGCAGCGCTCGCGCCATTCGGTGTTGCCGGTCCAGTCGTCGATCGTGATGCGGTCCTTGATGCGGAACCAGACGGCGTGCGCCGCGTGCGCGTTGGTCTCGGCCAGGCCGAGCTTGCGCTTGAGCAACCCGGCGCGGCCGCAGGCGTCGACCACCCAGCGCGCGGCCAGCATGTGCTGCTCGCCGCCGTATTCGCACACGACGCGGTGGTCGTTCGTGTCTTCGCTCAGTTCGATCTGGCGCACGATGGCGTTGTCGATGAACTTCACGCCCAGCCGTTGCGCTTCTTCGGCGAGGAAGTTCTCGAAGATGCCGCGGTCGAGCTGATAACTCGGCACCGAAAGAAAGCGGCTCGCGCCGATCTCGGTGACCTGATCGATGTCGCGCCGGCCTTCAGAGAAGAAGAAGCGGAAGCCGAACTTGCGCAGCTGGTTCGCGTCGAGGTGGGGTTTCAGGCCGAGCACCTTGTCGAAGTAGTGCGCGCCGATCTCGACCGACGACTCGCCGACCTTGTGCGCGGCGATCGGCACCGGGTGGGAGCGCCGCTCGAGCACCAGCACGTCGAGCTCGGCGAAACGCTTCTTCAACTGCAGTGCGAGCGTCAGGCCGGCGAGGCCGCCGCCCATGATCAGCACGTCGTGGCGTCGGGGGGTCGTGTTCATGGTGTCCAGTATCGAAGAGTCTGCGGGGCGTTTCGGGCGCCGGCCGCGATGATGACAGACCCGGGGCCGGCCCGCCCGGTCAGGCCGCCTCCGGGCCGGCGGTGGCCTCTTCGATCTGCAGGGAGTGCACTCGTCCGCCCACGTCGGTGGCGACGATGGCCAGGCCGTCGCCGGCCACTGCCACGGCTCTGAGCGCCGCGTCGGCGGTGAAGCAGGCGATCGTCGTGCGGGTTTCCAAGTCCCAGGCCCGCAGCGTGCGATCACGCCCGCACGAAAAGGCGTGGTCGCCGTGCGGGCTGAAAGCCACCGCGTTGACCTTGTCGGTGTGGCCCTCGAGGGTGGCGAGCTTTTCGCCGCGATCGAGGTCCCAGAGTTCGAGGCGGTGGTCCGAGCGTGCCCAGAGCAGGCGAACGCCGGCGGCGTCGATGGCGAACGCGCTCATCACGTCGGCCTGGATGTCGCTGACCGAGCGCACCCTGCCGGTGGCCAGCTCGAACGCGAGCAGGCAACTGCCCGCCGGCGGCGCGCTGGCGAGCGCCGGTCGCAGGCTGCCGGCATCGCGCGCGGCTGCGCTCAGCAATGCGTGGCGCCCGTCGCCGCTCATGCGGACGATGACCACGTCGAACACTGTCTCGCCGGCGAGGTAGGTGTCGAGCAGTTCTTCGGTAAAAGGCAGTTCAGGCCGCCGTGGCGCCGGCGTGATCAGGTGGTCGAACAGGCGGCGGGTGCCGTAGCGCGCGATCAAGGCGCCGGCAGGCACGTCCCAGACGTAGACGAAGTGGTCTGCGCACGCCGTGACGAGATAGCGCGCGATACCGCTGTAGGCGCAGTGGTTGACGGGCGCCAGATGCCGCACCGGCAGCGCGTACCCCTGCCCGGTGGCCACGTCCCACAGGTGGTAGCGGCCGTCGACCCCTGCCGAAAGCACGCAGCTGCCGTCGGCCGTGAAGGCGAGCGAGAGCACCGGCCCTTGATGCGCTTCGATCGCGCAGACGGTGCGGCCCGAAGCGATGTTGCGCACCAGCACGCGGCCGTCGGTGCCGCCCGAGGCGCACAGGCTGGCATCGGTGCTGACCACCACGCACACGGCCGACCCGGTGTGGGTTTCGACCGACGGTGCGCCCGCCAGGGTGTCGAGCCGCCACAACTTGATGCTGCGGTCGACCGAGGCTGTGGCGGCGCGGCTGCCGGCGGCGTCGATCACCACGGCGTTGACGGCGTCGCTGTGGCCGCCGAGCACAGCCAGGGTCTCGCCGGATTCCAGATTCCAGAGCCGCGCGCTGCCGTCTGAAGAACCCGACACGGCGCGCCGGGCGTCGGCCGACATCGCGACTGCGGTCACGCTGGCGGTGTGCCCGCTCAGGGTCTTCAGGCGCACGCCGCGTTCGGCGTCCCACAGCACGAGGCTGCGGTCGGCAGAGGCTGAAAGCAGCAGATGCCCGTCGGGCGAGAGCGCCACGCCCCTGACCGCGTCGGAATGGCCCGACAGGATGTGGCGGCGCCCGGCCAGCTCGAGGTTCCAGACCCGCAGCGTGCCGTCTTCCGAGCCTGTCACCGCACGCACGCCATCGGCCGAGATGGCGACCGAGGTCACGCGTTCCTTGTGGACCTGGATGGTGTGGCGCAGGCTGCGCTGGGCGATGTCCCAGACCCGCAGCTTGCCGTCGCGCGAGGCCGCCACGCCGACGCGCCCGTCGGCCGAGACCGCCACCGCGGTGATGGCGCTGCGGTCTTTCACCGACAGGCGCGCCACCAGTTCCTGGGTGTCCAGATCGACGAGGCCGACCCGCCCGTCGGCGCTGCCCACGAGCGCGAGCGGGCCGCCGGCGACCAGCGCCACGCCGCGCACGCCGAGCCGGAACAGGTCGATCGTGGCGACCGGCTGGCCGTCGGCGCCGTTCCATGCCCGCACGGTGGCGTCGTTGGCGCCGGAAACGAGGCGCCGGAAGTCGCCGTCTGCGTCGAGCGCGGTGACCTCTGTTTCGTGGCCCACCAGCGTCATCACCAGCATGCCGCCGGGCGCGTCGAGCGTGGGCTGTTTCGGCCGCAGCCACGCGGCGCGGGCCGGCACGAGCAGGCTCGCCACGAACTCGGCGATGGCCGGGTTGTCGAGCGCGATCAGGCGGCCGACGAGCTGGCTGCGCAGCTGGCCCGGGTCGAGCGCGAGGGCCGGGGCCGAGAGCCTGAGTGCGTCACCGAGCAGGGCGAGCCCGGGCGATGCCGAAGCCTGCTCGACGTCGGCGTTCAGGGCGTGGATGTCGGTCGCCTGGAGCTTGGCTTCGAGCCAGGTGATGTCGAGCAGCAGTTCGGCGAACCGGCCTTGCCGCCCGGCGCCCTGCATGTGAAAGGCCCAGGCCCGCCAAGCGTAGCGGTGGGGCAAGCGGTGCGCGTCGCCCCAGGCATCGAGCAGGCGCGCATGAACCTCGGCCGCGTCGGCGAGTTGCCCGGTCAGAAAACCGCGCAGCATGTCGTGCAGTTGCAGCGTGCCGTGGCGCAGGTCGAATTCGATCAGCGCCAGATCGTCTAGCCGGCGCGCCAGGTCTTCGGCGTCGATGTCGTCGAGCTGCCAGAGCGCGGCGGCCACCGCCATCGGGATGAGTGCATCCTCGGCAAAGATGGCGAGTTCGGCGCAGCGCTGCCGATCGGTGCTGTTCAGCAAGTCGAGGCTGGCGCCGATGGTGTGGCCGACGGCGTCTGAGCGTTCGCCGCTGTCGGGGTCGTCGAAGGCCACGATGCCCCGCTTGTCGAGCGCCCGCAGCACGTAGCCGAGCGCGTTGCCCTGGGTGTCGCCCCGGTCGATGCGCTGGCGCATCGCCGAGCCCGCGAGCTTGATCGCCAGTGGCCACTCGCCCAGCCGCGAGACGAGCGATCGAAACCCGCTCGTGTCGGCCGGCACCGCGCCGAGCCGGGCGAAGAGCAGCCCGAGGGCTTCGTCGGGGGCCATCTGCTGGACCGCGACACGCTGGGCATCGGGCAGCACTTCGGTCAGGCGGGTCGTGACCAGCCGTGCGCACCCCGGGCCACCGCGCAGGAACGGCCGGGCGTGCGAGCTCTTCCACACGTCGTCGATGACGATCAGGCAATTCTTGCTCTCGAGCTTGAGCGCCAGTTCGCGGGCCGCGTCTTCGGCGTCGACGAAGCCGGGGCGTTCACCGGTCAGCGCCGCGTAGAGCTTGATCAACTCGTTGAGCAGGTTGGGCGCTTGCCCCAGCGTGACCCACAGAATGCCGTCGTCGAAGTGTTCGATGACGCTGTCTTCGTGGCACAGCGCCGCGGCCAGTGTCGTCTTGCCGTACCCGCCACCGCCGCGCAGCGCGGTTGGGCGCGATGCGGCCTCGGTGGCGAGCAGGGCCTGCAGCAAGGCGCCCGTCTCGCGCGGGCGCCGGATCACGCCGGACGAGACCGCCGGAGCCATGAACGGCACCCGCGTCGCCAGGCAGCCGCGGCGCAGGTGTGCGACGAGTTTCTGCCACTCGATGTCGGGATCGTAGAAGTGCGCCTTCCGCATCCAGTTGGGCAGGCTGGCGTAGTCGAGCTGCGCGTCGGCGCAGCCCTTGACCGGGTAGACGCAGACACCGCGCTGGCGTGCGGCGCGCCACTCGCGCCGCGTGTTCGCCGAGAGCATCGCGGCGGGGGTCATCACGATCAGCAGGAACTCGGCGCGGTCGAGTTGCTGCTCGATCTGGCTCCACCAGCCCACGCCACCTTCGAGCTCGAGCCGGTCGAGCCAGGTCGGCACGTCGGGCGCGTCGGTCCGGAGCCGCTCCTGCAGTGCGCGCGCGGCCGCCTCGCCGTCGGAGCGGGCGTAGGAGATGAACGCTCCCTGCCTGCCCGGGCCGATCGAGTTCATGGCGGTTCGCCGCGGCAGCGGCTCAGCCGGTGCGCGCCACCCGCCCCGTCAACGGGTACTGCGGGTCGTTGTAGCCGGGTGTCGAGGCGTGGCCGGTCGTCACGAGCCCGCTCACGAAGGCTTCGTCTTCGGCGCTGAACGGCGTGTGCAGCGCGTCGAGATAGTCCTGCCACTGCGCCAGCGTTTTCGGCCCGCCGATCACGCCGTTCACGAGCGTGTTGTTCCAGACCCATCCGAGCGCCAGTTGCGTGGGCGTGAGGCCGCGGGCGCGGGCGTGCTCGGCCATCTTCTCGGCCAGCGCCAGCGACTCGGGGCGGAACTCGGTCTGCATGATGCGGGTGTCGTTGCGCGCAGCGCGTGAGCCTTCGGGCGGCGCCACGCCCGCCTTGTATTTGCCGCTGAGCACGCCGCGCGCGAGCGGGCTGTAGACCACCGCGCCCAGGCCGTAGTGCGCGCAGCAGGGCAGCAGCTCGGTCTCGATCTGGCGAGACATCGCGTTGTAGGGCGGCTGGCAGACGATGGGCTGTGCCATGCCCGCCGCGCGGCACATCTCGGCCACACGTGCCACGCGCCAGGCGCGAAAGTTCGACAAGCCGAAGTGAAGCACCTTGCCACGCTCGATCAGCCACGCCACCGCGGCGAGTGTTTCTTCGAGCGGCGTGCTCGCGTCTTCGCGGTGCAGGTAGAGCACGTCCACGTAGTCGGTGTTCAGCCGCTTCAGGCTCGCATCGACCGCGCTCAGCATGTGCTTGCGCGACAGGCCGCGCTCGTTCGGCCCCGGGCCCATGGGGTTGGCGAGCTTGGTGGCGAGCACCCAGTGTTCGCGGTCGGCCGCGATCAGCCGCCCGGTGATGCGCTCCGACTCGCCCGCCGCGTAGGCGTTCGCGGTGTCGATCGCGTTGATGCCGGCGTCGCGCGACGCGTCGACGATGCTCGCGGCCTGCACGCCGTCGGTCTGGTCGCCGAACATCATGGTGCCGAGCCAGAGCTTCGACACCTTCAGGCCGCTGGCCCCGAGCGGGTGGTAGGTCGTGGTGGTCGTGGTCATGCTCGTTCCAGTCGTTCAGTCGGCCGTGACCTTGGCGTCACGGATCACCTTGCCCCACTTGGCCGTCTCGGCCGTGATGAAGGCGTCGAACTCTTCCGGTGTGCCACCGACGGGAATGGTGCCCATGCCTTCGAGCCGCGCTTTCACGTCGTCGAGCCGCACGATGCGCGCCACTTCGTCGGCCATGCGTTTCACGATGTCTTTCGGCGTGCCGGCCGGCGCCAGCATGCCGGCCCAGGTGCTGCCGGTGAAGCCTTTGACGCCTTGCTCGATGAAGGTCGGCAGCTCGGGTGCCGCGGGCAGGCGCCGGTCGCTGGCCACGCCGATCAGGCGCACCTTGCCGGTCTTGCCGGGGTTCAGCAGGCCCGAGGCGGCGTCGAAGAACAACTGCACTTGCCCGCCCATCAGGTCGGTGAGTGCCGGCGCGGCGCCGCGGTAAGGAATGTGGACCATGAAGCTGCCGGTCACGGCCTTGAAATACTCGGTCGTCAGGTGCGCGGCCGAGCCGTTGCCGCTGGACGCGAAGCTCACCTTGCCGGGGTTGCGCTTGGCGTAAGCGACGAGCTCGGCTGCGGTCTTGAACGGTGCATCGTTGTTGACGGCGGCCACCAGCGGCGAGATGCCGATCAGCGAGACCGCTGCCAGGTCTTTCTTCGGGTCGTAGGGCAGCTTCGGGTAGAGCGAGGTGTTGGCCGCGTAAGCCGCGATCACCACGCCGAAGGTCGTGCCGTCGGGCGGCGCCTTGGCGATCAGGTCGACACCGATGATGCTGTTGGCGCCGGGCTTGTTGTCGATCGTGACCGGCTGGCCGAGCCTCTCCTGCAGCTTCTGCGCGACGAGCCGCGCCGTCACGTCGGTGAAACCGCCCGGCGTGTAGGGCACGATCATGCGGATCGGCTTGTTCGGCCAGGCGGCTTGTGCGAACACGGCCGGTGCTGCGAGCGTGGCGGCGCTGCCGGCGAGCAGCGTGGTGTTGAAGCGGCGGCGCGTGAGGTGTGGAGGCATGGGGCGTTCTCGTGGATGAGTTGGTTCAGGCGGCCGTGTACCGGTCGCGCAGTTCGCGCTTGAGCACCTTGCCGATGGCGCTGCGTGGCAGCTCGTCGATGTAGCGCAACGCGGCCAGCCGCTGGGTCTTGCCAACGCGCTGGTTCATCCACTGCATCAGCGCGTCGGCCGATTCAGAGGCACCGGGCCGCGCCACGACGAACGCGACCGGTGTTTCGCCCCACTGCACCGAAGGCACGCCGACCACGGCCACGTCAGCCACCGCCGGGTGCTCGCGCAGCACTGCTTCGAGGTCGCTCGGGTAGATGTTGAAACCGCCGCTGATGACCATGTCTTTCTTGCGGTCCATCAGCATCAGGAAACCGTCTTCGTCGAAGCGGCCGATGTCGCCGGTGCGGATGAAACGTTTGCCGTCGGGCGCGAACCATTCGGCTTCGCGAGTCTTCTGTGGCTGGCCGTGGTAGCCCGTCATCATGCCGCCGGAGTGGCCGACGATTTCGCCGGTCCGCCCCTCGCTGACGGCCTGGGCCGTCAACTCGACGCCGTGCTCGTCGATCAGCCGGATGTCGTGGCCGAGCGCAGGCTGGCCCACGGTGTGCAGCTTGTGCGGGTGCTCGTGCGCCGAGAGGATGCAGGTGCCGCCACCTTCGGTCATGCCGTAGTACTCGACCAGCCCGCCGGGCCAGCGCTTCAGCACGTCGGCCTTGAGCGCGGCGCTGAACGGTGCGCTGGTGCAGAACTTGAAACGTGTGGCCGACAGGTCGTGCGCGTCGAAGCCGGGCAGGGCCATCAAGCGCTGGTACTGCACCGGCACGAGCATGGTGTGGCTCATGCGGTGGCGCGCGGCGAGTGCCAGGTAGCCTGCCGCGTCGAACTTCGCCATCAGGATCACGCAGCCGCCGAAGGCGAGCGTGGGGAAGAACACGACCAGCGTGGTGTTCGAATAGAGCGGTGTGGCGAGCACCGTCACGGTTTCGGGGCCGTAGCCGAAACTCGCGCCGCGCATCACGTGCGTCCAGCGCATGCCGTGCGACTGCACGATGCCCTTGGGCTGGCCAGTCGTGCCCGACGAATAGATGATGTTGAACGGCCACTCGGGCAGGGCCTCGACCGGCACGGGCTTCGAGCCTTCGGGCATGAGCCAGCGCTCGAAGGGCGTGCCCGGCGCCTTGTCGTCGAGCGCGATGCAGTGCAGGGCGGTACCGGCTTCGCCCAGCGCGTCGAGCGCGGCCGCGTCGATGAACAGGCGCCGCGACTGCGCGTCACCGAGCATCGACGCGAAGCTCTCCGGCGTGACCGACGGCGCGAGCGGCGCCACTGCCACGCCGGCCCGCAGAGCACCGAGAAACACCACGGCATAGAGCGGCGTGGCCTGTGCGCAGATCGCGATCGCGTCGCCGCTTTGCAGGCCGTCACGTTGCAGCGAGGCGGCCACGCGGTCCATCAGCGCATCGAGCGTGGCGTAGTCGATGCGGGTCTCGCCCTGCATCAGCGCCGGCCGCGCCGGCTGCGCATGCGCATGGCCGCGGATCAACGCGCTGACGGTCTGGAAAGGCGGGGTGTCGGTTGAATCGACGGCAGTGTTCATGCGCCAAAGTATGCCCGGACGCGGGCTTGGCGCAAGGCGCGCGGCCGTCCCTTCGGGTGTGGGGTCGAAACCGCAAAAGCAAGGGTAAAGCCCCTGTGATTTCTCTGCCGGCTCGTTATCTTCTGCCCCGGAGTCAAAGTGATCCAGGCGGTCACCAAAGTGACAGGCACCAACCTCAGGGAGTCGAAGATCGCACCAGCCGCGTCCACCGAAGGATTGCTCCGCGTCGACGGCGTGACCGTGCGTTTCGGTGGCATCACGGCGCTCGACAAGGTGTCGTTCTCGGTGAACGCCGGCCACATCGTCGGGCTGATCGGCCCGAACGGCGCGGGCAAGACCACGCTGTTCAACTGCCTCTCGCGGCTCTACTCGTTCAACGAAGGGTCGATCCTGTTCGAGGGCCGCTCGGTCGTCGAGCACCCGCCGCACGGCATCGCCGCGCTGGGCATCGGCCGCACCTTTCAGAACCTGGCGCTGTTCCGCACGATGACCGTGCGCCAGAACATCATGCTCGGCGGCCACTGCCGCACCGCCAGCGGCTTCTTCGCCAATGCGCTGCGACTGCCGCAGGTCAAGCGCGAAGAAGACGCGTTGCAAGAGCACGCCGACGAGCTGATCGAGTTGCTCGACATGCAGAGCGTGGCCGAGACGCGCGTGATGGACCTGTCGTTCGGCACCCAGAAGCGTGTGGAGCTGGCGCGTGCGCTGGCCAGCCGCCCCAAGCTGCTGCTGCTCGACGAACCCGCCGGTGGGCTGAACCACGAAGAGGTCGGCGTGCTGATGGAGCAGCTGCGCGACGTGCGCGACCGGCTCAAGCTCACGATGCTGCTGGTCGAGCACCACATGAACATGGTGATGCGTGTCTCCGACAAGGTGGTGGCGCTCGACTTCGGCCGCGTGATCGCCGACGGCACGCCGGCCGAAGTGCAAGCCAACGAGAACGTGATTCGCGCGTACCTCGGGGTGGAAAGCTGATGGCGCAGATTCTCCAGGTGCGCGGCCTGCACGCGCAGTACGGCCCGACGCGTGTTCTGCACGGCATCGACTTCAGCGTCGAAGAAGGTGGCATCACGACCATCCTCGGTGCCAACGGCGCCGGCAAGACGACCACGCTGCGCGCGGTCTGCGGCATGGTGAAGACACAAGGCGAGATCAGCCTCGCTGGCAACCGCATCGAAGGCAAGGCGACCGAAAGCATCGTGCGCGCCGGCGTGGCCCACGTGCCCGACGGGCGCGGCACCTTCGTGAACCTCAGCGTCGAAGAAAACCTGCGCCTGGGCGCCTACACCCGCAGCGACAAGACCGAGGTGGCGGCCGACTTCGAGCGCATGTTCGGCTACTTCCCGCGCCTGAAAGAGCGCTTTCGCCAGCAGGCCGGCTTGCTGTCGGGCGGTGAGCAGCAGATGCTCGCGGTCTCGCGCGCGCTGATGCTGCGGCCGCGCCTGCTGCTGCTCGACGAACCATCGTTCGGCCTGGCGCCGTTGATCGTGCAGGAGCTGTTCGAGATCTTCCGCACCATCAACCAGCAAGACCGCGTGAGCATGCTGCTGGTCGAGCAAAACGCGGCCCTCGCGCTCAAGCTGGCCGACACCGCCTACCTGCTCGAAACCGGGCGTGTGGTGATCTCGGGCACGGCCGAGTCGATCCGCAACGACGAAGCGATTCGGCGTTCGTACCTCGGGTACTGAACATGAACTTCGGGTACTGAAGCACATGAACGTCCTTCTGCACCAGGTGCTCTCGGGCCTTGCCACCGGCGGCATCTACGCCAGTGTGGCACTGGCCCTGGTGATGATCTACCAGGCCACGCACCTCGTGAACTTCGCGCAGGGTGAACTGGCGATGTTCTCGACCTACATCTCGTGGAGCCTCATTCAGGCCGGCATGCCGTACTGGGCGGCGTTCTTCATCACCGTGGCGGTGGCCTTCGCGCTCGGCGTGTTGATCGAGCGCGTGATCGTGCAGCCGGTCGAGAACGCTCCGATCCTGTCGGTGGTGATCGTCTTCATCGGCCTGCTCGTGATCATGAACAGCCTGGCGGGCTGGATCTTCTCGTACACGATCAAGCCCTTCCCGAGCCCGTTCCCCGCGGCGCCGCTGTTCGGCAATTCCTACGTGTCTTCGCACGAACTCGGCTCGATCGGCATCACGCTCGTGGTGCTGATGCTGGTGTTCGCGTTCTTCCGCTTCACGCCGCTGGGCCTGGCAATGCGCGCGGCGGCGCAGAACCCGGTGTCGAGCCGGCTCGTCGGCGTGAGGGTGGGCTGGATGCTCGCGCTCGGATGGGGCCTGGCGGCGGCGATCGGCTCGATCGCCGGCATGATGGTGGCGCCCACCGTGTTCCTGGAGCCGAACATGATGGCGGGCATCCTGCTCTACGCTTTTGCGGCAGCGTTGCTCGGCGGCATCGACAGCCCGGGCGGCGCGGTGCTCGGCGGGTTCATCGTGGGCGTGCTCGAGAACGTGGTCGGCTCCTTTCTCGGCACCGAACTCAAGCTCACGGTCGCGCTGGTGCTGATCGTCGGTGTGCTGGTGATCCGGCCTTCGGGGCTGTTCGGCAAAGTGCACGTCACCCGGGTCTGAGCGGCATGGTCAACACCACCACCCCCAAGACGGCGCGCGCGGCGCTGAGCCGCAATCAGGTGCTCGGCCTGGCGCTGCTGCTGGTCGGCGCCTGCGTGTTGCCCTTTCTCATCAGCAACTACCGCGTCTTCCAGTTCACGCTGGTGCTGGTCTATGCGATCGCGCTGCTCGGCCTGAACATGCTCACCGGCTACAACGGCCAGATCTCGCTCGGCCACGGGGCCTTCTACGCCATCGGCGCCTACGTGGCGGCGATCCTGATGGACAAGTTCGGTGTGCCTTACTGGGCCACGCTGCCGGCGGCCGGCGCGGTGTGCCTGGTGGCCGGGTTCCTGTTCGGCCTGCCGGCGCTGCGCCTCGAGGGCCTGTATTTGTCGCTGGCGACCTTCGCGCTCGGCGTGGCGATGCCGCAGATCCTCAAGTTCAAGGGCTTCGAACACTGGACCGGCGGTGTGCAGGGCATCGTGATCGTCAAGCCCGACCCGCCGGAATGGTTGCCGATCTCGCAGGACCAGTGGCTGTACTTCGTGGCGCTGGTGACCTTGCTGATCCTCTTCCTGATCGGCTGGAACCTGCTGCGTGGCCGCATCGGCCGGGCGATGGTGGCCATTCGCGACCAGCCGATCGCGGCGCAGGCGATGGGCGTGAACACCGCGATGATCAAGTCGCTGACCTTCGGCGTGTCGGCCATGTACACCGGCATCGCTGGCGCGCTGGGCGCGATCGCGATCCAGTTCGTGGCGCCCGACACCTTCACGATCTTTCTCTCGATCACGCTGGTGGTCGGTGTGGTGATCGGCGGGCTGGCATCGATCTCGGGGGCGATCTGGGGCGCGCTGTTCATCCAGTTCATCCCCAACGTGGCCGACCAGATCTCGAAGGCCGCGCCCTGGGCGATCTACGGCATCTTCCTGATCGTGTTCATGTACGTCATGCCCAGCGGCGTGGCAGGGTTCATCCGCATCGCTGCCGGTCGTCTGCGCCAGCGGCGGCAGCGTTGAGTGTCGGTCTTGTTTCTTCGTCCGGTCCACGGCGACCCTGCCGCGCCGAGTGTGTGTTGATGACATTGAAGGAGCCATCATGAAATTCAGTCTCAAGCGTCGTGTCTCGCTGCTGGCCATCGCGGCCACGCTCGCCGTCGTCACCGCGCCCGCATCGGCGCAGAAGAAGTACGGGCCGGGGGCCTCCGACACCGAGATCAAGCTCGGCCAGACCATGCCTTACAGCGGCCCGGCCTCGGCCTACGGCACCATCGGCAAGCTGCACCAGGCCTACTTCAAGATGATCAACGAGGCCGGCGGCATCAACGGCCGCAAGATCAACCTGATCAGCCTCGACGACGGCTACAGCCCGCCCAAGACGGTCGAGCAGGTGCGCAAGCTGGTCGAGCAGGACGAAGTGCTGGCGCTCTTCCAGACCCTGGGCACGCCGGGCAACTCGGCGATCCACAAGTACGTGAACGGCAAGAAAGTGCCGCACCTGCTGCTGGCCACCGGCGCCACCAAGTGGGCCGACCCGAAGAACTTTCCGTGGACGCTGGGCTTCAACCTGAGCTACCAGGCCGAAGGTGCGATCTACGCGAAGTACCTGATGAAGACCAAGCCGAACGCGAAGATCGCGATCCTGTACCAGAACGACGACTTCGGCAAAGACGTGCTGAAGGGCGTGAAAGACGGCCTGGGTGCGGCCGGCGCGAAGATGATCGTGGCCGAAGCGACCTATGAGGTCAGCGACCCCACGGTCGACTCGCAGATCGTGACGCTGCAGGGTTCGGGTGCCGACACGTTCATCAACATCACCACGCCGAAGTTCGGCGCGCAGGCGATCCGCAAGGCATTCGACTCGGGCTGGAAGCCGCTGCACATCGTCAACAACGTGAGCGCGTCGGTGGGCTCGGTGCTCACGCCGGCGGGCCTCGACAAATCGGTCGGCCTGCTCACGCTGCAGTACTACAAGGACCCGAACGACCCGCAGTGGAAAGACGACCCGGCGATGCTCGAGTGGCGCGCTTTCATGGGCCGCTACTACCGTGAAGGCGACCCGAAGGACGCGACCAACCTGTACGCCTACCTCACGGCGCAGACCATGGTGCAGATCCTGAAGCAGTGCGGCAACGATCTGACGCGCGAGAACGTGATGAAGCAGGCCGCCAACATCAAGAACCTGAAGCTGCCGCTGCTCTTGACCGGCATGGCGCTGAACACCACACCGACCGACTTCTTCCTCGTCAAGCAGGGCCAGCTGGCCAGGTTCACCGGCACGCAGTGGCAGGGCTTCGGCGACGTGCTCAGCACCGGCGATTGAAGAAACATCGTTGACCCGGCGGGCGCCCGGCCCCGTCTCGATTCGATAATGCGCAGCATCGAATCGGGCGGGGCTTTTCCATGAACAAATCTCTCGTGCGTGCGGTCGTCGTGCTCGCGCTCGGCTGGGCCGGCGCCGCGCTGGCGCAGAACCAGCAAGTGGTCGCGATCTGCGCCACCGACCAGAGCTGGTGCGAGCTGGCGGCCAAGGAATTCCAGGCCCAGACCGGTATCAAGGTGCTGCAGGTTCACAAGGCCACCGGCGAAGCGCTGGCGCAGTTGCGCGCCGAAGCGGCCAACCCGAAGACCGACCTGTGGTGGGGCGGCACCGGCGACCCGTTCCTGCAGGCCGCCGAAGTCGGCCTGCTCGACGCTTACCGGCCGACCTACCTCGACGACCTGCACGGCTGGGCGGTGCGCCAGTACGCGATGAGCGAGAACTACGTCGGCGGCTTCTACACCAGCGCCATCGGCTTCGGCTGGAACGAAGACGTGCTGAAGAAGAAGGGCCTGCCTGCGCCCAAGTGCTGGGCCGACCTGCTCGATGCGCGCTACAAGGGCGAGATCGAAACCTCGCACCCGGGTTCGAGCGGCACGGGCTACACCATCCTTGCCGGGCTGGTGCAGCTGATGGGCGAAGACGCGGCCTTCGCCTACCTGCAGAAGCTGCACCGCAACGTGACCCAGTACACCCGCAGCGGCCAGGCCCAGGCCAAGAGCGTGGCCAAGGGCGAGGTGGGCATCGGCGTGAGCTTCATCTTCGGTTTCGAGAACGAACGCCAGCAGGGCTTCAAGATGGTCAAGAGCGGCGCGCCCTGCGAAGGCACGAGCTACGAAGTGGGTGGCATTGCGCTGATCAAGGGCTCGCGCAACCGCGAGGCCGCGAAGAAGTACTACGACTGGCTGATGAGCCCGGCCGGCCAGAGCATCGGCGCGCGTGCGAACTCGCTGCAGCTGCCGGCCAACAAGACCTTCAAGCCCGACCCGCGCATCCCGACCATCGACGCGGTGCGCCTGATCAAGTACGACTTCCAGAAGTACGGCAAGGCGGCCGAACGGCGGCGCCTGATCGAGCGCTGGGAAAAAGAGGTCAACGCGCTGCCGCGCTGAAGCGGCGGCGTCGTCGTCAGCCGGCGCGCGGCCGCACCATGCGGTCGAGCAGGCGCTCGGCTTCAGCAGCCAGGTCGGTGCAACGGCCGGTGTGCACGGCCGAGGTCTGGATGCTGGTGCTGCGTGGCGCCACGAGCCAGTGGAAGCGCTCGCGCGTTGACAGGCGGCCGAGCGCGCCGGCCGCGTCGCCGCCTTCGCAGACCAGCGGCAGCGCGGCGAGCGCGGCGCGGATGCCGGGCAGGTCGACATGCGGGTCGAGCGCCAGCAAACGGGCCTCGTCGAGCTCGATGTGGGCGCGCAGGAAGTTCTGCGCCGCGCACGACACGATCACGCCGGCATTGACGAACTCGCCACGTTCGACCCGCGGCACCACGCGCACCACCGCGTAGTCATAGGTGCAGGCTGCGGGCACGAACGGCCTCCTCGAAGAATGCACGCGGGGCTTCGAGGCGCCGCGTGAGGTAGCGCACGTAGGCGTCGCGGTGCTCGGCCTTGCTGGCGAACGAGGGCTCGTCTTCGAGCCAGGTGTCGGGGATCTGGGCCACGACGGATTCGATCAGGGCGGGGCTCAGTTGTTGCGACATCGTCGCGTCGGCGTCAGTCAGCCGGCTCGCGAAACGCAGCAGCACGTGGTCCTTGATCAAGGCGAACGGGCTGGTGGCACGCGCCATGAAGTCGCGCCAGTCATGGTGGAAGAAAAGCGCCGCGCCGTGGTCGATCAGCCAGAGCTTGCCGTGCCACACCAGCATGTTGGTGTTGCGTGCCGTGCGGTCGAGGTTGCTCGTGAAAGCATCGAACCAGACGATGCGCGAAGCCAGTTCGGCGTCGGGCTGGAAGGCGACCGGCTCGAAGGTGGTGGAGCCGGGCAGGTAGTCGAGCGCGAGGTTCAGCCCGGTGCTGCTCTCGAGCATGCCGTCGATCAGGCCGGCGCTGACGCGGATCAGGTCCTGGATCTCGGGGTCGGGCTCGGTGCGCGCGAGCTCGGAGTCGAGCCGCGCAAACACGATCTCGGGCACCGGCAGGCCGAGCGCGCGGGCAAGTTCACCCGCCACCAGCTCGGCGATCAGCGCGCGCGGGCCCTGGCCGGCACCGCGGAACTTGAGCACGTACAGGCCGTCGTCGTCGGCTTCGACGATGGCCGGCAAGGAGCCGCCTTCGCGCAGCGGCGTGACGTAGCGTGTGACATCGATGGTTCGCAAGGGCATGGCCGCATTCTGATGCAGCCGGCCAGGCCGACCGGTGCCGAGCCACCGCGGGCCCGCGATAATCGAAGGCTGCTCCGGCGGCGGCAGGCCGGTGCTCTTGAATCGGCGGAAGCCGCCCTCACTCTCGACTCCCCGGAGTTGACTCCGCATCCCTTCGGCACGACACCACACGATCATGGAAAAACAGACCCTCTCATTCCAGGCCGAGGTCAAGCAGATCCTGCACCTCGTGACGCACTCGCTCTACTCGAACAAGGAAATCTTCCTGCGCGAGCTGGTCTCGAACGCCTCTGACGCGTGCGACAAGCTGCGCTTCGAGGCGATCAACGACGCGGCGCTGTTCGAGGACGCGCCCAACCTCGAGGTGCGGGTCAGCTTCGACGCCGAAGCGAAGACGATCACGATCGCCGACAACGGCATTGGCCTGTCGCTCGACGAGGCGGTGGCCAACCTGGGCACCATTGCCAAGAGCGGCACGCGCGAGTTCATGGCGGCCCTCGACGGCGACAAGAAGAAAGACGCCCAGCTCATCGGCCAGTTCGGCGTGGGCTTCTACAGCGGCTTCATCGTGGCCGACCGCATCAGCGTGGAGTCGCGGCGCGCCGGCCTGCCGGCCGATCAGGGCGTGCGCTGGAGCTCCGAAGGCAGCGGCGACTTCGAGGTCGAGAGCATCACGCGCGCGCAGCGGGGCACGAGCGTGACGCTGCACCTGCGCGAAGGCGAAGAAGAGTTTCTGAGCGGCTGGAAGCTGCGGTCGGTGATCGGCAAGTATTCCGACCACATCTCGCTGCCGATCCTGATGCAGAAGGAAGAGTGGGACGCCGAAGCGCAGAAGCAGGTCACGCGTGAGGAATGGTCACCGGTCAACAAGGCGGCGGCGCTGTGGGCACGCTCCAAGAGCGAGATCACGGCCGAGGAATATGCCGAGTTCTACAAGCAGATCAGCTACGACACCGAGGCGCCGCTCGCCTACACGCACAACCGTGTCGAAGGCCGCAGCGAGTACACGCAGCTGCTCTACATCCCGGCGAAGGCGCCCTTCGATCTCTGGAACCGCGACAAGCGCGGCGGCGTGAAGCTCTACGTGAAGCGTGTCTTCATCATGGACGACGCCGAAGCGCTGATGCCGGTGTACCTGCGTTTCGTGAAGGGCGTGATAGACAGTGCCGACCTCCCGCTGAACGTGTCGCGCGAACTGTTGCAGGAGAGCCGTGACGTGAAGGCGATCCGCGAAGGCTCGACCAAGCGGGTACTGGCCATGCTCGAAGGCCTGGCCGACAACGAAGACGCGGCTGAAAGGGCGCGCTACGCCGCCTTCTGGAAAGACTTCGGTGTGGTCCTGAAAGAAGGCGTGGGCGAAGACCACGCCAACCAGGAGCGCCTGACGAAACTGCTGCGCTTCGCGACCACCCACGCCGACGAAGGTGTTTCGCTCGCTGATTACGTGGCGCGCATGAAAGAAGGCCAGGAAGCCATCTACTACATCACTGCCGACAGTCTGGCCGCCGCGAAGAACAGCCCGCAGATCGAGATCTTCCGCAAGAAGGGCATCGAGGTGCTGCTGCTGATCGATCGGGTCGACGAATGGCTGCTGAGCCACCTGCACGAGTTCGAAGGGAAGGCGCTGCAAAGCGTGGCCAAGGGCGCAGTCGACCTCGGCACGCTGCAGGACGAAGCCGAGAAGAAACAGGCTGAAGAGGCCGCGACCACGTTCAAACCCGTGCTCGACAAGCTGAAAGAAGCCCTGAAGGATCGTGCGAAAGACGTGCGTGTGACCACCCGCCTCGTCGATTCACCGGCCTGCCTGGTGGTGGAAGAAGGCGACATGAGCGGCCACCTGGCGCGCTTGCTGAAGCAGGCCGGGCAGAGCGCGCCGAAGTCTTTGCCCACGCTCGAAGTCAATGCCGAACACGCGCTCGTGAAGCGGCTCGATGGCAACGCGCATTTCGACGACCTGGCGCACATCCTGTTCGACCAGGCGCTGCTGGCCGAAGGTGGGCAGCTCGAAGACCCCGCTGCCTACGTGAAGCGCGTCAACGCCTTGCTGGTGGCCTGAGCCGGCTTCAGGCCATGCCGCCGAGCGGTGGCTCGGCCATGGCCTCGATTTGTTCACGCAGGCGTGTGGTCTGTTCGGCCCAGTAGGCGGGGCTGTCGAACCACGGGAAGGCGACCGGGAACGCCGGGTCGTTCCAGCGACGCGCGATCCACGCGCTGTGGTGAATCATGCGCAGCGTGCGCAGCGGCTCGACCAGACGCAGTTCGCGCCAGTCGAAGTCCATGAAGCTCTCGTAGCCGTCGAGCACGGCGGAGAGCTGGCGTGTCATCGCCGCGCGGTCACCCGAGAGCAGCATCCACAAGTCTTGCGTGGCCGGGCCGGTGACAGCGTCGTCGAGATCGACGAAGTGCGGGCCGTCGGCCGTCCAGAGCACGTTGCCGAGGTGGCAATCACCGTGAAGGCGCAGCACACGAGGTGCGCCGTTGCTCTCGAAGGCCTGCTGCACGGCAGCGAGCGCGGTATCGACGGTGACCCGCCATGCCGGCAAGGCGTCGGGCGGAACGATGTCGTGTTCGAGCAGCCAGTCGCGGTTGTCGAAACCGAACGTCTTCGGACTCAGGGTTTGCCGGTGTTCGAATGGCTTGCGCGAGCCGACCGCGTGCATGCGGCCGAGAAAGCGGCCGATCCATTCCAGCGTGCCGGCGTCTTCCAGCTCTGGCGCTCGGCCGGCAAGGCGCTGGGTGACGCTGAAACGGTAGCTCCCGAGTTCGGTGCTGCATTGCGCCAGCGTCGGCCCTTTGAGCGTGGTGTCGGCCCGGCGCCCAGACTGAAGGTCGAGCGCGAGCGGCCACGCTGCGGCCACCGGGATTTCGTTCTCTGCCAGTTCGGCGGCGAACGCGTGTTCTTCGAGAATCTGCGCGTCGCTCCAACGGCCCGGCCGGTAGAACTTGGCGACGACCACGCGGCCGTCTTCGAGAAACACCTGGAAGACGCGGTTCTCGTAGGAGTTGAGCTGGATCAGCCGGCCGTCGCCGCGCAGGCCGACGGCGTCGAGTGCGTCGAGAACGGTATCGGGGTGAAGGTCCGCGTAAGGCGCGTCGAGCGAAGCGCGTGCGGGTTCGGTTGGGGTCATGGCGCGGATCGTACGCGCCGCGCCCTTGGTTCTCGTCAGTGGCGGCTGGTGGCGCTGAAACGCAGCACGTCGACCACGGTGCCGCCGATCGCGTCGTCGTCAGTGGCGCGTGACGACGCGGAGAGGCCATTCGGCCGGCTCGGGCCGGAGCGTGGCCGTTCGCTCGGGGCCGGGCTGGGCAACTCGGGGGCAGAGAGCGGCGAGAACTCGCTGTTGCCCATCGAATCGCGTTGGCTGTCGGGGGCGAAGAAGGAGTCCTGGAACAGCGTCGAGTCTTGCCAGAGCGACGAGCGCTCGGCGCGCCGTGTGGCCACGGTGTTGGCCAGCGTGTCACGCGCCTGGTGCAGATTGACGGCGGGCGAAACCGGTTGCGGCGCCCGCGATGGCGCGCCCACACTCGGCACCAGCAACTGCAGTTCCGCGACCGAAGGCAGGTTGTCGACCGAGCAGTGCAGGTAGCGCACGCGGCAGGCGCCGAGCACCGACTGCTTGATCTGCATCAGGCGCCGCGAAGTGGCGCGGTCGGTGTCGAGGTCGATCGCCGCCAGCACGCGGCCGTTCGCACTGCAGATCGCGAAGGCCACGTGGCTGGTGCCCAGCAGATCGAACCAGTAGCGCACTTCGTTCGGGTCGTTGGGTTGGCAAAAGCGCACCAGCGGCAGCTTGGACAGCACGATGTGGTGGGGCAGCGCCTCACGCAGCAAGCGGTAGGCGCGACGCTCCTCGGTCGAGAAGACCGGGCGGGCAGTCAGGGCCCATTCGGTCGGCAACGCCGGCCGCGGCTTGGGCTGTCTGGACCTGAAAAGCCAGGCGACCAGCCCCAGTCCGAGCACCATCAGAGCGGCCAACGCGGCGAGCCACGAGGAGGTTTGCATGTTGAACAACGCGGTTCGTGAAGCCGTGGGCGGTGTCTGGAAGACGAGCCCGAGCACAAACTGTAGCGGATGTCAGTCCCTCGAAGCACCATTCGCCATCCCCAAGTTGGGTGGCGTAACCACAGCCGCGTGACCGGCGTGTGTCGTTGTTGTCACTCTTCGGCGATGTGGGCTGCCTTGCCGAGTGAGTTTTTCACTTCCGAGATCGCGCCGAGGAATTCACCGACCTGGCGGGCGCTGCGCTTGAGGTGGTAGTCGAGCTCTGCCGCTTGCTGCTCGACCATTTCGCCGACGTGCGAAGCGAAGCTGTCTGGCGGCAGCTTCAACCACGCTTCGGATTCCGATCCGTCACGCTCCACGGTGGCGCCCGCGCGGCGGGCGATCTTCAGCATCGCCACGTTCTCGCTCAGGGCGTGGATGAACAGCATCTCCACGCCGCGGTTGCGTGCATGCAGCATCGCGTGCTCGAACAGGCGGCGGCCGAATCCGCGGGCGCGAGCCTGCGGCAGCACGGAGACGCCGAACTCCGACATGGCCGGACGCCCGGCCACGGGCGCGACCCCGGCGTGCGCCAGATGCGCCATGGCGATCAGTTCGAGCCGGCGGTTGAAGATGCCGAACACCTCGTCTTGTTCGAAATCCAGCATGTCGACGTATTTCGACATCTGGGCGTCGGTCGCCGGGTAGCCGAAGCGAAGATAGCGATCGCTCACATCGAGCGCCATCAGGTGGGCGGTGATGCGCTCGCGATGGCGCGGGCCGAGCGAACGGATCGGCACCCACGACCAGCTGACGGGCGGGCGCCCGTCGGGTGCGCTGGCGGCTGTTGCCACGGGGGGGACTTTGGTGTTGTGCATGGAAGGGTCGACTGGAATGCCCATGAAGAGGCCTTTCGTCTAGGGTTAACCCCAGTCTACGTGAATCGGTTAGGTGCGCATGCCAAGAGGGCTGTGCGCGAACTGCGTGTGACGCTTCCGACTTTGATATACTTGAAGGCTTTCCCGAAGTACGCCCCCGGGAAAGCGATGCGGTCAGCGAGACGGCTGCGTCGCACCGAGCGAGAGTCTGCCACTTTCAAGAAGCAGAGCCGAGCCCGGTGAACCAACCCAGCGATGAGCTGTGGGGCTGACAAACCAACCCAGACCGACTCCCATGAAAACCTTCAGCGCCAAACCGGCCGAAGTGACGCACGAGTGGTTTGTGATTGACGCGACCGATAAGGTTCTCGGAAGGGTGGCCAGTGAAGTCGCCCTCCGCCTGCGCGGCAAACACAAGGCCATCTACACGCCTCACGTCGACACCGGTGATTTCATCGTCATCGTCAACGCCGAGAAGATCCGCGTCACCGGCAACAAGGCCAACGACAAGGTGTACTACCGCCACTCCGGTCACCCGGGCGGCATTCACGCCACCAAGTTCAAGGACATGCAGGCCAAGCACCCCGGCCGCGCCATCGAGAAAGCCGTCAAAGGCATGCTCCCGAAGGGCCCGCTCGGTTACGCCATGGTCAAGAAGCTGAAGGTGTATGCCGGTGCCACGCATCCGCACACCGCCCAGCAGCCCAAAGTGCTCGAGCTTTAAGGAACGGCCATGATCGGAATTTGGAACTACGGGACCGGCCGCCGCAAATCGTCGGTGGCACGCGTTTTCATCAAGAAGGGCACTGGCCAGATCATCGTCAACGGCAAGGCCGTCGACGAGTACTTCGGCCGCCAGACCTCCATCATGGTCGTGCGCCAACCGCTGGTGCTGACCGCCAACGACGCTGCTTTCGACGTGAAGGTGAACGTGCGTGGCGGTGGTGAATCGGGCCAGGCCGGCGCTGTGCGCCACGGCATCACCCGCGCGCTGATCGACTACGACGAAGCGCTGAAGTCGCCGCTCAAGCACGCCGGTTTCGTGACGCGTGATGCGCGCGAAGTCGAGCGCAAGAAGGTCGGTCTGCACGGCGCACGCCGCCGCAAGCAGTTCAGCAAGCGCTGATCGCCTGCGCAGTTCGCTGCCAAAAGGCCGCCTCCGGGCGGCCTTTCCGTTTGTAGCGTTTGCCAGGAGGGCGCTCCTACAATCCGCGCTCCCTTTGAATCTCGAGAGGCCCGACCGAATGCGCTGGAAGCTTCTGCGGCGTCGTTTGTCGATCAGTGCGCCGCGCATGATCGTGCGCAGCCATCTGCCCTGGCCTCTGCGCTGGGCACTGGTCGCATTGATGTGCGGCTTCTCGGCCGCGCTCGCGCTCTGGGCTTTCGAGTTCGGCAAAGACATCGCCGGGCTGGACCGGGGAGCGAAAGAGGAACTTCAGAAACTGCGCGTGGAAGTGGCTCAACTCCGCGGCGAGCGGGAAGGGGCGGTGTCGATTGCCAACACGGCCCAGAGCCTGCTCACCACCGAAAAGACGGTGCAGGAAAGGTTGGCGCAGCAGCTCAAGGCCGTGGAATCCGAAAACCTCGCGTTGCGTGGCGACCTCGGGTTTTTCGAGCGCCTGCTGCCGGCTGGCGCGAGCGAAGGCTTGATCATCCGTGGCCTGCAGGTCGAGCCGCAGGCCGAAGGGCGTGTGCGCTATCAGATGCTCGTGATGCAGCCGGGCAAGGCCGTGCCCGAATTCAGTGGTCGCTACGAGATCACGCTGGCCGGTACGCTCGACGGCAAACCGTGGTCTCTGTCACAGCCTGGCGGTCCGCAGGCGCTACAGCTGAAACAGTACGTGAGGATCGAGGGCGCCATCGAGCACGCGCCGCTGGCCATGGTAAAAAGTGCCACGGTCAAGGTGATGGATCTGCGTGGTGGCGTGAAGGCCACGCTGATGGTCAAACTTTAAAAGCGCGCGCGACCGACCGTGTCGCCAGCGTCGTTGGAGAGTCCTCATGTTCGGCAAGAAGAAACAAGCTGCGATCCGCACGCTGATCGGCGAGGGCACCGTCATCCTGGGCGAGCTCCGCTTCACCGACGGCCTGCGCATCGACGGCGAAGTGCGCGGCGACGTGACCGCCACGAGCGAAGAGAACAGCATCCTCGTCATCAGCGAAAACGCCTGCGTGACGGGCAAGGTGCAAGCTGGCCACGTGATCATCAGTGGCACCGTCACGGGCCCGGTCTTCTCCAGCGTGTTGCTCGAGCTGCAGCCGAAGGCGCGGGTGTGGGGCGACGTGCGCTACGAAGCCCTTGAAATGCACCAGGGCGCCACCATTGATGGTGAACTGAGGCCCTTGAAGGCCGACGAAAAGCCGGCGATCAAACTCGCCGCGTCAAATGCCGGATAATCTGCCCCATCGGCAGGTTGCCGAAGGAGCCAGACCATGAGCGCAGTTGCCGAGAACATTCAAGCCCGCGAAATCCCTTCCGACGAGCCTCCGGTTCCGCTGGTCTTCACCGACAGCGCCGCCAACAAGGTCAAGGAACTGGTTGACGAAGAAGGCAACCCCGACCTGAAGCTGCGCGTGTTCGTTCAGGGTGGTGGCTGTTCCGGTTTCCAGTACGGCTTCACCTTTGACGAGATCGTCAACGAAGACGACACGCAGATGAGCAAGAACGGCGTCACCCTGCTGATCGACGCGATGAGCCTGCAGTACCTGGCCGGCGCCGAGATCGACTACAAGGACGATCTGCAAGGCGCTCAGTTCGTGATCAAGAACCCGAACGCGACCACCACCTGCGGGTGTGGTTCGAGCTTCTCGGCCTGAGCTGCCACCGCTTCGCCGCACAAGCCGCCTTCGGGCGGCTTTTTGCTGGGCGAACGTGTCAGCGGGCAGGGTAGAGCGCGCCCAGTATCCGCGCGCCGCGGGCGCCGGTGACACTCGCCAGACTGGCGGGCTCGCGGGCGCAGAAGGCCCGCGCGAGCCAGGCGAAAGCGCAGGCCTCGACCTGCGTGGCCGGCAGGCCGCGGGCGTCGGTGGGCAACACCGCCACGCCGGGCAGCAGGGCGGCGAGGCGGCGCATCAGGTGCTGGTTGAAGGCGCCGCCACCACACACCAGCAACTCGCGAGCGCCGATGGCATGGCGCCGAAAGTCGTTCGCACAGCACGTGGCGGTGAGCTCGGTGAGTGTCGCCTGCACGTCGGCCGTTGGCACTGACGCGGCCGTTCCTTGCAGGCGGGCCTTCAACCAGCCCGGGTGAAAGAGGTCGCGTCCGGTGCTTTTCGGGGCAGGCAGTGCAAAGTACGGCTCTGCAAGCATGTCTTGCAACAAAGGCTGGACAACTTGGCCCGAAGCCGCCCAGGCGCCGCCGTCGTCGAAGGGTCGGCCGGTGTGGGCCAGACACCAGTGATCCATCAGTGCGTTGCCCGGGCCGCAATCGAACCCGATGGTCGAGCCGTCGGCCTGCAAGACGGTGAGGTTGCTGATCCCGCCGAGGTTGAGCACGCCAATGGTTTCGCCAGGCCTGCCGAACACTGCGCGGTGGAATGCCGGCACCAGTGGTGCGCCCTGGCCGCCTGCTGCCAGGTCGCGGCTGCGCAGATCGGCCACGACGTCGATGTCGCTCAGCTCGGCCAGCAAGGACGGATTGTTCAACTGCACGGTGTAGCCGGTGGCGTCGAACTCCTGCGGGCGGTGGCGCACCGTCTGACCGTGCGCACCGATGGCGACGACCCGTTCGCGCGGCACGTCGTCGAGCAAGGCGTCGACGACCTCGGCGTACACACGCGCCAGCGCGTTGCCGGTCAGCGCGGCTCGGTGCAGTTCGTCGGAGCCGGATTTGTTGAGCGCGAGCAACTCGGCAGCGAGTTCCGGCGTGAACGGTCGGTGACGGTGCGCCAGCACCGAGAGCCCGTCCGCTGCGAAGTCGACCAGCACGCCGTCGGTGCCGTCGAGCGAGGTGCCTGACATCAGGCCGATGTAGAGCGTGGTCATCGGGGCAGCGCCACGGCAGGCCTCGGCGCCCGCGAGCGGGCCGTTACTCGACAGAAGCGCCCGAGCGCCCGACGCTGTCGGCCAGATCGAGCTGGCTCTTCACGTTGATGGCCAACTGGGCGAATTCGGCCTTGCCGGCGGCTGTGAGCACCACGGCTTCAGAGGCCTTGGCCATGATCATCGGGTCTTGCTGCTGGCCGGCGACCTTCACTTCGAAGTGCAGGTGCGGGCCGGTCGCCCAGCCGGTGGAACCGACGGCGCCGATGCGCGCCCCCTGTTCCACATGCTGGCCCTTGCGCACGTCGACGCGGCTCAGGTGCGCGTAGAGCGTGGAGCGCTGGTTGCTGTGGCGGATCTCGACCACGTTGCCGTAGCCGTTCTGGCGCCCGGCGAACTCGACCACGCCGTCACCCACGCTGCGGATCGGTGTGCCGGTGGGCGCACCGTAGTCCACGCCCTTGTGCTGCTTCCAGACGTTCTGGATCGGGTGCATGCGCATCGCAAAACCCGAGGTCACGCGCGAAAACTCCATCGGGCTCGACAGGAACGCACGGCGTTTGCTCTGGCCGTCGAGGCCGTAGTAGGCGCCCTTGCCCTGGCCGTCCTTGAACCACACGGCCGAATAAGAGCGGCCGTTGTTGACGAACTCTGCAGCCAGCACCTTGCCGGTGGAAGCGCCCCAGGTGATGGGCTCGCCGTCGGCGGTGAGCGTTTCGTACACGACCGAGAAAGTGTCGCCCTTGCGCAGCTCGCGGTGAAAGTCGATGTCGGTCGAGAACACCTCGGCCATCTGGGTGGCCACGGCGTCGGGAAGGCCGGCCTCATCGGTCGACGCGAACAGTGACGAGCGAATCGTGCCGCTGCCCATGCGCACCTGTGCGGCCAGCGAACCGGTCTCGACGGTGGCGAGCAGCTTGCCGGCGAAACGAATCACGCGCAAACGCTGGAACTGCGCGCCAGCGTCGGACCCCGATGCCGCGTAACGTGCCACCAGCTCGGTCAGCGCCCCGGCTTCGTCGGTCTGCACACGAACCATCTTGCCGGCGCGGCCTTCGAGCAGCTTGCGGGCCGTCGGGTCGCTGCGCAGGAAGGCGGCGGCCGCGGCATCGCTCACATTCAGCCGCTTCAGCAGGCTGTCGGCGGTGTCGCTCGAACGGGTCAGGTCGGTTCTGTAAAGCGCCAGCGTGTGTTCGGCCAATGCGTCGAGTTGTGACTGCACGCTGTCGGGAGTGACGGTTTCCGTCACCAGGCGCTTGGGCAGATCTGACGCATCGGGCACCATCGGTGCGATGCCGAAGGCGGCCGCGCCGAAACCGGCCAGCGCGACCATCACCGCTGCGGTGAGGCTGCGCGGGTGAGCGCGGACAAAGCTGCCCGTGCGTGCGCCCGCAGTAGCCAGGGCGCGTTCGATCAAGACCGTAGATTTCAATTCTGTCCCGGAGCGAATTCGCTCTGTCTGCGAGCGCAGGCAACATGGGCCTGCGCTTCGGTGTGTGTCCCTGAGGCCCGGGAGGCGTCCACTAGAATCGTGGCGCCCCGATGGCCTCGCTCTCGTCGCTCGCCGTTGCAGGGCGGGAGCCGGTCCGGAGCAGCAGCTAAGTATACCGACCCGGCTCCGCGCCCATCTCCTGAAAAGCCCCGAATGTCCTTGCCTTCCACTCCAGTTCCGGCCCCGTTGCCGCACCCTGTGACCGACCGCGTCCTGCACGCGCTGGCGGTTTCGAAACGCGGCTGTGACGAGCTGTTACCTGAACCCGACTGGATCGCCAAGCTTGCACGCTCTGAAGCAACCGGCGTGCCACTCAGAATCAAGCTCGGTCTCGACCCGACGGCGCCCGATCTGCACCTCGGCCACACGGTCGTGATGAACAAGATGCGGCAGCTGCAGGATCTCGGCCACACCGTGATCTTTCTCGTCGGCGACTTCACCTCCATGATCGGCGACCCGTCGGGCCGCAATACCACCCGTCCGCCGCTCACGCGAGAGCAGATCGAAACCAACGCCAAGACGTACTACCAGCAGGCGAGCCTGGTGCTCGACCCGGCGAAGACCGAGGTTCGCTACAACTCCGAATGGAGCGACCCGCTCGGCGCGCGCGGCATGATCCAGCTGGCCGCCAAGTACACGGTCGCCCGCATGATGGAGCGCAACGACTTCAGCGAGCGCTTCAAGAATGGCACGCCGATTTCGGTTCACGAATTTCTTTACCCGCTGATGCAGGGCTACGACTCGGTCGCGCTCAAGAGCGACATCGAACTCGGCGGCACCGACCAGAAGTTCAACCTGCTCGTGGGCCGCGCGCTGCAAAGCGAGTACGGGCAGGAGCCGCAATGCATCCTGACCATGCCTTTGCTCGAAGGGCTCGACGGCGTCGAGAAGATGTCGAAGAGCAAGGGCAACACCATCGGGATCACAGACGCGCCGAACGACATGTTCGCCAAGCTGCTGTCGATCAGCGACACGCTGATGTGGCGCTACTTCACCTTGCTGAGCTTCCTGCCCGAGGCTGACATCGCAAAACTGAAAGCCGAGGTCGACGGTGGGCGCAACCCGAAAGACGCCAAGGTGCTGCTCGCCAAGGAGATCACCACGCGCTTTCACAGCGCGGCCGCGGCCGAGGCCGCCGAGGCCGACTTCAACCACCGCGCGCGCGGTGGGGTGCCCGACCAGATCGACGCGGTTTCTCTCAGCGGCGCGCCACTCGGCATCGGCGCCCTGTTGAAGCAGGCGAACCTCGCGCCGTCGAGCAGCGAGGCGCTGCGCCTGGTCGACGGCAACGGCGTGCGCATCGATGGTGTCGTCATCAGCGACCGGGGCCTGAAGCTCGGCGCCGGCACCTACGTCGTGCAGGTCGGCAAGCGCAAGTTCGCCCGCGTCACGCTGTCGTAAGCACCGTGCAGGTCAAGACGCTGCTCAAGCTGTCGATCGCGGCAGCGGTCGCGACCATCGTGATGAAGACGGCGGCGTGGTGGATCACCGACTCGGTCGGTCTGCTGTCGGACGCGATGGAGTCGTTCGTCAACCTCGCCTCGGCGCTGTTCGGCCTGGCCATGGTGATCATTGCGCAGCGCCCGGCCGACGATGACCACCCGTTCGGCCACAGCAAGGCCGAGTATTTCTCGAGTGGCTTCGAGGGCCTGCTGATCGTTGGCGCGGCCGCCGGGATCATCTGGGCCGCAGCGCATCGCCTGTTCAATCCACAGCCTTTGCAGGCGCTCGGCTGGGGGCTGGCGCTCGCCGTGGCCAGCTCGGCGCTCAACGGCCTGCTCGCGTGGCGGATGATGGCTGCCTCGCGCGAGCACCGATCGATCGTGCTCGAAGCCGACGCGCGCCACCTCTACACCGACGTGTGGACCTCGGCCGGCGTCGTGGTCGGGCTGGTGGCCGTGCACCTCACCGGCTGGCTCTGGCTCGACGCGTTGCTCGCCATCGGTGTGGCGCTGAACATCCTGCGCGAAGGCGCGCACCTCGCTTGGCGCTCGGTCGAGGGGCTGATGGACAGCGCGCTCGAGCCCGAAGTGCGGGCGCAGATCGATCGCACGCTCGCAGAGTTCGCGCACAGCGCCATCCGCTTCGACCACCTGGTCACACGCCGCGCCGGCCAGCGCCGGTTTCTCGACGTGCACATGCACATGCCTTCCGACTGGACGCTGGGCCGTGCCGCCGCCTTGCGTACCAACGTGGAACAGGCGCTGATGAACGAGGTGCCCGGCCTGCGGGCGTCGATCCAGCTGCTGCCTTCGAACGTGGAAGCGCGCTTCGATCAGGCGCACGACGACGAACGCGCGAAGTCCACACCATGATCGCGCTGGTTCAACGTGTGGCGCGCGCCTCGGTGGCCGTGAAGGGCAAGACCATCGGTGCCATCGAACAAGGCCTGCTGGTGTTCGTGTGCGCCGAGCCGACCGACGACGAAGCGCTGGCCGACAAGCTGGTGGCCAAGCTGCTCAAGCTGCGCATCTTTTCCGACGAAGCCGGCAAGATGAACTGCAGCGTCGTCGACGTGAAAGGCGGCTTGCTGATCGTCAGCCAGTTCACGCTCGCGGCCGACGTGTCGGGCGGCAACCGGCCGAGTTTCACGGCCGCTGCCGCGCCCGAACTCGGGCGGCGGCTCTACGAACGGGTGCTGGCCACGGCGCGCCAGATGCACGCGCCCGTGGCCAACGGCGAGTTCGGCAGCGACATGCAGGTGAGCCTCGTCAATGACGGGCCGGTGACCATCCCGATCACCCTGCAGTCACCCTGGTCCATGCACTGAGAGCAGCGCACGGACCGCTTTCGGGCTTCAGTCGGCGTATTGGCCGGCGGCCTTGATGACCGGGCCCCACTTGTTGATCTCGGCCTCGACGAACTTCTTGTGCTCGGCGCCGGCCAGGCGGGCATCGGTCACCACCACGGCACCGAGCGCTTCTTCACGCTTGATGAACTCGGGGTCTTTCAGCGCCACGCGCAAGGCGGCGTTGATCTTGTCGGTCACGGCCTTGGGCGTGCCCTTGGGTGCGTACATGCCGTGCCAGATCGAGACGTTGAAGCCCTTGAGGCCCGACTCGTCGAGCGTGGGCAGGTTCTTCAGGGCCGGCGTCGTCAAACGCTTGCTCGTGGTCACGGCGAAAGCCTTGACCTTGCCACCTTCGATCTGGCTCGTGGTGTTGGTGGTCTGGTCGCACATCAGGTCGACCTGGCCGCCAAGCAGGTCGGTCATGGCCGGGCCGGTGCCCTTGTACGGAACGGTCTGCATGTCGATCTTCAGCGTGCTCTGGAACAGCAGGCCGCACAGGTGCGAAGCGGCGCCCAGGCCGGCGTTGGCGAGGTTGATCTTGCCCTTGTTGGCGTCGAGCCATTTCAGCAGCTCGGCGTAGTTGTTCGCAGGCAGCGTGGGCTTGCCGATCAGCGTCATCGGCACTTCATTGATCATGCCGAGGTACTCGAAGTCACCCAGCGTGTCGTAGGCCATCTTGCGGTACAGCGCCGGCGACGTGCTCATGCCGATGTGGTGCAGCAGCAGCGTGTAGCCGTCGTTCGAGGCCTTGGCGACCTTGCCGGCACCGAGCGTGCCCCCGGCGCCGCCCACGTTCTCGATGATGATGGCCTGGCCACCGAGCGGCTTGCGCAGCGCTTCGGCGAGGTCACGCGCCACCTTGTCGGTGGGGCCGCCCGCCGCAAACGGCACGACGATCGTGACCGGCTTTTCCGGGTATTCGGCAAAGGCGGACGTGGCCACGAAGGCCGCGGCGGTGGCGAGGAGAAGTCGTTTCATGGTGGGCTTTCAAAGCTGCGATGGATCACACCGCGAGATTGTCTGCGCTCGCCTGCCGCGTGGCATGGCGGAAACTACGTAATCCCCACGTGCCGTCAGGTGTAGCGGCGCGCGTCTTCGATCACCTTGCCGTCGTTGGGCAGGCTGCCGGCGGCGCACAGCAGGATCTCGCTGCGCAGCTTGGTCACGTCGCGCACGGTCTCGGTCAGGCGTGCCGCCAGGCCTTCGGGCGCGCCTTCGACTTCGACGCTCAGCTGCATGCGGTCGTTGGCCATCTCGCCGCTCACCACCAGGCGCGCCTTGCGCACCTCGGGGTGGCGGCGCGCGATCTCGGCCACCTGGGCCGGGTGCACGAACATGCCGCGCACCTTGGCGGTCTGGTCGGCGCGGCCCATCCAGCCCTTGATGCGCGTGTTCGTGCGGCCGGTCGGGCACGGGCCGGGCAGCACCGCCGACAGGTCGCCGGTGCCGAAGCGGATCAGCGGGTAGGCCGGGTTGAGCGTCGTCACGACCACCTCGCCGACCTCACCTTCGGGCACCGGTTCGCCCGTGCCGGGGCGCACGATCTCGACGATCACGCCTTCGTCGAGCACCAGCCCTTCGCGTGCCGTGGTCTCGTAGGCCACCAGGCCAAGATCGGCCGTGCCGTAACTCTGGTACGCGGTGATGCCACGTTCGGCGAACCAGTCGCGCAGGCTCGGCGTGAACGCTTCGCCACCGACCGAAGCCTTCTTCAACCACGGCAGTGCCACGCCGCTCTCGGCGGCTTTTTCGATGATGATCTTCAGGAAGCTCGGCGTACCCGTGTAGGCATTCGGCTTCAAGGCGGCCATCGCCTGCAACTGCTGTTCGGTCTGCCCGGTGCCGGCCGGGAACACCGTGCAGCCGAGCGCAAAAGCGCCACTTTCCATCATCGCGCCGGCCGGCGTGAAGTGGTAGCTGAAGGCGTTGTGGACCAGATCGCCGGCGCGAAAGCCGGCGGCGAACAAGGCACGCGCCATGCGCCAGTAGTCAGCGCTCGCGCCTTCGGGTTCGTGGATCGGCCCGGGTGAAGCGAACACCCGCAGCGCCCGTTGTGCCGCGGGCCGAGCGCCCCAGCCGATGGCAGAGAAGCCGCCGAACGCGTCGGGCGCATCGGCGGCGCCCTGGCGTTCCAGCAGTTCGTGCTTGCGGGTCACGGGCAGGCGCGCAAGCGCGGTTCGGCTGGTGACTTGGGCCGGGTCCACGTCGCCCAGGCTCAGCGCAAAAGCCGCGGTGTTCGCGCGTGCGTGAGCGACCTGGGTCGACAGCGCGCTCATCAGCGCCCGCTCGCGCTCTGCGGTGCTGCGGGTCTCGAGCGCGTCGTGGTGAGACGGGTCTGGGTTCAAGTGTGGCTCTCAGTCTTCATCGCTGCGGCCGGCGCGGCGTTTGGCGTCGTCGACCAGCTTGCGCTGGCCGGGAGGGGTGTCCACGGGGTAGCGGTCGAAGCCCGAGCCGGTCGCTTTCTTCAGATCGGCCACGAGCGCACCGGCTTCATCATGGAAGTGGATGAACGCGTTGCCTTTCATGTAGAAGCTGCCGTTCTTCATCTCGCGCAGACCCTTGATCTCGCGCAGCTGGCGCAACAGCGGCAGCAGGCGCTGCAGGGCGGCTTCGTCGGCGTGGGCCATGCGATGCTCTCTTTCGGTGATCGTTCAGGCGAGCCAGCGCTTGCGCCGCTTGTAGCTCTTCACGTCCTTGAAACTCTTGCGGTCGCCGCCGCCCATGCCGAGATAGAACTCCTTCACGTCTTCGTTCTCGCGCAGCGACTTCGCTTCACCGTCCATGACGATGCGGCCGTTCTCGAGGATGTAGCCGTAGTCGGAATAACGCAGCGCCATGTTGGTGTTCTGCTCGGCCAGCAGGAAGGTCACACCTTCGCGTGTGTTCAGGTCTTTCACGATCTCGAACACTTCTTCGACGATCTGCGGCGCCAGGCCCATCGAGGGTTCGTCGAGCAGCACCATCTTCGGGTTGGCCATCAGCGCGCGGCCGATCGCGCACATCTGCTGCTCACCGCCCGAGGTGTAGGCGGCCTGCGAGGTGCGGCGTGTCTTCAGGCGCGGAAAGTAGGTGTAGACCTTCTCCAGCGTGTCGGCCACGGCGGCCTTGCCGTCGCGGCGCGTGTAGGCGCCGGTCAGCAGGTTTTCTTCGATCGTGAGGTGCGCAAAACAATGCCGCCCTTCCATCACCTGGATCACGCCGCGGTTCACCATCTCGCTGGTGCTGAGCGCCTCGATGCGCTCGCCGCGCAACTCGATCGAGCCCTTGGTGACGGCACCCCGCTCGCCTTCGAGCAGGTTGCTCACCGCGCGCAGCGTGGTCGTCTTGCCCGCGCCGTTGCCGCCCATCAGCGCGACGATGCGGCCTTCGGGCACCTGCAGCGACACGCCCTTCAGCACGAGGATCACATGGTTGTAGATCACCTCGATGCCGTTGACGTTGAGAAGGATGCTGGTGTCGGTGCTCATGTTGTCTTTCGCTCTTCGAAGCACCGCGCGCGGCGCTTCGAAGAGGGCTCCGCGAGGAGCCCTCGATGTGTCAGATCACGCGATCAGCTCTGGCAATCCGCCGGCGTGCGGCGCGTCAGCTTCTTCTCGGTCGCGTACTTGTCGGCCGCGGCGGTGACCATCGGCTTGATGATCTGCTCGTCGGCCTGCAGCCAGTCGGAGCTGAAGTTCCACTTCGCGCCGTCCCAGGTGTGCACACGCGCCCAGGTCGAGCCCATGTGGTCCTGGCACGAGGTGCTGAGCGGCCGCATCACGCCGCTGAAGCCCAGCGCGTCGAGCTTCTTCTGGTCGAGCGCCAGGTTCTCCAGGCCCCAGCGCACCTGTTCGCCGGTCATGACCTTGCCCTTGCCGAAACGCTCCTGTGCGCGGCGCACGGCTTCGACGCCGAGCATCTGGATGATCAGGCCGCGGGTGTACAGCACCGAGCCGACTTCTTCCTTCGGGCCGGTGCCCTGACCCTTTTCGTGCACGTACTTCATGATGTCCTTGATCACCTTCGGGTCCTGGCCCGAGGTGTTCAGGTTGAGTGCGTTGTAGCCCTTGGCGCCTTCGCCGACGTCGCGCACGTCGGGTTCGGCACCGGCCCACCACACGCCGTACATCTTCTCGCGCGGGTAGCCCGTGGCTTGCGCTTCTTTCAGCGCGGTCGAGTTCATCACGCCCCAACCCCACAGCAGCACGTAGTCGGGCCGGCTCTGGCGCACCTGCAGCCAGGCGGACTTCTGCTCGACGCCCGGCGCCGTGACCGGGATCTTCTGCAGCTCGAAGCCGTGCATCTTGGCGCGCTCGTCGAGCAGCGGCATCGGCTCCTTGCCGAACGGCGAGTCGTGGTACACGAGCGCGATCTTCTTGCCCTTGAGCTTGTCGAGCCCGCCTTCTTTCTTGCCGATGTGCTGGATCAGCATGTCGGCGGCCGTCCAGTAGCTGCCCATCAGCGGGAAGTTCCACTTGAACACATTGCCGTCCTGCGAGGCCGAGAGGCCGTAGCCCAGGGTGATCAGCGGGATCTTGTCGGCGGCGACCTTGTCGGTCAGCGCAAAGGTGATGCCGGTGGCCTGCGGGTCGATCAGCGTGACGCCGGGGCGGCTCTTCAGCCGCTCGTAGCACTCCACACCCTTGTCGGTCGCGTAGCCGGTCTCGCATTCTTCGAACGTGATCTTCACGCCGTTGATGCCGCCGTCGCGTGCGTTGATCATCTTGATGTAGTCCTGCTTGCCGTTGGCCCAGGGCGTGCCGTTCGGCGCGTACGGGCCGGTGCGGTAGGCCAGCAGCGGGAAGAACTGCTCTTTCGCCTGCGCGAACGCAGAGGGTGCGGTCGCGAGAGCGCCCAGACCCGCCGCCATGACGGTTGCGGCGAGCGCGAATGACTTGAATTTCATGTCTGTCTCCAGGGGAGGGTTGCGGGTGGAAAGGCGGTTCGCTCTGTGGCGATTTAGGTCAATGAGGGAAGGGCCAGAGGCGGAGTTTTTCCTTCGCCGTGGACCACAGCCGCGCGATGCCGTGCGGCTCGACGATCAGGAAGAACACGATCAAGGCGCCGAAGATCATGAAGGTGAGGTGCGAGGCCAGGGCCGTGTCGATCGGAATGCCGAACCAGTACGGCAGCCCGTCGAGAATGATCGGCAACACGACGATGAAGGCCGCGCCGAAGAAGCTGCCCATGATCGAACCCAGCCCGCCGATGATCACCATGAACAGCAGCTGGAACGAGCGGTCGATGTTGAACGCCGCCGGCTCCCATGAGCCGAGGTGGATGAAGCCCCACAGCCCGCCGGCCACGCCGACGATGAAGCTGCTCACGGCAAACGCGGTGAGCTTGGCGTAGACCGGGCGGATGCCGATCACGGCGGCGGCCACGTCCATGTCGCGGATCGCCATCCACTCGCGGCCGATCGCGCCGCGCACCAGGTTCTTCGCGAGCAGCGCGAACACGACCAGGAACGCCAGGCACAACAGGTACTTCTGCACCGGCGACTCGATCGGGATGCCGAACACGTTCAGGCCCGCCACGCTCACCGAACCCGACGAAGAATCGTTCGTGAACCACTTGATGCGCAGGAAAGCCCAGTCGGTGAAGAACTGCGCGGCGAGCGTGGCGACCGCGAGATACAAGCCCTTGATGCGCAGCGACGGGATGCCGAACAGCACGCCCACCGCCGTGCTGCACAACCCGCCGAGCAACAGCGAGAGCACGAGCGGCATGCCGGGAACGCGCGCCTGGAAGTTGTAGGCCGCGTAGGCGCCGATCGCCATGAAGGCGCCGGTGCCGAGCGAGATCTGGCCGCAGTAGCCGACGAGGATGTTCAGACCCAGCGCGGCGAGCGACAGGATCAGGAAGGGCACGAAGATCGCGCGCAGCAGGTACTCTGACGAAAGCAGCGGGATCGCGAGGAACGCCACCGCGAGCAGCAGGCCGATCGCCACACGGTCTTGCAGGATCGGGAAGATCTGCTGGTCGCTGCGGTAGCTGGACTTGAACTGACCGTTCTCTCTGTAAAGCATGGCGGTCAGACCCGATCAATGATTTTTTCGCCGAACAGACCTTGCGGCCTGAACAGCAGGAACACCAGCGCCAGAACATAGGCGAACCAGATCTCGATGCCGCCGCCGAACATCGGCCCGATGTAGATCTCGGAGAGCTTTTCGCCCACGCCGATGATCAAGCCGCCGATGATCGCGCCGGGGACCGACGTGAGACCCCCGAGAATCACGACCGGAAGCGCCTTCAGCGCCACCAGCGAGAGCGAGAACTGCACGCCGAGCTTGCTGCCCCAGATCACGCCGGCCACCAGCGCCACGAAGCCGGCCACCGACCACACGATGATCCAGATGCGGCCGAGCGGAATGCCGATCGACTGGGCCGCCTGGTGGTCGTCGGCCACCGCGCGCAGTGCGCGGCCGGTGGCGGTCTTCTGGAAGAAGAGTGCGAGCAGCGCGACCAATACCGCGGCGATGGCCGCCGCGTACAGGTCTTCCTTGTTGATGAGCACACCCCCCTGGAACATGCTCTCGAGCGCGAAGATCGGGTCTTTCGGCATGCCGATGTCGATCTTGTAGATGTCGGAGCCGAAGAGCGTCTGGCCGAAGCCTTCGAGGAAGTAGGTGATGCCCAGCGTCGCCATCAGCAGCGTGATGTGTTCTTGGTTCACCAGCTTGCGCAAGACCAGCCGCTCGATCAGCCAGGCCACCACGACCATCACGAGCACCGCGCCGGCGAAGGCCAGCACGTTGGCGAGGATCTTGTTCTCGAAGCCGAACCACTTCGGGAACCACTCGTAGAAGCGCGCCATCGCCAGCGCCGCGAACAACACCATCGCGCCCTGCGCGAAGTTGAAGACGCCGCTGGCCTTATAGATCAGCACGAAGCCGAGCGCGATCAGCGAATACAGCATGCCGACCATCAGGCCGCCGAACAGGGTTTCGAGGAAGAAGCCCATCTCAGTGGCTCGTTCCGAGGTAGGCGCTGATCACGTCGGGGTTCGAACGCACGGCGTCGGGCGTGCCGTCGCCGATCTTCTTGCCGTAGTCAAGCACCACCACGCGGTCGCTGATGTCCATCACCACGCCCATGTCGTGTTCGATCAGCACGATGGTGGTGCCGAACTCGTCGTTCACGTCGAGGATGAAGCGGCTCATGTCCTGCTTCTCTTCCACGTTCATGCCGGCCATCGGCTCGTCGAGCAGCAACACCTGCGGGTCCATCGCAAGCGCGCGGCCGAGGTCGACGCGCTTCTGCAGGCCATAGGGCATCTTGCCGACCGCCGTCTTGCGGTAGGGCTGGATCTCGAGGAAGTCGATGATGCGTTCCACATGCTGGCGCTGCGCCGTTTCTTCGCGCTCGGCCGCGCCCCAGCGGACGGCTTGCTGGAACAGGTTGCTCTTCATCTTCAGGTTGCGCCCGGTCATGATGTTGTCGAGCACGCTCATGCCCTTGAACAAGGCCAGGTTCTGGAAGGTGCGTGCCACACCCATCTCGGCCACCTGGCGCGAGTTCATGTGCGAGAAGGTCTTGCCGCGGAAGGTGATCGAACCTTCCTGCGGCGCGTACACGCCGTTGATGCAGTTCAGCATCGAGCTCTTGCCGGCCCCGTTCGGCCCGATGATCGCGCGCACCTCGTGCTCGCGCACGTCGAAGCTGATGTCGGTCAGCGCTTTCACGCCGCCGAAGCGCAGGCTGATGTTCTTCACGTCGAGAACGACTTCGCCGATCTTGCGGGTGGCCATGGTCAGGCGGCTTTCTTCACGGCAGCAAAAGTTTGGGTGTCGGCGATCTTCAGCGTCGCCGCGACCACGCCGCTGCGGCCGTCCTCGAACTTCACCTGGGTCTCGATGTACTGCTCGGTCTTGCCGCCGTAGAGCGCATCGACCAGCACCTGGTAACGCTCGGCCACGAAGCCGCGCCGCACCTTGCGGGTGCGGGTCAGTTCGCCGTCGTCGGCGTCGAGCTCCTTGTGCAGGATCAGGAAGCGGCTGATCTGCGAGCCGGCGAGCATCGTGTCGAGCGCGAGATCGGCGTTGACCTTCTCCACGCATTCGCGGATCAGCTCGTAGACCTCGGGCTTCTGCGCCAGGTCGGTGTAGCCGGCATACGGCAGGTTGCGCTTCTCGGCCCAGTTGCCCACCGCTTCGAAGTCGATGTTGATGAAAGCGCAGACCGAAGCACGCTTGTCGCCGATCGCCACCGCTTCCTTGATGTGCGAGAAGAACTTGAGCTTGTTCTCGACGTACTTGGGCGCGAACATCGCGCCGTCGTTCGGTCCGCCCACGATGCGGCCCACGTCTTTCGCGCGGTCGATGATCTTCAGGTGACCGCCGGCGTCGAGGAAGCCGGCGTCGCCCGTGTGGTACCAGCCTTCGGCCGTGAGCACCTCGGCGGTGGCGGCCGGGTTCTTGTAGTACTCGCGCAGCAGGCCCGGCGACTTGACGAGCACCTCGCCCGACTCGCTCACCTTGATCTGCACGCCGTCGATCGGCACGCCCACCGTGTCGGCACGCGCTTCGTGGTCGGGCTGCAGGCACACGAACACCGCGGTCTCGGTCGAGCCGTAGAGCTGCTTCAGGTTGATGCCGATCGAGCGGTAGAAGGTGAACAGGTCGGGGCCGATCGCTTCGCCGGCGGTGTAGGCCACGCGCACGCGCGAGAAGCCGAGGGTGTTGCGCAGCGGGCCGAAGATGAAGAGCTTGCCCAGCGAATAACGCAGGCGGTCGATGCCCGAGACGGCCTTGCCGTCCATCAGCTGCGGACCGACACGGCGCGCCAGCGCCATGAAGTGCTGGAACAGCCACTTCTTGACGGCGCCCGCGTCTTCCATGCGGATCATCACCGTCGTCAGCATGCCTTCGAAGATGCGTGGCGGGGCGAAGTAGTAGGTCGGCCCGATCTCGTTCAGGTCGATGCCGACCGTGCTCGCCGACTCGGGGCAGTTCACCACGTAGCCACACACCAGCCACTGCGCGTAAGAGAAGATGTTCTGCCCGACCCAGGCCGGCGGCAGATAGGCCAGCACTTCTTCGGCGTCGGTCAGCTTGTCGAACTTCGCGCCGGCCTGTGCGCGGTCGATCAGCGTGTGGTGGGTGTGCACCACGCCCTTCGGGTTGCCGGTGGTGCCCGAGGTGAAGAACATCGCGGCCACGTCGTGCGCTTCGGTCTTCTGCACTTCGGTGTCGAACAGCGCGGGCTGCGCTGCGTTGTGCGCACGGCCGGCCTCGATCAGCGCGTCGAGCGAAGCCAGGCCCGGCTCGTTGTAGTTGCGCAGGCCACGCGGGTCGTCGAACCAGATGCGTGCGATCTGCGGGCAGGGCTCGCGCAGCTCGAGCATCTTGTCGACCTGCTCCTGGTCTTCGACGATCGCGAAGCTGACTTCGGCGTTGTTGATCGGGAACACGAATTCGGTGCTCGCCGCGTCCTGGTACAGCGGCACCGGGATCGCACCGAGCGACTGCGCCGCCAGCATCGCCGCATACAGGCGCGGGCGGTTCTCGCCGACGATCACGATGTGCTGGCCGCGCGCCAGCCCCGCCTGCGCCAGCCCACAGGCGAGCTCACGCACCAGCGTGGCGAGCGCGCCCCAGGTCAGCGTCTGCCAGATGCCGAAGCTCTTTTCGCGCAATGCCGCGGCCTCGGGGCGCTTGGCCGCGTGTTCCAGCATCAGGCGAGGGAAGGTCGTTTGCACTGCATCTCCGAAGGGCCCGCGCGGAAGCATCCGCAGCGTGGTGTGAGTGCGAATGTAAAAACAAGTTTGACGCCAAGTTGTCGTTCTGACGACAATCCTAGGGACACTCCTCTCCGGTCTTTCCCTCGATGATTCCGGTCGTTCGCCACCCGGCGCCACCCCACCAGCCGATCCACACGCGCGCCCGCGCGCCGAACGCGGCCGAGCTGGAAGACATTCCCTGGCTGCACGCGCTCGACGCGGCCGAGCGCAAGGTGGCGGTGGCTGACCTGAAGGTCGTGAGCATCGCCACCGGCGAAGTGTTGTGCCGTTTCGGGCGGCCGGCGACCTACTGGTTCGGCGTGATCGAAGGCTTGCTCAAGATGAGCAACGACACGGCGCTGGGCGTGCCCATCACCTTCACCGGCGTGCCACCCGGCGGCTGGTTCGGCGAAGGCACGGTGATCAAGCGCGAGGTCTACCGCTACAACATCCAGGCGCTGCGCAAGAGCATGGTGGCGGGGTTGGGCGTGGACACCTTTCACTGGCTGCTCGACCGCAGCATCCCCTTCAACCGTTTCATCACCCAGCAGTTGAACGAGCGGCTCGGCCAGTTCATCGCCGCGCGCGAGATCGACCGCATGAGCGATGCCGATGCGCGCGTGGCGCGCAGCCTGGCCGCGCTGTTCCACCCGGTGCTTTACCCCGGCGTCGGCGGGCTGCTGCGCATCACGCAGCAGGAGCTGGGCTACCTCATCGGGCTCTCACGCCAGCGTGTCAACGAAGCGCTGAACGCGTTGCAGGAACACGGCCTGATCGGCATCGAGTACGGCGGTGTGCGCGTGCTCGACCTGGAAGGCCTGCGGCGGCACGTGCAGCGCGGCTGATTCACTTCTCGCGGTTGCTGACCCCCGACGCCACGTGCCCCGAAGGCACGTGTTCCGACGCCGCCGTCACGTGCCCGGTCTGGTCGTCGAAGAAGAAGTCGGGCTCGAACTCGCGCAGGAATTCGCCCTTCGGCAGGCCGCCGAGGAACATCGCTTCGTCGACCTCGATGTTCCAGTCCATCAGCGTGCGGATCGCGCGCTCGTGCGCCGGTGCGCTGCGTGCGGTGACGAGCGCGGTGCGGATGCGCATGCCCGGCGCCGGGTCGTGCTGCAGGCGCTGCAAGGCGAGCAGCAGCGGCTTGAACGGCCCGGCCGCCAGCGGCGTGCCGGCCTGGTCGCGCTCGTGGGCCTGAAAGGCGTCGAGCCCGGCGCGCTGGAACACCCGCTCGGCTTCGTCTGAAAACAAGACCGCGTCACCGTCGAAGGCGATGCGCACCTGGTCGGGGTGGGCGCTCGACGCGCGCGCCGAGTGCGGGTACACACGCGCGGCCGGCACGCCGGCACCGAGGGCCGAACGCACGTCGGCCTCGTTGGTCGAGAGGAACAGGTGCGCGTTCAGCGGCTTCAGATAGCGCCACGGCGATTCGCCGCGCGTGAACACACCACGCTGGATCGGCAACCCGTAGTGCTGCGCCGAGCGGAACACGCGCATGCCCGAAACCGGGTCGTTGCGCGACAGGATCACCACCTCGACGCGCGCCGCGTCGGTGTTGAACGCGAGCAGCTTGTTGACGAGCGAAAACGCCACGCCCGGCTTGGCGGCGTTGTCGAGCCGGTCGAGCTGCAGTTGCATGTAGGCGCGGTCGTCGGTCGCTTCGAAGTGCTGGTTCTCTTCTTCGAAGTCGAACAGCGCACGCGAAGAAATGGCAACGACGAGCTGGCCGTCCAGGGTGATGGGCATGGCGCCGATGATACGAGCCGGGCCGGGCACGGCCACAATGGGCAGGCGGCTCCTTCGGCTGCTTGCACGGATCACGCCGCTCGCCATGCAGCCTTTCGACACGCTCACGCTGGACACGCCGCGCCTGCACCTGCGCCCGCTGCGCGCATCAGACGCCGAAGCGCTATTCCGCATGCACGCCGACCCGCAGGTCATGCGCTTCTGGAGCACGCCGCCCTGGGCCTGCATCGAGCAGGCCGAAGCGATGATCGAGACCGACCGCGAGGCCCTGCCCGCCGGCCGCCACCTGCGCCTGGCACTCACGCTGCGTGATGGCGGCGACGTGCTCGTCGGCACCGGCTCGCTGTTCAACTTCCTCGAAACAAGCCGGCGCGGCGAGATCGGCTACGTGCTGGCCCGCGAGGTCTGGGGCCGCGGGCTGATGCACGAGGCGCTCACGGCGCTCGTGAGCTTCGCGTTCGGCACCCTGAACCTGAACCGGCTCGAGGCCGACATCGACCCGCGCAACAACGCGTCGGCAAAGAGCCTGGCGCGCCTGGGCTTCGTGCAGGAAGGCTTTCTGCGCGAACGATGGATCGTGGGCGACGAGGTGTCGGACACGGCGCTGTTCGGGCTGCTGCGCAGCGAGTGGCAGGCTGCTGCGCCGGCGGCCCGGGTCTCGCGCTACTGAACGAAGCCCATCGCCCCGCGCTTGCCGCGTGCATCGGGCAGGTCGCGCACCTCGACGCGCGCACGCCGGTCGAGCTTGGCGTTGCCGAAGGCGGTCATCCAGGCCCGGCGCATTTCGCGCGGGGCCATTTCGCTCATGGCGTCGAGCACGTCGGCGTGCGGTTCGGTCTCGAAACGTTCGCCCCAGCCGTGGTCGGCGCGGATGGCGCGGTACAGCTTGCCGGCGATGTGGCGCGCCGCGTCGCGGTCGGGGGCGTGAACCTCGTACACGTTCATGCGGTTGAGGATCGGGTCGGGAATGGCGCGGCCGTCGTTGGCGGTGGCAACCCAGATCACCTGGCTCGCGTCGATCGGCACCTCGGCGAACTCGTCGGTGAAGCTGCCGGCGGTGTCATGTTCGAGCAGGCTGTAGAGCGCGCCGAGCGGGTCGTAGGCGTGCTCGCCGCCGGCCTTGTCGATCTCGTCGACCACCATCACCGGGTTGGCGTACTGCCCGTCGACGAGGGTCTCGAACACCTTGCCGGGGCGCGCGCCTTTCCATTGGCTCGACGCGCCCGAGAGCACCCAGCCGGCGGTCATCGAGCTCATTGAGAGAAAGCCCATGCCGGTGCCGAGCAGCACCGAGAGTTCGCGCGCGAAGTGGGTCTTGCCCACGCCGGGCGGGCCGAGCAGGAGCAGCGGCGTGATCTCGAGTGCGTCGCGGCTGTCTTCGCAGAGTGCGAGTTGGCGCTTGATGTCGTCGAGCACTTCGGCGAAGTTCGGCAACTCGTCGTAGAGGTGGTCCATCACCGGCAGGCCCGAGGGCTTGACCTGGAAACGCTCGGGGCCTTTTTCGAGCATGCGCTCGTAGGTGGAACGCAGGCTCTCGTGTTCTTTCTGCGGCAGCTTGTCGAGCTTGCGTCCGACCTCGTCGACGCGGTACAGGCTGCGCATGCGGGCGATCGGTATGCCGGCGCCCTGGCTGCCCGGGGTTCGGGCCGACACGGTCACAAGATCGTTCGAAGCGGTCATGGAATGAGCCTCCACCAACAGTGCGCTGCAAGCATTCAAGCACGTTTTGCCGCCGACCATCGCGTGATCAGCGCGGCAAACCTGACGCTAATGCGTCAAGGGCGGTGCGTGCAGGTTGTGTGCCAGGTCTGCGCGTCAGACCACGGCTGCGGCGACGGGCTGCGCCGGCACCGCGGGTGGCGCGGTCGCACCGACCCGGTTCTTGCCGCCCCTCTTGGCTTCGTACATGGCCGCGTCGGCCCGGGCCAGCAGGCCGTCGAACGTACGCAGCTCGCTCGCGCGCAGGGCCACACCGACGCTGACGGTGGGTTGCACCGCGGCGCCGGCGTCGGTGACGACGTAACTCTCGGCCACGCTGCTGCGCACCCGTTCGGCAATCAGCAGCGCTTGCGGCAGGTCGGTGGCGGGCAACAAGGCCACGAACTCTTCGCCGCCGTAGCGGGCCAGCAGGTCGGCATCACGAAGGCTCGCCTTGCAGGCCCGCGCCACTTCGATCAACACGCGGTCGCCGGCGGCGTGGCCATGGGCGTCGTTGATGGCCTTGAAGTTGTCGACGTCGAGCAGCAGCACGCACACCGGCTCCTCGGCGAGCAGTGCATGGGCGAAGCGGCGCTCGCCCACGACGAAGAAATGGCGCCGGTTGAAAGCGCCGGTGAGCGGGTCGGTGACCGCCAGCCACTCGGCAGCGCGGCGGGCACGCTCGGCGTCCTGCAGCAGCGAGACCACGAGCCAGGTGACCGGCGGCGCGATCAGTGCCGGAATGCCGGCGCTCATCAGCAGCGAAACCCAGAGTTCGTGCGAAGAGCGGTGGATCAGCAGGTTGATCACGAGCGACATGGCCAGCGACGCCAGGATGCCGATCACGGTGACCACCGCGCAGGCCCGCCAGCGCCCGAAGCGCAACACCATCGCGCGCAGAAAGCGCTTGTGAACGCTGCGGTCGGCGGTCGGGTCGTGCTCGACCCAGGAGTCGACCGCCCCGGTGTCGGCCCATTCCCGGTCGGCCTGCTCGAGCAGCGCCATCACTTCACCCAGGTGTTCAGCTGGATGATCGGCAACAGCACGGCGAGCACGATCAGCATCACCACCAGGCCCATCGCCACGATCAGCAGCGGCTCGAGGATGGTGGCCATCTGCATGGCGCGGCGCTGTACTTCCATGCCAAGCTGGCGCGCAGCGCGGTCGAGCATCTGCGGCAGCTGGCCGGTCTGTTCGCCCAGGCGCGAGAACATCGCGAGCAGCCCCGGGAAACGCTTCTTGCCGGCCAGGGCCGACGCCAGCGGCGCACCTTCGCGCACCTGCACCAGCGCGTCCATCGCGTCGGCACGCATCGCGCGGTTCGAGAGCGTTTCTGCCGCGGCCTGCAAGGCCTTCAGGATCGGCACGCCCGCGCTCGCGAGCATGGCCAGCGTGCCGGCAAAACGCGCCGCGTTGTACCCGCGTGAAAGTTTGCCGATCAGCGGCAACGTGAGCCAGCCGGCGTCGAAGCGTTCGCGGAAGGCCTCGTTGCGCAGCATCCATGTCAGCAAACCGAAGCCGGCCGCCAGCAGCAGCACGACGAGCCAGCCCCAGCTGCGCAGGAAGCCGCTGATCGAGAGCATGGCGATCGTCAGCATCGGCAGCGCGCGCTTCGAGTTGGTGAACACCGAAGCCACCTGCGGCACGACGTAGGTCACGAGAAAGATCACGATCACCACCGCGATCAGCGACACGATGGCGGGGTAGAGCGTGGCGCCGATCAGCTTGGCTTTGAGCTCCTGGCGTGCTTCCAGGTCGTCGGCCAGGCGTTCGAGCACACCGCCGAGCGCACCACTCTGCTCGCCGGCCGCCACCACGCCGCGGTAGACCTCGTCGAACTCGCGCGGCGCGCTGCCCAGAGCGCGTGCGAACGGCGCGCCGCCATTGACTTCGCTGCGCAGGTGCGCCACCAGTTCACGCTGGCGCGGGTCTTCGGCTTCGTCGCTCAGCGCCGTGAGCGCTCGTTCGAGCGGTAGGCCCGAGCCGACCAGGCCGGCGAGCTGGCGCGTCCAGACCGTCAGGCCGGTGGCGTTGAAAACGCGGCGGCTGAGCCGCAGGCCTTCGCCCTGGGTGCCGGCCGAAGCCACCTGCGTGACGTTGAGCGGTACGAGCGCCTGCGCACGCAACTGGGCGCGCGCGGCCTTGGCGTTCTCGGCGTCGAGCAGCCCTGTGGTGGACTTGCCACTCGCATCCAGCGCTTCGAATTTGTAGGCGGGCATGCAGGTCTACTCCCGCGTGACCCGCATCACCTCTTCGGCCGACGTGACGCCTTCGGCCACCAGCCGTTCGCCGTCTTCGCGCATCGAGCGCAGGCCGCCTTCTTCGGCGGCCACGAAGAGCTGCGATTCCGATGCCCGGCTGTGGATCAGCGCACGCACCTTGTCGTCGACGGCCATCAGCTCGTAGACGCCGGTGCGTCCCTTGTAGCCGGTGCTGCCGCATTGCGCGCAGCCCACCGGGTGGTAGCGGCCCTGGGCGTCGGCGCGCTTGCAGTGCACGCAAAGCTTTCGCACCAGGCGCTGCGCCAGCACGCCGATCAGGCTCGACGAGAGCAGGAAAGGCTCGACACCCATGTCGATCATGCGGGTCACGGTGCTCGGCGCGTCGTTGGTGTGCACTGTGGCCAGCACCAGGTGGCCGGTCAGCGAGGCCTGGATCGCGATCTGCGCCGTTTCGTAATCGCGGATCTCGCCGATCATGATGACGTCGGGGTCTTGCCGCAGGATCGCGCGCAGCGCTTTCGCGAACGTGAGGTCGATCTTCGGGTTCACCTGCGTCTGGCCGATGCCGGCGAGTTCGTACTCGACCGGGTCTTCGACAGTCAGGATGTTCGTGCCGGCGGTGTCGACGCGGCCGAGCGAGGCGTAGAGCGTGGTCGTCTTGCCCGAGCCGGTGGGCCCGGTCACGAGCACGATGCCGTGCGGCTGCTGCACCAGCTTGTCGAACTTGGTGAGCACGTCGCCGCTCATGCCGAGCGCTTCGAGCGTGAACTTCGATTCACCCTTGTCGAGCAGCCGCAGCACGGCGCGTTCGCCGTGCGCCGAAGGCAGCGTGGACACACGCACGTCGACCGCGCGGCCGCCGATGCGCAGCGAGATGCGGCCGTCTTGCGGCAGGCGGCGCTCGGCGATGTCGAGCTCGGCCATGATCTTCAGGCGCGAGATCAAGGCCGCGTGCAGCGCCTTGTTGGGCTGCACCACCTCGCGCAGCGTGCCGTCGACGCGAAAGCGCACCGCGCTGCTGCGTTCGTAGGGCTCGATGTGGATGTCGGAGGCGCCATCTTTCGCGGCCTGCGTGAGCAAGGCGTTGAGCATGCGGATGATCGGCGCGTCGTTGCTCGCTTCGAGCAGGTCTTCGATCGCCGGCAGCTCCTGCATCATGCGCGAGAGATCGACCGCGCTCTCGACTTCGCCGATCACCGTGGCCGCGCTCGATTCGCTGCCCGCATAGGCGACCGCGATGCGGTTGACGAGCGACGACGAAGGCTCGCGCTCGAGCGCGTCGACGTCGTACAGGCGCAGCACTTCGCTCAGCGCCGGCAGCGACACCGTTTCGGGTGCCCACAGCACGAGCCGCTCGCCGTCATCTTCGAGCAGGACGGTGTGCGCCTTGGCATAGGCGTAGGGCAGGGGGTGGCGCGCGCCCATGGTCCGCGGCGTCTCAGTTGGAAGAGAGCGGCGCGGCCGCCGCTCCCGAGGCCGGCGCCGCAGGCACCGACGGCACCAGCGCCGGCGACGGTGGCGGGGTGTCGCCGAGCGGGCGGGGCACGCCGGTCGGCCCGGTGGCACCGGGCACGATGGGCGGCAGCAGCGGCGCGTCGTTGATCCGCAGGATCTCGCTGCGGGGCGGCTGGGCATTCAGCTGCTCGCCGCGGATGTAGTCGTAGCGGTCAAGCGAGAGCTTGTTGGACGAGGCCTGATCACGCAGCACGACCGGCCGCAGGAACACCATCAGGTTGGTCTTCTTGCGCTCGCGGCTCTCGCTGCGGAACAGCGCACCGATGAACGGGATGTCACCGAGCAGCGGCACCTTCGAGCGAGTGGTGTTGTAGGTGTCTTCGATCAGGCCACCCAGCACGATGATCTGGCCGTCATCGACGACGATCGTCGATTCGATGGAGCGCTTGTTGGTGGTCGGGCCGGCGTTGTCGGTGCCCACGGCGGTGGTGGTGGCCACCGATGACGATTCCTGGAAGATCGTCATGCGCACGGTGCCGTTCTCGCCGATCTGCGGCTTGATGCGCAGCGTGGTGCCGACGTCCTTGCGTTCGATGGTCTGGAACGGGCTGGTCGTGGCGGTGCCGGTGTTCGTGAACTGGCCGGTGATGAAAGGCACATTCTGGCCGACGACGATCTTGGCTTCTTCGTTGTCGAGCGTGACGAGGTTCGGTGTGGAAAGGATGTTGGTGCCGGTGGTGTTGTCGAGTGCGCGGGCCAGTGCGCCAAGGGTGTAGAGGTCGCCGAACTTGCGCGCCAGGCCGATGTTGAAGCCCGCACTCGGCAGCGCCGCGGCCGCCAGGCCCACCGTGCCTTGCACCAGGGCCTTGCTGGCCCCCAGGATGTTGTTGGTGCCACTGCCGAAATTGGTGCCGGCGCCGACGATGTTGCTGTCGCCCTTGTTGCCGATGATGCCCTGCCACTGGATGCCGAAGTCAACGCTCTGGCTCGGGTCGACCTCGACGATCAGCGACTCGATGTAGACCTGCGCGCGGCGCGAATCGAGCTGGTCGATCACGGCACGCAACTGGCGGTAGAACGGCTCGGGGGCCGAGATGATCAATGAATTGGTCGACGGGTCGGCCTGTACAAAGCCCCCGGTCGAAGGCCCCGCCGACGCCACGACCGGCGCGGTGGCCTGAGGTGACGCGCCAGCCGCGTTGCCCGTGGCTGCAGTCGCCAGCGTCGGGGCTGGGGACGACGTCGAGGCGCCACCGCTGGCACCACCACCACCCGCGCTCGGGTAGGCGGCCCGCAGCACAGTGGCGAGCTTCACCGCGTCGGCGTTCTTCAGGTACACGACCCAGACGTTGCCGGTGCCCTGGGTCGGTTGGTCGAGCTTGGCGACCAGCGAGCGGATCGACGCCATGCGCGCCGGGTTCGGTGCGCGCACGAGCAGCGAATTGCTGCGTGGCTCGACCATCACCGAGGCATTGGCTCCGCCCGCTGCCGCGCCCGGAACAGCCACTGTTCCACCGGCGCTGTCGGTCAGGCGCTGCACCAGCGCGGCCACGTCGGCGGCCACGGCGTACTTGAGCGGGATCACTTCCACGTCGCCGGCGGCCGGCGTGTCCATCGCCGCGATGATCTTGCCGATGCGCTGCAGGTTGTCGGCGTAGTCGGTGATGACGAGCGAGTTGTTGCCCGGGTTGGCGTTGATGGTGTTGTTCGGGCTGATCAGCGGGCGCAGCACCGGCACCAGGTTGTTGGCGTTCTCGTGCGCGAGCTTGAAGATCTGCGTGATGACCTGGTCACCGCGGCGCGAGGTGTTCTCGCCGATCGACACGGTGCCGGTCTGCAGCTTGGCGTCGGCTTCGGGCACGACCTTGAACAGGCCGCCGACCTCGACCACCGTGAAGCCCAGCCCGCGCAGGGCCGCCAGAAAGTTCAGGTAAGCCTCGCGCGGCGAGAGCGGCTCGTCGCTGTAGAGCGTCATCGTGCCCTTGACGCGCGGGTCGACGACGAACTGCTGCTTCAGGATCGCCGACATGGCACGCGCCACGCCTTCGATCTCGGCGTTGACGAAGTTCAGCGTGACCGGCTCGCCGCCGCGGAATTTGGTGCTGGTGGGTGAGGTCTGCGCCATGACGATCGGTGCGGGAAGCAACGAGGCACACAGCACGGCAGCGGCCAGCGCGGCCGGCAGCGTTCGCCCGCGGGGTTGAAGGGTGACGCTTGCTTTCATGCTTATCCGATCGTGATGACGGACTTGGCGCCGTCGCGCCGCCCGATGATATTCAGCAGGTTCGACAGCGCCGCTTCGTTGGTCGCGGCCGCGCTGGCCTCGCCCCGGAAGCGCACACCGCCCGGGCCCCAGGTGCCCTGGCCGCTGAGCTGCAGGGCACCTTCCTGCGTGCTGAGAGAAAGTTGCGACGTGCCGGGCGTGGCCGGGTCGCCCGTGAGCGTGAGCTTGTAGCTGCCCAGCGTTTCGAGCGTGGTCAGACGCGACGAGACGCTCACCAGTTCCATGTCGGCCCGGCCTTCGACGACCCAGCGGCCCTGTGCCGATTCGAACTTGAGTGCCGGCGAAACCAGCCGCACCACGCCGCCGAGCTGCAAGGTGTTCCAGGGTGTGCCCAGGCCGCCGAGGAACGCGCTCGGCCACTGGCCGACCCAGCCGGGTGGCGGCACCAGCGTCACGCCGAGCGTGCCGAAGCCGGGGCGCACCAGCAGCGTCACCGTGCCGTTCAGGCAGCAGGCGTGGCGGGCGTTCAGCGCCAGGCCCAGGCCTTTCAGGCCGAGTGTCCATTCGATGCGGCCCGGCAAGGAGCTGGCGTCGCGGCTGCCGGGGCCGCCGGTCAGCACGGCGACTGCACTGCCCGACCAGACCGTGCCCCGCGCGTCGGCCAGCAGCACACGCTGGCCGGTGGCCGAAGCGACGGCGCTGGCCAGCCACGCAGCCGGCGCGAACACGATCAACGCCGCCAGCACGCCGAAGACGATGCCGAAGAAAGCCCAGCGGGTGCTGGCGCTGCGCGACTTGTCCCACGACATCTCGGCGTAGGTGGAGTCTCCCCAGCCCGTGGCCGCGACCGTCGGGCTCCAGAAGCGGCCTTTGCGTTTGCGCCGGATCATGGTGCCACCCCGAGCGTGACAGTGATGCTGCCGGTGAAGCCCGTCGAGCCGCGCTGCAGCGTGGCTTCGACTGGCCGCGCCCGGGCACCGCTGCGTGCCTCGTTGAGCCAGGCACGCAACGCTTCGGGGCTCACGCCGCTGAGCGACAAGGTCGCGCGATCGCCTTGCAGATTGAGCTTGGCCTTGTCGCCGAGGCGCTCTGTCGCGGCTTTCAACGCCGAACCACCTTGCGTCTGCGAGACCGGCGCCACCGCACGCAGCACCCGGCTCTCGGCGGCGATGCGTTGCATCTGCTGCAGTTCGCCGTCGAGTTGGTCGAGCACGGCCGGTGCGGCGCGGATGCTGCGCCACGCCGGCTGGATGAAGAGGCTCCAGACCAGCAGCGCACCGAGCACGGCCATCACGAGAATGACGGCGCGGCGTTCGCGCGTGGTGCGCGCCAGCCACCACTTGCCGGCCTCGGTGCGCAGGCTCGCGAGGGCGGGCGGCAGCGTGAGGCCGCGCGTGCTCACGAGGGTGCTCCTGCGCGGGCGCGTGTCAGCGTGAGACGCCCCTCGCTGGCGTCGACCTGCCAGCCGCCCGGGCGCAGCACGCTGCGGAACTGTTCGATCTGCGCGTCGTTCCAGCCGCCCGCCGACACGGTGAGCTTGCCCGGCTCGAAGCGCAGGCTGTCGGTGGCCGGGCGTTCGGCCGGCCAGGCCGACGACGCGGCCTGCAGCATGGCTTCGAGGTCACTGTCGCCGGGCCGGCCGGCGAGCGCGCGCAGGTTGGTGGTTTCGCGTTGCATCACGGCGGCGGCGTCACGTTGTATGTCGAGTTCGCTGACTTTCGGGAACGTGCTCTTCACGAGGCCCTGCATCGCCACGCGCTTGGCGGCGATGGCGTTCTGCTGGTGCCAGGCCCACAGGTTCAGGCCGACGATCTGCGCCAGCGCCAGCGCCCCGAGGCCGAGGCGCACGGGCCGCCATTCGGGGCTGAAGAGCTTGCGCAGCGAATCGCGTGCGGCGCGCGCACCGCGGGTGCGGCGGGCCAGATCGAACTGGCGCAGGTTCCAGAGCGTGCGTGCCGACTGCAGCATGCGGTGGCCGGGCGGGAACACGTTGACGGAGGTTCCGAGCCACTGCTCGGCCGCGGCGGCGGCGCCGGGCGTCGCGCTCCAGCGGGTGCCTTGCGGTGCCGGTGAAGGCACGATCGAGCGCGCCAGGCCACCCTGCAGCCGCACGCTGGCGACGCCGTCGGCATGGGCCCAATTCAACGCCACGCCTTCGGTGGACTCGCCTTCTTCGGCATGCAGCTCGGCGAAGTGGCCGATCGGCGGGTCGTCGGGCCAGGCCATCGGCACGATGCGGTCGACGAACACGTCGGCCTTCTCGAGCGCTGCGATCTCGGCCTTCAACCATTGGTGCGAGACGGCCGCCACCCAGGTCGGCTGGCCGGCGCTCGACTGCGGGGCGACCGCGAGGTGAACATCGGCCGGGTCTTCGAGCAGCGCTTCTTCGAGCACGCCCGTGAGCGCAGCGCGCAGGCGCGCGGCCGGCGCCTTGGGCAGCGTGATGCGGTGCCAGCTCACGTCGGTGTCGGAGAGCACGGCGATCACCGTCGCGGCCTTGGGCAGCAACGATGCGGCGCACTGGCCTTGCGACTGCAATGCCACCCCGTCGGGGCTGGTCACGTAGACGTATTCGGTGCCGAGGCTCGAGGCTTCGGGCTCCTGGCTGCCCGGGCTGCGCGAGCGCAGCCGCCGGCGCTGAGGGATGTGGACAACAAGAGTCGACATGGATGGCGGAGAGCTGGGCTGGCGGCATTGTAGGCATGGGGCCTGTACAAGCCGTAACGAAATCAGGCACTGGCGACACGTGGTCGCGGGGGCTCGCGATCCCTCAGTTGGCGGGCGGCGTGTCTTCGCGGCTGGCAACGCGCTCGCGCCGCAGCACGTCGACCTGGCGACCCTGCACCCGTTGCACCAGCGAGCTTTCTTCGAGCACCCGGTCGCTCAGGCGCAAACGGCCACGCACCTCGAAATAGGCGGAATTGACCGAAAGCCTGGGCTGGGGCGTCGTCGCTCCGGCCTGCGGCGCGAGTGACGGCACCTGGGCCCAGAACCTCGTCAGGTCTTCGAAGGGGTTGCGCTGGCGCAGCTGCAACAGGCGCTCGGCGGTGGCGTGGTCGTTGCCCGGGATCACGGCCACCAGCACCTCGGCGCTGGCGGTGTTGACGTTGACCGGCGTGGCCACCGGCAGGATCACGATGTAGGGCGCGAGCATCTCGAGCGACGCGGCATCGATGCCGAGCCAGGCGAGTTGCGCCACCGATTCCGGCAACAGCGGCGCGTTGGCGGTGCCGCTGCCCGCGGGCGCCAGCGCGTCGCGCAGGCCACTGGCGACGAGCGTGGCCACGCTCGCGTCGACCCCGATGTTCTGGCACAGGCGCTCGAACGCGGCGAACTCGAACGGGTCGACGATGCCCTTGGTGCGGTCGACCAGATTGGTGACGTTGTAGCGCGCTTGCGCGTCGGTGATGCTGCCCGACAGGAAGGCCTCGGGCCCGTCGTCGGTGTTGTTGGCATCGGCCGCGAGGAAGGTCGACAAGCGCGCCTCGGCGAGCGGCACGGCCCAGGGCTCGCCAAGGTGGTCGACCTGGCCGCGCGCGTCTTCGCGCAGGATCAGGCGTGCCCAGTCCAGCGCGCCGGAGAGGATCCACGCCGACTGGGCGCGCGCTCGCTCGGCCACTTCGACCTGCACCGCTCGCCACTGTTGCCAGACCATCGACGATGCGAGCGTGACGATCAGCACCACGATGATCATGGCGGTGAGGAGCGCCGCGCCACGCTGCTGCTTCGGGCTGCGTTTCATGGCCCGAGCACCGTGTCGCGCGTGAGCTCGCCGCTGGTGCCGCTGCCTTCGGCAAAGCTCAGCACGATGCGAACACCCCGGGGCAGGGCCTGGCGCACGAGCACGCCGCTGGCCGCGCTCGCTGACGGCGCGACCACCGCGACATTGCCGGTCGACTGGCAGTTGCTCCAGGCATTGCCCTGGTAGAAGTAGACCTGCCACTGCGACAGACCGGTCAGCGTGCGCACCGAGCCGGGTTCGTCGCCCTGCAACTGCAGGCTGCGCATCCAGCTGTCTTGCAGCGCGCCGGTGGTGGTGACGGGCGGGCCGGCCCAGCGCTGCCAGGTGGCACCCGAGGCGGTGTTGCCCGGCCGCAATGACCACGCGACGACCTGCAGCCCGGTCGGCGTGCGGCGGGTCATGCGCACGCTGGCGCCGTCGCAGCTCAGCGCCAGCGGCACCACGGCGGTGTCCTGGATCGACGCCAGGTCTTGTTGCCACTGCGCGATCACGGTGTTCAAGCGCAGCGTCTGCTCGAGCCGCGCCTGGCTCGAGTCGCGCGCCCGCACGATGCCGTCGACGCCCTGCCAGGCCATGCCGGCCATGATGGCCATCACCATCATCGCCACCAGCACTTCGACGAGTGTGAAGCCGGCCACCCGGGCGCGTGGGTGCCGCGTCACTTTCTGAGCACCGTCGAGAGGTTGAGGATCGGCAGGCCGGCAGCGTCGGCGACCTGCGCGTCGACGCGGATGAACAGCGGGTTGGGCGTGGGCCGCGCGACCAGCTTCACGTTGTAGTTCAGGCCGAGCTGGGTGCAGGTGAAATCGGAATCGCCGATCGGCGGCGTGAGCCCCGACAGGCGCAACCCGGTGAGCTGGTTGTCGGCGCACCATTGGGCAGCGGTCACGTCGCCCAGACGCTGGGTGTTGCCGGTGAGCGCGCCGGCCGCCTTGATGCCGGCGCCGAGCGTGATCGCGACGATGGTCAGCGCGACCAGCACCTCGATCAGCGTGAAGCCGCGGGCGTGTCGGGTTGGGCTCATGGCCGGACGACCGTCTCCGGCTCGGCCCCGACGGCAAAGGGCCCGAGGCCGTCGGTCTGGAGCGTGAGGCGCTGGTCGTCGAGGCGCAGCACGATGGTCTGCGCGCCGATCAGCGGCTCGGGCCCGAGCACGAGTGCACGCGCGCCGACCACTTCGGCGCTCACGCCCGGGTTGAGCCAGTGGCTGGGCAATTCGCTGGAAGAGGGCAGGCCGATGAAGCGGAAGCCTTCGGCACCCACTTGCTGCGGCCGCGGCTCCCAGCTGGCGGGCAGGCCGGAAGCGCGGGCTTCAGTGCGTGCCGCTTCGAGCAACGCGACGAGGCGCGCGCCCTCGTGGTCGAGCCGGGTCGAGGCCGGGTCGCGCAGCGCGAGGCTGACGACCGCGCTGGCGATCGCGATCAGCGCCACGACGACCATCAACTCGATCAGCGTGAAGCCGCGCTCCGCGGCGCGGCTTGCGCGGATCAGGAAGGGCCGTCTATTGCCAGGAGCCGATGTCGGCATTCTTGCCTTCGCCGCCGACCACGCCGTCGGCGCCGAAGCTGTAGACGTCAACCTCGCCCTTCAGGCCCGGGCTGGCGTACTGGTAGGGCTGGTTCCAGGGGTCTTTGGGCAGCTTGTCGAGGTAGGGCTTCCAGTTGCTCGGAATGTTGCCGGTGGTCGGTTTGGCGACCAGCGCCTGCAGACCCTGCTCGCTGCTCGGGAACCGCTGGTTGTCGAGCTTGTAGAGCTTGAGCGCCTGCATCAGGTTGTTGACGTCGGTGCGGGCGGCCGTCACCCGGGCATCGTCGGCGCGGTCGAGCACGTTGGGCACGATCAGCGCGGCCAGCACGCCGATGATGACGAGCACGACCATCAGTTCGATCAGGGTGAAACCGCGCGCCAGTCGCGGAAGGCGGCGCGTCGCGCGGACCGCCGGTGCAGGGGAGTGGATGGTGCTCAGGCTCATGAGGTGTTCCTGCCCGGAACAGCGGGCTGGAGTGGCAGACCCGTTGAATGATAATCGGCCATGCTCGCACGACTGTCAGCCTTCGTTATCTGGGCCCTGGTGGCTGCCACGGCGGTCTTCTGGGGTCTGCGCCTGTGGGCCCGGCCCGCCGAGGCGCCGCAGTACACGGTGCCGGTCGGTGACGTGGCGGTCGCGCGTGGCGACTTGAGCCGGCTGCTCGGCGCCACACCGGCCGCGGCTGCCGCTGTGGTGGCGGTGCCCGAGATCGCGTCGCGCTTTCGTCTGCTCGGCATCATGGCGCCCAAGGCCACGGCGGCTTCTGCGCAGCCCGGGCAGGGGGTGGCCCTGATCGCGGTCGATGGCAAACCCCCCAAGGCCTTCGTGGTCGGTTCGTCGCTCGACACCAACCTGGTGCTGCAGTCGGTGAGCCTGCGCACGGCGGCGATCGGCCCGTCACAAGGCGCCGCGGCGGTCACGCTCGAACTGCCGCCCCTGGCCGCTGCCGCGACCGGCACGCTGCCGGCGCCGGGCTTGAGCGGTGGCAGTGGTGGCGCGCCGCGCAACCCGGCTGCCCAACCCTACACGCCCCCTGCGGCTGTGCCTGCGCCTCCGCCGATCGTGCCGCAGCCCGTGGGGCAGACACGGCAAGGCATGGTGCCGTCATTCCCACCGCCGGGTGGCATGCCCGCCGGTGCCATGCCCTTGCAGCCGGCCGGGTCGGCCTCGACGCCGCGCGACCCGAACCCGCCAACGGCGACCCAGTAGCGCCGTTCAGCGGTTCACTGCAACGGCGTGGGCTCGGTGACGGGCCCGATCGGCGCCGGCAGCGTGGGGCCGGGCTCTTCGCCTTCAGCCACCTCGGTCAGCAGGGCCGCAGCGCTTCGCACCAGCGGCCAGGCCAGCGTGGAGCCGGTGCCATCGGTGCTTTCGATGCCGAGTTCGAGCAAGGGCGTGACGCCGAACAAGGCATGCGCTGCGTCGAGTCCCTTGTGGCTGTGGCTGCGGCAGTAGACACAGTAGTCCGTGACGGCCGGTGCGATGCGCGTGGCCACCATCAGTGCCGCACATGCCGGCAACCCATCGACGACGATCAGGTGGCGCTTGCTGCCGGCCACCAGCATCAGGCCGACCATCATGGCGATCTCGAAGCCACCGAACGCAGCCAGCACCTCGACCGGGTCGACCGCGTCCTTGTGGCGCGCATGCGCGGCCTGCAGCACCGCCAGCACGTTGGCGAGATCGTCAACCCGCGGCCCGTCGCCGGAGGTCAGGAAGTTGGGGAGCTCGACGCCCGACAAGCGCGAGAGCACGAGCGCAGAACTCTCGTGCGAGCCGACCCCGATGCCAGCGCACGCGACCGCGTTGCCGACCATCGAGTCGGCGATCTCCATGCCGGCCCGGATGGCCGCGTGGGCCTGGTCGACCGACATCGCAAAGGCGACCCGGGAGTTGCGCGTGCCGTGAGCGATCTTTCGGGCCAGCAGGCGCGCATGCGGCGTCACCGATTCGGCCACGCCGCAGTCGACCACCGACAACTCCAGACCCTGGATGCGGGCGAACACCGACACCGGGAGCTGCGAGGTCAGCAGCTGGTTGGCAAGCTGTGCGGTCGAGGGACGGCCGTTGACGCCGATGCCGTCGACCGCGAGGCCATGGTCGGCGGCGAAGATCGCGATCTGTGGTGAGCGGAAGCGTGGCTTCAGGGTGTTCTGGACCAGGCCGAGGCGAACCGCCAGCGGTTCGAGTTCGCCCAGCACGCCGGTGACTTCACCACGCCGCTGCAGCTTGCGGCGCAGCGCCTGTTCGAGCAAGGGGTTCGAGGTGGAGGTGATGAGCGAGCGATTGACCGACATGGGGCAGCAGACCAGTTCGACGCAGACAGCGGGATGAGGCCGATTGTGGGGCTCGCCGCAGCGTCGGCGCAACCGGCGGGCCGCGCCTTGGCGCACCCCGTGCGAAGTTGTGCAGCGCTGACGCGCTGCAACATCGCGTCAGCGCAGGAACAGTCTGTAGACCGGATTGTCGGTCTCGTCTTCGCAGGGGTAGGCCAGCCCTTCCAGGAAGTTGCGGAACGCTTTCTTGTCGGCCTTGGGCACCTGCACACCGACGAGGATGCGCCCGTAGTCGGCGCCCTGGTTGCGGTAGTGGAACAGGCTGATGTTCCAGTCGGGGTGCATGCTCGAGAGAAAGCGCATCAGCGCACCGGGGCGCTCGGGGAAGATGAAGCGGTACAGGCGTTCGTCGTTCGCCAGGCTGCTGCGCCCGCCGACCATGTGGCGCACGTGCTCCTTGGCGAGTTCGTCGTCGGTCAGGTCGAGGGTGGCGAAACCGTGGCGCTCGAAGCTGCGGGCCAGCTTGTCGGTTTCTTCCCGGTTGACCGTGGTGACGCCGACGAACACGTGGGCCTGGTTCGCGTCGGAGATGCGGTAGTTGAATTCCGTGACCGAGCGTGGCCCGAGCAGTTCGCAGAACCGCTTGAAGCTGCCGCGCGCTTCGGGGATGGTCACGGCGAACAGCGCCTCGCGGTGTTCGCCGACCTCGGCCCGCTCGGCCACGAAACGCAGCCGGTCGAAGTTCATGTTGGCGCCGCAGGTGATGGCCACGAAGGTTCGGCCCTTGCAGCGATGCGTCTCGACGTACTGCTTGATCGCGGCCACACCGAGTGCGCCCGAAGGCTCGAGGATGCTGCGGGTGTCCTGGAACACGTCCTTGATCGCGGCGCAGGCGGCGTCGGTGTCGACCACCACATAGTCGTCGACCAGTTCACGGGCCAGCCGGAAGGTCTCTTCGCCGACCAGCTTCACCGCGGTGCCGTCGGCGAAAAGGCCGACGTCGTGCAGGGCGACACGTTTGCCTGCGCGCACCGAGCGCAGCATGGCGTCGGAGTCGACCGTCTGCACGCCGATCACCTTGATCTCGGGGCGCACCGCCTTGATGTAGGCCGCCACGCCCGAGATCAGGCCGCCGCCGCCGATGGCGACGAAGACCGCGTCGATCGGGCCCTGGTGCTGGCGCAGCACTTCCATGGCGATCGTGCCCTGGCCGGCGATCACGTCGGGGTCGTCGAACGGGTGCACGAAGGTCAGGCCGTGTTCGGCCTGCAACTCGAGGGCGCGCCCGTAGGCGTCGGAATAACTGTCGCCGTGCAACACCACCTCGCCACCGTGCGACTTGACGGCGTCGATCTTGACCCGGGGTGTCGTCACCGGCATCACGATCATCGCCTTGCAGGCCATGCGCCGCGCGGCGAGCGCCACGCCCTGGGCGTGGTTGCCGGCCGAAGCGCAGATGACGCCGCGCTCGAGTTGCCCCGCACTGAGATGCGCCATCTTGTTGTAGGCGCCGCGCAACTTGAAGCTGAACACCGGCTGGGTGTCCTCACGCTTGAGCAGCACCTGGTTGCCCAGCCGCTTCGACAGACTGCGGGCAGGTTCGAGCGCGGATTCGATGGCAACGTCGTAGACGCGCGCCGTGAGGATCTTCTGCAGGTAGTCAGCGAGGCTGGGTCGGGCCAGCGCGCGGGCAGCGCGTGGGCTGGTTTTCGGTGCGGCCATGCTTGTCTCCTGCGACCATCGTTTTGCGGCGCCGCATCATACGTTGCGATGCTCTGGCGACCACTTGCGGCGGCCCCAAGAAAAAAGCCCAAGGCATTGCTGCCCTGGGCTGAATCCACCAATGGAGGAGGTGGAGGAGACAATCGGTACGGGAGTGGCGCATCAAGCTGCCGAATCACCGTATGCGAACGAGTGTAGAGCCTTTTATGTTGCGCTGCAATATCGCCGCCGCAGTCATTTAGGGGGCGCGCTCCAGTGCCGCGTGCAGCCATGCACAATCTGCGTGAAACGCCGCCCTCGATCGGTGCGGCGAGCTTCGGGAACCACCATGGAATGCACGATCAACTGGATGCCGGCGAGCGGCATGGCTTTCGCTGCCGAAACCGGCAGCGGCCACTTGCTGATGATGGACGGCGCGCCCGATGGCGGCGGCCGCAACCTCGCGCCACGGCCGATGGAAACGGTGCTGGCGGGCACCGGCGGGTGCACCGCCTACGACGTGGTGCTCATCCTTCAGCGTGGCCGGCACGATGTGCGGTCGTGCAAGGTGGTCGTGACATCGGAGCGCGCGCCGGTCGATCCGAAGGTCTTCACGAAGATCCACATGCACTTCGTGGTCGCGGGGCCGGGTTTGACTGATGCGGCGGTCGAGCGCGCGGTGCGCCTGTCGCACGAGAAGTACTGCTCGGCCAGCATTATGCTCGGCAAGACAGCCGAGATCACCACCAGCTTCGAGATCAGCCCGACCTGAGCAACAGGCTCACAGGTGGTGCGCGGTGAAGGTCATCACCTGCGCCACGCGCCGCATGGCCCAGCGCATCGGCGCCGGCAGTGCTGCGGCGCCGGCGTCTTGGGCGTTCGCGCCGTGGCGTGCTTCATCGGCTTTCATCTGTTCGACGACGGCGCGCGATGAGGTGTCGTTGAGCGGCAAGCGTGTCAGGTGTTCTTCCAGGTGCTGCTCGACTTGGCGTTCGGTTTCGACCACGAAGCCGAGGCTGACCTTGTCCCCGGCCCGGCCCGCCAGCAAGCCGATGCCGAACGCGCCGGCGTACCACAGCGGATTCAGCAGGCTCGGTCGCGCGCCGAGCTCGGCCAACCTGCGCTGCGTCCAAGCCAGGTGATCGGTTTCTTCTCGCGCGGCTTCGCCGAACTGGTGTTTCAGCTGCGGGTTGCGGGTGCTCAAGCCCTGGGCGCTGTACAAGGCCTGCGCACAGATTTCACCGACATGGTTGACACGCATCAGCGCGCCCGACAGGCGTCGTTCGGCGGCTTCCAGCTCGGGCGCGTTGTCTGGGGCTCGTGGAAACGGTCGCGTGGCGTGGCTGGCGCCCGACAAGGTGCGCAGCGCGCCGTCGGCGGCGATCAACAGGGAATCGAGTGAAGACAAAACCGTACTGCCGGTGAACGATGTCTGCCGAGAATAACGCAGCATCGATCGACAACTCACCGGCGCCGGCGCGTTGGCAGATGCTGACTTTGCCGGTGCATCGGCGCGGTTCTGGCTCCGCGACCTCGGTGTGATCCCTCGTTGTGCTCAGACAACATAAAGTCCTTTTTTGACCTGCAAGGCTTTCCACCACCCTGCCCCTCTGGTGCAATACGCACAACTTCCCGTGAGGGGGTTGCGCCTGATCTGCCCAACGAGGGTGATGTGTGATCGGGACCTCTTGTTCAACCTAGGAGATAGTTGCAATGAAAAAATCTCTGCTCGCTCTCGCAGTTCTGGGCGCCTTCGCTGGTGTGGCATCGGCTCAATCGTCGGTCACCCTGTTCGGTACCATCGACCTGAGCGCCAAGTACGTCAAGAATGACGGCTCTACGCGTCGCGTCTCGTTGAGCCAAGACGGCATCAACAGCAGCCAGCTCGGCTTCCGTGGGGTTGAAGACCTCGGCGGCGGCTTGAAGGCCAGCTTCATCCTGCTGCAAGGCGTCAGCGCCGACACCGGCACCCAGAACGGCGCCAAGCTGTTCAACCGCCGTGCTACCGTGTCCCTGATGGGCGGTTTCGGTGAAATCCGCCTCGGCCGCGATTACACCCCGACCTTCTGGAACAACACCGTTTTCGACGTGTTCGGCACCAACGGCCTGGGCGATTCGTCGCACGTCGGCCTCGGCCTGCTGCAGCCGACGTTTGTTCGCGCTGACAACTCGATCGGCTACTTCCTGCCGTCGAACATCGGTGGTCTGTACGGCCAGTTCATGGTCGCCGCCGCTGAAGGCGTGGTCCCGGGCAAGTACATCGGCGGCCGCATCGGCTTCGCTGCTGGCCCGTTCGACATCGCTGGCGCCTACGCCACGTCCGGCATCGCCGGCTCGACCGAGAAGGCCAAGACCGCCAACATCGGCGCGTCGTACAACCTCGGCGTCGTGAAGCTGTCGGGTTACTTCGACCAGACCAAGCAACTGACGGTCAAGCAAACCCGCATCAACGGCAGCGTGCTGGTGCCGCTGGGTCAAGGCGAAATCCACGCCAGCTACACCCAAGGCAAGCTGGACACCGCCGGCGACCCGAAGGCTCAGCAAGTGGCTCTCGGCTACGTGTACAACCTGTCGAAGCGCACCGCTCTCTACTCGACGATCTCGCAGATCTCGAACAAGGGTGGCGCGGCCGCCTCGGTGACGTCTGGCACGGCTCAAACCGCTGGCCCGATCGCCAACGGCAAGTCGAAGGGTGTGGAAGTCGGCGTTCGCCACTTCTTCTGATCGGATGCTTGCCTAGCGCAAGCGTTTCGGCAGACCTTGAAGGCCGCCTCCGGGCGGCCTTTTTCATGTTTGTCGATAGCCGGTCTGCAGCCGCCGGCCACCGACAAGAAAGCCCCGGGGGCAAGCCCTTATCGGGCATTCCCCTTTGACGCATGGCTCGCGTTTTGCTCTGATCGCGCTGTCGATGGGACAGCGCATGCGGTCCGATCCCCGAGTCCGATGCGCCGCGTGCCAAAGGGCAGGGCGAACCCCCAACCAATAGACCGATGCTCGTTTTTGTCCTTCGCCGACTCGTGCAGGCCGTGATCGTGATGCTCACGGTTGCATTCATCGCATTCATGCTCTTTCAGTACGTCGGCGACCCCGTGACCAACATCCTCGGCCAGGACGCGACGCCTGCCCAACGCCAGCAACTGCGAGCCGACCTGGGGCTCGACAAGGCCTTTCCGATCCAGTTTGCGCACTTCGTGGGCAAGGCGGTGCAAGGTGAGTTCGGCTTGAGCCTGCGCCAGGGCCGCAAGGTTTCCTCCCTGATCGCCGAACGTTTGCCCGCGACGCTGGAATTGGCCTTTTCTGCGGCCTTCATCGCGCTCGTCTTCGGCATTCCGATGGGCGTGTATGCGGCTTTACGCCGCGGCAGTTTCTTGTCTCAACTGCTGATGACGGTTTCTTTGCTGGGAGTCTCTCTGCCCGTCTTCCTGATCGGCATCCTGCTGATCCTCTTCTTCGCGGTGACGTTGAAATGGTTTCCCAGCTTCGGGCGTGGCGAGGTCGTGGCCTTCGGTAGCTGGACCAGCGGTTTTCTCACCGTCGATGGCTGGAAGCACCTGATCCTGCCCGCGATCACGCTCGCGGTGTTCCAGCTCACGCTGATCATGCGGCTGGTTCGCTCTGAAATGCTCGAGGTGCTGCGCGCCGACTACATCAAGTTCGCGCGCGCCCGCGGGTTGCCGAACCGTGCCGTGTACTTCGGCCACGCCTTGCGCAACACGCTGGTGCCGGTGATCACGATCGTGGGCCTGCAACTCGGCTCGCTGATCGCATTCGCGATCATCACCGAAACCGTGTTCCAGTGGCCCGGCATGGGGCTGCTGTTCATCCAGGCCGTCACCTTCGCCGACATCCCGGTGATGGCCGCCTACCTGTGCCTGATCGCGCTGATCTTCGTCGTGATCAATCTTGTCGTCGATCTTCTGTACTTCGCCGTCGACCCGCGGCTGCGGATCGAGAAGTCCGCCGCCGGCCACTGACAGCTCCCCCTTTTTCTCACCCTGCATTTTCCGGAGTAGCCCATGAAACTGAAACCGACTCTTCTGAGCCTGGCCTTGGCTCTGGCCTGTGGCCTCGCTCAAGCCGTGACACTGCGTGTCTCCAACCAGGGTGACGTGCAGTCGATGGACCCTCACTCGCTGAACGAGAGCCTGCAGCTCAGTTTCACGGGCAACGTCTACGAGTCGCTGATCGAGCGTGACAAGAACATGGCGCTCACGCCGCTGCTGGCGACCAAGTGGACCCAGCAAAGCCCGACCGTGTGGCGCTTCGAGCTGCGCCAGGGCGTGACCTTCCACGACGGATCGCCCTTCAATGCCGACGACGTGGTGTTCACCTTCAAGCGCGCGGCCGGCGAGGGCTCCGACATGAAGGGCTACACCAACCCGATCAAGGCGGTGCGCAAGGTCAGTGACTTCGTCGTCGACATCGAGACCACGTCGCCGTACCCGATCCTTCCAGACACCTTGACGACGCTCGGCATGATGAGCAAGAAGTGGTGCGAAGAAAACAAGGCCGAGCAGCCGGTCGACCGGCGCAAGGGCATCGAGAACACGGCCAGCTTCAAGGCCAATGGCACCGGCCCGTTTCGGCTGAAAGAGCGCCAGCCGTCGGTGCGCACGGTGCTGGTGCGCAACTTCAACTACCGCAGCAAGGTCGAGAGCAACGTCGACGAGATTGTCTTCACCCCGATCGGCAACGACGCCACGCGCGTGGCCGCGTTGCTGTCGGGCGAGACCGACGTGATGGAGCCTGTGCCGCTGCAGGACGTCGAGCGCATCAAGGGCGCCGGCAACATCACCGTGCTGCAGGGCCCCGAGCTGCGCACGATCTTCCTGGGCATGGACCAGAAGCGTGACGAGTTGCTGTTCAGCAACGTCAAGGGCAAGAACCCGTTCAAGGACGTGCGCGTACGCCGTGCCTTCTACCAGGCGATCGACATCGAGACCATCAAGAGCCGCGTGATGCGCGGTGCCGCAGTGCCCAGTGCATTGATGGTCGGCGCTGCGGTTCGCGGCTACCAGGCTGATATGAACAAGCGCCTGCCGTACGACACCGAAGCGGCCAAGAAGCTGCTCGCCGAAGCGGGCTACCCGAACGGCTTCGAGGTCGGCATGAACTGCCCGAACGACCGTTACGTGAACGACTCGGCCATCTGCCAGGCCGTGGCCGCCAACCTGGCGCGCATCGGCGTGAAGGTGAACCTGCAAGCCGAGACCAAGGTCAGCTACTTCCCGAAGATCCTGCGCCGCGACACGAGCTTCTACCTGCTCGGCTGGACACCCAGCACGGTCGACTCGCACGACGTGCTCGTGGCCATCATGGGTACGCCGAACGACAAGGGCCAGGGCCAGTTCAACCTCGGCGCCTACAGCAACCCCAAGCTCGACGAGCTCACGGCCAAGATCCAGTCGGAGACCGACGACAAGAAGCGCAACGAGATGATCCGTGAAGCCTTCAAGATCCACCAGGACGACGTCGGCCACATTCCGCTGCACCAGCAGGCGCTCGCCTGGGCCTACAGCAACAAGGTGAGCCTGACGCAGTTGCCCAACAACTACATGAACTTCAAGTGGATCACGCTGAAGTCGAAGTGATCCACCAGTTTCGCGCGGTCCGCTGAAGATGAGTACCACTGCCATGCCGGCCGCGCCCGGCGCCTGGGCGCGTTTTTTCGACGGTGATGTCTGGCATTCCTTTCGCAGCTCACCGATGGCGATCGGGTCGGCGGTGGTCGCGCTGGTGTGCGTGTTCTGCGCACTCTTCGCGCCGCTCGTCGCGCCGCACAGCCCGTTCGATCTGGCCACGCTCGAGCTGAGCGACTCGATGCTGCCGCCGGCCTGGATGGACGGCGGCCAGGCCAAGTACCTGCTCGGCACCGACGAGCAGGGCCGCGATGTCTTCTCGGCCCTCATGTACGGCGCCCGAATTTCGCTGCTGATCGGCGGCGCCTCGGTGATCGTCTCGGTGCTGATCGGCGTGTCGCTCGGCCTGCTCGCGGGCTACGCGGGCGGCCGCATCGATGCCTTCATCATGCGGGTTTGCGACGTGATGCTGTCGTTCCCGTCGATCCTGATCGCGTTGCTCATCGCCGGGGTCGGCCGCGCGCTGTTCCCGCAGGCGCACGACTCGCTCGCGTTCGGCGTGTTGATCCTCGCGATCGCGCTGCCCGGCTGGGTGCAATACGCGCGCACGGTGCGCGGCTCGACCATGGTCGAGCGCAACAAGGAATATGTGCAGGCGGCGCGTGTGGTCGGCGTGTCGCCCTTGCGCATCATGCGCAGGCATGTGCTGCCCAATGTGCTCGGGCCGGTGCTGGTGCTCGCCACCATCCACGTCGCCACGGCGATCCAGACCGAGGCGACGCTCTCGTTCCTGGGTGTCGGCGTGTCGCCGACGTCGCCGTCTCTCGGCACCTTCATCAATGAAGGCAACAAGCAACTCTTCAGCGGCGCCTGGTGGCTGGTGATCTTTCCCGGCTCGATGCTGGTGCTGATCGCGCTCAGCATGAACCTGTTCGGCGACTGGCTGCGTGATGCCACGAACCCGCGCCTGCGCTGAAACCCGATGCCTTCTCCCCTTCTTGAAGTCAAGAACCTGCGGGTCGAGTTCCCGACGCGGCGCGGCACGCTGGTCGCGCTCGACGACATTTCGTTCGAGATCGCGCCCGGCGAGATTCTCGGCGTGGTCGGCGAATCCGGCGCCGGCAAGTCGCTCACCGGCTCGGCGATCATCGGCCTGCTCGACCCGCCCGGGCGCGTGGCGTCGGGCGAGATCCGCTTCGACGGCCGGCGCATCGACAACCTGCCCTACGAAGAGATGCGCAAGGTGCGCGGCCGACAAATCGGCGCGATCTTCCAGGACCCTCTCACCTCGCTGAATCCGCTGTACACGATCGGCCGGCAACTGGTCGAGACGATCCAGACGCACCTGCCGGTCAGCGCGGCAGAAGCGCACAAGCGTGCCATCCGGCTGCTCGAAGAAACCGGCATTCCGGCCGCCGCCGCGCGCATCGATCAATACCCGCACCAGTTCTCGGGTGGCATGCGCCAGCGGGTCGTGATCGCGCTCGCACTGGCCGCCGAGCCGAAGTTGATCGTCGCCGACGAGCCGACCACGGCGCTCGACGTGTCGATCCAGGCGCAGATCATTTCGCTGCTCAAGCGCCTGTGCAAGGAGCACGGCGCGGCGGTGATGCTCGTCACCCACGACATGGGCGTGATCGCCGAAACCTGCGACCGGGTGGCGGTGATGTACGCCGGGCGCATCGCCGAGATCGGGCCGGTGCATGACGTGATCCATGCCCCGGCGCACCCCTACACCGCCGGCCTGATGGGTTCGATCCCGGCGATGGACGACGACCGCGAGCGCCTGTTGCAGATCGACGGTGCGATGCCGCGCCTCACCGCCATCCCGAAAGGCTGCGCGTTCAATCCGCGTTGCCCGCGTGTCTTCGAACGCTGCCGCGTCGAACGGCCAGAACTGATCAGCGCCGGCAACACCCGCGCTGCCTGCTGGTTGCATGCCGACACCGTCAGGGCCGCGGCATGAACATGAACGCGGAAAGCATCGTGGCCGTGAAGCCGCTGGTCGAAGTGCATGACCTGTCGAAGACCTTCGACGTGTCGGCGCCCTGGCTCAACAGGGTGGTCGAGCGCCAACCGCGCCAGTTCGTGCACGCGGTCGACGGCGTGAGTTTCGCCATCGAGCGCGGCAAGACGCTCGCGCTGGTGGGCGAGTCGGGCTGTGGCAAGAGCACGGTCGCGCGCCTGCTCGTCGGCTTGTATGCGCCGACCCGGGGCCGGGTCAGTTTCGACGGGGTCGACACCGCGGCCACGTTCAAGTCCGGCGATGCACAAGCCTTGCGGCGCCGCATGCAGATGATCTTTCAGGACCCGTATGCGAGCCTGAACCCACGCTGGAAGGTGGCCGACATCGTGGGCGAGCCGCTGCGCGAGCACGGGCTGGTCGTCGGCGCCGGCGGGGTGTCGTCGAAGGCGCGCGAAGAGGCGTTGAAGGCGCGCGTATCCGAGCTGCTGCAGTCGGTCGGCATGGCCGGTGCCGACGTCGAGAAATTTCCGCACCAGTTCTCGGGCGGCCAGCGTCAGCGCATCTCGATCGCGCGCGCGCTCGCCACGCAGCCAGAGTTCCTCGTCTGCGACGAACCCACGTCAGCACTCGACGTGTCCGTGCAGGCGCAGGTGCTCAACATCATGAAAGACCTGCAGCGCAAGCAGGGGCTCACGTATCTCTTCATCTCGCACAACCTGGCGGTGGTGCGGCACGTGAGCGACCAGGTCGGCGTGATGTACCTCGGGCGGCTGGTCGAACTGGCCGACAAGCTGGCGCTGTTCTCAACGCCGCGCCACCCGTACACGCGCATGTTGCTAGACGCGATCCCCGACATCCACATGAGCGGCCGCTCGCGCACACCGGTGCAGGGCGAGGTGCCGAACCCGCTGAACCCGCCGAGCGGTTGTTCCTTCCACCCACGCTGCCCGCACGCCAACGAGCGCTGCAAGCAGGAGCGGCCGGCGCTGCAGCGCCTCAAGGGCGTGCTGATCGCCTGCCACGGCGTCGAAGAAGGCCGGATCTGACCGCCGCCGCCGCGGCGGCGATGCTTCAGAGCGGCGGCAGCAGGTGTTCGCCGCGGAACAGATCGGCGGGCGCTTCGCGGTCGCGGATCAACCAGGCCTTGTCGCCCGAGACCATCACCTCGGCGGCGCGGCCGCGCGTGTTGTAGTTGCTCGCCATGCTCATGCTGTAGGCGCCCGCCGAGAGCACGGCGATGAAGTCGCCGGCCTGCACCGCGAGCGGCCGGTCGCGGCCGAGCCAGTCGCCCGATTCGCAGATCGGGCCGACCACGTCGAAGGTTTCCGGCGCCGCGGGGCGTGGCTCGCAGGCCACGATCTTCATCCAGGCTTCGTACATCGCCGGGCGCATCAGGTCGTTCATCGCCGCGTCCACGATGCAGAAGTTTTTCTCGGTGCCTGGCTTCAGGTAGAGCACCTCGCTCACCAGCACACCGCCGTTGCCGACCAGCGAACGGCCGGGCTCGAACATGATCTTGCGGTGGCCGTGGCCACGTTCGTCGATGCGCGTCAGCAGGCCGCGCACCAGCACCTCGGCCGAGGGCGGTGCTTCGTCGGTGTAGGTGATGCCCAGGCCGCCGCCGAGGTCGAGGTGATGGATCGGGATGCCCGCCGCTTCGACTCGCTCGACCAGATCGAGCACACGATCGAGCGCGTCGAGGTAGGGCCCGGCGTCGGTGATCTGCGAGCCGATGTGGCAATCGATGCCGACGACCTGCAGGCCTGGCAAGGCAGCGGCACGCTGGTAGCAGGCGAGGGCGCGCTCGTGCGCCACGCCGAACTTGTTGCCTTTCAAGCCGGTCGAGATGTAGGGGTGCGTGCCGGCGTCCACGTCGGGGTTCACGCGCAGGCTCACGCGTGCCGTCTTGCGGCAGTCGACCGCGACGGCTGACAGCACTTCGAGTTCGGCCTCGCTCTCGACGTTGAAGCACATCACGCCCGCTTCGAGTGCGCGCCGCATCTCGGCGCGGCTCTTGCCGACGCCGGAGAACACGACCTTCGACGCTTCGATGCCGGCCGCCAGCACCCGCTCGAGTTCACCACCCGAGACGATGTCGAAGCCGCAGCCGGCTTGCGCGAAAGTCTGCAGCACCGCGAGGCTGGAGTTGGCCTTCATCGCGTAGCAGATCAGGTGGTCGCGACCGGCCAGCGCACGCTGGTAGGCCGCCAGCGCGTCGAGCAGTGACGTGCGCGAGTAGGCATAGAGCGGCGTGCCGAATTCGCGCGCGAGCGCAGCGGCTTCGCAACCTTCGATGAACAGTGCGTTGTCGCGGTAGGCGATGTGGGGATGGCCGGGCAAGGTCATGGGGCAGAAGCGGGTGAGGAAGCAGGAGCGGTGGCCGAAGCCGCCGGGGCGGGCGCTTTCGGCAGGAACAGCGCGCCTTTCTGGCCGCATGCGACGAGCAAGCACACTGTGGCGAGGCAAACGCCCACCATCCCTGCGGCCTTGACGCCCGCCGCTACACTCTTCTTGCGCTGCAACATGCCGGGATTCTATCGACCATGACCGCCGACCTTCGCCCCACGCCGATGACCGACGGCGAGTACCACGCCAGAACCAGCGCGGTGCTCGCCAGCATCGAAGCGCGTGTCGATGCGTGGTTGCAGGACGACGTGGTCGACATCGACGCGATGCGCACCGGCGGCTTGCTCGAACTGGGGTTTCCGAACGGCAGCAAGATCGTCGTCAACACCCAGCCGCCGCTGCACGAACTGTGGATGGCGGCGCGTTCCGGCGGCTATCACTACAAGTACGTCGACGGCGTCTGGGCCGACACGCGTGATGGCCGGGATTTCTTTGAAGTGCTGTCGACCTGCGCCAGCGAGCAGGCGGGTCGCTCGCTGAGCTTCGTCTCTCAGACCTAGCGCCTGAAGAGATCGAGGATGCCTTTGCGCTCGTCTTCGTTGGGTGGCACGGGCAGCTGGTCTTCGAGGCCGAGGCTGCTCACGCCGGCACCGCGTGTGTACTCTTCGTAGTACCACTCGTCGTTGACGTTGAGCACCCCTTCGGGCGCGCTGTACTGCTCGACCGGCACGCCCTTGAGCGCGTGGCGCATGTAGTCGATCCAGATCGGCAAGGCCAGGCCGCCGCCGGTTTCGTTGTCGCCCAGCTTGCGCGGGTTGTCGTAGCCGATCCAGACGATCGCCACCAGGTTGCGCTGCCAGCCGGCGAACCAGGTGTCGATCGAGTCGTTGGTGGTGCCGGTCTTGCCGTACAGATCGGTGCGCCCCAACGACTTCTGCGCCAGGGCCGCTGTGCCGCGCGCGGCCACCGACTGCATCAGGCTGGACATCACGAACGCGTTGCGCGCGTCGATGCCCCGCACCGATTCGCCCAGAACGGCTGGCGTGGACTCGCTCAGCAACTTGCCCTTGCTGTCGGTGATCCGGCTGATCAGCATCGGGTTGACGCGGTAGCCGGTGTTGGCGAACACGCTGTACGCAGTGGCCATCTGCATCGGTGTGACCGAGCCTGCGCCGAGCGCCATGGTCAGGTAGGCCGGGTGCTTGTCTGCCTCGAAGCCGAAGCGGGTGATCCACTCCTGCGCATAGGGCGGCCCGATCGCCTGCAGGATGCGGATCGAGATCATGTTCTTCGAGCGTTCCAGGCCGCGGCGCAGCGACATCGGCCCTTCGAACTTGCCGTCGTAGTTCTTCGGCTCCCAGGGCTGGCTGCCGGTGGCACCGGCATCGAAGAACAAGGGCGCGTCATTGATCACGGTGGCCGGCGTGAAGCCCTTTTCGAGCGCAGCCGAATAGATGAACGGCTTGAAGCTCGAGCCCGGCTGCCGCCAGGCCTGCGTCACGTGGTTGAACTTGCTCTTGGCGTAGTCGAAGCCGCCGACCATCGCGCGCACTGCGCCCGTCCGCGGGTCGATCGCAACGAAGGCGCCTTCGACTTCGGGCAGCTGCGTCACGCTCCAGTCGCCGGGCTTGCCGTCCTTGCCCACACCGCGAATCATGCGGATCACGGCACCGGGGCGAATCTGCGTCTTCGGGTTGCCCTTCACCGCCAGGCCCGAGGTGACCGGTTTGAGCCCGTCTCCGGTGACCGTGATCAGCTCGCCGCTTTGCAGCATCGCGACCACCTTCTTCGGGTTGGCCTCGATCGCGACCGCGGCTTTCAACTCGTCGTTGTCGGGGTGGTCCTGCAGCGCCTCGGCCACGCGCGCGTCGAGTTCCTTCGGGTTCGCGGGCAGGTCGACATAGTCTTCGGGGCCGCGGTAGACCTGCCGCCGCTCGTAGTCCATGATGCCTTTTCGCAAAGCGCGGTAGGCCACCATCTGGTCGTCCGACTTGAGCGTGAGGTAGACATTCAGACCGCGGGTGTAGGCCTCTTCACCGTATTGCGTGAAGATCAGCTGGCGCGCTGCCTCGGCCACGTACTCGGCGTGCACCGGCACTTCAGACGGTGTGCGGTAGCGCAAGGTCTCGGCCCGCGCCGCGTCACGCTGCGCTTCGGTGATGAAGTTGTTGTCGAGCATGCGCTCGAGAATGCGGATCTGACCGTCGGTGGCGCGCTTCGGGTTGTTGATCGGGTTGTAGGCCGAAGGTGCCTGCGGCAGGCCGGCCAGCATCGCCGCTTCGGCGACGGTGATGTCCTTCAGCGGCTTGCCGAAGTAGATCTCGCTCGCCGCCGCGAACCCGTAGGCGCGCTGGCCGAGGAAGATCTGGTTCATGTAGACCTCGAGGATCTGGTCCTTGCTGAGCAGGCTTTCCATCTTGAAAGCCAGCAGCATCTCGTAGATCTTGCGGGTGTAGGTCTTCTCGGTCGACAGGTAGAAGTTGCGCGCCACCTGCATCGTGATCGTCGAGGCGCCCTGGCTGCGAGAGCGGTTGAACTGCGCGAGGCCAGCCCGCAGCACGCCTTTGATGTCGACGCCGCTGTGCTGGTAGAAACGGGCGTCCTCGGAAGCGAGCACGGCCTCCTGCATCACTTTCGGGATCTGCGCCAGCGGCGTGAAGGTGCGGCGCTCTTCGCCGTATTCGCCGAGCTGAACGCCGTCGGCCGAAAAAATGCGCATCGGCAGCTTCGGGCGGTAGTCGGTCAGGCCGCTGATCTCGGGCAGGTTGGGGTAGGCCACGGCCAGCGCAATGGCCACCAGCAGCAGGATCGACACCGCGGCGGCGGCCGTGAGCCCGAGCAACCAGACGACGCTGCGTGTCAGCCAGCGACTCAGGGTCGACAGCGCCGACCCCTGGCTCCGCCCCGAAGGGGCCTCCGCAGGCTGTTCGGCCGCGCGCTCGGATTCACTCATGAGACTCCATCGATTTGCGTCCGCATTATAGAAACCGCCGCGCCGGCCGATAGTGATGCAAGGGCACCCGCAAGCGTGCCCGAAGGCGTCTGGAGCGGCTTCGCAGGGTTGTCCCCGAGAGGCTGTTTGAAGCCCGCGCGGCGTGTGAGTTTTGCAACGAGATCAGGCCCCCGAATCCGGAAAATGCTTTGGGACTCAAGGGCTTTACTGCTAGCATTGAAGTAACTTATTAACAATCCAGCACGCTAGTTCGACCGCTGGGGGAAAGGCGTCGTGAGCTTTCTAGACACGTTGTTGGGTCGCAAGCATCCACCGATGATCGGCCTGGATATCAGCTCGTCCAGCGTCAAGCTCGTCGAACTCGCACAGACCGCCACGGGTGAGTACGTTCTGGAGCGTTTTGGCGTCGAAAGCTTCGAAAAAGGCTGGATCGCCGATGGTCAGATCGAGAAGTTCGACGAAGTGGCAGAAGCCGTCAAGCGCGTCGTCTCCAAGAGTGGCACGAAGACACGCCAGGTCGTGATGGCCATGCCGCAATCGGCGGTCATCACCAAGAAGATCATGCTGCCGGCCGGCCTGCGCGAGGAAGAACTCGAACTTCAGGTCGAGACCGAAGCCAACCAGTACATCCCCTTCTCGCTCGACGAAGTGAGCCTCGACTTCTGTGTGATCGGCCCGAGCGCCACGTCGGTCGGCGACGTCGAGGTGCTGATCGCCGCCTCGCGCAAGGACCGCGTGCAGGACCGCCAGGGTCTGGCCGAGGCTGCCGGCCTGAAGCCGGCCGTGCTCGACATCGAGTCGCATGCCTCGCGCCTGGCCATGAGCCGCATCGTTTCCGGCTTGCCCAACGAAGGCAAGGACGCGCTCGTCGCGTTGTTCGAGATCGGTGCCGACACCACCAGCCTGAAAGTGCTGCGCGACGACGAGATGCTGTACGACCGCGACCAGGCCTTCGGCGGTTCGCAGCTCACCCAGCTGATCTCGCGCCAGTACGGTTTTTCGTATGAAGAAGCCGAACAGAAGAAGCTCGCCGCCGACCTGCCCGATGACTACGAAACCTCGTTGCTCGCGCCCTTCGTCGACAGCCTGTCGCAGGAAATCGGCCGCGCGTTGCAGTACTTCTTCACCAGCACGCCGCACCACAAGGTGCACTACGTGATGCTCGCCGGCGGCACCGCCACGCTGCCGGGGCTGAAGGACCGTGTGACCGAGTTGACCGGCTTCGCCTCGATGGTGGTCAACCCGTTCGAGAACATGAAGCTCGGCTCGGCCGTGCGTGAAAGCAAGCTGCGCCGGGAGGCCCCGTCGTATCTCACGGCCTGTGGTCTGGCCATGCGGAGGTTCGTGCAGTGATCCTGATCAACCTGCTCCCGCACCGGGAGGAGCGCCGCCAGCGCCGCAAGATCGCTTTCTTCGCCGGTCTGGGCGTTGCCGCGGTCGCCGGCCTGGCCATCGTGGGGGGCTGGTACCTGATCGTTCAGCAACTGACCACCTCGCAGCAAGAGCGCAACCAGTTCCTGACGACCGAAATCGCCAAGCTCGACGAGCAGATCAAGGACATCGCGGCGCTGCGTGCTGAGATCGCCTCGCTGACGGCGCGCCAGAAGGCGGTCGAAGACCTGCAGATCGACCGCAATCTGCCGGTGCACCTGCTCAACGAACTCGTCAAGCAGACCCCGGAAGGCATCTACTTCACGACCGTGAAACAAGACGGCCAGGTGCTGGCGCTGAACGGCATCGCGCAGACGCAAGAGCGCGTGTCTGAGTTGCTGCGCAACACCGCCTACAGCTCCGAGTGGCTGGTGCGCCCGGAGCTCGTCGAAAGCAAGGCGATGACGCTGACCGCGGCGAACAAGGAGCAGAAGCGCCTGTTTGACTTCAGCCTGCGCCTGAGCGTGAACCGCCCGCAGGACAAGCCGGCGCTGGTGCCCGTGGCGGCGCCGGTACCCGGCAAGCCGGCCAGTGGTGCGGCACCGAAGCCGGCCAGCGCCCCTGCCGCGAAGAAGGGCTGAGACCGACATGGCGACCAAAGCAAAAGCGATCAACGTCGACCTGAACTCGGTGTTCGAGGGCGCGGCGTCACAGTTCCGCGCGCTCAACCCGCAGCAGCCCGGCCAATGGCCCATTCTTCCCAAGGTGCTGGCCTGGGTGGCCGTGGCCCTGTTCATGGTGGTGCTCGGCTGGTTCTTCCTGCTCTCGCCTGCGCACGAAGGCCTCGACTCCGAGCGCGCTCGCGAGCCGGCGCTCAAGGCCGACTACCGCTCGAAGTTGGGCCAGGCCGTGAACCTGGCCGAGTTGCGCAAGCAGAAGCTGCAGGTCGAGGAATACGTGACCCAGCTCGAGAAGCAGCTGCCCGGCAAAGCCGAAATGGACGCGCTGCTCTCAGACATCAACCAGGCCGGCCTGGGGCGAGGGCTGCAGTTCGAACTGTTCCGGCCGGGTTCGGTGGTCGTGAAGGACTACTACGCCGAACTGCCGATCTCGATCAAGGTGTCGGGCCGGTATCACGACATCGGGGCTTTCGCGGGTGACATCGCCAACCTGTCGCGCATCGTCACCCTGCACAACCTCGTGATCACGTCGCCGAAGGACACGGGCGGTGCGCTGTCGATGGAAGCCACGGCGCGCACCTACCGCTACCTCGACCCCAACGAGCTCGAAGAGATCAGGAAAAACGCGGCCAAGGCGAAAGCCGCTGCGGCGCCAGGGGCGAAGAAATGATGGCCACTTCAGCACGAGCCAGGTTGCTGCTGTCGATCGGTGTCGTGGCGTTCGCCGCGGCCGGCTGCGGTGGTGAGCAGGACGAACTCACCCAGTGGATGGACCAGCAGCAACGCGAGGTCAAGCCCAGCGTGCAACCCTTGTCGCCGCCCAAGAAGTTCATTCCGCAGGCCTACGTGGCGCTGACCGGTGTCGAGCCATTCAGCAGCCAGAAGCTGAGCGTGGCGCTCAAGCAGGAAGCACGTCAGCCCAACTCGCTGCTCGCCGCAGAAATCAACCGCCGCAAGGAGCCGCTCGAGGCCTACCCGCTCGACAGCATGAGCATGGTGGGCAGCGTTTCCAAGTCGGGCCGCCCTTATGCCTTGCTGCGGGTCGACAACCTGCTCTACCAAGTGAAGCAGGGTGACTACCTCGGGCAGAACTACGGAAAGATCACCAAGATTTCCGAGACCGAGTTGTCGCTCAGGGAAATTGTTCAGGATGCAGCGGGCGAATGGATCGAGCGCAGCAGCGCCCTCCAGCTCCAGGAGAAGGCGCGATGAAGAGCAATCAGGAGAATCAGATGACAGCTAAGTGGCGCTCCCGTGCCTTGGCGCTTGCGTTGTTCGTCGGCGCTTGCGCACCTGCGATGGCGCAGAACGCGATCCAGTCGATCAACACCACCCAGCAAGCGGGCTCCGAGGTCGTTCGCATCGAGCTCTCGGAAGCGCTCGCTGCGGTACCGGCCGGCTTCACGATCCAGACGCCGCCGCGCATCGCGATCGACCTGCCCGGCGTGAGCAACGGCCTGGGCAAGCCCAGCGTCGAAGTGAACCAAGGCAACCTGCGCTCCGTCAACGTGGCCCAGGCCGGTGAACGCACCCGCCTGGTGTTGAACCTCAAGAAGGCCGCGAGCTACCGTGCCGAACTGCAAGGCAAGGTGCTGCTCCTGGTTCTCGACGGCACGGCCGCACCGGCAGCGAGCACCACCGCCACAGCGCCTGCTTCGTCCGAGCCGGTGCGCTTCGCCGAAAGCCTGAACCGCAACCCGCTGGCGCTGAAAGACATCGACTTCCGCCGCGGCAGCGATGGCGCCGGCCGCGTCATCGTCGACCTGCCGAACAACCAGGTGGGTGTCGACATTCGTCAACAAGGCCAGAGCCTGGTCGTCGAGTTCCTGCGCTCGACCGTGCCCGACAACCTGCGCAAGCGGCTCGACGTGACCGACTTCGGCACGCCGATCAACACCGTGACCACCACGCAGAGCGGTGACCGCGTGCGCATGTTGATCGAGCCCAAAGGCAACTGGGAGCACAGTGCCTACCAGAGCGACAACCAGTTCGTGCTCGAAGTTCGGCCGCAGAAGGTCGACCCGAACAAGCTGACGCAGGGCGTGGGTTACGCCGGCGAGAAGCTCTCGCTGAACTTCCAGAACATCGAAGTGCGCGCGCTGTTGCAAGTGATCGCCGACTTCACCAACTTTAACGTTGTCACGAGCGACACCGTCACCGGCAACGTGACCTTGCGCCTGAAAGACGTGCCCTGGGACCAGGCGCTCGACATCATCCTGCAAGCCAAGGCACTCGGCCTGCGCAAGTCGGGCAACGTGATCCTGATCGCGCCGAAAGACGAGCTCAACGCCAAAGAGAAGATCGAGCTCGAAGCGAAAGCGCAGGTCGCGTCGCTGGAGCCGGTGCGCACGCAGTCGTTCCAGCTCAACTACGCGAAGGCCGAAGACGTGGCCAAGGGCCTCACCGGTCAGGGTGCGGGCGGCGGCGGTGGCGGCAGCAACACGCGCATCCTCTCGCCGCGCGGGTCTGTGATCTCGGAATCGCGAACCAACCAGCTGTTCGTGAACGACATTCCGTCCAAGCTCGAAGAGGTCCAGACGCTCATCGCCAAGATCGACGTGCCGGTGCGGCAGGTGCTGATCGAGTCGCGCATCGTCGAGGCCGACGACACCTTCGGCCGATCGCTCGGCGTGAAGCTCGGCGCCTCGGACCTGCGCGGTGTGCGCGGTGGTGTTCCCGGCTACAGCGTCGGCGGCGGCACCCGCATCTCGCCAGGGGCCAATCTCAACGCGGTGGGTGGCCAGACGCTGCAGAACGGCAGCACCGTCAACTTCAGCGACACCAACTTCGTGAACCTGCCGGCCACCGGCCAAGGCGGTTTTGACGCTGCCACGTTCGCGCTGTCGCTGTTCAGCGCCACCGCGAACCGCTTCCTGAACCTCGAGATTTCGGCGCTCGAAGCCGAAGGCAAGGGCAAGGTCGTGTCGAGCCCGCGCGTGATCACGGCCGACCAGCAGAAGGCCATCATCGAACAGGGTGAAGAAATTCCGTACCAGGTGGCCACCTCGAGCGGTGCCACGTCGATCGTGTTCCGCAAGGCCAATCTCAAGCTCGAAGTCACGCCGCAGATCACGCCCGAGGGCAACGTGATCCTCGACGTCGACATCACCAAGGACAGCCGCGGTGCGCTGGCCGGCAGCGCCGGTTTCGCCATCAACACCAAGCACGTGAAGACGCAGGTGCTGGTCGAGAACGGCGGCACTGTCGTGATCGGCGGCATCTTCGAGCAGCTCGAGCGCGAAGACGTGTCGAAGGTGCCGCTGCTGGGCGACATCCCCTACCTCGGCAACCTGTTCAAGACGAAGACCAAGGCTGCGACCAAGACCGAGTTGCTGATCTTCCTGACACCGAAAGTCGTGTCGGACAAAACCGCCGTGCGCTGAACGCCAGCGCACCTGACGCGACATAAAGAGTGAGCTTCACAATGAAGATGCTTCGACACACCTTGGTATGGCTGGTTTCGCTGGGCCTGGCGGCTTGCAGCGGCGGTGGTGGCAATGAGGGCAGCTCGCCCTTCGGTGGCGGCGGCGGAACCACGCCCCCGGCCTCGGCTGCGACAGCGGTCGACGTGATCGCCAGTGCCGTGCAGATCGGCAGCGGTGGTGACCAGGTCACGATCTCGGCCATCGTCAAGGGCGCCGGCAACGTGGCCTTGGCCGACGCGCCGGTCACTTTCTCGACCGATTCCGGCACGCTGACTTCGGCGGCTACCGTCGCCGACAAGGCTGGCGTGGCCACGGCCACATTGGCTGCCGGCTCGAACAAAAGCAACCGCAACATCACTGTCACTGCCACGTCGGGCGGAGCTCGCGGCCAGATCGTCATTCCCGTGGTCGGCACCGTGCTGACTTATGCGGGTGTGACCACGGTGACGCTGGGCGGGACAGCCAGTATTGGCGTCAAGGCGGTCGATTCGAAAGGCGCGGTGATTTCCGGCCTGGCCGTCGCTGTGACCAGCAGCCTGAACAACGGCCTCTCGGCGAACTCGATCACCACCGACTCGCAGGGCACCGCAACACTGACTTACACCGCCACCAACGCCGGCAGCGACAACCTCAAGTTCGACGCAGCCGGCGCCACGGTGACGAGCACGATCCAGATCAGTGCCGAAGCGTTCAGCTTCATCAACCCCGCCGCGGGTACGCGCATCGCGGTTGGCACAACCTCGCAGGTCACGCTGCAGTACCTCTCGAATGGCGCGCCGGTGGCGAACGCCACGATCCTCTTCGCCATCACGGCCGGCAGCGTTACACCGAGTGCCGTGACCGGCTCCAACGGTCAAGTGACCGTGTCAGTGACCTCGACCACCGCAAGTCCGGCCACCGTGCAGGCTACCTTCACGAACACCGGAACGGGCGTCTCGGCGCAGGCCACGTTGCCGATCTTGTTCGTGGCGGGCGCGCCAGCCAGGCTGGTCTTGCAAACCACGCCGACAGCCGTCGGCCCCAACCCGGGCGGCGCGACGGCCCAACAAGCACGCATCCTCGCGACGGTGACCGATTCCGCAGGCAACCCGGTCAGTGGCGTCGCCGTCAACTTCAACCGCATCGCCGACCCGAGCGGTGGCAACCTGAGCCTGGCTTCGGCGACCACTGACACCAGCGGTCAAGCCTCGGTGCAATTCATTGCCGGGCCGAACACGACGGCGAGCAACGGCGTGGTGTTGTCCGCCACCGTGGCCACCGACTCGACCGTGACCGGTACGGCTTCACTGACGGTGAACCAGAGCGCGCTGTTCATCGCGCTGGGCACCGGCAACGTGATCTCCAACATCGACCCGCAGACCTACAAGAAAGACTGGACGGTCTACGTGACCGATGCCAACGGCGTGGCCGTGCCGAACATCACCCTGACGATCAAGGTGCTGCCGACGCTCTATCGCAAGGGCCGGCTGATCTACGGTACGTCGACCTGGGGTTACGCGGCCGACGTCGTGACCTGCGCCAACGAAGATATCAACTACAACGGCGTGCTCGATGCCGGCGAGGACTCGAACGGAAGCCTGGTGCTCGAACCTGGCAACGTGATCTCAGTGACCACGTCCAACTCGACGAGCGTCGGCTCCACCGGTGTGCTGACCACTGACGCCACGGGGCGCGGCACCATTTCGCTGATCTACGCCGAGAGCTACGCGCCGTGGGTGCAGGTGAAGTTGCGTGCCGAGGCCATCGTGTCCGGAACCGAGTCGTTCAAGGAAGCGGTGTTCTTCGTCAGCGGTTCTTCCGAAGACTTCAGCAGTGCGACGAACCCACCAGCCGGCGTGGTCAGCCCCTTCGGCTCCGGCCCGCTCGGCGGCAGCCCTTCCTGCTCGGACCCGAACTAAACCGCGGTGATCCTCAGCCTCATCGGGATGCCCGGCGGTGGCAAGTCCACCGTCGCGCGGCATCTCGCGAAGCGGCTGAACCTGTCGATGGCCGATTCAGACCAGGTCATCGAAGAGCGGCTCGGCGAGTCGATCCGCAGCTTCTTCGAACGCGAAGGCGAAGAGAGCTTTCGCGATGTCGAGCAGGGCGTGCTCGCCGACATCACCAGCCGCTTCGACGGTGTGCTGGCCACCGGTGGTGGCAGCGTGCTGCGCGCCGCCAACCGCGCGATGCTGCGCGAGCGCACCACCGTGCTCTACCTCAACACCTCGCCAGAAGCGCTGTTCCGGCGCTTGCGTTTCGACACCAAGCGGCCGCTGCTGCGCGTCGACGACCCGCTGCAGCGCCTGCGCGACCTGCATGCGGTACGTGACCCGCTCTACCAGGAAACGGCACACTTCGTGGTAGCTACCGGGCGCTCGTCGATCCCGACGCTGGTGTCCACGATCCTGACCCAGCTCGAGCTCGGCGGGGTCATCGACCCCTACAGCGTGCCTTCGGTCGTCGACCCGCTGCTGCCCCATTGATGGCCGGTCGACGCGCCATCTGCCTTCAACCACCCCCGCCATGACTTCCGCACCCGCCCGCGTCACGATCGAGCTCGAAGGCCGCAGCTACCCGATCCTCATCGGCTCGGGCCTGCTCGACCGCCCCGAAACCTTCGAAGCCTTGCCTGCTGCCAGTGCGGCCGTGATCGTCACCAACGGCACGGTGGCGCCGCTCTTCGCCGACCGCCTCGCGCGTGCGCTGCAAGGCAAGTTCGCCAGTACGCACCTCGTGACCTTGCCCGACGGCGAGTCGTACAAGGACTGGGCGACGCTCAACACCATCTTCGACGCGCTGCTCGGCGCGGCCTGCGACCGCTCGACCACGCTGTTCGCGCTCGGCGGCGGCGTGGTGGGCGACATGACCGGTTTCGCGGCAGCGTGTTACATGCGCGGTGTGGCCTACGTGCAAGTGCCCACCACCTTGCTGGCGCAGGTCGACTCGTCGGTCGGTGGCAAGACCGCCATCAACCACCCGATGGGCAAGAACATGATCGGCGTGTTCAACCAGCCGCTGCTGGTGGTGGCCGACATCGACACGCTCGACTCGCTGCCGGCGCGCGAACTTGCCGCCGGCCTGGCCGAGGTCATCAAGTACGGCCCGATCGCCGACCACGCGTTCTTCGAATGGCTCGAAGAGCACCTGCCGGCTTTGGTCGCACGCGATCGGCCGACGCTGGCCCGAGCGATCCGGCGCTCGTGCGAAATCAAGGCCTGGGTCGTGGGGCAGGACGAGCGCGAAGCCGGCCTGCGCGCGATCCTCAACTTCGGGCACACCTTCGGCCACGCGATCGAGGCGGGCCTCGGCTACGGCGCCTGGCTGCACGGCGAGGCCGTCGGCTGCGGCATGGTGATGGCGGCCGATCTGTCGGCCCGGCTCGGGCTGATCGACGCGTCCTACGCTTCGCGCATAGCCCTGCTGATCGAGCGTGCGGGCCTGCCGGTGCGCGGCCCGGCCCTCGGCGTGGAGCGTTACATGGAGCTCATGCGCGTCGACAAGAAGGCCGAAGCCGGTGAAACGAGGTTCGTTCTGATCGACGGCCAGGGCAGTGCGCGCCTGAGCCGCGCGCCGCGTGCCGTGGTGGCGCAGGTGATCGAACAACACACCGCCTGACGGCCGAGGCCCGTCCGCCAGCCGTGGCGGCCCGGCCATGACCGTGAACTGCGGCACGGCCGCCACACGGCCGCTTGCCGTCTGGCGAGTCAGCTCTTCCGTTCGTCGGCCGGCGCGTGCCTGAGCGCATCGGCCTCCATAAACTGCCGTCAAGTACTGGGAAGGTCCCGAATGCGCGTCCAAAAAGGTTTCACCCTCATCGAAGTCATGATCGCGGTCGCCGTGGTCGCGATCCTGAGTGCCATCGCGATTCCGAGCTACACCGACTACATCCGCCGCGCCCGCATCACCGAGGCCACCTCGGCGCTCGGCGCCATGCGGGTCAAGTTCGAGCAGTTCTTCCAGGACAACCGCACCTACGCGGGCGCCTGCACCGTGGCGCCGGCGGTCTCGGTCGCGATGCGGCCGGTCGACACGGTCAATTTCGCGTTCACCTGCCCGGTGCTGAACGCCACCAACTACACCATCCGTGCCACCGGCGTGGCCGGCTCCAGCATGGCCGGCTTCACCTACCAGATGGCCATGGCGCCGCTCACGGGCGTGGTGATGTCCACACCGGCGCTGCCCACCGGCTGGACCACCCGCACCGACTGCTGGGTGCTGAAGAAAGACGGCGCATGCTGAAGCAGCGCGTCGCCCGGGGCTTCACCCTCGTCGAGGTGCTGGTGGCGCTCGTCATCGTCGCCCTCATGGTGATGGTGAGCCTGCCCTCGATGACGACCTATTTCCAGAACTCGAAGATCAGCACGGCCGCGCAGTCTTACGCGGCCGGCCTGCAGATCGCCCGCACCGAAGCGATCCGCCGCAACACGCAAGTCCAGTTCCTGCTGACCGACACCGACATCGCCACGGCCGACATCGCCAACGCCGCTGCTCCCTCGGCAACCGGGCGCAATTGGGTTGTGCGCGAGTGCGATGCGGTTGCCGGAACCTGCACATTCGTCGACGCCAAGTCGGCTCTGGAGGGCTCGGGTCAGATCGCCGGCAGCGTGCCGACGGTGGCCGTCACCGGCAGCGCCGTGCTCCCACCGGCGGCGTTCGGCGGCATGGTCGCGTTCAACGGCTTCGGTGGCACCACGACCACCAGCGAAATCCAGCTCAACATCAACAACCTCGCCGGTGGCGCGTGCGGCCCGGCGGGCCCGATGCGCTGCCTGCGCGTGCGGGCCGCGCCGGGCGGCCTGGTGCGGGTGTGCGACCCGCAATTGCCGATCGGCGACAGCCGTTCGTGCCTCTGACGCGGTTCTGAAAGAGCAACGAGCATGCGCACTCAAAAACAGCAACGCGGCTTTCTGGTCATCGAGGCCCTGATCGCGATCCTGATCTTCTCGCTCGGCATCCTCGGCCTGGTGGCGATGGGCAGCACGGCCATCGGCGCGCAGTCCGACGCACGGTTTCGCACCGATGCCGCTGCGCTCGCCGACGAAATCGCCAACCAGATCGCCGTGACGGTCGCGCGCAGCACAACCCCGGTCACCGGCGCCGACCCGGTGCTGGTGGCTTCGCTCAACACCTTCGCGCACCTGCCGACCGGTGCCGCCGGCCCGGCGGGGTGCCCGTTCGGCGGCGCCGCCTCGACCAACCCGGTCGTGCTGGCCTGGGCTGCTGGCGTGCTCGCCGGCCCGCGCCGGCTGCCCGGTGCCACGGCCACCAGCCAGCAGATCCTGGTCGACACCGCGAACTTCAACCGGGTCGACATCACCGTGTGCTGGCAGGCCCCGAACGATCAGGCCATGCGGCGCCACACGCTAGTGACCTACATCAACTGATGCGCACCATGAAGCAGCTTCGCTCACACACGGCCAGCCCGCGCCACGCGCGCGGCTTCAGCCTGGTCGAGATCCTGGTCGGCGTGGCGATCGGCGTGGTCGGCATGCTGGTGATCTTCAAGACCATCGCCACCTGGGACACGCACTCCCGCTCCACCACCGCCGGCAGCGACGCACAAAGCGCCGGTGCGCTGGCGATGTTCAATCTCGAGCGCGACGTGAAGCAGGCCGGCCTCGGCTTCATGGGCATCGGCCCGTCGCTTCCCACGGCGCCGCCCAACTCGCTGGGTTGTGCCGTGACTGGCGTCGACACGCTGACCGGCCGCAACCTGGCCTTCAACATGGTGCCGGTCGAGATCGTTCTCGCCGGTGGCCAACCCGACACCATCAACGTGCTCTACGGCAACTCGCCGTTCTTCGTCTCCGAAGAGCAGTTCACCGCATCCACGGGCACGAGCAAGACGCTCGCGCGCCGCAACGGGTTCAAGACCGGCGACCTGGCGATCGCGGCGGTCGGTGCCAACTGCAACCTGCTGCAGGTGACCGACGACACCAACCCCGACGGGCGCACCATCACGCACGCCGACGGCGTGACCTTCCCTAACTTCTACGCCACCCCGGCCGGCACGCTCACGGCACGCTACAACTCGGCGGCATTGCCGGCGCTGGGCGCCCTGGGCAACATCTACAGCCTCGGGCCGGCGCCGCGCCGCGCCTCGTGGGTGGTCGACACGGCCGCCGGCAACCTCACCAGCACCGAGCTCATCGGTGGCGCGCCGGCCTTCGTCGTCGGCGAAGGCGTGGTCAACATGAAAGCGCTCTACGGCCTCGACACCGACGGTGACCGCCGCGTCGACACCTGGAGCAACACCACCCCGGCCACCCCCGCTGCCTGGGCCCAAGTGCTCTCGGTGCGCGTGGGCATGCTGGTGCGGAGCCGCCAGTTCGAAAGAACGGCCGACCAGAGCGCTTCGGGCGTGCCGGCCGCGGTCACGCCGAATGTGCCCAACTGGTCGGGCGACGCGCTCGGCGTGCCCAACAGCGCCTTCGTGATGACCAACGTCGACGGCTCGCCCGACTCCTTCGGCCCCAACGATCCGAACCCGCTCAACTGGCGCTTTTACCGCTATCGCGTCTACGAAAAAGAGATTCCCTTGCGCAACGTCATCTGGGGCATGACACCATGAATTCCCGAATCCAGATTGTTGGCACGCGCTTGCGCGCCCGCCTCGCGGCACGGCGCAGCGAGCGCGGTGTGGTGATGTTCGTGGCACTCGTCGTGCTGATCGTGATGACGCTCGCCGGCCTGGCCATGCTGCGCCAGATGAGCTCGGGCGTGTCGATCGCCGGCAATATCGCTTTCAAGCAGGGGGCCACGGCGGTCGCCGATGCCGGCATCGAAGCCGGCCGCAACTGGTTGACGGTGAATTCGGGCCTGCTCGGCGCCGACGCCCCGGCCAACGGCTACTACGCCACCTGGGCCGGCAATGTCGACCCCACTTCGGCCGACTGGGCACCCATGTGGAATGCCGTGCCCGACGCATTGGTCACCAACAGCGGCAGCGTGCGCTGGATCGTGCAGCGCCTGTGCGCCTTGCCCGGCCCGTCTTTCGGTGGTGCCCAGCAGTGCTCCGATTCCATTCCTTCTTCGGGTGGCGGTGGCAGCAAGGGTGGCGGTTCTTACGGCGATGCCCCGTCGATCCTGATGCCCACCCCGTTCTACCGTGTCACGGCCCGTGTCGTCGGGCCGCGCAACACCGTCAGCTACACCCAGGTCGTCTTGAACTGAAGACGTCGGATTCAGGGAGAAAACAATGAACAGCATCCTACAACTCCTCGGCCCGGGCCGAACTTGCCTCGCGCTTCGCAGCGTGCTGGCACTGGCCGTGGCCACGCTCGGCGCGGGCTCCGCGCTGGCGGCGCAAACCGACATCTCGAGCACGCCGTTCTCGAGCACCACCTCGGCGCAGGCCAAGCCGAACATCATGCTGCTGATGGACACCTCCGAGTCCATGGCCCGCACCCACATGCCTGACGAGGTTGAAGTGGCCACCGGCACCGGCAGCGTGGGCTACAAGGCGGCGCAGTGCAATGTGCTGTACTACAACCGCAACCAGACCTACCTGGTGCCCAAGCGCCCCGACGGCACGCTGTTCCCCACGCCCAGCTTCACTGGCGCAGCCTACGCCGGCTACGTGAGCTACTACGTCGCGCCCGATGTGTCGGACCTGTCCACGGTCAACCTGTCGACCTCGTTCATCCCGTACGAGTCCAAGACCCTGCGCGCGCCGCCGGTCGGTGGCCCCGCGACGCCGGGCGCGGCCTACTACTACTACTACACCGGCTCGCAGACGCTGTCGTACGCGGCGGCTCCCTGTACCGACACCGACAACCTCACGGGCAATGCATCGAAGGGTGCGACTGGCGGCGGCAACTGGATCCGTGTGGTCGTGGGCGCCTCCAGCGGCCCCTCAGGCGCCGACGAGCGCACCAACTTCGCGATCTGGTATTCGTACTACCGCACGCGGATGAGCCTGACCAAGAGCGCCGCGAGCCTGGCGTTCACGCCGCTGACCGACAGCTTCCGCGTCGGCTTCGTCACGGTCAACCCGAAAGACACGCCCAGCAGCGCATCGATCAACTCGAGCAAGTACCTCGCGATCAACGACTTCAATTCGACCCAGCGCACGGCCTGGTTCAGCAAGCTGTTCTCGCAGTCGCCGGGCGGTTCTTCACCTGCGCGTGAAGGCCTGGCGCGAGTCGGCCGCCATTTCGCCGGCATGACCGACGGCATCAATTCCGGCATGCCCGAAGACCCGGTTCAGTACTCGTGTCAGCAGAATTTCACGATCATGACGACCGACGGCTACTGGAACGCCGGCGCAGAAACCCCGAGCCGTGGTGCAGTGCAGATCGATGGCACCACACTGGTGGGCCAACAAGACGGGTCGCTCACCGATGCTTCGGGCCTGACACCGCGCCCGCTGTGGGACGGCTCGCTCACGTCGGTGCAGACCACGCGTGACGCGTCCAACTTCTACTACGACGCGAACTGCAACGGCCCCGCGCTGTTGCGCACGACCTCGCAGCGCCTGGCCGCCACCAAGCAGTTCACTTCCAGCACCGAGCAGACCCAGCGCACGCGCACGCAGTACACCACCAGCACCTTGCAGGCGCTGCAGAGCACCACGCAATACACGACGAGCACGGTACAGACCAACCGCACCACGCAGCAGTACACGCTCAGCACGGTGCAGACGCTGCAGGGCACGAACCAGCTTCTGGCCAGCACCACCCAGCGCAGCCGGGTGACGCAGCAGTACACCACGAGCACGCAGCAGATCTATTCGGCGACGCTGCAGTACACGCGTGCCACATCGCAAACGAAGCGCACGACGCTGCAATACAGCACACAGACTTCGCAGACTTTCGCAACCACCTACCAGCGCAGCCTGGCCACGCAGCAGTACCAGCAAGGGCAGACGCAACTGAAGATGCGTCAGTACCAGATCCTGTCGTACGACGGCCTCACCGAGCGCGACACCCCCGTGGCGTCTTGCACCCCCGGTGGCAGCATCAGCTGCAGCACCCGCGAAGTGACGCCGCTGACGCCGGTCGCGAGCTGCACCCCCGGCACCACGGGCTCGCCGAACTTCATCGTGACCACCTGCACCACGACCACCGTGGCTGCGGTTGCGCCGATCGCTTCTTGCACGCCGGGCACCACGACCAGCGCCGCGCCGAACTACGTGACCACCACCTGCACGACGTCTTCGACCGCTGCCACGCTGGTGGCCTCGTGCACGCCGGGCACCTCGAACAGCGGTGCGCCGAACTACGTGACCTCGACCTGCACCAACATCCCGATCACCACGAACGTGGCGGTGGCGAGTTGCACCAACGGCACCACGGCCGCGCCCAACTACGTGACCACGTCGTGCACGACCAACACGTCGACCGCCACGCCGGGGCCGGCGTGCACGGTGGGCACCACCGGCGGCTCGACCTCACCGTTCATTCGCACGATCTGCTCGCTCACGATCAACCAGGTCAACGTCAACGTGCCGAGCAGCCCGGCCTGTACCGACCAGACCGCCGGTTCGGGCAATGCCTGGACCAGCATCAGCTGCAACACGACCACGACGCCGGCCACGCCGATCAACTCGACCTGCACGGCCGGCACGACCAACAACGCCGCGTATCTGTACACCACCTGCGCCATCAACACCATCGCGGCCAGCGCGCCGACGAACGTGGCGACGTGCACGGCCGGCTTCGGTGCTGCACCCAACTACTACTACACGCAGTGCTCGCCAACCACGGCCACCACGCCTGCCGGAGTGGCCTCGTGCACGCCGGGCACGACGATCGGCGCGGCGCCGAACTACGTGCGCACCACGTGCGCCTACACCAACAACACCGTGTTCCTGGCCGCCGCCACGACCTGCACGCCGGTGCTGCCGACGTCGGGCAATGGCTACCTGAGCGTTCAGTGCAACACCGCGACCACCCCGCCGACGCCGGTGGCGTCGTGCACGCTGGGCACCACCAACAACGGCGCGCCGAACTGGGTCTATACCACCTGCACGCAGGTCACCACGCCGGCCGTGCCGGTGGCTGCCTGCGTGGCCGGCAACAGCGGCCCGCCGAACTACATCGTCACCACCTGCACGCCAGTCGTCACCCCCGCGGTCGGTGTGCTGACCTGCGTGCCGGGCACCACCACGGGCCCGGCGCCGAACTACCTCACCTCGACCTGCACGTACAACAACGTGACGGTGCCGGTGCCGGCCGTTCCGGCCTGTACCAACCAGACCGCGGCGCCTGGCAACCAGTACACGACCATCGGCTGCACGACCATCACCACGCCGACCGTCAACGCGCCGGCCTGCACGCCGGGCGTGACGGTCAACGGCAGCTATGTCTACACCACCTGCACGCAGAACAACCTCACGTCCAACGTGCCGGTGGCGAGCTGCACGGCCGGCACTGCTGCCGCGCCGAGTTACCTCGTGACGACCTGCCCGGCCCCGGTGACGACGGCGGCCGTGGGCGTGGCCTCGTGCACACCTGGCACCACGACCGGCCCGGGCCCGAACTTCATCCAGACCACGTGCGCGCTGAGTGTGACCAGCGTGTACCGCGCGAACCCCGGGGCTTGCGTCGTCGACCCGCCGACAGCGGCGAACAACTACGTCGACACGGCCTGCAACACCACCACGGTACCGGCTGCATTCGTCGCTTCGTGCACACCGGGCTTCAGCACCACCGGCGCGCCGAACTACGTGAACACGACCTGCGTTGAAGTGCCAGGCACACCACCCACGCCGGTCGCCACCTGCACCGCAGGCGTCGGACCGGCCCCGGCCTACGTCAACACGGTGTGCACCGACGGCCCGGGCACCGGCCCGACGCCGGTGTTGGCCTGCACCAACGGCAACAGCGGTGCGCCCGACTACATCACCACCTCGTGCGCGACCGGCACGGCGCCCGGCCTGCGGCGTGTGTACGACTCGACCATCACGAGCGTGCTGCAGAACTTCAGCGGCAGCATTCCGATCGGGTCGCCGACACCGGGCCCGACGTCCACGCTCACCAACCAGCCGACCGATGGCATCTGCTACATCACCGGCCTGAGCACGCCGCCTGCGCTGCCGGTGCCCAACCCGTACCGCCCGGCGCCAGCCGAGCCGCCGCTCGCGACCGCCTCCGCGGCGTCGTGCACCAGCGGCTGGCCATGCGTGACCAGCGTGTCGGTGGCCGGTGGCAGCACCAATTCGCTGGCCGACGTGGCGCAGTACTACTACGTGACCGACCTGCGGCCGGGCGCCGCCTGGCCGAACACCGGCCCGGGCAGCGTTCCCGCGATCGGTGGCGGGCCCGAAGACGACCGCGCCACCTGGCAGCACATGACCACGTTCACGATCGCGCTCGGTGTGTCGGGCACGCTGAACTACCGCTCCGACTACCGCAGCTCGGCCGCGACCACCGGCGACTTCGCCGACCTTCGCACCGGCACCAAGAGCTGGCCGATCTGGCCCGACCCGGCCATCGACTACAGCAATCAGGACAACTGGAACAACGCCCGCTCGATCGATGACTACTGGCACACCGCCGTCAACGGCCGCGGCCAGTACTTCAGTGCCGGCAACCCGACCTCGGTGATCGCCGGCCTGAGCGGTGCCCTGGCCGGCATCACGGCCCGGGTGGCCTCGGGTTCGAGTGCGGGTGCTTCGAGCCTGCAACCGACCGCGGGCGACAACTTCGCGTTCGTCGCGAGCTATGTCACCTCGAAGTGGACCGGTGACGTGCGGGCCGAACTGATCGACTTGGTCACCGGCGTGATCGGCACGACCACGATCGACGGTACGGGGGCGACTGTGCCTGGCGCGCCGGTCTGGTCGGCGCAGACGCGGCTCGACGCGCTGACGGGCTTGCAGTGCGACAACCGGCAGATCTTCCTGATGCGCGCCGGAGCTCCCGACAACAAGGTCAACTTCAGCTGGAACACGCAGGCCTGCGACGGTGCGATGGCACCGACCGGCGCCGCCGACACCGGGTTGAACTCGACTGAACGGGCCTACTTCACCGGCGCCAACATCACCGTGCTGAGCCAGTACCCGAGCATGACCGACGGCTCTTCATCGACCGTCGACCAGCGCAGTGCTGCGTCTGGTGCCAACCTCGTCAACTTCCTGCGTGGCCAGCGTGGCAACGAAGGCTTCGAGTCGGGCACGGCCAACAAGTTGTACCGCGACCGCGAGCACGTGCTCGGCGACATGGTCAACGCGCAGCCGGTCTACGTGAAGGGCCCGTTCGCCGACTACGGCGACGCCGGGTACCAGGCCTTCAAGACCGCCAACGCGTCGCGCACGCCGATGGTCTATTCGGCCGCGAACGACGGCATGCTGCACGCCTTCTACGCCGGCACCAGCGTGACCGACCCCGACGGCGGCCGCGAGGCGTGGGCCATCATCCCGAGCGCCGTGTTGCCCAACTTGTACAAGCTCGCCGACGCGAACTACAAGAACACGCACCAGTACTCGGTCGACGGCACGCCGACGGTGGGCGATGTCTTCGACACCGCCACCTCGTCGTGGAAGACGCTCCTCGTGGCCGGCCTCAACGCCGGCGGCAAGAGCTACTACGCGCTCGACGTGACCAACCCCGCCACACCACACGCGCTGTGGGAATTCAAGTGGAGCAGCACCTGCTATGACGGTACGCCGGCCACCGCAGGCTCCGATTGCCACCTGGGCTACTCGTTCGGCCGGCCCGTCATCACCAAGCTGAGCAGCGGCCAGTGGGTCGTGATGTTCACGTCGGGCTACAACAACATCAGCTCGCCGCCTGCGGCTGGTGACGGTGTCGGTTATCTCTACGTGCTGAACGCAGTGACCGGCCGGATCATCCACAAGATCTCGACCGGCGTGGGCGACTCCACCACGCCGAGCGGCCTGGGCCAGATCAACAACTTCGTCGACAACACGATCGTCAACAACACGACCGTGCGGGTCTACGGCGGCGACATGCTGGGCAACGTGTGGCGCTTCGACGTCAACAACAACCTGGCGCCGAGCGGCCTCGAAGCTTCGCTGGTGGGCACCGCCACCGACCCCGGCGGCGCGCCCGAGCCGATCACCGTGCGCCCCGAACTCGCCGAAGTCGACGGCAAGCCGATGGTCTTCGTGTCGACCGGGCGCCTGCTCGGAGCGAGCGACGTGAGCGACCTGCAGGTGCAGTCGATCTACGGGATCATCGATCCGCTCGCCGGCAGCCCGGCCTACACGAACCTGCGCTCGGTGCTCAAGCCGCTGGCCATGACACAAGTGGGCGCAGGCCCGTCGGCCTACCGCACCGTGGCTTGCACCGGCACCACGGCGCAGTGCGGCACGAGCAACGGCTGGGTCGTGAACCTGCCCGACTCGGGTGAGCGCGTGAACGTCAACATGGAGCTCGTGCTGGGCACGCTCATCGTCGGCAGCAACGTGCCGCAGAGCACGGCCTGCAGCTCGGGCGGCTACGGCTGGATCAACTACCTCGACTTCGCCACCGGCCTGGCCGTCACCGGCAGCCCGAACCAGAGCGTGTCGGTGATCCAGGACGGCGGCCTGATCGCAGGTATCAAGACGATCCAGTTGCCGGGCGGCCAGTTCAAGACCGAAATCCGCAAGGGCGACGGCACGAACGCGGTCGGCACGCCGCCGATCGGGCCGGCCGCACCGCGTGGCAACCGCATCAGCTGGCGCGAGATCGCGCAGTAAGCGGCGAGGGGCCTTGGCGACCTGGCTCGCGCCCCGGCCGCCTTTCGGGGGTGGCCCTGCCGCCGGGTCGGCGGGGCGGCTGCGGGTGCTGGTGGCCGGTGTGCTGGCGATCGCCTTGCACGCCGTCTTGCTGATGCCGCAGCGGCCGACCCTGGTCGGCAGCGCGCTGAACGAACCGCCGCCGGTGATGGCCGTGAGGCTGCTGACACGCGAAGCCGTTGCGCCCGCCGCACCTGTTCTTGCGGCAGAGGCCTTGGTGCCGGTCGTGCCGGCGGTGCAGGACGCCGCGCCAGCATTGCCACCGCCACCGACTGCCGTGCGCGCCAGCGCGAAGGGAGCCGGGGCGGCCACGGCATCGATGGCCGAAGCGCCTGCAGCGGGCGCGAAGCTCGCACCGGCTGGTGGCGCTGTCCCTGCGCCGCCCGCCCCCATTGGGCTGCCGCCCGCGCCCGACTATTTCGCCGGGGGGCGCCTCGACCCCGGGCCACGCCCTCTCGAGGACGTGGAGCCGCTGTACCCCGAAGAGGCCAAACAGCAGCAGGGCTCGGTCGTGCTGCGCCTGCTCATCAACGAGGCGGGCACGGTCGACAACGTTGCCGTCGTGCGCGCCTTCCCCGCGGGCTTGTTCGAGAGCTCGGCGCTCGAAGCCTTCGGCAAGGCCAGGTTCTCGCCGGGCCGCATGCTCGGCGTGGCGGTGAAGAGCCAGATCACGATCGAAGTGATGTTCACACCCATCAACCGCGGCAAGGTCTCGGGCCGGGGATACTGAAGCGCGCCGGGCGGCTGCCCGGGCGTGTTCGCTACAGTCGCGGTCTCGGGCTCCCGCCCACAGCTCCAAGCCTCGATCCTTCGCATGGCGCGTCTCAGCCGCTTCGTTGTTGCCGGGCAGGCTCACCATGTGGGCCTGCGTGCCGTGGCCGGTGGCCAGGCATTCATCGATGCTGCCGACCACCTGCTGTTTCTCGAAGCTTTGCGGCGCAGTGCCTCGGAGAACCATGTCGCGGTCCACGCCTGCACACTGTGGGCAGACGAGGTGCAGTTGCTGGCCACGCCGGTGGCCGCCGAAGACCTCGGCCGCACGATGCAGGCGCTGGCGCGCTTCTATGTGGGCGCCTTCAATCGGCGGCACGGGCGCAGCGGCGCGCTGTGGCAAGGGCGTTTTCGCGCCGCGCCGGTCGGTGGAGCGGCCGAATTGCTGAACTGCATGCTCTACATCGAACAGGCGCCGCGCCGCTACGGCGCTTCCGGCCCGGTCGTGGACTTCATGTGGTCGAGTGCTGCCCACCACGCCGGCATTCGGCACGATCCCATGCTGGCCGGTGTGCCGCCTGCTTCTGGCTACTGGCTGCTCGGAAACACGCCTTTCGAGCGTGAGGCGGCCTACGCTGCACTGCTGGAAGTGCCACTGCCCGCCGAACAACTCGCCCGCGTCGAGGCCAGCACCATGAAAGGCTGGGCGATGGGGTCTGGCGAGTTTATTGCTAGCCTGGGTTCAGAAACTCCGAGGCGGCCCGTCGCCCGGGCGCGTGGCCGGCCGCGCAAGGCGGTCTGAGCCCACGAGCGCTCGCGCCGATGAGCTGCGAAATGTAGTGTCCCTATTTAATGGGCTGCGAATGCAAAACCCACATTAATAGTGTCTGACCCCATTTAATAGCAATTGATGCCATTGCTGCACTGCAGTATTCTCCTTTCCCCGAGAAAGCCAGCCTGCGAGAACGCCATGCGCACGAACCCTTCCGACCTCAGTTCAGTGGCTTCTGCAACCGCTGCCGAAATCGAGACCGCGGCCCTCGGCGGCCTGTACGACCCGCGCCAGGAACACGACGCCTGCGGCGTGGGCTTCGTGGCGCACATCAAGGGCCGCAAGGCGCACAGCATCGTCGAGCAGGGCCTGAAGATCCTCGAGAACCTCGACCACCGCGGCGCGGTCGGTGCCGACAAGCTGATGGGCGACGGCGCCGGCATCCTGATCCAGATCCCCGACGAGTACTACCGCGCCGAGATGGCCGCGCTCGGCATCGAGCTGCCGCCGCCCGGCGAGTACGGCGTGGGCATGATCTTTCTGCCCAAGGAACACGCTTCGCGCCTGGCCTGTGTGCAGGAACTCGAACGCGCGGTGAAGGCCGAAGGCCAGATCCTGCTCGGCTGGCGCGACGTGCCGGTCGACGCCGAGATGCCGATGTCGCCGACGGTGCGGCTGAAAGAGCCGATCCTGAAGATGATCTTCATCGGCCGCGGCCCCGACGTGATCGTGCCCGACGCGCTGGAACGCAAGCTCTACGTGATCCGCAAGACTGCGTCGGCGGCCATCCAGGCGCTCAAGCTCACGCACAGCCGCGAGTACTACGTGCCCAGCATGAGCTGCCGCACCGTCATCTACAAGGGCCTGCTGCTCGCCGACCAGGTGGGCAAGTACTACAAGGACCTGCAGGACCAGCGTGTGACCTCGGCGCTCGCGCTGGTGCACCAGCGCTTCTCGACCAACACCTTCCCCGAGTGGCCGCTCGCGCACCCCTACCGCATGGTGGCGCACAACGGCGAGATCAACACCGTCAAGGGCAACTTCAACTGGATGCGTGCGCGCGAAGGCGTGATGAAGTCGCCGGTGCTCGGCGACGACCTGAAGAAGCTCTACCCGATCAGCTTCGAGCACCAGAGCGACACCGCCACTTTCGACAACGCACTCGAGCTGCTGGTGATGAGCGGCTACTCGCTCGCCCACGCCGCAATGATGATGATCCCCGAGGCCTGGGAACAGCACTCGACGATGGACGAGCGCCGCCGCGCGTTCTACGAGTACCACGCCGCGATGATGGAGCCCTGGGACGGCCCGGCCGCGATGGTCTTTACCGACGGCCGCCAGATCGGCGCCACGCTCGACCGCAACGGCCTGCGCCCCACGCGCTACATCGTGACCGACGACGACCTGGTGGTCGGCGCCTCCGAATCCGGCGTGCTGCCCATGATCGCCGAGAACCGCATCGTCAAGAAGTGGCGCCTGCAGCCCGGCAAGATGCTGCTGATCGACCTGGAGCAAGGCCGCATCATCGAAGACGAAGAACTGAAGAACCAGTTCGCCTCGGCCAAGCCTTATCGCCAGTGGATCGAGAGCGTGCGCGTCAAGCTGGAAGACGTGCCGGCTGGTGTGCGCCCGGCCGCGCCAAAGGAGCCGCTGCTCGATCGTCAGCAGGCCTTCGGCTACACCCAGGAAGACATCAAGTTCCTGCTCAGCCCGATGGCGCAAGCCGGCGAAGAAGGCATTGGCTCGATGGGCAACGACTCGCCGCTGGCGGTGCTGTCGGACAAGAACAAGCCGCTCTACAACTACTTCAAGCAGTTGTTCGCGCAGGTCACGAACCCGCCGATCGACCCGATCCGCGAGGCGATCGTGATGTCGCTCGTGTCATTCATCGGACCGAAGCCGAACCTGCTCGACATCAACGCGATCAACCCGCCGATGCGGCTCGAAGTGCCGCAGCCGATCCTCGACTTCGACGACATGGCGCGGCTGCGCGAGATCGAAAAGCACACCGGCGCCAAGTTCAAGAGCTACGAGCTGAACATCACCTACCCGCTCGTCTGGGGTGACGAAGGCGTGGAAGCCAAGCTCGCATCGCTGTGCGCCGAGAGCGTGGACGCGATCAGGAGCGGCCACAACATCCTGATCATCAGCGACCGCCACATGGACCGCGACGCCGTCGCCATCCCTGCCGTGCTGGCGCTGTCGGCGATCCACCAGCATCTGGTGCGCGAAGGCCTGCGCACCACCGCCGGCCTCGTGGTCGAGACCGGCTCGGCGCGCGAAGTGCATCACTTCGGCGTGCTCGCAGGCTATGGCGCCGAAGCCGTGCACCCGTACCTGGCGATGGAAACGCTCGTCGACATCCACAAGGATCTGAGCGGCGACCTCTCGGCCGAGAAGGCGATCTACAACTACGTGAAGGCGGTCGGCAAGGGCTTGTCGAAGATCATGTCCAAGATGGGCGTGTCGACCTACATGTCTTACTGCGGCGCGCAATTGTTCGAAGCCATCGGCCTCGACAAGCCGATGGTCGAGAAGTACTTTCGCGGCACCGCGAGCCAGGTCGGTGGCATCGGTGTGTTCGAGGTGGCCGAAGAGGCGATCCGCATGCACAAGGCGGCCTTCGGCGACGACCCGGTCTTGGCCGACATGCTCGACGCCGGCGGCGAATACGCCTGGCGCGTGCGCGGCGAAGAACACATGTGGACGCCCGACGCGATCGCCAAGCTGCAGCACAGCGCGCGTGCCAACAAGTTCGAGACCTACAAGGAATACGCGCAGATCATCAACGACCAGTCGCATCGGCACATGACGCTGCGCGGTCTGTTCGAGTTCAAGTTCGACCCGGCCCGATCGATCCCGCTCGCCGACGTGGAACCGGCGGCCGAGATCGTCAAGCGTTTCGCCACCGGCGCGATGTCGCTCGGCTCGATCAGCACCGAGGCGCACGCCAACCTCGCGGTGGCGATGAACCGCATCGGCGGCAAGTCGAACACCGGCGAAGGTGGCGAAGACCCGGCGCGTTACCGCAACGAGCTGAAGGGCATCCCGATCAAGCAGGGCACCAAGTTCAGCGACGTGATCGGGCCGGGCAACATCCAGGTCGACTTCGCGCTCAACGAAGGTGATTCGCTGCGCTCGAAGATCAAGCAGGTCGCGTCGGGGCGCTTCGGCGTCACGACCGAGTACCTCGTGTCGGCCGACCAGTTGCAGATCAAGATGGCGCAGGGCGCCAAGCCGGGCGAGGGCGGTCAGCTGCCAGGCGGCAAGGTGACCGACTACATCGGCAAGCTGCGTTACTCGGTGCCCGGCGTCGGCCTCATCTCGCCGCCGCCGCACCACGACATCTACTCGATCGAAGACCTGGCGCAGCTGATCCACGACCTGAAGAACGCGAACCAGCGCGCCAGCATCAGCGTCAAGCTCGTCAGCGAGGTGGGCGTGGGCACGATTGCCACCGGCGTGGCCAAGGCCAAGGCCGACCACGTGGTGATCGCCGGCCACGACGGCGGCACGGGCGCGTCGCCGTGGAGTTCGATCAAGCACGCCGGCACGCCCTGGGAACTGGGCCTGGCCGAAACGCAGCAGACCCTGGTGCTCAACCGCCTGCGCTCGCGCATCCGCGTGCAGGCCGACGGCCAGATGAAAACCGGGCGCGACGTGGTGATCGGAGCGCTGCTCGGGGCCGACGAGTTCGGCTTCGCGACCGCACCGCTGGTGGCCGAAGGCTGCATCATGATGCGCAAGTGCCACCTCAACACCTGCCCGGTCGGCGTGGCCACGCAAGACCCGGTGCTTCGCGCCAAGTTCCAGGGCCGGCCCGAGCACGTGGTGAACTTCTTCTTCTTCGTCGCTGAAGAAGCGCGCCAGATCATGGCGCAGCTCGGCATCGCGAAGTTCGACGACCTGATCGGCCGCGCCGACCTGCTCGACACCAAGAAGGGCGTGGCGCACTGGAAAGCGCGTGGCCTCGACTTCAGCCGCATCTTCCAGTTGCCTTCGGCACCCGCCGACGTGGCGCGCCGCCAGACCGAAGAACAAGACCATGGCCTGGCTCGCGCGCTCGACGTGAAGCTGATCCAGAAAGCGATGCCGGCGCTGGAGCGTGGCGAGAAGGTGCAGTTCATCGAAGAAGTGCGCAACGTCAACCGCACGGTCGGCGCCATGCTCTCGGGCGAGCTGATCCGCCGCCACCCCGAAGGCCTGCCCGACCAGAGCATCTTCATGCAGATGGAAGGCACGGGCGGCCAGAGCTTCGGTGCTTTCCTGGCCAAGGGCATCACGATCTACCTGATCGGTGACGCCAACGACTACACCGGCAAGGGCATGAGCGGCGGCCGCATCGCGATCCGCCCGAGCATCGAGTTCCGTGGTGACGCCACGCAGAACATCATCGTCGGCAACACCGTGTTGTACGGTGCCACCAGCGGTGAAGCTTTCTTCCGCGGCGTGGCCGGCGAGCGTTTCGCGGTGCGTTTGTCGGGTGCGTCGGCTGTCGTCGAAGGCACCGGCGACCACGGTTGCGAATACATGACCGGCGGCACCGTGGTCGTGCTCGGCAAGACCGGGCGCAACTTCGCAGCCGGCATGAGCGGCGGCGTGGCCTACGTGTACGACGAAGACGGCACGTTCGCGTCGCGCTGCAACACCTCGATGGTGTCGCTCGACAAGGTGCTGGGCGCGGCCGAACAGGAAGCGGGCGGCAATCAGGGCCTGTGGCACCAGTCGCAGACCGACGAATCGCTACTGAAGAAGATGGTCGAAGACCACCACAAGTGGACCGGCAGCCTGCGTGCGCGCCACATCATGGACCACTGGGTCGAGTCGCGCAGCAAGTTCGTCAAGGTGTTCCCGAACGAATACAAGCGGGCGCTCGGCGAGCAGGCGGCGAAGGCCGCGCTGCTTGGCAGCGAGTCGAAAGCGGTGCAGGAGGCTGGCAACACCATCGCCAAGGCGAAGGGCGCCGAGCCGAAGAGCAAGACCGTTCCGGCGAAGTAAGCCGCGCAGTTACCAGCAACACGACCACACGAGACATCATGGGCAAAGTCACCGGCTTCATGGAATACGAGCGCCTGGAAGAGGGCTACGCGCCCGTCGCCCAGCGCCTGAAGAACTACAGCGAGTTCGTGATCGGCCTGAAAGACGCCGATGCCAAAGTGCAGAGCGCACGCTGCATGGACTGCGGCACGCCGTTCTGCAACAACGGTTGCCCGGTCAACAACATCATCCCGGACTTCAACGACCTCGTGTACCGCGGCGACTGGAAGAACGCGTTCGCCGTGCTCGACTCGACCAACAACTTCCCCGAGTTCACCGGCCGCATTTGCCCGGCGCCGTGCGAAGCGGCGTGCACGCTGAACGTGAACGACGACGCGGTCGGCATCAAGAGCATCGAGCACGCGATCATCGACCGCGCTTGGGCCGAAGGCTGGGTCGTGCCGCGCAAGGCGAAGCAGAAGACGGGCAAGAAGATCGCCGTCGTCGGCTCGGGCCCGGCCGGCATGGCGGCGGCGCAGCAACTCGCGCGCGCGGGCCACGACGTGACGCTGTTCGAGAAGAACGACGCCATCGGCGGCCTGCTGCGCTACGGCATCCCCGATTTCAAGATGGAAAAGAGCCACATCGACCGGCGCGTCGCGCAGATGCAGGCCGAAGGCGTGACCATGCGCACCGGCGTGCTCGTCGGCAAGATGCCCGAAGGCAGCAAGGTCACCAACTGGGCCAAGGAAACGATCACGCCCGAACAGCTGAAGGCCGAGTTCGACGCGGTGCTGCTGACCGGTGGCGCCGAAGCCTCGCGTGACCTGCCGGTGCCGGGGCGTGATCTCGAAGGCATCCACTTCGCGATGGAATTCCTGCCGCAGCAGAACAAGATCAATGCCGGCGGCAAGATCAAGGGCCAGCTGCGTGCCGACGGCAAGCACGTCGTCGTGATCGGCGGTGGCGACACCGGCAGCGACTGCGTGGGCACGAGCAACCGCCATGGCGCGGTCAGCGTCACGCAGTTCGAGCTGATGCCGATGCCACCCGAGCAGGAGAACAAGCCGCTCGTGTGGCCCTATTGGCCGATCAAGCTGCGCACCTCGTCGAGCCACGAAGAAGGCTGCGAGCGCGAGTTCGCGATCGCCACCAAGGAATTCATCGGCGGCGAAGGCAAGGACAAAGGCAAGGTCAAGGCGCTGAAGGCGGTTCGGGTCGAATGGCAAGGCGGCAAGATGGTTGAAGTGCCGGGCAGCGAACAAGTGCTTCCGGCCGACCTGGTGCTGCTGGCGATGGGTTTCGTGAGCCCGGTGGCCAGCGTGCTCGAAGCGTTCGGGGTCGAGAAAGACGCGCGTGGCAACGCCAAGGCGAGCATGGACTTCAGCGGCGGCTACGCCACCAACGTGGCCAAGGTATTTGCCGCCGGCGACATGCGGCGCGGCCAGTCGCTCGTCGTCTGGGCGATCCGCGAAGGCCGCCAGGCGGCGCGCGCGGTCGATGAATTCCTGATGGGCGCGAGCGACTTGCCGCGCTGAGCGCCGCTCTGTAACTGCGCGTTAAGGTGTTTGCGGCAGTCCTGCGCGTGCGCAGGGCCCATGCGACAATGTTTCGAGCGATGCCGACGCCCTGCCTCACGGGCGTTCCGGGCCTCTCACCCGCGACAAGAACATCTCACGAATGCCGAGTGAAACTCCCACGCCGAACGCCGATCACTTGACACCCGACAAGCTGATCGAGATCGACCACGTCAGCTTCGGGTACGACGCCAGCCGCAGCATCCTCAACGATGTGTCGCTCGAGTTCGAGCGTGGCAAGGTCACCGCGATCCTCGGCGGTTCGGGTTGTGGCAAGACCACCTTGTTGCGGCTGATCGGCGGTGTGCATCCAGCCACCAAAGGTGTCGTGCGTTTCGATGGCGAAGTGGTCGATACGCGCAACAAGGAACAACTCTTCAAGCTGCGCCGCCGCCTGGGCATGCTGTTCCAGTTCGGCGCGCTGTTCACCGACCTGTCGGTGTTCGAGAACGTGGCCTTTCCCCTCCGCGAACACACCGACCTGGCCGAACCGATGATCCGCGACATCGTATTGATGAAGCTGAACGCGGTCGGCCTGCGCGGCGCGGCGCCACTGCGCATCTCCGAGATTTCGGGTGGCATGGCGCGCCGGGTCGCACTCGCGCGAGCGGTGGCGCTCGACCCCGAAGTGATCATGTACGACGAGCCTTTCGCCGGCCTTGACCCGATCTCGATGGGCGTGGCCGCGAACCTGATCCGCACGCTCAACGACACCACGCGCGCCACCTCGCTGATCGTCTCGCACGACGTTCAGGAGTGTTTTGCGATCTGCGACTACGCCTACCTGATGTCGTCGCAAGGCCGCGTGGTGGCCCATGGCAAACCGGCCGAACTGAACGCGTCGGAAGACCCGGAAGTGCGCCAGTTCATTCGCGGCGAACCCGACGGCCCGGTGCGCTTTCACTACCCTGCCAAACCGCTGGCCGAAGACTTCGGGGTGGCGGCATGAGCGGGCTCGTGAGCGCCGTCGGCCGCAAGACGCTCGATGTGCTCGAGTCGCTCGGCCACCACGCCTTTTTCTTCTACGACCTGCTGCGCAACATCCCGGCTGCGCTGCGCCGGCCGTTCCTCGTGGTGGCGCAGATCCACTCGATCGGCAACCTGTCGCTCGTGATCATCATGTCGTCGGGCCTGGCGGTCGGCTTCGTGCTGGCGCTGCAGATGTACTACGCGCTGGTGACCTACGGCGCGTCGGAATCGCTCGGCTTGATCGTCAACCTCTCACTGGTGCGCGAGCTCGGTCCGGTCGTCACCGCGCTCCTGTTCGCAGGCCGCGCCGGCACCTCGCTCACGGCCGAGATCGGCCTGATGAAAGCCGGCGAGCAGCTCGCCGCGATGGAGATGATGGCCATCGACCCGAAGAGCCGCGTGCTCACGCCGCGTTTTCTCGGCGGCATCATCTCCATGCCGATCCTGGCGATCCTGTTTTCTGCGGTCGGCATTCTCGGCGCGTACGTGGTGGCCGTGCTGCTGATCGGCGTCGACTCCGGCAACTTCTGGTCGATCATGCAGAGCAGCGTCGACGTGAAGCGTGACGTCGGCAACGGCATCATCAAGAGCATGGTGTTCGGCGTGATCTGCACTTTCGTGGCGGTGTATCAGGGCTATGAAGCGAAGGCCACGCCCGAAGGCGTGGCACACGCCACCACACGCACGGTCGTGATCGCATCGCTCGGCGTGCTGGCGATGGACTTCGTGCTCACGGCGTTGATGTTCTCGACGCCGTAGAACCAGGTTTGAAGGGAAAAGACGATGGGCAAAAAAGGCATTGAAACCATGGTGGGCGTGTTCGTGCTGCTCGGCATGGCGGGGCTCGTGTTCCTGGCGTTGAAGGCCGCGAACCTCGGCAGCTTCAGCGGCGGCGACACCTACACGCTGATGGCCAAGTTCGACAACATCGGCGGCCTGAAGGTGCGCGCGCCGGTGCGCAGCGCCGGTGTCACCGTGGGCCGGGTCGCGTCGATCACGCTCGACGCCAAGACCTACCAGGGCGTGGTGCGGCTCGAGATGGAACGCTCGGTGCAGTTCCCGAGCGACTCGTCGGCGCGCATCCTCACCTCGGGCCTGCTCGGTGACCAGTACGTCGGCCTCGAGGCCGGTGCCGAAGAAAAGGTCTTCGTCGCGGGCGACACGATCAAGTCCACGCAGTCGGCGGTCGTGCTCGAAAGCCTGATCAGCCAGTTCCTGTTCAGCAAGGCCGACGATGCTGGCGCGGCTGCTGCACCGGCCGGGGCGGGAGCGAAGAAGTGACCCGACACCGCGGGCCCTTGCGGTTCGCCTCCGTGTTGTTGCTGGCCTTGAGCCTGCTGTTCAGCGCCTGTGCCACGATCCCCGACGCACACGGCGCCGGCCAGAAGCTCGACCCGTGGGAAAACTGGAACCGCAAGGTCTTCGCGTTCAACGAAGGGCTCGACGAGAACTTCCTCAAGCCCGTGGCCACGGTCTATGCCAAGGTCGTGCCGCAGTTCGTACGCCGCGGTGTCGACAACTTCTTCGGCAACGCCGCCGACGCCTGGTCGGCCATCAACAACCTGCTGCAGGGCAAGTTGCGCTACGCGATGGAAGACACGGTGCGCTTCACGACCAACAGCGTGTTCGGCTTTGCGGGCTTGCTCGACATCGCCACCGAGTTCGGGCTCGACCACCGCTACGAAGACTTCGGGCAGACGCTGGGCACCTGGGGCTTCGGCGCCGGGGCCTACGTGGTGTGGCCGCTGTTCGGGCCCTCGTCGGTGCGCGACTCGATCGCCTTGCCGCTCGACCGTTCGGTCTCGCCGGCCTTGGTCATCGACAACGGCGGCGCGCAATGGAGCATCACGGCCTTGCAAGTGATCAACACGCGCGCCAACCTGCTCGGCGCCAGCCAGCTGCTCGACGACATCGCGCTCGACAAATACGCGTTCCTGCGTGACGCCTATCTGCAGCGCCGCCGCAGCCTGGTGTTCGACGGCGACGAGCCGGCATCGCCCAACCCGGCCGACGATGCCGATGTGCCCATGCCGGCCGCGGCTGCATCGGCACCGACGCCGGCCGCTTCCGCAGCCGCCGCCGCGCCGGCCGCCTCTGCCGCTTCGGCGCCGAAGTGACAATTCGCAACATGGGTCGCGTCTGTTTCCCTGTGAACGAAGAAGCTGCTTGCCGCGTTGATGATCTCGCCCCGTGCTGAACCAAAAGTGCGGCGCGGGCTCTGAGAAACGTGGGGCCGCGTGCGGCCCGCGAAACGAAAGGAATTGTTGGATGACCACGAACCGAATCACTGCCTGGCTGTCTGTGGCCGCGCTCAGCCTGGGGTGTGCCTTCGCGCAAGCCCAGGCCACCAAAGCCCCTGACGCGCTCATCAAGGAAGTCTCGACCGACGTGCTCGATTCGGTGCGCGACGACAAGTCGATCAAGGACGGCGACGTGCAGAAGGTCATCGCGCTGGTCGATGCCAAGGTCATGCCGCACGTCAACTTCCAGCGCATGACGGCTTCTGCCGTGGGCCGCTACTGGCGCCAGGCCACGCCCGAGCAGCAGAAGAAGCTGCAGGACGAGTTCAAGGTGCTGCTGGTGCGCACGTATTCCGGCGCCCTCGCGCAGGTGCGTGACCAGACCGTGCAGCTCAAGCCGATGCGCGCGAGCCCTGAAGACAAGGAAGTGGTGGTGCGCACCGAGATCCGCGGCCGCGGCGATCCGATCCAGCTCGACTACCGGCTCGAACAGGTGGCCGGCGGCTGGAAGATCTACGACGTGAACGTGCTCGGCATCTGGCTGGTCGAGAACTACCGCAACACCTTCTCGCAGGAGATCGGTGCCAACGGCATCGACGGCCTGATCGCCAAGCTCGCCGAGCGCAACGCCAAGGCCTCGGCCGGCGGCGCCAAGAGCTGAAGCGCGATGCTGCTGTTGCCCGCCACCATCACCGCACGCGAAGCGCGCGACACGCAGCGCCTGCTCGCACAGGCGCTGCAGAACGAGCCCGCGAGCGGTGTCGTGGTCGATGCGGGCAACCTGCAGCAGTTCGACTCTTCGGCGCTGGCGGTGCTGCTCGAATGCCAGCGCCTCTCGAAAGCCTTCGGCAAGCCCTTCGCGGTGCGCAATGCGCCGCCGAAGCTGGCGGCACTGGCCAAGCTGTACGGGGTAGACGTGCTGTTGCTGCGAGAGGCCGCACCGGCGGCCTGAACCGCGCTATCGGGCGCGCTAGCGGGCGCGCGTCAGGCGCGCTTCGCCTTGAAGCGCGCCCACAGCCGCCAGCCCAGCAGCGCCGTGATCACCGCAGCGTAGACCGCCACCTCGGCATAGTTGTGCTTGGCCGAGCGCATCCAGAAGAAGTGCAGCAACCCGAGCAGAACGACCGCGTAGACCAGCCGGTGCAAGCGCTGCCAGCGGGGCGCGCCCAGCGCCTTGATGGCACGGTTGAACGAGGTCAATGCCAGAGGCGACATCAACAGCAGCGCGCTGCTGCCGACCAGGATGAACGGGCGCTTGGCGATGTCACGCACGATGTCGCTCCAGACGAAGCCCATGTCGAGCCAGCCGTAGCACAGGAAATGAAGGCAGCCGTAGAAGAACGCGAACAGGCCCAGCATGCGGCGAAAGCGCGCCAGCGCGGGCTGCTTCGTGATCTGGCGCAGCGGCGTCACAGCCAGCGTGATGCACAGGAAACGCAGTGTCCAGTCGCCCGTCGAGCGGATCAGCGCTTCGGCCGGGTTGGCGCCGAGCGCGTCGGCGAACGCGCCGTAGACGAGCCAGGCCAGCGGCAGCAGGCACAGCACGAAAAGCAACACCTTGGCCACCGGCCGCAGCAGCACCGGCTTGCTGCGCGCGGGCAGCGGGGCGGCGTTCGGGGTCAGCACCGTGCTCTGGTTCATCGCGAAGGTGCGCCGGTCAGTAGAACTTCTTCAGGTCCATGCCAGCGTACAACTGGCCCACCTGGGCTTCGTAGCCGTTGAACATCAGCGTCGGCCGCTTCTTCGCGAACAGCCCGTCTTCGGCAATGCGGCGCTCGGTCGCCTGGCTCCAGCGCGGGTGGTCAACCGTTGGGTTCACGTTGGAATAGAAGCCGTACTCGTTCTTCGCCGCCTTGTTCCAGGCCGTGCCGGGTTCTTTTTCGACGAAGCGGATCTTGACGATCGACTTGCCGCTCTTGAAGCCGTATTTCCACGGCAGCACCATGCGCACCGGCGCGCCGCTCTGGTTGGGCAGCACCTCGCCATACAGGCCGAAGCTCAGCAGCGACAAGGGGTGCATGGCTTCGTCCATGCGCAGCCCTTCCACATAGGGCCAGTCGAGCACGCGCGAGCCCACGAAGGGCATCGTCTTCGGGTCGGCCAGCGTCACGAATTCCACGTACTTGGCATTGCCGGTCGGCTCGACCTTTTTGATCAATTCCGACAGCGAATAGCCGATCCACGGAATCACCATCGACCAGCCTTCGACGCAGCGCAGCCGGTAGATGCGCTCTTCCATCGGCGCCAGCTTCAGCAGCTCGTCGAGGTCGAAGACCTTGGGCTTCTTGACTTCGCCTTCGATGGCCACCGTCCACGGCCGGGTCTTGAGCGTGTGCGCGTTCTGCGCCGGGTCGCCCTTGTCGGTGCCGAACTCGTAGAAGTTGTTGTAGCCGGTCACGTCCACGTACGGGGTGAGTTTTTCCATCGTGACAGCGCCGGGCACCGCGCTGCGCGCCGCGGGCAGTGCCGCGAGCTTGTTGGCGCGCGCGGTCTGGGCCAGCGCATCACGCCCCGCCCAGGCCGCCAGCGTGGCGCCGGCAGCGCCGGTGGCGAGCAGCTTGAGCATGTCGCGCCGGCCGGCATAGGCCGCAGGCGGGGTGATCTCGGAGCTCTGGGGGTGGACGAAACCTCGGTCCTTCAGGAAATGCATGGTGCTGTCCGGTGTGAGTAGTCGAAATTACGTCGCCACGGCCGCCGCGCTTCTTACAGCGCGGCCGGGGCTCAGATCACGTCGCCGAAGTCGGTGGGCTCGAAAAGTTGGAGCGAACTTTTCGAGACTCGTTCGCGAAAGCTCTTGCGTGCGAACAACTTGGCCTGGGCCTGGTCGGGCAGGTCGGTGATGTTGATCACGTTGCGCACGATCAGCGTGTCGATCAGGTCTTCGATCACGCGCACGAAGTCGGCATCGAGGCGGTCGAAGGCCTGCGGAGCGTCGTGGCCGGGGCTGCCGACGAAAGCCAGCACGTCCTGGTGCCCGTCGGCCAGAAACTCGTGCGCTTCGCCGGGGCTGCGGTGCAGGCTTTCGATCTGGCCGGAGGCGTCGCGACGAACGTAGGGCATGCGGCGCACTATACCGACCGGCCGGTGGGCGCGCTCGTGAAAAGGGCCGGTCAAGACCGGCCCTTTTTGGCGATCGGCCGGAGCCGCCCGTCAGTGCAGGCCGGCGATGTAGTCCGACACGGCCTTGATTTCCTTGTCGTTCATCTTGGCTGCCACGCCGGTCATCGGCAGGCTGTTCTTGCGTGCACCGCCGCGGAAAGCGACCAGTTGGGCTTCGGTGTAGTCGGCGTGTTGGCCGGCCAGGCGCGGATACTGGGCCGGCAGGCCGGCGCCGCTCGGGCTGTGGCAGCCGGCGCAGGCCGGGATGCTGCGGTCGGCGATGCCGCCGCGGTAGATCTTCTCGCCGAGCGAGACCAGATCCTTGTTCTTCGCGAAGCCGGGTTTGGCTTCCTTGCTGGCATAAAAAGCGGCGACGTTTTTCATGTCGGCTTCGCTCAGCGTGGCCGACATGCCCTGCATGATGGCGTTGACGCGCTTGCCAGCCTTGAACTCGGCCAACTGCTTGGCCAGGTATTCCGGGTGCTGGCCTTGCAGGATCGGGTTGGCCGGGCTGCCGCGCGAGCCGTCGGCGGTGTGGCAGGCGCCGCACACGTTGGTCACGGTCGTCTGGCCCTTGGCCAGATCGGGCTTCGCGCTGGCTTGGGCCTCGGCGGCAAAGCCCGGGCCCGCCGAGGCGGCGGTCAGCAAACAGACGAGCATCAGGGCAGCAGACTTCATGACGTGGCGCATTTTCCAGTGCAAAACCGCGAGATTTTACAATGAGCGCTTTGGGCGTCTCCATGGCCGAGCAAAACAATACGAATCCAGCGGCCGAAACAACGCCCGCAGACCGCCTGGCCGCCGAAAAACGCGCCTTGGGCTGGGCGCACACGGCCCGATTCCTCACCACCGCCAGCCAGCTCGGCCAGCTGCCACCGACCGAGCTGCCCGAGATCGCTTTCGTTGGCCGTTCGAACGCCGGCAAATCGACCGCGATCAACACGCTCACGCAGCAGAAGCGCCTTGCCTTCGCGTCGAAGACGCCGGGCCGCACCCAGCACATCAACCTGTTCGAGCTCGGGCCCAAGCTGGCCGCGAACTCGCTGTTCGCCGACCTGCCGGGTTACGGCTACGCGGCCGTGGCACGCGGCGCCAAGCTGCGCTGGCAGAAGGTGATGGCCGACTACCTGAACGTGCGCCGCAGCCTTGTCGGCGTGGTGCTGATGATCGATTCGCGGCTCGGCTTCACCGACCTCGACCGCCAGTTGATGAGCTTCGTCGGCCCGCGCGTGGGCAGCGGCTCGGTCAGGCTGCTGGTGCTGCTGACCAAGGCCGACAAGCTCAACCGCAGCGAGTCGAACGCCGCGCTCGCCGCGGCACAGGCGGCGCTGGCCGAGACCACGACCGACGAGGCCGACGTGCGGGTCGCGCTGTTCTCGGCCTTGAAGAAGTCGGGTGTCGGCGACGCGGCGCAGGTGCTGCACGACTGGGTTCACCCGGCCTGAGCCGCACCAGGCCCGCTGTCTCGCGGGTGACGCGGCGCTGCCTTTCCCGCCTCGATACTGCGCGCGAAGGAGCCCCTCGATGATCGAAACCTTTTTTGCCGAGCTGCCAAGTGGCGTGACGCTGAGCTGCCGCGCCAGCGGCCGCCCGGGTGCGCCGGTATTGATCTTTCTGCACGGTTTTCCGGAAGCGGCTTTCGTGTGGGATGCGATGCTCGAACACTTCGGCGACCGCTACCGCTGCATCGCGCCGAACCTGCGTGGGTTCGAGAAGTCGTCGGCGCCGGTCGAGCCCGAGGCTTACCGCGTCAAGCACCTGACCAGCGATCTCGACGCGCTGATCGCGCAGGTCGTCTCGCCTGCGGGCGGCCCGCTCGAAGCGTTGATCGCGCACGACTGGGGCGGCGCCGTGGCCTGGACTTTCGCGGTGCAGCGCCCGCAGATGCTCAAGCGCCTGGTGATCATCAACTCGCCACACCCGGCCACCTTCCTGCGCGAGCTGCAGCACAGCCCGGAACAACAGCGAGCCAGCGCCTACATGAATTTCCTGTGCCGGCCCGACGCCGAGCAGCTGCTGGCCGAGAACGATTTCGCCCGCATGTGGCCGATGTTCACGAACATGGGCGCGGCCGACACGGGCCACGAAGGCGGCGGCTGGCTCACCGAGGCGGTGCGTGACCAGTACCGCGCCGTCTGGTCGGCCGGCCTCACCGGCGGCTGCAACTACTACCGCGCCACGCCTCTGCGGCCACCAACGCCGCAGGACACCTCGCTGATGCAGCTGGCCTTCGAGCCCGACTTCGTGACCGTGAAGGTGCCGACCCACGTGGTCTGGGCCGAAGACGACATGGCGCTGCCGGTGGCGCTGCTCGACGGGCTCGAGGCCTTCGTGCCGAACATGCGCCTCGTGCGGGTGCCCGGCGCCACGCACTGGATCGTGCACGAGCGGCCGGCGTTCATCGCAGCGCAGATCGAGAAGTCGCTCGGCGCCTGAGGCGCCCCCTTCAGTCGTTCAGCGACAGCTCGCGCATCAGGCTGTCGGTCGCACGCTGCACCAGCGACCTGGTTTCCATCGGCTGCAGCAAACCGGCCGACCCCAGCCGCTCAAGTGCGCGCCGAGTGATCGAGTGGGTGCGCTCGGGCACCTCGTCGGCGAACAGGAAAAACAGGCTGCGGTCGCTGCGCCAGAGCAGCTGGACCCGCGTCCAGCGGCCCCGCAGGAACAAGCGCAGCGTGTCGCCGGCGCGCAAGGCTTCGACCCGTTTGCCCGGGTCGTCGGCCTCGTCTTCGTGGGGCTGTGTCGGCAGCATCTCGGCCGGCACGGTTTCCATCGACGACAGGTCGATCACCGAATCGCTGAACGCACCGTGGCCGGTGGTCGGCGGCAATACTTCGTCGCGCATGCGCTGCACGATTTCTTCGGGTGTGAGTGCGGCGGCGCCGCCGCGGGTGCCCGGGCGCAGGGCCTCGGTGTGGATGTTCATCAGTTCGTCGAGCACGGCCTGCTGTTCGGCGGCAGGCAGCGAGATCAGCGCCATGCCGGTGCGCAGGCGCTGAAGCAGCGTGGGCAGCAGCGTCAGCAGACGCTGCCGGCTCTGCGGGTGGTCGGGCAACTGCACGCTCCACAAGAGCTCGTCGACGAGCTTGATGTAGCCCCGTGTCGGCTCGGCCTGCTCGCCGAAGCGCAGCATCGCTTCGGCGATCACCTTGGCCCAGGCGCCGGTGACGAAGCGCCGCACGGGTGGGCTGGTGCGCATCGGCACCATCTGGTCGACGAGCCGCTTCGAGAGTGTCTGCTCGAGCAGCTCGCGCCGTTCGGAACGCTGCAGCGCTTCGAGCGCAGGTTGCGCCGCGTGGAGCTGCGACTGCAGTTGTTCGCTGAGGAAGAGCCCCAGCCTGCCCCAGGCGCCGCGCCAGGCCTCGGCGCTGGCCGCGCCGGCCTGCGCCAGCTCTTCGGCAAGCCCTTCGCAGCAGTCGAGCAGCGCCTGCGCGCGCGGATCGGCCGGCTGTGGAAACAGCGCGCAGGCCTGGCCGACGCGGTCGATGAAGATCCACAGCGCATGGTCGTTCGTGCCGAGCACCTGCGGGTCGCTCAACGCTGCCCGCAGGGCGGGCACCTGGAGCCGCACCAGCACATTGCGGTATTCCGGGCGCAGCAGCGGGTCGGCGACGAGCGCGTCGAACACGCGCGACATCAGCTCGATGATCTGGCGGTCGGTGCTGGCCGACGCGCTGGCCACCAGCGCCGCGCGGTGCATGGTCAGCCGTTTGGAAAGCCCGGCCGCGCTTTCGCTCGACGCGGCCGCGGGTTGTGCGGGCAGGTGGCGCAGCAGTTCGTCGAGGCGTGACAGGGCCTGTTCGAATTCAGCACCCAGGCTGCCGGCGGTGGCGGGCGCGGTGCGGCCCGACGAGGCCGGCGCGCCGCTTGCACCCGGGCGTTCGCCGGCCGAGCCGGTCGGCATGCTGGCCAGCAGCGCCGCCATGGCGCCGGGCTGCGGCACGCCGGCGAAGTCGGGCCGCCGCTCGGGCACGTCGCCCGGCGCCAGCAGCACGGTGCGGTAGATGCTCGGCACCACGCCCTGCGCTTCGAGCCGCGTGCACGCGGCAGCCCACGCGTTCTTCAGCAGCCCGGCGGTCACGCCTGCCGACACGCGCAACAACGTGGCCCGGTGCACCTGCGTCGGCACCACGAGGCAGGCCGCGTCCCACAGCGCGGTGGCATAGAGCAGCGGGCGCAGCGGGTTGGAGTCGGCGCTGACGTGCGTTTGCCCGAGCAAAGTCGAGGTGAAGGTCTGCAGTTCACGCAGTTCCCACTCGGCGGTGCCGTCGATCAGCTGCATCGCGCGTGAGATCTCGATGTCGACCTCGACCCGCGACTCGTCCATCAGCTCCAGCGTGCCCAGCCCACCGGCCGCGCCGGGCGCCCAGCCGCCTTGCTGTTCGCTGAGCGCGTCTTGCACGAGCAGGCGCAGCGATTCCACGAACCCGCTCTGGTAGGCCATTGACGAGCGTTGCAGCGCTTCGACCAGCGCGAAGTACAGGCCGCGCTCGCTGGCGTGCAGCGTGTTGTCGTTGGAATTGCGCAGCAGTTGCAGCGTGCCCGCCAGCGTGCGCTCGATCAAGGCCGGCGCGCGCGCCAGTTCATCGTCGACAAAACGCTGCAGCAAGGGTGCGATCGGCATGGGAGGCCCGTGCAGTAAGTGAGCCGCATTTTAGGCGGCACGGGGCACGGCCCCGTCAGGCCCGTTCCGACTGGGCTTTGCCTTCCGGGCGCTTGCCGAGAATGATCATGCCCAGCACTTCGTCTTCGTTCACGTCGGCGGTGTTGTAGGTGCCGACCATCTTGCCGTTCTTCATCACCGCGAGCCGGTCGCTGAGGCCGAACACATCGGGCATGTCGTGGCTGATCAGGAAGATGCCCACGCCTTCGGCTTTCAGGTGCTTGACCAGTTCGCCAACCATCCGCGTTTCTTCAGGCCCGAGCGCGGCACAGGGCTCGTCCATGATCAGGATGCGGGCGTTGAAGTAGAGCGCGCGCGAGATGGCGACCACCTGGCGCTGGCCGCCGGAAAGCCGCCGCACCGGCACGCGGATGTTGGTGAAGTTCTTGTTCAGGCGCGCGAAGACCTTGCGCGCTTCGGCGTCCATGCGGTGGTCGTCGAGCGTGCGCCACGGGGTCACGATCTCGCGGCCGAGAAACAGGTTGGCGACCGAGTCGAGGTTGTCGGCGAGCGCCAGCGTCTGGTAGATCGTCTCGATGCCCTGGGCCTGCGCATCCGACGGCGTGCGGATGTGCACCTTCTCGCCGCGGATCATCACGTCGCCCGAGTCGATCGGGTAAGCGCCGGCGAGCATCTTCATCAGCGTCGACTTGCCGGCGCCGTTGTGGCCGAGCAATGCGACCACCTCGCCCGGATGCAGGTTCACGCTCACGTCGTCGACCGCGACGACGCCGCCGAAGGCCTTGCGGATGTTCTTCAGCGCGACCAGCGGCGCGGTCATGAGGTGCCGACCTTCATTGTGTTTCGCCGGTCCAGCGCCGGTAGAGCACGTCGAACACCACGGCCGCGATCAGCACCTGGCCGATGATGACCATGCGCTTGCCGATCGACACGTCGAGCAGCAGCATGCCGCTGTCGAGCGACTGCATGATCAGCGCCCCCAGCACCGAACCGAGGATCGAGCCGCTGCCACCGGCCAGCGCCGTGCCGCCGATCACGGCCGCCGCGATCACGTAGAGCTCCATGCCCGTGCCGAGCGAGTTGGTGCCGGCATTCAGCCGCGCCACCGAAACGATGGCCGCGATCGTGATCAATACCGCCAGCAGCACGAACAGCATCAGCGTGACGCGCCGCACCGGGATGCCGACGAGCGCGGCGGCGTCCGGGTTGCCGCCCATCGCGAAGACATAACGCCCGAAGCGCGTGCGCTTGACGATGAAAGACAGCACGAGCGCGACCGCGGCCCAGATCAAGACCGGGATCGGCACACCCTGTGGCGCGCTCTTGTTCGGGATCTGGTACGCGTTCATCGCCGCGACGAAACCGACCACGATCACGATCGGCAAGGCCACCAGCAGCGCATCGATCCACAGCGCGTTGCCCGGCACGCCGTAGCTGCGCTGCACGCGGCGCTTGTTCGCGACCATCAGCACGAGCGCGACACTCACGACCGCCGCCAGAACCCAGCTCGGGCCGACGCCGATCGCGCCGTCGTAACCGCCGCCCAGGCTCAGGAAGAAGTCGTCCGAGACCGGTTGCGTCTTGCCGTCGGCGACCAGAAAAGCCGCGCCGCGGAACGACATCAGCCCGCCGAGCGTGACCACGAACGAAGGCACGCCCAATACCGCCGTGAGCGAACCTTGGTAGAGCGAAACGAGGATCGCGACCGCCAGCCCCGCGAGGCACGCCGCCGGCCACGACCAGCCCGAGGTGTACTGCAGGTAGGCGACCAACACGCCGACGAAGCCCATCACCGAACCGACCGAGAGGTCGATGTGGCGCGCCACGATCACGAGCACGACAACGGTCGAGACGATGCCGACCACGGCCGTCTGCTGCGCGATGTTGTAGAGGTTCTCGGGCGACAGGAAGATGCCGCCCGAGAGCACGTGAAAGACGATGCCGATGCCGACGAGCACCGCGCCCATCAGCATCAGGCGCCAGTCGACGGCGTGGCGCATGGGCGTGCTGCTCAGCGCTTCACTTGCAGGCGGCCGGCACCTTGTCGCCCGTGGCGCCCTTGCAGAGCGCTTCCTTCTTGATCCAGCCGGCCTTCACGACCAGGTCGAGGTTGTCGCGCGTGATCGGCACGGGCTTCAGGAAGCGCGAGTCGAGCGCGATCTTCTTCTCGCCGCCGTTCCACGAGGCCGAGCCTTCGGGCTTCTTGCCCGCGGCAAGCGCCACCGCCGCCGCAGCGGCTTCGCGGCCGAGGTCGCGCGCGTCTTTCCAGACCGACACGGTCTGCAAGCCCATGGCCACGCGGTTCAACGCGGCGTGGTCGCCGTCTTGCCCCGACACCGGAATGCCCTTGATGCCCTTGGCGCTGAGCGCCGCCACCACACCACCGGCCGTGCCGTCGTTCGACGCCACCACGGCGTCGATCTTGCCGCCGTTCTTGGTGATGATCTGCTCCATGTTCTTCTGCGCCACCTCGGGCTTCCAGCCTTCGGTGTATTCCTCGCCCACGATCTTGATGGCGCCGCTCTTCACCGCCGCGTCGATCACTTCCTGCTGGCCTTCACGCAGGAAGTTGGCGTTCGGGTCGGTCGGCGAGCCCTTGATCATCACGTAGTTGCCCTTGGGCTGCGCGGCGAACACGGCGCGCGCCTGCATGCGGCCGACTTCCTTGTTGTCGAAGGTGATGTAGAAAACGCCGGGCGCTTCGATCAGGCGGTCGTAGGCGACGACCGGGATCTTCTGCTTGTTGGCCTTGTTCACCGCCGGCAGGATCGCGTCCTTGTCCATCGCGAGCACGATCAGCACTTTCGCGCCCTTGGAGATCAGGCCGTCGATGTCGCCGAGCTGCTTCTCGGGCGAGCCGGCAGCGTCGGCGCTGATGTACTTGGCGCCGGCCTTCTCCAACTGCGCCTTGATGGCGGCCTCGTCGGTCTTCCAGCGTTCTTCCTGGAAGTTGGACCAGCTCACGCCGACGACGGTTTGTGCAAAGGCGCCGAGCGCGCTCATGCCGAGCGCAGCGACGGTCAGTTGAAGCTTGAGTTTCATTCGGTGTCTCCTCGCGCCGCGTGACGCGGCTGCTTGTTGTTCGGAGCAGCGAATCTATCGGGAGCCCGTGCCGCACGCACGCGGGAAACTCCGGGGAGCAGCGACAACAAGGTTACGAGCCGAACGAAAAAAGGGCCACCGAAGGTGGCCCTTTTCGAGTTCCCGGGAAGTTGAACATCGGCCGCCAGCGGCTGATGTTCGAACGCCCCGAGTTGTTCAGGCAGCGAACTGCCTGAATAACATCACATGTCCATACCGCCCATGCCACCCATGCCGCCCATGCCACCGGGCATGCCGCCGGCGCCGCCAGCGGCTTCTTCCTTCGGGGCCTCGGCGATCATGGCTTCGGTCGTGAGCATCAGCGAAGCGACCGAGGCCGCGTTCTGCAGGGCAGTGCGCGTCACCTTGGTCGGGTCGAGAATGCCCATTTCGATCATGTCGCCATAGGTGTCGTTGGCTGCATTGAAGCCGTAGTTGCCCTTGCCGGCCAACACCGCGTTCACGACCACGCTGGCTTCGCCGCCGGCGTTGTAGACGATCTCGCGCAGCGGCGCTTCGATGGCCTTCAGCACCAGCTTGATGCCGGCTTCCTGGTCGGCGTTGTCGCCCTTGATCGCACCGGCCGCTTGCTTGGCGCGCAGCAGCGCCACGCCACCACCGGCCACGATGCCTTCTTCGACGGCAGCACGGGTTGCGTGGAGCGCATCTTCGACGCGGGCCTTCTTCTCTTTCATTTCGACTTCAGTGGCGGCACCGACCTTGATCAGCGCCACGCCGCCGGCCAGCTTCGCCACGCGTTCCTGGAGCTTTTCACGGTCGTAGTCGCTGGTGGCTTCTTCGATCTGCACACGCACTTGCTTGACGCGTGCTTCGATGTCGCCTGCAGCGCCCGAACCGTCGATGATCGTGGTGTTTTCCTTGCCCACTTCGACGCGCTTGGCCTGGCCCAGATCGGCCAGCGTGACCTTCTCGAGCGTCAGGCCGACTTCTTCGGCGATGACCTTGCCGCCGGTCAGGATGGCGATGTCTTCCAGCATGGCCTTGCGGCGGTCACCGAAGCCCGGCGCCTTGACGGCCACGACCTTCAGGATGCCGCGGATCGTGTTCACGACCAGCGTGGCCAGCGCTTCGCCTTCGACTTCTTCGGCGATGATCAGCAGCGGGCGGCCGCTCTTGGCCACTTGCTCCAGCGTGGGCAGCAGGTCGCGGATGTTGCTGATCTTCTTGTCGAACAGCAGCACGAACGGGTTGTCCAGAACGGCGGTCTGCTTTTCCGGGTTGTTGATGAAGTAGGGCGACAGGTAGCCGCGGTCGAACTGCATGCCTTCGACGACTTCGAGTTCGCTGTTCAGGCTCTTGCCGTCTTCGACGGTGATCACGCCTTCCTTGCCGACCTTGTCCATCGCTTCGGCGATGATCTTGCCGACTTCTTCGTCGCTGTTGGCCGAGATCGTGCCGACCTGAGCGATTTCCTTGCTCGTGGTGGTGGGCTTCGACTGCTTCTTGAGCTGCTCGACCAGGGCCGACACGGCCTTGTCGATGCCACGCTTCAGGTCCATCGGGTTCATGCCCGCGGCCACGTACTTCATGCCTTCGCGAACGATGGCCTGGGCCAGCACCGTGGCGGTGGTGGTGCCGTCACCGGCGATGTCGCTGGTCTTGGAAGCAACTTCCTTGACCATCTGCGCGCCCATGTTCTGGAGCTTGTCCTTCAGCTCGATTTCCTTGGCCACCGACACGCCGTCCTTGGTCACGGTCGGGCCGCCGAACGAACGCTCGAGCACCACGTTGCGGCCCTTCGGGCCCAGGGTCACCTTGACGGCGTTGGCCAGGATGTTCACACCCTCGACCATGCGTGCGCGGGCTTCGCCGCCGAAAATTACGTCTTTTGCTGCCATTTTGTGTTCTCCTGATTACTTCTCGACCACGGCGAAGAGGTCATCCTCTTTCATCACCAGCAGTTCTTCGCCATCGACCTTGACGGTCTGGCCGCTGTACTTGCCGAACAGAACGCGGTCGCCGACCTTGATGTTCAGAACGATGAAGTCGCCCTTGTCGCTGCGCTTGCCCGGGCCGACGGCCAGAACTTCACCCTGGTCGGGCTTTTCGGCGGCGTTGTCGGGGATCACGATGCCCGAAGCGGTCTTGGTTTCTTGTTCCAGGCGCTTGACGATCACGCGATCGTGCAAAGGACGAAGTTTCATAGCATCTCCTTGAAATGAACTCGAATTGAGCTTTGGCTTTGGATGGATGCGATGTAAGCACCCAATCACTTGAAGCGAAAGCGGCGGTATCAACCGCCGCCAAGGCCGTTAGCACTCAGCAATTGCGAGTGCTAGCAAGCAGATTATAGGGTCGCGCCTCCAAGTTTCAAGACATGCGCACAATGCGCTGCCAGTGCATCGCCCGGGAGTCTTTTCGCACCCATGGACCGCTTTCTCGCCATCGACGCTTTCGTGCGCGTCGCCGAATCGCAAAGCTTCGCCGAAGCGGCCCGCCAGATGCGGGTCTCGCGCTCGGTCGTCACCGCGCGCATCCAGCAGCTCGAAGAGTTCGTCGGCGCGCCGCTGCTCCACCGCAACACGCGCAGCGTGCGCTTGTCCGAGCTCGGCCAGGCCTTTCTGCGTGACTGCTCCGAGCTGGTCGGCCGCACGAACGAGGTGGTCGACCAGATGCGCGAAGTGGGCACCTCGCCGGTCGGCCGGCTGCGGGTTCACGCCTTGCCGGGTTTCGTGCTCGGCCATCTGGCGCGGCTGCTGCAGGAATTCCAGGCACGCTACCCGCAGATCGTGCTCGAACTGGTCGTCAGCGACGCGGTGATCGACCCGGTGAAAGAAGGCTTCGACTGCGCATTGCAGATTTTTCCGCCCGGCTCCGAAGAGCTGATCGCACGAAAGCTGTTCCCGGTGCGGCGTGTGTTCTGCGCCTCGCCCGACTACATCGCGCGTTTCGGCGCACCGCGCCACCCGAGCGATCTGGCCGGCCACCGCATCGGCTGGTATTCCGGCTACCCCACACGCGAGCGGCTCGTCTTTCACGGCCGCAGCGAACAGGTCGCACTCGAACTGAAGCCGGTGCTGCTGACCAACAGCGTTCACTTGCTGCGCGAATACGCGCTCGAACACGCCGGCATCGTGTGTGTGCCCACGCTGGTGGCTTCGGAGTCGGTGCTGTCGGGCGAGCTGCTTCTGGTGCTGCCCGAGTACCTGCTGAGCTCGTTCTGGCTCTCGGTGTTCTACCCGACCACCGTGCGCAGTTCGCTCAAGCTCAAGCTGTTTCTCGAGGTGCTGACGGCCAGTTTCTCGGGCGTGCCGCCATGGGACCAGGCGCTGATCGGGCGTGGCCTGCTGGCCGAGGGCGTGATCGCGTAGACCGGGCCGCGCCGCGGGGCTCGGGTATTCCCGCACGTTGTTCTGAAATTCCGAACAATCCTGTCGATCTTCGGCCTCTACCCGCATGGCGGGTGGCTTTCTAGACTTCGCTTCACGCGCTTCAGCAGGAGATATCGAATGACACAAGCCGCCTACAAGACCGTGTTCGGATCGATCGACCGCTTTGAAAAAGGCGGCGTGCAGATGATCGACGACAACGTCAAGAACTACGCCTTCTCGAACTGCTTCGAGATCGCCTCAAAGGCCAAACCTTACGAGAAGGTGGTTTTCGGCCAGAACCAGATCTATGTGCTGGAAACGATTCGCGCCGAAGGCCACTCGCCCTGGTACACGTGCGCGCACGACGAGTTCACGCTGAGCATGGACGGCGATGTCGAGATCCACCTGATCAAGCTCGACGCCGAGCAGACCGTGCCCGACGAGAACCACAACGGCGCGGTGCTGGTGAAAGGCGAACCGCGTGGCCAGAAGATGGGCTGGATGAAGATCAAGCGCGGCCACCAGGCCATGCTGCCGAAGAACACGGCCTACCAGTTCCGCGCTGCGAGGCCTGCGGTGCTGGTGCAGCAGACCTGCAAGGGCGAGTTGTCGATCGAGCGTTGGGCAGACATCTGCCAAACGGTCTGACTTGCCACGCTCACCGGAGACAACACCATGAACGCACCCGAAAAACTCGTCGAAGTGATCCAGAGCGAACCCGACGCGGCGCTCGGCTACCGCAGCTTCACGCTCGGCAGCTTCAACTTCCGCCGCGACGAATACTTCGCGCACATCAGCTGGAAAACGCGCGACGGCCGGCCGCTCAGCCACACGATGGACGCCGCCAACTTCCTGCGCGCCCTGATGCGCGACGTGGCCTGGGGCTTCTTCTACGGCGGTGTCAACTTCGACCATGTGTTCGGCACCACCAACCACTACAGCACCGTCGACATGTACGCCGGCACTTTCAACGCGACGATGAAAACCGCCGGCGTCGACCTGCTCGAGAACTTTCCCACCCCGCAGATCGCCGCCACCTTCGCGGCGATGCTCGACGACTGGACCAACGAGACCTTCGACCCGTTCTCGGCCCCGCAGGAAACCGGCTCGCCCTACGGCCGCAAGAACGGCAGCAACACGCCGAAGCTGACCCGCGCGCGCGAGCTCGCCACCCGCTGCGTCGGCTTGAAAGACGACCTGAACCTGCGCAGCGACGCGCGCGGCGCGCCGATCAACCGCGCTTTTGCCGACGTGCCGCAAGACCAGCCCGAGCTGCACCCGGAGCCGGGCTTCGAGAACGAGGTGCACGCTTTCAACCTGTTCGCGTTCCTGTCGCGCTCGCAGGTCACCTGGAACCCGAGCTTCACCTCGGTCGTGAAGTACAGCTTCATGTGCCCGACGACCGAAGAGCACATCCTGCCGATCATCCACGCCAACGACCGCGTCGAATGGTTCTTCCAGATGTGCGACGAGATCCACTGGGACTGCGCCGACAAGACCACCGGCAAGCCGCTGGCCCGCGTGATCATGAAGGCCGGCGACATGGCCGCCATGCCGGCCTATTGCCGCCACCAGGGCTACAGCCCGAAGCGCTCGATGCTGCTGGTGTGGGAGAACGGCTCACCTTCGCTGGTCTACGAGATCCAGAAGGGTGAAAGCCCCGAAGTGCCGGTGCAGTTCTGACGCGCTGACCGCACACACACACTGCGCCGCGCACCGCGCGGCCACCCCGGAGCGAACCGACATGAATCTCGCGGACATCCAGGCCGCGGTGGGCTTGCGCACACCGATACGGCACCAGCTTTTCATCGGCGGGCGATTCGTCGACGCCGAATCGGGCGAGACGCAGGCCACGCTGAACCCGCACGACAACTCGGTGATCGCCGAGGTCGCGATGGCGGGCCACGCCGATGTCGACAAGGCCGTGGCCGCTGCCACGAAAGCCTTCCCCGCGTGGAGCCGCATGGCGGCCGCCGACCGCGGCCGCATCCTGCTCAAACTCGCAGACCTGATCGAAGCCAACGCCGAAGAACTGGCCCGCCTCGAGTCGCTCGACACCGGCCACCCGCTGCGCGATTCGCGCAACCTCGACGTGCCGCGCACCGCAGCGTGCTTCCGTTATTTCGGCGGCATGGCCGACAAGCTGCAGGGCGACGTGGTGCCGGTCGAGGCCGGCTTCCTGAACTACCTGATGCGTGAGCCGCTGGGCGTCGTCGGGCAAGTGGTGCCGTGGAACTTTCCGCTGATGTTCACGAGCTGGAAGATGGGGCCGGCGCTCGCGGCCGGCAACACCATTGTGCTCAAGCCCGCCGAGATCACGCCGCTGTCGACACTGAAGATCGCCGAGCTGATGAGCGAAGCCGGCATGCCCGACGGCGTGGTCAACATCGTTCCGGGCCTCGGGTCGGTGGCGGGCCAGTACCTTGCCGAACACCCGGGCGTGGCGAAGATCGCGTTCACCGGCAGCACCGCCACGGGCCGGCGCATCGTGCAGGCGAGCGCCGGCAACCTGAAGAAGGTGCAGCTCGAGCTCGGCGGCAAGGGCGCCAACATCGTCTTCGACGATGCGAACCTTGTGGCCGCCGTCAACGGCTCGGCCTGGGCGATCTTCCACAACCAGGGCCAGGCCTGCATCGCCGGCTCGCGGCTCATTCTTCAGGAGAAGATCGCCGACGAATTCCTCGACAAGTTCATCACCCTCGCGAAGTCGATCAAGCTCGGCAACCCGCTCGACGCGAGCACCGAGATGGGCCCGCTCACCAGCCGCATGCACCGAGACCGCGTGCTCGCGTACGTGGACGTGGCGCGAGAGCAGGGCGGCGAGGTGCTGGCCGGTGGCAAGGGGCCTGCGGCCAGCGAACTGGCGGACGGCTGTTATGTCGAGCCGACGATCGTGAAAGCGCGTGGCTTCAAGGACCGCATCGCGCAGGAAGAAGTCTTCGGCCCCTTCGTCACCGTGCTCACCTTCAAGGACGATGCCGAGGCGATGGCGATCGCCAACAGCACCGACTACGGCCTGGGCAGCGGCCTCTGGACACGCGACCTGCAGCGAGCCCACAGAATGGCGCGTGACATGCACGCCGGCATGGTCTGGGTCAACAGCTACAAGCGCGTGAACCCCGGCTCGCCGTTCGGCGGCGTGGGCCAGAGCGGCTACGGCCGCGAGATGGGCTTCGAGGCGATGCGCGAGTACACGCAGGTCAAGAGCGTGTGGGTCAATGTGGACGCGCAGATCCCGCCCTGGTATCCGCGTGCATGATCGTGGCATGAACGCCTTCACCTACCAATCCAACCCGTCACGCGTCGTTTTCGGCGCCGGCGCCCTGCAGCACCTGGCCCGCGAGATCGACGCGCTCGGCGCGCGGCGCGCGCTGATCCTGTCGACGCCAGAGCAGGCCGCCAGCGCGCGCCACGTGGCCGAGCTGCTCGGCGACCGCGCTGCCGGCATCTTCGCCCAGGCCGTGATGCATGTGCCGATCGAATCGGCACGGGAAGCGCGCCTCGAAGCGAAGCGGCTCGGCGCCGACTGCGCCGTGGCGATCGGCGGCGGCTCGACCACAGGCCTGGGCAAGGCGATCGCGCTCGAATCGGGCCTGCCGATCCTGGCGATCCCGACGACCTACGCCGGCAGCGAGATGACCACGATCTACGGCGTGACGGAAGGTGGTTTGAAGAAGACCGGGCGCGACGCGCGCGTGTTGCCTCGCACCGTGATCTACGACCCCGAGCTCACGCTGACCTTGCCGCTGGGCATGACCGTCACGAGCGGCCTGAACGCGATCGCGCATGCGGCCGAAGGCTTGTACGCGTTCGATGGCAACCCGATCATCTCGATGATGGCCGAAGAGGGCATCCGCGCCACGGCCGCCGCGTTGCCGCGCCTGGCACTCGACCCGAAGGACCTGGCAGCGCGCGCCGACATGCTCTACGGCGCTTGGCTCTGCGGCAGCGTGCTCGGCGCCGTCTCGGTCGGCCTGCACCACAAGCTGTGCCACACGCTCGGTGGCAGCTTCAACCTGCCGCATGCCGAAGTGCACACCGTGGTACTGCCGCACGCGCTGGCCTACAACGCGGCCTTTGCGCCTGAAGCCATGCAGCGCATCGCCCGTGCGCTCGGCGCCAAGAGCGCCGCGGCGGGCGTGTTCGATCTGGCCAAGACACACCACGCACCGACCGCGCTGAAAGACATCGGCATGACCGCCGAAGGCCTCGACCAGGCCGCCGACATCGCGGTGCAGACGCCCTACCCGAACCCGCGCCCGCTCGAGCGCGCCGCGATCCGTGAACTGCTGCAGCGCGCGTTCGAGGGCACACGCCCCGATTGATCCGCGCTGCAAAGATTTCTTCCCCACAACAACAGCCCCAGGAGACAAGCCATGACCCTGAACCGCAGAAGCTTCGTGCAAGGCCTGACCGCCGCTGCCGCGACCTTGGCCGCATCGAAGAACGCCTTCGCCGCCGACACGATCAAGATCGGCTACGTGTCCCCGCAGACCGGCCCGCTCGCGCCCTTCGGCGAGGCCGACAAGTGGGTCATCGACCAGATGAAAACGGCGTTCAAGGACGGCCTGACGATCGGCGGCAAGAAGTACGCGGTGCAGATCGTTCTGAAAGACAGCCAGTCGAACCCGAACCGCGCCGGTGAAGTGGCCAACGACCTGGTGCTGAAAGACAAGGTGGCGCTGATGCTCACCGCCGGCACGCCGGAGACCGCGAACCCGGTGAGCGATGTGTGCGAGCTGAACGAAGTGCCGTGCATCTCGAGCGTCGTGCCCTGGCAGCCCTGGTTCTTCGGCCGCAAGGGCGACCCGGCGAAAGGCTTCAACTTCACGTACCACATGTTCTGGGGCCTCGAAGACGTGATCGCCAATTTCACCAATGGCTGGAACAGCGTCGCCACGAACAAGAAGGTCGGCGGCCTGTTCCCGAACGACGGTGACGGCAACGCCTGGGGCGACAAGGAGCTCGGCTTCCCGAAGCCGCTCGCCGGCATGGGCTACACGCTCACCGACCCGGGCCGCTTCCAGAACGGCACGCAGGACTTCAGCGCGCAGATCGCCGCGTTCAAGAAAGACGGCGTCGAGATCGTCACCGGCGTCGTGATCCCGCCCGACGCGAAGACCTTTCTCACGCAGGCCAAGCAGCAGGGCTTCAAGCCCAAGGTCATCACGCTCGGCAAGGCCTTGCTGTTCCCCGGTGCGATCGAGGCTCTCGGCGATCTGGGCTACGGCCTGACGACCGAGGTGTGGTGGAGCCCGTCGCACCCGTTCACCTCGTCGCTCACGAAACAGAGCGCGAAGGCCCTGGCCGACTCGTACGAAACCAGCACGAAGAAACAGTGGACGCAGCCGATCGGCTTCGCCCACGCACTCTTCGAAGTGGCGGCCGACGCGCTCAAGCGCAGCAAGGGCGTGGGCGCGAAAGACGTGCGCGACGCGGTCGCGGCGACCGCCATGAACACCGTCGTCGGCCCGGTCAAATGGGGCGGCGGCGGGCCGTTCAAGAACGTCAGCAAGACACCGCTGGTGCTCGGCCAGTGGAACAAGGGCACGAAGTACAAGGTCGAGCTGACCATCGTCAACAACGAAGCCGCGAAGAACATCCCGACCGGCGGCTCGATCAAGCTGATCTGACCTGCCGTGGCCTTGCTCACGCTGCAATCGGTCAGCAAGTCCTACGGCGCGCTCAAGGTCACCGACGACATCTCGCTCGCGGTGGCCGAGGGCGAGACGCTCGGCATCCTCGGGCCGAACGGCGCCGGCAAGACCACGCTCTTCAACCTGATCTCGGGCGATGTGCGCTGCGACGCCGGCAGCGTGCAGTACGAAGCGCGCGACATCACGCCGCTCAAGGCCCATCAGCGCTGTCGTGCTGGCATCGGCCGCAGCTACCAGGTGCCGCAGCCCTTCGGCAACATGAGCGTGTTCGAGAACCTCGTGACTGCCGCCTGTTTCGGCGGGGGCCAGCCCGAGCACGAGGCCTGGGAGACGGCGCACCAGGTGCTGCAGCAGACGGGGTTGATGCCACACGCGAACAAGGCGGCAGGCGGCCTGACGCTGCTCAACCGCAAACGCCTCGAACTCGCGCGCGCGCTCGCCACGCGCCCCAAGCTGCTGCTGCTCGACGAGATCGCCGGTGGCCTGACCGAGCATGAAGCGAAACAGCTGGTCGAAGAGCTGCAGCGCATCAAGGCGCAAGGCGTCACGATGATCTGGATCGAACACGTGGTGCACGCACTGCTGTCGATCGCCGACCGCCTGTTCGTCATCAACTTCGGGCAAAAGCTCGCCGAGGGCGAACCGCGTGCGGTGATGGACGACGCCGAAGTGCGGCGTGTGTATATGGGCATGGAAGCATGAGCGCGTTGTTACGTGCCTCCGGCCTCACCGCCTTCTACGGTGACGCGCAGGCGCTGTTCGGCATCGACTTCGAGCTGAGCGAAGGCGAGATGGTCGCGATCATCGGCGCCAACGGCGCGGGCAAGAGCACCTTCATGAAAGCGGTCACGGGCCTCGTCAAGACGAAGGCCGAGCAGATCGTGTTCAAGGGCGAGGCGATCGGTGGCCGGCCGCCGGGCGAGATCGTCCAGCGCGGCATCGCGCTCGTGCCCGAAGGCCGGCGCCTGTTCCCCAGCCTGAGCGTTGAAGAGAACCTTCTGATGGGCGCCTTCGCGAAGCGCCCCGGCCCCTGGAGCCTCGAGCGTCTGTTCAAGCTTTTCCCGATCCTCGAGCAGAAACGCCGCCTGCCCGGCACCTCGCTCTCGGGCGGCCAGCAGCAGATGGTCGCGATCGGCCGGGCGCTGATGAGCAACCCGGCGCTGTTGCTCTGCGACGAACTCAGCCTGGGCTTGGCACCCATCGTCATCAAGGAGATCTACGACGCGCTGCCGGCCATCTGCGCCGAAGGCATGACGGTCGTGATCGTCGAGCAAGACGTGGTGATGGCGCAGCGCGTGAGCCAACGCATCTACTGCTTCCAGGAAGGCCGCGTGTCGCTGCAGGGCGCATCGGGCGAACTCAGCCGCGAGCAGGTCTCGCAGGCCTACTTCGGCGTCTGAACCGCATGGTCGAAACTCTTCTTCAAGGGGTGCTGCTCGGCGGCCTGTACTGCCTGTTCGCACTCGGCCAGTCGCTGATGTTCGGGGTGATGCGCTTGACGAACACGGCGCAGGGCGACTTCGTGATCCTCGGTTCTTTCGCCGCGATTGCCGGCATGAGCCTGTTCGCCTCGACCGGGCCGCAGAACATGTTCACGCCCTTCATCGTGATGCTGCTGTTGTTGCCGCTCGCCTTCGGTTTCGGCTACCTGCTGCAGCGCCACGTCCTCAACGGCACGCTCGGCCGCGACCCGTTGCCGTCGCTCGTCGTCACCTTCGGCTTGTCGATCGTGATCCAGAACCTGCTGCTCGAACTGTTCAGCGCCGACCCGCGCTCGATCGAAACGGCGGGCTTGAACACCGAGAGCCTCGCCTTGCCCGGCGGGCTGGCGATCGGCGTGCTGCCGCTGCTGATCTTCGGCGTGGCGGTCGCCGCCACGGCGGCCCTGCAGTGGCTGTTCAACAGCACGCGGCTCGGCCGCGCATTCCGGGCCGTGTCCGACGACAAGGAGATCGCCGAATTGATGGGCCTGAACTCGAACAAGGTCTACGCCCTGGCCACCGCCATCGCGTTCACGCTGATCGCGGTGGCCGGCGTACTGCAGGCGATGCGCACGACAGTGTCGCCCTCCGACGGCCCGCTCTTGCTGCTGTTCGCGTTCGAGGCCGTGATCATCGGTGGCATGGGCTCGTTCTGGGGCACGCTGCTCGGCGCGCTGCTGCTGGGCATCACGCAGCAGATCGGCTTTCGGCTCGACCCGGGCTGGGGCATCTGGTTCGGCCACATCGTGTTCCTGGCCGTGTTGGTCTTCCGCCCGCAAGGCCTGTTCCCGAAGACGAGGTAGCCGATGACGCTGCAGGTGATCCGCAACAACCGCAGCAGCCGCGCCGCGCTGGTCGCTGGCGTGCTGCTCGTGCTCGTGGGCGCCACCTTGCCGCTGTGGGCGCCAGAAGGCAGCGGCTCGTCGTGGATGCGCGAGTTCGTCGAGATCGCGTGTTATTTCATCTTCGCGATGATGTGGAACCTGCTCGCCGGCTACGGCGGCATGGTCAGCATCGGGCAGCAGGCGTTCTTCGGTTTCGGCGGTTATGTGATGCTGATGCTGGGCAACTTCGCCGGCGTGAACCCGTTCGTCGCCGTGCCACTCGCGGCCATCGCGGCCGGGCTGATCGCGGTGCCGGTTTCGTTCGTCGCGTTCCGCTTGCAGGGGGGCTACTTCGCCATCGGCACCTGGGTCATCGCCGAGGTGTTCCGCCTGAGCTTCGCCAACGTCTCGGCCGTGGGTGGTGGTTCTGGCACCAGCCTCACGGCGCTGCGTGGCATCGAGAAGGCGACGCGCGAGAACGCGACTTTCTGGATGGCGCTGGTGTGCGTGGTCGCTTCCATCGCGCTGGTCTACCTGTTCCTGCGGAGCAAGCGCGGGCTCGCGCTGCTGGCGATCCGCGACAACGAGGTGGCGGCCGAGTCGCAAGGCATCGACGTGCGGGGCATGAAGCTCGCGGTCTACGTGGTCGCGGCCTTCGGCGCGGGGCTGGCCGGCGCGCTCTACTTCGTCGGCAACCTGCGCATCAGCCCCGACGCCGCGTTCAGCGTGAACTGGACGGCGTTCGCGATCTTCATGGTCGTGATCGGCGGCATCGGCCGCATCGAAGGGCCGATCGTCGGCGCGCTGATCTTCTGGGCGCTGAACAAGTTCTTCAGCGACTACGGCACCTGGTACCTGCTGGGCCTGGGGCTGCTCGCCATCGTGGTCACCATCTATTTCAAGCAGGGCTTGTGGGGCTGGGCACAGCAACGCTTCGGGCTCTCGCTGTTCCCGACCCGGCGCACGCTGAAACTTTGAGGAACTGCCCATGCGCAACATCGACCAGCACACGATCACGCCGGCCTTCATGGCGCGGCTCTCCGAATGCGACAACCCGCGCCTGAAGCAGATCATGAGTTCGCTCGTGACCCACCTGCACAGCTTTGCGCGTGAGGTGGCGTTGACCGAAGAAGAATGGATGCAGGGCATTCAGTTCCTCACCACCACGGGCCAGATGTGCGATGCCAAACGCCAGGAATTCATCCTGCTCTCGGACACGCTCGGCTTGTCGATGCTGGTGGTGGCGCAGAACAACGCCAAGCCGGCGGGCGCGACCGAAGCCACCGTGTTCGGGCCGTTCCACGTGGCCGATGCGCCGCTGGTCGAGCAAGGCGCCGACCTGAGCGGCGGCGCGCCGGGCACGCCCTTGTTCGTGGACGCGCGGGTCGTGTCGGCAGATGGCACGCCGATCGCGAACGCCGAGGTCGACGTGTGGCAGGCCGATGACGACGGCCTGTACGACGTGCAGCGCGCCGAGCTCGGTGACACACGCCGCGCGCGCGGCGTGCTGCGCAGCGACGCGCAGGGCAGGGTGCGCTTTTGCAGCATCACGCCGACGGCCTACCCGGTGCCCACCGACGGGCCGGTGGGCCGCATGCTGCTCGCCACCGGCCGGCACCCATGGCGGCCGGCGCACGTGCACTTCCTGATCAAGGCCGAGGGCTTCGAAACGCTGACGACGCACATCTTCCGCGAGGGCGACGAGTACCTCGAATCCGATGTGGTGTTCGGCGTGCGCTCGTCGCTGATCGGCGACTTCGTGCGGCACGAGAGCGGCACGGCGCCCGACGGCAGCACGATGAGCGGCCCGTATTACACGCTGGCGCAGACCTTCGTGCTGGCCAGCGCGGCGGGTTGAACGCGATGTACTACGCCGTCTGGGCCACCGACCGCATCGGCGCCTTGCCCGAGCGCGAGCGTGTCCGTGAAGCGCACCGTGCGCGCCTGCGCAACCCCGGCGAACACCGGGTGAAAGTTCTGCTCGGCGGCCCGACGCTGAGCGAAGACGCCGGCGCGATGAACGGCTCCTTGCTCGTCGTCGAAGCCGACGACATCGAAGCCGTGCGCCGCTTCGTGGCCGAAGACCCGTACCAGCTCGCGCAGGTCTACGCCACGGTCGAAGTGCGGCCGTGGAACTGGGGTTTGGGGCGGCCCGACATCGCGGCTTGATCTGGCACAAACGCTCGGCCTGTCGCGGCCGCGACTGTCGCGCGAAAGACAGCGCCTGCAGCTTTCACTGGTTATCTTGCCTGCCACACACAAGCAAGGACGGACCATGGAATTCGACTTCCCCCCGAAAGTGATCGCGCTGCGCGAGCGTCTGCAGAAGTTCATGATTGAGCACGTCTACCCGAACGAAGCGCGCCACGAAGCCGAGCTGGCGGCCAACGCGAAGGCCGGCCGCGCCTATGCCGAGCTGCCGATGATGGCCGAGCTGAAGGCCAAAGCGCGCGAGCAGGGCCTGTGGAACCTGTTCCTGCCGCCGCACCCGGGTGACACGCACACCACCACCGGCCTCACGAACCTGGAATACGCGCCGCTCGCCGAGATCATGGGCCGGCGCTACTGGTGTTCTGAAATCTTCAACTGTTCTGCGCCTGACACCGGCAACATGGAAGTGCTGGCGCGCTACGGCACGAAGGCGCAGCAGGAGCGCTGGCTCGTGCCGCTGCTCAATGGCGAGATCCGCTCGTCGTTCGCGATGACCGAGCCCGACGTGGCTTCGAGCGACGCCACCAACATCGAGTGCAGCATCCGCCGCGAAGGCGACGAATACGTGATCAACGGCCGCAAGTGGTACATCACCGGCGCGATGAACGAACGCTGCGAGATCTTCGTGCTGATGGGCAAGACCGACCCTGACAATGCGGATCGCCACCAACAGCAGTCGATGATCCTGGTGCCGAAGAACACGCCTGGCGTGACGATCGTGCGCGACATGGCGCTGCTCGGCGTGTACGACCCGCCGTTCGGCCACCCCGAGATCACGTTCGACAACGTGCGCGTGCCGGTCTCGAACATCCTGCTCGGCGAAGGCCGCGGCTTCGAGATCGCGCAGGGCCGGCTCGGGCCGGGGCGCATCCACCACTGCATGCGCGCGATCGGCATGGCCGAAGCGGCGCTCGAACTCATGTGCCAGCGGCTCGTGTCACGCACCGCGTTCCACAAGAAGCTGGCCGACCAGGGCGTTTGGCGCGAGCGCATCGCCGAGTCGCGCATGCTGATCGATCAGTCGCGCTGGATGGTGCTGAACGCCGCGTACCGAATGGACACGGTGGGCAACAAGGTGGCCGCCAACGAGATCGCGATGATCAAGGTGCTCACGCCGAACAACTGCGTGAAGGTGGTCGACTGGGCCATGCAGGCGTTCGGTGCGATGGGCCTGAGCCAGGACACGGTGCTGACGGGCTACTACGCCTACGAGCGGCACTTGCGCGTGGCGGACGGGCCCGACGAGGTGCACCGGAACGCGATTGCCAAGCGGGAACTGGCGGCTTACGCGTAACAGGAAGAGGAAGTGTCGGCTCGCCGGCGGGGGGCGAGCCGGGCGTCGGCTTCGAGCGACCGACGCGGGTCGGGACTCAGTTCGCCGCCAGCCCCACGACGGTCGACGGCAGGCCCGCGACCGAGCCGGACGGAGCGAGCGCGCCGTCGGCCCCCAGCGAGAAGCTGAACACGGCGGCGGTGCGCGGCGCAAGGATGCTCAGCGTGCGGCCGTGCGACGCGATCGCAAGATCACCGGCACCACCGCCCACCGTGCTGCCCGCGGCGCCGTTGACCAGCGTCACGCCGCCGCGGCGGTCGGTCGCGTATTGGCTGATCGAACTGGTGCCGGCGTTGCCGGTGTAGACGAAGCGGCCATTCGGCGTGGTGGCCGCCCAGCAGGCCGCACCCTGCCCGTTGGGCACCGCCGCGCTGACGAGCACCGGCCCCGTCGGAGCACGGTCGTCGAAGCGGTACGACGACAGCGAACTGCCCGGCGCTTCGCTGACGAACAGGCGGTTGCGCCCGTCGAACGCGAAGCCGAACGGCGTGATCCCCGCCGACGCGCTGACCTGCGGCGGCCCCGCGCGCCCGTTGTTCGAGAGCGCGAAGGTCACCAGCCGATTCGTGGTCTTCTCGGTGACCACGAGCACATCGCCTTCCGGGCCGATGCCCACCTGAGCAGGGCCGGTGCCACCCGCTGCCGACAGCGGGCGCAGGCTGCCCGCGATGGGGCGCAACACACCGCGTTCGTTGCGAAAGCCGGCCACATTGCCGGCACCGCCGTCGTTCAGCACGTAGACGACCCCATCGCGCTCGGCCACGCTGATCGGATGCAGGCCGCCGGAATCGTGCAGCGACACGAGTGTCAGGGCGCCCGCGCGCAAGGCGAAGGTCGAGACGGTGTTGCTGCCCGCGTTCACGGCGAACAGGTAGCGGCCGTCGTCACTCAGGGTGACGGCGCCCTGCGAACCCAGCCCGGCCCCGGAGCCCAGGCCGAAGGTCTGGTAGCGCACGAGCAGCGCCAGGGTTCCGTTCGGGTCGGCCCCGATCACGAGAAGTTCGTTGCCTGCCGCGCTGTTGCTCGTGGTGAATATCTTTCCGCTGCGCATGCCGCCTTCTTCGCCGCGCGATGTGCCCGACAAGAGCGTGGCGTCTGCACGCGACTGCGCGCGAACTTCGCTGGCGCCCAGCCCGATTCCGATGCCCGCGGCGGCCACGCTGCGGCTGAATGATCGACGATTCATGGATTCACTCCTGATGTTGATGGGAGTGCGCATTGCCGCATGCAGTCGAGCGCGGGTCTTGCATGTTTGCCACCGGGCGCTGCGAAAGATGGCGTTCTTTTCGTGACATCGCGCAGGCGTAAGAGCGCCAGCCTGTTCACGACAAAGCGGCAGGGTTCACAACAGCGCGCGAGCGCCTCACTCAGATGGTCGAAGCGATCGGCAACGGCGTGCGCATCTACGGTGGTCAGCTTGCACGCGCCGGCGGCCGCACGACGCAATCACTGGTGCACCCCGACGCGCTGGCCGTCGCGCTGTACGAGTCGCCGGCCTATGCATTCACGGTGCCGCCACTCGATGTGGCCCGACTGTCGATCAACCTGTCGCCATCGCGCGTCGTGGGTCATGTGGAAGGAGACACCTCGCGCACTTACGTCGCGCGGCGCCATTCGTTGTTCCTGACGCCGGCGGGCGCCAGTGCAACCTGGCACAAGGCCAGCAGCAGCCGGCACATCAACATCTATTTCAACCCCCGGGCCTTCGACCACCCCGACGGCGAGGCCTGGGGCGGGCTGCTTGCAGACGCCGTGCCCTTGCTGAACGTGAACCTGGCCGGGGCGGGCGCCTTGTTCGACCTGCTGGCAGCCGAGCTTGCCGACCGGCAGGCCTTCGGCGCCGAGGCCATCGACAGCCTGGCGCGGCTGATCCTCGCTCGTGTCGCACGGCGGCAGGTGTGTGGCGGGCCGACAAGAAGCAATCCGCTGACGCCGGCCTTGCTGGCCCGCCTGACCGACTACATCACCGACCGGCTCGATCAGCGCCTGCTTGTTCCGGAGCTCGCGGCCGTGGTGGGTCTTTCGCCCAACCGATTCGCGCAGGCTTTCACCAGCGCGACCCGCTCGCCGCCGCATCAATTCGTGCTGCAGCTCCGGCTCGAGCGCGCGGTGCACCTGCTGCACCATTCCACGCACACGCTGGCCGACATCGCCGCGGCCTGTGGCTTCGCGAGCCAGCAGCACATGACACAACTGATGCGCCGGCGGCTCGGCACCACGCCCGCGCGTCAGCGCAGCAGCGCTCAGCCTTTCACTTCTTCGCCGGCAACCCGATCCCCGGAAAAATCTTGATCACCGCCGAGTCATCTTCCCGCCCGTACCCCGCGCTCGACGCCTGCATGAACATCTGGTGCGCGGTGGCCGAAAGCGGCAGCGGGAATTTGCTCGCGCGGGCCGTGTCGAGCACGAGGCCGAGGTCTTTCACGAAGATGTCGACGGCCGAGAGCGGCGTGTAGTCGCCCGCGATCACGTGGGCCATGCGGTTCTCGAACATCCAGCTGTTGCCGGCGCTGTTCGTGATGACCTCGTACAACGCTTCGGCCGCCACGCCCTCGCGCAGGCCGAGCGCCATGGCTTCGGCGGCGGCGGCGATGTGCACGCCGGCGAGCAACTGGTTGATGATCTTGACCTTGCTGCCGGGGCCGGCGGCGTCGCCGAGCTTGTAGACCTTGGCGGCCATCGCGTCGAGCGCGCCGCCCACCTTGGCATACGCCTCGGGCCGGCCCGAAGTCATCATCGTCATCTGCCCGCTCGCGGCCTTGGCGGCGCCGCCCGAGATCGGCGCGTCGAGGTAGTGCACGCCACGTTCGGCCAGGCGCTTTTCGAGCGCGACCGACCAATTCGGGTCGACGGTCGAGCACATGACGAACACGCTGCCGGGCGCGAGTGCGTCGGCGGCGCCGTGCTCGCCGAAGAGCACGGCTTCGGTCTGCGCGGCGTTGACGACCACGCTCACCACCACGCCGCACTTCGCGGCCAGCTCGGCCGGGTTCGCGCAGGCGGTGCCGCCTTCTGCCGCGAAGGCGGTGGCGCCTTCGGGGCGCACGTCGCACACGTGCACGTGGTAGCCGGCGCGGCGCAGCGAAGCCGCCATGCCCTTGCCCATGGCACCGAGGCCGATCACGCCGATGTTCTTTTCCGTCATGGGGTCTGTCTCCCGCAGAGTGTTTTTGTCAGGCGTCGACGCTCGCCACATAGCGCGGTGCGCGGCGCGCCTTGGTCGCTTGCTCGAACGCGTAGGCCAGGCCGAGCAGCTTCGCTTCGCTCCAGGCGTTGCCGAAGAACGTGAGGCCGAGTGGCAGGCCGCGCAGCATGGCGGCCGGCACCGTGATCGCCGGTGTGCCGGCCACGGCCGCCGGCGTGGTGCTGCTGCCGACGAAGTGGTCGCCGATCACGGTGTCGATGCGCCAGGCCGGGCCGCCGGTGGGGGCGATCAGCGCGTCGAGTTGGTGTTCACGCATCACCGCTTCGATGCCTTCGGTTCGGGCGATGCGCAGGCATTTTGCGCGCGCGTCGAGGTACTCGGCGTCGGTGAGCGGGCCCTTGGCCTGCGCTTTTTCGAACAGGTCTTGCCCGAACCAGGCCATCTCGCGCGTGGCGTTCTTCTGGTTGAACGCAATCACGTCGGCCAGGCTTTTCACTGGCGTTTCGAAACCCGGGCGCTGCAGGTAGGCGGCGAGGTCGGCTTTCAATTCGTAGAGCAGCACGGTCAGCTCGGCCTCGCCGATGGTGTCGATCGCCGGCAACGTGACCGGGTCGACGAGCACCGCGCCGGCACGCTTGAGCGCTTCGAGCACCGGCGCATAGGCTTGTTCGGTCTGGTCGTGGAAGCCGAAGAACTGCCGGGCCACGCCGAGGCGTGCGCCTCTCAGTGCGTTGGCGTCGAGCGCGCCGGTGTAGTCGCTCAGGCTGTGTGGCGCGCTGCCCTGCATGGCGGCGTCTTCGGCGTCGAAGCCGGTCATCGCGCCGAGCAGGATGGCGCAGTCGCGCACGCTGCGAGCCATCGGGCCGAGCGTGTCCTGGCTGTGCGCGATCGGGATCACGCCGCTGCGGCTCACCAGGCCCACGGTGGGCTTCAGGCCGACGATGCCGCAGATGGACGAAGGGCTCAGGATCGAGCCGTCGGTCTCGCTGCCCACCGCCGCCGCGCAGAGGCTCGCGGCCACTGCCGCGGCCGAGCCCGAGCTCGAACCCGAGGTGTTGCGGTCGAGCGCGTGCGGGTTGCGCGTGAGGCCGCCGCGCGCGCTCCAGCCGCTGGTGCTCTGGCTGCTGCGGATGTTGGCCCACTCGCTCAGGTTCGTCTTGCCCAGGATCACCGCGCCGGCCGAGCGCAGTTGTTGCACCACGAAGGCGTCGGCCGGCGGTTTGCTGCCGACCAGGGCGAGCGAGCCCGCGGTCGTCTGCATCCTGTCGCGCGTGTCGACGTTGTCTTTGATGAGGATCGGCAGGCCGAACAGCGGGCCGCGCGCGCGCCGGCCGAGTTCGAGCACGCGCGCAATGTCGGCGGCGTCGGGGTTGGTTTCGATCACGCTTCGCAAGCGCGGGCCTGCGCGGTCGACGGCCTCGATGCGGGCGAGGTAGGCGGCAGTGAGCTGCGGTGCGCTGAGGCGGCCTGCGCGGAGTTCGACCTGCAGATCGGACAAGCTGCGTTCTTCGACCTGGACGGCGTTCATCGGGTTTCCTCGGGTCTTCAACCAGGCCGTGGAAGGCGCCAGCGCGGCCGCGGCGGCGAGCACGGTTCGGCGTTTGAGAGGCGTTCGTGGGTTCATCGGCGGTCGGTGCGTGGGGCGGTGCGATCCATTGTGCTGCACACACGCGCTGCGTGCAGTGCCGCACAGGTGACAGCCGCGCGGCGGCGATCGTGTAGAACCCGATCATCGAAAGACGGGGGCGGGATGAGCGAGCAGTTCGTGGGCACGATGCCCGTGCAGGATCGGCACCGCTTCGACGTGGCCGCGCTCGAAGCCTGGCTCGCCACCAACATGGCGGGCTTCTCGGCGCCGCTGCAGGTCGAGCAGTTCAAGGGCGGGCAGTCGAACCCCACCTACTTGCTGATCACCCCGGGCGCGAGTTACGTGTTGCGCCGCAAGCCACCCGGCAAGCTGCTGCCTTCGGCCCACGCCATCGAGCGTGAATACCGGGTGATGAATGCGTTGCGTGGCTCGGGCGTGCCGGTGCCGCAGATGCACTGCCTTTGCGAAGACACCTCGGTGATCGGCAGTGCCTTCTACGTGATGGAAAACGTGCAGGGCCGCATCCTCTGGGACCCGCGGCTGCCCGGCTTCAGCGGCGCCGAGCGCAGCGCCTTGTTCGACGACATGAACCGCGTGATCGCCGCCTTGCACCGGCTCGACGCCGCGCAAATCGGCCTGGCCGACTACGGCAAGCCCGGCAACTTCTTCGCGCGCCAGATCGGCCGCTGGAGCGCGCAGTACCGCGCGTCCGAAACCGAACGCATCGAGGCGATGGAGCGGCTGATCGAGTGGCTGCCGCTGCACATTCCGCCGGGCGACACGGCGGCGCTGGTGCACGGCGACTTTCGCCTCGACAACCTGGTGTTCCACTCGACCGAGCCGCGCGTGGTGGCCGTGCTCGACTGGGAGCTTTCGACGCTCGGCCACCCGATGGCCGACTTCGCGTACCACGCGCTCGCCTGGCACACCGAACCCGGCGCCACGCGCGGGCTGGCCGGCCTCGACCTGCCGGCGCTCGGCATCCCGACCGCGGCAGAGTACGTGGCGCGTTACTGCGAACGGGTCGGCGAGGCGCTGCCTTCTGCGGGCGAGTGGAACTTCTACCTCGTCTACAACCTGTTCCGTGGTGCCGCGATCTCGCAGGGCATCTTGCGCCGCGCGCTCGACGGCTCGGCCAGCAGCGTGCACGCGCTCGAAGCCGGCCGCAAGGCGCGCAGCGTGGCCGAACGGGCCTGGCAGCTCGTGGGCGACTCCGGGCAAACCCCCAACTGACCGGCCTCGGCACCACGCGATATTTCGTCAGTGCGGCGCCCGCGCCGCACGCCCACCCATTCACCCTCAGGAACCCCCGTGGCCGCAGAGCATCCCTGGATCAAGTCTTACCCCGACGGCGTGCGATGGGACGCCGAACTGCCGCTGATGCCGGTGCAGCAGTTGCTCGACGATGCCGTGAAACGCTGGCCCGACCACCCGGCGCTCGAATTCATGGGGCGCGTGATCAGCTACAGCGAGTTCGGCCACCTGGTGAGCCGTGCCGCCAAGGGGCTGCAGCAGCTCGGCGTCGGGCCGGGCGTGCACGTTGGGCTTTATCTGCCGAACACGCCGCACTACCCCATCGCCTTCTTCGCTGCGCTGAAGGCCGGCGGCACGGTCGTGAACTACTCGCCGCTCGATGCCGAGCGCGTGCTGGCGCACAAGATCGAAGACAGCGAAACCGACATCCTCGTCACGCTCGATCTCGCGGTGCTCTACCCGCAGATGGCGCGGCTGCTCGGCTCGTCGCGCCTCAAGAAGTTGATCGTCGGCAGCATGGGTGACTACGCGGCGCAGCCGGCCGGCGTGCGCGCGCATCTGCAGGCAGCGGGCCAGCTCGCGCCGGTGGCCGTTGACGACAAACACGTCGCGTTCGACTCGCTGCTCGCCAACGAGGGTGACCACGTGGTGCACGCGCTGGGCGACCTGACGCAGGCCGTTGTGGCCTTGCAGTACACCGGCGGCACGACCGGCCTGCCCAAGGGCGCGATGCTGACGCACGCGAACCTCACCGCGGCTTGCGCGCAGTACATGGCCACGTCGCAAGGCAACCCGCGTGTGCTGACCGAAGGCGCCGAGCGCGTGCTCGTGGTGCTGCCGCTGTTCCACATCTACGCGCTGACCGTGAACCTGCTCTACGGCGTGCGGCTTGGCGCGTTGCTGGTGTTGCACCCGCGCTTCGATGTCGACGCGGTCATCAAGGACCTGATCGACAAGAAGATCAGCCTGTTCACTGGCGTGCCGACGATGTACATGGCGATGTCGGCGCACCCGCGCGTGATCGCCGGCGAATTGAAGTCGCTCCAGTTCTGCGGCTCGGGTGGCGCGCCGCTGCCGGTCGAGGTGGCGAACCGCTTCGTCGAGCTCACCGGCTGCAAGCTCAACGAAGGCTGGGGCATGACCGAAACATCGCCCACCGGCACCTTCACGCCGGTGCACGGCATGCGCAAGGCCGGTTCGTGCGGCATGCCGCTGCCTGGCATCGAGCTCAAGTTCGAGAGCCTGAGCAACCCCGACGTCGACGCCCCACCGGGCGAGCCGGGTGAGCTCTGCATTCGCGGCCCGAACGTGATGAAGGGCTACTGGAAGAACGAAGCCGCTACCGCCAAGTCGATGACGAAAGACGGTTTCTTCCGCAGCGGCGACGTGGCGAAGATGGACGCCGACGGCTTTGTGTTCATCGTCGACCGCACGAAAGACATGCTGCTGTGCGGCGGCTACAACGTCTACCCGCGGGTGATCGAAGAAGCGATCTACGAACACGCCTCGGTCGAAGAAGTCTGCGTGATCGGCATTCCCGACGAATACCGCGGCCAGTCGCCCAAGGCCTTCATCAAGCTGAAGAAAGACGCGCCCGCGTTCACGCTCGACGAGCTGAAGGCCTTTCTGAAGGACCGCATCGGCAAGCATGAGATGGTGCAGGCGCTGGAGCTGCGCGCCGAGCTGCCGAAAACAGCGGTGGGCAAACTCTCGAAGAAAGACCTGGTCGACGAAGAAGAGCGCAAACGCGCGGCACAGAAAGCCTGAAGGAGACACCGACATGATCCACCTCAGCGGCATGGACGCTTCGTTCCTGCACCTCGAAACCCCCGAGATGCCGATGCACGTGGGCAGCCTGCAGATCGCCGACCTGCCCGAAGGCTACGCCGGCGACTACTACGAAGACGTGAAGCGCTGGATGGCCACGCGCATGCACCTGGCTTCGGTGTTCCAGCGCAAGCTCGCGCTGATGCCCTTCGACCTGGCCAACCCGGTGTGGGTCGACGACGAAGACGTGGATCTCGACTACCACGTGCGCCACGTGATCCTGCCGCGCCCGGGCACGCTCGAGCAGCTTGAAAAGTACGTCGCGCGGCTGCATTCGAGCCTGCTGGACCGCAGCCGCCCGCTCTGGGAAATCTACGTGATCGAAGGGCTGAACACCGGGCAGGTGGCCGTCTACAACAAGATGCACCACGCCGCCATCGACGGCCAGGCCGGCGTGGCGATCGCCAAGGCGCTGCTGAGCCCGTCGGCGGTGCCAGCGCCGATCAAGCCGCCGCGCCCGCGGCTGCGAACCAACCAGTACCAGCTCGGTGTGGCCGAGCTCGCCGGTGCTGCGATCAGCAACGCGTTGACGCAGTACGTGAAGCTCTTCAAGTCGCTGCCCGCCGTGGGCCGCGCGATCGCGAGCGTGGTCTACCCGGTGTCTGAAACAGACGGCAAGCGCCATCTCGGTCTGCCCGAAGGTTTTGCGCTCGGGCCGAAGACGCCACTCAACGTGGCGATCACGAACCAGCGCGCTTTCGCGGCGCGTTCGCTGCCGCTGGCCGAAGTGAAGGCGATGGCCAAGCGCAGCGGCGCGAGCCTGAACGACATCGTGATGGCCACCTGCGCCGGCGCGCTCAAGCGTTACCTGGCCGACTACGACTGCGTGCCCGACAAGCCGCTGATCGCCGGCGTGCCGGTCTCGTTGCGCGAAGCCGGCAACACCGACCCGAATAACCAGGTGTCGATGATGATGGTGAGCCTGGCCACGACCATCGACGACCCGATGGAACGGCTGATGGCGATCAACGCCTCGGCCAACGTCGGCAAGAAGCTGCAGCTCAGCGTGAAGGGCGCGATGCCGACCGACTTTCCTTCGCTTGGTGTGCCGTGGCTGATGTCGGGGCTGGTGTCGTTGTACGGCCGTTCGCGCCTGGCCAACAGGCTGCCGCCGATCGTGAACGTGGCGATCTCGAACGTGCCCGGGCCGCAGTTCCCGCTGTATTTCGCAGGCGCCAAGCTCGCGAGCTTCTACCCGGTGTCGATCCCCGGCCACGGCATTGCGCTGAACATGACCGTGCAGAGCTACAACGGCGCGCTCGAAGTCGGCCTCACGGCCTGCCGGCGTGCGCTGCCCGACGTGGCCGACCTGGCCGACTACGTGGTCGAAGAGCACCACAAGCTGAAGGCGCTGATCGAAGCGCGCGAGCCGGTGGCGGCTGCGCTGCCGGCGGCTGCGCCCGAGCCGGTGGTGGCGGTCGCGAAGAAGCCTGCACGGGCGAAAACGGCTTCTGTGGTCGCCCTGGCCGAGGTGGCCGCACCGCGTGCTGCCAAGGCCACGAAGACCGCCTCTGCCCGGCGCCGCGCCACGCCCGCCACGGCGGTGCCGCGCAAGCGCGCCGCGAAAACTGCCGCGACCGCACGCCCGCACTGATCGAGAAGGAACCCGATGTCGAACGCCCAGACCATGAACCGCCACGCCCGGATCAAACCACCCGGTGCGCACCTCATCGCGCTTGAATGGCGCGCGCCGTTCGAGGCCTTCAGCAGCGCTGCGCTCTGGCCGGTGCTGATGCACGGGCCGCGGGGCGACGGCCACACCGTGCTCGTGCTGCCGGGCCTGGCCGCGTCCGACACCTCGACCGGCGCGCTGCGGCGCTTTCTCAAGCAGAAGGGCTACGTGCCGCACGGCTGGGCGCAAGGGCGCAACCTCGGGCCGCGGCCGGGGGTGTTCGAAGCGTGCGTGGAGCGTGTGCACGAACTGCACCGCAGCTCTGGCCGCAAGATCAGCGTGATCGGCTGGAGCCTGGGCGGCGTCTACGCGCGCGAACTGGCCAAGCGTGCGCCCGACGCGGTGCGCTGCGCGATCACGCTCGGCACGCCGTTCACCGGCCACCCGAAAGCGAGCAACGCCTGGCGCTTCTACGAATGGGTGAGCGGGCGCAAGGCCGACGACCCGAAAGGTTTCGGCCCGCTGAGCGAAGCCCCGGCCGTGCCCACGACCTCGATCTACAGCCGCACCGACGGTGTGGTGGCCTGGCAATGCAGCATCCAGCAGCCGGCGGCGCGCACCGAGAACATCGAAGTGCGCGCCAGCCACGTCGGCATGGGCGCACACCCGGCCGTGCTGTACGCTGTGGCCGACCGGCTGGCGCAGCCCGAAGGGCAGTGGCAGCCATTTCACCGCGATGGTGTGCGCCGCCTGATCTACGGCGACGCGGCACGCGCACTCTGACCGGGGCACACGATGGCAACGACCGCGCGCAAACGTGCCCCTGCGAAGAAGGCGATCGCCACCGTGCCGGCGCGGGCCTTGAAGGCGATGGTGCCCAAGCCGCCGGTCGATGCCAGCAAAGGCCTGATGACCCTGGCGCGTGACCTGCGCTCGTGGACCGATTTCGTGCTCGGCATCGCCAACAACGCGGCCGACCTGTCGTTCCGCGTCGCGGCTTCGAAGCTGACGAAACCGTCGCACAAGGCGGCCGTCGAAAAGGCCGGCAGCGTGTTCCGCGACCTGCGTGAAAGCGCCGGCCTCACGCTGCAGGACCTGGGCGGCGCGATCAACCTGAAAGATGTGACACTGCTCGAACAGGTGGAAGGCGGCAAGGTCGGTCTGCCGTTCGAGATCATCCTGCGGCTGGCCGGCGTGTTGGGCCGCAACGACCCGATCCCGGTCGCGATGAAACTCACCCGCACCTACAACCCGAAGTTGTGGGCCACGCTCGAAAGCCTGGGTGTCGGCAAGCTCGCCGTGCAGGCTGGTCGCGAGCGCGAGTTCGCGAACATCTACCGTTCGAGCGACGCGGCGCGGCAGCTCAGCGACGACGAGTTCGCGGCGGCGCTGAAGTTCGTGCGTGCCTCGTTCGAGTCGGCGCTGGTGTTTCGCGCCGAGGTGGCCAAGCCGGGCAAGGTGGTCAAGCCTGTCGAAGCCGAGTAGCGCGGCGCGTGCCCGTGGGCGTGGCGCCGCGGCCGCGTGAATTCCTGCGATGCGCGTCGGGCAGGTGACAGCCGCCGCGTGGCGCTGCGGCTAAAGTCGCTGCATGCCCAAACCCGTGATCGCACTCGACGCCGACGGCGTGTTGCTCGACTTTCACCTTGCCTACGCCGGTGCGTGGCAGCGTGCCTTCGGCAAGGCGCCGGCCGAGCGCGACCCGCTGGCCTACTGGCCGATGGACCGCTGGAAAGTGGAGCGGCTCGACGAGAAGAAGCGTGTGCTGTTCAGGGCGTCTTTCGACGAGCACTTCTGGGCCACGGTGCCGGCCATCGAAGGTGCGCTCGAAGCCTGCCACCGGCTGCACGACGCGGGTTACGAGCTCGTGTGCGTTTCGGCGCTGGAGCTTGAATTCGAAGCCGCGCGCCTGCGCAACCTGAAAGCGCTGGGCTTCCCGATCGAGCGTGTGATCGCGACCGGCAACGAAGCCGTCGAGCGCAGCCCGAAGGCCGACGCCATCACCGAACTGCGCCCGGTCGCCTTCGTCGACGACTACCTGCCTTACATGCGCGGCGTGCCGCGCGACATCCACACGGCGCTGGTGTTGCGGGCGCCGAACGGCAGCCCGAACGTGGGCAACGAGCTGGTGCTGGCGAAGTCGGTGCACCAGGATCTGGCGGGCTTTACCGAACACTGGCTCAAACTCTGAGCGCTGCGCCGCTTCAGTGGGTCGTGGGCGCGCTGTCGCTCGGGCCGGCGTCGGCCGGCGGGTCTTTCGGCGCGCTGTCGGCGTCGACCGCGTAGGCGCCGCTCGCCCAAGCGCCGAAGTCGTGGTTCTTGCAGGGTGCGCTGCAGAACGGGCGGAAGTCGTTGCTGCTGGCGTAGACGCTCGGGCCGCCGCAACCCGGGCAGCGAATGACGCGTGGCTTGACCGGCTCCATGCTCAAGAACAGAGGGTCAATTCGAAACTCGTGTCGGCCGGGCTCGGCTTGAGCCGGCCTTCGGCGTCTTGCCGCATCAGGCGCACCGACACCATCAGCCGGTGACCGCTGATCTCGGGCACCAGCAGTTCGCTCTGCTCGAGGCGCACCCGCATCAGCTGGTAGACGCGGCCTTGCGGCAGGCTCTGCTGGTACTGGCCGGCGGGCGCCACCACCTTGTGGGGCACGCCGGAATCGCGCAGCAGGCCGAGCAGCACCTGCAGCGCTTCGGCGAGCGGCATCAGCGAGCTGACCCAGTTCAACAGGTCGGCACGGCGGCGCGCCGGTTCGAGCTTTTGCCAGGCGTAGTAGGCCGGCAGATCGAACTCGCAGGTGCCGCCGGGAATGCTGATGCGGCTGCGGATGCCCATCAGCCAGTCGTTGCTCGTGAGCGCGGCGCCGGCCTTGCCGGGCAGCAGGTTCAGGCCGTTGAAGGCGTGGTCGATCTTCGTGATGACCTCGTCGAGCGCGCCTTCTGAAATGGACGGGTTGCCGCGGTAGCTGTTGAACTGGAGCTTGTGTTTTTCAAGCTCTTTCAGCAGGTCGGACTTCAGGTCGGCACGTGCCGCCACGTCCATGATCTCGAACACCGTGGCCAGCGCGAAGTGGTGGTCGACGGCCGCATCGCGGGCGATCAGCTGGCCGAGGCGGTCGAACAGGAGTTCGAGCCGCAGCATGGTGCGGATGCTTTCGTTGAACGGGTATTCGTAGAGGATCACGGTCAGCCTGCTGCGCAGTGCGGTGCGCAAGGAGTGGGGCCGGGGCAGACCCCGCCGAGGCGCGATTGTTCCACAGTGGGCCTCACGAGCAGGATGGCGCGCCCGCAGAGGGCTGTGTCCAGAGGTTCCACAAGGAACGCAACTCGTCGCCGAGCTGCGCGGGCGAGATGCCGTCGTTGAAGATGACCGCGTCGGCGCAGGCACGCCGCCGCGCGCGGCTCGCCTGCCGCTCGATGACCGCCTGCACGGCGTCGGCAGACCAGCCTGAACGTGCGACCACGCGGGCCACCTGCGTCGACTCGTGGCAGTCGACCACGAGCACTTTGTGCACACGTGCCCGCCAGCGCCCCGACTCGACCAGCAGCGGCACGTCGAACACGATCACCGGCGCGCTGCTGGCGGCGGCCTGGCGTTCGGTTTCGAGGCCGATCAGCGGGTGCAGGATCGCTTCGAGGCGGCGCCGCGCCGTGTCGTCGGAAAACGCCAGCGCCCGCATGCGCTCGCGGTCGAGGCCACCGGCGGCGTCGATGAAGCCAGCGCCGAAAGTCTGGCGAATGCCTTCCATGGCCGCGCCGCCGGGCAAGGCGATCTGGCGCGCGATGGCGTCGGTGTCGACGATCGTGGCGCCCAGGCTGGCGAGCAGCGTCGAGACCGTGCTCTTGCCGCTGCCGATGCCGCCGGTCAGGCCGATCCGCAGCAGCATCTGACGAGCCTTCAGGCCCAGCCGAGCCAGCGCAGCACGCGGGCCTGGCCCGCGAGCATCACCACGAGCCCGGCGCCGGCGAGAAACGGGCCGAAGGGCACGTAGCGGCCTTCGCGCAACTGGCCGCCGAACTTCATGCCGATGCCGACGATGGCGCCGATGATCGAGGCCGCGAGCACCACAGGCAGGATCATCTTCAGCCCGAGCCAGGCGCCGAGCGCGGCCAGCAGCTTGAAGTCGCCGAAGCCCATGCCTTCTTTGCCGGTCGTGAGCTTGAACAGCCAGTAGACCGACCACAAGGACAAGTAACCGGCCACTGCGCCCCACAACGCGCTGTGCAGCGGGATCGTCCAGCCCAGCGCGCTGGCCACGAGGCCGGCCCAGAGCAAGGGCAAGGTCAGGCTGTCGGGCAGCAGCGTGGTGTCCCAGTCGATGCCGGCCAGGGCCACCAGCACGGCCGCGAAGCCACACCACAGCAGCGCGGCGGGCACGGCGCCGAACTTCCAGCCGATGGCTGCGAACAACGCGCCGGTGAACAGCTCGATCAAGGGGTAACGCGCCGAGATGCTGGTCTTGCAGGCCGAGCAGCGCCCACGCAGCCAGGCGTAGCTCAGCACCGGAATGTTTTCGTACCAGGTGATCGCATGGCCGCACGACGGGCAGCGCGAGCGTGGCGTCGACAGCGTGATGGGCGGTGGCGCTTCGACAGGCACGCCCAGTGTTTCGGCGCTCTCGAGCTTCCACGCGCGTTCCATCATCAGCGGCACGCGGTGGATCACCACATTCAGGAAGCTGCCGATCATCAGGCCCAGCCAGGCCAGGACGAACGGCGACAGCATCAGCTCGACGAATTGCTCGTCGATCAGGTCGGCGAACATCGACAAACTTCTAGACGACCTGGCCGAGCTTGAAGATGGGCAGGTACATCGACACGACGATGCCACCGATCAAGGTGCCGAGGATCACGATGATGAAAGGCTCCATCAGGCTCGACAGGCCCTTCACCGCCTCGTCGACCTCGTCTTCATAGAATTCGGCGGCCTTGCCGAGCATCTGGTCGAGCGAGCCCGACTCTTCGCCGATGGCGCACATCTGGATCACCATGGTCGGGAAGACGCCGGTGGTCTGCATCGAGGTGGTGAGCGCCGAGCCGGTCGACACGTCTTTCTGGATCTGCTCGGTGGCTTCGAGGAACACCGCGTTGCCCGACGCGCCGCCGACAGAGTCGAGCGCTTCGACCAACGGCACACCCGCTGCGAACATGGTGGAGAGCGTGCGCGTCCAGCGCGCCACGGCCGACTTGTTCACCAGGTCACCGAACACCGGCACGCGCAGCAGCAGGCGGTCCATGGCCTTCTGCATCTTCAGCGAGCGCTTCCACGACTGCAGGAAGAAGTACACACCGCCACCGATCACACCGAAGATCAGGTACCAGTACTTGACGAAGAACTCCGAGATCGCCATCACCACGAGCGTGGGCGCAGGCAGCTCGGCGCCGAAGGACGAGAACACTTCCTTGAAGGCCGGGATCACGAAGATCATGATGACCGACAGCACCACGAACGCGACCACCATCACGGCGACCGGGTAGATCAGCGCCGATTTGATCTTGTTCTTGATCGCCATCGTCTTTTCCTGGTAGATCGCCAGGCGGTCGAGCAGCGTTTCGAGAATACCGCCGGCTTCACCGGCTTCGACCAGGTTGCAGTAGAGCGCGTCGAAGAACAGCGGGTGCTTGCGGAAAGCCGAAGACAGGCTCGTGCCGGTTTCAACGTCTGAGCGGATGTCGACCAGCAGGCGCGTCATCTTGGCGTTGGTGCTGCCACGGGCCACGATGTCGAACGACTGGATCAGCGGCACGCCGGCGCGCATCATCGTGGAGAGCTGACGCGTGAAGACGGCGATGTCTTTCTGCTTGATCGCCTTGCCACCCGAGAGGCGGCGCTTCTTGACCTTGTTGACGAGGATGCCCTGGCGACGCAGGCTCGCACCCACCTGGGCTTCGCCGCCGGCGCGCATCTCGCCACGAACGGTCTTGCCGTTCTTGTCCTTGCCTTCCCACTCGAAGACGATTTCCCTGATGCCTTTTACCGCGGTTGCAGTCGCCATGGTGCGCTACGAGGAAGCTGATCCCTCGTCCCTTCGATAGTGTTTGGTTATTCGTTCGTCACCGAGATCACTTCTTCGAGCGTGGTCGAGCCGGCCCGCACCTTCACGAGACCGGACTGGCGCAGGTCACGCACGCCTTCGCGTTGCGCCTGGGCCGCGATGTCCATGGACGTGCCTTCGTTCAGGATGATCTTCTGGATGGCCTCGGTGATCGGCATCACCTGGTAGATGCCGACGCGGCCCTTGTAGCCGTTGTTGCAGGCCGAGCAGCCCACGGCGCGGTAGGGGCGCCATGTGCCGTCGAGGTCGGCCGCGCTGAAGCCCGCCTTGAGCATCGCTTCGCGCGGGTAGTCGGCCTGGGCCTTGCAGGTTTCGCATAACCTGCGGGCCAGCCGCTGTGCGGTGATGAGCAACACGCTGGACGCGATGTTGAACGGCGCCACGCCCATGTTGAGCAGGCGCGTCAGCGTGGTCGGCGCATCGTTCGTGTGCAGCGTGGACATCACCATGTGGCCGGTCTGCGCGGCCTTGATCGCGATGTCGGCGGTTTCGAGGTCGCGGATTTCGCCGACCATGATGATGTCCGGGTCCTGGCGCAGGAACGACTTGAGCGCGGCCGAAAACGTGAGCCCGGCCTTGTCGTTCACGTTGACCTGGTTCACGCCGGGCAGGTTGATTTCGGCCGGGTCTTCCACGGTCGAGATGTTCACGCCCGGCTGGTTCAGGATGTTCAGGCAGGTGTAGAGCGACACGGTCTTGCCGCTGCCGGTCGGGCCGGTCACGAGCACCATGCCGTAGGGCCGCTGGATCAGCTTGAGCAAGCGGTCTTTCTCGACCTTCTCATAGCCGAGCGCTTCGATGCCGACCTTGGCGCTGCTCGGGTCGAGAATCCGGATCACGATCTTCTCGCCGAAGAGCGTGGGCAGGGTGCTGACCCGGAAGTCGATCGCCTTCGAGCCGAACTTGAGCTTCATGCGGCCGTCCTGCGGCACGCGTTTTTCGGCGATGTCGAGCCGCGAGATCACCTTGATCCGCGACGAGAGCTTGTCCTTGATCGCGATCGGCGGCTGCGTGATTTCACGCAGTTCGCCGTCGATGCGGAAGCGCACGCGGTAGTGGTATTCGTAGGGCTCGAAGTGCAGGTCGGACGCGCGCGCGTTGATCGCGTCGATCAGCATCTTCTGCAGGAAGCGCACGACCGGCGCGTCTTCGACGTCGGAGGTCGGTTCTGCCGACTCCTGCGGAGTGGTGACGTCGTCGGTGACGTCGAACTCGAAATCGCCCGACGACATCGATTCCAGCGTTTCGCTGGCGCTGGCGCCGCTGCTTTCCAGCATCTTGGAGAGCTTGTCGTGCTCGACGATGACCCATTCGGGCGAAAGCTGGGTCGCGAACTTGATGCGTTCGACGGCTTCCTGGTCGGTCGGGTCGGCGCCGCCGATGAACAAGCGGCTGCCACGCTTGCCCAGAACGACCACCTGGTACTGCGCGGCCAGTTTGCCGTCGATGACGTTGCGCGGCAGCCGCTGTGGGTCGATGGACGTGAGGTCGAGCAGCGGCAGTGCCAGCGCTGTCGACAAGGTGTGCGCCAGATCGCCGGGAGAAACCGCGCCGGCGGCGATGACAGAGGCGACGAAGCTGCTGCGTTTGTCTTTGGCGCTGCGGACGAGGTCTTCGGCGACCTTGGCTTGCAGCTTGCCGGCGTGAACGAGCACGCGCGCCACTCCGGAGAGCGCGGACTGTGGGGCTTCGGCCAATGTATCCACTGATCGCTGGTTCAAGTCATGCCGCAAGAAAACGACTAATCATCCCTGATTCATCAAGCACTGTAACCGTGTTCGGCGTTAGCACTCGCCAACAATTCACGCTCGGTTCCTGAGCCATTGAAACAGATTGCACAAGGCCCGGATGGGTTGAAATGAGCTGCTCCGAACCACTTGTTCACGCCCAGGCAGTCGCCGGATGCAAAAACTGCCAGCGCCGATTGGCGGGGGCGATCGAAGTGCGTCGCGAGAGAACGAAGTAGCAAGAAGAATCAACAGCTTAGCACGCGTTTCGGAGAAACGAGATTCGGATTGACCGGGAGCTGCTTTCCTGCGAACTGTGTCACTGCCAGACCACGGCGCGCGTGGCCAAAAGCCGGTTCGACGGGGAACCGCAGGCAAGTGAAGAAGGAAAACTGGTCGGGGTGAGAGGATTCGAACCTCCGGCCTCTACGTCCCGAACGTAGCGCTCTACCAGGCTAAGCTACACCCCGATTTTCTGGCTGCTTGAAGCGAGGCCACCGGCGAACGGCTCAAGAAGAGCGCTCGACAGATCGAACACAGAATTCTAGCAGAGCTTCTTTGAAGGCCGAAGGCGCGAGAACGCCGAGACACTCGGCCGCCTTGTCGGCTTCGGCTCTGGCAGCGTCGCGCGTCGCGGCAATGGCGCCGGTGCGGCGCACGATTTCAACGATGTCGGGAAGGCGGGCGACCTCGCCGTGTTCGATGGCATGGCGGATCAACTCACGCTCCGCCCCGGCCCCCCGCTCCATCGCCAGCAGCAGCGGCAGCGTCGGCTTGCCTTCACGCAGGTCGTCGCCGACGTTCTTGCCAAGTTGCTCGGTGGCGCCCTCGTAGTCGAGCAGGTCGTCGACCAACTGGAACGAGGTGCCGAGCGCGCGGCCGTAGGCAGCGCACGACTCTTCGACGGCCGGGTCGGCCTCGGCCAAGATGGCACCCAGCCGCGCGCTCGCCTCGAAGAGCTTCGCCGTCTTGAAACGAATGACCCGCAGGTAGTCCTCGACCGAGATGTCGGGGTCGTGCATGTTCATCAACTGCAGCACTTCACCTTCGGCGATCACGTTGGTTGCGTCGGCCAGCACTTCGAGCACACGCATCCGGTTCACCGACACCATCATCTGGAAGGCGCGCGAGTAGACGAAGTCGCCGACCAGCACACTGGCGGCGTTGCCGAACAGGGCGTTGGCGGTCTGCCGGCCACGGCGCAACGCCGATTCATCGACCACGTCATCGTGCAGAAGCGTCGCGGTGTGGATGAACTCGACGGTCGCTGCCAGTTCGAAGCGCTCTTTGCCCGTGAAACCGAGGGCGTTGGAAAACAGCAGCACGAGCTTCGGCCGGATGCGCTTGCCGCCGGCACTGATGATGTAGGTCGCGATCTGGTTGATCATCGCGACGTCCGAGGCCAGCCTGCGCTGGATCACCGCATCCACTTGCCGCATGTCGGCGGCCAAGACGGCTGCGGCGCTCGACGCGGCGCCGGTATCCGACATGGCTGCGAGAGGAAGAGAGGAAGTGGATTGCACGCTGCGCCCGGGAAAACGAAGCCGATTATAGAAAGCGGGGCGCGCCGCGAGCGTTGCCTCTCTTCGCCCCTCGCTTGCGGCGCCGGGCCAAGGCCGACCTGCCGCAACAGACGGGTCCCGTGCTAGAATCACAGGCTCTGCGTGTTTTGCAGGGCTTGCGTGTGCTGCTCGTCAGCCGCGCGGGAAGTCAAACGAAAGGGCTGATATGTACGCGGTCATAAAAACCGGTGGCAAGCAATACAAGGTTGCTGCTGGCGAAAAGATCAAAATAGAACAGATTGCTGCGGATGTTGGCCAAGAGATCACGATCGACCAGGTGTTGGCCATTGGTGCCGGCGCCGAACTGAAGGTCGGGACTCCCTTGGTGACGGGCGCAAGCGTGGTGGCCACCGTTGTGGCTCATGGCAGGCATGACAAGGTGCGCATTTTCAAGATGCGACGTCGCAAGCATTATCAAAAGCGGCAAGGTCATCGCCAGAACTTCACCGAGATTCAAATCGGTGCGGTGAACGCGTAAGCGGGCCACAACCCCAGTCAAGGAGCTACAACCATGGCACAGAAAAAGGGCGGCGGTTCCACACGGAACGGCCGCGACTCACAACCGAAGATGCTCGGCGTCAAGGTGTTCGGCGGCCAGCAAGTCCCGGCCGGTTCGATCATCGTGCGTCAGCGTGGCACCAAGTTCCATGCCGGCACGAACGTCGGCGTCGGCAAGGACCACACCCTGTTTGCGTTGGTCGACGGCGAAGTCAGCTACGCTGTGAAGGGCCCGCGCAACCGCCAGACGGTGTTCGTCAAGAGCGCGTGATTTTCCGGCTGCGTGAGCGGCCAGAATCTCCGAAGCCCCGGCCCGCCGGGGCTTCTGCATTTGGGCGCTGCCTTACCATGTGGGCTCAACTTGGCCTGCGAGACACAAGCACATGAGCAAGAGCGGCATCATCCTCATCGTTCTGGGCTGCCTGTTCCTGGCCCACAACTTCGGTGTGTTCGACTGGAGTTGGCTGCGCCAGTGGTGGCCGTTGATCCTGATCGCCGTGGGCGTGTGGTCGATCATCGATCGCCGGCCCGGCGACAAGCACCCTTCACAGGGCACTGACAAAAAACCATGAAGTTCGTCGACGAGGCCACCATCGACGTGGTGGCCGGTGATGGCGGCAACGGATGCATGAGCTTCCGCCGCGAAAAATTCCTGCCTTTCGGCGGGCCGAACGGAGGCGACGGCGGCCGTGGGGGGAGCGTGTTCGCGGTGGGCGACCGCAACCTCAACACGTTGATCGACTTTCGCTATGCCCGCCGGCACGAAGCGCGGCGCGGTGAAAACGGGCGCGGCTCCGACCAGTATGGCGCGGCTGCCGAAGACATCGTGATGCGCATGCCGATGGGCACGGTCATCACCGACACCGAGACCAACCAGGTCATTGCCGAACTGCTCGTGCCCGACGAAAAGGTGCTGATCGTCAAGGGTGGCGACGGCGGCTTCGGCAACCTGCACTTCAAGACCAGCACCAACCGCGCGCCACGCCAGAAGACCCCGGGTTGGCCCGGCGAGCAGAAGAAGCTCAAGCTCGAACTGCGCGTGCTCGCCGACGTCGGCTTGCTCGGCATGCCCAACGCGGGCAAGTCGTCGCTCATCACCGCGATTTCGAACGCGCGGCCGAAGATTGCCGACTACCCGTTCACGACGCTGCACCCCAACCTCGGCGTTGTGCGGGTTGCGCCCGAGCAGAGTTTTGTCGTGGCCGACATCCCGGGGCTGATCGAAGGCGCGTCCGAAGGCGCGGGCCTGGGGCACCTGTTCCTCCGCCACCTGCAGCGCACCCACTTGCTGCTGCATCTTGTCGACTTTGCGCCGTTCGACGAAGCGGTCGACCCGGTCGCGCAGGCCAAGGCGATCGTCGGTGAACTGAAGAAGTACGACCAGGCCTTGCACGACAAGCCGCGCTGGCTGGTGCTCAACAAGATGGACATGGTGCCGGCGGAAGAGCGCGAAAAGCGCGTCAAGGACTTCGTCAAGCGTTTCAAGTGGAAAGGCCCGGTCTTCCAGATCTCGGCGCTCACGCGCGAAGGCTGCGACCCGCTGATCCGCGCCATCTACCAGCACGTCTCGGCGCTGAAGAACGTGATTCCCGACGACCCCGACCCTCGCTTCGACGAGGCTGGTGGCAGCCGTTCGCCATGAGCGATGCGCTGCTGCGCGCGCGGCGCATCGTCGTGAAGGTCGGCTCCAGCCTCGTGACCAATGAAGGTCGCGGTGTTGACGCCGACGCGGTCGGCAACTGGTGCCGCCAGATGGCCCTGCTTGCCGGTCAAGGCCGTGAGGTCGTGATGGTCTCGAGCGGCGCGATCGCCGAAGGCATGAAGCGCCTCGGCTGGGCCGCTCGGCCGAAAGAAGTGCATGAACTGCAGGCCGCCGCCGCGGTAGGGCAGATGGGCCTGGCGCAGATCTACGAGTCCAAGCTGCGCGAGCACGGCATGGGCAGCGCCCAGGTGCTGCTCACGCACGCCGACCTGGCCGATCGCGAGCGTTACCTGAACGCCCGCTCGACCTTGCTCACGCTGTTGTCGCATCGGGTCATCCCGGTGATCAACGAGAACGACACCGTCGTTGTCGACGAGATCAAGTTCGGCGACAACGACACGCTCGGTGCGCTCGTGGCCAACCTCGTCGATGCCGATGCGCTCGTGATCCTGACCGACCAGCGCGGCCTGTACTCGGCCGACCCGCGCAAGGACACGAACGCGCGTTTCATCGACGAAGCGCGTGCCGGTGACCCCGAACTCGAGGTCATGGCCGGCGGAGCCGGCTCCAGCATCGGCCGCGGCGGCATGATCACCAAGATCCTCGCCGCCAAGCGCGCGGCCAGCAGCGGCACCAGCACCGTGATCGCCTATGGCCGCGAGGCCGACGTGCTGGTGCGCCTGGCCAACGGCGAGTCGATCGGCACCGCGCTGATCGCGCCGACGCAGAAGCTCGCGGCCCGCAAGCAGTGGATGGTCGACCACCTGCAACTGCGCGGTGCGGTGGTCATCGACGACGGTGCAGCGCGCAAGGTGCGCGACGAAGGCAAGAGCCTGCTGCCGATCGGCGTGACTGAAGTGCAGGGCGAATTCCACCGCGGCGATGTGATCGCCGTGCGCGGCCTCAAGGGCGTCGAGCTTGCCCGCGGGCTGGCGAACTACAGCAGCAGTGAGGCTCGCCTGATCGCACGCAAGCCCTCAGCCGAGTTCGAAAAACTGCTGGGCTACACCGCCGAGCCCGAGATGATCCACCGCGACAACCTCGTGCTGGCCTGAGGCTCAGCCTTCGGCCTTGCCGTCGGGCGGCTCCAGCGGTGCGGGTGCGGTCATCACAGGCTGATCGGCGACGAAATCCTGCGGTGGCTCGAGGTCGTCGCGATGATGTGGCCGCATGCCCGAACGCAGGTAGCGGTTGTGGTGCGTGCCCCGCGGCAGAAAGCGCGCCAATTCGGTCAGCGCCATCTGATAGACGTCGCGCTTGAACTCGATCACGAGTTCGAGGGGCACCCAGTACTCGTTCCAGCGCCAGGCGTCGAACTCGGGGTGATCGGTGGCGCGCAGGTTCATGTCGCTGTCGCGGCCCACGAGTTGCAACAGGAACCAGATCTGCTTCTGCCCGCGGTAGTGGCCGCGCGCATCACGCCGGATGAAGTGGTCGGGCACCTCGTAGCGCAACCAGTCGCGCGTGCGCGCAACGATGCGCACGTGGTCGGGCACGAGGCCCACTTCTTCGTGGAGCTCGCGGAACATCGCCTGCTCGGGCGTTTCGCCGTACTTGATGCCCCCTTGCGGGAACTGCCAGGAATGGGTGCGGATGCGTTTGCCCCAGAAAACCTGGTTCCTCTGGTTGAGCAGGACGATGCCGACGTTGGGTCTGAACCCTTCACGGTCGAGCATAATCAACCCCAATTCATTCGTTGAATTCATTATTACACCGGCATGACGGGAAACAACCCCTTGGGTTTCCCGACAAGCTCTGCCGGTGATGCGCCAGCCGCTCGCGGCGCGCCACCACGATCGCCTCACACCGCACTGCCTGCCGCATGAAAGCCACCCAGTTCTTCATCTCCACACTCAAAGAAGCGCCGGGCGACGCCGAGGTCGTGAGCCACAAGCTCATGATGCGGGCCGGCTTCATCAAGCGGCTCGGTGCAGGCATCTACAGCTACATGCCGATGGGCCTGCGCGTGATCCGCAAGGTCGAGGCCATCATCCGTGAAGAGATGAACCGCGCCGGCGCCGTCGAGCTGCTGATGCCGGTCGTGCAGCCGGCCGAGCTGTGGCAGGAGTCGGGCCGCTTCCAGGCCTACGGGCCGGAGCTGATGCGCATTAAAGACCGGCACGAGCGTGACTTCATCATCCAGCCGACCAGCGAAGAAGTCATCACCGACATCGCCCGGCAAGAGCTGCGCAGCTACCGGGCGCTGCCGAAGAATTTCTATCACATCCAGACCAAGTTCCGCGACGAGCGCCGGCCGCGCTTCGGCGTGATGCGCGGGCGCGAGTTCACCATGAAGGACGCGTACTCCTTCGACCGCGACCCCGAGGCCGCAGGCAAGAGCTACGACCAGATGTTCGCGGCCTACGTGCGCATCTTCGAGCGCATGGGGTTGACCTTCCGCGCCGTGGCGGCCGACACCGGCGCGATCGGTGGTGACCGTTCACACGAGTTCCAGGTGATTGCCGACACCGGCGAAGACGCGATCGTTTATTGCCCGACCTCTGACTACGCCGCCAACATCGAGCTCGCCGAAGCGCTGCCGCTGATCCCGCAGCGCGCTGCAGCGTCGGCCGCGATGGTGAAGGCGCCGACCCCGGGCAAGAGCACCTGCGAAGACGTGGCCGAGTTGCTCGGTGTGCCGCTGGCCCACACCGTCAAGTCGCTGGTGCTCGCCACCGACGAGAAGAGCCCATCGGGTGATGTGCTCAAGACCACCGTGTGGCTGCTGCTGGTGCGCGGTGACCATTCGCTCAACGAGATCAAGGCCAACAAGGTGCCGGGCCTGAAGGATGGTTTCCGCTTCGCGACCGGTGCCGAGATCGACGCGCACTTCGGCTGCAAGCCGGGCTACCTCGGGCCGACCAAGCTGGCCAAGCCCGTCAAGGTCGTGGCCGACCGCACCGTGGCTGCGATGAGCGATTTCATCTGCGGCGCCAACGAAGCCGACTTCCACTTCACCGGCGTGAACTGGGGCCGCGACCTGCCCGAGCCCGACCTCGTGGCCGACATCCGCAACGTCGTTGTCGGCGACCCGTCGCCGGACGGCAAGGGTGTGCTCGCGATCCAGCGTGGCATCGAGGTCGGCCACGTGTTCTTCCTCGGCACGAAGTACAGCGAAGCGATGGAGGCCACCTTCCTCGACGAGACCGGAAAGCCGAAGCTGATGCAGATGGGCTGCTACGGCATCGGCGTCACGCGCATCCTCGGCGCCGCCATCGAGCAGAACCACGATGAGCGCGGCATCGTCTGGCCGCAGGCGATTGCGCCGTTCAGCGTGGTGATCTGCCCGATCGGCTACGACCGTTCGCCGCAAGTGCAGGCGGCAGCCGACCAGTTGCACGACGAGTTGCAGGCCGCAGGGGTCGATGTGATGCTCGACAACCGCGGCGAACGCCCGGGCGTGATGTTCTCCGACTGGGAACTGGTCGGTGTGCCGCACCGCGTGGTGCTGTCCGACCGTGGCCTGAAAGAAGGCCAGGTCGAGTACCAGGGCCGTCGTGACGCCCAGGCCACTTCGCTGCCGCTGGCCGATGTGCTGGCCTTGCTGAAGGCCAAGCTCGACGCATGAGCTTCGATCTCTCCCCCTTCGGGAGAGCGCGTCGCCGGGCCTGCGCGGCGGCGCTGTTGAGCCCCTGCCTCACACTGATTTCGCAGCCCGCGAAGGCGGGCGCCCAGATCGAAGAGCCGCTCGCCGACTCGGTGCGCTCGGCGCTCGCGGCGGCGGTCAACGACAGCGCGCCACCCAAGCCCGTGTTCGAGAACATCGACGCACGGCTGGTCTACCTGCGCTGGCTCGGCGAGATGAGCAACCGGCTGAAGAAGCGCAAGACCGAGCACACGGTGCGCGTCGAATTCCTCGAGACACTCTGGTACGAGAGCAAGCGCGCCGGCATCGAACCCTCGCTGCTGCTCGGGCTGGTGCAGGTCGAGAGCGGCTTCCGCAAGTACGCAATCAGCAGCGTGGGCGCTCGGGGCTACACGCAGGTGATGCCCTTCTGGGCCCGGCTGATCGGCGACGGCGACGCCAGCCGGCTCTTCCACCCGCAGACCAACCTGCGCTTCGGCTGCGTGATCCTGCGTCACTACCTCGACCGCGAAAAGGGCGACATGTACATGGCGCTCGGCCGCTACAACGGAAGCCGCGGGCGGCCCGAATACCCGAACGCGGTATTCGCTTCGCAGAAGCTCTGGATCTACAAGCCGGCCGCGTGATTCAAAGGCCGCGCCAGGATTTCGGCGCCGCTTCATTCACGCCGAGCAGGGCCAGCACCCGTTCCACCGTGTCGTCGACCATCTCGTCGATGTTTTGCGGTCGGTGATAGAAGGCCGGCAAGGGCGGGAAGATCACGCCGCCCATCTCGGTCACCGCCGTCATGTTGCGCAGGTGCGCCAGGTTGAACGGCGTTTCGCGCACCATCAACACGAGGCGGCGGCGTTCTTTCAGCGCCACATCGGCGGCGCGCGTCAGCAGGTTGTCCGAGAGGCCATGCGCCACCGAGGCCAGTGTCTTCATCGAACACGGCGCCACCACCATCGCATCGGCCGCGAACGAGCCGCTGGCAATCGCCGCGCCCACGTCGGCCGGGTTGTAGGCCACGTCGGCCAGCGCTTCGAGTGACTTGCGGTCGAGCCCGAGCTCGTGGTGCACGTTGAGCACACCGGCCGGGCTGGCCACGAGGTGGGTTTCGCGGCCCGCGGCCTTCAAACGGGCCAGCAGGCGCACGGCATACACCGCGCCGGTGGCGCCGGTGATGCCGACGACGACGCGTGTGGCGATCTTCAGGCCCCGATCAGCGGCTGCAGTTCGCCGGCTTCGTACATCTCCATCATGATGTCGGAGCCGCCGACGAATTCGCCGTCGACGTAGAGCTGCGGGATCGTCGGCCAGTTGGCGTATTCCTTGATGCCCTGGCGAATGCCTTCGTCTTCGAGCACGTTGACGGTGGTCAGGTCTTTCGCGCCGCAGGCTTTCAGCACCTGGATCGCACGACCCGAGAAGCCGCATTGCGGGAACTGCGCCGTGCCCTTCATGAAGAGCACCACGTGGTTGCCTTTGACGAGGTCGTCGATGCGTTTTTGAACGTCGCTCATGATGGTGTGGCCGCGAGAATTTGAGACAGGCCCGTTTATACGGCAAACCGGCGCTCACCCGCCCACGAGGCCGGGCAAACCCCTGCGGGCCGCCGGCCCGACGGCCTCAGAACGAGTACGAGACCCCGAACTGCAACAGCGGCGACAGGCGCAATTCGCGCACCGAGTCGTCCAGGCTCTGGTTGCGCCCGAACTTGACCACGTTGCCGGGGCTGCGCGCCACCAGCCCCAGGTCGGCATTGAAGCTCCAGCCTCCGCGCAGCGACAGCCCGGTGTAGCCCAGGCCCAGGTAGGGCAGGGTGGCGTTGTCGCTGGGCAACTCGCCCGCTGCGGGCGGTGCGGCGGCCGGGCCGAACATCTGGGCGGTGATGCTGAAGCTGTTGCCGGCGTTCAGGCCCGGTTGGCCGAGCCATGACTGGGTGCGCGGCCCGAGCAACAAGCCGCTCGTCGCGCGGAAGCCACCAGCGCGGCGCGAGCCCATCAGCGACCCGGTGAAGTAGTAGTCGCCCATCAGGCCGACGGTGTTGAGCTTGAGCCCTGCCGGCTCTGCGCCGACCGACATGCGGCCTTGCCAGCGTGCCCACGGGACTTGCTCTGCGCTGGGAGTGATCCCGGCGCCGTCGCTCGCTTGCGCAACAGACGCCGCGGCAGCAAACAACCCGAAAATCACCCATGACAGCTTTTGCATGATTGACTCCTCGAAAGGTTCCGGGATGGCGCATCGGTCCGAACTGCCGGCCGATGCGACGACGAAATTTCATGCTACGCCGTTGGCTGCGACGCGTGTTGCGTCTTGCGCCACAAGTGATCCCTCAGATGAAGGAGGCGCGCTCTTTTGCACGACTGAACACGCTGCGTTGTGCGGCGCGGGTAGCAGCTGTTACGGCCAGTGACCGCCGCTGCAACGCGGCTGGCCGGCGATGTCGGCGCGCGTCTGAATCGCGCCAAAGCCGTGCGCCTGCAACAACGCCCGCACGGCGTCGGCTTGATCGAAACCGTGTTCCAGCAGGACCCAGCCACCAGGTTCGAGGTGCGCAGCGGCGCCGGCCACGATGCTGCGCAGCGCGCCCAGGCCGTCGCCGCCGGGCGTGAGCGCCAGCGTGGGCTCGTGGGTCAGCGCGGCGAGGTGCGCGTCGGTGCCGGCGATGTACGGGGGGTTGCTCAGCACGAGGTGAAAGCGGCGCTGTGCCGCGCCCTGCCACCACGAGCCTTCGGCGAAGTCGACGTCGAGCGCCAGGCGCCAGGCGTTGGCCCGTGCGACTTGCAGGGCTGCCGCGCTCACGTCGGTCGCGAGCACCACGGCGGCGGGGTGGGCGTGTTTCACCGACAGGGCGATCGCGCCGCTGCCGGTGCCGAGATCGATCACCTGCGGGCGCGCCATGCCGTCCAGCAACTCGAGCGCCCAGTCGACCAGCACTTCGGTGTCGGGGCGTGGCACGAGCACGTTCGGGTCGACCTCGAGCATCAGGCCATGGAATTCCTTCTTGCCCAGCAGGTAAGCGAGCGGTTCACCGGTGGCGCGCCGGGCGAGCGCGGCCCGCAGGCGGGCTGCTTGTTCGGTATTCAAAGGCGCGTCGTCGTGCGCCAGCAGCCACGTACGCGAGCACCCGAGCACGTCGGTCAACAGCATCAGCGTGTCGAGCCGGTCGACACCGAGCGCGCGCGCCTCGACCAGGGCTTGCGCCACCGTCAGCGAAGCGGGGCCGTTGTCGCTCATGCTTCGCCGCTTTCCAGCGCCGCCAGTTGTTCCGCGGCCTGCGCCGCCTGCAATGCCGCCGTCACGTCCTCGAGGTCACCGTCGAGGATGAACTGCAGCTTGTAGAGCGTGAGGTTGATGCGGTGGTCGGTCAGGCGGCCCTGCGGAAAGTTGTAGGTGCGGATGCGATCGCTGCGGTCGCCGCTGCCGATCAGGCCCTTGCGCGTGGCGGCTTCTTTCGCGGCACGCTCGTTGCGGTCTTTGTCGCGCAGCCGCGCCGTGAGCACGGCCATCGCCTTGGCCTTGTTGCGGTGCTGCGAGCGGTCGTCCTGGCATTCGGCGACGATGCCTGTCGGCAGATGCGTGATGCGGATCGCGCTGTCGGTCTTGTTCACGTGCTGGCCGCCAGCGCCGCTGGCGCGGAAGGTGTCGATGCGCAGCTCGGCCGGGTTGAGCGTGACTTCTTCGGTCGCGTCGGGTTCGGGCAGCACGGCCACGGTGCAGGCGCTGGTGTGGATGCGGCCTTGCGTTTCGGTGACCGGCACGCGCTGCACGCGGTGGCCGCCCGACTCGAACTTGAGCCGCGCGTAGACGTCGTCGCCTTCGATGCGGAACACCACTTCCTTGTAGCCACCGAGGTCGCTCACGCTTTCGCTCATCAGCTCGCTGCGCCAGCCGCGGCGCTCGCAGTGGCGCAGGTACATGCGCGCCAGATCGCCGGCGAACAGGGCCGACTCGTCGCCACCGGTGCCGGCGCGGATTTCGAGGAACACGTTTCGTGCGTCGTCGGGGTCGCGCGGCAGCAGCGCAGCCTGCAGCTCGAAGTGCAGGCGTTCGGTGTCGGCGCGCGCCTCGTTGATCTCTTGCTGCGCCATCTCGGCGAACTCGGGGTCGGCCAGCATCTCTTGTGCACTGGCGAGGTCACGCTCGCGCTGTTCAAAACGCCGAAAGCGTTCGACCAGGCCCGACACTTCGGCATGTTCGCGCGTCAGCTCGCGGTAGCGCTTCATGTCGCTGGCCACGCCCGGGTCGCCGAGGGTGGCATCAAGCTCTGACAAGCGCAGCGCGAGGCGCTCGAATTGTTGGCGGAGAGAGGCTTTCATCGGGTGCTCGGCAATCGGATGAGCGGAGCACCACACGCCGGGCTGGCGCGCAACGGCTCCGCGGAAACGCGGAGTGCTGCGCCGCCGCTAACGCTGGTCGTCGGTCGGCGGGCGCGGGTTCTGGCGCAGGAAGAGGCGCGACACGGTCTGAGCCAGTTCGGCGCGGTGGGCACCGTCAGCCGAGTGCAGCTCGGCCAGCGTGCCGTGCAGCATCTTCTGCATCAGCCCGCGCGACAGCGCTTCGAGCACCGCGTCGACGTTCTCGCCCTTGGCGAGCATCTTGCGCGCCCGCGCGATCTCGGTGCTGCGCCAGTCGTCGGCCTGCGAGTGCAAGGCCTGGATCAGCGGCACCGAGCCGCGCTGGTCGAGCCAGTGCACGAAACTCTGCACGCCGGTTTCGATGATCGCTTCGGCCTGCTCGACAGCGGCCTGGCGCTTTTCGCCGGCCGACTGCACCAGGCCCGACAAGTCGTCGACGGTGTAGAGGTACACGTCGTGCAGCCGCGCCACTTCGGGTTCGATGTCGCGTGGAACGGCCAGGTCGACCATGAAGATCGGGCGCTTCTTGCGCAGCTTCAGCGCGCGCTCGACCGCGCCCAGGCCGATGATCGGCAGCGAGCTCGCGGTGCACGAGATCACGATGTCGAACTCGGCCAGTCTGGCTGGCAGGTCGGCCATGCGCATGGCTTCTGCGCCGAAGCGCGAAGCGAGCTTTTCGCCGCGCTCGAGCGTGCGGTTGGCCACCGCCATCGCGCGCGGGGTGCGAGCTGCGAAGTGGGTGGCGACGAGTTCGATCATCTCGCCCGCTCCGACGAACAGCACCTTGGTTTCGCTCAGGTCTTCGAACAACTGCGAAGCCAGGCGCGCGGCCGCGGCGGCCATGCTGATCGAATGCGCGCCGATCTCGGTCGAGGTGCGCACTTCTTTCGCCACGGCGAAAGAACGCTGGAACATCTGGTGCAGGCTGCCGCCCAGCGTGCCGGCGGTTTCCGCTTCACGCACCGCCTGCTTGAACTGGCCCAGGATCTGCGGCTCGCCCAGCACCATCGAGTCGAGCCCGCTGGCCACGCGGAAGGCGTGCCGGGCCGCGGCCCCGCCTTCGAGCACGTAGGAATGGTCACGCAGCGTCTGCGAACTCACGCCGCCCAGCCCGGCGAGCCAGTCGACCGCCGGCGTGACAAGCGCGGGGGCCGCGCCCACGTACACCTCGGTGCGGTTGCAGGTCGAGACGATCGCGACCTCGCTCGCCCGCTGCAGACGCTCGCGAAAGCCCTGCAATGTGGGCGCGAGTTGCTCGGGTGTGAACGCAAACCGGCCGCGCAAGTCCAGCGGCGCGGTCGTGTGGTTCAGGCCCAGGGCAAAGACGCTCATTGCCAGATTATAAAATTCGTCGGCTCCGCAGGGGTGTCGGAGTGTCAAAAGCCTCGCAAGGCGCTTGATCCGTATCAAGGCCTTGTGTCGGCCACCCATTCCGCCTCATCAAAGGATCTCCCGCGTGGGCCCGATCGATGCCTTGTGGCACCTGTTGAACTTCTTCGCGCCGGCGGTCGGCGTGGGCCTGCTGACGGCATTGATGGCCAAGCTGCTGTGGCGTCGGAGCCTCCAGGGCGCGAGCCTGAAGCGGCTGGGCGGCTGGGCCATGGCCGCATCGGCGCTGGCCTTGCTGGCCGGGCTGATCGTGTTCGGCAGCGACGGCAAGATGCTGACCTACGGCGCGATGGTGCTGGCCTGCGCGCTCGGCGTCTGGTGGGCCGGTTTCGGGCCGCGCCGGCGCTGAGGGTTCGGGCTCAGACCGCCAACGCCGCTTCTGGTTCGGGTTGCAGCACTTCACCTCGCAGCGAATGCGAGTTCAGGCCGGTGATCGTCACGTCGACCATCTGCCCGACCAGCCGTGCCGCGTTCGGCCCACCGGGAAAGTTGACCATGCGGTTGCACTCGGTGCGGCCGGTCAGCTCGCTCGGGTCCTTGCGTGAGGGGCCTTCGACCAGCAGCTTCTGAACCGTGCCCAGGCGCGATTCGCTGATGCGCCGCGCGCTGTCGTCGATCACCTTCTGCAGGTGGTGCAGGCGCTTGAGCTTGTCGCTCTGCGGCGTGTCGTCACGCAGGTTGGCCGCCGGCGTGCCGGGCCGCGGGCTGAACACGAAGCTGAAGCTGTAGTCGAAGCCTACGTCGTCGATGAGCTTCATCATCTGCCCGAAGTCGGCCTCGGTTTCGCCGGGGAAGCCGACGATGAAATCGCTCGACAGGCAGATGTCGGGCCGCACCGCACGCAGCTTGCGGATCGTGCTCTTGTACTCCATGGCGGTGTAGCCACGCTTCATCGCCATCAGGATGCGGTCGCTGCCGTGCTGCACCGGCAGGTGCAGGTGGCTCACGAGCTGAGGCACTCGCGCGTAGACGTCGATCAGGCGCTGCGTGAACTCGTTCGGGTGGCTCGTGGTGTAGCGGATGCGGGCGATGCCGGGAATGGCGGCCACGGCCTCGATCAACAAGGCAAAGTCGGCGATGTCGGCGCCGCGACCCATGGCGCCGCGGTAGGCGTTCACGTTCTGGCCCAGCAGCGTCACCTCGCGCACACCCTGTTCCGCGAGGTTCGCCACTTCGACCAGCACGTCGTCGAACGGCCGCGACACTTCTTCACCGCGTGTGTACGGCACGACGCAGTAGCTGCAGTACTTCGAGCAGCCTTCCATGATCGAGACGAAGGCGCTCGCGCCCTCGACGCGCGCCGGCGGCAGGTGATCGAACTTCTCGATCTCGGGAAAGCTGATGTCGACCTGCGGGCGCATCTGCTTTGCGCGTTGGTTCAGCAGCTCGGGCAGGCGGTGCAGAGTCTGCGGGCCGAACACCACATCGACATACGGCGCGCGCTGGATGATCGCGTCGCCTTCCTGGCTTGCGACACAACCGCCCACACCGATCAGCACGCCCTTGGCCTTCAGGTGTTTCACGCGGCCGAGGTCGCTGAAGACTTTCTCTTGCGCCTTCTCGCGCACCGAGCAGGTGTTGAACAGGATCAGGTCGGCGTCGTCGACGTTCGAGGTCGGCTCGTAGCCCTGCGCCGCGCGCATCACGTCGGCCATCTTGTCGGAGTCGTACTCGTTCATCTGGCAGCCGAAGGTCTTGATGAAGACCTTCTTGCCTGATGAGGCCCCGAGGGGATCGGGCCCGGCTCCGGGCGGCCGAGCGCTCGGGCCCGTGACGTCCGCCGCGCTCACGGCTTGGTCCAGACTTGCGCGCCGTGGTCGAACGACCAGCTCTGGGCCTGCTCGGGCGTGGTGGGCCAGGGCCACATCGCTTCTTCTTCGGGGCGCAGCACCCACACGTCTTTCACCAAGCCGCTGGTGTCGATGGTGTAGTTCACGCGCAATCGCTGGCCGGCGAGCGCGCCGGTCAGCTGGATCATGTTGTTCTGGTCGCGCACGCGCACGCCCGGGGCGAACTGGGCCGCGCGGCCGTTGAGCTTGATGTCGGAGCTGCTGCCCACGACGATCACGCCGCGCAGCGCGGTGGCAGGGAAGTGGCGTTGCATCTGCGCAGCGGCAGGCGCCACCAGGGCGGCCGTGGCAACGGCGGCGAAGAGACAGCGGTACATGGTGTTCATCCAGTGGCTGTAGAGGGGGTCGAAAGGCGGCGCAGTTTAACGCAGCGTGCCTCGCGTAGCATCGCGCTTTGGCTCGACGGGAGCAGCCTCATGTTCGGAATTGCCGACTACGCCGCGTTCGTGGCCGCGGTCATCGTCTTTCTCTTGATCCCCGGGCCGGGCAACCTGGCGCTGATCACCTCCACCGGCAAAGGTGGCGTTCGCGGCGGAGTGGCCGCCACGCTGGGCCTGATCGCCGGCGACCAGGTGTTGATGTGGATGGCCGTGGCCGGCGTGGCGGCGCTGCTGAGCGCCTGGCCGCCGGCGTTCCGCGCCGTGCAGTGGCTCGGTGCCGTCTACCTTGCCTGGCTCGGCGCGAAGATGCTGCTGGCCAAGCCCGGCGACGCGCCGGTGCTCAACATCCAGCCGCGCCACTATTTCAGGCAGGCCTTGCTCATCACCTTGCTGAACCCGAAGGCGATCGTTTTCTACATGGCGTTCTTTCCGCTGTTCGTCGACCCGCTTCGGCACCAGGGCGTGCTGACCTTCGGTGCGATGGCGCTCACGATCGCCGTGCTGACGCTGGCCTACGGCCTGATCGTCGTGGCGCTCACGCACTTTCTGGCCGAGCGCATGCGCGCGAACCCGGTGGTGTCGAGCGCGCTGCAAAAGCTGGCGGGCGTGTTCCTGATCGGTTTCGGCATCAAGCTCGCGCTGTCCAAGTAGGTCGCATCGGCGCGGGGCGGGCATGGCCGCTTGACAGCAGCTTGTGCCGGTGCGGCCTACACTCCGCGCGACAGACTTACGGAGACAAGGCATGAGCCAGAACCACATCCCCGCCACTGCGCTGCAGTTGCGCTCACTCGTCAAACAAAGTGGTGAGCTCGAGGTGTCGCTCGCCAGCGTGCCCGTGCCCGTGCCGAGTGCGAACGAGGTGCTCGTGCGCATCGAAGCGTCGCCGATCAACCCGTCGGATCTGGGCCTGCTGTTCGGCGCGGCCGACATGAACACGGTGAAAGCCTCGGGTTCGCCCGAACAACCGGTGGTCACCGCACGCATTCCGGACGGCGCGATGAAAGCGATGGCCGGCCGCATGGAGGCGTCGATGCCGGTCGGCAACGAAGGGGCGGGCGTGGTGGTCGCGGCGGGCTCGTCAGACGCGGCGCGGGCGCTGCTGGGCAAGACCGTGGCCGTGCTCGGCGGCGCGATGTACGCGCAGTACCGCTGCATCGCGGCCGACCAGTGCCTCGTGCTGCCGGCGGGCGCCACACCGGCCGACGGCGCCTCGTCGTTCGTCAACCCGCTCACCGCGCTCGGCATGGTCGAGACGATGCGGCGCGAAGGCCACACGGCGCTCGTGCACACGGCGGCGGCCTCGAACCTCGGGCAGATGCTCAACCGCATCTGCCAGGCCGACGGCGTGGCGCTGGTCAACATCGTGCGCAAGCAGGAACAGGCCGATCTGCTGAAGGCGATGGGTGCGGCCCACGTGTGCATCGCCGGCACGCCGACCTTTCTGCAAGACCTGACCGATGCCCTCGTGGCCACCGGCGCGACGATCGCGTTCGACGCCACCGGCGGCGGCAAGCTCGCCGGGCAGATCCTCGGCTGCATGGAAGCGGCGCTGAACCGCACGGCCAAGGAATACAGCCGCTACGGTTCGACGACGCACAAGCAGGTTTACATCTACGGCGGTCTGGACACCGGCCCGACCGAGTTCAACCGCAATTTCGGCATGACCTGGGGCATGGGTGGCTGGCTGCTGTTCCCGTTCCTGCAGAAGATCGGGCCGGCTGCTGCTCAGGTACTGAAGCAGCGGGTCGCGGCCGAACTCAAGACGACCTTCGCGAGCCACTACGCGAAGGAGGTGTCACTCGCCGAAGTGCTGCAACCCGAGATGATCGCGGTCTACGGGCAGCGCGCCACGGGCGTGAAGTTCCTGATCAACCCGAACAAGGGCCTGGGCTGAACGACGCCTCAGGGCTGCGGCGCGCCGTGCTGACGCGCGGGCGCGGCCTTCGCGAAGGCTTCGAGCTGTTCGCAGCTTGCCATGATGCGGGTGACGGTCGGGATGTTCGCCACCTCGATCTTGAACACGCGCATCACGACGATGATGCTGGCGAGGCAAATGTCGGCCAGCGTCACCGATTCGCCGTGGCAGTACGTTCCGGTCCCTGGTTCGCTCGCGAGCCGCTGCTCGAAGGCCTGCAGGCCGGTGGTGAACCACTGGATCTGCCAGGCCCGCCAAGCCGCGTCGTCGAAGCCGCCGGTGGTCGTCAGGTATTTCTTGATGCGCGGCGTGATCAGCGGGTGGGTGTCGGCCACGAGCATCGCGGCCAGCGAGCGCACGCGGGCGCGGCCATGCGGGTCGCTGGGCAGGAGCGCGGGGCTCGGGTAGGTTTCGTCGAGGAACTCGAGGATCGCGAGCGACTGGGTCATGGGCACGGCGTTGGCGCCGGCCTCGTTGTCGAGCAGGGCCGGAATCGCGCCGAGCGGGTTGATCTTCAGGAACGCCTCGCTGCGCTGCTCGCCGGCGTCGATGTTGACGTTGCGCTCGTGCGGCTGCACGCCTTTCAGGTTGAAGGCCACCCGCACGCGGTAGGTGGCCGAGGTGCGCCAGAACGAATAGAGCTCGAAGCGGGCGGGAGCGTTCATGAGGGATCCTGATGCCGGTTTTCGATCAGGATAGGGCAAGGCCTGGCACGGAGATGCCCCAGACGACAAAAAGCCCTGCAGACGGTGGCCTGCAGGGCTTCGTTGAACGGTGGTGGCGCTTCAGGGATTCGAACCCCGGACCTGCGGATTATGATTCCGTCGCTCTAACCGACTGAGCTAAAGCGCCTGAGCCCTCCATTATATCGCCGCTTTGCCCGCCGTGAAACGGCATCGCAGTTTCCGGTGGCTTGACCTCCATCGCCCGGATCGAAACTCCCAGCATGTTCAGCTTCTTCAAGAAAAAGCCGGCTCCCGAAGCGGCGCCTTCCGCGGCTGCGCCCTTGCCCGTTGTCGAGGTGGCGGCCGCGCCCGAACCCGAGCGCCGCAGCTGGATCGACAAGCTGCGCGGTGGCTTGCGCAAGACCGGCTCCAGCATCGCGCAGGTGTTCACCGGCACGCAGATCGACGACTCGCTCTATGAAGAACTGGAGTCGGCGCTGCTGATGGCCGACGCCGGCGTCATGGCCACCGAGTTCTTGCTCATCGACCTGAAACGCCGTGTCAAGGAAGCCAAGGTCACCGACCCGCAGGCCGTGAAGGGTCTGCTCGCCGACGCGCTGGCCGACTTGCTGGCACCGCTGGAACAGGCGCTGCGTGTGGGCGAACACCGGCCGACGGTGATCATGGTCGTCGGCGTCAACGGTGCGGGCAAGACGACGAGCATCGGCAAGCTGACGCGCCACCTGGCCGATGCCCACAAGAAAGTGTTGCTTGCCGCGGCCGACACCTTCCGCGCTGCGGCCCGCGAGCAACTCGCGGTGTGGGCCGGGCGCAACCAGGTCGAGATCGTGAGCCAGGAAGATGGCGACCCGGCGGCCGTGACCTTCGACGCGGTCGTCGCCGGCAAGGCGCGCGGCTGTGACGTCGTCATCGCCGACACGGCCGGCCGGCTCACGACCCAGTTGCACCTGATGGAAGAGCTGAAGAAGATTCGCCGCGTCATCACCAAGGCGCAGAACGATGCGCCGCACGAGGTGCTGCTGGTGGTCGACGGCAACACCGGGCAGAACGCGCTGATGCAGGTGAAGGCCTTCGACGAGGCCTTGCAACTGACCGGGTTGGTCATCACCAAGCTCGACGGCACGGCGAAGGGCGGCGTGCTCGCAGCGGTGGCGCTGTGGTCGCGCGAGCGGGTGCGTGGCGGTGGCCGGCCGCTGCCGGTCTACTTCATCGGCGTGGGCGAGAAGCTCGAAGACCTGCAGACTTTCAGTGCGCGCGAGTTCGCGCAGGCACTGCTGGCCTGAACCCGGCCGCGCGCCCGTTCAGCGCTTTTGCAGCGGTGTGGGCCCGGAATCGAACTCGTCGAACCAGGTCGACGGCGGGGCCTCGATCTGGTCGTCGCGGACCGGGTTCTGGTCGGTGTCCAGGAACAGGTCGTTCGACTTGCCCAAGGCCATCGATGCCGGGCCGCTGAGCGGCGACTGCACCGGCGGCGCATCGGTGGCCGTGGCGGTCGGCCGCGGCAAGATCGCCTCGCGAGCGGCATCGACCGAGGGCAACACGTTTTCAGTCCACACGTGCATCGGGATCGCAGCGGCCTTGAGCGAACGGCCGATGCGTGACAGGCGCTTGCGCGCGCGTTCGCTGTTGCGGTTGTCGGCGCCCTGGATCTCGATCACCGCGATGACCTGCGAGGTCATGTCGCATACCACGAAGTCAACGCTCTGGTAACCGAGCCGGCGCAGCCAGTCGGAATACGAGTTGCGCTTGGGCACGCTCAAGAAGCGCGAGAGCGGCACCTGCGCCAGGATCATGTACTCGGGCAGCGCCCGAACCAGCGTGCCGAAAGCGATGCGCTCGGGCGTGGTCATCACGCGCGTGGCCTGCGGCGGCCAGCCCGTCAGCGTGTCGATGCGATCTTCCGCGGCGGCCTCGCGCACGCCGCCCGACTCGCGCCGGCGCAGCCACCACACACCCACCAGGGCGGCCAGAACGACCAGAAGCCCAATCAGCCAGAAATCCATCACTTCTCCTTGCCCTTGTGGGGCATTGACCGACGTGCGCCTGTCAGCGCATGCCTCCGGGGCCGCCCATGCCTTTCATGCCACCCATGCGTTTCATCATCTTCATCATGCCGCCGCCCTTCATCTTCTTCATCATGTCGCGCATCTGCTCGTACTGATTGAGCAGGCGGTTCACGTCCTGGACCTGCACGCCGGCGCCGACGGCGATGCGGCGCTTGCGCGTGGCTTTCAGCAGGTCGGGCTTGCGGCGTTCGAGCGGGGTCATCGAGCAGATGATGCCTTCCATGCGGCGCACATCGCGCTCGGCGCGGTCCATGTCGGCCTGGCCCGGCATCTTGCCGCCGGTCATCTGGCTCGGCAGCTTGTCCATCAGGCCCGACAGGCCACCCATCTTCTTCATCTGCGATATCTGCGACAGGAAGTCGTTCAGGTCGAAGGTGTCGCCCGACTTGACCTTCTCGACGAGCTTCTGCGCCGCCGCCATGTCGACGCCTTTTTGCACCTCTTCGACGAGGCCGACGATGTCGCCCATGCCGAGCACGCGGCCGGCGTGGCGCTGCGCGTCGAACACCTCGAGGCCGTCGATCTTCTCGCTGACGCCGGCGAACTTGATCGGCGCGCCGGTGATCTGCCGCACCGAGAGTGCTGCACCGCCGCGCGAGTCGCCGTCCATCTTGGTCAGCACGATGCCGGTGAGCGGCAGCGCTTCCTTGAAGGCTTTGGCGGTGTTGATCGCGTCCTGCCCCTGCATGGCGTCGACGACGAACAGCGTCTCGACAGGCTTCAGGGCGGCGTGCAGTTCGGTGATCTCCTGCATCAGCGCGGCATCGATGGCCAGGCGGCCGGCCGTGTCGACGAGCAGCACGTCGACGTAGTGCTTGCGTGCGTAGTCGAGCGCGGCCAGCGCGATGGCCAGCGGCTTGTCTTCAGCGCTCGACGCGAACCATTCGGCGCCGGCCTGCTTCGTCACCATCTTCAACTGCTCGATCGCGGCCGGGCGGTAGACGTCGGCCGAGACCGTCAGCACCTTCTTCTTGCGCTTCTCGATCAGGTGCTTGGCGAGCTTGGCGGTCGTCGTGGTCTTGCCGGCGCCTTGCAGCCCGGCCATCAGGATCACGGCCGGCGGCTGTGCGGCGAGGTTGATGTCGGAGACGCCTTCGCCCATCGTGGCCGCGAGTTCGCGGTTGACGATGCCGACCAGAGCCTGGCCAGGCGTGAGCGAGCCCACCACCTCGGCGCCGAGCGCCTTGTCTTTCACCCGCGCGATGAAGTCGCGCACGACCGGCAGCGCCACGTCGGCTTCGAGGAGCGCCATGCGCACTTCGCGCAGCATGTCCTGCACGTTGTCTTCGGTGATGCGGGCCTGGCCGCGCATCGTCTTGACGAGCCGACTCAGGCGGTCGGTGAGGGTGGAAGCCATTCGGTGTTGGACGAGCCTTGAGAGCGCAGGCACGAAAGTACACTGTCATCATGATTCTATCGTTCGGTACCCCTGCTGCGAGCGCAGCCGCGCTGGCGCTGGGCCTGCCCAGCCTGCTGGCGGCGCTGGCCTATGCCCTGGCGGTGGGGCTCAACGAACGTTTCAGTGGCGCATTGCGTGGCGCATTGCTGACGGGCTGGGTCGCGCATGCGGTCGCCATCGTGGTCGACATCGCCGGGCTGGGCAGCGACGTGGTGGTGGCCCGTTTCGGGTTCGCCCCGGCGCTGTCGATGACGCTGTGGCTCGTGCTCGCGGTCTACGTCGTCGAAAGCCGATTCGTGCCCTTGCCGGGTGCGCGGCGCACGCTGGCTCTGCTCGGCATCGTCGTCGTCGTGCTGGCGTGGGTCTTCCCAGGCGAAGTTCGGCCGCAGGTGGCTTCACGCTGGGCGCCTTTGCACTGGGTGCTCGGCATCGCGTCTTATGGCCTGTTCGGTGCGGCGGTGCTGCATGCGGCGATGCTGGCCCGCGCCGAGCGCCAGATGCGGCCGGCGGCGGGTGCTGTCGCCACGCCGATGAAGGGGATGCCCTTGCTGCGGCTCGAGCGATTGACGTTCCGTTTCGTGGCGGCGGGCTTCGTAGTGCTGTCGGCCGCGCTGTTGCTCGGTGCGTGGTTTGCGAACCCCTGGCGCTGGGACCACAAGAGCGTGTTCTCGATGCTCGGCTGGGTCGTGTTCGCGGGCCTGCTGGCCGGGCGCAGGGCTTTCGGCTGGCGTGGGCCGGCCGCCACGCGTTGGGTCTATGCGGGCGCGGCGCTGCTGTTGTTGGCCTACGTTGGCTCGCGCTTCGTGCTCGAGGTGCTGCTGCACCGTGGGTCCGCGGCATAAACGCGCACTGATATGAAGATCTTCCTGTTCGTGATCGCCGCGTTCGTTCTGCTGTGGTTGTTGCGGCGCGGGCAGGGCGGCCGCCGTGGCCCGCCACCCGGCGCCCGGCCGCAGAACCCGGCCGCCGAGCCGCAGCCGATGCTGGCCTGCGCCCATTGCGGCGTGCACCTGCCACGCGATGAAGCGCTGCCCGGCAAAGGCGGTGTGTTCTGCGGCGATGCGCACCGCGCCGCGTTCGAGCGCGCTCACCCCGAGGCATGAACACGGCCGAGCGGCGCTCTTCGGACCGGCCCAGCGGTCGCAAGCCCGTGGTCGCCGAAGAGTCGTGGTTCGGCGCTTTCGGGTCCGACACCGAGCTTCATGACGAAGCTGCGACCGACGACGAATCGCACTTCACGAACGGGCTGCACCAGGCGGCCTCGCCTCCCAAGGACTCGCGCTTTCTTTCGCGTCAGGCGGCACGTGCCATCAAGTCGGGCACGAGTGCGTTCGAGCGCATCTACCGCACCTTTATTGCCGCGCGTGCCGCGCTCGGCGTGGCGCTGGTCGCCACGTTGGGGGCGGCGGGGCTGTTCGGTTCACGGCCCACTTACCCGGTGATCGTCACCAGCGTGGCGTATGCCGCGCTGGCTATCAGCCTGTGGCTGCTGCCGCGCTACCGCCCGACGGCGGGGCCGCCGGCCTTGGTGCGTCTGCGTGGCCCGCAGTGGGTGGCGACGATCGGCGTCGACCTGGTGTGCTTCATGGCGCTGCACGTGCTGGCGCCGGTGGCGAGCCTCAACTACCTGGCGCTGCTGGTGATGCCGGTGCTGATGGCCGGTGTTCTGACGCCGCGAATCCTGGCGCTGGCCACCACGGCGGCGGTGACGCTGGCCCTGCTCGTCACCGCCTGGCTGGCACGTTACTCGGGCGGCGACAGCGCGCTGCAGATCACGCAGGCCGGTCTGGCGGGCAGCGGGTTTTTCGTGATCACGGTGCTGGCCGGGGAACTCGCTGGCCGCCTGGCCCGCGAAGAACTGACAGCCCGCGGCAGCATGGAATTGGCGCGCCAGCAGGCGCAACTCAACCGGCTCGTGATCGAGGAGATGGAAGAAGGCGTGCTTGTCGTCGACCGGCGCGGCCGGGTGCGCGCCGCCAACCCGGCCGCGCGCGCGCTGCTCGCGCCCAGCGGCATGAGCCGGCCGGCGCCGTTCCAGCTCCGTGGGGTGCAGGCCTGGGGCTCGCTGGTCGGTACCGTGGAACGGGCCTTCGTCGAAGCCTCGTGGCCCGAAGCGGGGCGCGATGTCGTGCTGCGTTTCGAGGCCGGCCTGCAGCGCACCTTGCGCGCGCGCATCCGCTTCACGCGCAAACGCGAGCCGCAGGCGACCGAAGAATTCTGCGTGCTCTTCCTGGAGGATGTTCGCAACATGCAGGCGCGCAGCCGGCAGGAGAAACTCGCCGCCATGGGGCGCATGTCGGCCGGCATTGCGCACGAGATCCGCAACCCGCTGGCCGCCATCTCGCAGGCCAACGCATTGCTGCTCGAAGACGTGGCCGACCCGGCGCAGCAGCGTCTGATGAGCATGGTCAGCGACAACGTCGAGCGCCTCAAGCGCATCGTCGACGACGTGATGGAGGTGGCCCCGGGCGCGGTGCAGGAAGTCGGCGCCATCGACGCCACGGCTCAGGTCGTGGCGGTGTGCGCCGAGTGGGCGCGTGCGGCCGGGGTGGGCCTGGGTGAGGGCAGCGTGCTGCGCATCGAGGTGCCCGATGAGCCGCTCGGTGTGGTGTTCGACGCCGAGCACCTGCGCCGCGTGCTCGTCAACCTGCTCGACAACGCGCGGCGCTACGCCAGCCAGTCGCCGGGGGCGATTCACCTGCGGCTCGACTCGCGGCACGCAGCGCAGGCCTTTCTCAGCGTGGCCAGCGACGGCGCACCGATTCCGCCCGACGTGGAGCCTTATCTCTTCGAGCCGTTTTTCTCGACCCGCAGCCGTGGCACCGGGTTGGGCCTGTATATTTGCCGTGAACTGTGCGAACGCTACGGTGCCAGCCTTGACTACCGGCTGCGTGCCGCCGGCGAATCGCAGCGCAACGAGTTCTTCGTCGAGATGCGGCGCCGAGCGCTCACCCCCGCCGAAGCCCGCCAACACCTCACCTCATGACCACCGCTTCGCACTTCAGTCTGCTGGTCGTTGACGACGAACCCGACCTTCGCACTCTCTACGAGCTCACGCTTTTGCGCGAGGGCTACGACATCGAGACGGCGGGCACAGTGCAAGACGCGCTGTTGCACCTGAAGGACCGCACCTACAGCGCCGTCATCACCGACATGCGCCTGCCCGACGGCACCGGCATCGACGTGCTGCGCTGGCTCGAAGAGAGCGGCAGGCGCGAAAAGGCCATCGTCATCACCGCCTACGGCTCGGCCGAGAACGCGGTCGAGGCACTGAAGGCCGGCGCCTACGACTACCTGACCAAGCCGGTCGACCTGAAGCAGTTTCGGGCGGTGGTCGCCTCGGCTCTCGGCCGCGGCAGTGTGGTGGTGCCGACCATGGACCCCGCGACCCTGCCGTCAGAGCAAGGCGGCGTGGTGGCGCCGCGCCCTCCGCGGCCCGTGGTGGCCGCGCCGGCAGTGGTTTCAGGCAGCGCGGCACTGCAGCGCATGGCCGGCCAGTCCACGGCGATGGAACAGGTGCGCTCGCTGGTCGACAAAGTGGCGCGCAGCATGGCGCCGGTGCTGGTGCATGGCGAATCGGGCACCGGCAAGGAACTGGTGGCGCGCTCGATCCACGAGGTCAGCGTGCGCAATGGCCAGCCTTTCATCGCCGTCAACTGCAGCGCGATCCCCGAGCAACTGCTCGAGGCCGAGTTCTTCGGCTACCGCAAAGGTGCGTTCACCGGAGCGATGGAAGACCGCGCCGGGTTCTTCCAGGCGGCCAGCGGCGGCACGCTGTTTCTCGACGAGATCGGCGACTTGCCGTTGCCGATGCAGTCGAAGCTGCTGCGTGCGATCCAGGAGCGTTCGGTGCGGCCGGTGGGCGCCGTGAGTGAAGTGCCGGTCAATGTGCGCCTGCTCAGTGCAACCCACAAAGACCTGGGCGCGGAGGTGCTGTCCGGCAATTTCCGCCAGGATCTCTATTACCGCCTGAACGTGATCCAGATCCGTGTGCCGCCGCTGCGCGAGCGCCTCGAAGACCTGCCCTCGATCAGCGAACGTGTGCTCGAGCGCATCGCCAAAGATGCCGGTGTGGCCAGCCCGGCGCGCCTGACACGCGAGGCGCTGGTGCACCTGGAACGTTATTCGTTCCCGGGCAATGTGCGCGAACTCGAGAACCTGTTGCACCGCGCGGTGGCGTTGTCGGGCGGCGAGGTGATCGACGTCTTCGACCTGGGCCTGCCCGAGTCGGTGTTCACAGACACGGCGGCGCTCGAGCTCGAACGAATCATGGGGCAGACCGATGCCGAGGTGCTGCAGGCCACCCGTGCATTGGCGCCGATGCTGCCGATCGAGGAGCCGTTGCCGCACGACCTGGCGGCTTATCTCGACGACGTCGAGCGCGACATTCTGGTGCGAGCGCTCGAGCAGCACCGTTTCAACCGCACCGCGGCGGGCGCGGGCCTGGGCCTGTCACTGCGCCAGATGCGCTACCGCATGGCGCGCCTCAACGTCAACGTGGGCGGCGACGCCGGCAGCCCCGAACGCGATTGAGCCTGATGAGGTGGCAGGGCGGTTGGTGGCAGAAAGCAGAGCGTTGCGAGTCGCCGAACTTCGGCGTGCGGCCGGCAGGCATGGCGGTCGAGCTTGTGCTGATCCACTCCATCAGCTTGCCCCCGGGGGAGTTCGGTGGCGACGCGATCGAGCGCCTGTTCACGAACCGGCTCGACTGGAGCGCTCATCCCTACTTCGAGCAGATTCGCGGCTTGAAGGTGTCTTCTCACTTTCTGGTGTGCCGCGACGGCCGACTGTTGCAGTTCGTTTCATGTGACGACCGGGCCTGGCACGCCGGCGCATCGAGTTGGAGAGGGCGCACGGACTGCAACGACTTCTCCATCGGTGTCGAACTCGAGGGGCTGGAAGGCGGGCTCTTCGAGGTGCCGCAGTACCAGGCCTTGGCGGCACTGGTGAAGGCGCTGGCGCGGCACTACCCGATCAGCGCGCTGGCCGGGCACGAGCACGTCGCACCGGGCCGCAAACAGGACCCCGGGCCGGGTTTCGAATGGCCTCGGCTGAAGGCCGCACTGGCCTGGCCCGAGCGGTGTTTTCCGGACGAGGTGCGTGCTTCGGGTTGAGCACGCGTCAGTGCCGGCAAGGCAATTTCTTCACGAAGTGTGGTGTGCTTCGCATCAGGGTTCATACGCTACAGCTAGTGCTTGTTGCGCTCTGAGACCCCAGATATAGTGTGTGACCGTGTTATGCTTCAGCACGTCAACGCTGTGCCAAAAGCCGATCCCATGAGCGCGCCCGGACTGCCCGACACCCCCTGCTTCGTTGCACGAGGCGGCGCCCGGTGCGGCCACCTTCGGCGCTCCGGTGAAGCGCCGGTTCGAGGCCCGCAGTCTCGGGTCGCGGGCCGGTATTTCACTGCACATCGCCCGTAAGCACGGCGCGAGAACAAGAACAGATCAAGCCCGCTACCACGGCGGTGTATCCAACCCAAGAGGGCATCCATGCAAACCGTTTCTCCCGCGATCTCGTCCACTGCCGCTGCGCTTCGTCCGATGGCTGCTGCGAACCCCGTGCCCTCGGTCTATCAGGGTTACCAGATCATTCGCCGCAACGGCGCGGTCGTGTCGTTCGAGCCGAACAAGATCGCGGTTGCACTGATGAAGGCGTTTCTCGCGGTGCACGGCACTCAAGGCGCGGCGTCGGCCAGCGTGCGCGAGACGGTCGACGGGTTGACCGAATCGGTGG
>NZ_JAVTWP010000009.1:0-15936 GCF_032229685.1 Rhizobacter sp. | reverse complement strand
ACGATCTGCCTGGGCAAGAGCACCTACGCACGCTGCGGGATCATCGTCAACGTCACGCCCTTCGAACCCGAGTGGGAAGGTTACGTGACGCTGGAATTCAGCAACACCACCCCCTTGCCCGCGAAGATCTATGCCGGCGAAGGTTGTGCGCAGGTGCTGTTCTTCGAGAGCGACGAAGTCTGCGAGACCAGCTATAAGGACCGGGGTGGCAAGTACCAAGGTCAACGCGGTGTCACGCTGCCCAAGGCCTGAACCCGAAGGAGCACGCAATGAAGTGGGAAGGCAACCGTGAGAGCGACAACGTCGAAGACGTGCGCGGCAGCAGCGGCGGTGGCGGTGGCGGGTTTGGCCTCGGCGGTGGGCGGGGCATCGGCCTGGGCACGATCGTCATCGCCCTGGTCGGTGGCTGGATCTTCGGCATCAACCCGCTGACGATTCTGGGCGTGCTCAGCGGCGGTGGCTCGCCCATCGAACAATCACAACCCCATGAGCCGGCGGGCAAACCTCCCGCCGGCGACAAGCAGGCGCAGTTCGTGTCGGTCGTTCTGGCCAACACCGAAGACGTGTGGCAGGCCCAGTTCAAGCGCATGGGTGCCAACTACCAGGCGCCCAAGCTGGCGATCTTCAGCGGAGCCTACCCGACCGCCTGCGGCCAGGGCCAGGCGGCGATGGGGCCGTTCTACTGCCCCGGCGACCAGAAGGTCTACATCGACCTGCGGTTCTTCGAGACCATGCGCACGCAACTCGGTGCCTCGGGCCAGTTCGCGCAGGCCTACGTGATCGCGCACGAGGTCGGGCACCATGTGCAAGACCTGATGGGCATCACCGGCAAGGTCGACGCGATGCGCGGCAAGGTCAGCCAGACCCAGCAGAACGCCCTGAGCGTGCGCGTCGAACTGCAGGCCGACTGTTTCGCCGGCATCTGGGCCCACGACTCGCAGCAGAGCAAGCAGTGGCTGGAGCAGGGCGACATCGAATCGGCGCTGAACGCCGCCACGCAGATCGGCGACGACACTCTGCAGCGCCGTTCACAGGGTCAGGTCGTGCCCGAGAGCTTCACGCACGGCAGCAGTGCGCAGCGCGTCAGCTGGTTCAAGCGCGGCCTCGAGAGCGGCGACGTGAAACAGTGCGACACCTTCAGCGCAAGGCAGTGATCCAGTCGCAGCGCATGCGCCCGCTGCGGTGCAGCCGGATGCGTACGGCCACGTAAAGCCCGGGCAGGAACAGCACCGCAATGCTGGCGGCTTCGCCCCAGGGCGCGCCGATCAGCAGCGCGGCCGGCGCGCCGACCCAGCCCGACATCCACAGCGTGAGAATCGTGTCCCACACGTTCTTCTCGACCGGGTGATCGCGCCAGTGGCGGCGGTGCCAGACCTTGAGCGAATGGTATTGCTGGAGTGTCATGCGAGCCTCGGCGAAGACATCACCACCGCACTCTAGTCCTCGCTCGGGCGTGTGCAAAGCCCCGCGCTTCGCACCCCGTGGCGGCGCCCCGATCAGCCGGGAACGGTGCCCGGCAGCAGGATCTTCCGGTCCACGTTCTGGATGTTGGTGTGGCCGCAGAAGGCCATCGTCACGTCGAGTTCCTTGGCGATGATCTCGAGCGCCTTGGTCACGCCGGCTTCGCCCATCGCGCCCAGGCCGTAGAGGAACGAGCGGCCGATCATCGTGCCGCGCGCGCCCAGCGCCACGGCCTTGAGCACGTCTTGCCCGGAGCGGATGCCGCCGTCCATCCAGACCTCGATCATGTTGCCCACGGCCTGCGCGATTTGCGGCAGCGCGGCGATCGACGAAGGCGCGCCGTCGAGCTGGCGCCCGCCGTGGTTCGAGACGACCAGGGCATCGGCGCCGCTTTCAGCGGCCAGGCGCGCGTCTTCTTCGTCCATGATGCCTTTGAGGATCAGCTTGCCGCCCCAGCACTTCTTGATCCACTCGACGTCGTTCCAGTCGAGCTTGGGGTCGAACTGCTCACGCGTCCACGAGCCGAGCGAGCTCATGTCGCTCACGCCCTTGGCGTGGCCGACGAGGTTGCCGAAGCTGTGTCGTTTCGTGCCCGCCATGCCCAGGCACCAGCGTGGCTTGGTCATCAGGTTGAGGATGTTCGCGAGGGTGGGTTTGGGTGGCGCCGTCATGCCGTTCTTCAGGTCTTTGTGGCGCTGGCCGAGCACTTGCAGGTCGAGCGTGAGCACCAGTGCGCTGCAATTGGCGGCCTTGGCGCGGTCCATCAGGCGCTGCATGAAGTCGCGGTCGCGCATCCAGTACAGCTGGAACCAGAACGGCGCTTTCGTCGCGGCGGCAATGTCTTCGATCGAGCAGATGCTCATCGTCGAGAGCGTGAACGGGATGCCGAACTTCTTGGCCGCGAGCGCGCCGAGAATCTCGCCGTCGGCGTGCTGCATGCCGGTCAGGCCGGTGGGTGCGATCGCCACCGGCATCGCGACCTCGGTGCCGGCCATCGTCGTGCGGATGCTGCGGTTGTCCATGTTGACCGCCACACGCTGGCGCAGCTTGATCTTCTGGAAGTCGCTCTCGTTGTCGCGGTAGGTGCCTTCGGTGTACGAGCCCGAATCGGCGTAGTCGTAGAACATGCGCGGCACGCGCTTTTCAGCGAGTACGCGCAGGTCTTCCATGCAGGTGATGACGGGCATCGCAGTGTCTCCGGGTGGCCTTGTGATCGTGACCCGGCATGCTAACGGCTGCGCCGCCCGGACTCAGCTGCGGCGGCGCCTCGGCGTGAAGTTGAGCTGCAGCGGCGCCTTCAGAGGCGCCGGCGTGACCTGCAGGCGCTGCGAGGCCTGTTCCTGCAATTGGTCGGGGTGCCACACGATCAGCTCGGCGGCGCCGTCGGGCACGCCCTCGATGTTGGCCACGCCGCTGGCGTCGGTCTTGCCGAACCAGGGCGAGCCGCTCACATAGACCTGGCCACGCATCGAGGCATGGATGTGGCAACCCAGGCCGATGGCGCCTGGCCCGTCGACCTTGATGTCGGCCGTCGAAGACGCGCCCTTCTTGCGTGCCGGCGGCGGCGACTTGTATTCGTCGTTCGGCGACGCGGCTGCGCCTTCGGCAGCGTCGAGGCGCAGCTCGAAGTTCTTCACCGGCGGCGTGTTGCCGAGCGGGCCGCTCGGCGTGGAACGCACATGGTGGTCGTAGCCGTCGCGGTTCACGAAGCGCAGCGTGCTGCCGGCCGGCACCACGGTCAGGAACGGCACGAAACGCAGCCCTTCCTGCAAGATCACCACCGGTGCCGGGGCGGGCTGTGCGGCGGTCTTGTCGGCGGTGGCTATCAGCACCACCGCATCGGGCACGGGCTTGCCGTCCTTGTCGGTCACCAGAACCTGCACTGTGCCAGCCTGAGCTGAAACGCACAACGCACCGAACGCCAGGCTTGCAAGGGTCTTCTTCATCGGTGGGTGTCTTCCGTTTTGCCCTGGGCTCAAGGCGTGTTGATGATCTCGCGGTGCATCGGTGCGAGCCTGGCGAGCAGCTTGTTCTGGGTCGTGAAAGCGATGCCCTGAGCGTCCATGCTCTGCTGCAGCACTTCGACCAGCGCGTTGAAGTCGCTCTTGGTCACGTCCATGCCCGAGTGCGCCTTTTTCATGTCGGGGCCCTTCAGCTTGCACGGGCCGCCAGAGACTTCGCAGAACTGCGCCACGAGCTGGGCCTTCACGTGTTTGTGGTCCACGTCCTTGAAGAAAGGCCCCATGCGCTTGTCGGCGAGCAGACGGGTCATGAAGTCGTCCATCAACGCCACCAGAGCGGGCTGGCCGCCGAGCTGTTGATAGAGCGTGTCGTCGGTCGCCGGGGCAGCCACGGGCTGCGCGAAAGCGGCGCTGGTGGCGAGCATGGCACTCACGAGGGCCGCACGGGCCGAGATGTTGAATTGCATCTGAATGTCCTTGAAAGTGCGGCGTCAGAACGCGAGCTGGGCCGAAACGTAGCCGCCGGTCTGGCGCGTGTGGCCGACGATGTTGCCGAGGTCAACGTAGGCCGCGGTGATCGACACGTTCTTGGTCGGCGCCCAGGCGACGAACAGGTCTTTCCAGGCCTGCTCTTCAAAAGCCGCGCCGGCAAAGGCCAGGTTGTTCGGCTTGAAGCGGTATTCGGCACCGACCGCGACGTTCTTGCTGAGCAGATAGGCGAGCGAGAACTCTGGCTTGATGCTGTAGCTGCTCTTGTCGGCCGAGCCGAAGCCGAGCAGGCCGTTCTGGTTCGCCTTGGTCGCCCGCAGGGTGCCATTGACCAGAATGCCTTGCGCGAGGAACAGCTTGGTGGCGCTGATGTACAGGTCGACACCGCGTCGTTTGGCCGAGACCGAGTCGAGCACACCGCCGACCGCAGGCCCGGGGTTCACGCGCTTGAACTCGGCGCCCACTGCGATCTGTGGCATCAGCGTGTCGCTGTCGAGAATGGCGTCACCGGCGACGCGCAGCTTGAGCCCGACGATGTCGAGCTTGAGCGTGGTGTCGGGCACGACCACATTGGCATTGAACTCCTGCCGCGCGAGCGACAGCTCGAAGCGGTCCATCACGCCGACCGCGGCACCGTAGACGTTCAGCGCGTAGTCCTGCGTCTTGGTGCGGGTGATGAAGGCGGTGCCGCCGATCTCGCCGTCGGTCGCGTAGCTGCCGGTCACCGCCCAGGGCGTGAGGCCACCGCCGGCGGCGCCGTCGATGCTGCTCACACCACCCGTCAGCAGCAGTTTGCTGCTGCCCATGCTCAACGCGGGGCGCGGCTCGGGCGCGGCGGCCGGTGCCGCGGTCTGGGCTTGGGCGCTGGCTGCCCACAGCAACAAGGGCAGGGTCTGGCAGGCAAGTCGTGAAGACGTCATGGCGATGAAGGGCTGAAATGGAGGTGCGGTGGATGCCCGCGTGCGAGTGAAGTTCCGATCTTGGCCTGCCGCTCACACGAACGGCGCCGCGTGGCGGCGCTATCCGTGAATGAGTCACGGCCAGAGCGCGCGCCATCGCGAAGCGTTGTCCTCAGGAGTCGAAGAGCGGCAGGCTGTAGTGCCCGCGGACTTCGTTCACCTCGTGGCCAGCGCCGGGCTCGGCCGGCTCGGCCACGGCGGCGGGCGCCACCAGGTCGGCGAGCTTCGCGAGTGCGCCGGCGCGCACGCCCAGCAAGCGCAAGCGGCGCGACAGGTCGACACGTTTCAGGCACTCGCCGGCCGCGCGCCGGATCGTGGCCGCGTCGAGCGTGTGCGCCGGCAGGCTGAGGTCGCGCGTGACCGACTTGAAGTCGTCGAAGCGCAACTTGATGCCGATGGTCTTGCTCGCATAACCCTTGCGTGCCAGATCGCCGGCCAGTTGCACGCACAGTTCGGTGAAGATGGCACCGAGCTCGGCGCGGTCACGCACCGCATGCAGGTCGCGCTCGAAGGTGGTTTCGCGGCTGATCGACTTGGGTTCGCTGTAGGTGACCACCGCACGTTCGTCGCGCCCGTGCGAAGCCTCGTGCAGCCAGGCACCGAAGCTCTTGCCGAAATGCGTGATCAGGAATTGCGGGTCGGCCGCGGCCACGTCGCCGATGGTGTGCATGCCGAAGCCGGCGAGCTTTTCGGTCGCCTTCGGGCCGATGCCGTTGACCTTCTTCGCCGCCAGTGGCCACACGCGCGCCGGGATGTCGGCATGGTTCAACAGCGTCAGGCCGTTCGGCTTGTCGAGCTCGGAGCAGATCTTCGAGAGCAGCTTGTTCGGCGTGATGCCGACCGAGCAGGTCAGGCCGGTTGCTTCGAACACCGCGTCTTTCAGGCGCTGGCCGACCGCGTGGCCGGCGTCTTGCTGTGCGCCGGGAACGTCGCTCACGTCAATGTAGATCTCGTCGATGCCCCGGTCTTCGACCAGTGGCGCCACCGCACGCACCGCGGCCTTGAACAGGCGCGAATACTTTCGGTACTCGTCGAAATCGATCGGCAGCAAGACCGCGTGTGGGGCGAGCTGCGCCGCTTTCATCACGCCCATGCCCGAGTGCACGCCAAGCGCACGCGCTTCGTAGGTGCTGGTGGTGATGACGCCGCGGCCGGTGTAGTCGCGCAGCGCGGCGTATTCGCGCGTGCCGTCGCTGCGCGGCACCGGCTGGTGGCGCCGCCCGCCGCCGATCACGACCGGCCGCCCGCGCAGGTCGGGGTAGCGCAACAGTTCGACCGACGCATAGAACGCGTCCATGTCGAGGTGGGCGATCAGGCGCTGCGGCATGTGCTGATACTGTTGATGCATCCAGTATACCGGGCGTGTTCCGGCTGCGGCCGGTGCAGAACCCGATGCAACAATGAAGCACGACCGCGCTCTGGCGCGCGTGGAGAAAGAAGTTGCCGGGCCATCCCCTCGCCGATCTGCACTCACCCCGCTTGCGCCAGGCCGGCAAGGGCCTGCTCTCGCTCGCCTTGATCGATTCGCGCAACTGCACGCTGCGCTGGATCGCGGCCTTCGAGAAGCTGCTGGGCAATCCGAAGCTCGAACTCGAAGCGCGCGCCGACGCCAACCCGCTGCGCTGGGAGCTCGGCCACGTCGGCTGGTTCCAGGAGCACTGGGTCGCCCGCAACGTGCAGCGCCAGCGCGGCGAGGCTTGCGACCGCAGCCGGCCCAAGCTGGCGTCGATCCTGCCCGATGCCGACCGCTGTTTCGACCCCGCCAGCGCGCCGCGTGCGAGCCGCTGGGCGCTCGACCTGCCCGACCTGCAGACCATCCGCCAATACCTCGTCGACACGCTCGAGACCACGCTCGAACTGCTCGAAGGCTCGAGCGAAGACGACGCGGCCCTCTACTTCTACCGGCTCGCGCTGTTCCACGAAGACGCGCGCGCCGAGTCCTTCGCCGTGCTGGCCCAGACACTCGGCCTCGACACCGGCCTGCTGCCTGCACGCCCGGGCGTGGTCGCACGCCCGCCCTTGCTGTTTCCGGCCAGCCGCTTCCGGCTTGGCGCCGAACCGGGCGGCTTCGTGTTCGACCACCAGAAATGGGCCCACGAAGAACCGGTGCTCGAGTTCGAGATCGACGCACAGGCGGTCAACTGGTCGCAATACGCCGAGTTCGTCGAAGACGGCGGCTACGACGAGCGCCGCCACTGGAGCGAAGCCGGCTGGGCCTGGGTGCAGGCGAGCGGCCGGCGCGTGCCACGCTACGTCGACCAGATGCGCCAGGGCGTGTTGCAACAGCGCTTCGGGCAACTGCTGCGGCTGCCGATGTCACAGCCGGTCGTGCACGTCAGCTGGTTCGAAGCCGACGCCTGGTGCCGCTGGGCTGGGCGCCGCCTGCCGGCAGAGGTGGAATGGGAAGCCGCGGCCTGCCAAGGCGGTACGCGCGGCTTTCGTTGGGGTGACGTGCGCGAGTGGACCGCCAGCTCGACGCGTGTGTACCCCGGCTTCACGGCCGGCCCGGCGGCAGCCCAGCCGAGCCCGGAGTTCGGCGCCGGCAAGGTGCAGCGGGGTGCGTCGTTCGCCACCGCGGGGCGCCTGCGCAGCGAAAAGTGCCGGCACTTCGACGCGCCGAAAAACGATCAGGCCTTCGTCGGCTTCAGAAGCTGCGCTGTCTGAGTGGTTCTGGAGCCGCGGGGCGCGGGCTTCGGCGTGCGGTAGTTCCACCAGGGCAGCACCTTGCGCAGCGACAGCACTTCCCCGCTCTGGCTGGCCGCGTAGCCGGGCAGGCCCTGCAGGCTCAGTTGCCAATCGGGCGTGGCGAGCGCCGCCAGCAGGGCCTGCACGTGCGGGTGGGCCAGGTGGCTGGCCAGGGTGACGAGAAAGTAGCGTTCTTCGCGCAGTGCCACGAACTCCAGGCCTTTCGCGCGCGCCGCCGCCTCGATGCCGAAGGCCACGTCGGCGCTGCCGCTGGCGACCGCTTCGGCAGCGGCGCGATGCGACGGCTCGAAACGCTCGAAGCTCGTGATCTGCTCTGGCGCGACCCGGGCTTCGGCCAGCAGTTGGTCGAGCACCACGCGCGTGCCGGTGCCCCGCGCGCGGTTGACGAAGCGCAGTGCCGGCCGCTTCAGGTCGGCGAGCGCGTGGATCGCCAGCGGGTTGCCGGGCGCCACGTAAAGGCCCTGGGTGCGCGTGGCGAAGCCGATCAGCTTGTGCCGCCCGGGTTGCAGCAGCGGCCGATACACACGCGCCGTGGGCGACCGCGCGGGCGCGTCGGTCAAGGCATGAAAGCCGGCCAGCAGGCAGCGCCCGTCGTTCAGCGCGCCGAGCGCGTCGACGCTGCCGGTGAACTGGATGTCGAGTTGCAGCCGGTGTTGCTGCGCCACCCAGTCGCGCAGACGCGGCAGGGCTTCGTCGTGGCTCGCGTGCATCGTGATCACGCCGGCGCTGTCGTCGAAGGCGATCGAGAAGGCCCGCTCGAGCTCGTTGCGCAGGGCCTCGATCTGCGGCGCCAGCCGCGCCAGCGCCCGGCGTTCGGCCCACACCAGCTTCTCGCCAAAGGGCGAGAGCAGGGCGGGCTGGCCTTTCGCCCACAGCACCAGCGTCTGGCCGAGTTCGGTCTCCCAGCGCTTGAGTTCGCCCCAGACATGGCGATACGACAGGCCGAGCTGGCGCGCCGCGCCCGAGATGGAACCGCTGGTGTGCACGGCCGAAAGAATCGCCATCAGTGGGTGATGCAACTCGCGTTCGGTGCCGGCAGTGGCCTCGGCGCTGCGCGCGCCGGCCAGCGTGTAGGTCAGCTCGACCTTATGCATGAGTGTTCATATCGCTTGGGTGTCGTTCGCCGTCGAAAATGCCCGAAGTATGAAAGATGCCCGCCGGGATGAATGACTTCGCGCAGAGTTTTGCCACCGCCCTCGACCTGATCACCGCTGCCGATGCCGTTCTCGTTCACACCGTCGCGCTGTCGCTCGGAGTCAGCGGAGCGGCCTGCCTGCTGGGCGCGGGCTTCGGGCTGCTGGGCGGTGCCTGGCTCGCGGTCGCGCGCTTCCCGGGGCACCGTGCCCTGGTCACGCTGCTGAACACGCTGCTCGCGCTGCCTTCGGTCGTGGTCGGCCTCGTGGTCTACCTGCTGCTCTCGCGCAGCGGGCCGCTGGGCAGCTGGGGCATCCTGTTCACGCCTTCGGCCATGGTGATCGCGCAGACGATCCTGGTCGTGCCACTGGTGGCCGCGCTCACGCGCCAGCTCGTCGGCGACAGCCTGCGCGACGGTGGCGACCAACTGCGTTCGATGGGCGCCGGTGCACTCACCTGTGCGCTGCTGATGCTGCTGCACGACCGCTGGGCCGTGCTCACGGTATTGCTCACCGCGTTCGGGCGCGCCATCGCCGAAGTGGGCGCGGTGATGATCGTCGGCGGCAACATCGCCGGCGTCACGCGGGTGATGACGACCTCGATCGCGCTCGAAACCAGCAAGGGCGACCTGGGGCTGGCACTCGCGCTCGGCATCGTGTTGCTGGCCGTGGTCGGCTTCATCAACGTGTTCATCGGCTTCGCGCAGCGCGGCCGCGGCTCGGCTTTGGCGGGGGCACGATGAGCGACGGCGCCGTGCTGCTCCGGCTGGCCGACGTGTCGGTGCACTTCGGCCCGGTGCGCGCGCTGCGCCGTGTGGGGCTGACGCTGAACCGGGGTGACTTCGTCGCCCTGATCGGTGCCAACGGGTCGGGCAAGACCACCTTGCTGCGCCTGCTGCACGGCCTGGTGGCCTTCGACGGCACGCGCGAAGTGATCGACGCGAGTGCCACGCAGGTGATGGTGTTCCAGCGCCCGTTCATGCTGCGGCTCTCGGTGCTGAACAACCTGCACGTGGCCTTGTGGCTGGCGCGGGTGCCGCGCGCCGAGCGTGCGGCGCGCGCCGCGCAGGCCTTGCAACGTGTCGGCCTGGCCGATTTTCGCGACCGCCCGGCGCGTGCCTTGTCGGGTGGCGAACTGCAGCGGCTCGCACTGGCGCGCGCTTGGGCCGTGCGCCCGCAGATTTTGTTTCTCGACGAGCCCACGGCCAGCCTCGACCCTTCGGCGAAGAAGGAAGTCGAGGCCCTGCTCGCCAGCTTTGCCGAAGAAGGCATGACGCTCGTGATGAGCACCCACAACCTCGGCCAGGCCAAGCGCCTGGCCACCCGCATGGTCTACCTCGACAACGGCGCGATCCGCGTCGACCTGCCGACCGACCGTTTCTTCAGCCGCGTTGCCGGAGCGAGCAGCGACGAACGCGCCGATCTTTTTCTTAAAGGAGAACTGACATGGACCTTGGAATGAAACTTCACGCGACCGCGCGCCGCACCTTGCTCGGCTTGGGCCTGGCGGGCCTGCTCTCGATCGCCGCGCCGGCCGGCGCGCAAGAGCGTTTCATCGTGATGGCCTCGACCACCAGCACCGAACAGTCGGGCCTGTTCCCGCACCTGCTGCCGGCCTTCAAGGCCGCCACCGGCATCGACGTGCGGGTGGTCGCGGTGGGCACCGGCCAGGCGCTCGACATGGGCCGGCGCGGTGACGCCGATGTGCTGTTCGTGCACGACAAGGCGGCCGAAGAAAAGTTCGTCGGCGAAGGCTTCGGCCTGAAGCGCACCGACGTGATGTACAACGACTTCGTGCTCGTCGGCCCGGCCAGCGACCCGGCCGGCGTGAAAGGCAAGGACATCGTGGCCGCGCTCGCCAAGCTCGGCGCTTCGAGCGCCCCGTTCATCTCGCGTGGTGACAAGAGCGGCACGCACGCGGCCGAGTTGCGCTACTGGAAGGCCGCCGGCGTCGACGCGCCAGTGGGCAAGGTCAGCGGCTACAAGGAATGCGGCTGCGGCATGGGCCCGGCGCTCAACATCGCGTCGAGCAGCGACGCCTACGTGCTGGCCGACCGCGGCACCTGGTTGAGCTTCAAGAATCGCGCCAACCTGGCGGTGCTGGTCGAAGGTGACACGAAGCTGTTCAACCAGTACGGCGTGATCGTCGTCAACCCTGCCAAGCACCCGCACACCAAGACCGCCCTGGCGCAGGCCTTCGCCGACTGGGTGGTGTCGGCGCCGGGCCAGGCCACGATCGCCAGCTACAAGATCGGCGGCGAACAGCTGTTCTTCGCCAACGCCAAACCTTGAGCGTGTGAACGCGGTTCGCCGCGTGCGGTGACGGGTTTCCGACTAGGGAAACCCCGTCCTTTGCGATGCACGGGTGTGCTCGAACAATGGCTCCACCGCTGGCTGAAAGCCGGCATGTCCAGCCATTCACAGGAGACACCCGTGAGCGTTCCCATCTCTCTGACCGTCAACGGCCAAGCCGTCAACGTGAGCGTCGACCAGCGCACCTTGCTCGTGCAGCTGATCCGCGAAAACCTGCAGCTCACCGGCACCCACGTGGGCTGCGACACCGCGCAATGCGGCGCCTGCACCGTTCACCTGAATGGCCGCGCGGTCAAGTCGTGTTCGATGCTGGCCGTGCAGGCGCAGGGCGCACAGATCACCACGATCGAAGGCCTGAGCCAAAACGGAACAATGCACCCGATGCAGGCGGCCTTCCGTGAATGCCACGGCCTGCAGTGCGGTTTCTGCACCCCGGGCATGGTGATGTCGAGCGTGCAATTGCTCCAGGACAACCCGGGCGCGAACGAAGCCGAGATCCGCGAAGCGCTCGACGGCAACATCTGCCGCTGCACCGGCTACCAGAACATCGTGAAATCGATCCAGTTCTGCCAGTCCGGCGCCAAGGCCACGGCTTGAGGAGCACACCATGACCGACATGTCCGTTCCCCCGATGAGCCCCATTGGCCAATCGCTGCGCCGCCGTGAAGACGAGCGTTTCCTGACCGGCAACGGCCAGTACACCGACGACGTGGTGATGCCACGCCAGACCTTCGCCGCGTTCCTGCGCTCGCCGCACGCACACGCGCGCATCAAGTCGATCAATCTCGACGCCGCGAAGAACGCGCCCGGCGTGGTGCAGATCTTCACCGGTGCCGACCTGGCCGAAGCCAAGGTCGGCGGCCTGCCTTGCGGCTGGCTGATCCACAGCAAAGACGGCACGCCGATGAAGGAACCGGCGCACCCGGTTCTGGCACAAGGCAAGGTGCGCCACGTGGGCGACCAGATCGCGCTCGTGGTCGCCGAAACGCTGACGCAGGCGAAAGACGCCGCCGAGCTGATCGAGGTCGACTACGAAGAACTGCCGGCGGTGATCGACATCGCGCAGGCCGAAGGCCACCAGGGTTCGGTGCACGACGACGTGGCCAACAACGTGTGCTACGACTGGGGTCACGGCAACAAGGACGCGGTCGACGCCGCGTTCAAGACCGCCGCCCACGTGAGCACGCTCGACATCGTCAACAACCGCCTGGTGCCCAACGCCATGGAGCCGCGCGCCGTCAACGCGAGCTACACCAAGCACGACGACAGCTACGTGCTCTACGTGGCGAACCAGAACCCGCACGTCGAGCGGCTGCTGATGTGCGCCTTCGTTCTCGGCCTGCCGGAATCGAAAGTGCGCGTGATCGCCCCCGATGTCGGCGGCGGCTTCGGCTCGAAGATCTTTCTGTACCCCGAAGACGTGGCGCTGGTCTGGGCCAGCAAGCGGGTGGGCCGGCCGATCAAGTGGACGGCCGACCGCAGCGAAGCCTTCCTGACCGACGCACACGGCCGCGACCACGTCACGAAGGCCGAACTCGCCATGGACGCGAAGGGCACCTTCCTCGCCTTGCGCGTGAAGACCATCGCCAACATGGGCGCCTACCTGTCGACCTTCGCGTCCAGCGTGCCGACCATCCTGTACGCCACGCTGCTGGCCGGCCAGTACAAGACGCCGGCGATCTATGCCGAAGTGAAGGCGGTGTTCACCAACACCGCGCCGGTCGACGCCTACCGTGGTGCGGGCCGGCCCGAAGCCACCTACGTGGTCGAGCGCATCGTCGAGCAGGCGGCGCGTGACATGAAGATGGACCCGGCCGTCATTCGGCGCCAGAACTTCATCACCGAGTTCCCGTACGCCACGCCCGTGGGCCTGACCTACGACACCGGCGACTACGCCGCCCACCTCGACAAGGCGATGCAGATGGCCGACGTGGCCGGTTACCCGGCGCGCAAGGCGGCGTCTGCCGCCAAGGGCAAGAAGCGCGGCCTGGGTTACAGCTGCTACATCGAAGCCTGCGGCCTGGCGCCGAGCAACATCGCCGGTGCGCTCGGTGCGCGCGCCGGCCTGTTCGAAGCCGGCGAAGTGCGGGTGCACCCGACCGGCACGGTCACGGTGTTCACCGGCTCGCACAGCCACGGCCAGGGTCACGAGACCACGTTCGCGCAGGTCGTGGCGGCCAAGCTCGGCATCCCGGTCGACAACGTCGAGATCGTGCACGGCGACACCGGGCGTGTGCCGTTCGGCATGGGCACGTACGGCAGCCGCAGCCTGAGCGTCGGTGGCACGGCCATCGTGAAGGCGGTCGACAAGATCATCGCCAAGGGCAAGAAGATCGCGGCCCACCTGCTCGAAGCGGCCGACACCGACATCGAGTTCGAGAACGGCGTGTTCAAGGTGGCCGGCACCGACAAGTCGGTGCCCTTCGGCGCCGTCTCGCTCACCGCCTACGTGCCGCACAACTACCCGCTCGACAAGCTCGAGCCGGGCCTGAACGAAAACGCGTTCTACGACCCGACCAACTTCACCTACCCGTCGGGCACCTACATCTGCGAAGTCGAGGTCGACCCGGAAACCGGCAAGACGAAGATCGAGCAGTTCGTGGCGGTCGACGACTTCGGCAACCTCGTCAACCCGATGATCGTGGCCGGCCAGGTGCAGGGGGGCGTGGCCCAGGGCCTGGGGCAGGCCATGATGGAAGGCTGTGCCTACGACCCGCAGTCGGGCCAGCTGTTGACCGGCTCGTACATGGACTACGCGATGCCGCGCGCCAGCGACATCCCCGACGTGAAGCTGGGCAACACCGTCACGCCTTGCACCCACAACCCGCTGGGCGTGAAGGGCTGCGGCGAAGCCGGTGCGATCGGCTCGCCGCCGGCTTACATCAACGCGCTCACCGACGCGCTGGGCGTGAAAGACGTGGCGATGCCGGCGACCGTGGAGCGCGTCTGGCGCGCTGCCAACCAGATCGCCTGACCTTCACCGATTCGCAGGAGAAAACAAGCATGTACACCTTCGACTACCAACGCCCCGCCAGCGTGGCCGACGCCAAGGCCGCGCTCAGTGGTGACGCCCGCTACCTGGCCGGCGGGCAAAGCCTGATCCAGGCGATGAAACTGCGCCTGTCGTCGAGCGAACGCCTCGTCGATCTGGGCGGGCTCAACGATCTGAAGACCATCAAGATGGACGGCGCCAACCTCGTGATCGGCGCGATGGTCACGCACGCGACCGTGGCGGCATCGAGCGACGTGAAGCGCGCCTGCCCGGCGCTGGCCGAGCTGGCCGGCGGCATCGGCGACCCGATGGTGCGCAACATGGGCACCATCGGCGGCTCGATCGCGAACGCCGACCCTGCGGCCTGTTACCCGGCCGGCGTGGTCGGCCTGGGCGCCACGATCCACACCAACCAGCGCACGATCCCGGCCGACTCGTTCTTCACCGGCTTGTACGAAACGGCACTTCAGGCCGGCGAGCTGATCACGGCGGTGAGCTTCCCGCCGGTGCAGAAGGCGGCCTACGTGAAGTACAAACAACCGGCTTCGCGCTTCGCGCTGGTCGGCGTGTTCGTGAGCCAGGGCGCGGGTGGTGTGCGCGTGGCCGTCACGGGCGCGAAGGGCAGCGTGTTCCGCGCGGCAGAGATCGAAGCGGCGTTGGCCAAGAGCTTCACACCCGACGCCGCCAAGGCGGTGAAGCTGCCCACCACCGACATCAACAGCGACATGCACGGCACCGCGCAATACCGTGCAGCGATGGTCAGCGTGATGGCGTCACGCGCCGTCGCCGCCGCACTCGCGCGCTGAGCAGGGCTTGTTCGCACGGGGCTGCAGAGATGCAGCCCCGGCCGTACCATGCGCGGCTCACCAACCCCATCGCTGCGATGACCACACCTCTTGCCCTGCCTGCCTCGGTCGACGCCGTCATCGCGCTGCTCGCGACCGAGAACTACGTCTGCGACAGGCGCCTCGCGACGGCGCTGTTCCTGAGCCTGAAGCTTGCGCGCCCGCTGTTCCTCGAAGGCGAGCCGGGTGTCGGCAAGACCGAACTCGCGAAGACGCTCTCGGCCGCGCTCAACACCGCGCTGCTGCGTGTGCAGTGTTTCGAAGGGCTCGACATCGCACAGACCGCCTACGAATGGAACGTGGCGCGCCAGATGATCGAGATTCGCCTCGCCGAAGCGGCCCATTCGATCCACGGCGAAGGCGACCGTGTGCGCCTGCAGCACAGCCTGTATGCGCGCGGCATGCTGATCGAGCGGCCGCTGTTGCAGGCGCTGACGCAGAAGCAGTCACCGGTGCTGCTGATCGACGAGCTCGACCGCGCCGACGAACCCTTCGACGCTTTCCTGCTCGAAGTGCTGGCCGAAAACCAGATCACGATCCCCGAGTTCGGCACAGTGAAGGCCGACGCGCCGCCGATCACCATCATCACCAGCAACCGGACCCGGGAGATCCACGACGCGTTGAAGCGGCGCTGCCTGTACCACTGGGTCGACTTCCCGACGGTCGAGCGCGAGCTGGAAATCGTGCGCCTGAAGGCGCCGGGCGCGGCAGACCGCCTGTATGTGCAGGTCGTCGAGTTCGTGCAGCGCATGCGCACGCTCGACCTGTTCAAGGCGCCCGGTGTGGCCGAGACCATCGACTGGACAAATGCGCTGGTGGCGCTCAACGCGATCCGCCTCGACCCGGCGACCGTGCACGACACCTTGGGTGTGTTGCTCAAGTACCAGGACGACATCGTCAAGCTGCAGAACGGCGACATGGGGAAGTTGCTCGACGAGTTGAAGGCGCGTGCGCTGCTGGATTGAGGCCTTGATGACGGTCGATGTGATCATTGTCTATCGGCGCGGCAAAGGCGCGTGCGGGCAGGCCTCCGCGCTTCGCTGGAGCGGTCGGCGCGGTGCGCCGACTGCCCTGCGC
>NZ_JAVTWP010000008.1:0-97376 GCF_032229685.1 Rhizobacter sp. | reverse complement strand
CGCGCCGACCGCTCCAGCGAAGCGCGTAAGCCTGCCCGCACGCGCCTTTGCCGCTCCTACCGACACCGCAGGCGAGCCAAGACTCAATCACCCTGCGTCCCCCGATGCGCCCACCCCGTCGTGCGCTTCTCGATCAACGAGAACAGTTCGTACATCGCCATCGCCATCACGCCGATCACCACCAGCCCGGCAAAAGCGAGCGGCATGCGCTGCTGCGAACCTGCCGTCTGCATCAGGTAGCCGATGCCCGAGTCACCGGCCGTCATCTCGGCCAGCACGGTGCCCACGAAAGCGAGCGTGATCGCGATCTTCAGCGAGCCGTAGAAGTAGGGCATGGAACGAGGCAGGCCGACCTTGACCAGCACGTCCCAGCGTTTGGCGCCGAGCACGCGCAACACGTCTTCGAGTTCGGGCTCGAGCGTGGCCAGGCCGGTGGCGATGTTGACCGTGATCGGGAAGAAAGAGATCAGGAACGCCGTGAGGATGCCTGGCCCGATGCCGATGCCGAACCACACGATCAGGATCGGCACGATCGCCGCCTTGGGCACCGCGTTGAAGCCGACCAGCAGCGGGTAGATCGCCGCATAGGCGAGGCGTGACGAGCCGACCAGAAAGCCGAGCAACACGCCCACGACGATGGCGATCGCGAAGCCGACCATCGTGACCCAGAAGGTCTTCCAGGCCGCCTCGCCGATCGGCCCGGCGAATTCGATCATCGCCTGCACGATGGTGAGCGGGCTCGGGAAGATGAAATCGGCGATCTTGAACAGCGTGCACACGAGCTGCCACAGGATCAGCAGCGCGATGGCCGCGACGACGGGCGCCCAGCGTTCGGTGGTTTTCGGGTTCATTGCGCCACCGCCGTTCCGGCTTTCCGCATCGCGCCGATGTGCCCGCGCAACTCGTGCACGATGTCGGTGAACTCGGGCGTGTAGGTCACTTCGAGGTCGCGCGGCCGCGCGAGGCCGATCTCTCGCTTGACAACGAAGCGCCCCGGGCTGCGGCTCATCACGTACACCGTGTCGGCGAGGAACACACTTTCGCGCAGGTCGTGCGTGACGAGGATGACGTTGAACTTCTGCGCGCTCCACAGGTCACGCAGCGTGCACCACAGCTCTTCGCGCGTGAAGGCGTCGAGCGCACCGAAGGGTTCGTCGAGCAGCAGCATCTTGGGTTCGTGGATCAATGCGCGGCAGATCGAAGCGCGCTGTTGCATGCCGCCCGACAGTTGGTGCGGCAGCTTGTCTTCGTAGCCGCCGAGCCCCACGGTGTGCAGCAGCTTCTTCGCGCGCTCGCGGTACTCGGCGTGCCGCGCCTTGAACTGCGAGCGGTGCGGCTCCACGATCTCGAGCGGCAGCAGCACGTTGTCGATCGTGCTGCGCCAGGGCAGCAGCGAAGGTGCCTGGAAAGACATGCCGCTGATCTTGAGCGGGCCGGTCACCGCGTCGCCGTTGATGTGGATGCTGCCGCGGCTCGGCATCTTCAGCCCCGTGGTCAACTTCATGAAGGTCGACTTGCCGCAGCCCGAAGGCCCCACGATGGCGATGAACTCGCCTTCGGTCACCTGCAGCGAGATGTCTTCGACGGCGAATTGGTTCTTCGCCAGCAGCTCGTCGTTGTAGGCGAGCCAGACGTTCTTGAAATCGACAAAGGGTTTCATGGGTGGGTGAGTTGGTCAGCGGATTTGATCGATGAGTGAGCGCACCGCCTGCTGGTACAGCACCGGTGAGTCACTGAACAGCCTGCTGTGCGAGCCACCTTCGAACTCGACCCAGCGTGTGCCTTTCGGCGCCGCGTCGCGCAGGCGCCGACCGAGCTCGACCGGCACAGTCTTGTCGGCCGTGCCGTGCAGCATGAGGATGGGCGCGTCGACGGCCTTGATCTTGGTGGCCGAGTCGAACTCCTGCGTGGCGAACCACGAGGCGATGGTGCCGATCACGCCCACCGCCTTGGCCACGTCGGGCAGGCGCGGAAAGCTCGACTCGAGAATGAGCGCGCCGTAGTCGCTGCCGCCATGGTGGTGGCTCGCCAGCTCGACCGCCACGCCGCTGCCCATCGAATGGCCGTAGATCACCCGTTTGCGCGGGTCGGGCTGACGCCGCACGAGCTCGGCCCAGGCCACGTTGGCGTCGGCGTAGATCGTGGCTTCTGACGGGATGATGGGCGTGCTGTCGCCCCAGCCGCGGTAGTCGACCGCCACCACGGCGAAGCCGGCTTCACGCAACGCGTCGATCTTCGGCAGGTTCTGGTAGAGGTTCCGAAAGGTGCCGTGCAGGTACAGCAGCGTCGGCGCCTGTGCGCTGTTGCCGGGCAGCCACCACAGGTGGAGCTGTTCGGTGCTGCCGGCCTTCACGCCCGGCACGTCGACGGTGAACGAGAGGTCGCCGGCACGCAGGCCGGGAAAGTCGGCGGGCTGGCCGGGCGTGGGGCGGAACACCAGCTCGCGCTGCTTGGCGTCGAACCAGGCGCAGCCCACGAGCGTTGCGGCCGCGCCGCAGATCAGCAACATGCGCACACCGTTCCAGCCGCGCTGCCCGGAGCGCGCGAGGAATGTGGCGACAATCGCCGCCATGGATTTTTTCAGCCCGCTTCGCATCGCCCTTCCGGTCATCACGATCGGTTGTTTCACTTCAAGCGCTCTGGCGCAGACGGCACCCGCAGAACCTGCCGGCGACACGTGGCGTGTGATGGCGTCGCCCTACACCTTTCATTTCTCGCGCGACCCGAACCACCGTCATGTCTACATGCTCGGGCTCGAAAAGCAGGACGCCGAGGGTTATATCCTCGGTGGCAGCGCCTTCCGCAATTCTTTCGGCCAGCCGAGCGCCTACCTCTACGGTGGCAAACGCTTCTACAACCTGACTGCCGAGGAGCAGCTCTTCGTGCAGCTCACCGGCGGGCTGCTGTACGGCTACAAGCCGCCCTACGACAAGAAGGTGCCGTTCAACTACAAGGGCTTCTCGCCCGGCGCGGTGCTCAGCGTGGGCTGGCAGTTCACGCCGATGTGGTCGACCCAGGTCAACTTTCTCGGCAACTCGGCGATCATGTTCCAGGTGTCGGCCGACTTTCCCTGAAGCTTCGGCAGGCCGGCCGAATGCCGGTGCGCGCGGGGCCACCGCACGCACCGCTGCCATCACTTCTTCGCAGCCGCGAAGATGTTGCGCTCGGCGGCACTTGGCAGAAAACTGCCGTTCCACACCGCTTCGGGCTTCACGCGTTCCTTGGTGGCGAAGGCGTCCGACACCTGGCTCGCCATGAGGCTCAGGCGCGGGCCCAGCACCTCGCCGAAACCTTCGGCCTTGGCGTCGGGCGTGAGCACGGTGGCGTCGAGCGCGAGCTTGAGGCGGCGCTCTTCGAGCGCCACGTCGATGATGCCGTCGCGCGCCTTCACGGTGGCGATGCTGCCCTTCGGGTCGGCGATCACGTCGCGCATGCCCTTGCTGAAGGCGCGCAGGAAGGCCTTCACCGCTTCCGGGTTCTTCTTCAGGAAGTCTTCCGACGTGATGATCGCGTTGCCGTACAGCTTCACGCCGTAGTTCGGGTATGGCAATACCACCACGTCTTCGGCCTTCACGCCGCGCGCTTCGATGTTGAGCAGCGAGGTGAACGAGAAGCCGGTGATCGCGTCGACGTCACCACGCACGAGCATGGTTTCGCGCAGCGGCGGGTCCATCGCGGTCCAGGCCACGTTGGTCACGCTGTTCGCCTTGGCGAAGATCGGCCAGGCCTTGCGGCCGGCGTCGAACACCGGCGCGCCGAGCTTCTTGCCGTTCAGGTCGGCAGGCGTCTTGATGCCCGACTTCTTGAGCGCCAGCACCGCGGCCGGCGTGTTGTTGTAGACCATCATCACCGCCACCGGCTTGTTGGTGGCGGCCGGGTTGTTGGCGTGGAATTCCATCAGCGCCGCGAGGTCGGCAAAACCCATGTCGTACGAGCCCGACGCCACGCGCGTGACGGCGCCGCCCGAGCCGTTGCCGGCGTCGACGGTGACGTTGAGCTTCTCGTTCTTGAAATAACCCTTGGCCACCGGCACAAGGAACAGCGCGGCCGGGCCTTCGAAGCGCCAGTCGAGCTGGAACTTGACGGGGGTTTCCTGGGCGCGGGCGGGCAGGGCGGCCAGGGCCAGGCCGGCGGCGACAGAAGCGAAGAGCGCGCGGCGCGAAAAAGTGGGGGCGTGGTTCAAGAAGAGATCTCCGGCTGGATTGAAAGCGATGCGAGCACAGAAGCAAATTCTGTGCGCAGTGCACCAAAGCAGGCACCGAGGCGAACCCGAATGCCGGGGCATTCGGCCGCCCGGGCGCCCGGTCCTGCTAGCGTTTGGCGAGCCCGGCCTGCTGGCCGAACGACAGTGCCACGAAATCCACGAACGCCCTGACGCGCGCCGCCAGCTGGTGCCTCTGCGGGTACACGGCGTGGATGTCGGCGTCGGGGGTGTGGTACTGCGGCAAGACCTGGACGAGCTTGCCGGTCTTCAGGTGGCGCTCGATGTCCCATTCGGCGCGCATCAGGATGCCGTGGCCGTCGAGTGCCCAGATGACCGCGATCTCGCCGTCGTTGGTGGTGAGGTTGCCGCGGATCTTCACCGCCTCGACGCTCGCACTCTTGCCCCGCGCGCTCGACAGGCGCCACACGCCATGGGCCTCTTCGCCCTGCCGGATGCCGATGCAGTTGTGGCGCGCCAGGTCGTTGGGCACTTTCGGCGTGCCGTGTCTGGCCAGGTAGGCCGGTGAAGCACAGAGCAGGCGGCGGTTCGGTGCGACGTGGCGCGCGATCACACGTGCGTCAGGCGGCGGGCCGAAGCGGATGCACACGTCGAAGGCATCGTCGGTCAGTGGCGGCGGGTTCACCGAGAGCTGCAGTTGCACCTCGACCTGCGGGTGCGCGCGCACGAAGCGCGAGATCAGCGGCGCCACGTGGCTGCGCCCGAAACCCAGCGTGGCATTCACGCGCAGCAAGCCCTTCGGCGTGGCCTTCGAGACGCCGAGCAACTGCGCCATGTCGTCGATCTCGCCGAGGATGCGGCGGGCGCTTTCCAGGCACAGCTCGCCCTCGGGCGTGAGACTCATGCGCCGCGTGGTGCGGTTCACGAGCGAGACGCCGACACGCGCTTCCATCAGCGCCAGGCGCTTGCTCACGGCCGGCGTGGTGATGCCGAGCTCGCGTGCTGCCGCGCTCAGGCTGCCGGCCGCCGCGAGCGCCGAGAAAAAGCCCAGATCGGCGGGTTGGATGCCTGCGCTCATGGCCGGTTGATTGTTGAATTCAGGTTAACGATGGATTCACTTTATCGGCGCTCGGAAAGGCTGTCCAGTTTCTACAGTGTCGTCACCCGCTCAACCCCACACACGGAGACGAACCATGAAGACCTACAGAATCGCCACCATTCCCGGAGACGGCATCGGCAAGGAAGTGGTTCCTGCCGGACAGCAGGTGCTGGAAGCGCTCGCTGCGTCGAGCGGCAGCTTGCGCTTCGAGTTCGAGAACTTCGGCTGGGGCGGCGACCACTACCGCGAGCACGGCGTGATGATGCCGGCCGACGGACTGGATGCGATCCGCAACAAGGACGCGATCCTGTTCGGCAGCGCCGGCGACCCGCACATTCCTGACCACATCACGCTGTGGGGCTTGCGCCTGAAGATCTGCCAGGGCTTCGACCAGTACGCCAACGTGCGCCCCACGCGCATCCTGCCCGGCATCGACGGCCCGCTGAAGCGCTGCGGCCCGGGCGACCTGAACTGGGTGATCGTGCGCGAGAACTCCGAAGGCGAATACGCCGGCGTGGGCGGCCGAGTGCACCAGGGCCACCCGATCGAAGCGGCCACCGACGTGTCGATCATGACCCGCGCTGGCGTAGAACGCATCATGCGTTTTGCCTTCAAGCTGGCGCAGTCGCGGCCCCGCAAGCTGCTGACCGTCATCACCAAGAGCAACGCTCAGCGCCACGCGATGGTGATGTGGGACGAGATCGCATTGCAGGTCTCCAAAGAGTTCCCCGATGTCACCTGGGACAAGGAACTCGTCGACGCCTCGACCGCCCGCATGATCAACAAGCCGGCCTCGCTGGACACCATCGTCGCGACCAACCTGCACGCCGACATCCTGAGCGACCTGGCCGCCGCGCTCGCCGGCAGCTTGGGCATTGCGCCCACCGGCAACATCGACCCCGAGCACCGTTACCCGTCGATGTTCGAGCCGATCCACGGCTCGGCGTTCGACATCATGGGCAAGGGCCTGGCCAACCCGGTCGGCACCTTCTGGTCGGTCGTGATGATGCTCGATCACCTGGGCGAGTACGACGCTGCGCAGCGTGTGATGGAGGCGATCGAGCAGGTCACCGCCAACCCCCAGCTGCACACCGGCGACCTGGGTGGCAAGGCCACCACGGCGCAGGTGACCGATGCGATGTGCCAGCTGCTGCTGGCCAGCGCGCAGCGCAAGGCGGCCTGAGCATGAAGGCGCTCAAGCACACCCTCGTCGCAATGGCGCTTGCCGCGACCGGCGCTGCCGCCGTCGCAGAAACCTGGCCGAGCAAACCCGTCACCCTGATCGTGCCGTTCCCTGCCGGCGGCACGACCGATGTGCTGGCCCGCGCGCTCGCAGAGAAGCTGACGGCGAGCCTCGGCCAGACCGTGATCGTCGACAGCAAGCCGGGCGCAGGCGCCACGCTGGGCGCCGACTTCGTGGCCAAGGCCAAGCCCGACGGCTACACGCTGCTCGTGGGTGCGGTGCACCACACCATCGCTTCCAGCGTCTACAAGAAATTGCCGTACGACTTCCAGAAGGACCTTGCGCCCATCACCACGGTGGCGCTGGTGCCGAACGTGCTGGTCGTCAACGCCAGCACGCCTGCGAAGAACGTGGCCGAACTGGTGACGATGCTCAAGGCCAAACCGGGCCAGTACAACTACGCCTCGAACGGCAACGGCACGGCGCAGCACCTCATCGGCACGCAGTTCGAGAACATCACCGGTACCGACATCGCGCACATTCCGTACAAGGGCAGCGGCCCGATGACGACCGACCTGCTCGGCGGCCAGGTCACGATGTCTTTCGACACCGTGACGCCGGTGCTGCAGCACATCAAGAGCGGCAAGCTGCGCGCGTTGGCGGTCACCACAGCCAAGCGCTCTTCGGCGCTGCCCGAGGTGCCCACGCTCGAAGAGGCTGGCCTGAAAGGCTTCAACATCGGCACCTGGTTCGGGGTGCTGGCGCCGGCGGCCACGCCGAAAGAGATCGTGGCGCGGCTCAACACCGAAATGGTGAAGGTGATCCAGTCGCCCGAATTCCGCAAGCGCATGGACGAGATCGGCGCCGAGCCGATCGGCGACAGCAGCGCGCAGATGGCGCAGCAGATCAAGGCCGAGACCGAGAAGTTCGCCAGGCTCGTGAAGGACGCGAAGGTGGTCATCGAATGAGCGTGCGTGGCGGGTGGCCGGCCCCTGGCCGCTCACCTGCGCGCGCGGCCCAGGTTGGCCGCGATCATGGCCGCCACCAGCGTCACGAGCCACGAGTAATACATCCACAGCAGGAACAAGGGCAACACCGCGAAAGCGCCGTAGACCGCCTGGTAGGTGGGCAGCTTGACGAGGTAGGTGGTGAAGCCACGCTTGCCGAGCTCGAAGGCCACGCCGGCGATCACGCCGCCCACGAACGCGTCGAGCAGGCGCACCTTGGCGTTGGGCACGTAGAAGAAGAGCGCTGTCAGCGCTGCCAGGCTCAGCAAGACCGGGCCCAGGCCGAGCACGAACGAGAGCGAGGGTGGCAGGGCGCCCACCAGCCCCATCGACATGCCCAGCACCAGCGTGCCAGCCCACAGGCTCAGGCCCAGCACCGGTGGGCCGATCGCGAGCATCAGCACATAGAGCAGCAGCCTTCTCAGGAACGGCCGGTTGCGCCGGGCCTGCCACATCTGGTTGAGCGCGTTCTCGACCGTGAGCAGCAGCGCCAGGGCCGTGGCCAGCAGGAACAGCGAGCCGATCCACGTCAGCCCGCCGGCATTCGCCGCGAAGGCGTTCAAGTACCTGAGCACCGTGCGCGAGATGTCGGCCGGCAGCAGGCCTTTCAACACGAACTCGTCGATCGCGCTTTCGAGCCGGCTGAAGACGGGGAAGCGCCTGAACAGCGCGAAGCTCACGGCCAGCAGCGGCACGACCGAGAGCAGCGTGGTGAAGGTGAGGCTGCCGGCCACCTGCGCGAGGCGGGCCTTGCGGGCTTGGTGGAAGGTGGAACGAATGAGGGTGAGCATGGGGCTCGAAGGCGATGGGGTGGGCGGATGGAAACGGGTCTGTGGCCGAACGGTCGGCGGTTCTGAACTCAACCATAGCGACATAAACTGTCCGCCGACAACAAGATCGGGAGGCTCGCGGGATGAAGACCAAGCGCAAGGCGCCGACGGGCAGCGTCGCCGCGGCTCCGGCCGCCAGGAAGACAGCCGCCGGCGCGCCGCGTGACGACACCAAGGTCACGCTCGAGATGGTGGCGCAGGCAGCGGGTGTGTCGCCAAGCACGGTGTCGAGAATCCTCAACGGCACGGCGGTTGTCAGCGACGACAAGAAGCTGGCGGTCGACGAAGCCATCGCGCGCATGGGCTTCGTGCCCAACCCGGTGGCGCGCGGCCTGGCCGGCGGGCGCACGCTGAGCATCGGTGTGGTCACCCAGTCCATCGACAGCCCGTTCTACGGTGGCGCGTTGCGTGGCATTGAAGACGAGCTCAGCCGCGCCGGCTACAGCCCACTGTTCGTCAGCGGCCAGTGGAACGCGGCGCACGAGGCGCGCTGCATCGAGACGCTGCGTGCGCGCCGTGTCGACGGCATCATCGTGTTGACCGGCCGCTTGAGCGACAACGCGCTCGCCACGCACGCGCAGAGCCTGCCCGTGGTCGTGACCGGCCGCAGCCTGCGGGTGCCGGGCCTGTACGCACTGAACTTCGACAATTTCGAGGGTGGCCGCCTGGCCACGCACCATTTGCTGAGCCTGGGGCACCGGCGCATCGCGTTCATCGCCGGCGACACGCGCCACCCCGACGCCAAGGAGCGCCTGCGCGGCTACCGCGCCGCGCTCGAGGCGGCCGGGCAGGCCTACGAGCCCAAGCTCGTGGTGCCCGGCCAGTACACCGAAGACAGCGGCCGCATGGCCGTGGAAAGGCTGCTCGACAGCCGCGAGCGCTTCAGCGCCATCTTCGCCGCCAACGACCAGATGGCGTTCGGCGCCACACTGGCCCTGCACCGGCGCCGCCTGCGCGTGCCCGACGACGTGTCGCTGGTCGGCTTCGACGACCTGGCGAGCGCGGAATACAACATTCCGCCGCTGAGCACCGTGCACCACCCGATCTACGAATTGGGTCAGTTCGCGGCCACCGCGATGTTGCAGTTGCTGGCCGGCACGCCGCCGACGCTGGAGCTGCCGTCGCCGCGATTCATCGCGCGCGAGTCCAGCCGGGAACTGCGCACCCGCTGAGCGCCCGCCCGGCCGGACGGGCGCAGATCGGCCCGGCGCCCGCCGCGCCAGCCTCTCGATAACCCTCGATTGACAGGCCGGCTTCCCCTTCTAGAATTGTGAAAGCGCTTTCAAAGCGCCTGACGCACAACCGGCGTGTGGGGCGGGCAACCAGGGGCACACGGTCAGAGATGCGCAGCCACGAGATGCACACCATGATCCAGGCACCTCCTTTTCCTCCGTCGCACACTTTCCCGAAAGACTTCGTCTGGGGCGTGGCGACCAGCTCCTTCCAGATCGAGGGCGCCGCGGCCGAAGACGGCAAGGGCCCGTCGATCTGGGACGACTTCTGCCGCGTGCCCGGTGCGATTGCCGACGGCAGCGACGGCCAGCTCGCCTGCGACCACTACCACCGCTGGCCCGAAGACCTGAACCTCATCGCCGACCTGGGCGTCGATGCCTACCGTTTCTCGGTGTCGTGGCCGCGGGTGCAGCCACTCGGGCAGGGCGCGTGGAACGAGCCGGGCATGGCCTTCTACGACCGCCTCGTCGACGGCCTGCTCGAACGTGGCATCCAGCCCTACCTCACGCTCAACCACTGGGACCTGCCTTCGGCGTTGCAGCAACAAGGGGGCTGGGCGAACCGTGACACGGTGCACCGCTTCGTCGACTACGCCTGCGGCATGGCCGCGCGTCTGGGCGACCGCGTGGCCACCATCACCACCCACAACGAGCCCTGGGTGATGGCTGTGCTCGGGCACGAGACCGGCGTGTTCGCGCCAGGCCTGAAGCACCGCGCCACCGCCATGCAGGTGGCGCACCACCTGTTGCTGAGCCACGGCCTGGCCTTGCAAGCCATGCGTTCGCAAGGCTGCAAGGCGCGGCTCGGCATCGTGCTGAACCTGTCGCCCATCGGCGGCGCGACCGACAGCGCCGAAGACCAGGCCCAGGCGCGCCTCGAAGACGGCCGCTCGGTGCGCTGGTACATGGACCCGCTGTTCAAGGGCCACTACCCGGCCGACGTGCTCGAGCACCTGGGTGCCGACGCACCGCAGGTGGGGCCTGGCGATCTGGCCGCCATCGCCACGCCGATGGACTTTCTGGGGGTCAACTACTACACCCGCTCGGTCGTCAGTGCGGCCGGTGCTTTCGACGTGAAGACCAGCGGCAAGGCGCTCACCGACATGGGCTGGGAGGTCTACCCCGAAGGGCTGACCGAACTGCTGCTGCGCCTGCACCGCGACTACGCCGTGCCGCCGCTGTACGTGAAGGAGAACGGCGCGGCCTTCAAGGACGTGCTGGCCGGCGGCCGCGTGCACGACGTCGACCGCACCGACTACATCGCGCGCCACATCGGCGCGGTGGCCGAGGCCTTGCGCCAGGGCGTGCCGATGGCCGGCTACATGGTGTGGAGCCTGCTCGACAACTTCGAGTGGGCCTCGGGTTACGAGAAGCGCTTCGGCATCGTGCACGTCGACCAGCAGACACTGACCCGCACACCGAAAGACAGCGCGCTCTGGTACCGCGACTTCCTGCGCGTGCAGAAGGCAGCGCGCCTTGCGTCGCCTACCGTGAAAGCGTGATGGCCATGAGCAAGAAGAAGCCGCGCAAGATCCCGGGCTGGAAGCTGGTCTGGAACGACGAGTTCGAAGGCGACGCGGTCGACCCCACCAAGTGGGACTTCGATCTCGGCAACGGCTTCTTCGACTACGGCAGCCACACCTGGGTGGCCGGCTGGGGCAACGAAGAACTGCAGTACTACACCGACCGGCCGGTCAACGCGCAGGTGAAAGACGGCCGGCTCACGATCCGTGCGGTGAAAGAGGCGTTGCACGGCTGCGGCTACACCTCGGCGCGGCTGAAGACGCGGCGCCGCGACGGCACGCCGCTGTTCACCACCTGCTATGGCCGGGTCGAGTTCCGCGCCAAGGTGCCCTGGGGCAAGGGTCTGTGGCCGGCGCTGTGGATGCTGCCGCAGGCCGACACCTATGGCGGTTGGCCCGCCTCGGGCGAGATCGACCTGATGGAGATCGTCGGCGAGAAGCCGCACGAGGTGCTCAACAGCATCCACTTCGGCTCGCCCGGCACGCAAGCCCGGCAGCTCATCACCCACGTGCATGCGCTGCCCGGTGACGGCATGGTGTCGGACTGGCACACCTACGCGGTCGAGTGGGAACCGGGCGAGATCCGCTTCTACGTCGACGAGGTGCACACCAGCACCTGCCAGCACTGGTGGAGCAGCAGTGTGACCAAGGATGGCGCCGGCGTGATCGCGCGGCGCCAGGCCGACCTCAACCCGTGGCCCGCGCCGTTCGACCAACCCTTCTATCTGGTGATGAACGTGGCGGTGGGCGGCAACTTCCCTGGCGTGCCCAACCCCGAGACGCGCTTCCCCGCCGAACTGGTGGTCGACTACGTGCGCGTGTACGACAAGGTCGGCGGCCATGGCGGTGTCAAACCCATCGGCCAGGGCAAGTTCCCCTGGCAGAAAAAGAAGCGCTGAAGGCAGAACCCACCATGTCCAGACCCCACACCGATTCCAGCGGCAAGCTGATCCGCAGCGCCGACCAGGGCGAGTGGCAGAGCCCGGCGAGCCACCGCTCCGGCGCCGATCCGGGCGCGGCGCCTGGCGCTGGCAGCTGGGCCCACGCCAGCCCCGAAGTCTGGACGTGGGAGCGGCGCAACGCGCTCTCGGCCGACTTTCACGCCACGCTGCTGCGCGGTGTGCACGGCCTGTGCTTCAGCCCCTACCTCGAAGGGCAGCAACCCGGCAGCCAGATCGGCGAAGCGCAGATCCGCGAGCGCTTGCAGATCCTGCAGCCGCACACGAAGTGGGTGCGCAGCTTCTCGTGCACCGACGGTCACGAACACACGCCACGTGTGGCGCACGAACTCGGGCTGAAGACGCTCGTCGGCGCCTGGCTGGGCACCGACGCGCAGATCAACGAGCGCGAGATCGAAGGCGTGATCGAGGTGGCGCGCGCCGGCCACGCCGACATCGTGGCCGTGGGCAACGAGGTCATGCTGCGCGAAGACATGAGCGAAGACGCGTTGCTCGCCTACATCCAGCGCGTGAAAGATGCGCTGCCCGGTGTGCCGGTGGGTTATGTCGACGCCTACTTCCTGTTCGAGAAACACCCGCGCATCACCGCCGCCTGCGACGTGGTGATGACCAATTGCTACCCGTTCTGGGAAGGCTGCCCGCGCGAGCAGGCACTGGCCTACATGCAGACCATGCTGGCGCGCACGCGCGCGGCCGCACCGGGCAAGCGCATCCTCATCAGCGAGACCGGCTGGCCCGATCAAGGCAGCGCTTTCCAGGGCTCGGTGCCCTCGCACGAAGGGGCCATGCAGTACTTCGTCGACACCTGTGGCTGGGCTGAACAGGAAGGCATCGAGGTCTTCTACTTCGCCGCCTTCGACGAAGCCTGGAAGGTCGGTGCCGAAGGCGACGTGGGTGCCTTCTGGGGCCTGTGGGACAAGGACGGCGTCCTCAAGTTCGCATGAGCATCATCGTGTCATCAGGTTCGCCCCCGTTCGCCCTGCCCGCCGGCAACGCGCTCTGTTATTCCGGCTACCGCACCGGCCAGAGCCCGGACCAAAAGATCTACCCGTCGCTGGCCGAGATCCGTGAAGACCTGCACCTCCTGAAGCGCCACTGGAAGCTGCTGCGCCTGTACGACTGCAGCCTGCATGCAGAACGTGTGCTGCAGGTCATCCGCGAAGACAAGCTCGACTTTCGCGTCATGCTCGGTGCCTACCTGGGCGCAGAGATGAACAACTTCGGCTGCCCCTGGGGCGCGACCTTCACCGAAGAACAACTCGAAGCCAGCCGGCTCGAGAACCTGGCCGAACTCGACCGCCTGGTCGACCTGGCCAACCGCCACGGCGACACCGTGTTTTCGGTGGCCGTGGGCAACGAGGCCACCGTCGACTGGACCGATCACTTCGTGCCCGTGCACCGCATGATCGACTACGTGCGCTGGGTCAAGGCGGCGGTGCAGCAGCCCGTCACCTTCTGCGAGAACTACGTGCCCTGGCAGCACAAGCTGCGTGATCTGGTGGCCGAGCTCGACTTCATCTCGGTGCACACCTACCCGGTGTGGGAATACAAGCACATCCACGAAGCGCTCGACTACACCAAAGACAACTTCGCCAGCGTGGCACGGCTCTACCCCGACAAGCCCATCGTCATCACCGAAGCCGGCTGGTGCACGGCCAGCAACGGCCGCGGCATGAACGCCGAGCACGCGGTGCAGGAACTGCAGGCCATCTACTACCAGGACCTGATGGCCTGGACGCGCGAGGCCGGCATCCTGTGCTTCGTGTTCGAGGCCTTCGACGAACCGTGGAAGGGCTCGGCCGACCCGCTCGAACCCGAAAAACACTGGGGCCTGTTCACGGTGGACCGCCAGCCCAAGCGTGTGATGCAGGCCCTCTATCCCGACCTGGCGATGCAGTCGGCACAGGCCTGAGAGCGCCCGCACCAGCGTCGCGCCTCACCACCGAAAGTACCCCATGACCGCAACCGCCAGCAGCGCAACCCACCACGTTCCCTTCGGCCGCAAGGTCGCCTTCGGGCTGGGCATGCTGGCCAACCAGATGTTCCCGGCCGCGCTGGGCATCTTCATGGTGGTGCTGGTGCAGGACATGGGCTTCCCGACGTGGATGTGGGGCATCCTGTTCTTCCTGCCGCGTGCCTACGACGCGATCCTCGACCCGATCATGGGCTTCATCTCCGACAACACACGCTCGAAGTGGGGCCGGCGCCGGCAGTACGTGTTCGTCGGCGCCATCATGATGGGCGTCGCGTTCGTGGCGATGTGGCAGCTCCACCGCAGCGACGGGCTGACCCACAACTTCATCTACTTCCTGGTCTGGTCGCTGGTGTTCTTCACCGGCCTGACGGTGTTCAGCATCCCGTACGTGGCCATCGGCTACGAGATGAGCGACGACTTCCACGAGCGCACCCACATCATGGCGGTGGCGCAATGGATCGGCCAATGGGCCTGGGTGATCGCGCCGTGGTTCTGGGTCTTCATGTACGACCCGAAGTGGTTCGCCAACGCCGACTCGGCTGCGCGCACGCTCTCGGTCTGGGTCGGCGTGATCTGCATGCTGCTGGCGATGGTGCCGGCCTTGTTCATCCCGAGCCGCTCGACCAAGGACGACACGCACCTCGTGCCGCTGACGCTGGCGAACGTGGGCGTCGGCATGCGCGAGATGATGAGCGGCTTCAAGGAGGCCTTCGGCTGCGTGCCTTTTCGCAAGCTGTGCTTCGCGACCTTCCTGATCTTCAACGCCTTCAACACGGTGGCGGCGTTCTCGTTCTTCATCGTCGTCTACCACCTGTTCAACGGCAACACGGCCGCGGCCGGCATCTGGCCCACGCTGTTCGGCAGCGTCGGCGCGCTCGTCACCACCTTCGCGGTGATCCCCACCGTGGCCTGGATATCGAAGCGGGTCGGCAAGAAGACCGCCTTCATGCTGTCGCAGGGCATCTCGCTCATCGGCTACGTGCTGCTGTGGTTCCTGATGGTGCCGGGCAAGCCCTGGATGTTCATGCTGGCCCTGCCGTTCTTCTCGTTCGGCATCGGCGGGCTGTTCACGCTGATGATGTCGATGACCGCCGACGTGTGCGACCTCGACGAGCTGGCCACCGGCAAACGCCGCGAAGGCATCTTCGGCGCGATCTACTGGTGGATGGTCAAGCTCGGCTTCGCGGTCGCCGGCCTGCTCAGCGGCGCCATCATGTCGGTGGTCGCGTTCACTCCGGGCGCCGCGGTGCAGCCCGACGGCGCCGTCGACGGCTTGCGCTTGTTCTATTCCGGCGTGCCCATCTTCGGGACGCTGCTGGCGATGTGGGTCATGCGCGACTACGACCTCGACGAGAAGCGGGCCCTTGAAGTGCACGCAGAGATCGAGCGGCGCAAGCAGCGCGCCGCCGCGTCGTCTTCGCAAGGCTCGGGCGCGCGGCCCTGGCTCGAAGAGCACGGCCTGCACCTGCCGGCGATGGAGCGCTCGGCCCTGGCCGGCAAGACCGCGGCCGAGATCGGCGCGCTGTATCGCGAGCAGATGAGCAGCGGCGTGTACGGCCTGTGCTTCAGCGCCTACACTGAAACACAAGCTGCGGGCGATGTGCTGTCAGAAGCGCAGGTGGCTCGGCGCATCGAACTCATCGCGCCGCACACCCGCTGGGTGCGCTCGTTCGCCTGCACCGAGGGGCACGAATCGATCCCCCGGCTGGCGCGAGCGAAGGGGCTCAAGACGATGGTCGGCGCCTGGATCAGCCACGATCGCGAACGCAACGAACGCGAGATCGAAGGGCTGGTGACGCTGGCCCGCGCGGGCCTGGTCAACATCGCCGTGGTGGGCAACGAGGTCTTGCTGCGCGGCGAACTGCCCGAGGCCGAATTGCTGGCGTACATCGCACGCGTGCGGGCCGCTGTGCCACAAGACGTGCGGGTGGGTTGTGTCGACGCTTACTACCAGTTCCTCGAGCGCCCGGCGCTGACGGCCGCCTGCGACGTGCTGCTGCCGAACTGCTACCCGTTCTGGGAAGGCACCCACATCGACATGGCCGCCCCTTACCTGCGCCGCATGGTCGGCCTGGTGCAGGCCGCGGGTGGCGGCAAGCGGGTCATCGTCACCGAAACGGGTTGGCCCGGCAGCGGGCAAGCGGTGGCGGGCGCCGTGCCCTCGGCCGAGAACGCAATGCGCTACTTCATCGACGTGCAGCAATGGGCCCGCCACGAGGGCGTGCGGCTGCATTACTTCTCGTCGTTCGACGAGCCCTGGAAGCGGCAGCAGGAAGGCGAAGTGGGCACGCAGTGGGGCCTGTGGGACAAGGACGAGCGGCCCAAGTACGGCGCGCTCGCGCAGTGAGTGCCCATGGTTGACGCACCTCGTCTGGCCGCTCCGGGCGTGCTTCTGTTGCTGCTGCAGCTCGTGGCCTGCGGTGGCGGAGGCAGCGGCGATGGGCCGGCCGTGTCCACCGCGCCGGCACCCGCGCCGCCGCCGGTGGTCGCCGACCCTGCCCCGCCTGCTCCACCGGTAACCACCGGGCCTGCACCCGCCGGCTACCGCCTGGTGTGGGCCGATGAGTTCGACACCGAAGGACTCCCCGGCACGTCACGCTGGGCTTACGAGACCGAGCGCAACCGGCTGGGTTGGTACAACAACGAGCGTCAGTACTACGCCGCGGCGCGGGCCGAGAACGCGGTGGTCGCGGGCGGGCGCCTGCGCATCACCGCGCGGCTGGAATCGCTGAGCAGTGCCGCCGACTGGGGTGGCCAGCGCTACACCTCGGCACGCCTGAGCACGCGTGGCACCGCGGCCTGGACCTACGGCTACTTCGAAGTGCGCGCCCGGCTGCCCTGCGGCCGCGGCACCTGGCCTGCGGTCTGGATGCTGGGCAGCGGCGGCACCTGGCCCGACGACGGCGAGATCGACATCATGGAGCAGGTGGGCAGCAACCCGAGCCGCGTCTTCGGCACGGTGCACACACGCCTGAGCGCCGGCCCGGGCACCGGCGCTGCGGTGCAGGTGCCCGACGCCTGCACCGCCTTCCACGACTATCAAATGCACTGGACGGCCGACGAGATCGCCATCGGCGTCGATGGCGTCGTCACCTACCGCTACGCCAACCCGCGCACCGGCTACGCCGCGTGGCCTTTCAATGCGCCGCAGTACCTGCTGTTGAACGTCGCCATCGGTGGCGATCTCGGTGGTGCCGTCGAAGACAGCATCTTCCCGGTGGCGATGGAGATCGAGCACGTGCGCGTCTGGCAGGCGCCGCTTTAGTTTTCAGTCGCCGCCCAGATACGTGGCGATGGCGCGCGGCGGCAGCTCCGCGGCCCAGGCATTGCCGGCCACGTGAAGGGCGAAGCGCAGCGGCTGTTCGCTGCGGTTCATGGCCACCACGGCCACACTGCCATCGGTGTTGACGAAGGCCGTGGCGTCCAGCGCTTGCCGGTTGGCGGCGCACAGCACGCGCTGCGCGCCGGGTTTGACGAAGCGCGCGAAGTGGCCGATGTAATAAAACGAGCTCTGGTGCAGCAGCGCGTCGCGCGCCGGCTCGGCCAGCACCGGCGCGCTGCACAGGTTGCCCACGTGGTTGGGCCCGCCGGTCTCGTCGAGCAGCAGGTTCCAGTCGATCCAGCCCACCGTCCAGCGGTTCAGGTCGTTGATCATCGAGCGCGCATAACGCTCGCCCAGATCCCACGAACCGTGGTGCGGGCCGCCTTCCTGGCAACCCTCGGTGAACAGCAGCTGCTTGTCGGGCCAGGCGTCGTGCACGAGTTGCACGTGGTCGAAATGGTCTTCGCCGTACCAGTGGAAACCGGTGCCCCAGACGTACTTCGCGGCCTCGGGGTCGCCGAGGATCACGCTGGCACGTTCGACCATCACGTCGCGGTTGTGGTCCCACACCACGATGCGCACGTGGCCCAGTCCGGCGGCCGCCAGTTCGGGGCCGAGGTAGTCGCGCACGAAGTCGCGTTCTTCGTCGGCGCTGTACAGGCACGAGTCCCAGCGCTGGTGCGCTTCGGGTTCGTTCTGCACCGACACGCCCCACACCGGCACGCCTTCTTCGGCATAGGCCTCGATGAAGCGCACATAACAGCGCGCCCAGGCGCGGCGGCACTCGGGCCGGAGCTTGCCGCCGTCGTTCATGCGGCCGTTGGTCTTCATCCAGGCCGGCGGGCTCCACGGTGAGACCAGCAACTGCAGCGGCCGCCCGGCCACCTCCGCCGCAGCGCGGATCATCGGCAGCAACGCTTGGCGGTCGCGTTCGATGCTGAAATGCTGCAGCTCGAAGTCGCCCGGCGTCTCGAGGTGCGCGTAGTTGCCGAGTGCGAAGTCGCAGCTGTTCATGTGCACGCGGCACAGCGTGTAGCCGTGGCCGAGCACGGGGTCGAAGCAGTCGCGCAGGAACGCGGCGCGTTGCGCTTCAGACAGCCGCAGCCAGGTGGTGGCCGCGGCTTCGGTGAACGCGCCGCCGAAGCCTTGCAGCGTCTGGAAACGGCGCCGTGTGTCGACCCACAGGCGCGGCAGGTCGTGATCGGCCAGCGACCCGAGGGCCGCTTGTTCGCTCAGGCGATGCGCGCCGTCACGCGCGGTCAGGATGCAGCGCACCAAACGGTTCCCCGGGGCCGCTTCACTTCGCCATGTAGATGCCGTCGAGGTACAGCGGCGGCAGGCCGGTGCGCGCCAGGTTGCCGGTGATGGCCCAGCGGTCGGAGATGATGAAGCGGCTCAACACCAGCGACAGGTCGAGCTTCGGGTTGGCGGTGACGAAGGCCGACAGCGGGATCGACACCTGCACCCATTCACCGCTGTTGCGGTAGCCGTACTCGCCGCTGGCGATCTGCAGGAAGGCTTCGGCACCGGCACGGTCGACGGTGTCGCTGCTGAGGCCAACCTCGATCTTGCCGCCGTAGGTGGTCTTGATGCTGAAGTTCAGCGTGCCTGTGGCGGCGTAACCCGAGAGGTTTTCCGTCGTGCCGCTGGCCGATTGCCACAGCATGCCCCAGCCGTAGTCCTTCGGTGTGGGCGTGATCTCGATGCTGTGGCCGGCGTCGCCGGGTGCGAAGGTGCTGGTGACCTCGGGGCGCTGCACGCTGTCGCCACTGAAGGCGTCGACACGCAGGTTGGCTGCCGCCACTTCGGTGCCGCTGCCGGCGGGTGCTTCGGTGTAGATGCGGTACTTGCTGGCAACGACTGCCGCATTCGGCTCGGCGAGCGCGAAGTACAACGCATCGGCCGCGGTGTAGGCGGGTGCTTCGCAGACCCAGGTCGTGCCACAGGTGCCCAGGCCCTGGATCACGTGGCGGGCCTGGCGGTTCTTGTTGAACAGGCCCCAGCCGTCGTCGCTCTGTTTCCAGGTTTCGTCGAAAGCCTCGAAGTAGAAGATCGCCTGGGGGCCGCTGCCGGCGCGGCCTTCGGCGGCCCAGGCCTGCAGGCCGTCGTAGTACAGCTTCTGGTTGACCGGGTGAGCGCGGAACGGCAGCTTGGGGTCGAAGACGTTCCAGCCGGTCTCGCCGATCGTCACGGGCATGCTGTTCAAGCCGCGCCGGTCGAGTGCCGCGCGCACGGCGGTGTACTGGCGGCGGGCTTCGGCGATGTTGGCGTTGGCCATCGCCTGGGCCCGGCCGCTGGCCGCGGTGGCGAGCTGCTTCCAGTCGAAAAGATTCGGCTGGAAGTAGGTGTCGAGTTGCGGGTAGGTGTGCATCGAGACGAAGTCGATCGTCGCCAGGATCGCGGCGTTGGGGCTGGCAAAAGGCGCCCAGTTGTCGTCGGTCGTCACCGGCTGCGTGACCTGATCGCGCACGGTCTTGAGATAGCGGGCCAGGGTCTCTGGTTTGGTGCGCACGCCCGAAAAATCGACCTGCGTTTCGTTGCCCACGCTGACCGCGACCACGATGTCGCGGTACTCGCGCGCCAGCGCCACGGCGCGTTGCAGCTCGGCCTGGTTGTTGGCTTCGGCAATGGCGCGTTCGGCGTCGGTGACGTAGACATCGCCGGTGGTGTAGGCGCCGAGCTGCACCTTGATGTCGATGGCGTACTTGAAGATCGTCGCCAGCGTCTGCCGCGCCACCTTGTCGGAACTGCCGAACACGCGGATCAGCCCGAAGCCGGCTTTCACCAGCAAGTCGAGGTCTTCCTTGATCTGCGCTTCGGTGATGACTTCGGCGTCGAGGCCGGCCGAGCTCGTGGCCGTGCGGTAGGGCGAATACGCCACCGCCTTGCGGGTGCTGAAGTCTGCGGGCAGTGGCCGCATCTCGCCGCCCGACGCGGTGACGGGCGTGGTGCCGCCACCGCCGCAGGCCACGACGATGCTGGCGAAAACAAGGGCGAGCGCTGCGCGCGCGAGCGGCAGGCCGAAGGAGACGCCGGTGCGTGTGGGCTTCATGGGTGTGACCTTGACGAGGTTCATGTCAGAACGTGTACACGGCGCCGAGCAGCCACGAGTTGCCACGTGTCTTGAGGCGCGAGTCGATGTTCGTGAATGCCGAGTTGCTGGGCATCGAGAGCGGCGCGAGGCCGCGCCTGGCGTAACGCACCAGCGTGCCCGAGACGTAGGCCTGCAGGCCGTTCTTGAAGTCGTAGTTCAGGCCGAGGCTGTTGATGGTGGCCGAGTTCGACTGGCCGCGCTCGCTCGGGTTGTCGGTGGCCGCGGCACCGAGATGCACCATGCCGGTGGACACCGTCCAGTTCGCGTCGTAGCGGTAGCGAGCGCCGAGCATGATGTCCATCGACGTGGCCGGGTAGCCGCGGTAGACACCACCGCCCAAGTCCTTGCTCCAGTCGACGTTGAAGGGGTCGTTCCACTCGTCGAAGCCGCTCGCGCTCGTGCCGGCGGGCCGTGTGATGCGGGCGTAGGCGCCGCTCCAGCGGTTGGCGCGCAGGCCGCCGGAGACCTCGATCTTGCTGTCGACCTGATAGCGCGCCATCACCATCGCGATGCCCTGGCTGCTGCCGCCCAGAATGGCGTCGTCGGCGGGGAAGGGCGTGAGGCCGGTGAACACGCCGTGGCCGAAGGCCGAGGGCGTGCCGTTCTTGCTGCTCTGGTAGATGGCGTCGACCACCAGGTCGCCCTTGTGGTACTGCGCATAGAGTTCCAGGAAGCGCGGCTTGTTGCGCTTCCAGCCGGGCTTGCCCTGGTCGTAGGTGGCCTCGAGCACGAGGTCGCCTTCGAGCACGTCGAGCGGGCGTGTCTGCAGGCGCAACGCCCGGGTGAGGATGCCGTAGCCCGCGCCGGACGAACCCCAGACGTCGGCCACGCCGACGTTGCTGCCGTAGGGGTAGTCGGCCAGGCTCCAGCCGCGTGTGGTCATGGCGCCGATGCGGGCGCTGCCGTAGTCGTCCTGGCTGAGCGCGATGTTGCGCTCGTAGAAGAAGCCGGGAAAGTCGACATCGCCATCGCGGAAGCGCTGGCTCAGCAGGCCCTGCACCTTGAAGCCCTGAGGCAGGTCGAACTTGGCGCCCAGGTAAGGCTGAAAGAGCGTGACGTGCGCGTTGCCCGCGCCATAGTCGCGGCCCTGCACCAGCTCGTCGGCCCACACGAACTGCTTGTTGGCGGTGGCGTCGACCTGGCAGTTCTTGCACAGCGAGCTGACACGACCGCCCTCGGCCTTGGCGAAGCCGGTGAGCGAGAAGGGCCCGTAGTCGATGGCTCGCGCTGCGCCGCTGCCCAGCAGCGCAGCCGCGCTGAGCGCTGCGATCGCCCAGGGTCTGGCGGCGCGGGACGGGTTGAATGTGCTCATGTTCTGGTGCCCGGAGTAAGGCTGACGGGGGGTGAGGGCGCGCTTCAGGGTACCGGAAAGGCGTTGATCTGAAAGCGCTTTCAGAAGATTAGTCGAAGCGCCGTTGTGGCGTCAACGCTCGCCAGCCCCGTGTTTTCCCGCGGGGGCGGTCGGCGACCAGGCCAGCCCGCGGGTAATCCTCAGGATGCGCTATGAAAGCGCTTTCAATAGCATGAACGGGTCGGGCACCATCTGGCCCGCAGGAGGTCGTGCATGAAGTCGATCGGTCAGATTCTGTGGGTCGCTGCGCTGTCGCTGGCCGCGTCAAGCCACACCCTGGCGCAAGGGGTGGCCACGCAGAAAGTGGGCGGCGCCACGGTGTTGCTGGCGCCACGCGCCGGCGACAAGCCGCCACCGGCCGCGCCGTTCCGCACCGAGGCCTTGCTCAAGCAGGCAGCGCCGAGCAGCCAGTGGTATTCGACGGTGGCTTTCAACGCGAAGCCGGGGCCGGTGTTCGCCCAGCCGCTCAGCTTCAAGACCACGCCCGAAGGTTTCGAGATGGCGTACCCGCGCCAGCAGGAAGCGGCCGACCAGATCCCGTTCACGGTGAGCCCCGAGCATGTGGTGGCCTACCCGCACACCGACGCGCTGGTGTTCTCGCCGCTCGCCTTCGAGCCCGAGCCGGCCAAGCTGGCGCGTGTGTCCGACTGGGCGGTCGACATCTCGATGGCGCGCGGTGCCGACCAGTTGCTGGTGACGGTGGCTCACGGCAGCCCTTATGCCTACTTCCAGCTGAGCCGCGGCGACGTGCGCATCCGCCTGCCTGCAGCGGCCGAGCGCCTGCCCGGCGTCACCGATGCGCGCCAGCTCGGCCTGCGTGTGAAGGGCCGCAGCTATGTGATCTTCGGCCCCACCGGCGTGCGCTGGGAACAGGTGTCGCCCGCCGAATGGGCCGGCCGCATGCCCGAAGGCAAGGGCTGGTTCTCTGCCGCGGCGCTGCCCGACGACAAACCCGAGACGCTGCAACTGCTTGCGCGCCATGCCTACGCCTTCGTCACCGACACCGTGGTGAGCTGGCAGTACGACGCCGCTGCGGCGCGCGTGGAGACGACCTTCACCGCCAAAACCCGCCTGATGGAAGGCGCCGACAACGGCCCGCTGCTGGGCCTGTACCCGCACCACTGGCACCAGAACAAATCGGTGGCCGACAAGCTCGGCCCGGCCTACGACACCGTGCGCGGCCAGCTGCGCCTGCTGGCCGCCGCGCAGTTCAAGACCGAGCGCCCATGGCAGGGCTTCGTGCCGCACTGGCCGGCGCTGCCGGACGCGCTGAAAGACAGCCCGAAGCTGGCCGAGTTCAACGATTCACTGAAGCGAGACCTGCGCCGGCGCCGCGACCTCTTGCCCAGCCGTGAGAACGCCGACAACTGGCGCGTCAGCGTCTATTGGCAAGGGCAGGGGCTGACCCGCGTGCTGGCGCTGGCTGCGGTGGCCGAGCAGCAAGGCAACACCGAAGCGCGCGACCAGTTCCTGGCCGTGGCCAAGGAGCGCATGGAATTCTGGTTCGCGGGCAAGGGCAAGGCCAGCTACTTCGCGCTCGACAAGAGCCTGGGCACGCTGCTCGCCTACCCGGACGAGTTCTTCTCGGTGGCGCAGATGAACGACCACCACTTCCACTATGGCTACTGGATCCGCGCCGCCGCGGAGATCGCGTTGCGCGAGCCCGCCCTGGCCGGCAAAGAGCAATGGGGCGCGATGGTCGATCTGCTGATCGCCGACATCGCCAACACGCAGCGGGGCAGCGCCGACTTTCCGTACATCCGCAACTACGACGCCTACGAAGGGCACAGCTGGGCGGTGGGCATCGGCGGCGTCGACAAGTACGGCAACTTCGGCAACAACCAGGAGTCGTCGAGCGAGGCCATCAACGCCTGGGCCGGCCTGATCCTGTGGGGCGAGATCACCGGCAACCGCGAGCTGCGCGACCTGGGCATCTACCTCTTCGCCAACGAGACGAACGCGATCGACCACTACTGGTTCGACATCCACAAGCTCGTGTTCCCGCCCGGCTACAAGGCGGCGGAGACGAGCATGGTCTTCGGTGGCATGTACGTGCACAACACCTGGTGGACCGACGAGCCGCGCCAGATCCACGGCATCAACTTGCTGCCCATGGCCGGCTTCTCCACGTACCTCGGCCGCGACCCCGGCTTCATCCAGCGCAACCTCGCGGCGATGAATGCCGAGAGCGAGGCCTACAAGAAGCGTGGCAAGTTCCCGCCGAACCCGCCGCCTGAAGACGTGTGGCAAGACATCTTCGCCAAGTACCAGGCGCTGGCCGACCCGGCCGCGGCGCTGGCGCTGTGGAACCCGCGTGGCAGCGTGCAAGACGGCAACACCGCCACGCACACGCTGCACTGGATGCTGAGCCTGCAGGCCATGGGCACGCCCGACTTCACGGTCACCGCCGACACCACGCTGTACCAGGTGTTCAAGCGCCCCGACGGCCAGCGCACCTACCTGGCGCACAACGCCGGCAAGGCGCCGATCACCGTGCGTTTCAGCGACGGCAAACAGCTGACCGTGGCGCCGGGCAGTCTGGGTCGGGCCAGCAGCGCACCTTAGGGAAAGCACAGGGCTCGCTGTCCTTGTCACACGCACCGGGCAGCGCTAAGCTCGATTCTGAAAGCGCTTTCAAGCTTTCGCCAATTCACCAGTCGGGTCGCTTCGACCCCACCGCCAGGACGACACCATGAAACTGTTTTCTCGCACGATGGCCCTGTCAACGCTCGCGCTGGCGGCTTCCTTGCTGGTGGCCGCATGCGGCGGCGGCGACGCCGAGGCGCCACCCGCCGGCACGACCACCACGCCGGGCGGGGCGGCCGACACCGTGGCCCCGACCTTGACCATCACCGACAGCGTGGTGGGTGCTGCCACGCCTGCCACCGGCCCGGTGACCTTCACCTTCACCTTCAGCGAAGACGTGGGCATCAGCTTCACGGCGAGCGACATCACGGTGACGGGTGGCACCGCGGGCGCGTTCCTGCGCACCGCCACCACGGTCGCGACGCTGGTCGTCACGCCCGCGCCGAACAGCGCCGGCACCATCAACGTCAGCGTGGCGGCGGGGGCGGTGAGCGACGCCGCCGGCAACACCAACACCAGCGCCGTCTCGGCGCAGCGTGCCTTCGACACGGCGGCGCGCACGCCGATGTCCTTGCCGGTGAGCTTCGACGCCACCGACATCGCCTACGGACTGGTGGGCTTCGGCGGCGCCGAAGATTCGAGCATCGTGGTCGACCCGACCGACGCCGCCAACAAGGTGGCCAGGGTCGTGCGCGCGGCCGGTGCAGAAACCTACGCCGGCACCACCATCACGGCCACGGTCAACAACGTGCAGACCGGCTTCACGCCGAAGATCCCGTTCAACGCCAACGACAAAACGATGTCGGTGCGTGTGTGGTCGCCCGACGCGAACATCCCGGTGCGCCTGAAGGTCGAAGACAGCACCGACCCCGCCAAGTCGGTCGAGACCGAGGCCACCGTCACCACCGCCGCCGGCTGGCAGACGCTGAGCTTCGACTTCGGCACGCAGGCGGCGGGCACGGCGCCCATCAACCTGGCCACCAACTACAACAAGGCCACCATCTTCTTCGACTTCGGCCGCGCCCAGTCGGCCGCCGTGCAGAAGACCTACTACTTCGACGACGTGCGCTTCGTCCCGACCACCGGTGGCGGAGGGGGCGGCGGTGGCACCTGCGGCACGACGGCGCCCACCTGCGCACCCACGACCGTGATCCCGTCGGGTGCGACCGTGATCTACAGCGACGCCGCTTCGATCGCCGGCCTCGACACTGCGCCCAACTGGGGCCAGAGCCCGCCGGTCGTCTCCAGCGAGCCCACGATCGCTGGCAACAAGTCGCTCAAGTACGTGTTCGGCGGCACGGCGCTCTACGAGGGCATCGACTGGTCGGCCAATGCGGTTGACGTCTCGGGCAAGACCACGCTGCACCTGGACTTCTGGTCGGCCGACATCGCCAGCGTGAAGGTCTCGATCATCAGTGCCGGCCAGGAGAATGCTGTCACGCGGGCCGTCACGCCCGGCAGCTGGAATTCCGTCGACATCGACCTCGCGCTGTACACCGTGCCGAACAAGACCGCGATCATCCAGATCAAGCTCGAGCCGAACGTCGCGGGCACCTTGTACGTCGACAACATCTACTTCTCCGGCACCGCCGGTGGCGGCAGCGTGGCCTGCGGCAGCACGGCGCCGACCTGCGCACCGACCACGGTGATCCCCGCCGGCGCCACCGTGATCTACAGCGATGCGAGCACGGTCGCCGGCATCGACAAGAAGCCCGACTGGGGCCAGAGCCCGGCCGTGGTGTTCAGTGAACCCGTCATCGCCGGCAACAGCTCGCTGCGCTACACCTTCGGCGGCACCGCGCTGTACGAAGGCATCGACTGGGCCGGCAACCCGCAGAACGTCAGCACCAAGGGCACGCTGCACCTCGACGTGTGGACGGCCGACGTGGCCAGCCTCAAGGTCTCGTTGATCGGCGGCGGGTCAGAGAACGGCATCACCCAGCCGCTCACGGCTGGCAGCTGGACCAGCATCGACATTCCGCTCAGCCAGTACACCTCGCCCAACCTAGCGGCGATCATCCAGATGAAGCTGGAGCCGAACGTGGCCGGCACGATCTACGTCGACAACATCCACTTCTACGGCACTGCCGCCGGCGGCGGTGGCGGTGGTGGCGCATTCACTGGCGGCATCTACGCCAGCGACTATTCGGGCAACCTGGGCGCCAACACCGCCAAGTCGGACAAGAACGGCACGGTCGGTTTCTTCGTCGACCCGCGTCTGTACGCGATCAGGATCTTCGAAGACGGTTCGGTGTGTGGCAGTGCGTGCAACGCGGGCGGTGTCTACAACTTCTACTACGGCATCGGCAAGCCGGCCACGCCGACCTACGCCGACGCCTACTTCGGTGGTTTCGTCAACGCGCCCGGCAACACCACGGCCGACGCTTCTGCCTTCGCCAAGATCAAGCTGAAGTTCTGGGGCGACGCCGAGTCGTGGGAAAGGGGCAACTTCACGGCCCAGGCCGACGTGGTGCTGCAAGGCCCGACCAACGCGGCCTGCACCAACCCCTCGGGCCGGCCCGAACTCACCAGGGCCGTCACGGCGCAGAAGATCGGCGCTGGCTCGGAGTACATCGTGCCGAAGACCGACTTCGTGCTCACCGCCAGCTGCGGCGGTGCCTACACGGTGAACAGCGTCTGGGCGGCGATCGGCTCGGTCGTGGTGCGCTTGTCGGGCAGCAACCTCAACTACGTCAACCTGACGCCGAGCACGCCGCCCTCGTACCCGACCTTCCTCAACATCGGGCCGATCTCGTTCATCAACTGACGGGCGGGGTCGACCGTGACGTTCGCGCGCCTTGGCGCGCGAACGCTTTTGCTGCGGCAGATCTACTGCAGCAGATCGAACAGCGTGCGTGCCACCACCTTGGTGGCGCGCCGCAGGTCTTCGAGCACCAGGTGCTCGTCGGCCCGCTTGGCGTTCGACTCGAACACCGTGCGCGGCCCGGCGCCGTAGATGGCGGCCGGCACGCCGGCTTCGCCGTACAGGCGCACGTCGGTGTAGAGCGGCGTGCCCGACGTGGGGATCGGCTCGCCGAAGACTTCGGCGCCGTGCTTCTGCAGCGCGTCGACCAGCGGCTCGTTGCCGGCCATCGGCCGCAGTGAATTCGCCAGCAGCAGGCGCTTGATCTCGACCGTGATGCCGGGGCAGGCGGCCGCGGCATCCGCGATCACACGCCGGATCGCGGCTTCCACCTCGGCCGGCTTTTCTTCCGGGATCATGCGGCGGTCGAGCCGCAGCACGACCTTGCCGGGCACCACGTTGGTGTTGGTGCCACCTTCGATGCGGCCCACGTTCAGGTACGGGTGCGTGATGCCCTCGACCTGGGACGTGACGTTCTTGTACAGCGTGTTCTGGTGGTACAGCGCGTTCAGCACCGCGACCGCACCCTGCAGCGCGTCGACGCCGGTGTCGGGAATGGCGGCGTGCGCCATCTTGCCGTGCACCGTCACTTCCATCTGCAGGCAGCCGTTGTGCGCGGTGACCACCTGGTAGCTGAAGCCGGCCGCGAGCAGCAGGTCGGGCTTCGTCAGCTTGTTCTTCAGCAGCCAGCCCGGGCCGAGCTCGCCGCCGAATTCTTCGTCGTAGGTGAAGTGCAGTTCCACGCCACCCTTCAACTGCGCCTTCAGTGTTTCGATCGCGCGCACGGCGAAGGTGAAGGTCGCGAAGTCGCTCTTGCTCACGGCCGAGGCGCGGCCGTAGAGCTTGCCGTCGACCACTTCGCCGCCATACGGGTCGTGCGTCCAGCCTTCGCCGGGCGGCACCACGTCGCCGTGCGCGTTCAGGGCCACAACGCGGCCGGCACCGTAAGAGCGGCGCACGATCAGATTGGTCAACGACTGCAGGCCGTAGGCCGCGACCTCCGCCTGCGGCACCGGGTGCTTTTCGGCATCGAAACCGAAGCCCTTCAGCAGCTCGGCGGTGCGCTCGGCATGCGGTGCGTTGTTGCCGGGCGGCGTGTCGGTGGGCACCTGCACCAGGGCTTGCAGGAACTTCGTTTCTTCATCGAAGTGCGCGTCGATCCAGGCGTCGAGTTGTTGGTACGGGGTCATGGTCTGCGAGGGGTCAGGTTCAGGTTCAGGATTCGGTGGCGAGCTGGTTCAGCACGTGCATGAATGCATCGACCGAGAGCTGCATGTCGTCGTTGGTGCTCGACTCGAGCGGGTTGTGGCTGATGCCGGCGTTCTGGCCGCGCACGAAGAGCATGGCCTGCGGCATCGCTTCGTGCAGCTTCATCGCGTCGTGGCCGGCGCCGCTGGGCATGCGGAACACCGGCAGGCCGCTCGCTTCGACGGCACGTTCCCAGCGTTTCTGCCAGGCCGGCGCGCTGGGCGCTGCGGCGGCGCGCATCGTCTCTTCGATGGTGTGGTTCAGGCCGCGGTGTTCGCAGATGCGGGTGAGTTCGGCCAGCACGTCTTTCGCGCAGGCATCACGCACTTCGTCGGTCGTGGCGCGGATGTCGAGCGTGAACTGGCAGCGCCCCGGCACCACGTTGGTCGAGCCGTTGGGCACCGTCATGATGCCCATGGTGCCGACCAGGTTCGGCGCCGCTGCGGCGCGCTTCTCGAGGTACAGCGCAAGTTCGGCCACGGCGGTGGCGGCGTCGCGCCGGCTGTCCATCGGCGTGGTGCCGGCGTGGCTGGCCATGCCGATCACTTCGCCGAGGTAGCGCACGCTGCCATTGATGGACGTGACCACGCCCAGCGGCAAATCGAGCGCATTGAGCACCGGGCCCTGTTCGATGTGGACCTCGATGAAGCCCTGGTACCGGTCGGCGTCACGCTTCACGCTGCGGATCGCTTCCAGCGTGGCCGGCAGGCCGGCCAGGCGCATCGCGTCGCGCATCGTGATGCCGTCGGCGTCCTTCTGGTCGAGCCAGGCCGGGTTGAAGTGGCCCGTGAGCGCGCCCGAGCCGAGAAAGGTCGCCTTGTAGCGCTGGCCTTCTTCTTCGGCAAAGCCCACGACCTCGAAGCCGTAGGGCAGGCGCTTGCCGGCCCTGTGAAGCTCGCGCACGCAGATCATCGGCACGAAGATGCCCAGGCGCCCGTCGTACTTGCCGCCGTTGCGCACGGTGTCGTAGTGGCTGCCGGTGAGCAGGCGCTTCTGTTTCGGGTCGCTGCCGTGGTACACGCCGACGACGTTGCCCACCGCGTCGATCGTCACTTCGTCGAAGCCGCATTCGAGCATCCAGCTTTTCAGCTGCGCGGCACAGGCACGGTGCGCGTCGGTCAGGTAGGTGACGGTGAGTTCATTGCGCTCGCCGTAGCCGGGGTCGGTGTGGCGGCCGAGCAGTTCGGCGCAGTCCCAGGCCTGGTTGCCCTGCACCGGTTCGAAGCCGAACTTGTCGTTCAGGCGGATCTCGGCGATGCGGTGGATGTTGCGGATGCACTCGGCGAGTTCGAAGTCGGGGTGGTTGGCCAGGCGCCGCTCGAAGGTCTTGATGATCTCCTGGCGCGTCAGGCCGGTGCCGCGCGGGCCGCGCACCGCCACCGTGAACGGGAAGCCGAACTTCTTGTTGTAGGCCGCGTTCAGGCCCTGGATGTGTGCGAACTCGGCCGGCGTGCATTCGGTGAGCCCGGCCCGGCCTTGTTCGTGCGTCGACTCGGCCGTGAGCGTCTTGCTCACCATCGCCTTGCCCGCCAGCTCGGGGTGCACGCGGATCAGGTCGGCCTGCGTCTTTGGCCCGGCTTCGGCGAGCACCTCGACCATCGTGCGCTTCATCTGCGCGAGCGAACTGAAAGGCCGCCGTGCAATCGCCTTTTCAGCAATCCACGGCGAATGTTCGTACAGGCCTTCGAGCATCGCCAGCGCCTGCTCGGCGCTGGCGGCGTTGAATTCAGAGAGGGTCAGAGGCATGGCGGTGAACTGTTCTATAGGGTGACACGAACGCTCTTCACGAGCGGCTGGAGGGCGGTGACCTGGTCGCGCACGAAGCTGGCAAAGGCGGCCTGCGTGCCCGGCGTGGCGCTCACGCCCAGGTCGAGAAGGCGCTTCTTGATGTCGGCCTGCGCCAGCACTTCGTTGGCGGCGGCGTTGATGCGCGCCACCACGTCGGCCGGCATCTTCGCCGGGCCGCTGATGCCGAAGAAGTTGTCGAGCACCAGCTTGCTGTAGCCGAACTCGAGCACGGTGGGCACGTCAGGGGCGAGCGGCGAGCGCTGTGCCGAAGTGACAGCGATAGGCCGGATCTGGCCGCTCTTGAAGTAAGGCACGAAGGCGGTGATCACGTCGATGCCCACGGGGATCAGGCCCGAGATCAGGTCGGTCGTCATGGGTGCGCCTCCGCGGTAGGGCACGTGCGTCATCTTGATGCCCATGGTGCGCACCATCAGCTCGCCGTAGATGTGGCCGATGGAAGCCGGCCCGCCCGAGCCGAACTGCATCTGGCCCGATTTGCGAGCCGCGTTTTCCAGATCGACGATGGTGTTCATGCCGGCGGCCGGGTTGGCCATCACGACACAGGGCGCCGAGCCGATCGACGCGATGTGCGTCAGGTCGGCGAGCGGATCGTAGGGCTGCTTCTCGAGCGCGAACGGGCCGATGGAGACGGGCGTGGAGTTCGACAGCATCAGCGTCAGGCCGTCGGGGGCTGCTTGCACCACGGCCAGGCCGCCGATGCTGCCACCGGCGCCGGGGCGGTTGTCCACGATCACGGGCTGGCCGAGCTTTTTGCCCAGTTGCTCGCCGACCACACGCGCCACGATGTCGCTCGCGCCACCGGCCGCGAAGGTGACGATCATGCGGATCGGCTTGTCAGGGTAGGCCGCGAAGGCGGGGAAGGCCAGCGCGGCGGCGCCACCGGCGGCGAAACGCAGAACGTCGCGGCGGGTCGTGCGGGCGGCGGCGGAACCTGAAAGCGGCGTGTTCATGGGGCGATCCTTCATGGGGTTGAGAAGAAGGGGTCGGAGCAGATTTCGTGCCTCAGGCCGGGCAGGGGTGCGTCTGTGCCCAATGCCGTGCGATGTCGATGCGCCGGCACACCCAAACACGCTCGTGCTGCTGCACGTAGTCCAGAAAGCGCTGGATCGCCTTGAAGCGCCCCGGCCGGCCGAGGATGCGGCAGTGCATGCCGATGTTCAGCATCTTCGGTGCTTCGTCGCCTTCTTCGTACAACACGTCGAACGCGTCCTTCAGGTAATTGAAGAAGTGGTCGCCGGTGTTGAAGCCCTGCATCGAGGCGAAGCGCATGTCGTTGGTGTCGAGCGTGTAGGGCACGATCAGGCGCTGCATCGTGCTGCCGTCGCTCTTTTCGACCGGCATCCAGAACGGCAGGTCATCGCCGTAGTAATCGCTGTCGTATTCGTAGCCGCCGTGGTCGGCCACGAGGCGCTTGGTGTTGGGGCTGTCGCGGCCGGTGTACCAGCCGAGCGGCCATTCGCCGGCCGTCATGTCGCGGATGATCTTGGTGCCGATCTCCACGTGGCGGCGCTCGCGCGATTCGCTCATGTGCTGGTAGTGGATCCAGCGCCAGCTGTGGCACGCGATCTCGTGTTTCTGCTCGAGAAAGGCCGCCACCAGTTCGGGGTTGCGCTGCAGCGCCATCGACACGCCGAACACGGTGAGCGGCAGGCCGCGCTTCTCGAACTCGCGCAGCAGCCGCCAGGCGCCGACGCGCGAGCCGTATTCGTACATCGACTCCATCGAGAGGTGGCGTGTCTCGAAGGCCTGCGCGCCGATGATCTCGGAGAGAAACGTCTCCGAAGACGGGTCGCCGTGCAAGACGCAGTTCTCGCCGCCCTCTTCGTAGTTGAGCACGAACTGCACGGCGATCTTCGCCTGGCCCGGCCATTGCGCGTGGGGTGGGGTGCGGCCGTAGCCGATCAGGTCGCGGGGGTAGTCGGTTGGTTTCATCGGGTGGATGTCGGGTTCAACGTGGCTCAACGTGGCAGAAGAACCGATTCGAGATCGGCCACGCGCGGGTCGAGCTGCAGGTTGCGTTCGACGTTGTGCAGGTGCGATTCCATCAGGCGCGCGGCCGAGCGCACGTCCCGCTTTTCGATCGCGTCGACGATCGCCACGTGCTCTTCGAAAGAGTGTTCGGCCGAGTGCGAAGACTGGTACATCAGCGCGATCAGCGAGCAGCGCGAGACCAGCTCGCCGATCATGCCGGCCAGCACCTCGTTGCCGAGCATGCGTGCGATCACGACGTGAAAGTCGGCCAGCAGCCGCGTGCGGCCCGACACGTCGGTGATCTGGATCGCGGCTTTCTCGGCCGCGAGATGCGCGCGCAGTTCGGCGATCTGCTCGCTGCTCAGCGCCACGGCGGCACGCTTGATCATCGCGGCCTCGAGCATGTTGCGTGCGTCGAAGACCTGGCGCGCTTCTTCGACGCTGGGCTCGGCCACGCGGGCGCCGCGCGCGCTCTCGAGCGTGATGAGCTTGTCACGGCTCAGCTGGTTGAGCGCCTGGCGCACCAGCGTGCGCGAGACCTTGAAGATGTCGGCGATCTTCTGCTCGGCGAGCTTGGTGCCGGGCATCAGCCGGCGCTCGACGATGGCGGTGGTGATCGACTCGGCGATGCGCTGCGTGGCCGTGGCTTCGCTGGCCACACTGCGTGCCGCGCTCGGGCGTGCGGTGCGGATCACTTGCAGCTTCGGGGCGGTGCGGGGCATGGCGGCTGTTGAATTGCGCTTGATTTGTGGTTCAAAGTGTATACACTTTTACGCAGAGGTCAACATTCATTCAACAACCCTTGCCGGAGAACCCCTTGGGAAAACTCACCACCCACGTGCTCGACACCGCCAACGGCTGCCCGGCCGCCGGCATGGCCGTGCGCCTGTACAACATGAGCAGTGCCACGCCGGTCTTGATCAAGTCGGTCACGCTCAACCACGACGGCCGGGCCGATGCGCCGCTGCTGGAAGGCGCGGCATTCCAGCCCGGTACGTACCGGCTCGTGTTCGCTGTGGCGGCCTACTTTCGCGCGCGCGGCGAAACGCTGGCCGAACCGCCTTTCCTCGACGAGGTGCCGCTCGACTTCGGCCTGGCGACCGTGGGCCAGCACTACCACGTGCCTTTGCTCGCCAGCGCCTGGGCCTACTCGACCTACCGCGGCAGCTGAAGCACGTTTCGGGTAATCCCGTATGCGATTCGCATAAATAAGTGTATACACTTTTTCATGCGTCGCCGCGGAGCCCCGTTTCCTACGGGTCGTGACGTTCCTTCCTTGCAGAGCCCGCCGTGGCAAGGGATCACACAGGCCCGATATTTGCTGAACTGAGCCTCAGCACCGGCTTGTGCTGTCAACTGGAGCGACTGCCGCATGGATGCATATGTTCTCGACTGGGTGAACCTGCTGCTGCGCTGGACCCACGTGATCGTGGCCATCGCCTGGATCGGGTCGTCGTTCTACTTCGTCTTTCTCGACAACAGCCTCACACCGCCGGCCGACCCGGTGCTGAAAGAAAAAGGCGTGGGCGGCGAACTCTGGGCGGTGCACGGCGGCGGTTTCTACCACCCGCAGAAGTACGCGGTGGCACCCAAGGTCATCCCCGAGAACCTGCATTGGTTCTACTGGGAGAGTTACGCCACCTGGCTCACCGGTTTCGCGCTGTTCACGGTTCTCTACCTGTACCAGGCCAGCACCTTCCTGATCGACAAGAGCCTGTACGCCTGGTCGAGCCCGGCCGCGATCGCTGCGGCGCTCGCTTTCCTGGTGGTCTGCTGGGTCGTGTACGACGTGATCTGCCGCACCTTCGGGCAGCGTGCGGGCGGTGACCGCATCGTCGGCATCGGCGTCACGCTGTTCGTGGTGTTCGCCTCGTGGCTGGCATGCCAGTTGTTCGCCGGGCGCGCCGCCTTCCTGCTGGTCGGAGCGATGCTCGCCACGACCATGAGTGCCAACGTGTTCTTCTGGATCATCCCGGGCCAGCGCACGGTGATCAAGCAGCTCAAGGCCGGTGAGCCGGTCGACCCGATCCACGGGCAGCGCGCCAAGCAGCGCAGTGTGCACAACACCTACTTCACGCTGCCGGTGCTGATCGCGATGCTCAGCAACCACTACGGCTTCTTGTACAGCGCGCCGCACAACTGGCTGGTGCTGGTGTTGATCATGCTGGCCGGTGCGCTGATCCGCCACTCTTTCGTGGCGCGCCACAAGGCGCTGGTGCAAGGCAAGCCGGTGCCCTGGGCCTACGCCATCGTCGGCACGCTGCTGATCGTGGGCCTGGCGGTGTGGCTTGCGCCGGCGCCCCAGCCCAAGGCGGCAGCGGGCGCACCTGCCGTCACCTACGCCGAACTGCGCCAGGTGATCGACCAGCGTTGCGCCATGTGCCACAACGAGAACCTGCAGAGCAAGAACATCGCGCTGCACACCCCCGAGCTCGTGGCGAAGAACGCGCAGGCGATGTACCAGCAGGCGGTGGTGCTCAAGACCATGCCCATGAACAACGCCACCCAGATCACCGATGCCGAACGGGCCCTGATCGGGCGCTGGTTCAACGCCGGCGCGCCGACGAAGTAAAAGCGCGACCCACTCAACAACGATCTCCGGAGGAAGAACCATGACCACCACCACCGTTCACCCCGTCGACGAAGTCTTGCCGGCGCCGCGCCTCGCGGCGCTCGGGTTGCAGCACGTTCTCGTGATGTATGCCGGCGCCGTGGCTGTGCCGCTGATCGTGGGCCGCGCGCTCAAGCTCTCGCCCGAGCAGGTGGCGCTGCTGATCTCGGCCGACCTGTTCTGCTGCGGCCTGGTCACGCTGATCCAGTCGCTCGGCATGAGCCGCTGGTTCGGCGTGAAGTTGCCGGTGATGATGGGCGTGACCTTCGCCTCGGTCGGCCCGATGGTCGCCATGGCCAACCAGGTGCCGGGGCCCGACGGCGCGCGGGCGATCTTCGGCGCCATCATCGGCGCCGGCATCCTGTCGATCCTGATCGCACCGGTGATGGGCCGGCTGTTGCGGTTCTTCCCGCCGGTCGTCACCGGCACCATCATCGCCGTCATCGGCATCAGCCTGATGCGCGTGGGCATCGGCTGGGCGATGGGCGGGCCGGCGCCACTGGCGCAGAGCGTCGACGTGCCCAAGCTCGTGGCGATGGTCGACGGCGTGAAGGCCAACGCGGCGGCCGCCGCGGCGTCGGCACCGGTGGGCGCTTCGGCCCCGGCGATGCGCCTGCCCGGCCCGGTGCCGATGATCGACAACCTGAACTACGGTGCGCTCGACAACATGGCGATCGCCGCGTTCGTGCTCGTTGTCATCTTGCTGATCACACGCTATTCGCGCGGCTTTCTGGCCAACATCTCGGTGTTGCTGGGCATCGTGGCCGGCTGTGTGCTCGCGGTCGCGCTCGGCAAGATGGGTTTCGACAAGGTCGGCAAGGCGCACTGGTTCGACGTGGTCACGCCTTTTGCCTTCGGCGTGCCGACCTTCGACATCGTGATGGTGCTCACCATGACGCTCGTGATGGTGGTCGTGATGATCGAGTCGCTGGGCATGTTCCTGGCGCTGTCGGACATCACCGGCAAGAAGATCAACCAGGCAGAACTCTCGGCCGGCCTGCGCACCGACGGCCTGGGCACGTTGATCGGCGGCCTGTTCAACACCTTTCCGTACACCAGCTTCTCGCAGAACGTGGGCCTGGTGGGCGTGACCGGCGTGCGCTCGCGCTGGGTCTGCGTGGCGGCCGGCATCATCATGGTCGTGCTCGGCATGCTGCCGAAGATGGCGGCGCTGGTCGAATCGGTGCCGCAGTTCGTGCTGGGCGGCGCCGGCCTCGTGATGTTCGGCATGGTGGCCGCCACCGGCATCCGCATCCTCGCGAACGTCGACTTCAAGAACAACCGCCACAACCTGTACATCGTGGCCATCGCCATCGGTGCTGGCATGATCCCGCTCGTGGCGCCGCGCTGGAGCCAGCAGATGCCGCATGCGCTGCACCCGCTGCTGGAGTCGGGCATTCTGCTCACGGCCATCGCGGCGGTGCTGCTGAACCTGTACTTCAACGGCAGCAAGGGCGGCTCGGCCGACGCGATCGAAGCGGCGAAGCTGGCCGAAGCGCATTGAGAAAACGGGCATGTCGACGCTGTTGATTCACAACGCCCGCATGCTCGTCACGATGGACGCGCAGCGGCGCGAGATCGCCGGTGGCGCCGTGTTCGTGCGAGGCAACGTGATCGAGGCGGTGGGTGCGAGCGGCGAGCTGCCGGCCACCGCCGACGAAGTGATCGACGCGCACGACCAGATCGTGATCCCCGGCCTGGTCAACACACACCACCACATGTACCAGACGCTCACACGCGCCTGTGTGCAAGACAACGAACTCTTCGGCTGGCTGCAGGGCCTGTACCCGATCTGGGCGAACCTCACGCCCGAGATGGTGCAGGTGTCTACCCAGACCGCGATGGCCGAGTTGCTGCTGTCGGGTTGCACGACCAGCAGCGACCACCTCTACATCTACCCGAATGGTGTGCGACTCGACGACAGCATCGAGGCCGCCGCGCAGATCGGCATGCGCTTCCATGCGGCGCGTGGCTCGATGAGCGTGGGCCAGAGCCAGGGCGGGTTGCCACCCGACCGCGTGGTCGAACGCGAAGAACACATCCTGAAAGACACGCAGCGCCTGATCGAGCGCTGGCACAACCCGGGGCGCTTCGCGATGCAGCGCATCGTGGTGGCACCGTGTTCGCCGTTTTCGGTCAGCCGCGAACTGATGCGTGATTCGGCGCTGCTCGCACGGGAGTATGGCGTCTCCTTGCACACCCACCTGGCCGAGAACGACAACGACATCGCCTACACGCGCGAGAAGTTCAATTGCACGCCGGCCGAATACGCCGAGCAGCTCGGCTGGCTCGGCCCCGACGTGTGGTGCGCGCACTGCGTGAAGCTCGACGCTGCCGGCATCGCATTGTTCGCGCGCACCGGCACCGGCGTGGCGCACTGCCCGTGCTCGAACATGCGGCTGGCCTCGGGCATCGCGCCGGTCCGCGCGATGCGCGATGCGGGTGTGTCGGTTGGCCTGGGCGTCGATGGCGCCGCGTCGAACGACGCCGGCCACATGCTCGGCGAAGCGCGCATGGCGATGCTGCTGCAGCGTGTGGCCCATGGTCCTGTGAAAGGCCCGTCGGCCATGAGCGCCCGTGAGGCGCTCGAGATCGCCACGCTCGGCGGCGCGAAGGTTCTGGGTCGCGACGACATCGGTGCGCTCGTTCCGGGCATGGCGGCCGACATCGTGACCGTGCCGCTCGACGAGATCGGCACGGCCGGGGCGCTGCAAGACCCGCTCGCCGCCTTGCTGTTCTGCCAGGTGCCGCGGGTGCGGCATTCGATCGTCAACGGCCGCGTGGTCGTGCGCGACGGCCGCATCACCACGCTGGAGCTGCCGCTGCTGGTGGAGCGCCACAACCGCCTGGCAGCGCAGCTTGCTCAAGCGGTGTATTCGACACATTAGGGGGTCGGGTTCGGCGATCGACTGGCCCTAAACTGCGGCCCAGCCGACAGCGCCACGAAGAATCCCCTTCTGGCCAGCGCGGTTCCCCCGCTGCCCATGCGCTCACCCCGTCGCCGCCAGGAGCCCGCCGATGCCGTTGTGCCTTCGGCCGCAGCCAGCACGACGATCCGCCGCCTGCGCAGCCAGCTCCACACCGAGCGTGCAGCACTGCGCCGGGCGCAGGCCGATCTGCAACTGGCCGCGCAGCGCTTTCGCAGCGTCTTCGACCAGCAGTTCCAGTTCATGGTGATCCTGTCGCCCGAGGGCCGCGTGACCGAGATCAGCGAACAACTGGCCTTGCGTGCCGGCGCCGTGCCGGCCGACCAGATCGTCGGGCGGCTGTTCTGGGAAACGGTCTGGTGGCACCACGTGCCCGAGGCACAAACGCTCTGGACCGAGCGGCTCAGGCAGGCCGCGTCGGCCGACGGGCCGTTGCTCAACGAAGACGTCTTCAACTCGTCTTCGGGCGAGATGCGGGTGGCGGCCGCGGCCATCACCGCGGTGAAGAACGCGCAGGGCGAGGTCGACTGTTTCGTCGTGCAGGCGACCGACATCACCGAGACGCGGCGCGCCGAGCAGCAGCGCCAGGGGCTCGAGGCGCAACTGCGCGAGACCCACAAGCTGCAGGCCATCGGCACGCTGGCCGGTGGCATCGCACACGACTTCAACAACATCCTCGGGGCCATTCTCGGCAACCTGGCGCTGGCGCAGCAAGACATCGAAGCCGGTCACCCGGCGCAGGCACGGCTGGCGCAGATCCGCCAGGCCGGTGCGCGGGCGCGCAGCCTGGTGCAGCAGATCCTCGCCTTCAGCCGGCGCCAGCCACACGACCTGGTGGTGCAGCCGCTGCAACCGGTGCTCGAAGAAACGATCGCGCTGCTGCGCACCACCTTGCCGGCCAGCGTGAGCATCGAGCTGCGCCTGAGCGACGAACCGCTCTGGGTCAACGCCGATGCGACGCAGATCCAGCAGGTGCTGATGAACCTGTGCACCAATGCCTCGTTCGCGCTCGAGCAGGATGCCGGGGTCATCGAGGTCGGGCTCGAGCACCTCACGCTGCCAGAGCGACTGAAGCCGCTCGCGGTGCAGGGGCCGCCCGGTGACAACGCGCACCTGTGGGTGCGCGACAGCGGCGTCGGCATGGACGAGGCCACCCGCGCGCGCATCTTCGAGCCCTTCTTCACCACCCGTGGGGCCGCCGAAGGCACCGGGCTGGGCCTGTCGGTCGTGCACGGCATCGTGGCCGAGCATGGTGGGGCGATCACGGTCGAAAGCGCACCCGGCAAGGGCAGCGTGTTCCACGTGGTGTTGCCGCTCGCCGCCGTTTCCGAAGACGCGCCGAGCGCCACCGGCCATGGTGCCGAGCCGCCGCGCGGCACTGGCCAGCACGTGCTCTATGTCGACGACGACGAGATGATGGTCGTGATGGTGCAGGGCTTGTTGCAAGGCGCGGGTTACCGCGTGAGCACCAGCCGCGGCGCGCTGGGCGCGGTGGCAACGCTGCGCGAAGACCCGGCGGCTTTCGACATCGTCGTCACCGACTTCAACATGCCGGGCGGTTCGGGTCTCGAGGTCGCCCGCGCGGTGCGCGCGTTGCGGCCGGGCCTGCCGGTCGTCATCAGCTCGGGTTACCTCACCGACGAGTTGCGCAGCGCTGCGGCACGGGCCGGCGTGCGCCGCCTGCTGCAGAAGGAGAACACGGTCGAGGAGCTGTGCGTGCTGCTGCGCGAGGTGCTGGCGAGCCCTGCCGCCTGAGCCGGTTTCAGACGATGCGCCAGAGTTGCGCCAGCAACTGCTTCGCGTCGGCGTCTTCGCCGGCCTGATCCACCAGTTCGGTGAAGAACGCCTCGCAGGTTTTGGCACGGGCCGCGGCGCGCCGCACGAGCACCGCGGCGATCGGTCCGATGTGCTGCGTGAGCAGCCGCCGGGCGCCTTCGACCACGGCGTCGGTCAATGGCGTGCTGCCGAGAACCGGCAACCGGCTGGCTTCGGGTGGCGGCGCGGCGGCGGGCGTGGCACTCTGCAAGGGCAGCAACGACTGCGCGCGCAGCAGAAAGCCGTCGCGCTCGTCGGCGTCGAGCGCATCGGCGGCGATGCGTGCGACCAGGTCGTGCAGGTCGGTACTGCGCCGGGCGGCGTCGCGCACGACCAGCCGCGCCACCGGGCCGAGGTGGTCGACGAGCACCGCTTCGATCGCGGGCAGCAGGGGGTCGTCGCACACCGGCGGGGCGAGGGTGCTTGAGGGGTTCGGCTTCGCCTCGGTGGTGATCGCCACTTTCACCGGCGCACTCGGCACACCCCGCGGCAGCATCACGGTGGCCATGGCGTCTGCCGCAGACCGCGGCGCATTCATGGTGGCCGGCGACAGGTGCGGCGCGATGGGCGCGCCCGCGGCTTCGAGCAGCGCCGCGCGCATCTGCGCCGCGCTCTTGTACCGATCTTCGGGGCGGCGTGCGAGTGCGCGTGCCACGACCGCGTTGAAACGCTCTGGCGGCGGGGTTTCGATCGCCAGCGTCGACGGCCCCGGCGGCGTGTCGTGCAGCACCTGGTACATGATCTGGCTGGTGCTGCCGCGGAATGGCGGTGTGCCCGTCAGCAGCTCGTAAAACAGCACACCGCAAGAGAAGATGTCGACGCTGCAGTCGGGTGCTTCGCCGGTGTAGCGCTCGGGCGCCATGTAGCCCGGCGAGCCGAGCACCGAGCTCGGTTGCGTGAGGTCGGACGCCTCGATGCGCGCGATGCCGAAGTCGGTGACCTTCAGGCGCCCGTCGGGCGTGACGAGCAGGTTTGCGGGCTTGATGTCGCGGTGCCACACACCTTGTTCGTGGGCGCACTCGAGCGCGTCGAGCAACTGCATCATCAGGCTGTTCACGTCGTCGAGCGGCAGGCGCCGGCCCTGCGCCGTGAGTTCGAGCAGCGACACGCCGTGCACGTATTCCATCGCGATGAACCGGTCTTCGCCCGACTCGCCGTACTCGAAGACCGAGACGATGTTCGGGTGGCACAGGCGGCCTGCGGCCTGGGCTTCGGTCTTGAAGCGCTGCGCCGCCATCAGGTCTTGCGCGGCCGGCCCGAGCAGCGGCGCGCGCACCGCCTTCACGGCCACCCGGCGATGGATGTGCGGGTCGATCGCGTTGTAGACGATGCCCATCGCGCCCTGGCCGAGCACGCCGACGATCTCGTACTTGCCCAGGCGCTGCAACAGCGGCTGCGCCGGGTCGCCGAGCATGGGGCGGGCGCTCATGCTGGTGCGGCCTCGAGCAACCGCAAGGCCTGCACCAGGCTCTTGCGCATGCGGCTGAACGACACGGCCAGCCGGCCGATCTCGTCGCGTGCCGTGGCGTCGAAGGCGGGCGCACCGAGCTCACCCAGGCTCACGCGGTCGGCGATGCCCGAGAGCTGCATCACCGGGCGGATCACCAGCCACCACAGCATCAGGTTGAGCACCACCGCGATCGTGGCGAACACGGCTGTGAGCATGCCCATGAACAGCACCCAGGCGTCGTGGGCGCGTGCCAGCGGCACGGCCATCGGCACCGAGACGAGTTGTGCGCCGACCGTTTCGTTGAGCTGCCAACCGAAGCCGTTGGCCGGGCCGTACTTGTCGACCAGGGTGCGCGGCGCGGCGTCGACGGTGCTGTGGCAGCGCAGGCAGGCGCCGTCGGTGATCTTGATCGGGCGCGCGATGTAGAGCGCGCGGCCGGCCGGTGTGTCGCGCTGGCCGATGAACTCCTTCGCCTCGGGCGATTTGCGGAATTCACCGATCACGTCGGCTTCCCATTCGATTGCGCGGTCGCGCGGGTTGGTGGGGTTGATGGTGGCTTCCTTGTAGCTGTAGTCGGCGTGGTTCTTCTGCAGCGCGGCCATCACCTCGGTGGCCGAAAACGCCGGCACCGACTGCGGCAGGAACGCGTACTTCATCTGCGTCTCGAGCAGCGGTGCCACCTGCTTCGAGGTGTAGGCGCGCACCGCGAGCGCCTTGTCGAACAGGAAACGCGCCTGTTGCAGCACTTCGTCTTGCGCGTTTCGTTCGAGCAGCTTGCGCGTGAGCACGCCGGTGGCCGCCAGGCCGATCAGGAACACGACCAGGAACACGAGGTTGAACTTGAACAAGAGCTTCATGGGGTCTCCGTCAGGGATGCGTGTGCTTGTGCCAGCGCAGGTTCGGCGGCTGGTGCGGGTGCGGCGGCCGGTGCGGGCGCCGCTGCCACCGGCGCGGCCGGGCTGCGCTTGGCGGCGGCCAGCAGCACCGGCTTGGCTTTGGGTTTTTCGGGGAAGAGCACGCGGGTCCATTCAGGGTGCGTGCGCAACTCGGCCACCAGCCCGACCCGAAAGGCCTTGTCGCGGGCCAGCGGGCCGAAGCGCTGCACGAACGAAGGCCGCAGCAGCGCTTCGGCATTGATCCACGGTGCCACGCTCGCATAAGCTGGCTCGGCGCCGGCGCCCGCTTCCACGGCACGGCCTTGCCACAGCGCGGCGCGGCGCGGCAGCGAGTCGGCAAACGCGCGTGGCAGGCCGTCGATCAGGTCGGCCGGCGGGCGCCGCAGCCGCGCACCGGGCTGGGCGGCGCGGGCCGCGAAAGCGTCGCCGTCTTTCAGGCTGTTCGGGTCGGCGGGCCGGCCCTCGGCGCGCTCGAACACGTCGGCGCGGCCGCTTTCCACGAACACCAGCGAGGCCTGCGGTGTGGCCCGCACGACCACGCTGCCGGCGAGCCGGGCCACGCCGAGTTGCGGCATCGCGAGCACCACGTTCGACGCGGCTTTGCCCGAGCCGGTGCCGACCTTGAGCCAGCCCTGCAGCAGGTAGAGCGAGCTGACCCGCTCCGAAGCAGCGGCGAGAGCACGCGGCTGCAGCAGCAACTCGGTGGCGGGGCCGAGGTCGATCACGCTGCCGTCGTCGAGCTCGATGCGTGCGAGACGGGTGTCGGCGCGGCTGCGCACGATGTCGTCGGCGCGCAGGCGCAGGCCTTCGGTCGCGGCGAACTCGCGGGTCTCGCGCAGCACCACCAGGTCGCCTTCCTTGATGGTGAGTACACCGAGCGTGGGCTCGGCGGCATGCACGGGCAGCATGGTGAGCGCGGTCAGCAGCGCGGCGTACAGGGCGGGTCGGATCATGGTGGCGGCTCCTCGCCGGGTGGGCCGGCGTGCAAGAAGATTAGGTCTCACCCGGCATACGGAAAATCGCCCCGAATGGGGACGTTGCGATGAGGTTCTGGGGGGTCGCATTAGGTTGCCCTCCCAAATCGCGCGGCACAATCGACGCTCTCGAAGAGCCGGCCACAGCATGCCCACGCCACGCCCCGAACGCACCGAAGCGCATGTCCGCATCGACCTCGCCGCCGCCTACCGGCTGGCGGCTCAGCGCGGCTGGGACGACACCGTCTACACCCACATCTCGGCGTCGGTGCCGGGCGAGGCGGGTGTGTACCTGATCAACCCGTTCGGTGCGCGCTTCGACGAGATCACCGCGTCGGCGCTGGTCAAGGTGAACACGCGCGGCGAGGTGGTCGACGGCTCGGCGACCCGCGTCAACCCGAGCGGCTTCGCGATCCACGGCGCAGTGCACGCGGCGCGGCCCGACGCCGAGTGCGTGATGCACCTGCACACCGCTGCCGGCGTGGCGCTGTCGATGTTGCCCGGCGGCCTGCAGCCGACCTCGCAGTGGGCCATGCGCCTGCACGGCCGGCTCGGCCGCCACGCCTACGAAGGGCTCGCTTTCGGTGCCGACGAGCAGGCGCGGCTGGCCGCCAACCTCGGCCAGCTCGACGGCGTGATCCTCGAAAACCACGGCCCGCTGATGGTCGGCCGCAGCGTCGCCGAAGCCTGGATGCTGATGTACCTGCTCGACCGCGCCGCGCAAGCGCAGCTGAGCGCCATGGCGGCGAGCGGGGGGCGCGTGCAGGCCGTGGCCGAAGAACTGGCCGCGCTCACTTATCGCCAATGGGTCGGCGACGGCTCGGAGCGAGATGGCGACATCGAATGGCCGGCGCTGCTGCGCGGCCTGGACGCGGCCGACCCGAGCTACCGCGACTGAAACAACCCCAACGCAGAAAGAGACCAGACCATGCCCACGATCCGAGTCGAGATGTTCGAAGGCCGCACGCCGGAACAAAAACGTGCGCTCGTCGCCGCCATCACCGACGCCTGCGTGCGCACCATCGGTGCGTCGCCAGAGAGTGTCGACATCCTGCTGTTCGACATCGCCAAACAGAACTGGGCCACCGCCGGCACGCTGTGGAGCGACAAAGGCGCGCCGCCCAAGCCGGCCGGCTGAGACCGGCCCTGATCCTGATCAGAACTGCAGGAAGGTCACCCCGGCCCCGAAGCTGGTCTGGCGGAAGTTGTAGTCGGTGAGCGTTTCGCCGTAACCGCGGAAGGCCTGCACGAACCAGCGCAGGCCGTTCGGCTGGTCGCGGTAGATCGGGTACGTCCACTCGAACTGCAAAGCGCCGTACTTCAAACCCTTGAGTGTGCTGCGGTACAGCAGCGAGGCGGTCTGCAGGCCGTGGTTCCAGTTCAGCTGCGCTTCGCCACGGCCGCGGTAGGTCACGAGGTCGGGGTTGTTGTCGGTGGCGAGCGGTTCGTTCAGGCGCTGCGTCAGGCGCGCCGTGAGCGACCAGTCGCCACGCTCGAAGCCGGCGCCAACATACACGCGGTTCCAGCTGCGCGAGAGCGGGTCGGACTGGCCGTTCGACTGGTGCGCCAGCCCGAACTGCGTGTAGCGCCACTGCCAGCCCAGCGGCAGCTCGCGCCAGCTCTTCGGCGTGGGCACGACGTAGATCGCCTCGGGCTCGAAGTCGGTGTTGCGAAACGGTTTCGAGTCCTTGCCGTTCCACACCTGCCACATCACCTGCTGCGAAAACGCGACCCACAGGTCGGCCTCGGGCAGCAGCACGTCCTGCGCGAGCTTGGTGCGCAGCGAGAGCTGGAACTTCGCTTCTTCGCGCCGGTAGTCGGGCTGCATCACGGTGGCCTGGGTCGGCGACTGTGCCGCCCGGTTGATGCGGCTGGTGACGTGGATCGGCAGCACGTAGTTCGGGCGAAAGCCGACGAAGTTGAAGATGCCGCGCTTGTCGGCCGGCTCCAGCTCCCAGTACTTCGACATCAGCGTCGTCTGCGCTTGCGGCTCGGCTGTCTCGGGCAGCTTTGCACCCGTGGGCGCGAGCAGCGAGGTGGGCGCCGGCGTGGCGGCGGCCGGCAGGGTTTCCTGCGCCGGCGGCACGGTGGGTGCGGCAGCGCGGCCGGCGAGCTTGTCGTAACAGGCGAGGCGGTCGGACGGTGCGCCGATCGCGGCGCAACTCTCGAGCGTCGGTGAGTCGGTGGTCTGCGCGACGGTGGCGGTCGAGAGACCCCATACAAGCAGCCCGGCTGCAATGGCGTGGGGCTGGACAACAACGGGAGAAGGCATCGTGCGGGCCAATGATTTGAACCGCGCGGAGTGTAGGGGCAGCGCCGCGCCAGGGCGCTGCTGCGGGGCTTTCAGGGGCCCTGGTCGATGCCTGCCGCTGCGAAGCCGGCCCGGGTCTCGGCACTGGCAAGGTGCCGCATCAGCGCCTGCACGCCGGCACCCGGCCGTGCCCTCGTCGGCGTGGCGGCATACGCCGTCAGGTTCTGCAGCTCTTGCGGCAACGGGCCGACGAGTTGCAGGCCCTTGCCTTGCAGCAGCACGATCTCGGTGATCGCACCGAAGCCGATCTCACGGCCCTTGCCGTGCAGCACGTGCTCCATCACCGAAGCGCCGTCGGCGTAGCGTGTGCTCTTGGGCAAGGCCTGCGCTTCAAGCCCCATCTTCTTCAGCAGGCCTTCGAAGTACAGGCCGGTCGAGGCGCGGTTGAAGACCAGCGAGTCGGCGTCGAGCACAGCGCGTTTCACGGCGTCGGCGTTCGAGATGTCGGGCGGCGCTACACCCGGACGCACCGCCACGCCGATGCCGACACGGCCGATGGCCGCACGCTCGGTGCCGAGCTTCGCTGCTTTTTCCAGCTCGTCGAGCACGGCTGGCGGGGCGATCACCAGGTCGAAGCTCTCACCCGCGCCGATGCGCTGGCGGATCTGCGGGGCGGTCGCGAACGTCAGCACGACCCTGTGGCCGCTCGCCTTCTCGAACGCGGCCAGCGCCGGGCGGATGCCCGGTTCGATGGCGCCGGCGCTCAACACGGTGACTTGCGCGGCGAGCGCAGCTTGTGCGCAGCACGCCAGCAGCACGACGCTCGACCACAAGACGCGTCGCTTCATCGCCCACCCTTCGCCGGCCAGGCCGGCCGCGAGCGGTCGGGCACGGGCGGGAACTGCGGTGCCTTCACGCCGTGCCGTTCGATCTGAGCCAGCGCCGTGGCCACTGCCATCTCGAGCTGCCGGTCGCTGCCGGTCGCCGCGTCTTGCGGCGCATTGTCGACTTCGATCGTCGGGTCGGTGCCGTAGTTCTCGACACCCCAGCCCACGTCGCTGAAGCAGAAGGCGAACTCCGGTTGCGTGGTCTCGGTGCCGTCGATCAGCTTGTGGCGCGGCCAGATGCCGACCACGCCGCCCCAGGTGCGCATGCCCACGAGCGGGCCGATGCCCATGAGCTTGAAGTTGTGCGAGAAGATGTCGCCGTCGGAACCGGCGTGTTCGTTGGTGAGCGCCACCACCGGCCCGGCCGCGGCTTCGTCGGGGTAGGGCGTGGGCTGGCCCCAGCGCTGCGTGGCATACGCGATGCGCTTGCGCGCCACCTTCTCGAGCAGCAACTGCGAGACGTGGCCGCCACGGTTGTAGCGCACGTCGACGATCAGCGCGTCGCGGTCGCACTCGGTCGCGAAGTAGCGGTGGAACTCGGCGAAACCGGCGGCCACCATGTCGGGCAGGTGGAAGTAGCCGACGCGCCCGTTCGAGCGCTCGTGCACCCAGGCGCGGTTGTGCTCGACCCATTCGCGGTAGCGCGCCGGCACTTCGTCGGCGAGCGTGGTCACGAGCACGTTGCGCGTGCTGGCCGACTCGCCGTTGCCCGAGGCCAGCGTGAGCTCGACCTTGGTGCCGGCCTGGTGCACCAGCAGAGATTGCGGCGGCCGCTCGCGCGAGACCCGCTGGCCGTTGACGGCCACGATGCGCTCGCCAACCTTCGCCTCGACACCGACCGCGTTGAGCGGCGAATCGGCGCCGCTGTCCCAGGCGTCACCGCCGACGATGCGGGTGAGCTCGTAGCTGCCGTCGGCTTCGACCAGGCGGGTCTCGGCCGCCAGCCCGCCGAGTGCCACCTGCGGCGGGCGACGGTGGTCGCCGCCCACTTCGTAGGCATGCGAGGTGCCGAGTTCGCCCTGCATCTCCCAGACCACGTCGGACACATCGGCCCGCGTGGCAGCCCGTTCGATCAGCGGCGCGTAGCGGGTGTACACACCGGCCCAGTCGATGCCCGACATGTTCGCGGCCCAGAACTGGTGGCGTTGCAGGCGCCAGACCTCGCGCAGCATCTGGCGCCATTCGCGCCGCGGCTCGACCGACAGACGGATGCGGTCGAGGTCGAGCCAGCCGCTCTTGCGCGAGGGCCCGCCTTGGCCCGGCTCCTTGTCGGCCTCGGGCTTGCGGTTGACGCTGATCGCCCGCAGGCGCTTGCCTTCGCGCAGCACCAGCGTGCCGTGGTCGGCGGCCAGCTCGAAAGCATCGGCCTTCGCTGCCAGCGGCTCGGCACGCAGCGTGGCGAAGTCGAAGACTTCGAGCCGCGCCGAAGTGTCTTTGTGGCCGCCACGGCCGTGCGCGCCGACGATGCCGAGCACGCTCCACACCACCTTGCCGCCGGCCGCACCGACGAGCTTGCCGAAGCGGTCTTCATTGACCGGGAAGGGCGCCACGCGCCGCGCGATGCCGGCCAGGTCGACGCGCATCGGTGCTGCCGCGTCGGCTTCTTTCTTCGCTGCGTCCGCGCCCGGCTTCTCTGCGGCCAGCCCCTTGGGCACCGGCTCGAACGGCGGGCTGCCACCGGCCTGCAGCGCGATCAGGTAGGGCCGCGCAGCGCGCGGGAAGCTCAGCTCGAACTGCACGCTGTCGTACACCGGGTCGAAGGTGCGCAGCGACAGGAAGTACAGGTACTTGCCGGCCGGGTCGAAAGCCGGGCTGTAGTCGCGGAACTCGGGCTGGGTGACGAGCGTGCTGCTGCGCGCCGCCACGTCGAAGAGCTTGATCGCCGTGTGGCGCATGCTGGTCTGGTAGCTGTAGGCGAGCCAGGCGGCGTCGGGCGACCAGGCCAGGTCGTCGCTGCGGCCGTTGGGGCTGCGGTCGACTTCGGTGAGCACGCCGCTCGCCACGTCGCCGACCCACACTTCGTTGCGGTGGTTGGCCATGGCGACGAGCGTGCCCTTGGGCGCCGCCAGCAGGCTGCTGACGTGGCCCACGTCCCACGGCAGCGCACGGGCCACGCCACCCTCGAACACCGTGACCTGCTCTTCGCCCGAGGCGTCGCTCACCGCCACCAGCGTTTCGCCGTCGGCCAGCCACTGGCCATGCCGCAGCCGCGCGGCCGGGTCGCCTGCCGCGCCCGCGTCGGCAGTGTGCTGGCGCACCGCGCCTTCCCACAACGCCATCGTGAACAGCTGGCCGCGTGCGTCGAGCGCCACGCTGTGGCCGGCCGGGTGCACGCGCACGGCGCCCAGGTGGTCGGCGGCCGGCACGAACTTGCGCGCGGCCTGGGTGCGGTGGGCGGGTGTGTCGATCTCGATCCGGCGTGTGGCGTTGGCCGCCGGGTCGAAGATCCACAGCTCGGCGCCGCACTGGTAGACGATGCGCTGGCCGTCGCTCTGCGCGTGGCGTGCGTAGAAGTCTTGGTGCTCGGTGTGGCGCTGCAGGTCGCTGCTGTCGGGCAGGCAGGAATAGAGGTTGCCCACGCCTTCGCCGTCCGACAGGAAATAGATGCGCTCGCCGAGCCACATCGGGCTCGTGATGTTGCCGGCCAGCTCTTTCATGCGCCGGAACTGGCCGTCGCCGACCGCGTCGACCCACAGGTAACCGGCGGTGCCGCCGCGGTAGCGCTTCCAGCGCGCCGGGTCGGCGGTGTTGCGGCCGATGACGCGTTGGTTGGCAGGCCCGAACGCCAGGTGGTTCACCTGGCCGAGCGGCAGCATCTGCGGCGTGCCACCTTCGGGGGCGATCGTGTAGGCGCGCATGTTGCGAAAGAACGGCTGGCCGTGCGTGCTGACGAACAAGATCTGCCCTTGCGGCGTCCAGCCGCGCACCGCGGTGTCGGGGCCGAGCCAGGTGAGTCGCTTCGCGGCGCCGCCGGCGGCCGGCATCACGTAGACCTCGGGGTGCTGCTCGTCGCGGCCGATGAAAGCGAGCCACTGGCCGTCGGGCGACAGGCTCGGGGTGGTCGGCTCCGACAAGCCGGCCGTGAGGCGCCGGGCCACGCCGCCGGCGGCGTTCACGTGCCAGAGATCGTCGTCGCAGACGAAGGCGACGTTGTCGCCCTGGAGGGTGGGGAAACGCAGGTAGGCGGCTGTGCTCATGGGCGGGGCTCGAGGCTCGTTGGAGGGGGCTCGCGGTGGCGAGTCTTGCAGTATGCGGTGCTTTGAACCCGGCTTCGCGGCGCCGAACGTGGGGTGTGCCGGGCAGCGCTCGCCGACCAAGGGAAAGCCCGGATCACCAAGCCGGTCATTTTGACTACATTGCTTGTATGCAAGTTTGTGCCCAAGTGGACGGCTTGCTCCACCCGATGGAGAACATCCCATGCCCCGATTCCTTCGTTCCCTGTTCGGCCAGGTCGTCCTGGCCCTCGTGCTCGGCGTCGTGCTCGGGCTCGCCGTGCCCGAATTCGCGATCAAGCTCAAGCCGCTCGGCGACTCCTTCATCAAGCTGATCAAGATGATCATCCCGGTGCTGGTGTTCTGCGTCGTGGTGCATGGCATCGCAGGCGCCGGTGACCTGAAAAGGGTAGGGCGCGTGGGCGTGAAGGCGTTGATCTACTTCGAGGTGGTCACGACCATCGCGCTCGGCCTGGGCCTGCTGCTGGCCTTCTGGTTCCAGCCCGGCGTGGGCATGAACGTCGACCCGAAGGCGCTCGACGCCAAGGCGATGAGCGCCTACGCCGAAAACGCCAGCAAGCTCACCGGCGGCGGCACGGTCGAGTTCCTGATGAAGCTGATCCCGACCACCGTGGTCGACGCCTTCGCCAAGGGCGACGTGCTGCAGGTGCTGCTGTTCGCGATCCTGTTCGGCTCGGCGCTGGCGCTGATCGGCGCGCGCGGCAAGGCGGTGGCCGGCTTCGTCGACGACCTGTCGCACGTGCTGTTCAAGATCATGGGCATCATCATCAAGCTCGCGCCGCTGGGTGTGCTGGGGGCCATCGCGTTCACGGTCGGCAAGTACGGCGTGGGTTCGCTCAAACAGCTGGGCATGCTGGTCGTGCTGTTCTACGCGGCGGTGCTGATCTTCGTGTTCGTGGTGCTCGGCGCGATCATGCGGTTCAGCGGCTTCTCGCTCATCAAGCTGCTGAAGTACCTGCGCGAAGAACTCGCGGTGGTGTTCGCGACCACCTCGTCCGACAGCGTGCTGCCGCAGATCATGAGCAAGCTGAAGCGCATGGGCATCCGCGACTCGACCGTCGGCCTGGTCATCCCCACCGGGTATTCGTTCAACCTCGACGCGTTCTCGATCTACATCACGCTCGCCGCGGTGTTCATCGCGCAGGCCACCAACACGCCGGTCACGATGACCGACCTGCTGACGATCCTTGCGATCGCGCTCGTCACCTCGAAGGGTGCGCACGGCGTGCCGGGCTCGGCGATCGTGGTGCTCGCGGCCACGCTGCAGGCCATTCCGGCGATCCCGGCCGTCGGCCTGGTGCTGGTGCTCTCGGTCGACTGGTTCATGGGCATCGCCCGCGCGCTCGGCAACCTGATCGGCAACTGTGTCGCCACCGTGGCCATCGCTGCCTGGGAAGGTGACATCGACCGCGAGCGCGCGCATGCGGTGCTCGACGGCCGCCCGGTGCCCCCGACCGAAGACGACGCCGATGTCGAAGCGGTCGCGCTGCCGGCCCGCGCCTGACACGCAGGTATTCTCGCCACCATGGCCAGCCAGATCGAGATCGCACAACAAGTCGTCGAGTCCATCCTCGCGCAGAAGCTAAAGCCGGGCGAACGGCTCGGCGAGCAGGAACTGGCCGACATGTTCGGCGTGAGCCGCACGCTGGTGCGCGAGGCGCTGATGCAACTGCAGGCGCGGGGCTTCGTCGAGGTGCGCACACGCAAGGGCTGGTACGTGGTGGAGCCGTCGATCGACGAAGCGCGTGATGCCTTCGCGGCGCGGCGGGCGGTCGAGGCCGGCATGCTGCGTGAATCGCAACTTTTGCGCGAGGCCGGCAAGCCCTTGCAGACCGTGATCAAGCGCCTGCGCCAGCACGTGAAAGACGAGCAGGCGGCGATCGCCGGCACCGACATCGCGACCCGTACCTTCCTGCTCGCCGACTTTCACGTCTGCCTGGCCGAGTGCCTGGGCCACAACCTGCTGAGCGGCCTGCTGCGCGACCTCACGGCGCGCACCACGCTGGTGGCCTCGCTCTACCAGTCGACCCACGACGCGCGCGCCTCGTGCGCCGACCACGCGCGCATCGTCAACGCGCTGGCCGAGCAAGACGTGGAAGGCGCGGCACAGCAGATGCTGGTGCACATCGGCGACGTGGAGAGCGCGCTCGGCAAATCGGCCGCGGCGGTCGACCCGCGCGAGCGCCTGCGCGCGTCGCTGGCGCCGCTGGCGCGCGGGGGGCGCGCCATCGGGCAGTGATGGCCCGGGCTCGCGGTGGCCTGCCGCCGCTGCGGGGCGGGCGCTTGTCAGCCGATCCCTACGCCGGCATCCGGCCTGTCCGACAGACCGGCGCCCCGTCGGTGGTCAGGATGACTCCTCGTCAATCGATGGAGAGCAAGATGCCCAACGCGAGCGCCACCCTCGTCGCCCTCGAAAACCAGTTCTGGCAATCGATGGTCGACCAGGACACCGACACGGCCCTGAAGCTGCTCTGCGAACCGGCCCTCATGGTCAGCGCGCACGGCGCCATGAAATTCGACCATTCGGGTTACCGCCGGATGGCGGAGCAGGGCACGATGGTGGTCAACTCTTTCGACCTCACCGACATCGAGGTCGTGTTCCCGAACGACTCGACGGCGATTCTTTCGTACCATGTGCGGCAGGGCATGGCGCCGCGCGGCAAGGGCGCCACGACCGAGCAGCACATGAACGACACCTCGACCTGGGTCAAGACGGAAGGCGGCTGGCGCTGTGCGATTCATACCGAAACGCCGCGGGCCGCCGCCTGACCCCGAGGTGCGGCCATGAAGCTGTAGCGACCCTCACAACCTCAGGAGCGACGAATGGTCCCCAAGAACACCCTGTGCCTCTGGTACGACGGCGACGCGCTCGACGCCGCGAATTTTTATGCGAAGACCTTCCCCGACAGCGCGGTGACCGCCGTCCACCATGCGCCGGGCGACTACCCCGACGGCAAACAAGGGGCCGTGCTCACCGTCGAATTCACCGTGGCCGGCATCCCCTGCATCGGCCTGAACGGCGGACCGCACTTCAAGCACAGCGAAGCCTTTTCGTTTCAGATCGCCACCGACGACCAGGCCGAAACCGACCGCCTCTGGGACGCGATCGTCGGCAACGGCGGGCAGGAAAGCCAATGCGGCTGGTGCAAGGACCGCTGGGGCCTGTCGTGGCAGATCACGCCGCGCGCACTCACCGCGGCGTTCACCGACCCCGACCGGGTCGCTTCCAAGCGTGCATTCGAAGCGATGATGACGATGCGCAAGATCGACATCGCGAAGATCGAGGCAGCGCGGCGCGGCTGACCTCGTCGGGTGTGTCGGCGGGGCGGTGGGTCAGCCGGCGCGCTTCCACCACTCGTCGGCCAGCGCCTGCTGCAGGTGCGCGATGAAGCTGCTCACTTTCGAAGGCACCAGTTTCGGCGACGGGAACACCGCGTGGATCTCTTGAACCGGCAGCGCGAAGTCGGTCAGCAGCGCTTGCACCGCGCCCTGTTCGACCGAGTGGTACGCCACGTACCAGGGCAGGATCGCCAGCCCCATGCCGGCGCGCGCGGCCTCGAGCACCACCGAGAGGTTGTTCGAGCGCAGCGGCCCGCGCACCGGCACCGGCACCGGCTCGGCCGCGCCGGCGGGCGCGCTGAAGTGCCAGCGCTCGTCGCCCTGCACACTGCTGTAGACGAGGCAGGCGTGCTGCGCCACCTCGGCCGGCGACCGCGGCTTGCCGTGCGCCTTCAGGTAGCCGGGCGAGCCCACCAGCACCCACGGGTTCAGGCCGAGGTAGCGCGCGCCGAGCGATGAATCGGCGAGCTGGCCCATGCGGATCGCCACGTCCACACCTTGCTCCACGAGGTTCACGTAACGATCGTCGAAGCTCAGGTCGACCGTGATCTCGGGGTGCTCGCGCATGAAAGCGAGCACCAGCGGCGTGAGCACACGCCTGCCGAACGCGACCGAGGTGCTCACGCGCAGCTGGCCGCTCACCTGCGACTGCAGCAGCGAAGCCAGGTTGTCGGCCTCTTCGAGCTGGTGCTGGATCGCCTTGCATTTCTCGTAGTAGAGCGCACCGATCTCGGTCGCGCTCACGCCGCGCGTGTTGCGGTTGAGCAGGCGCGCGCCGAGCCGGGCCTCGACGGCGGCGACGTGTTTGGTGGCGGTCGGCTGCGTCACGCCCAGGTCGGCCGAAGCTTTCGAGAAGCTGCCGGTCTCGACGATGCGCACGAAGAGCTGGATGCCGGTGATGCGGTCCATGGGCGTTGTGATTCCTTTTCCCGATGATGCCTTGGCCGCCGGGCATTCCGCCCCGGAATAGCACTTATCGGCAGCTTGCGTTGCCGCGGCGGGGCCAACTGCCGATCATCCGGTGCAAGAGCAATTCAACTCCCGGAGACTCGCATGGCAAAGATGAAAGCGATCATGGCCGCCCACCTGGTCATGGAAAAAGAAGGCGTCACGCAGGCCTTCGGTGTGCCCGGCGCGGCCATCAACCCGCTCTATTCAGTGATGCGCGAGCGCGGCACCATCGCCCACGTGCTGGCGCGCCATGTGGAAGGCGCTTCGCACATGGCCGAGGGTTACACGCGGGCCAAGGCCGGCAACATCGGCGTGTGCATCGGCACCTCGGGCCCGGCCGGCACCGACATGATCACCGGGCTGTACTCGGCCATCGCCGACAGCATCCCGATCCTGTGCATCACCGGCCAGGCGCCGCGTGCGCGGCTGTACAAGGAAGACTTTCAGGCTGTCGACATCGAGTCGATCAGCAAGCCGGTGACGAAGTGGAGCACCACCGTGCGCGAGCCGGCCCAGGTGCCGCGCGCGTTCCAGCAAGCTTTTCACCTGATGCGCTCGGGCCGGCCCGGCCCGGTCTTGATCGACCTGCCCTTCGACGTGCAGATGGCCGAGATCGAGTTCGACATCGACAGCTACGAGCCGCTGCCGGTCTACAAGCCGAAAGCGACGCGCAAGCAGATCGAGAAGGCCATCGCGATGCTGCAGGCGGCCGAGCGGCCGCTGATCGTCTCGGGCGGAGGCGTGATCAACGCCGACGCGAGCGACCTGCTGCAGGAGTTCGCCGAACTCACCAACACGCCTGTGATCCCCACGCTGATGGGCTGGGGCTCGATCCCCGATGACCACCCCTTGATGGCAGGCATGTGCGGCCTGCAGACGAGCCACCGCTACGGCAACGCGACGATGCTTGCGTCGGACTTCGTGATCGGCATCGGCAACCGCTGGGCGAATCGCCACACCGGCTCGCCCGAGGTGTATTGCAAGGGCCGCACCTTCGTGCACGTCGACATCGAGCCGACACAGATCGGGCGGGTGTTCAACCCCGAACTGGGCATCGTCTCCGACGCCAAGGCCGCGCTGCAGTTGTTCGTGGAAGTGGCGCGCGAAATGAAGGCCGCTGGCAAGCTGAAAGACCGCAGCGCCTGGGTCGGCGAATGCCGCGAGCGCAAGCGCACGATGCTGCGCAAGACCAACATCGACACCGTGCCGATGAAGCCGCAGCGTGTCTACCAGTGCATGAACAACAACTTCGACCGGGGCACGACCTACGTGTCGACGATCGGCCTGAGCCAGATCGCCGGCGCGCAGTTCCTGCACGTGTTCGGCCCGCGCCAGTGGATCAACTGCGGCCAGGCCGGCCCGCTGGGTTGGACCATCCCCGCTGCTTTGGGCGTGCGTGTGGCCGACCCCACGCGCAAGATCGTGGCGCTCTCGGGCGACTACGACTTCCAGTTCATGATCGAAGAGCTGGCCGTGGGCGCGCAGTTCAAGCTGCCCTACGTGCACATGGTGGTGAACAACAGCTACCTCGGCCTGATCCGCCAGGCGCAGCGCGGCTTCAGCATGGACTACTGCGTGCAGCTCGGCTTCGACAACATCAACGCGCCGCAGATGAACGGCTACGGTGTCGACCACGAAGCGGTGGTCACCGGCCTGGGCTGCAAGTTCGTGCGAGTGCACAAGCAGCAGGAGATCGCGCCTGCGATCAAGCAGGCCGAAGCCTGGATGGCCGAGTTCAAGGTGCCGGTCGTGATCGAGGTGATGCTCGAGCGTGTGACCAACATCTCGATGGGCACCGAGATCGACGCGATCAACGAGTTCGAGGAACTGGCGACCAGCCTGGCCGACGCGCCCACCGCTGTGGGTATGCTCGACTGACCGACCCATCGCCTGAACCCACGGAGCCTGCCATGCCGCGTTTTGCCGCCAACCTCTCGATGCTCTTCACCGAAGTGCCTTTCATCGACCGCTTCGAGCGCGCAGCCCGCGCCGGTTTCACTGAGGTCGAATTCCTCTTTCCGTACGCGCACCCCATCGCGGAGCTGAAGGCCGTGCTCGCAGCCAACAAGCTGAAGGTCGTGCTGCACAACATGCCCGCCGGCGACTGGGACGCCGGCGACCGCGGCATGGCCTGCAACCCGCAACGTGTGGCCGAGTTCCGCGACGGCGTGGCGCTCGGGGTCTCGTACGCCAGCGGTCTGGGCTCGCCCAACCTGCATTGCATGGCGGGCAAGGCGCCGGCTGGCGTGCCCGAGGCGCTGCTGCGCGAAACCTTCGTCGCCAACCTGCGCTACGCCGCCGGTGAAGCGAAGAAAGCCGGGCTCAAGCTGCTGATCGAGCCGATCAACCACTACGACATTCCGGGCTACTTCATCAACCGTTCGGCGCAGGCGCTGGCGATCATCGACGACGTCGGGGCCGACAACCTCTACCTGCAATACGACATCTATCACATGCAGCGCATGGAAGGCGAACTGGCGGCGACGATCGGCAAGAACCTCGCGCGCATCGCCCACATCCAGCTCGCCGACAACCCCGGCCGCAACGAACCGGGCACGGGCGAGATCAACTACGCCTATCTGTTCGCCCACCTCGACCGCATCGGCTACACCGGTGCGATCGGCTGCGAATACAAACCGGCCGGCAACACCGAGGCCGGCCTGGGCTGGCTGGCGCAGGCGCGCAAGGGCTGAGCTTCTTCACACATCGAATACAGAGAACGACGACATGACCACTTCCCTCAAGCTCGGCTTCATCGGCCTGGGCATCATGGGCGCGCCGATGGCGGGCCACCTCATCAAGGCCGGCCACCAGCTGTTCGTGTTCACGCACGGCAAGCTCAGCCCCGAGATCGCGGCGACGAACGCCAAGGTCTGCGCCAGCGCGACGGAAGTGGCGCAGCAGGCCGACATCGTCATCATCATGGTGCCCGACACGCCCGACGTGGCGGCGGTGCTGTTCAGCGAAGGGGGTGTCGCGGCGGGTTTGTCCAAAGGCAAGACCGTCGTCGACATGAGCTCCATCTCGCCGATCGAGACCAAGGAGTTCGCGAAGAAGATCAATGCCCTGGGTTGCGACTACCTCGACGCGCCGGTCTCGGGCGGCGAAGTGGGCGCCAAGGCCGCATCGCTGACCATCATGGTCGGCGGGTCCGAAGCGGCGTTCGGGCGCGTCAAGCCGCTGTTCGAACTGATGGGCAAGAACATCACGCTGGTCGGTGGGAACGGCGACGGCCAGACCTGCAAGGTCGCGAACCAGATCATCGTGGCACTGAACATCGCGGCCGTGGGTGAAGCGTTGCTCTTCGCGTCGAAAGCCGGGGCCGACCCGGCCCGGGTGCGCACGGCGCTGATGGGCGGGTTCGCGGCTTCGCGCATTCTCGAAGTGCACGGCGAACGCATGGTCAAGCGCACTTTTGCGCCGGGCTTTCGCATCGGCCTCCATCAGAAGGATTTGAACCTCGCCCTCAGCGGCGCGCGCGCGCTCGGCGTGGCGCTGCCGCAAACCGCAGGCGCCGCCCAGCTGATGCAGGTGTGCGCGGCCAACGGCATGCAGAACCTCGACCATTCGGCGCTCGTGAAGGCGCTGGAATTGATGGCCGATCACCAGGTCATGCCCGACGCGTGAGGGCCGCTCACCGGGTCTGGATAATCGCGCCATGAGCACGATCCCTTCCCCCCACACCGACCCGCGTGGTTTCCTGAACGCACTGTACGGCGCCGCCGTCGACGAAGCGCTGCCGGGCCGCAAGACGGCGGCGTTTCTGCCGGCGCCACCGAAGGGCCGCACGATCGTCATCGGCGCCGGCAAGGCAGGCGGCTCGATGGCCGAAGCGGTCGATGCGCTGTGGCCGAAAGATGCGCCGATGTCGGGTCTGGTGGTCGCACGCTACGACTACGTGCCACCGGCCTACAAGAAGAATCCCGGCCGCATCGAAGTGGTCGAAGCCGCTCACCCGGTGCCCGACGAAGCCGGCCGCCGCGCGGCCAGGCGCATCGCCGAATTGGTGCAGGGCCTCACGAAAGACGACCTCGTGCTGTGCCTGATGTCGGGCGGCGCGTCGTCCTTGCTCGCGATGCCGGCCGAAGGTGTGTCGCTCGAAGAAAAACAGGCCATCAACAAGGCGCTGCTGAAGAGCGGCGCGGCCATCGGCGAGATGAATTGCGTGCGCAAGCACCTCTCGGCCATCAAGGGCGGGCGGCTCGCGGCCATGTGCGCACCAGCGCAGGTGGTCACGCTGCTCATCAGCGACGTGCCCGGCGACGCGCCCGAGGTGATCGGCAGCGGCCCGACCGTGCCCGACAGCACGACCTGCGCCGACGCGCTGGCGATCCTCACGCGCTACGGCATCGACATTCCTGCCGCGGCGCGCGCCGGGCTCGAGAGCGGCGCGCTCGAAACACCGAAGCCCGGCGACGCGCGCTTCAAAGGCCACCAGGTCCACATGATCGCCACGCCGCTGCAGTCGCTCGAAGCGGCGGCGCAGGTCGCGCGCGAAGCCGGCATCGCCGTGCACGTGCTCAGCGACGAGATGGAAGGCGAATCGCGCGAAGTGGGCAAGGTGCAGGCCGCGCTCGCGCGCCACGTGGCCCGCCATGGCGCGCCATTCGCCAAACCGTGCGTGATCCTGTCGGGGGGCGAAACCACCGTGACCGTCAAGAGCAAGGGCGGCCGCGGCGGCCGCGCCACCGAATTCCTGCTCGGCTGCGCGATCGCGTTGCAGGGCGAGCCCGGCGTGCACGTGCTCGCCGCCGACACCGACGGCATCGACGGTGTGGAAGACAACGCCGGCGCGATCGTCACGCCCGACACGCTGTCTCGCGCGTTGGCAAAAGGTCTGAAAGCGCAGGACTTTCTCGACCGCAACGACGCCTACAATTTCTTCAAGCCGATCGGCGACCTGGTGGTGCCGGGGCCGACCTTCACGAACGTGAACGACTTTCGGGCGGTGTTGATCGTCTGAGTACGGAGGTTCACGATGGCCGAGCGACGTGTCTGTGTGGTGACCGGTTCGTCGTCGGGCATCGGTGCCGCGGCCGTTCGCCTTTACGCCCGCCACGGCTGGAACGTGGTCATCAACTTCTCGCGTGACCCGGTGCCCGCCGAAGCGGTGGCCGCCGAGTGCCGCGCGCTCGGCGCCGAGGCGCTGTGCGTGAAGGCCGACGTGGCTTCCGACGCCGACTGCAGGCGCCTGGCCGATGAGGTCGATGCGCGTTTCGGCCGTGCCGACGTGCTCGTCAACAACGCCGGCACGACGAAGTTCGTCGGTCTGAAGGACCTCGACGGGCTCGAGGCCGAAGACTTTCACAAGATCTACGCTGTCAACGTGATCGGCGCGTACCAGATGAGCCGCGCCCTGGTTCCGCTGCTCAAGCGCCACCCAGGTGCGGGCATCGTCAACGTGTCGTCGATCGCCTCGATGATGGGCATCGGTTCGTCGATCGCCTACATGGCGAGCAAGGGCGCACTGAACGCCATGACGCTCGGCCTCGCCCGCGCGCTCGGGCCCGAGATCCGCGTCAACGCGGTCGCGCCGGGTTTTGTCGAGACGCCCTGGCTGAAAGCCGGCCTGGGTGCCGAGCGTTACGAGCAGGCGAAGCAGGGCTACAAGGCCCGCGCCGCGCTCGACGCGGTGATGACGCCCGACGACGTGGCCGAAGCCGCCTGGTGGCTCGGCGCCGGCGCCGCCAAGACGACCGGCGAAGTGTTGTTGCTCGACGCCGGGCTGCGCCTCACGCGCGGCTGAATCGGCGCGCGGCCCGTGCGGCCGTAGCGCTCTCGCATGAATCGGTGAAACAGGGAAATCCCCGAAAGACGGCCGGTTGTAAACCGATACAGTAAACCGGTACACCAAAGTGGCGATTCGCCCACTCAACACACCGGAGACACCCCATGGTTGCAAGCACCCGTCGTCGATTCGTGCAGGCCGGGTCGGCCGCTTCGTTGCTGGCGCTGGCCGGCTTTCCTGCCGTCGTGCGCTCGCAGGCGAACGTGGCGCTGCGCTTCTCGTCGTCGATGACGGCCGACGACAACGCGGCCCACTACGTCTGGTACCAGCGGCTCGAAGCCAACCTGAAAGCAGCGGTCGGCGACCGCATCAAGATCGACTACTTCCCGAACAACCAGCTCGGCAAGGAAAGCGACGTGGTGCAGCAGGTCAAGGTCGGCTCGATCGACATGATGGTGACGGGCTCGTCGATCTGGGCCACCGTGTTGCCCGAACTCGGCATGCTCGACCTCGGCTATGTGTTCGACAGCTACGCGCACGTGGCCAAGGCGATGGACGGCGCGGCCGGCAAGCAGCTGAACGACCTGCTGCAGCAGCGCACGGGCTGCAGCGTGTTGACCTGGACTTCGCACTTCGGCCCGCGCAGCGTCTACACCAAGACGCAGATCAAGTCGCTGGCCGACATCAAGGGCGTGAAGCTGCGCGTGCTGCCCACGCCGGCCTTCATCGAGACCTTCAAGATCATGGGCGCGATCCCCACGCCCATCCCGTTCGGCGAGCTCTACATGGCGGCGCAGACCGGCGTGGTCGACGGTTTCGAACACGACGCCGCCACCGTGCTGGCGAGCAAACTCAACGAGGTGACGAAGTCGTGCTGGCTCACCGAGCACCTGTTCAGCCCGATGGTCGTGGTGATCGGCAAGCGCAGCCTCGACCGCATCCCGGCCGATCTGCGCCCGGCCTTCAACAAGGCCGTGGCCGACAGCACCACGCAGCAGCGTGCCCTGGCCGGCGAAAAGGGCGCCGGCGCGATCGAGGAACTCAAGCGCAAGGGCATGAGCTTCTTCCCGATGGCGGCCGCCGACCGTGCCGCGGTGCGCAAGGAAATGGAAGCCAAGCTCTGGGCCGACTTCGCGAAGCAGTACCCGGTGACCGGGCCGCTGTTCGCCGCCATCAGCAGCGCACGCGCCTGACCCGCCGTGTCGAACGCCGCCACCTTGCCCGCCTGGGGCTTTCGCGCCGACACCGAGCCCGGCCGGTGGCTGGCGAAGCTGACGCGCACGATCGAAGTGCTCTCGGGCGTGGTGCTGGCGGTCGACGTGCTGGTGGTGTTCGCTTCGGTGATCTTCCGCTACGCCTTGCACGACCCGGTCGACTGGGCTGAAGAGGTTGCGCGTGCACTGATGCTGATGCTGGTGTTCTTCGGTGCCGCCACGGTGCTCGCGCGCAGCCAGCACGTCGGCGTCGACCTGTTCCGCCAGTTGTTGCCCGCGCCCTGGCAGCCGGCGCTGATGCAGCTCGGGCATTGGGTGATCGCCGGGGTGGCGGCGAGCCTGTGCCTGTCGTCGCTGCTGCTGCTCGTCGACACCTGGAGCCAGACCACGCCGCTCGGCCTGCCGCAATGGCTGTATGTGTTCCCGGTCGTGATCGGCAGCGCCTTCATGGCGCTGTTCGGCGTGGCGAACGCGCTCAATGCGCCGGCGCGCATCGTCGTCGCCACGCTCGTCGGTGCGGTGATCGTGCTGGCGGCCGTGTACGGCTGGAACGCGCTGATGCCCGGCCACGCCGTGCCGCGCGGCCTGCTGCTGGCGGGTGGCTTCGTCGGCTCCCTGCTGCTCGGTGTGCCGATCGGCTTCGTGCTCGCGTTCGCCGCGTTGTTGTATTTTCTGGCCGACCCTTCGCTGCCGCTGCTGATCTACTCGCAGCAGGTGATGGCCGGCAGCGACCACTTCGTGCTGCTCGCGATCCCGTTCTTCGTGCTCGCCGGCCTGTTGATGGAATCGAACGGCATGTCGTCGCGCCTGATCGAGCTGCTGCTGCGCATCTTCGGCCGCGTGCGCGGCGGGCTCGGGCTCATCACGATCACCGCCACGGCGTTCTTCTCGGGTGTGTCGGGCTCCAAGCTCGCCGACATCGCCGCGGTCGGCGGCATCGTGATGCCGGCCGTGCGCCGCACCCGGCAAGACCCGAACGAAGCCGCCGGCCTGCTGGCCTGCACCGCGGTGATGGCCGAGACCATTCCGCCGTGCATCAACATGATCATCATGGGCTTCGTCGCCAACATCTCGATCGCCGGCCTGTTCATGGCCGGCCTCGTGCCGGCGGCGGTGATGGCGCTGGCGCTCGCCGCGCTGGCCGTGATCGTCGGCAAGAAGATCAACCCCGACGAGGCTTTCGAACACCGCACGCCGATACTCAAGCTGCTCGGCGGCGCGCTGGTCGCGATCATCATGGTCGCGATGATCGGCAAGGGCGTGACCTCGGGTGTCGCCACCTCGACCGAGGTGTCGGCCTTCGCGGTGATCTACGCGCTCGTCGCCGGCAGCCTGGCGTTCCGAGAGCTGAGCGTGGCCGATCTCGGGCGCCTCTTCGTGCGCTCGGCGTCGATGGCGGGCAGCATCCTCTTCATCGTGGCCGCGGCATCGAGCCTGTCGTTCGCGCTGACGATCGAGCAGATTCCGCAGCTCGTGTCGAGCACCATGATCAACTTCGCGCACCAGTACGGCAGCACGATGTTCATCCTGCTCTCGGTGCTGCTGATGATCGTGTTCGGAGCGGTGCTCGAGGGCGCGCCGGCGCTCATCATCTTCGGCCCGCTGCTCACGCCGATCGCGCAGCAGCTCGGCGTGAACCCGCTGCACTTCGGCACCGTGATGGTCATCGCGATGGGGCTGGGCCTGTTCGCGCCGCCGATCGGCCTGGGCCTGTTCGCCACCTGCGCGATCACCGGCACGCAGGTGAAAGACGTGGCCCGGCCCATGATGAAATACCTGGCCGTGCTGCTCGTGACCCTGATCGTGCTGGTGCTGGTGCCGTCGTTCTCGATGTGGTTGCCGAACCGGCTCGGGCTCTAGCGGCAGGTTTCAGCAGGTTGCGCCAGGTTTCTCCCAGGAATTGTTCATGCCCACGATCCAGGACGTTGCGAAACACGCTGCCGTGTCGGTGAGCACGGTGTCGAACGTGATCAACGGCCGCGCCGACCGCATGCGTGCCGAAACGCTGGCGCGCGTCGAAGCCGCCATCGAGGCGCTGCAGTTCCGCCCCAGCAAGCTCGCGCAGCAGCTCAAGACCGGGCAGACACCGCTGATCGGGCTGCTCGTGCCGTCGATGACGAACCCGATGTACGGCTACATCGCGCGCGAGATCGAAACCGTGGCGCAGGAGCGCTTCGGCTACCGTTTGCTGATCGGCAGCACCTACCGCGACCCGCAGAAAGAAAGTGCCTTCTTCGAAGACCTGCTCTCGCAGGGTGTGCGCCGCGTGATCGTGATCTCTTCGCTGGCCGACGAGCGCCACTTCGAGTCGGCCGTCGAGCGTGGCATGCTGGTCGTGAGCTACGACCGCGGTGCCACGCCGGGCCGGCCGTCGCGGGTCGCCCACGTGATGCCCGACAACTTCGAGGCGGCGCGTCTGGCCACGCAGCACCTGATCGACAAGGGCCACCGCCGGCTGGCCTTCGCCACGGTGGCTGGCATGACGATGAGCCGCAGCGCGAAGATCGACGGCTTTCACGCCGCCGCCGAAGCCGCCGGCCTGCGCGCCCACGCGAAGCTGATCGACGGCGGGCCGCTCAACGAATACGGCGATTCGGTGATCGCCGAGGTGGGCCGCGCGATGGCCTGGCAGATCGCACGGGCCGCACGCCGGCCCACCGGCATCGTTGCGCTCAACGACCTGATGGCGCTCGGCCTGATGGCGGGGTTGCGCGAATCGGGCCTGCTGGTGCCGCGCGACGTGTCGATCGTCGGCGTGGACGGCCACTTTCTCGCGGGTTTGTCGAACCCCGGGCTCACGACGGTGCAACTGCCGGTGCCCGAGATGGCGCGTGCGATGGTCGAGCGCGTGATGCACCCGCAGGCCGATGCCGACAGCGGCGGCGTGTTCGCACCGACGCAGCTGGTCGAGCGCGAGTCGGTGGCGGCACCGCCGGGCGCCGCGAAATCGCGCATCGCAAAAGTCGGCTCCGAGAAGGTCGCGCCATGACGACGGTCTTCGTCAGCCACCCGACCGACAAGCTCGACCAGTACTTCGGCCCGAACGCCACGCGCGCGCTGCAGGCGATCGCCGAGGTGCGTTTCAACCCCGAGGCGCGCGACCTGTCGACGCCCGAGCTGATCGAGGCCGCGCAGGGCTGCGATGCGCTGATCGCCTACCGGCAGACGCCTGGCCCGAAAGCGCTGTTCCGCGCGTTGCCCGAACTCAATGCGTTCATCCGCTGTGCGGTCGACATCCGCACTGTCGACGTCGAGGCCGCCAGCGAATACGGCGTGCTGGTCACGCAGGCGAGCCCCGGCTACGTGCCGGCAGTGGCCGAGTGGATCGTCGCCGTGATGATCGACATGGGCCGCGGCATCAGCCTCTATGCCGAGGCCAGCCACCGCGGTCAGTCGGTCGCTCCGTTCATGGGGCGCCAATTGCGTGGCTCGACGCTCGGCGTGGTCGGCCTGGGCCACATCGGGCAATACCTGGCCGATCTGGCGCTGGCTTTCGGCATGCGCGTGCTGGCCACGACGCCGCGGCCGTTCGAGCCGCGCCACGGCGTGGAACAGGTCTCGCAAGAGGCCTTGCTCGCCGAGTCGGACTTCGTGGTCTGCCTCGCGCCGGCGAACGCCGACACCGAGAACATGTTCGATGCGAGCGCGTTCGCGGCCATGAAGCCCGGCGCGTTTTTCGTCAATGCGGCGCGCGGCGAGCTGGTCGATGAAGCGGCGCTGTTGCAGGCGCTCGACTCGGGCCGGCTCGCGGGCTGTGCACTCGACGTCGGGCGCGCGCCCGACCAGATGCCCAGCCCGGTGCTCGCGCGCCACCCGCGTGTGCTCGCCGCGCCGCACATCGGCGGGCTCACGCGGCAGGCGGTCGAACACCAGGCGCTCGAGACCGTGGCGCAACTCGCGTGCCTGCTGCGCGGCGAGATGCCGGTCGGTGCCGTGAACCCGGCGCAGGCCACGCGGCTGCGGCGCTGGGGCCACCCGTGACGCCGAACGAGACCGCGGTGCTCGCAGAGGCCTGCGACTGCCACGTCCACGTCTTCGAAGACCGCTGGCCGCTGGTGGCGAGTGCCACCTACCAACCGCCGCACGCGCCGGCTTCGGCCTACCGCAGCGAGGTGCAGCGTGCGCTCGGCGTCGGGCGGGCGATCGTCGTGCAACCGACCGGCTACGGCTTCGACAACCGCTGCACGCTGACCGCGATGCAACAACTCGGTGAGGGCGCACGCGGCGTCGCGGTCGTGCCGCCGGATGTTGCCGACGCCGAACTCGAAAGCCTGCATGCCGCCGGCGTGCGCGGCGTGCGCTTCATGATGCTGTCGGGTGGCGTGTTGCCGTGGAGCAGCCTCGAAACCCTGGCCGCGCGCGTCGCGCCACTCGGCTGGAACATCAACCTGCAACTCGACGGGCGCGAGCTGCCCTTGCACGAAGCCATGCTGAGCCGCTTGCCTTGCAGGCTCGTGATCGACCACATCGGCAAGTTTCTCGGCCCCGTCGAACTCGACGGTGATGCCGTCCATGCCTTGTGCCGCCTGCTCGATGGGGGGCGCTGCTGGATCAAGCTCTCTGCGCCTTACGAAAGCTCGCGCAGCGGCCCGCCGGCTTACGACGACGTGGCGCCGCTGGTGCGCATGCTGGCCGAGCGCTTTGCCGAGCGGGGCCTGTGGGCCAGCAACTGGCCGCACCCGAACGTCCGGCCGGCGCCCGACAACTGGGCGCTGCTCGACTGGGCGTTGCGCTGCTTCGGCAGCGAAGCCACCTGCCGGCGCATCCTCGTCGACAACCCGGCGGCGCTCTACGGCTTCTGATGGCCCCTGCGCCAGCGCGGCTGAAAGCGCCTCAGGCGAGTGCGGCGTAAACCGCCTGTTTGTACTCGAACCAATAGGGGTGCCAGAAACCGAAATGGCGCTGCGCCATCTGCACGCCGGCCACGCCGGTGGCGGGTGAGATCCACCAATGCGTGCCGGCCAGGCCGCCCCATTGCAGCTCGCCCACGGGCGTGTTCGGTTGCAACGCCGACGGGCCCCGGGTGATCGCACCGCACAGGCCGAAGCCTAGGCTGTCGATCGGGCCGGTGTGGGCGAAGCGCACGCACTGGTTGCCCGGCAACTGGTCGCGCATCATCTCGGCCAGCGTGGCGGGTTTCAACAGGCCGGCACGCCCGCGCAACAGCCCGCGCAGCAGCGCCAGCATGTCGGCCTGCGTGGTGAAGCTGCCGCCGGCACCCGACTGCATGGCCGCGGGCTGCACGTAGGCGTCGGGCCAGGGCGTGTTCTCGATCGGCCTCAGGCCGGGCTTGTGCGGGTCCGCGAGGTCACCCGCGTAGAGGCTGGTGAAGCGTGGCAGTTGTTCGGCGCGCAGCACGAAGCCGGTGTCGACCATGCCCACGGGGCCCCACAAGCGCGCCTGCAAGGCGTCGCCGAAACGCTGGCCCGTGACCACCTCGACCAGGCGCGCCAGCACGTCGGTGGCGAGCGAGTATTCCCAGCCGCTGCCCGGCTGCCGGTTCAGCGGCAGCGTGGCCAGCCGCTCGACCAGCACTTCCAGCGTGTGGTCGCGGCCGCGCACGGCCGCCGCCTTGTAGGCATCGAAGAGCAGGGTGCCGGGGTCGAACACACCGTGGCTGAAGCCGGCGGTGTGGCTGAGCAGGTGGCGGATGCTGATGTCTCGCTGCAGCGGCTCGGTGTCGTCGATCGAGCTCGCCCCCGCGCGCAGCACACGCACTGAGCCCAGTGCGGGCAGCCAGTTCTTCACCGGATCGTCGAGGCCGAAGCGGCCTTCGTCGGCCAGCATCAGCACCAGCACCGAGGTCATCAGCTTGGTGTTCGAGAACGCGCGGTGGAGGTGGTCGGGGCGCAAAGGCTCGCCACGCTTGATGTGGGCCAGGCCGGTGCAGAAGCTCTCGGCCGGCTCGCCGTGCAGCAGCACGGCCGCGGAAGCGCCTGCCAGAAGCTGGCCATCGACGTGGCGTTGCAGCACGGTGCGCGCTGCGCTGAAGTCAGGGTAAGGAGGGGCCATCGATCGAACTCTCGTCCGGCGTTGAAACGAGGCGCCATTCTGGGTCACGGCCGGTCGTGCGAACGGTGGTGTACGCATCCGCGAAGCGCGGACATTCCCTGAGCCCGCGAGCATCGGCGAGGCATCATGCGGCCATGCTCAAGACCCGACTGCTGCGAAAGCTCACGATCGACCCCCGTCAGCACCCGCGCGGGCAGCCGCATCTCAGTTCGGCGAGCGGCCTGGTCTGCGCGCGGGGGCGCGTGCATGTCATCGCCGATGACGAGCATCACTTGGGCGTCTTCAGCGACGTCACGGGCCCGGGCGAGTTGCAGCGCTTGTTCAACGGCGACCTGCCTGCCGGCAAGAAGGCGCGCAAGAGGCTCAAGCCCGACCTGGAAACGCTGTGTTGGTGGCCAGAACGCAGCGCGCTCGTCGCGTTCGGCTCGGGTTCACGGCCACACCGAAGTGCCGGAGTGCTGGTACCGCTCGATGCGAAAGGCGCACCTGGGGGCTCGCCCCGTCTTTTCGGCATGCAGCCCCTCTACACGCTGCTGCGCCAGGCGCTGGGCGAGATCAATATCGAAGGGGCGATGCTGCTCGGCGACGAACTCGTGCTGTTGAACCGCGGCGTGGCGGGCCGATCCGACAACGCGGCTGCGCACTTGCCGCTGCGGGTGCTGAATGACACGATCGAAGGCAAGGCGCCCCCGCTGGCGCCGGCCGCGATCCGCCGGTTCTCGCTGGGCCGGTTGGATGGCGTGCCACTCGGGTTCACCGATGCCGCCCCCCTGCCCGACGGCCGATGGGTTTTCACCGCCGTTGCCGAAGACACCGACGACAGTTATGCCGACGGCCGCTGCGTTGGTTCCGTCGTGGGCCTGGTCGACTCTCGAGGCGCGGTCGTGAAGACCTGGCGCCTCGAGGCGCCGCTCAAGGTGGAAGGCGTCGCGGTGCAGGTCGACGACCAGGGGATGAGCCTGTGCCTGGTCACCGATGCCGACGACCCGGCCCAGGCGTCGCAGCTGCTGCTGGCGCGCCTCTGACCGAACGGACTGTCGGACCCGGGGTCACGGGCAACGCCCCAGCACCAGCAGCAGGTTGTTCGCGGGCATCGAAACCCTTTCGCGCAACTGCAGACCCGCCACCGAGGCCTGTGCCAGCACGTCGGCGAGCCGGCGCAGGCCCCAGGCCGGGTTGCGGGCGCGCAGGTCGGTGTCGAAGGCGCTGTTGCCCGGCGCTACCGGCTCGCCGTCGACGAGGTAGGGGCCGTAGAGCAGCAGCAGGCCCTGCGCCGACAGGTGGCGTGCCGCGCCCTGCATCAGCGCCGCGCAGGTCGGCCACGGCGAGATGTGCAGCATGTTGGCGCAGAAGATCGCGTCGGCGGGCTGCGGCGCACCGGGCCAATCGGCGCTCATCACGTCGAGGGCGATCGGTGGCCGCACGTTGGCGCTGCCCGCGCACCAGGCCGCGATGGAGGCCAGCGCGCGCGGTTCGGGGTCGCTGGGGTGCCAGGCCCAGTGCGGCAGGCCGGCGCTGAAAAACGCCGCGTGTTGGCCGGTGCCGCTGGCGATCTCGAGCGCCACGCCGCGTGCCGGCAGCACGCGCTGCAACTCGGTGAGGATCGGGCCGCGGTTGCGCTCGGCGGCGGGGCTGTGCTGGCGGGCTTCGTCATGGTTCATGGCTGCGAGTCTAGGCAGAGCGCTCGCTCATGCAAAATTGGCGTGCGCGCCAGCCCGGTACGCGAGGAACCCGCCATGAACGACTTGCCCGACTCAACCCGCCGCAGCACGCTGCGCACCGGCGCTGCGCTTTGCGCCGCGAGCGCCTTCCCGATGATCGCCCGCGCCCAGGTGTGGCCGAGCAAGACGATCCGCTTCGTCGTGCCGTTCGCGCCCGGTGGCAGCTCCGAGATCGTGGCCCGCGCCGCGGCGGCCGAGCTCAGCAAGTCGCTCGGCCAGAGCGTGTACGTCGACAACAAACCCGGCGGTGCCGGCAACGTGGCGATGGGCGAAGTGGCGCGTGCTGATGACCAGCACACGCTGATCCTCGGCCACATCGGCACGCTGGCGGTGAACCCCTACATCTTCGACAAGCTGCCCTACGACCCGAACAAGGACTTCAAGCCGATCTCGCTGCTCGCCAAGGTGCCCAGCCTGTACGTGGTGCACCCCGATGTGCCGGCCAAGAACCTGAAGGAGTTCGTGGCCCTGTGCAAGGCCAAGCCGGGCCAGCTGAACTACGGCTCGGCCGGCAACGGCAGCGCCGGCCACCTGGCGATGGAATACCTGAAGATGGCGACCAACATCTTCATCCTGCATGTGCCCTACCGCGGCACCGGCCCGCAGCTGACCGACTTGTTGGCCGGGCGCCTGCAGGCCGCCTCGGTCGGCGCGCCGGCGATCCTGCAGTTCATCAAGACCGGCAAGCTGCGATGCATTGCCACCGGCACGCCGCAGCGCATCCCACAGTTGCCCGACGTGCCCACGGTCGCCGAGCAGGGCTACCCCGGCTTCGAGATGACGCAGTGGTACGGCCTGCTGGCGCCGGCGAATCTGTCGCAGCCCGCGGCCGACAAGCTCTCGGCCGCCGCGGCCAAGGCGATGCACGAGCCGACGGCACTTGAGCGGCTGAGCGCCGACGCGGCGATCCCGGTCGGTGGCACGGCCGCCGACTTCGCGAAGTTCATCGCCGTCGAGCAGCAGCGCTGGAAGCCGGTGATCGTGCGCGCCAAGGTCAAGCCGGATTGATGCGATGAGCCACGACGAGCCGCAAGTGCGTTTGACCGCGACCCTGTGGCGCAGGCTCGCCCGAACGGGCCTGCTGCTCGTGGTGGTGCTGGGCCTGGGTGCCTGCACCACGCTGCCGGCCATCGACCGCGCGGCGATCACGAGCGAAGCGATTCCGCTCAACACCAGCACCACGCTCGGCCGCATCGCCAAGACCTCGCAGCCGGCGCCCGAACTCTCGGGCTTCAGGCTGATGCCGCTCGGCCTGTTCTCGCTCGACACGCGCGTGCAGCTGGCACGGCGTGCCGAAGTCTCGCTCGACGTTCAGTACTACCACTTCGAAGACGACGAGACCGGCCGCTGGCTGCTGCGTGCGCTGCGCGACGCGGCCGTGCGCGGCGTGCGTGTGCGTTTGCTCATCGACGACCTGTACACCGGCGGCAAAGACCCGCTCTGGCTCGCGTTCGCGGCCCACCCGAACGTCGAGGTGCGCTTGTTCAACCCGTTCGCGCGGGCGCGCGACCGCGGCCAGGGCGGTCGTTTTCTCGCTTCGCTCGACGAATGGGGGCGCGTCAACCACCGCATGCACAACAAGCTGCTGATCGCCGACGGTGCGATGGCCGTGATCGGCGGGCGCAACGTGGCCAACGAGTACTACCTGCGCAGCATGAGCGAGAACTTCATCGACGTCGATGCTTTCACCGCCGGCTGGATCGTGCCGCCGCTGCAGTACCTGTTCGACCGCTACTGGAACAGCGACCCGGTGTACCCGCTCGAGGCGGTCACGAAGAGCGAGCTCACCAAGCCGCAGCTGCGCGCCTTGTTCGAAGACTGGACCGGCCCCGAGAAGACACCGCCGCCGAAAGAGCTGCCGCCCAACGACGTGCTCGGCTACGGCCCGATCGCCGACGACCTCGACGTGGGGCGCCTGGGCCTGATCTGGGGCGAAGCTTTCGTGTTCGCAGACCACCCCGACAAGCCCTTCGACGGCGAGGCCGGCGGCGAGCTGCTCGAGACCAGCGTCACCTACAACGTGTTCGAGGCGATCCGTGGCGCGAAAGAAGAGGTGGTGGCCTCGTCGCCGTATTTCGTTCCCGGGCCGGTGAGCCTGGAGATGCTGAGCGAGCTGCGCGCCAAGGGCGTGAAGGTCACGGTCATGACCAATTCGCTCGCTTCCACCGACGAGCCGATCGTGCACATCGGCTACGCGGCGCACCGCGAAGAGATGCTTCACATGGGCATCGACCTGTACGAGCTGAGCTCCTCAAGGCTGAAGGACAACAAGCGCCCGTTCCTGTTCGGCAAGTCGCTTGGCCGGCTGCACGCCAAGCTGGTGGTGATCGACAAGAAGCGCCTGTTCATCGGCTCGATGAACCTCGACCCGCGCTCGGCCACCATCAACACCGAACTCGGCGCGATGATCGACAGCCCGCAGCTCGCGCGCGAGCTGCTGCGCATCATCGACATCGACCGCCTGCAGAGCGCCTACCGCGTGCGCCTGCGCGCCAACGGCGCCGGGCTCGAATGGCTCAGCACGGACGGCGACCAGGAGATGATCCTCACCGAAGAACCCGACTCCACGCTGTGGCTGCGCCTCAAGTCGTGGCTGCTGACGCCGTTCGTGCCGATCGAACAGTTGTAGGCAGGGCCGTGGCGCTGGTCGTTGGCGTTTAGCGAATATTCGTTCAATTACAATCGGCCCGTGAGACCCAAGGACGACAAGAAGCTCGAAGCCATCGCCGAGGCCACCTTCGCGCTGGTGGAAGAGACCGGCCTGAGCGGCCTGACGATGCCCGCGATCGCTGCGCGTGCCGGTGTGGCCACGGGCACGCTGTACGTCTACTTCAAGTCCAAAGACGAGTTGCTGACGGCCCTCTACGAGCGTGCCAAGACGGCCGGCACGAGCCGCCTGATGCAGGGCGACGACCCTTCGGCGCCGTTTCGCAGCCGCTTTCAGCGCATGTGGACCAACTGGCTCGACCACCGCCTCGACCACTCGGCAGAGATGGTGTTCATCGAGCAGTACTACAACTCGCCGTGGTTCAGCGACGCGAGCCGCGAAGTGTCGGCACGGCTCATCAAGGGCTGGGTCGACCTGATCGAGCAGGCCAAGGCGCAGCAGATCGTGAAAGACGTGCCGACGGTGCTGCTCATCAACGCCTTCGGCGGCTCGGTGCGCGAGACCGCGAACCTGCTGCAGTCGGGCGGCCTCACGCGCACGAAAGCCCATCTCGCGATGGCCTTCGGGCTCTGCTGGGACGGCATCAAGGCCTGAGCCGCTTGACCGCGCTGGCGCGTTCGTTTATCGTTTAACCGAATAATTGTTCACTTTGCATCTGCAGGAGTCCTCGCGATGAGCACGCTTCACATCAACGGCCGCGACGTGGCCGTCGACGCCGACCCTTCTACCCCGATCCTCTGGGCCTTGCGCGACACGCTGGGCATGACCGGCACCAAGTTCGGTTGCGGTGCGGCCTTGTGCGGGGCCTGCACCGTGCACCTGAACGGCCAGGCGATCCGTTCCTGCGTGACGCCGATCTCGGCGGCAGCGGGCCAGAAGATCACCACGATCGAAGCGGTGACCGGCGGCACCGACCGGGTCGGCAAGGCGGTGCACGAAGCCTGGGTCAAACACGACGTGGCGCAGTGCGGCTACTGCCAGAGCGGGCAGATCATGTCGGCCACCGCCTTTCTGAAGAGCGTGCCGCGCGGCAAGCAGCCCAGCGCAGCAGAGATCGATTCGGCCATGGCGGGCAACATCTGCCGCTGTGGCACCTACGCGCGCATCCGTGCCGCGATCACCGATGCCGCCAAGGCCCTGGCCTGAAGGAGACCACCATGCATTTCGACCCGACCACCTTCGAGCTGCCCCGGCATCTGCAAGCCATGCTGGCCCGTGACAACCCCGGCGCCGCCCCCGAGGGCCTGCCGCGGCGCAGCTTCCTGAAGCTGGGTGCCGTGAGCGGCTTCGCGCTCGGCGCCTTTCCGCTGGCCACGCTGGCGCAAGACGCCGCCAAGCCGGCCGGCCTGAAGCCGATCCAGCAACCTTCGGCCTTCGTGCACATCGCGCCAGACGGCACGACCACGATCACGATCAACCGGCTCGACTTCGGCCAGGGCGTGCAGACCTCGCTGCCGATGATCCTCGCCGACGAGCTCGACGCCGACTGGGCCAAGGTGAAGAGCGTGCACGGCGACAGCAACCCGGCCTACATCGACCCGGTGTTCGGCATGCACATCACCGGCGGCTCGGGCTCGATCGCGCACTCCTACACGCAATACCGCGAGCTCGGTGCGCGCACCCGCGCCATGCTCGTCAGCGCCGCCGCAGCGCAGTGGAAGGTCGACCCGGCCCTGCTCCGCACACGCAACGGCGTGGTCATCGGGCCGGGGGGCCAGCAGCTCTCCTACGGCGCGCTCGCCGAAGCGGCGATGAAGTTGCCGGTGCCCGAGACCGTCACGCTGAAGAACCCGAAAGACTTCCGCTTCATCGGCAAGGCCACCGGCCGGCTCGACGCGAAGGCCAAGGCCAGCGGCCGGCAGGGCTACGGCATCGACGTGCGCCTGCCCGGCATGCTGACCGCCGTGATCGCGAAGCCGCCGGTGTTCGCCGCGAAGCTGACGTCGGTCGACGACAGTGCTGCCAAGGCCGTCAAGGGCGTGAAGGCCGTGCTGCGCATTCCGGTCGACCGGGGCGGCGAAGGCGTGGCCGTCATCGCCGACGGCTACTGGGCCGCCAAGCAGGGGCGCGACGCGCTCAAGCTGGTGTGGGACAGCAGCGCCGTCGAGAAGGTCGACAGCGCGAAGCAACTGGTGCAGTACCGCGAGCTCGCCGCCAAACCTGGCCCGCGCAAGTACGAAGCCGACGTGTCGAAGCTCGCCGGCACGGCGCACAGCATCGACGCCGAGTTCGTGTTTCCCTACCTCGCGCATGCGCCGATGGAGCCGCTGAACTGCACCGTGGCGCTCACCGGCGACAGGGCCGAGCTGTGGATGGGTTCGCAGATGCCGGGGCTCGACGCTTTCGCCGCCTCGAAGACCCTCGGCGTGCCGCCGCAGAACGTGAAGGTCAACGTGCAGATGGCCGGCGGCGGTTTCGGGCGCCGCGCGATCATGAGCAGCGACTACGTGGTCGAGGCCTGCACCGTCGCCAAGGCGGCGCAGGCGGCAGGCGTGAACGCGCCGGTGCGCACGCTCTGGAGCCGTGAAGACGACATCAAGGGCGGCTACTACCGGCCGATGCACCTGCACACCGCGAAGATCGGTTTCGACGCGCAGGGCACGGTGACCGCGTGGGACCACGTGATCGTGGGCCAGTCGATCATGGCCGGCACCGCGTTCGAGCCGATGATGGTGAAAGACGGTGTCGACGGCACCGCCACCGAAGGCATGAAGGAGCCCTACGAGCTGCCGATGCGCCTCACGGTGCACCACCCGAAGGTCAACGTGCCGGTGCTGTGGTGGCGCAGTGTGGGCTCGACCCACACCGCGTTCGTGATGGAAACGCTGGTCGACGAGATCGCGCGCACCACCAAGCAAGACCCGGTCGCCTACCGCATGAAGCTGATGGGTGACAAACATTCACGCCACAAGGCGGCATTGCAGCTCGCGGTCGACAAGTCGGGCTACGGCAAGAAGACGCTCGCCGCCGGCCGGGCCTGGGGCGTGGCGGTGCACGAGTCGTTCAACTCGGTCGTGGCCTACGTCGTCGAAGCCTCGGTGAAAGACGGCACACCCGTGTTGCACAACGTGACCGCCGGCGTGCACTGCAACCTCGTCGTCAACCCGAAGAGCCTGGAGGCCCAGGTGCAAGGCGGCGCGCTGATGGGCTTGTCGATGTGCCTGCCGGGCGCGGCGATCACGCTGAAGGACGGCGTGGTCGAGCAGACCAACTTCGGCGACTACTCGGTGCCGCGCATCACCGACATGCCGCAGATCGCGGTGCACACCGTGCCCAGCGCCGACGCGCCCACCGGCATGGGCGAGCCGGGCCTGCCGCCGCTCGCACCGGCGTTCGCGAACGCGGTGGCGAGCCTGACCGGCAAGCCGCTGCGGGCCTTGCCGTTCAAGGTGGGCTGAAGCGACTCGCCCCACCTTCGCGAGTCCGCTTGTGCTGCCGGGCGCCCTCGCCATGGGGCCTGACGGCTTCACCGCATGGCAGGGCCTACTTGGCGTTGATCGTGATCGGCATGACCGCGCTGGACTTGAGGCCCGCGGCGTCCGTGGCCACGATGCCGAGCGAATAGTTGCCCGTGACCGGCCTGGCCCAGTACAACGACAGCGTCTGGCCGCTCACCGCGAACGAGACGCCGGCCGGCACACCGGAGATCATCACCTGCATTGCGCTGCCCGACGGCGACGCCACGATGATCGAGCCCGAAAGTGCCTTGCCGGCCACGCCTGTCAGGGCCGCGGCCGTGATGACCGGAGGCGCGGCCTTGGCGATCAAGAAGGTCAGAACCGCTTTGCCGCTCAGGCCGGTGCTCGTGTTGAGCGCCGTCACCGTGGCCGCCCAGGTTCCCGCCGCCGGGTTGGGCCAGCTGATCACGCCCGAAGCGCTGATCGTCATGCCCGGGACACCGCTCACCGTGAAGCTGTTGGCCGTGGCTGACGACACTTGCACTGTGTGGCTCAGAGCCACGCCGGCCTTGCCGTTGACCGTGACCGCGGCGACGACTGGTGAGACCGGTGCGGCGTCGATCTTCACCGAGTACAGGCCGGTACCGACGAGCCCGGTCTTGGCGTCCTTCACCGACGCGCTCACGGCATAGCTGCCGGCCAGGGGCTTTGCCCAGGTGACTTGCCCGGTGGTCGAGACCGCCATGCCCGAAGGTGCGTTGGCGAGGCTGTAGGCCACCCCGTCGACGATCGAGGAGGACACCTGGAACGACAGCGCCACGCCCGCCTTGCCGGCGATGGCCAGGCTCTGCACGTTTGGCGCCGCGGGCGGCGGTGCCAGCCCGAGCGTCGAAGAGAGGAAGCCCGAGACGTTCGGCGTGCCGAGCCCGGTCGGGATGTCGTAACCCGTCTTCGCAGCGCACGTCGAACACGTGCCGTTCGCACCTGACGCAACGTCGGCAAAGCTGGCTGCATAGGTGCCCGGCACGCTGGCGATCTGCGAATACAGCATCGGGTGTGTGGCCCCCAGCCGCGGCTTGCCCGCCTGCAGGCGCAGTGCATTCGCCACCGCCACCAACCCGGCCCACTGGGGTGTCGAAAGGCTGGTGCCGCCCGCGCTGATCCAGTTCACCGCCGTGCTGCCCGGAGTCATCACCGCCACGAACTGGCCCGTCGAAGGATCCGCGTTGAAGGAGACGTCGGCGACGGCACGGCGTGGCATCGTGCCCATGCCGGGAACCTTGGCAGACTGGTAGGCCGGCGTGGCGGTGTAGGCGCTGATGGCGCCACCGGTCCGGGACCAGGTGACTTCGGCGCGGCTGCCCGTTCCGCTGTAGTTGAGGGAGGTGCCGCCCACCGCCAGCACGTTCGGCGAGACCGAAGGCCACGAGACCGCCGAGCCCGAGTCGCCGGTGGCCGCCAGGTAGGTCATGCCGTCGGCCGTGAAAGCCGGATCCACCTGGGACGTCCAGGTGCCCTCGGTCGCGCCGAAGCTCATCGAGACTGCCCCGGCACCCATGGCATTGGCCAGCTTCACGGCACCGAGCAGTGCGTTCAAGGACGCGTCGGCGGCCTCGATGAGCACGATCCGGGCGCGCGGTGCGGTGGCGTGTGCCCACTGCACGTCGAGCGCGATTTCCGTCGCCCAGCCCGCGTCATAGGCCGGCGCTGCGGTGGTCATGCCACCCGCCGGTGTGCTGTAGACGACGGACAGACTGCACCCTTCCGTGAGCGAGGGCGCGGCCAGCGGCAGGGCCGCGGACGCTGCGATCGGTTTGGTGGTGCACACCGGCAGACCGAATTTTGCGTTGAACGCGGCCAGTTCCGCGGCGGCATTCGGGTTGTGCATCGCATCGACGATGTAGATCGTCTGCCCGGCGCCTTGCTGGGCGGCCTGGGTTGCGCTGGGCGCGAGGCTGGCGCTCTGAAGTGCCGGCATGCCGTAGGCGGCGCGGATTTGCGCCGGCGTGTAGGTGGTGACCACGCCCGTCGATGCGAGCGGCGCTGCCGTTCCGTCGGCGAGCAGGCGGGGAACAGCGAGCGCACTGGCGCGCGCCGATTGCATGGCCTGGAGCGTGAGGCCGCGGGTATCCAGGGCCGCGGCTGCGGAAGGGATGTGCTGGGTGTGCGGCGCGGCCTGCGCGGAGGAAGTGTTGTCCAGCGCGTCGGTATCACCCGGTTCGTCGAGCACCACGGGTGCGACGTGGAAGGTCGGCTGTGCCTGCTGCGAGGCGGCCTCGCTTGGCATCGCTGCTGCCTCGACCGAGAGGGAAGTCGTCAGGCCGCCCTGTGGTGCGGGCGCCAGCTCGGCGCCGCTGCCACCCCCGCCGCCACAGGCGGAAAGCACCAGCGCTGCGCCGGCCGAGAGGGCGAACCTGAACAAGGCTCGCGGTTGATTCGTTTTCTGCATGACCTCGTCCATTTCTGGGTTGGCGAGGGCCACGCGGACAGCGACTGTGCTCGACGTGCGCAAACGCTCGCAGAGGTGGCCAGTGGTGGTCTGGCCCGGTCGTTGGCAACCCCGCTACCGTGGCGATTTGATCGCTGTAGGCCGGAGGCTTTGCGTCCCTGCTTTTAAGCAGGTTTGCCCTCAGTGTCGTCAGTGCGGTATGCACTGCTCACAACACGTTACCAGTGTAACACAATGTGTGTCAGTTCTTCCTGCCGGTGATCATCAATCACTGATTCAGCGCACTTTGTTCACGCAGAGGGGTGCCGCTGCCCAGCGCGGCCGGAATGCGCTGACACAGGCCGACGATTTCTTCCTTCGCCATGTGCCCGACCCCGGCCTCGGCCTGGCTGGCCAACTCGGCCAGCTCGATGAAGCCATAGGAACCGGCCGTGCCCTTGAGCGTGTGCAGCAGGAACTTCAAGCCTTTCCAGTCGGCTGCAAGCGCCGCCTGCTCGATGCTTTGAAACGTGGCGGGCAGGCCGCGCCTGAACTCGTCCGTGATCTCCGCCAGCTCGCTCTCATAGCTGTCCAACTTGATCTTTTCGAGGCTGTCGGCGAGCGCGATGGCGGGGCCGACATACTCCTGCAGCACTTCGTAGAAGCGCTTGCGGTCGATCGGCTTGCCGAGCACGTCGGTGCAACCGCACTGGCGGTAGAGCACCACGTCGTGCTGCATCACGTTGGCCGTGAGCGCGACGATCGGCCCACGGTAGTTCGAGTTGCGCAACAGCGTGGTGGCCGCGACACCGTCCATCACCGGCATCTGGATGTCCATGAGCACGAGGGCATATTCGTGGGCCAGGGCCCGTTCGACAGCGAGCTTGCCGTTGCCGACCACGTCGAACTCGACGCCCGCCTGGCGCAGAAAGCTGCCCAGCAGGCGCTGGTTGTCCAGGCCGTCTTCAGCCAACAGAACACGGCCGCTCAGGTTCGGTATTTCGATCGCAGTGATCTGGAACGAGGGCCGCTGGAAGTCGTCGAAGTCGGCAGCGTTGCCCAGCATCTCCAGCGGTTTGGCTTCGACGCCTACCGGCAACGTCAACGAAAAGCAGCTTCCCTGGCCGGGTTCGCTGGCCACGCGGATCGCGCCCCCGAGCATGTCGGCCAACTGCCTGGAGATGTACAGGCCCAGCCCCGTGCCGCCGAACTTGCGGGTGGTCGACACGTCGGCCTGCACGAAGGGTTTGAACAGGCGTGCGATCTCCCGCTCGCCCATGCCGATGCCGGTGTCGGTGACCGCGAACTTCAGTGTCTTCTGGTGGGGGTCGAAGTGCACGTCGAGCCGCACCTCGCCTTCGTTGCTGAACTTGATGGCATTGCTGCAGAAATTCAGGAGGATCTGCTTCAGGCGCACCGGGTCCGTGCGCAGCACCGGCGGCAGGGGAAGATGGTGCTCGATGGTGAAGAGCAGCCCCTTCGCCTGCGCCCGGCTCGACGCCAGCGCCTCGATGTCGCTCAGAAGCTTCGGCAGACCCACGTCGATCGACTCGAGCGTGAGCTGGTTCGACTCGATCTTCGACATGTCGAGAATGTCGTTGATCACTTCGAGCAGGTGACGCCCGTTGCGCACGATGGTCTTGGCCGCATCCACCTTTTCGGCGCTCGCCACTTTCGGATCCTGCAGCAGTTCGGCAAAGCCGATGATCGACGTCAGCGGCGTCCGGATCTCGTGGCTCATGTTGGCAAGGAAACTGCTCTTCGAGTGGCTCGCCGCCACGGCCTCGTCGCGCGCATCGCTCATCGCCTTGGTGCGCTGCTCGATGAGCCGTTCCAGGCGTTCGGTCAGCGCCTTGGAGTCGACGCTTCCTTCGATCGCCAGCATGTCCATCTCGGCAAGCTGCTTCTGCAGGCGGCGGCGTTCGGCCCTTTCCGCATTCAGGCGTCTTTCGAGCAACGCCACCAGTTCGCCGGCCTCGCCCACCAATGCCTTCGACGTCGACGTCATGGTTTCGTACCGGGTTCGCAGAACGTGGCCTCGCCGCCTCGCCAGGGTTGTTCCGCCGCCAGCTCGGCGGGTCGGCCCACGGCCGGCAACGACAGTTTGAAGACCGCACCACCACCGGGCGCGTTGGCGGCAGAGATGGCGCCGCCGTGCGCGCGCATGATCTTGCGGCTGATCGTCAGACCCAGGCCGGTGCCACCGGAGCCATCGCGCGTTCGGCTCGACTGCACGAAGGCCTCGAAGATGAGTTCGAGTTCCTGCTCGGGTACGCCGGGCCCGTGGTCGCGGACGGAGAGTTCGCTACCGGCGGCCCCCCGGTCTTTCAGCTCGATCTCGATGACCCCGCCGACCGGTGAATAGCGAACGGCGTTCGCCAGCACGTTGTGCAGCGCCTGTTGATAGCGGGCCGGGTCGACCTGGCAAGTCACCGTGTCCGACAAACCCGTCACGTTGATCTGCAAGTCGCGCACCACGGCCTTCGGCTTGAACTGCGACACCACCTCTCGAACGAGTTGTGCGACGTCGGCCGTCTGCAGCGGCATGGAGCCGACGGCGCTGTCCATCTGCGACACATCGAGCAGGCCGTTGACCAGCATCAGCATGCGCTGGCCGCCGGCGTGGATGTCGGCGAACATGTCCAGAAAGTCGGGGTGCCCGGCAGCCATGTCCCTGCCGATTTCCGAGAACCCGATGATTCCCTGCAACGGGGTCCTCAGTTCGTGGCTGATGTTGGCAATGAAATCCGATTTGGCGCTGTTGGCCCGCTCTGCTGCGTCGCGAGACAGGCGAATGTTTCTCTCGGCTTCACGAAACTCGGTGACGTCGATGATGCTGCCCACCATGCCCGCCGCCGTGCCGTCCGCCCGTGTGAACCGAACCTTCGTTACCACCGTGTCGCGCGGCTTCCGCCCTTCGACGAGCAGCCGGTTCTCGTAGCTGATGCGCAATTCCGATTCCAGCAAGCGCGCGTCCTGGTCTTTGTGTTTCGAAGCCTCGGGCCCGAACAGGTCGTCGGAGGTTCGGCCCAGAACGTCGGGCAGGCTCAGGTTCATCAGGTCGAGCCAGGCCCGGTTCACCGAAACGAACCGGCCTTTCTGGTCCTTCACGAAGATCGGCGTCGGGCTGACCTCGAGCAACTGGGCCGTGAACTTGAGCTGCGACTGCAGCGCCTGCTGCGCTGCTTCGCGCTCGGTCACGTTCACCGCGAAGCCGGCGAAACCGCCGGCCTGGCCTTCACTGCCCAGGACCCGCGACACCGAGAGGTCGAGCGTGAGAGACGCACCGGAGGCGTCGAGCACATGCAGCAAGATCATCTCGTCGTTGGTCTCGGGACGCGAGAAGAGCGACAGGCAGGCCGCCCGTTCGTCCTCGCGGCACAGGTCGGCGATGCGCTTGCCGATGGCGTCGGAAGCTGGCCGTTTGGTCAGTTCCGTCCAGCGACCGTTCACGAACACGATGCGGCCGGTTTCATCGGCGCGGAAAATCAGCTCGTGCACGCTCTCGACAAGGCTGCGAAGGTCACGCTCGCTGGTCGCGATCCTGGAGCGCGTGGCTTCCAGTGCCGCCTGAGCCGCTTCCCGAGCCCTGATGCTGCGCCAGGCCATGAGCATCATCGCGCAGAGCAGCAGCAGTGCGCCGCCGGCCATGCCGACGGTCCAGAAAATGGTGTGCCGGAAACTCGCCTGCACATGCGCGAAATCGCGTTCGACGATGACGACCAGCGGGCGCTTGCGCAGCACGCGAAATGCCGTGACCACCTTTTTTCCGTCGATCCCCGCACCGATGAAACTCCCGCTCTCGCGTGCGGGCAGGAACGCCGTGAAGAAGCGGTGCTCCCGCACACTCTGGCCGGGCGCCAGCGCGAGGTTGCCCGTGCCGGCCAGCATGACCGAGTCGATCGAGAAGATGCCCGCGGCGCGTGTTTCGTCGGCGAGGGTCAGCTCGTATTCGTTGCCGAAGAATTCGGGGTTCAGGATGGCGGCGATGAAGAGCGGCTCGCCGGAGTGGCTGTTCATCATGCGCAGCAGCGGCACGAAGGTCCGCGCGCCGCCAGGCCGGGTTGTGTGGCCTTGGCGGATGTCGGCCAGATCGCGCCCGCTGATGGACGAGCCCAGCGAATCGGCCGCTGTGGAAGATGGCAGCCTGAGCTTCTTCAGGTCGACCTCGACGCCGACATTCGCGGCCGCCGAGCTGGCCACGACCAGGCCGCGCGCATTCAGCAGCGACAGGCTGCGGATGAAGGGCAGGCCATTCAGCGCATGGGCGAGATCGTTGTCGAGCCGCCCGGTCTCCTCGGTTCTCGGCGGCGCGGCCAGTGTCTCGGCCAGCGCGTCCATCGCACTGTCGATGGTGTTGAAGGCGCGTTCGGCGTGGTCTTGCAGAACCCGCGCGTAGAGCTCGGCGCGCTGCAGCTCGGCCGCGTCCAGTTCCTGTGATTCGTAGAGCAGAAAGCCGCCAGGCAGTGCCAGGCCGATGCACACCACCAGCGCACCCGCCCAGGCCACCCAACTGCTTCTGAGCCAGGCAGGGGGCGACAGGCCCTCGGTCTGCTTCACGGCGCTGAACCCGGCCCGGTCCTCACTTGGTCAGGACGATTTCGGCCAGCCCGTTGCGCTTGGCGGCGGCTTGCAGCCGACCGTCTTTCTTGATGCGGGCCACGAACTCGTCGACGCGCTTGAGCCACGCGTCGTCGCCCGGCTTCACCGCGTAGGCGTAGGGCAGCACATGAAAGGGCGTCTCGGGAGAAACCAGCCGGGCCCAGTCGGCGTTGTCGAGCAGGCGCCGGCTGTACGGGTAGTCGGTCATGAAAACATCGACACGACCGCTTTCGAGCTCGGCTTCGCGCGTCATCGGCGGCTTGATCACGACCAGCTGAGCCTGCTTGAGCGCCGCGGCCATGACCGGCTCCATGAACGTGCCCGCCTGAACGGCCACCTGCACACCGGCCTTGTCGATGTCAGCCCACGCCTTGATCTGACGGTTGCTCCGGGTGGTGACGCCGTAGATGTCGCTCTGCATGTAGGGCTGCGTGAATCTCAGCGCCGCCTGTCTTGCGGGGAGCACGCCGATCGCGAACATGGCGACATCGCACCGGTCGGTCGTCAGGTCCTCGATCAACTTCGGGAACGACGAGTCCACCAGCGCAACCGTGGCACCGAGGTCCTTGGCGAGCTGCGATGAAAGCTCGATGTCGATGCCCACCAGCTGCTGCGTTCGGGGGTTGCGAAAAGTGACGCCGTAGTAGTCGGGCCAGATGCAGACCTTGACGGTCCGCGATGAACTCACGCGATCGTCGACGACGCCGGCGGTGGCCAAGGTCGAAACCAGCGAGGCCGCGAGTGCGGCTGCGATCGAAAGGAGGGCAGGTTGACGCATGGGATCTTTCTCAATGAGCGTGCGGCCAGCGGGGCCGCCAACGGGGGGTCAGGCTTCCTGCGGTTCGGGTGCATCGGCCTGCGCAGCCGGGGCCGGCTCGGCGAATCGCTCCCGAATGGCGATGACGTCGTCGACGATCGCGACGAACGCCGCGAGGAACGTGGGGTCGAAGTGTTTGCCGGCCTCGCCCTTCATGTGGGCGAGCGCCTGTTCGGCTGTCCAGGCGCTCTTGTAGGGTCGGGTCGACGTGAGCGCATCGAAGACGTCGGTGATCGCCACGATGCGCGCCGCCTCCGGGATCTGGAAGCCCGACAGCCCGTTCGGGTAGCCCGAGCCGTCCCACTTCTCGTGGTGGTTGAGCGCGATCTCCCTCGCCATCGTCATCAGTTCGTCGCCGGCTCCGCCGCTGAGGATGTCGGCACCGATCCGGGCGTGTTCCTTCATCACCTCGCGTTCGTCCTTGTCCAGCGGGCCGGGCTTCAGCAAGATGCCATCGGGAATGCCGATCTTTCCGACATCGTGCAGCGGGGCGGCATTGAGCAGCAGTTCGCAGGCCTCCGGGCTCCAACCGATGCGGCGCGCCAGCAGCACCGACGCATGGCTCATGCGCAGGATGTGCTGGCCGGTTTCGTTGTCGCGGTACTCCGATGCACGCCCCAGGCGACGCACCATGTCGAGCCGAGAAACGCGGAGTTCTTTCGTCCGCTGCGCGACGATGGCCTCCAGCACCGTGTTCTGCCCATGCATGAAGCGCCGCGCCAGATGGGCCAGAAGAATGTTCTTCACGCGTGCCAGCAGTTCACGCTTGTTGACCGGTTTGCTCAGGAAGTCGATGGCGCCGCCGTTCAGCGCTTTCAGCAAGAAGTCTTCGCCCGACTGGGCCGTCAGCACCACGATCGGCGGCAGCAGGCTCTCGTTCAGCGCCTTGAGCTGCTCCATCACCTGGTAGCCGTCGAGGTGCGGCATGTTGATGTCGAGCAGGATCACGTCGGGCTTGACGCGGTGGTAGGCGTCGATCACCTCGCGCGGGTCCTGGACGCAGACCACGCTCTGGTAGCCGTCCGACTTCAGCATCAGGCTGAAGAGTTTCAGGTTGGCCGGCTCGTCGTCGACCAGAAGAATGCGCGCCGCTTTGGGATCGTACATGTCGGTTGAGGTCAGGTCCATCAGCAGCGCTCCCATTCGTTCGTGCCGGTAGAGGCGGCCACTTGCGCCTGCACATTCAGGCTGTCCGCAGCAGCCGTGATTTCTTCGACTGGCGGCGAGTTGAGCGGCGTCACCCGGTCCATCTGCGCGACCACTCCGCTATTCCGGGCCAAGCCGGACGCCAGACCGGACGTGTGGACCGAGCCGGGCAGCTTCAGGTTGAAATTGATCCGGACGTCGTTGTCCTTGACCACGTGCGTCAGCTCGCTGTGGACGACGCCCAGCTTCCCGAGGCCACGACCACTGGAGGGGAACGACAACAAAACGACGACACCGAAGGCCAGGAAAAAGTGCGTCGAGGGGCGCAATGAGCCGAACTTCATGTGGATTGTTCTTGCCGCAAGTGATGGGTACACACCCGGTCCCCTGGTATCGGTCGCGCGGAAGAAAAAGTTGAGTCATTTGTGCGCGTTGATCGCGCCCGATCGTGGCCAAACGCACGGTCGGCAACGAACGTATTCAGGAATTCGCAGCAAATCACCGGTTGGCATCAAGTTGCCGCTCAAGGTCACAGATCACCGGCCGAAATAACAAATGACAACAAAGCCCTCAAGGAGCCCTCGATGCGCCAAAACCTGCCTGTGACCAACCGTGAGTACGACTTTCCGGCCAACGCGACCCTGATGTCGACGACCGATCCGCAAAGCCACATCACGTATGCGAACGACGCGTTCGTCTCGGTGAGCGGCTTCAGCCGTGAAGAGATCGAGGGCAACCCGCACAACATGGTGCGGCACCCCGACATGCCGCCCGAGGCCTTCGCCGACATGTGGGCCACGCTGAAAAGCGGCGAGCCGTGGACGGCGCTGGTGAAGAACCGGCGCAAGAACGGCGACCACTATTGGGTGCGCGCCAACGCCACGCCGGTGATGCGCGACGGCCGGATCACCGGCTACATGTCGGTGCGAACCAAACCCTCGCGAACGGAGATCGAGGGAGCCGAAGCGCTCTATGCCGGTTTTCGGAGCGGAAACGCGAACGGCTTGCGCTTCCGAAAGGGGCTGATCGAGCGTACCGGGCTGATGGCCTGGTCCTCGGTGATGCAGACCATGCCGGTTCGCTGGCGGATTCGCTCGGCCATGCTGCTGGCGTGGCCCGCCGTCGTGGTGAGCGCCGCCGTCTTCGGTGGCATGCCGTGGTCGTCGCTCGCCGCATTCGGTGCGGCCTCTGCGGCCTGCCTGGGGCTGGCCACGTGGTGGTTGCAGGCCCAGGTGTCGGCACCGCTCGAGCAGATGCGGGACCAGGCCCTGCGCGTGGCCACCGGCGACTCGACCTCGTCGCTCCACATGAACCGCACCGACGAGATCGGCATGACGATGCGCACCATCGGCCAGTTGGGCCTGATGTTCCGCTGGATCATCGACGACGTGAGTGGCCAGGTGAACAACGCGAAGGTCGCCACGTCGGAGATCGCGCAGGGCAACACCGACCTGAGCGCACGCACCGAGCAGGCCGCCGCGAGCGTGGAGGAGACGGCTTCGTCGATGGAACAGATGACCGCCACCGTCAAGAACAACGCCAGCACGGCCCAGCAGGCCACGCAGCTCTCTGGCAGTGCCAGCACGGCGGCCGAGAAGGGTGGCCAGGCCGTGGCCAACGTCGTGTCGACCATGACCGACATCACCCACAGCTCGAAGAAGATCGCCGACATCATCGGCGTGATCGATTCAATCGCCTTTCAGACCAACATCCTGGCGCTGAACGCGGCGGTCGAAGCGGCACGCGCCGGTGAGCAGGGCCGCGGCTTCGCCGTGGTGGCCAGCGAGGTTCGCAGCCTCGCCCACCGCAGCGCCGATGCGGCCAAGGAGATCAAGCAGCTCATCAACACCTCGGTCGAGAAGGTCGAGTCGGGTGTCAGGATGGTCGACGACGCGGGCAAGACCATGGACGATATCGTCACTCAGGTCAACCGCGTGTCCAGCCTCATTTCCGAGATCGCCACCGCCACGAGCGAGCAGAGCGACGGCATCTCGCAGGTCTCGGAAGCGATTGGCCACCTCGACCAGGTGACGCAGCAGAACGCGGCCCTGGTCGAGCAGAGCACTGCGGCTTCGGAGAGTCTGAAGCTGCAGATGCGGCACCTCGCAGACGCGGTCGGCGTTTTCGAATGAACGTGACGCATTTCAACGCACCGGCAGAACCCCAGGCATCACCATGAACCACCCGATCAAACTTGAGGCCACCGGCGTGGCCGAAGGCGTGCACTCCGCTCAGGCGAACACTGCAGCGATGACCGCGCAGGAGTGGCTCACCTTCCGCCTCGGCGACGAGGAATACGGCATGGACATCCTGCGTGTGCAGGAAATCCGCTCCTACGAGAAGCCGACCCGCATTGCCAACATGCCCGACTACCTGAAGGGCGTCGTCGATCTGCGTGGCGTGATCGTGCCGATCATTGACCTGCGCATGAAGCTCGGCATGCGTGACATGCGCTACGACGGCGCCACCGTCACGATTGTCTTGAACGTGGGTGGCCAGATCGTCGGCACCGTCGTCGATTCGGTGTCCGATGTGCTCGAACTGAAAGCGGACGATGTGAAGCCGTTCCCGGAGATGAGCGCTTCCAGCGAGTCGCAATTCATCACCGGCATCGGCTCGCTGAAGCACGACGGCGCCGAACGGATGCTGATCCTGCTTGACATTGCCGCACTGGTCGTCAGCATGAAGATCGGTTCGTTCGCCGAAGAAGCGGTCGCGGCAGCCTGAACCGGGGCGGAAAACAGGGCACGCGATGTGGCGGGTGGTGTGCATCGGCCCGAGCCCACTGGACCAGGTGCGTCGCGTTGTCGACAAAGGGCCGCTTCACCCTGACCATGGCCGGGTGAACGTGATCGCCACGCAGTTGCGCGCCACCGGGCTCTACGAGTCGGTGACCGTGGAAGGTTCTGCGGTCAAGTCGGCGGTGCTGGCTTCACCCGAACGCGCGCGCGGCGGAGGCCAGAAGACGCCCGCGCCAGAGAAGCCGCTGGACGAACTCCCCTCGGCGCTCGAAGGCGAGGTCACTCCGCCGACTGCCCCACCGACAGACGGAACGTGACGCCATCGGGTTCGTTGCGAACCACTTCGACGCTTCCGCCGTGGAGCTCGAGCACCCGGCGCACGATGTAGAGCCCGAGCCCGTGCCCCACGGGCACGCCCGGGTGGTTGCCACGCGCGCCGCGGCTGAACAGGCGGGGCAGAACATCGCCCGGAATCGCCATGCCGGCATCGGCCACGTCGATGATCAGCGCCAGGGGTTCGTCGGAATCGGCGATGCGCAGTACCACCGGCGATCCGGCGGGGCTGTACTTGAGCGCGTTCGACAGGACGTTTCTGACGGCCAGGCGCATCAGGCTCATGTCCATCGACGCAGTGCGCGTCTCTGTCAGACGCTGCACGCTGATGCGCGGGCGCAGGGCGGCAGGCAGGTCGGTGATCGCCACCGCGACCATCGTGTCGATGTCGGTGTCGATGCGTTCGATCGGGTCGGGCCTGGCCAGAAGCGATGCGACGGCCAGCGTGTTGTCGATGCTGGACAAGACCTGTGCGAGCACGGTCTGCGCCCGCGTGACCCGCTGCGACGCGGAGTTTTCACCCGGGTCCTGCAGGGCCGCCGCGGCGCCCTGCAGCGCAGCCGAGGCGTTGTTGAGCGGTTGCCGAACTTCGTGCGCCATGACGTCGAGCATTTCGCCACGCTCGGTGAGAAGGCGGTCGAGCTCTCGCGCGTTGCGCTCGCTTTGCTGCCGCAGTGCCTGCTCCTGCTCGAACTCTGCTTGCCGGGCGCGGCCTTCGGTGACGTCCTGGAACGCGCCGACCAGCCTGACCGCACGTCCGCCCTGGTACTCGGCTTCGCCGAAGGTCCGGATCCACAGTGCTCGGCCCTTGGCACTGACGAACGGGAGTTCCAGGTCCCACGGCTTGCCCGTGGTGATGGCGACATGGACCGCGTTCCGCACCCGGTCTCGCACGTCGGGCCGGTAGAAGGCGATGCCAGCGTCGAGGCTGGGCTCATAGTCGGCGTCGACCTCGTGGATCTCCCTTGTCTTTTCAGACCAGGTCACCGTGCCCGAGACCAGGTCGACTTCCCAGCCACCGACACCGGCAAGGCGACCGGTTCGATCGAGGAACGCCTGGCTGGCACGCAAGCGCTCGAGCGTCTCGCGCAGCTCGGTGATGTCTTCGAGCGCGCCCACGAAGCCGCACTGCGGGGCGCCTGCGACCACGGCTCGGGCCCGAGATCGAACGCGGCGCACGGTGCCGTCACGACGGATGATCCGGAACTCCATGTCGAAGCCGGCTCCCAGGGCGACAGCATCGAGCCATGCGGTCGTGACCTGCATCCGGTCGTCCGGGTGCAGTGCGTGGAGCCAGGCGTGGCCGAGACTCTCGCTCGGCGCAAGCCCGAATATCTGTTGCCAGCGCTCGTTCGTGTAGGTGCGGGCGCCGTGCTCGTCGCAGCGGTAGACACCGATGGGGTAGGAGTTGGACAGTGCGGCCAGACTGAGCTCGCTGGCGCGAAGGGCTGACCTGAGCCCTTCGATCTCGGCGGCCGGGTCCATCAGACGGCCTGCAGCTGGGCCTTGAAGACGTACCCGACGCGCGACTTCGATTGCAGCGGGACCGCCGTGGGCGTTGCCTTCTCGATGCGCCTGCGAAGGCGGTAGATCGTGGCGTTCAGGCTGTCGGCCACCTCCGTTCCATCGCCCTGGCCCAGGTGGTTGCGAAGCGATTCACGCGACACGGTCTCGCCGTGGGCACTGACAAAGCACTCCACCACCGCCATGTCGATCTCGCTCAGGTCGACACGCGCGCCGTCGGGCGCGAGCAACTGCTGAGCCCGGCGGTCGAGCCGCCATGCCGGGTTGCCCGCACTGGTCGTGGCTGCCCTGCGCTGAACCGCCTTGATCGCGATGGCCACCTGCTCGAATTGCACGGGTTTGGCCAGGTACATGTCGGCGCCAGCGTCGATGACCGACGAGAAGATCTCGGCACCGAGCTGCCCCGATACGACGAGGATGCCGGCGGCGCTGCGAAGGCGAAGCACCTTGATCAGGTTGACCCCGTCCACACCGGGCAGGCTCAGGTCGACCACGTAGAAGTCGAATCGATACGGGTCCGCGTGCAGCAGGAGTTCGTTGCTGTCGGGGAAGACGTCGACGCTCACGTTCAGTTCGCGCAGGAACTGCGCCAGGTATTCCGTGTATTCGCGGTCGTCGTCGATCAGCGCGAGGGTCTTGGGAAGCATGGGCATGCACTCGTCGTCTATGGATCGGCTGATTTCAGCACGCTGCCCTCGGGCCGGAAGTGCGGAAATGCACGTCGAATCGCCCCCAATTCGCGATCGGGCACACAAATCACTCAAGTGCGTCATCGACTGACCGACATCGAGAAAGCGGCGACGGCCACCACGCCGGCGCGCCCGCCCGCGCGAAGGGCATTCGAAGGACAGAAATGAAGACCACTGCAGTTGCAAGGCCGGCGTCGGGGCATGGGCACCGGCCTGGTGCTTCGATCGATGTGCCCCGAAGGAACGCGGCATGCTGACGGCCACCGTGCCCCCCGGCGACACCGCCTTCGCCACGGGAAAGCCAGCCACTCAGGCAAGACTCGGTGCCATCACCCGGGAACTGCACGAAGCGCTTCGCGCCCTCGGTGCCACGCCTGAACTCCAGCGGGTGATCCGCGAGATACCGGACTCCAGGTCGCGGCTCTCCTATGTGGGCGAGATGACAGAGAAGGCAGCGCACCGCGTGCTGAGCCTGGTGGAATCGTCGATGCCCGCATTGACGGCACACGGCGAGCGAGCCGGGAAGCTGGCCGACTTGATCTCGCAGGCGAGCCCCGGGGCAGAGCAGGTTGGTGTCGAGCCGGTGGCGCTGCATTGCGCTGAATTCGCGCGCGACAGCGTGGAGTTCGCCTCGCGACAGAAGCAGGTCCTGAGCGACATCATGCTCACTCAAGACTTCCAGGACCTCTCGGGTCAGGTCATCAAGAAGGTGATCGACATGATCACCCGAACCGAGAGCCAGCTGGTGCAACTGCTGATCGACGAAGGCCATGCCGAGGTGCCCGATGCAGTGCCTGAACCCGGCCTGCAAGGCCCGCAGATCCCCGAAGCCGCGATGGCGCAGGGCGACGTCGACGACCTTCTGGCTTCGATGGGTTTTTAGAGGGCGCCCTTAGGCGACGCCACGCCCCTGGCCAGCAACTCGGCGGCCCTTTGCGGCGTGAACGAGACCACCGGCACCTGCAGCAACTGAGCGACCACGGCGGCGGCGATCACCTCGGGTTCCTTGCCGTCGATACCGGGAACGCCGATCGGGCAGGTCATCCGTTCGATGGCCTCGGCCTCGACGCCGCGCTGCTCGAAGCGGTGGATGAAACGCTGGCGTTTGGTCTTCGAGCCGATCAGGCCGAAATACGCGAAATCGCCACGCTGCAGGATCGCTTCGCTGATGCGCAGGTCGAGATCGTGCTGGTGCGTGAGCACGAGGTAAAACGCGCCCGCCGGTGCGCCGCGCACTTCGGCTTCGACCGCATCGACGCAGACCTTGCGGATGTGCTCCGGCCACGGCCCGCCGTGGGGATAAAACTGCGCCGGGAATTCTTCTTCGCGCTCGTCGATCCAGTCGACCACCACGTTCAGCGGCGCCAGGGCACGCACGATCGCGCGGCCCACGTGGCCGGCGCCGTAGAGCTGCAGGTGAAAGCGCGGCGGCTCGACCGGCCAGCGCGCGAGCGCTGCCGCGTCGAGCGGCGCGTAGGCGAGCGTCACCGCACCGCCGCAGCACTGGCCGAGTGCCGGCCCGAGCGGGTAGTGCTCGGTGTGCGCGTGCACGTCGTCTTGCGCGAGCATCGCGCGGGCCAGTGCGATCGCCTTCAGTTCGAGGTGGCCGCCACCGATGGTGCCGGCGGTCTCGGTCGAAGACACGAGCATGCGCGTGCCCGATTCGCGCGGCACCGAACCGCGCGCGTCCAGCACCTCGACGACGACGGCCCGCCGGCCCGTGGCGAGCCAACTGCCGGCGAGCGCCCGCCATGTCGACATGGGCGTCAGCCCGCCTGCACCGCGGTGATCGCGCGCAGGATCGCTTCGCTCGTGGCCGGGGCCGAGAGTGGCGGGTCGGTCTTGTGATCGCCCACCGCCGACACCGCGTCGCGGATCGCGAAGAACACCGAGAACGGCAGCAGCAGCGGCGGCTCGCCCACGGCCTTGCTGCGGTGGATGCTGTCTTCGACGTTCTGCCCTTCGTAGAGCTTCACGTTGAACACCGGCGGGCAGTCGTTCGCGGTCGGGATCTTGTAGGTGCTGGGCGCGTGTGTGGTGAGCTTGCCGCTGGTCGGGTGCCACACCAGCTCTTCCATCGTCAGCCAGCCCATGCCCTGGATGAACGCGCCTTCGACCTGGCCGATGTCGACCGCAGGGTTCAATGACTTGCCGGCGTCGTGAAGGATGTCGGCGCGCAGCAGCTTCCATTCGCCGGTGAGCGTGTCCACCACCACCTCGCTCACCGCCGCGCCGTAGGCGAAGTAGTAGAACGGGCGGCCGAACATCTTTTCCTTGTCCCAGCTCAGGCCGGGCGTGGCGTAGAAGCCGTCGGACCAGAGCTGCACGCGGTCGAGGTAGCCTTGTGCGACCACGGCGCTGAAGGGCAGGGTCTTGCCGTTCACTTCGACCTTGTCGTTGGCGAAGCGCACGTCTTCCGCCTTTCCGCCGTGGTGACTCGCCATGCAGGCGGCGAGGCGCTCGCGGATCTGCCGCGCCGCGTCTTGCGCCGCCTTGCCGTTCAGGTCGGCGCCCGTCGACGCAGCGGTGGCCGAGGTGTTGGCCACCTTCTGCGTGTCGGTCGCCGTGACACCCACGCTCTCGAAGCTCACGCCCAGTTCGTGCGCCACCACCTGCGCCACCTTGGTGTTCAGGCCCTGGCCCATCTCGGTGCCGCCGTGGTTCACGAGGATCGAGCCGTCGCTGTACACGTGCACCAGCGCGCCGGCCTGGTTGAAGTGCTTGACGTTGAACGAGATGCCGAACTTCAGCGGCGCGAGCGCAATGCCACGCTTGAGCACCGGGCTCGTGGCGTTGAACTGCGCGATGGCAGAGCGCCGCGCAGCGTAGTCGCTGCTGGCCTCCAGCTCGGCCGTCAGCTCGTGCACGATGTTGTCGGTGACCACCTGGCCATACGGCGTGACGTTGTTCGTGTCCTTGCCGTAGAAGTTGGCGCGCCGCACCGCCATCGCGTCGCGGCCCAGCTTGCGCGCGATGGTGTCGAGGATGTTCTCGATCGCGATCGCGCCCTGCGGCCCGCCGAAGCCGCGGAACGCGGTGTTGCTCTGCGTGTTGGTCTTGCCCGAATAACCGTGCATCGCCACGTCGGGCAGCCAGTAGGCGTTGTCGAAGTGGCACAGGGCGCGCGTCATCACCGGGCCCGACAGGTCGGCCGAGTGGCCGGCGCGCGACACCATCGTGATCTCGGCGCCGAGCACCTTGCCCGCATCGTCGTAGCCAACTTCGTACTCGTACCAGAAGCAGTGGCGCCGACCCGTGATCAGGAAGTCGTCGTCGCGGTCGAGGCGCAGCTTGACCGGGCGCTTGAGCTTCGCCGCAGCGATGGCGGCCACGCACGCGAAGATCGCCGACTGCGATTCCTTGCCGCCGAAGCCGCCGCCCATGCGCCGGCACTCGACCTGCACCTGGTTCGCGTGCAGCTTCAGAGCGTGGGCCACCAGGTGCTGCATCTCGCTCGGGTGCTGCGTCGAGCAGTGCACATGCATGCCGCCGCTTTCCTTCGGGATCGCGTAGCTGATCTGGCCTTCGAGGTAGAACTGTTCCTGTCCGCCGACGTCGAGCGTCGCTTTCAGGCGGTGCGGGGCTTTCGCGATCGCCGCTTTCGCGCCGCCTTCGTTCGTGCTGCGGACGAGGTGCATCGGCGGCAGCACGTACTGGCCTTTGGCGTGCGCCTGCTGCGGCGTGAGCACCGGCGGCTCGGTGGCAATGGTCAGCACGTCTTTCGCCTTGGCCGCAGCGCGCCGTGCGGCGTCGCGCGTTTGGGCGATCACTGCGAACACCGGCTGGCCGAGGTAGCGGATCTCGCCGTCGCACAGGATCGGGTCGTCGTGGATGATCGAACCACAGTCGTTCGGGCCGGGAATGTCGGCGGCCGAGAGCACGGCGACCACGCCGGGCAGCACGCGGATCTTGTCGAGCGCGCTCGCCGTGAGGCGGCCGTTCGCCACCGGCGACAGGCCGAGTGCGCAGTGCAGCGTGCCGGCGAGCTCGGGGATGTCGTCGATGTAGGTCGCTTCGCCGGCCACGTGCAAGTGCGCCGATTCGTGCGGGCGGCTGATGCCGACGCGTGCGCCGGCGCTGACGGCCTTCGCTTCGGCGCTTTCGTCGATGCGGGCGGCGGCGTTCTTCAGGTAGTCGGCGAAAGCTTCGCCGGGTTGCAGCAGGATGGGGTCGACAGGCTTGTTCATTCGAGCCTCCTCAGGCGGTGGCGGCCGAAGTCTGGTGCGGCATCACGCTGAACACGCTGGTGGCCGAGGCCGGCAGCGGGTTCTCGGCGCGTGTTTCGAGCCAGAAGCGTTGCAGCAGGTTCTGCGCGACCTGCAGGCGGTAGGCAGCGCTGGCACGCATGTCGGACAACGGCTTGAAGTCTTGCGCCAGCGCGGCTTTCGCGGCGTTCACGCTCGCCTGCGCCCACGGCTGGCCGACGAGCGCGGCTTCGGCCAGTGCGCCACGCTTCACCGTGGCGGCCATGCCGCCGAAGGCGAGGCGCACGGTCTTCACCACGCCTGCGTCGAGCTCGATCGACAGGCCCGCGCACAGCGCCGAGATGTCGCAGTCGAAACGTTTGCTGATCTTGTAGCCGCGCACCTGTCGCGAGGCCACGGCGAGCGGCACCGCCAGGCCTTGCACGAACTCGCCGGGTTCGAGGTGGTTCTTCATGTAGTCGATGTAGAAGCTGTCGAGCGGCATGCGGCGCACCCGCTCGCCCTTGCGCAGCTCGATCTGCGCATCGAGCGCCATCAGGATTGGCGGCGAGTCGCCGATCGGCGAGCCGTTGGCCACGTTGCCGCCCATGGTGCCGGCGTTGCGGATCGGTGGCGAGGCGAAGCGCAGCCACACGTCGGTGAGCGTGGGGAACCGTTGCGCGAGCGCGGACCAGGCCGCCTCGAGCGACACCCCGGCGCCGATGTGGAGCTCGCCGTTCTGTTCGGCGACACGCTTCATCTCTTCGACTTCGCCGACGTAGAGGATGTCGCCGAGCGGGCGGAACTGCTTGTTGACCCACAGGCCCACGTCGGTCGAGCCGGCGAGCAATTGCGCCTTCGGTTGGGCTTCGCGCAGCGTGGCGAGTTCGGCCAGCGTGGCGGGGGCGAAAAAACGATCGGTGCCCGCGCCCGCGGCGTAGCTGAAGCTGTCGGAAGTCTCCATGCCCTTCAACGCGGCCAGCACCGGCGCGGTGTCGAGCGCCACGGCGGGCAGGTCGAACATGCGCTGCCCGGCGTCGAGGATCGGCCGGTAGCCGGTGCAGCGGCACAGGTTGCCCGAGAGCTCGTCGGCGAGCTGCTGGCGCGTCGGCTGGCTGCTGTTGTCAGTGCGGCAGGCCTGGTGGTGTTCGTAGGCCGACCACAGCGACATCACGAAGCCCGGTGTGCAGAAGCCGCATTGCGAGCCGTGGCACTCGACCATGGCTTGCTGCACCGGGTGCAGCTTCTCGGCGTTGAGGGCCTTCAAGTCTTCGACCGTGAACAGCGCCTTGCCGTCGAGCGTGGGCAGGAACTGGATGCAGGCGTTCACGGTGCGCAGGCTCAGGCCGCGCACGGCGGCCGGGTCGCCCGGCGCCGCCGTTTCGCCGATCACCACGGTGCAGGCGCCGCAGTCGCCTTCGTTGCAGCCTTCCTTGGTGCCGGTGCAGCTGGCGTCTTCGCGCAGCCAGTCGAGCACGGTGCGGGTGGGCGTGGCGTCGGTCACTTCGACAACGGCACCACGGTGAAAGAAACGGATCGGGCGGTGTGGCATGGACTCGCTTCGCTGGGTCAGTCGGTGATGGCCGAAACTTAAGCGCATCCGGCCTCAGGTGTATACAACGAAATCCATACTGCCTATCATGCAATTCATATGACGCAGCGTGTGGACTTCGACAAGATTGAGCTCTACCTCATTCGGGTGCTGAAGACCTTGATCACAGAACGCAGTGTCTCCCGGGCCGCCATGCGATTGCACACCTCGCAGCCCGCCGTCAGTGCCCAGCTGAAAAGGCTGCGGGCACTCACGGGCGACCCGTTGCTGGTGCGTTCGGGCAACCACATGGCGCCCACCGAAACAGCGCTGCGCCTTCTGGAGCCCGCCACCCGTCTCTTGCAAGATGCGGACCGGCTGTTCAGCCCGCACGCCCACCAGCGTGCTTTCGAGCCGCTGGCAAGCAGCAGCACTTTCCGCATCGCGGCCAGCGACTACCTCGACCCGCTGTTCCTGCCCGAGCTGGTGGCGCACCTCAAGCGCGTGGCGCCGAAGGTGCGGCTCGACCTCATGCCGCTGTCGGGCGAGTTCGACTACCGGCGTGGCCTGGCGGCCGGCGAGGTCGACCTGGTGATCGGCAACTGGCTCAAGCCGCCCGAAGAACTGCACCTGGGCCGGCTGATGAGCGACGAGATCGTCTGCCTCGTCGCCGAAGACCACCCGGTGGTGCGCGCCGCGCCCACGCGCGCCTGGTCGCCCGAACGGTACCTGGCCTGCGAGCACGTGGCGCCCACCCCGCTGCACGCCAACGCGCCCGGCGTGATCGACGAGCACCTCGCCTCGCTCGGCGTGACACGCGACGTGATGGTGCGCAGCGCCCACTTCGGGCTGATCCCGTTGATGGTGGCGCAGAGCTTGCTGGTGCTGACGACGGGCAGGCTGTTCTGCTCGCGCTACACCGACAGCCTGCCGGTGCGCATCGTGCGCTGCCCCGTGCCCTTTCCGCCCTTGACCTACTACCAGCTCTGGCACGACCTGACCCACGCCTCGGCTTCCGGCCGCTGGCTGCGCGAGCAGGTGCGCGACGTCGCCCGCAACCTCGCCGGGCACGGCATGCTGCAGCGCAGCGCGCCGGCCGGTGGAGCGCTCGACGCATGAACATGTCCACCACGCCAGCACGGGTCGCCTTGCGGGGCGACCTGCTCGACTTCACGGCCGCGCCGGCCTGGGGCGAGGTCGATTCGCGGGCGGTGCGTTTCCGCCCCGACCACTGGCTGCTGATCGAGAACGGCCGCATCACCGGCGCACAGGTCACCGAGCCTGACGCCAGCTGGATGCGGCAAGACCACCGCGGTCGACTGATCCTGCCCGGCTTCATCGACACCCACGTGCACATGCCGCAGCTCGAGGTGATCGCGAGCTACGGCACCGAGCTGCTCGACTGGCTCAACACCTACACCTTCCCGGCCGAGACCCGCTTCGCCGACCCGGCGTACTCGCAAGCTGGCGCGGCGCTGTTCACCGATGCGCTGCTCGCCAACGGCACCACGTCGGCGGTGGTGTTCCCCACGGTGCACAAGGTGTCGGTCGACGCGCTGTTCGGCCAAGCGAAGCAACGTGGCATGCGCGTGATTGCCGGCAAGGTGCTGCAAGACCGCCACTCGCCCGACGGCCTGCGCGACGACGTGGCGCAGGCCGAGCGCGACTGCATCGAGCTGATCGAACGCTGGCACGGCGTCGACCGGCTCGCCTATGCCGTGACCGTGCGTTTCGCACCGACCAGCACGCCCGAACAGCTTGCGATGGCCGGCGCGCTGTGCGCCGCCGACGCCAGCCTCTACATGCAGACCCACGTGGCCGAGAACCGCGCCGAAGTCCAGTGGGCGCGCGAGCTGTTCCCCGAAGCGCGCAGTTACCTCGACGTGTACGCCCGCGCCGGCCTGCTGCACCCGCGCAGCGTGCTGGCCCACGGCATCTGGCTCGACGACGCCGACCGGGCCGCGCTGAAAAGCAGCGGCGCGCAGATCGCCCACAGCCCGTCGTCGAACCTGTTCCTCGGCAGTGGCCTGTTCGACTGGCGTGCCGCCCAGAACGCCAGCGCCGCCGTCAGCCTGGCGAGCGACGTGGGCGGTGGCACCAGCCTGTCGATGCTGCGCACCCTGGCCGACGCCTACAAGGTGCAGGCGATGGCCGGCCAGCGCCTCACGGCGTGGCAGGCACTGCACGGCGCCACGCTCGGCGCGGCGCAAGCGCTGCACTTGGGCCACGAAATCGGTTCGCTCGAAGCCGGCCGCATGGCCGACGTCTGCATCTGGGACTGGGCCGCCGGCCCGGTGGCCGAGCGTCGTTTGAGCGTGGCCCGCAGCCTGCATGAAAAGGCCTTCGCCTGGATGACGATGGCCGACGACCGCAACCTCGTGGCGACACTCGTCGCCGGCGTCGCACGCTTCACGCGTGGCGGCGCGAAAACACAAACTGCCTGAACGTCATCGAACTGGAAGGACAAGCCACCATGCTCCGCCTCGAACTCGTCAACATCAGCAAGCAGTACCCGGCCGTGAAGGCCAACGACTCGGTGAACCTGCGCGTCGAGCCGGGCGAGATCCACGCCGTGCTCGGCGAGAACGGCGCCGGCAAGTCGACCATGATGAAGATGATCTACGGCGCGGTGCGGCCCGACGAAGGCGAGATCCGCTGGAACGGCCAGGCGGTGAACATCCGCAACCCGCAAGAGGCGCGCACGCTGGGCATCAGCATGGTGTTCCAGCACTTCAGCCTGTTCGACACGCTCACCGCGGCCGAGAACGTGTGGCTCGGTCTCGACAAGACGCTCACGCTCGCCGAGGTGACGCAGCGCATCACCAAGGTCGCCAAGGAATACGGGCTCGAAGTCGACCCGCTGCGGCCGGTGCACACGCTCTCGGTCGGCGAACGCCAGCGGGTCGAGATCGTGCGCGCGCTGATGACGAACCCGAAGTGCCTGATCCTCGACGAGCCCACTTCGGTGCTCACGCCGCAAGCGGTCGAAACGCTCTTCGTCACGCTGCGCAAGCTGGCCAGCGAAGGCACCAGCATTCTCTACATCAGCCACAAGCTCGACGAGATCCGCGCGCTGTGCCACAACTGCACGG
>NZ_JAVTWP010000007.1:0-19004 GCF_032229685.1 Rhizobacter sp. | reverse complement strand
CTTGGCACTCGCCTTCAAACGCCCACACTTATCGGCTGTTAGTTTTTAAAGAGCTGCCTTGCGGCACTACCTTTCGGTAGCTGCTGATACCGCGTTTGCAGTTATCAGCTGAGAGAGCGATTCTGGCATGGTTTTCAAATCCCTGTCAAATACTCGGCTATCTCGCTATTCGCTGACCGGTTTGGCTAAGAGGCTTGTTGCCTGCGTGCCGCTGCGTTCAGCGAAGACATCGACTGTAGCATGCTTTTTGGAGTGCAGTCAAAGCGCGCTCGCAAAAAGCAAATCAGGCAGATGAAGCGGTGGCGGCGCCTCGCTGTATCGATGCGAGCGAGAGGGCCACCGCCGCGCAGCCGGCCTCAGGATCGTCGGCACCGAGCACCTTGTCGATCTGCCCGGCCCAGCGCTTCGCGTCTGTTCGCAGCACGCGCTGTTTGATCGATGCGATCTGCGAGGGGTGCATCGAGAAGCTCCGCAACCCCATGGCCAGCAACAGTTCCGTGAAGGCCGGATCGCCCGCCATCTCCCCACACACGCTCACGCTCTTTCCGACCGCGCGAGCCTGCTGGATCGTCCGGTGGAGCAAGCCCAGCACGGCAGGGTGCCACGGGTCGTAGAGATGGGCTACCGCTTCGTCGGCACGGTCGATCGCCAAGGTGTACTGGATCAAGTCATTGGTGCCGATCGACACGAAGTCGAAGTGCCGCAGGAACGTGGGCAGCATCAACGCCGCCGCGGGCACCTCGATCATCGCGCCGACCTGCACGCTGGTGAAGGCCCGGCCCGCCTCGGTCAGTTGCTGCTTCGCGCGCGCCAGGGCTTCCAGCGTGTGCAGCACTTCGCTCAGGTGGGCAACCATCGGGATCAGCAGCTTGACCTGCCCGTAGGCGCTGGCCCGAAGAATCGCACGCAGTTGTTGCCTGAACATGCCAGGTTCCGACAGGCTCCAGCGGATCGCCCGCAGCCCGAGCGCCGGGTTCAACGCGTGCTCGTGGCGCAGTTCATTGGCCGACATGCGCTCGAGCGGCTTGTCGGCCCCGATGTCGACGGTGCGGATCGTCACCGGCAAGCCCTTCATCGACTCGACAGCCGCCCGGTAAGCTTCGAACTGCTCGTCTTCGCCGGGGAGTTCCCCGCCACGGTTCATGAAAAGGAACTCGCTGCGGAACAAGCCGACGCCGACGGCCCCCGCTTCGAGCGCCGCCGCCGCGTCGCCCGGCATTTCGATGTTGGCGAGCAGTTCTACCCGTTCACCGTCGAGCGTGACCGCCGGTGTGTGCCTGAGCCGTGCCAAGCGCTCACGGCCGAGTTCGCTCTGGCGCTGCCTGAACCGGTACTCCTCGAGCACGATCGACGACGGGTCGACGATCACGATCCCGGCATCGCCGTCGATCACGATCCAGTCGTCCTGGCGGATGATGCGGCTCGCTTCGCGCGCGCCCACCACGGCCGGGATGTCCATGCTGCGCGCCACGATCGCCGTGTGCGATGTCTTGCCACCCACGTCGGTGATGAACCCGGTGAACACGCTGCGCTTGAACTGCAGCATGTCGGCCGGCGCGATGTCGTTGGCCACCAGCACCAGCGGGTCTTCGCCAGCGAAGTCGCGGGCCCGCACGCCCGGCGCCGGCGCATACGACGAAGCCGCCCCGCGCGCCATGGCGCGCAGCATGCGTTCCACCACCTGCTCGAGGTCGGCCTTTCGCTCGCGGAGGTATTCGTCTTCCATCTCGTCGAACTGGCGCGCCAGCACTTCGAGTTGCGCCGACAAGGCCCATTCAGCGTTGTAGTGGCGCTCCCGGATCCAGTGTTTGGTCGCGCCGGTGAGCGTGTCGTCGTGCAGCAGCATCAGGTGCACGTCGAGCAGGGCCGAGAGTTCGGCCGGCGCTTCGGCCGGCATGTCGCGCTGCAACGCCCCGAGCTCCGCCGCCACCGCATCGCGCGCCACGCGCAGGCGGTCGATTTCCGCCTCGACGCGCTCGTCGTCGATGAAGTAGTGCGCCACGTCGACACGGCTCGACGCGATCAGCACCGCGCGGCCGATCGCGACGCCGCGTGACACGGGCAGACCGAAGACCTGAAAGCTCATGCGGTCGATGCTAGCAGCGGGCTCCTCGCCTTCACATCGGTACATCTGACAGGTCCCGGCAAGAAGGCCGGGTGAGGACCGGCGTTCACGGTCTGGTCACACCACCTTCACGGCGGCGTCACCGGGGGTCACGAACATCCCCCGGAAATCAACACACGAGATTGCGCCATGAGAGAACTGCCACTCCCCACACTCCCGATTTCCGGCCTGGGTGCCCCGCAAGCGCCGCGGAGGTCACTTCATCGACCAGCCCACCGCGATGACCACACTTCGAGCGACAAGCCCCGTTTCGAGGTGGTTTGGGCTCGCGATGAGAAAGACGTTCTTCAAGCCCAGCAGCTGAGGCACCTCGTGTTCGTGGATGAGATGGGCGCACGCCTGGCGGTTCCACCGGGCTCGCCGCCCGGCCACGACATCGACGTGTTCGACCCGTACTGCGAGCACCTGCTGGTCCGGGCCCAGACCAGCGGCAACGAGCCCGGCCCCGTGATCGGCACCTACCGCGTTCTCACGCCCGCTTCTGCCCGCCGCGTGGGTGGCCTGTACAGCGACACCGAGTTCGACCTCACCCGGCTGCGCCCCCTGCGCGCAAAGATGGTGGAGCTGGGCCGCTCGTGCGTGCACCCTTCGTGGCGCTCGGGCGGCGTGATCATGGCGCTGTGGGGCGCGCTCGCCGAATTCATGCAGCGCAACCAGCTCGACACGATGGTCGGGTGCGCGAGCGTCGGCATGCGCGATGGTGGCCATTTCGCGGCGAGCCTGTGGCATCAATTGCGAGAGACAAACTTGGCGCCGATCGAATGGCGGGTCGAGCCGCGCCTGGCGCTGCCCGTGGCCGACCTGCGCCACGACCTCGATGTGGACCCGCCCGCCCTCATCAAGGGCTACCTGCGCTGCGGCGCCAAGGTGCTCGGCCCGCCGGCCTGGGACCCCCACTTCAACACCGCCGACCTGCCGATGCTGATGCGCATCGAAGACCTGCCGGCGCGGTATCGCCGGCATTTTCTGGGGCCTTGAGCCGGCGCGGCTTGTTGCGGCGGCTTACTGGCCTTCGCCGAACTTGTCGTTGATCAGCGCGGTCAGGGCTGCCAGCGCCGCTTCTTCGTCGGGGCCATCGACCTCGATCTCGACGACGCTGCCGATGCCGGCGGCCAGCATCATCACACCCATGATGCTTTTGGCGTTCACGCGCCGGTCGTTGCGGCTCATGAACACGTCGCTCTTGAAGCTGCCGGCCAGCTTGGTGAGCTTGGCCGATGCGCGTGCGTGCAGGCCGAGCTTATTGCTGATGCTGATGCTTGTCTTGATCATTTCCGCCCGGTTTGAAAGTCTGGTTCTGCGGCTTAGTCGTCGCCACTTGCATCACGCCCTGCGCGGCGCCGGCCATGGCGCGCGTGATCACCGCCTCAAGCGATTCGCCGGAATAGCACAACGAACGCCACAGCATCGGCACGTTCACGCCCGCGATCACGCGCACCTGCACGCCGTCGCCCAGGCGCTGGGCCACGTTGCATGGCGTGGCGCCGAAGACGTCGGTGAAGATCAGCGCCTCGGGCGAGCGAACCCGGGCCAGGATCTCGCGGGCGCGTGCTTCGACCTCTTCGACAGGCATGTCGGCCGGCACGTCGAGCGCTTCGAGCACGCGCGCGCAGTCGGGGAATGCGTGTTCGGCCACGTTCTTGAGCGCCGAAGCCATCGGCGCGTGGGCAATGATCATGAGTCCGGGCATGGCGGGAAGTTATCAGCAGTTCAGCGGGAAAGCGCCGTTTTGTGCCGCTCTGCGAGCTCGTCACGACTCAAAAACCACACATAAGAGAGCGCGCAGCAGCACGCCAACAACGCAACAGCCATGCGATACGCCGACAGGGTGCTCCATCCGTTCGCACGACACAGGTCGATGACCAGACCCATGCCCCACTGCACCACGAAGATCCCGAGAAACACCACCAGGTTGTAGGCCGAAAGCGCCCGGCCGGCGAGTTCAGCACGAAACGCCTGCCCGACCGCGGGCTGCGACAGCGCGACCACCGAGGAGCCCGCGCAGAACATCACCCAGACCCAGGCGGTGGCCTGCGCGCCCATCAACACCGCCAGCAGCAGCGCCAGCAGGCTCAAAGGGGCTGCGACGGCGATCGCGCGCTGGGCGGTCCAGCCCCGCGCGTGCAGTTTCGGGACCACGACACCCCAGGCCATGAAGCTGAGCAGCATCGCCACGTTGATGGCGAACAAGCCCTGTGCCGCCTGCGCCGGCGTCCAGCCGCACACCTGCACCAACCACGGCCCCGCCCACAAGGACTGCACGGCGATCAGGCCGCCATAGTGAAAGAAGCCCATCGGCGCGAACCGAACAAAGGTCGGGTGCGCCCAGACTTCGGCGTACCCGCCCCGGTTCGCGGCCACCGCCGCGCCCGCCGCGGGCGCGTCGCGCGGGACGAGCAGAAAGATGCCGACTGTCGCCAGGCAGATGCAGGCGGCGATGGCCCAGAACAGGCCACGCCAGCCGATCAGCGGCAGCAGCCACTGCACGGGCAGGGTCGACGCCACCATGCCCATCGAGCCGGCCATCAGCATCCAGGAGTTGGCACGCATCTGCGCCGCGGCCGAAAAACGCCGCCGAAAGGTCGTGAGCGGCGCCATCAAACACGCGCTCACGCCGACGCCGATCAAGGCACGCGCCAGCGTGAGCCCGACGAAGTTGTGCGCCATCGCGAACGCCGCACAGCCGAGGACCGCAGCGCCCAGAAAAACCAGCAGCACACGCCGCGGCCCGAAGCGGTCGAGCGCGCTGCCCAGCGGCAGCTGGGTGCTCGCAAAGCCGAGAAAGTAGGCGCCGGCCAGCAAGCCGAGGTCGGCCGAATTCAAGCCGAGTTCGGCGCTGAAGTGCGGCGCGAGCGTGGCGGTCACGCCGCGCACCAGGGCCGAGAAGAAGTAGGCGAACGCAAAGCTCAGAAACACCCACACCGCCGCCGTCGGCGGGAGCAGTGCGCTCCCGTGGAGCCCGCGTTCGTCGCTCATGCCGGAAACCTGAAGCCCGCGAAGAAGACCTCGTTCGCTTCGGCCGCAGGCGTGGCGCCGATCACGCTGCCCTGGTAAACACGCAAGCCTTTCGCAAAGAACACCGCTTGCGCCTGCACGGCCGCACCGTCGGGCAGGCGCCCTGCGGCCGACACGCGCACCGCTTCGGCGTTCGGCGTCATGCCGGGCACACGCGCCGGCACGACCGCGGGCTGCAGCGCCTGCACGTTGCGAAGCGCGGCCGCGCGCAACTCCGCCAGCGCGGTGCCCACCCGGGCCGGATCGGGCACATCGACAAAACTCAGCGCGTAGGTGGCGCCGGCGGCCGGGCACACCAGCATCTCCATCTTCAGCTTCGAGCCCCCGAGTTCGACGGTGCGCGCGTGGCGGTCGGGGCGGCACGGGAACATCGCGACGACACCGCTGCCTTCGGCCGCTGTCTCGCGCCAGTCGAGCGCGGGCGAGCAGGCGCTCAGGCCCATCAGGGCAAGCGAAATCGGCAAGGCGGCCATCCAGTTCATCAGCGCATTATCCCGAGCATCCGCGAGCGGATGCCGGCCGCACAATCGTTCGCATGAGCCCAGACAGCCCGACCCCGCCGAACCTGCCGCTGCGCGGCGTGCGTGTCCTCGACCTCTCGCGCGTGCTCGCCGGGCCGTGGTGCACGCAGACGCTGGCCGACCTGGGCGCCGACGTCATCAAGGTCGAGCGCCCGCCGGGCCCGGGCAGCAGCGGCGGCGACGACACCCGCGGCTGGGGCCCGCCCTTTCTCAAGGGCACCGACGGCAACGACACCGCCGAGGCCGCCTACTACCTCGGCGCCAACCGCAACAAGCGTTCGATCACGGTCGACATCGCCAAGCCCGAAGGTCAGGCGCTGATCCGCCGCATCGCGTTGCAGAGCGATGTGTTCGTCGAGAACTACAAGGTCGGCGACATGGCGCGCTATGGCCTCGACGCCACGAGCCTGCTGGCGTTGAACCCGCGCCTGGTCTACTGCTCGGTCACCGGCTTCGGCCAGACCGGCCCGTACCGCGAACGCGCGGGCTACGACTACGCCATTCAAGGCATGGGTGGCCTGATGAGCGTGACCGGCCCGTCGCGCGCCGAGATCGCCGACGACGCCAGTGGCGGCGGCCCGCAGAAAGTCGGCGTGGCCGTGGCCGACCTGTTCACCGGCATGTACGCCACCACCGCGATCCTCGCCGCGCTGCGCCACCGCGACCTCACCGGCGAGGGCCAGGCCATCGACATGGCGCTGCTGGACACGCAGGTGGCGATGCTCGCCAATCTTGGCGCCAACTACCTCACCTCGGGCGCGGTGCCGCAGCGCATGGGCAACGCGCACCAGAACATCGTGCCATACCAGGTGTTCGAGGTGGCCGACGGGCACATGATCGTCGCCGTCGGCAACGACAGCCAGTTCGCCAAGTTCTGCGACGTGGCCGGCCAGCCCGAACTGGCGCGCGACCCGCGCTTCAACCGCAATGCCGAACGTGTGCGGCACCGCGCCGTGCTGGTGCCGCTGCTCGCGGCCTTCATGAAGACCCGGGCGCGTGCCGACTGGCTGGCCGCGCTCGAAGCGGCCAAGGTGCCGTGCGGCCCGATCAACGACCTGGCCGACGTTTTCGCCGACCCGCACGTGCAGGCGCGTGAGATGACGGTCGAGATGCCGCACCCGCTGTCGGGCAGCGTGCGGCTGGTGGCCAGCCCGATGAAGTTCTCGGCCACGCCGGTGCAATACCGGCGGCCACCGCCCCTGCTGGGGGAGCACACGGCGCAGATCCTCGCCGAGTTCGGCCTGAGCGAAGCCGAGGTCGGCGCGCTGCGCGCCACCCACACGATCTGATCTGCGCGGGGGTCGCAGGCACAAAGCTGACAATTGTGTCCAAAAGTGACAGATCGTGATTTATTCACTCCCCCGGCTCTGGGGAAAACCGCGTTCAGACGCTGGCGTGCGAACTTGCATGGCCACACACTCCTCTGACGGCCAGAACACGCCGAAATCACGACCCCATGGCGTGTCACTTGCACAATGACCCAGGAAAAGAGAATGGACATGTCGGACATCGGACGCCCCCCCGCAGCGCAAGGCGCCGCGCCCGCCGACGACAAATCACCCTCGCGCGAGCGTTGGGCCGAGCTGGTGGCGCAGATCGGCGTCGAGATCGCCGGCCCGCTGACGGCCGCGCTGGAGCGCATCAACTCGCTCACCAGCACCGGCAACATCGACCGCAAGGGCTTGCGCGCGCTGCGTGAAGAAGTCGAAAGCGCGCGCCGCGTCGGCATGATCGGCCAGCAGCTCACGCGTTTCGCGTCGGGCCGCATCCGCCAGTCGCACGAGCGCCTGCAACTGGCCGACGTGCTGGGCGGCGTGCTCGCGCACCGCGGCCGCGAAACGCAGGCGCGTGGCATCGTGCTCAAGCCCGAGCTGAAGCCGGCCGAAGTGCTGGTCGACGCGTCGCTGCTGTTCAGCCTGCTCAATTCCACGCTCGATTGGGCGTTGGCAGGCGCTCACTCTCAGATCGTGTTCTCGATCGACATCAAGGCTTGGCCCGCGAACGCGCGCCTGTCGTGCCGCTTTGCGCACCGCCCGCTCGACGAAGTGACCGACGTGGCCAGCGCCACGGCGCCGAGCGGGCTCGACTCGCTCACCTGGCGCCTGCTGGAGCAGACCGCGTGGACCATGGGGCTGATCGTCGAACGCAGCGAAGAAGGTGGTTTCACCACGCTCGTGCTCGAATTCCCGCGCACCGCCACCGACGAGGTCGAGGCCGTGAGCGCGATGGAGCTGAACGACGGCTTCTCGGTCTCGTCGCATTCGCAAGGCCTGGCCGGCAGCCACGTGCTGGTGGTGGCGTCGCGCCGCGACATGCGGCTGCAGATCCGCGACGCGCTGCGCGACATGAGCCTGATCGTCGACTTCGTCGGCACCATCGACGAAGCGGCGGCCTTCTGCCGCGAAGGCCTGCCGCATGCGATCGTCGTCGAGTCGATTCAGACTGGCGAGCGATTGGCGGCCCTGCGCGAAGAAATCCTCGGCGAAGTGCCTGATTTCGTGTTCATCGAGATCGTCGAAGAAGGCAACGCCTTCGAGATGTCGGGCTTCTCGGGCACCTCGATGGCCCGCGTCGGTCGCGACGTGCTCGCCACCTCGCTGCCTTCGGCCCTGCTGTTCGAGCTCTCGAAAGGGCTTTGACCGGCCAGGCGCCGCGGCGCCTGCCGCTCGCCTCACTTCAACGAACCGAACACCTTTCCCAGGATCGCACTGCCGGTGCCGATCGGGTCCTGGCGGATCTTGCGTTCTTCTTCGCCGATCATCAGGTACAGGCCGTCGAGCGCCTTGCGGGTGACGTATTGCTGCACGTTGGCGTCTTCCTTCTTCACGAGGCCGAGGCCCGAGACCTTGCCGGCGACCCGGTTGTACTTGTCGGCCAGCGAGACTTTCTCGGTCGCCTTGGTCACGATCGGCAGGAACTTCAGGCCCAGCGGCTTGCGCGTCTTGTCGGCGAAGAAGTCGGTGACCGAGTTGTCACCGCCGCGAATCAGGCGCGTGGCGTCGCTCACGCTCATCGCCTTCACCGCGCTCACGAGCAGCGCCTTGGCTTCGGGCACCGCCGCTTCGGCAGCACGGTTCATCGCGGTCACGAGTTCGTCGACGCGCTTTTGCTGGCCGGTGGCCCTGAGCAGCTTTTCGGCGTCGTGCAGGAAGCCGGGCAACGGGATGCGCACTTTCGGGTTGTCGAGAAAGCCGCCGCTCTTGCCGAGCAGGCCGACCGCCGCGACCGCACCCCGTTCGAGCGCAGCACGCACGCCGAGCGTGGCGTCGCCTTCGCTGAGGCCGGCCGCTTCGGCATGGCCGGCCAGCGCCCACAGCCCCCCGAGGGAAACGACGCCTGACGTAAACTTTCTGCGCTGCATGAAAGACCTCCTGTGAACAAGACTGCCCGATTCTGCGCTGCTGCCATTGTCGCGTTGGGCCTCGCTGCGGCGGCGTATTTCGCCAGTGTGGGCAAGGCGGTGAACGCTCCGAACGTGGCCTACACGCTGCTCGACGGCACACGCTCGAACGTCGAAAGCCTGCGCGGCAAGGTGGTGCTGGTCAACTTCTGGGCCACCAGTTGCACGACCTGCGTGCACGAGATGCCGCAGATCGTCGCCACGCATGAGAAGTTCAAGGCACGTGGCTTCGAGACGCTGGCCGTGGCGATGCGCTACGACCCGCCGGCCTACGTGATCAACTTCGCCGAGACGCGCAAACTGCCTTTCGGCGTGGTCATCGACAACACCGGCGAGATCGCAAAGCGCTTCGACCAGGTTCAGCTCACGCCGACCACGGTGTTGATCAACCAGCGCGGCGAGATCGTGCAGCGTTATGTCGGCGAGCCCGACTTCGCGGCACTGCACCGCCTCGTCGAGACGCTGCTGGCACAAGGCTGAAAGGCGCCTAGCGCAGCCAGAACCAGAGCAGCGCAGCGAGCACGGCCACCTGGGGCAACCAGTCGCGCCAGTCACGCCACTCGAACCCCTCTTGCCCCGGCGCGCGAAAGTTGAACGGCCGCAGCACGTGGCGAAAAAAGGCGGTGCCGCGAAAACCACGCTGGCGGCGCAGCGCCTCGCCGATCGGCCGCGCACCCGGTGCGCGAAAACTGCGCAGGCGCGGCTCGAGCGCCAGCAGCAAAGGCATCGCGTCGGCGAGCGAAGGCGCCAGAACCGCGTGTCCGCAGCGTTTGCAGGCGGTCATCGACGTCGGGTCGAGCGCGTCGCCGCAGCCGCGGCACGGCCAGCTGACATGGCTCGCGTCGTCGGCCGGCAGCGGCAGGCCGTGGCGCACCATCACCGACGCCATCAGGCGCTGCAGGTCGAACACGACGAGCGGGCTGGCGCAGTGCCCGCACGCTTCGCTGCTGCCCGCAGGGACTGGCGCGCCGCAGTTCAGGCAGGTCAAGGGGCGTTGTTCGGTCTGCAGGGTGCGCCGGTCTCGCGCACCGAGCGGGCGGACCAGGCCACGCTCGGCGAGCAGCAGGCTGAAGCTCTGGTAGTGGCCGTGCCGGTTCGGGCACTCATGGCCCGCGCTGCGGCCGAAGCGCGTCAGCATGTGCACCGGCTTCAATTCGGCGCTGCAGCGCACGCAGGCCAGCGGCAGCCTCAGCTCGCCCGGCGGTGGCCCGCCCATCACGCTGTGCATCTGGCGCAGCAGGCCGATCCAGCCCAGGCCCGAGAGGCGCACCGATTCGAAAGCATCGAACCACACGAGGTGGCAGGTCGGGCAGAGATCGGTCTCGTGTTGCTGGCCGTAGTGGCCTTCGAGCGTGACCGGCTGCAACTCGCCCTTGCAGTGGGTGCAGGTCAGCGCGCGCGCCTTGACTGCACCCGCCTTCGCGGTGGTCGAAGAGGCCGGCTGCGCCCAGCTCACATCGCCCCGTCGACGCCCGCCGCTTCGGCCTGCTTGTCGGCGTGGTAGCTCGACCGCACCATCGCGCCGACGGCCGCGTGGGTGAAGCCCATCGCCGCGGCTTCGCGCTCGAACATCTTGAACGTATCGGGATGCACGTAGCGCCGCACCGGCAGGTGATGGCCGCTCGGCGCGAGGTACTGGCCGATGGTCAGCATGTCGATCTGGTGCGCGCGCATGTCGCGCATGACCTGCAGGATCTCTTCGTCGGTTTCGCCCAGGCCGACCATCACGCCGCTCTTGGTGGGCACGTGCGGCGCGAATTCCTTGAACCGCTTCAGCAGGTTCAGCGAGTAGGCGTAGTCGGAGCCGGGGCGGGCTTCCTTGTACAGGCGCGGCGCGGTCTCGAGGTTGTGGTTCATCACGTCGGGCGGCGCGGCTTTCAGGATCTCGAGCGCGCGGTCCATGCGGCCGCGGAAGTCGGGCGTGAGGATCTCGATCTTCGTCTCGGGCGACAGCTCGCGCGTGAGGCGGATGCAGTCGACGAAGTGGGCCGCGCCGCCGTCGCGCAGGTCGTCGCGGTCGACGCTCGTGATCACCACGTACTTCAGCTTCAGCGCGGCGATCGTCTTGGCGAGGTTCATCGGCTCGTCCACGTCGAGCGGGTCGGGCCGGCCGTGGCCGACGTCGCAGAACGGGCAGCGGCGCGTGCACTTGTCGCCCATGATCATGAAGGTGGCCGTGCCCTTGCCGAAGCATTCGCCGATGTTCGGGCACGAGGCTTCTTCGCACACCGTGTGCAGCTTGTGCTCGCGCAGGATGTTCTTGATCTCGTAGAAGCGCGTGCTCGGCGAACCGGCCTTCACGCGAATCCAGTCGGGCTTCTTCAGCGTTTCGGCCGGCACGATCTTGATCGGAATGCGCGCCGTCTTCGCCTGCGACTTCTGCTTGGCGGTGGCGTCGTAGCCGGCCGCGGGCGCGGCGTCTCGGGTCACGTTGGGGGTGCTCATGTGCGCTTTCCGGGTTGGCCCGTGTCGATCATTGGCTCAGCTGGTTCGCGAGCCGTGCACCGAGGATGGTGGCCACTTCGTCGCTCGAGACCTGAACCCCGATTGTAGAAAGGTCCACGGTCCGCAGGCCTTCGTACCCGCAGGGGTTGATGCCGGCGAAGGGTTGCAGGTCCATCGACACGTTCAGCGCCACGCCGTGGTAGGTGCAATGGCGGCTGACCTTGATGCCGAGGGCCGCAATCTTGCCCAGGCCCTCGAAGCGGTCGCGGCGCGGGCCGGTGAGCGCCGCGTGGCCGAACGGGTCGTCGAGCTTCACGTAGATGCCCGGTGCGCCCGGCACACGGTGGCCGGTGACGCCGACGTGTTCGAGCGTCTTCAGCACGGCTTGCTCGAGCCGGTAGACGTATTCCTTGACGTAGATGTTCAGCCGCTTCAGGTCGACCAGCGGGTAGGCCACCACCTGCCCCGGCCCGTGGTACGTGACCTGACCGCCGCGGTTGGTCTGCACGACCGGAATGCCGTGCGCTCGAAGCACATGTTCGGGTTTGCCGGCCAGCCCCTGGGTGTAGACCGGCGGGTGCTCGCAGAGCCAGATTTCATCGGGCGTACCGGCCGTGCGCGCTTCGGTGAAAGCACGCATCGTCGCAAGCAGGGGTTCGTAGTCGACCGCGCCCAGGCGATGCAACACCGGGGGCGCGGCGAGGACGCTCACAGCACCATCTTCACCATCGGGTGCGTGCTCAGCGTGCGGTACAACTCGTCGAGCTGCTCGCGGCTGGTGGCGGTGACGGTGACCGTCACACCCAGGTACTTGGCGCCCTTGCTCGGCCGCAACTCCACGCTCGCCGCATCGAAGGCCGGGTCGAAACGTTCGGCGATCAAGGTGATGGCGTGCACGAAACCATCGACGTTCAGGCCCATCACCTTGATGGGGAACTTCGACGGGTACTCGATCAGCGACTGTTCTGGCGGAATGTCTTGCATGGCGGTGTTCATGCACTCGGATATGGGGGCGCTGCGGCGCGGCACAACGCCGTGCCTGGCGGCTTGCTCAGATCGACTGCGTGGCCTTGACGCGCTGGTAGGCCTCGTAGAGCCGCGCATACACCGGCCCGGGCTTGCCGCGCAGGGCGCCGTGCCCGACCGGCTGGCTGTCGAGTGTGGTCACGGGCAGCAGCTCCTTGGTGGCCGAACTGAGCAGGATCTCGTCGGCCGAGAACACATCGGCCTCGGGGATCGGCCGCAGGTTGTAGGCAATGCCCACTTCTTCGCACAGCTCGCGGATCAGGTCGTAGCGAATGCCTTCGAGCACGTGCTCGCTCTTCGGCGGGCCGAGCAGCGCGCCTTCGTGCACGACCCACACGTTGCTGGCCGCCGCTTCGGTGAGGTGGCCAGCGCGGAACATGATGGTCTCAAGAGCGCCGTGATCGGCCGACAGCTGGCGCGCCAGCACGTTGCCGAGCAACGAGGTGCTCTTGATGTCGCCACGCTCCCAGCGGAAGTCGCGCGCCGTCACGCAGCTCACGCCTTGGTGGCGCTGCTCGGGCGTGGCCGGCTTCATGGCGCTGCACATCATGAACACGGTGGGCTGCACGTCGGCCGGCATCACGTGGTCGCGCAGCGCCACGCCGCGGGTGATCTGGATGTAGACGATCTGGTCGGGGGCGCCGGTCTTGTCGATGAGCGCCGCCACCAGGGTGCGGCAACGCTCCAGCCACTCTTCGCGCGTGTGCGGGTTGGTGATGCGCAGCTTGGTGAGGCTGCGGTTCAGCCGCGCCATGTGTTCGTCGAAGCGGAACAGGCGCCCGCCATAGGCCGGCACCACTTCGTAGATGCCGTCACCGAAGATGAAGCCGCGGTCGAGCACCGAGACCTTGGCCAGGTGCAGCGGGCTGTACTCGCCGTTCAGGTAACACAGGGTATCGGGCAGGGTTTGCATGGTCGGCTCCAGCGTGTGGGCGAAGACTACTTGATCCAGAGCCGCAGGGCGTCCCAGGCGCGACCGATGACCCCGGCCTGCTCGACCGGCTCGAGCACCACCAGCGGCAAATCGAGCACCGGCGCCCCCGAGGTCGTGCTGACCTTGATCGTGCCCACACGCTGGCCCTTGGTGAGCGGCGCCACCAGCGGGTCGGTGCGCTCGATCTTCGTCTGCAGCTTGCCACCCTCGCCTTTGGGCACGCTCACGAACAGGCCACCGGACGCGCCGAGCTTGACCTCGTTGGCCTTGCCCTTCCAGATGGGTGGCGTGACCATCGGCTTGGCGTCGTCGAACAGGCGCACGGTGTCGAAGGCCTGGTAACCCCAGTTCAGCAGCTTCTGGCTTTCGCTGGCACGCGCTTCCATCGAGGTGGTGTTCAGCACCACGGTCAGCAGGCGGCGCTTGCCCGGGCCCTTGCCGTCGGCACCGAGGTTCGGGAATTCACGCTGTGCGGTCGCGATCAGGCAATAACCGGCGGCGTCGGTGAAACCGGTCTTCAACCCGTCGACCGACGGGTCACGGCGCAGCAGCAGGTTGCGGTTCGGCTGGTTGATGTTGTTGTACTTGTATTCCTTGATCGCGTAGTAGGCGAAGAACTCCGGGTAGTCGCGGATCACGTGCGTGGCGATCACGGCCAGGTCGCGCGCCGTGCTGCGGTGGCCGGCTTCGGTGAGGCCGGTCACGTTCTTGAACACCGTGTTCTTCAGGCCGAAGGCCACGGCCTGGCGGTTCATCATCGCGACGAACTGCTCCAGCGTGCCGCCCACCGCCTCGGCCAGCACCACGGCCGCGTCGTTGCCCGACTGCACGATCTCGCCCTTGAGCAGCTCGTCGACCGTGGGCGTCATCGTGGTGTCGATGAACATCAGCGAGCCGCCGGCCTTGCGCTCGTCCCACGCACGCTTCGACACCGGCAGCTTCTGCTCCAGCGTGAGCTTCTTGTCGTGGATGGCGGTGAACACCACGTACAGGCTCATCAGCTTGGTCAGAGAAGCCGGGTCGGCCGAGGCATCGGCGTCGCGCTCGGCCAGCGTCTGGTTGCTCGTCATGTCGAGCACGAGAAAGTGTTTGGCGGCCACTTCGGGCGGCTGCGGCGCCTGGGCGAAGACGGCGCTGCTGAACAGTGCGGCGAAAGCGAGAGAGAACAAGCGTTTCATTGACATACCGTTGAGGGATACAGAGGCGGGCGTTGCATGGCTTGCCATGCAGCGCATCGAAGGATGCACGCTGCGGGTCAGAGCGGAACGCGGGGCTGCAGTTCCTGCACGATCACGGTTTTCAGCAGCGCGAGCTGGCCGTGGAAAAAATGGCCGACGCCGGGGAACACGATCACCGGCAGGTTCTGTGGCCGCGCCCAGGCCAGCGTGGCCGTGAGCGGCACCACCTCATCGCTTTCGCCGTGGATCACCAGCGTGTCGGCCGGCACCGCGGCCATCTGCTGGCGTTCGGTGGACGGGCCGACGAGCACGAGCCGCTGCGGCTTGGCGCCCTCGGGCAGGCGCGCTGCCGCAGCCGATGCGACGTAGGCGCCGAACGAGAACCCGGCCAGCATCAACGGCGCGGCCGGGTCGCGGTGGGCTTCGATCACGGCCAGCGCGTCGTCGACCTCGCCCACACCTTCGTCCCACGCGCCCTGCGACGCGCCGACACCGCGGAAGTTGAACCGCACGCTGCGCCAGCCGAGCTGCACGAAAGCGCGCGCGAGTGTCTGCGCCACCTTGTTGTCGAGCGTGCCGCCGTGCTGCGGGTGCGGGTGGCAGACCACGGCCACGCCGCGCGGCGCACCGGCGGGCGCGTCGATGGCACATTCGACGTCGCCGGCCGGGCCTTGGATGCGGGTGCGAACGGTGCTGGAATTCATCGGTGCCTCAACGGCCCACGCTCGGCGGCAGCAACAGCCGCTCGACGACCTGGCCGTTCTTGAGGTGCGAGTCGACGATCTCGTCGATGTCGTGCTTGTCGACAAAGGTGTACCAGACGGCTTCGGGGTAGACCACGGCCACCGGCCCGCCGGCGCAGCGGTCCAGGCAGCCGGCCTTGTTGACGCGCACGCCGCCCGGGCCGCTGAGCTTCTCGCCCTTGACGCGTGACTTGCAGTGGTCGAAGCCGGCCTGCGCGCCGTGGTTGCTGCAGGCGTCTTCGCCCTTGTCGCGCTGGTTGAGGCAGAAGAAGATGTGGCGCTGGTAGTAGCTCATCAGCGCATTTTAAGAGGCGCACCGATGCGCGCCTTTTGCCGTCACCCTTCTTCGCGCGCGCCCAGCCGCGCCAGCAGGTAGACGATGGCGGCATACGGCCAGAGCCAGCCGACCCAGCGCGCGGCACCGTGAAACCGGATGAAACGGCCTTGTTCCCAGGCCTGCAGGCTTTGGGCGAAATACGGGTCCGACGGTGCCTGCGCCACGAACACCACCAGCGCCGTCAAGACCATCAGGCCGAGCCCGGCCGCCGCACGCCGCGGCACCCAGCTGAGCGCCGCGGCCAGTGCCGCGCTGAAACCGAACGCCGCCATGGCTTGCGGGGTGCTCCAGCCCAGCGCGTGCTGCGGGCCGAAGTTGAGCGCGGTCGACAGGGTGGTCGCCAGGCCGCCGAGCAGTGCGGCACCGACCACCAGCACAAAGCGGCGCCAGCCCCGCTGCGCCACCACGAAGGCCACGAGGCAGGGCGCGAGCAGGCCGAGCGCGATCAGCGAAAACTCGCCGCCGGGCGAGAGCGCGGTGCGCTGCAACTCGGCGTCGAGCCAGCTCTCGAACCAGGGGGCGACCGGCGTGTCCTGCACCAGCCCGGCCACCCCTTCCTGCACCCGCGCCAGCACCTGCCCCAGACCCAGCGGCACCGGCAACGGGAACAGCAACCCGAAGGGCCACAACAACAGCAGAGCGATACCGCCCGCGCTGCGGCCGATGAACCAGCGGTCGCGCGCGAGCTGCCAGCGCTCGACACCGCCCCGCACGTGCACGACCGAACCGATCAGCGCACCGATCAGCGCACCGACCGTGTTGAGCGCGAAGTCGAGGTTCGAGGCGACCCGGTTGGGCAGGAAGTTCTGCAGGAATTCCATCGTGAACGACAAGCCTGCACCGATCAGCACCGCGAGCTGCAAGGCCCGCCGCGGCGCCGTGCCCGTGCGCACCAGTGCGCCGAAAGCGAGCGCCCCGAGCGGCATGTAGCCGACGAGGTTGGCCACCAGATCGAAGCCGGTCCACCAGCGCGGCCAGGGCGCGACCACAAACGCCAGCAAGGACGCGCCGGGCACGCGCCAGCCCGAAAACGGGTACAGGCTGGCATACACGATCAGCGCGCCGAACAGCAGTGCCAGCGGCGTGGCCGAGCTGCGGTGGCGTGCCATGGTGTCGCTGCTCAGAACGGCTTGACGACCACCAGAATGACGATCGCGGCGAACAGCAGCACGGCCGACTCGTTGAAGACGCGGAACCAGCGCTCGCTGCGCTTGTTGCTGAACTGCTCGAAGCTGCGCAGCAACGAACGGCAGGCGTGGTGGTAGCCGACTGCCAGCAGCACCAGCACGATCTTCGCGTGCAGCCAACCGCCGCCCCAGGCTTTCATGTTGGAGAGCCACAGCCACAGGCCCAGGCCCACCGCCGGGATCATCAACAGGCTCGCGAAGCGGTACAGCTTGCGCGCCATCAACAAGAGGCGCTCGCGCTCGGCGTGGCTGTCGGCCGGAACGGCACACAGGTTCACGAACAGGCGCGGCAGGTAGAACAAACCGGCGAACCAACTCGCGACGAAGACGATGTGAAAAGCTTTGATCCAGAGCATCGCGGCATTATCGCCGTGGGGCAATCGCGAGCTCGGCCAGTAGAAAAGCCCTGGCCATGCGGCCAGGGCTTGAAATGCCTATTCGCTGTCACACGGCAAGGCACCTGCTCAGGGAGGAAAAGCAGGGAACAACAGCCTTGCAGCTATCATTCACTGCCTACTTTAGCAGATGCGGCGTGATTTACTACCGCATTGCTGCCGTCAGCCAACCCGCGATCCACGCCCGGTTTCGAGCACGAAGTTTCACGACGAAAACGTCGCGAGCAAGCCGGTGCGCTCAACCTGAAACGCGCCCGATGCACACACCCGCACCCTACCCTGCCAACCGCCCGCGCCGCCTGCGCCGCGACGCATTCACCCGTGCGCTGGTGCGCGAGAACCAGGTGCTCGCATCCGACCTGATCCTGCCGGTGTTCGTGCTCGACGGCCACGGTGTATCGCAAGACGTGAAGTCGATGCCCGGTGTTCAGCGCCTCACGCTCGACCGCCTGTTCCCGGTGGCCGAAGAATGCGTGCGGCTGGGCATCCCGGTGATGGCGCTGTTCCCCGTGCTCGAAGCGTCGCTCAAGACCGAAGACGGCCGCGAAGCGCTCAACCCGAAAGGCCTGGTGCCGACCGTCGTGCGCGCGCTGAAAGACCGCTTTCCCGAACTCGGTGTGATGACCGACGTGGCGCTCGACCCCTTCACCACGCACGGCCAGGACGGCCTGCTCGACCCCACCGGCTACATCCTGAACGACGAAACCGTGGCCATGCTGACGCAGCAGGCGCTGGTGCAGGCCGAGGCCGGCGTCGACATCGTGGCGCCGAGCGACATGATGGACGGCCGCATCGGTGCCATCCGCTCGGCGCTCGAGGCGCGCGGGCTGATTCACACCCGCATCATGGCCTACAGCGCCAAGTACGCGAGCGCCTTCTACGGCCCTTTCCGTGACGCCGTGGGCTCGGCCGCGAACCTGGGCAAGGGCAACAAGAAGGTCTACCAGATGGACCCGGCCAACACCGACGAAGCGCTGCGCGAAGTGGCGCTCGACCTGGCCGAAGGCGCCGACATGGTGATGGTCAAACCCGGCATGCCCTACCTCGACATCGTGCGCCGCGTGAAAGATGAGTTCAGGGTGCCGACCTTCGCCTACCAGGTGAGCGGCGAATACGCCATGCTGAAGGCCGCGGCGCAGAACGGCTGGCTCGACCACGACGCGGTGATGATGGAGAGCCTGCTCGCCTTCAAGCGCGCCGGGGCCGACGGCGTGTTGAGCTACTTCGCGCTCGAGGCCGCGCGCCTGTTGAAGGCCGGCTGAGCCTGCGGCCGCCGATGCGCGTCTTCCACATCGACGGTGACCAGTTCACCGAACTCGACACGCTGCCCGAAGAAGCGCCGGCCAGCGGCTACCTGTGGGTCGGCAGCGCGCGCCGCGAGTTCGAGGTCAACAGTGCGCTGCTGCAGGCCGCGCTGCAGCGCTGGACCGGCGGGCAACTCGTCGACCTGCACATCTCCGACCTGCTGAACAACCAGCTGCCCTCGCACTTCGACTACACCTCGTGGTACGACCTGATGGTTTTTCGCCGCCTCGCCGCCGGCGCCGGCTCGTCGTCGCTGTTCATCGACGACAGCAAGGGCACGGCGAGCAGCGCGCGCGCCGCGCTGGCCGCCATCGACACCAGCCCGGTCGGCTTCGCGGTGTTCGACAAGGTGCTGCTCACGGTGCACCCGGCCGACTGCATGGTGCGCGAATT
>NZ_JAVTWP010000006.1:0-3249 GCF_032229685.1 Rhizobacter sp. | reverse complement strand
CCTTGAACGTGCGGGTCAGCGCAAATTCACCGAGCTTGTGGCCGACCATCTGGTCGCTGATGTAGACCGGCACGTGCTGCTTGCCGTTGTGCACCGCGATCGTCACACCGATGAAATCGGGCAGGATCGTGGAGCGTCGCGACCAGGTCTTGATCGGCTTCTTGTCTTTCGTGGCAACCGCTTTTTCGACCTTCGCCATCAGGTGATGGTCGATGAACGGGCCCTTCTTGAGTGAACGAGTCATGCCGTTCCCCTTACTTCTTGCGACGCGCGACGATCATCGTCTGCGTGCGCTTGTTGTTGCGAGTGCGGTAGCCCTTGGTCAGCGTGTTCCACGGCGACACAGGAGCCTGACCTTCACCGGTACGGCCTTCACCACCACCGTGCGGGTGGTCGACCGGGTTCATCGCGACACCCCGCACCGTCGGGCGGATGCCCTTCCAGCGGATCGCGCCGGCCTTGCCGTACTGGCGCAGGCTGTGCTCTTCGTTGGACACCTCGCCGATCGTGGCACGGCAGTCGATGTGGATCTTGCGCACTTCACCCGAGCGCAAACGCACCTGGGCGTAGACGCCTTCGCGCGCCAGCAGCGTCGCCGACGTGCCCGCCGAGCGCGCGATCTGCGCGCCCTTGCCGGGCAACATCTCGATCGCGTGGATGATCGAACCCACCGGGATGTTCTTGATCGGCAGCGTGTTGCCTGCCTTGATCGGCGCCTCGGCGCCGCTCAGGATGGTGGCGCCCACTTCCAGACCGCGCGGGGCGATCACGTAGCGGCGTTCACCGTCGGCATAGCACACCAGCGCGATGTGCGCCGTGCGGTTCGGGTCGTATTCGATGCGCTCGACCTTGGCCGGAATCGCGTCCTTGTTGCGCACGAAGTCGACCACACGGTAGTGGTGCTTGTGACCACCGCCGCGATGGCGAATCGTGATGTGCCCGTTGTTGTTGCGGCCCGCGTTCTGCATTTGCGGCTCGAGCAGCGACGCTTCGGGCCGGCCCTTGTGCAGATGCGCGTGCACCACCTTGACGACGCCACGGCGGCCCGGCGAGGTCGGTTTGACTTTGATGACGGCCATTACGCGGCCTCCCCGGAGAAGTTGAGCTCCTGGCCCTTGGCCAGCGACACATAAGCCTTCTTGACGTGGTCGCGACGGCCGATCGACTTGCCGAAACGCTTGACCTTGCCCTTCTGGATCACGGTCGAAACACCGACCACGTCGACCTTGAACATCAGTTCAACGGCCGCCTTGATTTCGGGCTTCGTCGCGTCGCGCAGCACCTTGAACAGCACCTGGTTGTGCTTCTCGGCGGTCATCGTGGCCTTTTCGGACACGATCGGCGCCACCAGCACCTGCGCCAGACGATCGGCGGCGTGCTTGGGTTTCGTGACTTGAGTGGCGGTGCTCATGCCAGCATCTCCTTGAGTTGCTCGACAGCCGCCTTGGTCACCAGCACCTTCTTGAAGTGCACCAGTGCCAGCGGGTCGGCGTGACGCGGTTCGACGATCAGCACGCCGGCCAGGTTGCGCGAGGCCAGCAGCAGGTTGTCGTCGAGCTGGTCGGTGATGACCAGAACCGAGTCGAAGCCCATCGCCTTGAACTTGGCGGCCAGCGCCTTGGTCTTGGGCGAATCGACAGTCAGTGAGTCGACGACCGACAGGCGGCCTTCACGGGCCAGCTGCGAGAAGATGGCGGCCATGCCGGCGCGGTACATCTTCTTGTTGACCTTCTGGGTGAAGTTCTCGTCAGGGCTGTTCGGGAAAATGCGACCACCCCCGCGCCACAGCGGCGACGAGGTCATGCCGGCGCGAGCGCGGCCGGTGCCCTTCTGGCGCCACGGCTTCTTCGTGGAGTGCTTGACCATCGTGCGGTCGAGCTGGGCGCGCGTGCCCTGGCGTGCGTTGGCCTGGAAGGCCACGACGATCTGGTGCACCAGCGCTTCGTTGTAGTCACGCCCGAAAAGCGTGTCAGGGGCGTCGACCTTCGACGTGGCCTGACCTTGATCGTTCAGGAGCTCGAGTTGCATTACTGGGCTCCCTTCTTGACCTTGACCTTGATCGCCGGGCTCACGACCACATGGCCGTTCTTCGAGCCGGGCACCGCGCCGCGCACCAGCAGCAGCTGGCGGGCTTCGTCGATGCGCACGATGTCGAGGTTCTGGGTCGTCTTGGTCACGTTGCCGCGCTGGCCGGACATCTTCTTGCCCGGGAACACACGGCCCGGGTCTTGCGCCATCGAGATCGAGCCCGGCACGTTGTGCGAACGGCTGTTGCCGTGCGACGCGCGTTGCGAGCTGAAGTTGTGGCGCTTGATCGTGCCGGTAAAGCCCTTGCCGATGGAAGTGCCCTGCACGTCGACTAGCTGGCCCACCGCGAAAACACCGACCGGCACTTGCGCGCCCGGTTTGTATTCGGCGGCCACGTCGGCCGGCACGCGGAATTCCTGGAGGATCTCGCCGGCTTCGACGCCGGCTTTGGCGAAGTGCCCGGCTTCCGGCTTGGAAACACGCGAGGCCTTGCGCTCACCGAACGCCACCTGAATGGCGCTGTAGCCGTCGACCAGCTCGGTCTTGACCTGGGCGACACGGTTGTTGGACACGTCGAGCACGGTCACGGGGATGGCGTCGCCATCATCCGTGAAGACGCGCATCATGCCCACCTTGCGGCCCAGCAAACCGAGGCGATGGCCCGGATTGGCTGTAGTCATGGTTTTTCTCCAGCCCCGCACGCCTCATTGACGCCGGAGCCTTTGTTCACGAGCCCGACATCGATTGGTCGGGTTGATTGGTTTCCCGTCACCGAAGTGCGGAAAAGCCTGCGATTCTAGCACCGGCGGGCGAACCCGCAAGTGCCAGACCTCGGGCGGGGTGTTACTGCAGCTTGATTTCGACGTCGACGCCGGCCGGCAGGTCGAGCTTCATCAGCGCGTCCACGGTCTTGTCGGTCGGGTCGACGATGTCCATCAGGCGCTGGTGGGTGCGGATCTCGAACTGGTCGCGCGACGACTTGTTGACGTGCGGCGAACGCAGAATGTCGAAACGCTGCATGCGCGTCGGCAAGGGCACCGGGCCCTTGACGATGGCGCCGGTGCGCTTGGCCGTGTCGACGATTTCGAGCGCCGACTGGTCGATCAGCTTGTAGTCGAATGCCTTGAGGCGGATGCGGATCTTTTGCTTTTGCATGATGAGGCCCGCCTTACTCGATGATCTTTGCCACGACGCCGGCGCCGACGGTGCGGCCACCTTCAC
>NZ_JAVTWP010000005.1:0-19379 GCF_032229685.1 Rhizobacter sp. | reverse complement strand
TGCTTCACCTTTTTGCCTGAAGCACGAGCGACCATGACCTACCCCAACACCCAGCTCTTCATCCATGGCCAGTGGCAAGACGCCGCCGACGGCCGCACGCTGGCCGTGCACAACCCGGCCACCGGCGCAGAGATCGGACGCGTGGCGCGTGCCGGCACGGCCGACCTCGACCTGGCTTTGGCCGCCGCCCAGAAAGGCTTCGAGACCTGGCGCGACATGGTGCCCGCCGAGCGCAGCAAGATCATGCGGCGCGCCGCCGACCTGATGCGCCAGCGCGCCGGCGACATCGCGCGCGTGCTCACGCAAGAGCAGGGCAAGCCGCTCGCTGAAGCCAAGGGCGAAGCGATGGCCGCGGCCGACATCATCGAGTGGTTCGCCGAAGAAGGCATGCGCGTCTACGGCCGCATCGTCCCTTCGCGTGGCAACCTGGCGCTGCGCCAGATGGTGCTGAAAGACCCGGTCGGCCCGGTGGCCGCGTTCACCCCGTGGAACTTCCCGATCAACCAGGTGGTGCGCAAAGTCGGCGCCGCGCTCGCCGCCGGTTGCTCGATGCTGGTGAAGGCGGCCGAAGAAACGCCGGCAGCGCCTGCCGAGCTGATCCGCGCTTTTGCCGACGCCGGCCTGCCGCCCGGCGTGCTCGGCCTGGTGTACGGTGACCCGGCCGAGGTGTCGAGCTACCTGATCCCGCACCCGGTGATCCGCAAGATCACGTTCACCGGCTCCACGCCGGTGGGCAAACAACTCGCCGCGCTGGCCGGCCGCCACATGAAACGCGTCACCATGGAACTCGGCGGCCACGCGCCGGTGATCGTGGCCGAAGACGCCGACATCACGCTCGCCGTCAAGGCGGCGGGCGGCGCGAAGTTCCGCAACGCCGGGCAGGTGTGCATCTCGCCGACGCGCTTTCTGGTGCACGAGAGCATCCGAAAAGACTTTGCCGCGGCGCTGGCGCAGCAGGCCAAGGGCCTGAAGGTGGGTGACGGCCTGACCGAAGGCACGCAGATGGGCCCGCTGGCCAACCCGCGCCGCCTGACGGCCATGGCCGAGTTCACGCAAGACGCCGTGAAGCGCGGCGCCACCGTGCTGGCCGGCGGCGAACGCATCGGCGACACCGGCAACTTCTGGCAACCCACGGTGCTGGCCGACGTGCCGCGCGACGCCAAGGTCTTCAACGACGAACCGTTCGGGCCCATGGCGGCGATCAGCAGCTTCAACACGCTCGACGAAGCGATCGCCGAAGCCAACCGCCTGCCCTATGGCCTGGCCGGTTATGCCTTCACGCGTTCGCTGAAAAACGCCGACCTGCTGGCGCGCCGCGTCGAGGTGGGCATGCTGTGGGTCAACATGCCGGCCATGCCGTCGGCCGAGATGCCCTTCGGTGGCATCAAGGACTCGGGCTATGGTTCTGAAGGCGGGCCCGAAGCGGTCGAGGCCTACCTCAACGTGCGCTCGGTGGCGGTGATGAACGTGTGAGCGGCCCGGCCCGGCGGCTGAACGCCGGGCCGCTCACCGGTGCCGGTCACTTCGACGTCGGCATCACGAATTCGGCGCCCTTGGCGATGGTCGAGGGCCAGCGCTGCATGATCGACTTCTGCTTGGTGTAGAAGCGCACGCCTTCTTCACCGTAGGCGTGCATGTCGCCGAACAGGCTGCGCTTCCAGCCGCCGAAGCCGTGCCAGGCCATCGGCACCGGAATGGGCACATTCACGCCCACCATGCCCACCTGCACCTGGCGGCTGAACTCGCGCGCCACGTTGCCGTCGCTGGTGTAGCAGGCCACGCCATTGCCGAACTCGTGCTGGTTGACGAGCTTCAGCGCCTCGGCCATGTCTTTCACGCGCACGCAGGCGAGCACCGGGCCGAAGATCTCTTCCTTGTAGATGCGCATCTGCGGCGTGACATGGTCGAACAAGGTGCCGCCAGTGAAGAAGCCGTTCTCGTGGCCCGCAACCTTGTGCCCGCGGCCATCGACGACCAGCTTCGCGCCTTCTTCGACGCCGATGCCGATGTAGCCCTCGATGCGCTCGAGCGCCTGCTTCGTGACGATCGGGCCCATCTCGGCGTCGAGCTCCATGCCGTTCTTGATCTTGAGCGTCTTGGCGCGCTCGGCGAGCTTGGGCACGATCTTGTCGGCCACGTCGCCCACCAGCACCGCCACGCTGATCGCCATGCAGCGCTCGCCGGCCGAGCCGTAGCCGGCGCCGATCAGGCCGTCGACGGCCTGTTCGATGTCGGCGTCGGGCATCACGACCATGTGGTTCTTCGCGCCGCCGAGCGCCTGCACACGCTTGCCGTGGTGGGCGCCGGTTTCGTAGATGTATTGCGCGATCGGGGTCGAGCCGACGAAGCTGAGCGCCTTCACGTCCACGTGCGACAGCAGCGCGTCGACGGCGACCTTGTCACCCTGCACCACATTGAACACGCCGTCGGGCAACCCGGCCTGCTTGAGCAGCTCGGCCATGAAGACCGAAGGCGACGGGTCACGTTCGCTGGGCTTCAGGACGAAGGTGTTGCCGCAGGCGATGGCCACCGGGAACATCCACATCGGCACCATGCACGGGAAGTTGAACGGCGTGATGCCGGCCACCACGCCGAGCGGCTGGCGCAGCGTCCAGTTGTCGATGCCGGTGCTCACCTGGTCGGTGAAGTCGCCCTTGAGCAGCTGCGGTACGCCGCAGGCGAACTCGACGATGTCGATGCCGCGGGTCACTTCGCCTTGCGCGTCGGTGAAGACCTTGCCGTGTTCGGCGGTGATCATCGCGGCGAGCGTGTCGCGGTGCTGGTTCAGCAGCTCGAGGAACTTGTTCAGGATGCGGGCGCGCCGGATCGGCGGCATGTCGGCCCAGGCCGGGAACGCGGCCTTGGCAGAAGCGACGGCGGCGTTCACCTCGTCCACCGAGCCGAGCGCCACCTGGCGTGCCACGGCGCCGGTGGAAGGGTTGTAGACCGGCTGGCGCCGGCCGCTGGTGCTGGCCACCGCCCGGCCACCGATGTAGTGGCCGACCTCGGTGGTGGCGGTGAAGGCTTCGGGTGCACCCATGGTGGCTCTCCTGCGGTGAGGGTGGTGAAACCTGCAATGTAGACAAGCCGCCGCCCGAAGCCAAGGCCATGCCGCTGGATTCATTGTTCACTCTGACGAACAATGAGGGCATGGCAAACGTGAAATCAGAATCCCTGTGGGCCCATGTGCACTGGCTCGTGACGCTGGCGTCGGCCGGCAGCTTCACCGCCGCGGCGCAGCGCCTGGGCGTGAGCAAGGCGGCGATGAGCCAGCGCATCGCCGCACTCGAGCAGGCCGCCGGCGTGCCGCTGGTGCGGCGCACGACCCGCAGCGTACGCCTCACCGAAGCCGGGCAACAGCTGGCCGACGCGACCCGCGGCGCCTTCGAGCAGATCGAGCGCAGCCTTGCCGACGTGAAAGACCTGTCGCAGGCCCCGCGCGGCCTGTTGCGGCTGACCGCGCCGGTGGCGCTCGGCCGGCAACAGATCGTGCCGCTGGTGCCGGCCTTCCTGAAGCAGCACCCCGAGGTGCGCCTCGAACTGGAGCTGGCCGACCGCATCGTCTCGCTCGCGCAAGACGGCTTCGACGTGGCGATCCGCCACACCAGCGTCGTACCGGAAACCCACGTGGCCTGGGCGCTGTGCGAATCGCGTGCGCTGCTCGTCGCCACGCGGAGCTACCTGCGGCGCTGCGGCACGCCCGCCCACCCCGAAGACCTGGCGATACACGACGGCCTGCGCTACCTGCGCAGTGGCGGTTCTTCGGTCTGGCGCTTCGAGCCGGCGAAGGGCAAGAGCGCGGGTGTCAGCGTGGCGATCCGCGGTGCATTCGCGGCGAACAACAGCGAAGCGCTGCGCGAAGCGGCCCTCGGCGGCGTGGGCATCGCCCTGCTGCCCGACTTCAGCGCACAACGTGACCTGCTCGCCGGCAAGCTCGTGCAGGTGCTGCCAGGCTGGCGTTCGGTGGGCGCGTTCGGCGACCACGTGTACGCGATGCGGCCCTACAGCCCGCACGTGCCGCATGCGGTGAATGCCTGGGTCACTTATCTGCGCGAATGCTTGAAAGGTGGGTTCTCGATTGGGTAGTCACCGAGCCTTTCGGAGGCGGCAAAGGCGCGTGCTGTCACGTCCTGTCTTTCCTCGCGCAAAGCCGAAAGGTGCCGCCCGCCGCGACGCGCCCAAGCAACGTAATGGAGGAGTCAGCTCAACTTCTACCCGCCCGCCCGAAGCGCATCACCCCGTCATCGACCTTGCCGAGATCCAGCGTGACCAGATCGAGCACGTAGTTCTGGTACAGGCGCCAGGGCTTGCGGTCGCCCTGCTTGGGCAGCATCTCGATCGCGCGGCGCACGTAGCCCGAGGTGAAGGTGAGAAAGGGTTCGGGCGAGACGCCGGCAGCTCGCGTGGGCGTGGCGACCGTGGCGCCGGTCTTGTCCATGTGCCTGAGCAGGCGGCACATGTAGCGCGAGGTGAGGTCGGCCTTCAGCGTCCAGCTCGCATTCGTGTAGCCGAAGACGTTGGCCAGGTTCGGGATGCCGCTGTACATCATGCCCTTGTAGACGAGCGCCTGCGCCATGTCGACCGCCTGGCCGTCGAGGCTGAGCTTCACGTCGCCGAGCACGTTGAGCTGCAGGCCGGTGGCGGTGACGACGATGTCGGCCGGCAGTTCTTCACCCGACTGCAAGCGAACGCCATGCGGCGTGAAGCTCTCGATCTGCCCGGTGGCGACCGAGGCCCGGCCCTCGCGGATCGACTTGAAGAGGTCGCCGTCGGGCACCAGGCAGATGCGCTGGTCCCAGGGGTTGTAGCGCGGCGTGAAGTGGCGCTCCACATCGAAGGCCGGCCCGAGTTCGTGTTTCACCAGGCCGACCAACCGCGCCTTGGCCTGCACCGGGTACTTGCGCGCCAGGCGGTAGAAGTACATGCCGACCAGCACGTTCTTCAAACGCACCAGTCGGTAGGCCAGCATGGCCGGCAACCAGCGTTTCAGCCGTTCGGCGACCGCGTCTTTCGACGGGCGCGCGACCACGTAGGTGGGTGAGCGCTGCAGCATGGTCACGTGGGCCGCGGTCTTCGCCATCTCTGGCACCAGCGTCACCGCGGTGGCGCCGCTGCCGACCACCACCACACCCTGGCCGGCGTGGTCGAGCGTTTCGGGCCAGAACTGCGGGTGCAGCACCTTGCCGGCGAAATGTTCGATGCCCGGCAGATCGGGCTGGTGCGGCTGCGCGTAGCTGTAGTAGCCGCTGCCGAAGAGCAGGAAGCTGCAGCGCAGCTTGCAGCGCTCACGCTGCGGGCCGCGCTCGACGACGACCGTCCAGCGTGCATCGGTGGCCGACCAGTCGGCGCTGACCACGCGGTGCTGGTAACGGATGTGCCGGTCGATGCCGTACTCGGCCGCGGTCTCGGCAATGTAGGCACGGATCGCCGGGCCGTCGGCGATCGCCTTCGCGTCTTTCCAGGGCTTGAAGATGTAGCCCAGCGTGTACATGTCGGAGTCGGACCGCACGCCGGGGTAGCGAAACAGGTCCCACGTGCCGCCCAGCGTTTCGCGGCCTTCGAGCAGCGCGAAGCGTTTGCCCGGGCACTGCTGCTGCAGGTGCACCGCCGCGCCAATGCCCGACAGGCCGGCGCCGACGATGAGCACGTCGAGTTGCTCGACGCCTTGCTCGCCACCCGCCTCGCGCAGAAAGCGCGCCGCCGCCCGCACCGACCGCCGCGCTTCGGGCAGGCGCCACAACAACTGCCACACGTGCGACACGCCGGGGAACACCTGCAGCTCGACCCACACCCCGGCCGCGCGCGCCTTCTGCGCGACCCGCAGGCTGTCGTCACGAAGGGCCTCGTCTTCACCCACGTGCAGCAGCAGCGGCGGCAAGCCACGCAGCTCACCGAGCAGCGGCGACGCGAGCGGTTGCGCGGGGTCGGCGCCGCCGAGGTAGGCGCGCTGCAGGTTCTCGAGCTTGTCGCCGCGGAACATGGCGTCGCGCTCGGCATTGCCCAGCAGTGAAGCGCTGCCGCCGGTGAGGTCGGTGGCGGGCGAAAACAGCGCAGCCGCGTCGGGCAGCGCTTCCCCGGCATCGCGCAGCGCCAGCATCAGGCCGAGCGCGAGGTTGCCGCCGGCGCTGTCGCCAGCCACGACCAGGCGACCGGGGTGCGAAGCACGCAGTGCGCGCCACACCGCCTGCGCGTCGAGCGGCGCGGCGGGGAACGGGTGCTCGGGGGCGAGGCGGTAGTCGGGCACGAACACCCGCAGGCCCTGCAGCGCGAGCGCCGCGGTGAGCGAACGGTGCGTGCGTGGCGAGCAGCCGACGAAGCCACCGCCGTGCAGGTACAGCAGCGTGGTGCCCGCCGGCTCGCCAGTCTCTGATTCGACCCACTCGCCCGGCACACCGCCGACCACGGCCTCGGTGTAGCGCACGCCGCGCGGCGCCGGCAGGGGCGTGCCGAAGGTGGCACGCACACGGGCGATGTCGCTGAAGTCGCCGAGCGCCGGCTTGACGCGCCGGCGGATGACGAAGCTGGCCGCCCGGGCCTGCCAGCTGGCTTTCACAGTGGCTGCCCCGTCGACGACTCGGCGCCTTGAATGCGCCGCGCAATGCTGCGCCCCATGTGCTGCCAGTAGGTGACCGGGAAGATGCGCTGCAGCCACATTGCGCCTACCGCGTCCTTGCCGACCAGCACACGCAGCTCGCGGCGTTCGATGCCGAGCAGGATGCGCGCCGCCGCTTCTTCGGGTGGCATCACCAGCAGGCGCGAAGCCGCTGCCTTGCGCAAGGCCACTTCGGCCGGGTTCAGGCCTGCGGCCACACGCGCGCTCTCGGCAATGCGCGTGCGCACACCGCCGGGGTGCACGATCGTCACGCCCACCGGCGAGCCGGCCATCTGCAGTTCGTGGCGCAATGATTCGCTGAAACCGCGCACCGCGAACTTGGCGGCGCAGTAAGCCGTCTGCCCCGGCGGCGCGACGATGCCGAACACGCTCGACAGGTTGACGATCTGCGCCGCCGGCTCACGCTCGAGCACCGGCAGAAAAGCGCGCGTGAGGTTCACCACCGCGCTGAAGTTGATGCTCATCAGCCAGTCGAAATCGGCCGCGGCCACCTGCGCGAAGCTGCCCCCCAGCGCCACGCCGGCGTTGTTGATCAAGACGCTGGCGCGGCCGTGCGCGGCGAGCACGGCATCGAACACAGCCGGTACCGACTCGGGCCGCGACAGGTCGAACACATGGGTCGTCACGCTCACGCCGTGCGCACGCGCCAAGGCAGCCGTGGCCTCCAGCGCCGCGGCGTTGACGTCGACCAGCGCGAGATGCGCGCCGCGCTGCGCGAGCAACGGCGCCAGGGCCGCGCCGATGCCGCTGCCGGCACCGGTGAGCACGGCCACAGCGCCGCGCAGGGGAAAGGGCATGGAAGAGCTCATGGCGGTGGGACGATCGTTGCCGCGAAGCAGCAGAGTATCCGGCAGACGCGAGCGGCGCCTGCGCCCGCCCTCACTCCTTGACCGAACCCGTCATGCCCGACACGTAGTACTCGACGAAGAACGAGTACACGAAGGCCACCGGCAACGAGCCGAGCAGCGCTCCGGCCATCAGCGGCCCCCAGTGGTACACGTCGCCTTCGACCAGTTCGGTGACCACGCCCACCGGCACCGTCTTGCTCTCGCTCGACGAGACGAAGGTGAGCGCGTAGATGAATTCGTTCCACGACAGGGTGAACGCAAAGATGCCGGCCGAGATGAGGCCCGGCACCGCGAGCGGCAGCACGATCTTCACGAGAATCTGCCAGCGGTTGGCACCGTCGATCAGCGCGCACTCTTCCAGCTCGTAAGGTATCGAGCGAAAGTAGCCCATCAGCAGCCACGTGGAAAACGGGATCAGGAAAGTCGGGTAGGTCAGGATCAGCGCCATGCGCGAGTCGAACAGCCCGAGCTTCACGACGATGGCCGCGAGCGGAATGAACAGGATCGATGGCGGCACCAGGTAGGCGAGAAAGATCGCGCCGCCCGCCGGCTTGGCGCCCTGGAAGCGCAGCCGCTCGATCGCATACGCGGCCAGGATCGAAGCGATCAGCGAGATGATGGTCGAGATCACCGAAACCAGAATCGTGTTCCACAACCAGGCGGGGTACTCGGTGCGGAACAGCAGCTTCTCGAAGTGCGCCAGCGTGGGCTTGATGATCCAGAACGGGTTGCCGGTGCGCGAGAGCAACTCGGTGTCGGGCTTCAGCGAAGTGACCACCATCCAGTAGAACGGGAACAGCAGCACGAACACGAAGATCCCGATCGGGATGTACATCGTGACCCAGCGCCGCGGCACGGACTGCAGATAGTCCATGCCGGACGCGCCATCTTTCTCTGCTGCACTCATTTGTCACCGCCCTGCTGCCACGCCCGGCGCTGCAAACCGAAGTAGCTGAACATGATCGCGGCCAGCAAGAAGGGCACCATCAGCGTGGCGATGGCCGCGCCTTCGGCGAGCGCACCGCCCGAGATGGCACGCTGGAAAGCGAGTGTGGCCATCAGGTGCGTGGCGTTGAGCGGGCCGCCGCGCGTGAGCACGTAGATCAGCTGAAAGTCGGTGAAGGTGAACAGCACCGAAAACGTCATCACCACGGCGATGATGGGCGTGAGCAAAGGCAGCGTCACGTGGCGAAACTGCTGCCAGGGCGTGGCTCCGTCGATCGCCGAGGCTTCGTAGTACGAAGGCGAGATCGTCTGCAGCCCGGCCAGCAGCGAGATCGCCACGAACGGGATGCCGCGCCACACGTTGGCCACGATGGTCGACCAGCGTGCGTTCCACGGGTCGCCCAGAAAGTCGATGTAGACGTTGATCAGGCCGAGCTTCACCAGCACCCAGCTGATGACCGAGAACTGCGAGTCGTAGATCCACCAGAACGCGATGGCCGAAAGTGCCGTCGGCACGATCCAGGGCAGCAGCACCACGGCGCGGAAGAAGGTCTTGAACGGCAGGTTCTTGTTCAGCAGGATCGCGAGCCACAGGCCGAGCACGAACTTGAGGATGCTCGCGACGATCGTGTAGAAAAGGGTGTTGAACAGTGCGAGCCGGGTGACGCTGTCGGTCACGAGAAAGCTGAAGTTCTCCAGGCCGATCCATTCGCCGGCGCGGCCGATCTTCGCGTCGGTGAAGCCGAGCCAGGTGCCCAACCCGAGCGGGTAGGTGAGGAACAGCAGCAGCAGCACTGCGGCGGGCAGCATGAAGGCCCACCCCAACGCGTTGCGGCTGTTCTGAAATCTCTCAAGCATCAACTTCATTCAGTCACCAAGAGCAAAACCAACCAGGGCGGCCTACGGCGCAACGCGCCGAGCCGCCCCCCGCCAAGTTGAACGTCACTTCGGCCGTTCGGCCGAAATGACGTTCGAACGCGGCGAGATATTGCGGCACCAAAGGTGTCCGCAATATCAGACTTTGTAATAGCGCTCGGCGCGCTTCTGAGCCCGTTCCGCCGCTTCCTTCGGCGTCTTCGAACCGCTGGCCGCTTCGGCCACCATGTTGACGACGATGAAGTCGGCGCCGGCGCCGGCCGAGGCATAACCCAGCTTGCCCGCGTAACCTGCCGGCCGCATGTTCTTCACGGCGTCGCGGTAAGGCGTGTTCTTCGGGTCGGCCGTCCAGATGGCTGTCTTTTCGTAGGCCGCCAGCGGCTGCGCGATGTAGCCGCCCGCGCCGGTGAGCCACGGGTCGAACTGCTCCTGTTCCATCATGAAGCGCAGGAATTCCTTCGCTGCGTTCGGGTACTTCGTGTACTTCATGATCATCTGGTTGAAGAACAGGTGCGACTCGGTCGGCACGCCCACCGGGCCGACCGGGAACGAGGCGTGCTGAATGTCGGCCGCCATCTCCTTGACCTTCTCGTCCTTCGAGTTCTTGGCGGCGTAGTAGATCGAGATGCCGTTGTTGGTGACGCTGATCTGGCCGTCGAGGAAAGCCTTGTTGTTGTTCGGGTCGAGCCACGACAGCGTGCCGGGAATGAAGTTCGCGTACAGCTCCTTGGCGTACTCGAGGCCCTTAATGGTTTCGGGGCTGTCGATCACGACCTTGTTGTCCTTGTCGACCAGCTTGCCGCCGAAGGCCCAGATCAGCCAGTTGCACCACAGGCCGTCGCCGGTGGCGTTGCCCAGCGCAAAGCCGCCCGGCGTGCCCTTCTCTTTCAGGGCCTTGAGCATCTTCAGGAAGTCGTCGGTCGTCTTCGGGAAGGTGTCGAAGCCGGCCGCCTTCAGCTGGCTCTGGCGGTAGACCATGTACGACCCTGCGGCGCCCAGGCCCAGGCCGATCCACTTCTTGCCGTCGGGCCGCAGGTAGGCTTCGACCGACGGGTACCAGCCGCCGTACTTCTTGCCCAGGTAGGTGGCCAGGTCGGTCACGTCGAGCAGCTTGTCGGGGTAGAGGTTCGCGTCGTCGTTGGTCGACAGGATGATGTCGGGGCCGGCGCCGGTGTTGGCCGCCACGGCCGCCTTCGGGCGCACGTCTTCCCAGCCTTCGTTGTCGACACGCACTTCGACGCCGGTCTTCTCGGTGAACTTCTTGACGTTGATCATGTAGGCGTCGATGTCGCCCTGCACGAAGCGGCTCCAGCGGAGCACACGCAGCTTGGCATCTTTCTCGGGTTTGAACGACAGCGTCTGCGCCTGGGCGAACGGCGAAAACACGGCGGTGCCGGCACCGACCGAGGCAGCTGCGGCCACACCGGCCGAGCCTTCGAGGAATTTGCGGCGATTGAAATCACTCATGACGATCTCCTTCTGTGAACGTTCGGGGGGAAAGCTGAAAGCCGGCGTCAGGCCGCCATGTGGCGCCCGGTGCTGGCGTCGAACAGATGCGCGCGCTGCAGGTCGGGCAGCAGGTGGATGGTGCTGCCAGGCGCGAAGTCATGGCGCTCGCGGAACACGGCCGAGAGTTCCACACCTTCGTGGCGGCAGGCGACGAAAGTGTCCATGCCGGTGGGCTCCATCACGACCACACGCGCCGGAATGCCGCCGCCGTCGGCGAGCGTGAGGTGTTCGGGGCGGGTGCCGAAGATCACCGGCTGGCCGTCGACGCCCCCGACACGCGGCGGCGCAGCGAGCTGCGTGCCGTCGGCCAGCTCCACGCTGGCGGCATCACCTTTGCGACGCAAGGTGCCGGGCAGGAAGTTCATCGCCGGCGAACCGATGAAGCCGGCCACGAACTGGTTCGCCGGGTGGTCGTAGAGCTCGAGCGGGCTGCCGGTCTGCTCGATGCGGCCGTCGCGCATCACGACGATCTTGTCGCCCATGGTCATGGCTTCGATCTGGTCGTGCGTGACGTAGATCGAGGTGGTCTTCAGGCGCTGGTGCAGTTCCTTGATCTCGCTGCGCATGGCCACGCGCAGCTTGGCGTCGAGGTTCGAGAGCGGCTCGTCGAACAGGAACACCTGCGGGTCGCGCACGATCGCGCGCCCCATCGCCACACGCTGGCGCTGGCCGCCCGAGAGCTGGCGCGGGTAACGGTCGAGCAAGGCACCAAGCGCCAGGATCTCGGCAGCACGGCCGACCTTGCTGTCGATCGCCGCCTTGTCCATCTTGGCGAGCGCGAGCGAGAAGGCCATGTTCTCGCGCACCGTCATGTGCGGGTACAGCGCGTAGTTCTGGAACACCATCGCGATGTCGCGTTCCTTGGGCTGCAGCTCGTTGACGCGGCGGTTGCCGATGCGGATCTCGCCGCCGTTGATCTGCTCGAGCCCGGCGATCATGCGCAGCAAGGTGCTCTTGCCGCAGCCAGACGGGCCGACCAACACCGTGAACGAGCCGTCGTCGATGTCGATGTCGACGCCGTGCAGGATCGGCACCGCGCCGAAACTTTTCTTGACCGCCTGAATGGTGACGCTGGCCATGGCCTGGGGATCCTGAAATGAGTGCGGGCTGGCAACTTTCGCGCAGCTCGACGCCACGCACAACACCGCTGTGCGGCGCGAGTATCGACATTGCCAAGCAGCCCCGCCATCAGGACAAACCGTTAGAACAAAACCCTTGCTTATTTGTATGATGACCAGATAACCATGCTGCATTCGCACACGCTCGCGCCCGCCCCGCCCGCGCCGACCCGGCTCGTCACCGAGCGGCTCTCGGACCGGCTGGCCGGCCTGCTGGGCGCGCAGATCGAATCGGGCGCGCTGCGCCCCGGCGACCGCCTGCCCACCGAGCAGCAGTTGGCGCTGGCACACGGCGTGTCGCGCACCGTGGTGCGCGAAGCGGTGCACCAGCTCAAATCGCGCGAGATGGTGCGCTCGCGCCAGGGCTCGGGTGTGTTCGTGGCCTTGCCGCCGCTGAACCAGGCGCTGGCGTTCGACCCGAGCGTGCTCGAATCGGTACAGGCCGTGGTGCACGTGGTCGAGCTGCGGCGCGTGCTCGAAGGCGAAACCGCCGCGCTCGCTGCCGAGCGCGCCACACGCACCCAGGTGGCCGACCTGCGCCGCGCCTTGAAGGCCATCGACCTGGCCGCCGCCGAGGGCCGCGACGGTGTCGACGAAGACCTGGCCTTTCACCGCACGATCGGCGAAGCCACCGGCAACCCGCAGTTCAGCCTGATGATCGGTTTTCTCGAACAGTACCTGCGCGCCGCGATGCGCATCACCCGCGGCAACGAAGCGCGGCGGCAAGACTTCATGGACGCCGTGCGCATCGAACACCGCGCGATCGTCGAAGCCATCGCCGCACGCGACCCGGCCCGTGCCCGGCGTTGCGCGACCGAACACCTGCTGTACGGCGAGCAACGGCTGATCGAAGGCGGCGTGATCACCGGCCCGCGGCGCCGCCCGGTCACGCAGCGCAGCACGGCCGCGGCCGTGCCCAGGCGGCAGGCCGGCCGATGAGCCTCGACACGCTGCGCTCCGAGGTCTGCCGCGTCGGCCGCTCGCTGTTCGAGCGTGGCTATGTGCACGCGAGCGCCGGCAACATCAGCGTGCGCCTGCCCGAAGGCCGCGGTTACCTGATCACGCCGACCGACGCGTGCCTGGGCTTTCTGCAGCCCGATGCGCTGGCCCATGTCGACGCCCAGGGCATACAGCTCAGTGGCGAGCGGGCCAGCAAGACGCTGGCAATGCACCGCGCCATCTACGCCGCCGAGCCCGAGGCGCAGTGCGTGATCCACACGCATGCCACGCAACTGGTCGCGCTCACGCTCGCCGGCGTCTGGCACGCCGACGACATCGTGCCGCCGATCACGCCCTACTTCGTGATGAAGGTCGGCCACGTACCGCTGATTCCATACCACCGCCCCGGCGACCCGGCGGCCGCCGACGCGGTGGTGGCGGCGATCGGCTCGGCTCGTGCGCGCGGCGTGCCGATCCGCGCCGTGATGCTCGAGCGGCTCGGCCCGAACGTCTGGCACGATTCACCTGCGAGTGCGATGGCCGTGCTCGAAGAACTCGAAGAGACCGCCCACCTGTGGCTCGCCACCGGCCGCAGCGCGGCGCCCCTGACCGAAGCACAGATTGACGAGCTGCGCAGCACATTCGGCGCGCGCTGGTGAGCCCGCGCCGCATTCATTCACCAGAAGGAGTCACCCCATGAAACTGCTCATCACCGGCGGCGGAGGTTTTCTCGGCGACCGACTGGCCCGGGCGCTGCTCGCCCGCGGCACGCTGGCCGGCCAGACGATCAAACAAGTCGTGCTGACCGACATCGCCCCGCCCCGCCCCGACCTGCTCGCCGACGCGCGCGTGCAAGCCCGTACCGGCCCACTGCTGACACACACCGACGCGCTGCGCGAAGAGCGCTTCGACGGTGTGTTCCACCTCGCTTCGGCCGTGTCGGGTGAATGCGAGGCCGACTTCGACCTGGGGCTGCGTTCCAACCTCGACAGCACGCGCGCCCTGCTCGACGCGCTACGCTTCAACGTGAACGCGGGTGGCCAGCCCGCGCGGGTGGTGTTCTCGAGCTCGGTCGCCGTCTTCGGCCCCGACCCGGCCGTGCCACTGCCCAGCGTGGTCGCCGACGACACCTTGCCCGCGCCACAAACCTCGTACGGCACGCAGAAACTGATCTGCGAACACCTGGTGGCCGACTACACCCGCAAGGGTTACATCGACGGCCGCGCCGCGCGCCTGATGACGGTGACGGTGCGCCCCGGCAAGCCCAACGGCGCCGCCTCGTCGTTCTTCAGCGGCATCATCCGCGAGCCGCTGGCCGGGGTGGAATCGATCTGCCCGGTCGATGCGAGCGTGTCGCACCCGGTGTCTTCGCCGACACGCACGGTCGAGGGCCTGATCGCGGTGTTCGAAGCGAGCCGCGACGCCTTCAACGGCCGCACCGCGCTCAACCTGCCGGCATTGAACGTGCGCGTGTCCGACATGCTGGAAGCGCTGGCGCAGGTGGCCGGCCCGGCGGTGCGCGAGCGTGTGCGCTTCGTGCGCGACGAACGCATCGCCGGCATCGTGGCCAACTGGCCGAGCGGCGCGTCGTCGAAGCGGGCCGCCAAGCTCGGGCTCATGCCCCACACCGGTTTCGCGGAGATCATCCGCCAGTACATCGACGATTGCGCCGCGGCGCCGAACGCCGACACCACCCTGAAGGGTTTGCGCTGATGAACCAGATCGACCTGAAGGGCCGCGTGGCCGTGATCACGGGCGGCGCGCAGGGCCTCGGCTATGCGGCCGCCGAGCGGTTTCTGAAATCGGGCGCCGGCGTGGAGCTCTGGGACATCGACGCGGCGCGTCTCGCCGAAGCGCAGAAGACGCTCGGGGCGCTGGGCCAGGTCAGCACCGCGAGCGTGGAACTGTCGGTCGAAACGGCGGTGGCCGAGGCCACGCAGGCCGCCGTGGCCACGCACGGCCGGATCGACATCCTCGTCAACAACGCCGGCATCACCGGCGGCAACGCGCCCACCTGGGAACTGGCACCCGACGTGTGGCGGCGCGTGATCGAGGTCAACCTCGTCGCGCCCTTCCTGACCTGCCGCGCCATCGTGCCGCAGATGCTCAAACAAGGCTACGGCCGCATCGTCAACATCGCCTCGGTGGCCGGCAAGGAAGGCAACCCGAACGCTTCGCACTACAGCGCGTCGAAAGCCGGGCTGATCGCGCTGACCAAGTCGCTCGCGAAAGAGCTGGCGACCAAGGGGGTGCTCGTCAACGCCGTGTCGCCGGCCGCGGCCAAGACCGCGATCTTCGATTCGATGACACAGCAGCACATCGACTTCATGCTCAGCAAGATCCCGATGGCGCGTTTTCTCGAAGTGAATGAGGCGGCCGCGATGATCGCGTGGCTGGCGTCGGAAGAGTGCTCGTTCAGCACCGGCGCGGTGTTCGACCTGTCGGGCGGGCGCGCCACGTACTGAGCACCGCATGAAGATCACCGCCGTCACACCGTTCATCCTGCACGTGCCGGTCACCGGCAGCATGATCGCCGACAGCACGCACACGATCTCGCACTGGGGCGTGGTCGGCGCGCAGATCGACACCGACGCTGGCTTGAGCGGCTTCGGTTTCACCGGCACCCACGCGCACCTGGCGAGCGACCAGCTGATCACGCGCTGCATCGAAAGCTGCCACGCGCCGCTGCTGATCGGCGAAGACGCACGCGACATCCGCCGCCTGTGGCACAAGCTGGCGCGCAACCCGGCCTTGCAGTGGGTGGGCCGCGCCGGCATCACCACGCTCGCGCAGGCCGCGATCGACATCGCGTTGTGGGACCTGAAAGCCAAGGCCGCGCAACAGCCGCTGTGGAAGTTGCTCGGCGGCCAGGTGCGCGACAAGGTGCGGGCCTACAACACCGACATCGGCTGGCTCAGCATCCCCGACGACCCACTCGTGGCCGGCGCGGCGCGCGCGGTCGAAGAAGGCTTCACCGGTATCAAGATCAAGGTGGGCTCGTCGGTCGAGCGCGACGCGCGCCGGCTGGCGCTGGTGCGCCAGGCCATCGGCCCCGACGTGACGCTCGCGATCGACGGCAACGGCAAGTGGGACCTGCCGACCTGCCTGCGCTTCTGCCGCCTGGCAGAAGAATCGAACGTCTACTGGTTCGAAGAACCGCTCTGGTACGACGACGTGAAAGGCCACGCGCAGCTGGCGCGGCAGTCGAACATTCCGGTCGCGCTCGGCGAGCAGCTTTACACGCCCGACGCCTTCGCCGAATTCTTCGCGCAGCAGGCGATCCACTGGGCCCAGCCCGACGTGACGCGCATGGCCGGCATCACCGACGTGCTGCAGGTCTGCGACACCGCGCATTCCTTCCGTATTCCGGTCGCACCGCATGCCGGCGACATGAGCCAGGTGCATGTGCATCTGGCGTACGCGCACCCGGCGGTCGCGGTGCTCGAGTACATCCCTTGGATCAAGGACTGCTTCACCGAGCCGGCCGAGGTGGTGGCGGGGCATTTCCGCCTGCCGCAGGAGCCTGGCGCCGGCACCACGCCGACGGCCGCGGCCTGGGCGCGCTTTCGTCGGCCCACCTGAAGGGCAGCGCGCGCGGCTCAGGCGGGCTGCACAAAGCCCAGCAGAAGCCGCACCACGTCTTCGGGCCGCTCTTGCTGCACCCAGTGCCCGGCACCGTCGACCCAGTGGCAGCCGCGCAGATCGATGCAGACCTCGGTCTGCATGCGCTGCAATGCCCCCGGTGACTGCCAGGGGCCCCAGTCCCTGCGGCCGGCGATGAAACAAGCGGGCACCTCGATGCGGCGCCCCGAGAACAGCTGCACGTCGCCATTGGCCCTGTCTTCGGTCTGGCAGCGGTACCAGTGCAGGCCGCCCTGAAAACCGTTGCGCTCGAACTCGCGGCTGTAGACCGCGAGCTCGTGCTCGGGCAACCAGGTGCAGGCCGCAATCTGTGCCGCCGAGGGCATGTGCGGCGCGACCGTCTCGCTCATGCCCTTGTGCAGGTCCATCACGTAGTAGTCGGGCAGCTTGGCCAACTCGTCCGCGGTGCGCGCGGCGAGCCCGAAGGGCTCGTTGTGCGGCCAGTCGGCACTCTTCTGGTGGTAGTAGGCCCGCAGGAAGTTGTGGACGCCTTGCGGGGCGTGGCGCATCTCGGCATCGGCGCCGCGTGTCGAGTAGTACCACTGGTAGTGCTTGCGCGGGCGCGGCAGGCGCGCGAGATCGGCGTGCAGGTCGCTGCGGCCGGCAGCTTCGCCGTCGGCCGGCCGATGCGCCGTGTCGAAGGGCAACTCTGGCGGCCCGGGAAACGGCGCACTCATCAGCACGACCGAGCGGAACACATCGGGTCGCGCCAGCGCGCAGGTGGCCGCGACCGGCGAGCCGAAGTCGTGCCCGACGACGGCCGCGACCGTGCGCAGCCCCAGGGCCGAGAGCAGGCCGAGCGCGTCTTTCGCCAGGTTGAGCATGCGAAACGGAGCAAGGTCGGTGTCGTAGTCGCCGTTCCAGCCCGTGGTGCGCCCGTAGCCACGCTGGTCGGGCGCGATCACGTGGTAGCCGGCGCGGGCCAGCGGCAGCATCAACTTGCGCCAGCTGTAGGCCAGCTCGGGAAACCCGTGCAAGAGCAGCAGCGCGGGCCGGCCGCCGGTCTCGAAGCCGGCCTCGAGCACGTGCATGCGCAAGCCGTTGTGGTTGTCGACGAAACGGGAGCGAACCCCGGCGGGCAGGGGAATGGCGGGCAGCGTGTTCATGCGGCCGGCTTGGCCTCGGCCTCCTGGTCCTGCAGCAGCCGCCACATCACCTTGCCCGAACCCGACTTCGGCAACGAGTCGACGAACTGCACGAGCTTGGGCACCTTGTAGGCCGCCATGTTCTCGCGCGCCCAGTTCGTGATGTCTTCGCCGGTCGTCTTGCCCTTGGCTTCGGCGCGCAGCACGACGACCGCCTTCACGGTTTCGCCACGGTAGGCGTCGCGGGCCGCGATGATGCAGGCTTCCTGCACCGCCGGGTGTTTGTAGAGCAGCATCTCCACTTCAGCCGGCCAGATCTTGAAGCCGCTCGCGTTGATCATGCGCTTGAGCCGGTCGGTCATGAAGAAGTAGCCTTCTTCGTCCATGCGGCCGAGATCGCCGGTCCGGAAGAAAGTGTGGCCGTCGAGCTCGATGAACGCGTCCTTCGTCGCCTGGGGGTGGCCCCAGTAGCCCTTGAAGACCATCGGCCCGCGCGTGACGATCTCGCCCACTTCGCCGACCGGCACTTCCTTCAGCGTGGCCGGGTCGACGACGCGCGAGTCGACGCCGAAGATAGGGATGCCCAGGCACTGCAGCTTGGCGCGCTCGGGCGGGTTGCCGTGCGAGGGTGCGGCGGTCTCGGTGAGGCCATAACCTTCGGCGAAGCTCAGGCCGAACTCGTCGAGCAGGCGCTGCGCCACGGCCTGCGGCATCGCGGCGCCGCCGCCGCTCAGGTACTGCAGGCTGGTGAGGTCGAAGCTCTTGTAGTTCGGGCTGCCGAACAGGTCGATGATCATCGTGGGGATGCAGGTCCAGTGCGTGATCCGGTACTTCGAGATCAGGCGCCCGGCGAGCTCGCGGTCCCAGCGCGGCACGATCACGCTCGTGCTGCCCAGGTACACGTTGCCGACCACGCCGTACATCATGCCGGTGACGTGGAACATCGGCACGACCGACAGGCTCACCGCCTCGGGCCCGGCCTGGCCCCACTGGCCACCGCCCACGGCGTTCGACATCAGCGTGCGATGCGTGTGCATGCAGCCCTTGGGCAGGCCGGTGGTGCCCGAGGTGTAGGGCAGCAAGGCCAGGTCGTCGGGCTGCGCGGTGAGTGGGCCGGGTTTCAGGCCGAGCTCGAGCGCGTCGGCCCAACGGGTGAAGCCGGTGGGCAGCGGCGGGTCGCTGCGCAGCCAGGTGTCCATGGCGGCTGGCGGCGCGTCTTCGGGGTCGGCGGGGCCGTCGTGCATCGCGTCGGTGTAGCGCGTGACCAGCACTTCGGCGAGGCGCTCGGCCTCGGGCACCGCGGCGTTGGCGCTGGCGACGATGCCGGCCAGGTCGGCAGCGCAGATCACGACGCGCGTCTGCGGGTCGGTGATGTAGTGCCTGAACTCTTCAGCGCGGTTCATCGGGTTGACCGGCACCACGACCGCGTTGGCGCGCAGGATCCCGTAGTAGGCGGCCGCGTACTGCGGGCAGTTCTGCATGCAGATGGCGACGCGCTCACCGGCCTTCACGCCCACGCTCTGCAGCCAGCCGGCCACGGCCTCGGCCTGGCGGCGCAGTTCACCGTAGCTCAGCGGCCGGCCGAAGAACAGGTAGGCCGGCTTGTCGGGAAAGCGCGTGGCCGTGACTTCGAGGTTGAACCACAACGTGGTCTCGGGCACCGCCAGCTGGCGCGGCAAGCGCTTGGGCCAGATCTTGTGGTGCGGGCGCTCGGGCATCGGCGTCGGCTGAAAGGCTTTGGAATTCACTCGGGGCTCCACGCAAGGGCTGTTTCTTCGAACCCGAAGGTATAGCGCAGGCGGCA
>NZ_JAVTWP010000004.1:0-19528 GCF_032229685.1 Rhizobacter sp. | reverse complement strand
GGTGCAGGTGCAGGTGCAGGTGCAGGTGCAGGTGCAGGTGCAGGTGCAGGTGCAGCCGCGCTGCGTGCGCAGCACGGCGAAGCGGCTGCCCAGCAGGCCGGGGAGCATGAAGAACAGCGCGATGAAGTAGCGGAAGAACGTGATCTCGAAGACGTGCAGCTCGCGCGAGGCATAGCGCACCGAGGTGTGCAGCAGCGTGAACGACAGCGCTGCGATCAGGCCCAGCAGCAGGCCCCGGACGCGTCGTGGAATGCGCTCGGCAAGCGCAGTGACGGCGTGCATGCGGCGGCTAGGGCGAGCGCACGCTGTGCGCTGCGTTCGTCATGGCACATCGACCGTGTCGACACCCGTGTCGCCTTCGAGCGGCCGCACCGGATGGGGCGGGTGCAGCGGCGCGCCACCGACCGGCACGACGCGGGCCAGAAAATCGATCACGGCGTTGGCGAAGATGTCGTTGCGGTCGCCGGCCACCATGTGGCCGGCGCCGGTGACGTTGACGTATTCCGCCGTCGGGCACAGCGCCAGGAACTCCTGTGCGCCGGCCTCGCTCAGCACATCAGACAGGCCGCCGCGCACCAGCAGCGTGGGCAGATGCAGGTTCACCGAGCAGGCTGCCAATCGCCGGGAGCGCTGCTCGAGATCGAACGGGGCGGCGCGGTAGCGCGGGTCCCAGTGCCAGTGGTAGCGGCCGTCGGCGCCCAGGCGCACGTTCTTGCCCAGGCCGTCGAGCTTGGGCGGGCGCCTGCGGTGCGGCTGGTAGGTACCGATCGCTTGCGCCACTTCTTCCAGCGAGGCGAAGCCCTCGGGCTTGAGGCGCATGAAGGCCTGGATGTGGTCGACGCCTGCGGGTTCGACGCGCGGCGCGATGTCCACCAGCACCAGCGCGGTGGCGTCGACATGCGACTCGCCCACCGCCACCAGGCTGGTGCCGCCGCCCATCGACGCACCCACCAGCACCGGCCGGCGCTGACCCAGCGCGCCGAGCACGCACTGCAGGTCGCGCACCATCGCGTCCTGCCCGTAAAGGCCGTCGGGCGCCCAGTCGCTGTCGCCATGGCCGCGGGCATCGAAGGCCACGGCGCGGTAGCCGGCTGCGCCGAGCGTTTCGCCGGTGCCCTTCCAGGCGTGGCGGGTCTGGCCACCGCCATGCTGCAGCAGCACCAGCGGTCCGTCGACGGGGCCCCAGGCATCGCCGGCGATGTGCACGCCGCCATGGCCGGGCCAGCGGTGCATGGGCTCCGGCGTGCCCGGCAGTCGGGTGAGGGCGGCTTGGGAGGTCATGAACTCGGATCTCCTTGGTTGTCGTTGGCCGGCACGCTGGCGGCAGCTAGCCGCGCAGCGCCGACAGGCCCAGCTCGCCCTTCGCCAGCAGCAGCGCCTGGATCTGGTTGCTGCCCTCGGCGATGGCGAGGTGGCGCACGTCGCGGTAGTGGCGCTCGAGCGGAAAGTCGCTGGTGTAGCCGGCACCGCCCAGCACCTGCATGGCATCCTCGCACACGCGCAGCACCGTCTCGCTGTTGTGGCGCTTGGCCATCGAGCACCAGCGCTGCGCGTCGTCACTCTTTCGGTCGAGCGCATCGGCAGCGCGCGCGGCCAGCAGGCGCGAGCTTTCCACCCGCGTCATCATGTCGGCCACCATCTGCTGCACCAGCTGGAACTGGCCGATCGGCCGGCCGAACTGCTGGCGTTGCCCGGCGTAGCGGCAGGCTTCCCGGTACGCGGCCTCGGCCACGCCGGCGCAGACATAGGCGACGAAGCAGCGGCCGAGGTTGAGGTAGTGCTTGGCGATCGCGAAGGCCTGGCCTTCGGCGCCGATCAGGTTGCCGGCCGGCAGCAGCACGTCGTCGAACAGCAGTTCGCCGAGCGGGCAGCAGTGCATGCCCATCGCGTGCACCTCGCGCGCCGAGAAGCCGGCCATGCCGCGTTCGACGATGAAGGCCGACACGGCGCGGTCGTTGCCGGTGCCGGTGCGCGCGAACACCACGCCCAGATCGGCGTGCACGCCGTTGGAGATGTACAGCTTGCGCCCGCGCAGGCGCCAGGCGCCGCTGGCGGGGTCGCGTTCGGCGCGGGTCTCCACGCCGCTCGCGTCGGAGCCGACGTTGGGTTCGGTCAGGCCGAAGAAGGCCAGCGTGTCGCCGCGGATCAGCGCCGGCAGGAAGCGCTCGCGCTGCTCGGCGCTGCCACGCTCGGCGATGATCGACAGCACCAGGTTCGAGGTGCTGATCATGCTGCGCAGCGAGGCCCAGGTGCCGGCCAGCTGGGCCAGCAGCGTGCCGTAGGTGACGTGGTCCAGGCCCTGGCCGCCGAGTGCCTCGGGCAGCAGGCCACCAAGCAGGCCGTAGCCGCTCATCGCGCGCACCAGCTCGCGCGGTGGCAGGCGGCGTTCGCGTTCGTGCGCGCCGACGATGGGCGCGACTTCGCGCGCCAGGTAGTCGGCGAAGGCGTCGCTCGCGGCGCGCTGCCAGTCGGCGAGTTCGAAGTCCATGGTCGTCAGTTCACGGCGCGGGTGGCGTTCACCAGCGCGTCGGGCGGCAGGCCCAGCTCGGCCAGGATGGCTTGCGTGTGCTCGCCGATTGCCGGCGCCTGCGCGCGGTCTGCGGGCAGGTCGCGCAGCGGCACCGGGAAGCGCAGGCGTGGCTGGCCGTCGCCCTCGCTCACCATGCCGCGAGCCTGGAAGTGCGGGTCGGCCAGCACGTCGTCGAGGCTGTTGACCGGCGCACAGGGAATGTCCTGGGCATCGAACAGCGCGGCCCAGTGTGCGAGCGGCTGCGTGCGCAGGCATTCGGCGATGGCCGCGTCGATGCGCGCGCGGTGCGCCACGCGGTCGTGGTGGCGCGCGAGCGCCGGGCCCTGCAGATCTGTCAGCCCGAGCGCAGCGACCAGGCGGGCGAAGAACGGGTCTTCGATGGCCGCGATGCTGAGGTAGCGGCCGTCGGCGGTGGGGTACACGCCATAGGCCGGCTGGCGCGGCAGACCCGCGCTGGCGGCCGTGCCGCGCGCCTTTGCCGCGAACCACGAGCCGAGCCGCGGCGTGGTCCAGTGCAGTGCGGCGTCGGCGATGGCAACGTCCAGGAACTGGCCGCGGCCGTCGCGCTCGCGCTGCTGCAGTGCGGCCAGGATGGACACCACCGCGAACATGCTGCCGGCGATGTCGGCCACCGGGATGTTGACGTCGTGGGTGGGGGCACCGCCGCGCTGCGTGAGGCCCACGACGCCGGCGGCGCTGAGGTAGTTCAGGTCGTGGCCGGGACGCAGCGCCTGCGGCCCGCTGGCGCCGTAGCCCGAGACCGAGGCGTAGATCAGGCGTGGGTTGAGGGCGCTCAGGCTGTCGTAGTCGACGCCGAGACGGCGCGTCACGCCGGGGCGGAAGCCTTCGACCAGCACGTCGCTGCGCTCGGCCAACTGGCGCAGCACGGCGCGGCCGGGCTCGGTCTTGAGGTCGATGCAGATGCTGCGCTTGCCGCGGTTCAAGGCTTCCACCATGTCGGGCACGATGGCGCGTGCGTTGTCGCCGCCGGGCCGTTCGACCTTGACGACCTCGGCCCCCAGGTCGGCCAGCAGCGATGTGGCGTAGGGCCCGGGCAGCAACTCGGACAGGTCGAGCACGCGCAGGCCGGCCAGCGGCGGGCTGCCACCCGTCTTGACCACGCTCATGCCTTGCCCGCCTTCAGCGCCTGGGCGCGCTGCGGGATCGGGTTGTCGTGGCCGGCAAGCTCGGCGCTGTCGTCCTGCGCCAGCACCAGGTCCCACAGCTTCTGGCCCAGCGGTGCGCGCTTCTCGTCGAGCAGGTGCGCCACCAGCCCGGCCGAGCGGCCGATCAGCGCGAAGCCGCGCGCCCACAGCGGGTCCAGCCCCGTATCGGCGACGCAGGCGCCCACGGCGCCGGCGGCGTTCAGCGGCAACAGCTTGCCGTACTCGGCCTGCGCGGCACGCTCGATGGCCGAGGCCAGTTGCCAGTGCCGGCCTTCGAAGCCGCATTCGCCGGCCACGCGGCGCAGCGCCGGCACGCGCGGGTCGCCCTTGATGTGGATGGGATGGCCGATGCCGGGCACGATGCGCTTGCCGGCGCGGTACTCGCGCACCAATGCAGCGGCGCAGGCGTCGAACGCGGCGCTGTCGGCGTCGGGCGCCAGCCCGGCCACGGCGTCCTTCAGCATCTGGGCGCTGAGCTGCATGGTGCCCAGGAAGTGGTTGCCCGCGCCGAGCAGGCCGGCCGCCACCGCGCCCTGGATCGATTCTGGCGCGCCGAGGATCGTCAGCCGTGCGGCGATCGCGCTCGGCGTCAGGCCGTGGTCGGTGACGGCCACCATCAGCGCGTTGGCCATGCGCTTCATCGGCGCGCTGGGTGTCTGGCCGGTGGCGGCCAGGAAGATCATGTCGATGAAGTCGAGCTGGCCGAGGATCTCGGTGGCGATGTTGCGGTCGCGCACGAAGATCTCGTCGCGCGTGGTGTAGCCGATGGGGGTCTTGATGGTCATGCTGCTTCTCGTTTCAGGTTCTCAGGCCGGGCGGCGGCGCACCAGCAGTTTCCAGACGCCTTCGACCACCACCTCGCCGCGCTGGTTGATGACCTGGCGCCTGAAGGCCACGACGCCGCGGTCGGGTTTGGAGGTTTCGTTCTTCTCGGCCACCTCGACGCGCACGCGCAGCGTGTCGCCGATGAAGGTGGGCCTGGGGAAGCGGCACTGGATGTCGAGCAGGCCCATCAGGCTGGGCTCGAGGTGCTGGTTGAGCTGCATGCGCGTGACCAGCCCCGACATCACCGCCAGCACCAGCAGGCCGTGCGCGATGCGCTGGCCGTAGGGCGTGTCCTTGGCGTACTCGGCGTCGACGTGCAGGCGGTTGTAGTCGGCCGACAGGCCGGCGAAGTTGACGACGTCGGCTTCGGTGACGGTGCGGGTCGGGCTGTCGAAGCTGTCGCCGATGCCCAGGTCTTCAAAGTAGCAGGGCTCGGCGCGCAGGGCGGACAGGTTCATGAGGTCTCCTTCGTGTCGAGGGTGGGCAAGGCCAGCACCTGCTCGACGAGCTGGGTCTTGAGCACGCGGCCGGTCAGGTTCTTGGGCACCTCGGCCATGAAGACCACGCGCCGGGGCTTCTTGTAGGCGGCCAGATGCGCGCTGGCGAACGCGGTGATGTCGTCGGCCGTCGGCTGCTGGCCGGCACGCGGCACGATCACGGCGCAGATCAGCTCGGTCCAGCGGTCGTCGGGCAGGCCCACGCAATGCGCCTCGGCAACGCCCGGGTGCTGCTGCAGCGCCTCTTCGATCTCGGAGGCGTAGATGTTGATGCCGCCGCTCTTGATGATGTCGCGCTTGCGGCCGACGAAGTGCAGCAGGCCGTTGGCGTCGAGCCGGCCGAGGTCGCCGACGGTGAGGAAGTCGCCGCGCCGCGTGCTCGCAGTCAACGCGGGGTCTTCGAAGTACTCGTCGTACTGCGACTCGCTGCGGCAGCAGATCTCGCCCACCTCGCCGGGCGCCACCTCGACGCCGTCGTCGCCGAGCAGCTTGAGCTCGACGCCGAAGAAGGGCCGGCCGACGCAGTTGCCGTCGAGGTGGTCGCGGACCTCGGCGCCCTTCAGGTTGGCGTAGGGGCCGACCTCGCTGGAGGCAGCGTAGATGTTGAGGACGCCGTCGCCGAAACGCGCGAGCAGCGCACGCTTGAGCGTGCCCGACAGCGCGCCGGCGCCGGACTGGATGACGCGCAGGCTGGACAGGTCGGCGCTGTGGAAGCGCGGGTGTTCGACCATGGCCTGCAGCATCGCCGGCAGCAGCATCGTCGAGTCGATGCGTTCTTGTTCGATCGCGTCGATCACCGCACCGGCGTCGAAGTGTTCGTGCAGCCGGATGCTGGCACCCAGGTACAGCGGCAGCAGGGTGTAGACGCAGCCGGCGCCCAGGCAGATCGGCAGCACGCACAGCGTGCGGTCGTCCATGCCGAAGCCCTGTTCGATGGCGCGTTCCTCGAAGCCGAAGCGCGAACGCAGCGCGCCTTTGGGCCGGCCGGTCGTGCCCGAGGTGTGCAGCATCACGGTGCTGCCGGCGCGGCCTTCCGGCACCGCACCGGTGGCGTCGGCCTGCAGCGCCTGCCAGCACAGTGCGTCGGGCGGCGCGTGGCTCTCGGCATCGGCAAACCAGATCCAGCGCCGCGCCGGATCGCCCAGCGCCTGGGCCCGCTCGGCGAAGCCCGAACCCAGCAGCACGAAGCGCGCGTGCGCGGCCGCGATGCCGTGGCGCAGGTCGTCGTCGGCCAGGCGGTAGTTCAGCGGCGCCGGGATCGCGCCGATGCCGGTGAGCGCGAAGTAGGCCACCAGCATGTCGGCGTGGTTGGTCGACAGCATCGGCACCTTCTCGCCCGGCGCCAGGCCCAGGGCGGCCAGCGCGCACATTGCGCGTTCGGTGCAGGCCAGCAGTTCGGCGTAGCTGAGCGCGCTGTCGCGGAAGCGGATCGCGACGCGCTGCGGGTTGCGCCGCGCGTTCAGCCGCAGCGCGTGGAGCAGGGTCATGCCCATGTGTGCCGATGCGTCATGTCGTCAGGGATTCAGTTCAGTGGAACGCGGAGACGCCCAGCACCTCGCGGCCGATGATGAGGGTCTGGATCTCGGTCGTGCCCTCGGGGATCATGCCGCCGCGCGTGTCGCGGAAGATGCGCTCGATCGGCAGTTCTTCGCTGTAGCCCGAGCCGCCATGCACCTGCAGCGCCATGCCCGCCACCTCGTGCGCGGCTTCGGCCGCGTAGAGCTTGGCGATCGAGCACTCGGTGCGCGCGCTGCCGCCCTGGTCGAGCGCCCAGGCGGCGCGGTAGCCCAGCGCGCGTGCGGCTTCGCAGCGCACCATCATGTCGACGATCAGCTTCTGCACCAGCTGGAAGCCGGCGATCGGCTTGCCGAACTGCTTGCGCTGCTTTGAATAATCGATCGACAGGTCGAGCGCCGAACGGGCCGCGCCGACCGCCCCCATGGCCACGTTCAGGCGGCCGAAGTTCAGCCCGGTCAGGATCGCCTTCAGGCCTTCGCCTTCCTTGCCGAGCAGGTTGGCCTTGGGGACCACGGCATCGTTGAAGCTCAGTTGCGAGGTGCCGGTGGCGCGGATGAACATCACGTCGGCGCGCCGGGCCTCGTATTGCGTCTGCGTGCGGTCGACGATGAACAGGCTGATGCCGCCGTCGCAGGTCGCGCTGAAGGTGCGCGCCACCAGCACGCCGAAGTTGCCGTGGACGCCGTTGGTGATCCACAGTTTGTTCCCGTTGACGAGGTAGTGGTCACCCTTGTCCTCGGCGCGGGTCTCGATGCCCGCCACGTTGGAGCCGTGGTTGGGCTCGGTGATCGCCATCCAGTGCTTCAACTGCCCGGCCAGCAGCGGCTTCAGCCAGCGCTGCTGCTGCTCGGGCGTGCCCTGCCGGTGCAGCAACTGCGCCAGGATGTTGAGCGAGTTCATCATCACGCGCAGCGACAGCCAGCAGTAGCCGGCCTCTTCCATCAGGATGGCCCAGTCGGCATAGCGCATGCCGAAGCCGCCGGCCTCTTCGGGCAGCAGGCCGCCGAGGTAGCCGAAAGGCTGCAACTGCGGCAGCAGGTCCCAGGCGAATTCACGCTGCTGCTCGGATTCGGCCACACGCGGCGCGACGCGCTCGCGCATGAAGCGGCGCACCGATTCGCGCATCGCGTCCTGTTCGGGGCTGAAGCCGAAGTCCATGAGATGTCCTCGTTCAGGTCGCGAAGCGGCCGCCGGTCACGTGCAGCGTGGCGCCCGTGATGTAGCCGGCGGCTTCGCTGGCCAGGAAGGCCACCGCGCCGGCGACGTCGCGCGGCACGCCCAGGCGCCCGATCGGCGTGCGGGCGATCGCGTTGTCCTTGATCTTCTGGTAGTGCGGCAGGTTGCGCACGCCGTCGGTCTCGATGAAGCCGGGGGCAATGGTGTTGACGGTGATGCCGTCGCGGCCGAGTTCGAGCGCGAGCGCGGCGCTGAAGCCGAGGATGCCGGCTTTCGCGGCCGAGTAGTTGGCCTGGCCCGGATTGCCCAGGTGGGCGCGCGACGAGATGTTGACGACGCGGCCCCAGTGCTGCGCGGCCATCACCGGCGCCACCGCCTTGGTGCACAGGAAGGCGCCCTTGAGCACGGTGTCGATCACGGCGTCCCAGTCGGCTTCGCTGAGTTTGGTGATGCGGGCGTCGCGCGCGAAGCCGGCGTTGTTGACCAGCACGTGCACGCCGCCGAAGGCGTCGCGGGCCGACTGCACCAGGCGCTCGACGTCGGCGGCTTTGGTCACGTCGGCAGCCACGGCAATCGCCTGGAAGCCGTCGCGCTGCAACGCGGCACAGTGCTCGGACGCGACCTGCGCGTCGATGTCGGTGACGACGACGCGCGCGCCTTCCTCGGCCAGCGCGCGTGCAGTTTCGGCGCCGATGCCGCGGCCCGAGCCGGTGACGATGGCGACTTTGTCGGTCAGTCCGAGTTGCATGGTTGTTCCAGATCAGGTCAAAGCAGTTGGTCGTCGTGCTCGCCGATGTACGGCGCAGGCCCGGGCCGGGTGGCCGGCGTGCGGCTGAAGCGCGGCGCCGGCGACGGCTGCACCACGCCCTGGCTTTCGAAGAAGGTGTCGCGCGCGACGTTGTGGGGGTGGCGCGCGGCCTCGCCGGTGTTCAGCACGGGGCCGAAGCAGACGTCGGTGTTTTCCAGCAGCGCGCACCAGTGAGCGCTGGGCTGGCTGCGGAAGATGGTGGCCAGCTTGGCCTTCAATGACGGCCACGCCGACGGGTCACGCTGGCGCTGGAACTCCGGGTCGGTGATGGCGAGCTTCTGGAGCAGCAGCGCATAGAACTGCGGCTCCAGCGCGCCCAGGGAAATCCACTGCCCGTCGGCGCATTCGTAGGTGTCGTAGAAATGCGAGCCGCCGTCGAGCAGGTTGGACTCGCGCTCGTCCTTCCAGTGGCCGACGGCACGCAGCTCGCAGACGATGGAAGTGAGCAGCGCCGCGCCGTCGAGCACCGCTGCGTCGACGACCTGTCCGTGGCCCGAGTTTCTGGCCTCGAACACGGCACACATGATGCCGAACGCGAGCATCATGCCGCCGCCGCCCAGGTCGCCGATCATGGCCGCCGGCGCGATGGGTCCGCCGACCTTGCGGCCGATGGTGGCCAGCGCGCCCGACAGCGCGATGTAGTTGATGTCGTGGCCCGCGGCCTGCGCCAGCGGGCCTTCCTGGCCCCAGCCGGTCATGCGGCCGTATACCAAGCGCGGGTTGCGCGCCAGCAGCACGTCCGGGCCCAAGCCCAGGCGCTCCATCACGCCGGGGCGGTAACCTTCGATCAGCGCGTCGGCGCCGTCCAGCATGGCCAGCACCTTGTCGCGGTCCTGCGGCGACTTGAGATCGACCGCCACCGAACGCCGGCCGCGGTGCATCACGCTGCGCCGGCCACTGGCCAGGAACGCCGGCTCGCCGCGGTCCTTGCCCTTGTCGACCTTGCGGTCGAGGCGGATCACGTCGGCCCCCATGTCCGCGAGCATCATGGCGCAGAAGGGTCCGGGGCCGATGCCGCCGAACTCGATGACTTTCAGGCCTTGAAGGGGACCGCCCATGGCGCTGTTCCTTTGATTCACTGTGGTTGATTCAGCCCAGCCAGCGCTTGCGCCGGCGGTAATGCTTGACGTCGCGGAAGCTCTTGCGCCCGCCTTCGCGGTCCAGGCCGAGATAGAACTCGCGCACGTCCTCGTTGGCTCGCAACTCCTCGGCACCGCCCTCGAGGACGATGCGTCCGCTTTCCATCACGTAGCCGTAGTCGGCGATCTCCAGCGCCACGCGCGTGTTCTGCTCGACGATCAGCAGCGCCAGGCCTTGCTCGCGCAGCCGGTGCAGCACGGCGAACACCTCCTCGACCATGCGCGGCGCCAGCCCCAGCGAAGGCTCGTCGATCAGCATCAGCCTGGGCTCGGCCATGATGGCGCGGCCGATCACCAGCATCTGCTGCTCGCCGCCCGAGAGGTAGCCGGCGACGCGCTTGCGCAGCTCGGCCAGCCGCGGGATGGCCTGATACACCGCGGCCAGCGCCTGGCGCATCGCGGCGGCGGACTTGAACATGTGGCCGCCGATGATGAGGTTCTGCTCCACCGTCATGTGCGGCAACACACGCCGGCCTTCCATCACGTGCACCAGGCCGGCCCGCACCACGGCGGCCGAGTCCCGGCCGCGGATCGGCTGGCCTTCGAACGTGATGCTGCCGCCCGAGACGCGCCCGTCCTCGGAGTCGATCACGCCCGAGATGGCCTTCAGCGTGGTGCTCTTGCCGGCACCGTTGGCGCCCAGCAGGGCGACGCAGCCGCGCTGCGGAACCTGCATCGACACGCCCTTGAGCGCCAGAATGACCTCGGCGTAGAGCACCTCGACGTTGCTCAACGCCAGCAGCGCGCCCGCTGCGGTGGGGGCAGGCTGCACCGGCGCCTGCTTGGCGGCCTGGCGCCGCGCCTCCACTGCGGCCGATTCGCTGCTGTCCGTCACCACTTCGGCACCGTGGGCACGGCCACGTCGCCGGCGGCCCGAACCACCTTGCCGTCCTTCATCGTCGCCACGTTGACCTTGGCGCTGCCGGTGGGGAAGGGCGAGTCGGCGCTGAAGTCCACGCCCGGCAGCAGCCCCATCAGCTCGGCGGACGTGAACGGCGTGGCCAGCAGCGCGGCGTGCACGGCCTCGCCGGTCACCTTGTCGGCGCCCTTGGCCTTGACCGCGGCCTCGATCGCGCGCACCGCCACGATGGTCTGGCCGAGGCCGATCATGGTCATGGCGTTCCAGCCCGACTTCAGGCCGTGCTTGTCCTGCAGCACGCGGTAGAACTTGCGGGCCGTGGTGTCGTCCTCGCTGGCATCCGCGATGGCGCCGACCTCGAAGTCACCGGCGAAGCCGTTGGCGTCGCCCAGCGCGCGCGACGACCCGGCCACGCCGTTGTGCAGCGACAGCATGATCGGGATGTTCTTGCCCAGCGCCTGCAGCGCACGCTTGGTGGCCACGGCCTGCGCAGTATTGGTCTGGATGACGATCACGTCGGTGCCGGCGTTGGCCAGGCGGCGCACCTGCAGCGTCAGGTCGGCCGGTTGCACCTCGGTCCAGATGGCCTCGACGAAGGTGGCCTTGTCCGGGTGCGCCTTGGCGTAGCTCTGCAAGCCCTTGGCCATGTCAGCGTAGGCCGGTGTGGCTTCGGAGGTGATGATCGCCACCTTCACCGGGCGCTTGCCGTCCAGCTTGGTGGCGCGGAACCACTCCACGAAGCCAGCCGCCTCGTGCGCGTAGGTCGGGCGGATGTTGAGCGCCCACTGGCCGGGCTTCCAGCCGAAGCCGTAGGCTGCGGTGCCGAACAGCATCGGCACCTTGTCTTCCGGCAGCCGCTGCTGCAAGGCCGCCGCGTCCGGGCCGCCCAGGCCCAGCACCAGGGCTGGCTTGAGCTCGGCCTTGATGCCGGGCCACAGGCTGGCCGTTTGCGCTACGTCGTAGCGCGTGTCGTAGGTCTTGATGGCGATGCGCACCTTGAGCTTCTCGCCGACTTCCTTGTTCCACCAGTCCAGTACGGCCAGTCGGCCGCCCTGCATGTCGTTCATCACGTTGGCATAGGGGCCGGCGAAATCGGCCAGCGCGGCCACGTTGATCGTGGTCTGGGCGTGCGCGGCGGTGCTCAGCAGCAGGCCGCAGGCCAGAGCGGTGGCACAGTTCAGGAAGGGGCGTCGTTGCATGGGGTTGTCTCCTCGGAGGTGGGGGTCGGGAAGGGGTGGCTTCAGTGCGGGAAGGGCCAGAGTCGATAGGTCGCCTTGAAGATGTTCCAACGGTGCATCAAGCCCTTGGGCTCGAGCAGCAGGAAACCGGTGATGACCAGGCCCAGGAACACGTTCATGCTGGCGAACACGATGTCGCTGCTCAGGGTGGGGATGAACTCGATGAGATCGGGCCCCAGGGTGGTGATGCTCTCCTGCACGATGCGGATCAGCACCGTGCCGATCAGCGCACCGACGATGGAGCCCAGTCCGCCGACGATCATCATGGCGATGAACCAGATCGAGTTGAACAGCGTGAACTGGTCGACCGAGACGAAGCGGATCTGGTAGGCCCACAGCGCGCCGCCGATGCCGGCGTAGAAGGCGCCGAGCACGAAGGCGCGGGCCTTGGTGCCGGGAACGTCGATGCCCATCATGCCGGCGGCCACGTCGTCGTCGCGTACCGCCACGAAGGCGCGGCCGTGCCGGCTGCGCAGGATGCCGAAGGCGCCGAACACCATCACCGCGGTGCTGAACAGGAACAGGTAGTAGAGCGCGCGGTCGCTGTCGAACACCAGCGGGCCCAGCCGCGCCGGTTCCAGGCTGAAACCGTTGACACCACCGAGCCACGATGAGGGCAGGTTCAGCACCACGAAGACGAACAGGAACTGCGCTGCGATGGTGGTCAGCGCGAGGTAGAAGCCCTTGATGCGCGCGGCCGTCAGCCCGAAGGCCCAGCCGGCCAGCGCCGCCAGCACACCGCCCACCGGCACCGCGATCCAGAACGGCAGGCCGAACTTGACTTCCACGACGCTGGCGCCGTAGGCGCCCACGCCCATGAAGGCGGCCTGGCCGAGGTTGATCTGCCCGGCGTAGCCGGTGGTGATCTGCAGCCCGACCACGACGATGGCCGTGACCAGCATCAGGTTGGCCACCGCCACCAGCCGCGGCGAGGCCAGCCAGGGGTAGAGCAGCAGCGCGGCGCCGAACAGCGCCAGGGCCAGCCACTGGGCACGGGTGCGCACGAGCGCGCTGTCGCTCGCGTAGCTGGTGGAGAAGATGCCGGAGGGGTCCATGGGTTTCAGACTCTTTCGATGCGTTTCCAGCCGAACATGCCGGTGGGCCGGACGATGAGCACGACCAGCATGAAGATGTAGGGCACCACCGCGGCGGCGTTGCCACCGATCAGCGGGTCGATGTAGGCGGCGGTCAGGCCTTGCACGACGCCGACGATGATGCCGGCCAGCAGCAGCCCGCCGATCGATTCCAGCCCGGCCAGCAGCGCCACGGGCAATGCCGCGAAGCCGATCTCGGACGACAGGAAGGTCAGCGACTTGCCGCTCAGGTAGACCATCGAGGTGATGACCGAGAGCACGCCGCCCAGCGCCCAGGCGAAGGCGATCGAACGCCGCACGCTGATGCCCATGGCCAGCGCGATCTGGTGGTCCTCGGCCACCGCCGACATGGCCAGGCCGGCACGGCTGCGGTTGAAGAACCAGTGCAGACCGGCGGCGCAGACCACGGCGATGATGCCGCCGGCAGCCAGCGAGCGCGGCACGATCAGCTCGCCGACGATCAGCGGCGCGAGCGGAATGATGGCCGGGAACTGGCGTTCCTGCGGGCCCCAGATCAGCAGCACCAGGCCACGCATCAGGATCAGCAGGCCGATGGTGACCATGATCATCGAGAACACCGACTCGCCGATCAGGCGGCGGAACAGCAGGCGTTCGATCGCCAGTCCGATGAGCACCGAGATCGCCAGCGCCACGCCGATGCCCATGGCCGGGTGCATGCCGCGCGACTGCACGGCCCACCAGACCAGGAAGGCACCGACGACCAGCATCTCGCCGACCGCCATATTGAACACCTTGCTGGCGCGGTAGATGACGACGAAGCCCATCGCCACCAGCGAGTACAGCAGGCCGAGCAGGGCGCCGTTGAGCGCGTAGTTGAAGAACTCGATGATCATCGCGGGCCGGCCTTGCTGATGTCGGTGGCGGTCACGGTGGCGCGCAGCTCGCCCTGGCGACCGTCCTGGTAGGTGATTGCGATCGCGCAATCGATGTCGTTCGCACCCGCGTACAGGCCCGCGATCAGCGCCTGGTAGCGCTGCTCCAGGAACTCGCGGCGCAGCTTGCGGGTGCGGGTGAGTTCACCCTCGTCGGCGTCCAGTTCCTTCGGGAAGTTGGCGAAGCGCACGACGCGCGAGCCCTCGGGCAGCAGGGCGTTGATGCGCGCGATCTCGTCGCGCACAAGGGCGCGGATCTCCGGCCGTTGCGACAGGTCGGTGAAGGTGGAGAACGCGATGCGGCGCTCCTCGGCCCAGCGTGCGGCGACACCCATGTCGATGTTGATCAGTGCGCCGACCCAGGGCCGGGTGGCGTCGCCGAGCACCATCACGTCCTTGATGAACGGCGAGAAGCGCAGCCGCGTCTCGATGAACTGCGGCGGGTAGGGGTGGCCGCTGGCCAGCTTGACCAGGTGCTCGACGCGGTCGAGAAACACGATCTCGCCGCGCTCGGTGCGGCGCACCGCGTCGCCGCTGGCGAACCAGCCGTCGCGGTCGAGTGCGGCCGTCTTGTCGGGCTTGTTCCAGTAGCCCAGGAAGCCGGTGCCGCCGCGCAGCAGCAGTTCGCCGCCGGACTCGATGCGGGCTTCCAGCGGCGCGCCGAAGGCGGCGTCCACGTCGAGCAGCGGGCCTACGGTTTCGAGGTCGTAGCGCTCGCCACGGTGGCCGGCGATGAGCCCGAACTCCGAGCAGCCGTAAAGGTTGCGCAGCGGCACACCGAGGGCGTGGAAGAGGCGGAACACGTCGGGCGCCATCGCCGTGCCACCGGAGACGGCGATCTTCGAGCGCAGGAAGCCGAACTGGTCGCGCACGGCATGCAGGGTCAGCAGCTCGGCCAGCGGCAGCAGCAGCCGCGACAGCGCAGGCGCCGGTCGGCCTTCAAGCCTGGCCACGTGCACGTGGTGGCCGATTCGCACACCCCAGCGATACAGGCCGCGCGCCAGCGCACCGGCATGCAGCATGCGGGCCTCGATGGTGGCGGCGATGCTTTCCCACTGGCGTGGGCCGAACAGCACCATGTGCGGCGCCAGCTCGCGCAGGTTGGGCAGGACTTGGTCGGGCCCCTCGGGGAAGTTGACCACCAGCGGCAGCGTCAGCCCCAGCGTCACGCCAAGCAGCTGCTCGGTGATCCAAGCCAGCGGCGTGTACGACAGGTACTCCATCCCCGGCTCGATCGGCAGCGCGCTGCGCATGCGGGCGGCGTTGTCGATCAACCAGCGGTGGCTGATCATCACGCCCTTGGGCTTGCTGGTCGTGCCCGAGGTGTAGGTCAGCAGCGCCAGGTCGTCCAGGCCGCCGGCCTCGACCTCGCGCTCGAAGCGCTGCGGGTGGCGGCGGTGTGCCTCGCGGCCCGCCGCCAGCAGGGCGTCGAAGGCGTGCAGCAGGTCGTGGCGGTACGACCACATGCCCGAGTTGTCCCAGTAGCCGATGCCGAAGATGTCCGGCAGCCGGGGCGCCACCGCCAGCGCCTTGTCGACCTGTTCCTGGTCCTGGGCGAAGATGAACTTGGCGCCCGAGTCCGCGCACAGGTAGTGCAGTTCCTCGGCGGTGGCGTCGGGATAGACCGACACCGTCTTGGCGCCCAGCGACTGGGCCGCGAACACGGCCCAATAGTGCTCGGGCTCGTTCTCGCCGATCACGACCGCGGTGTCGCCGCGAGAAAGGCCCAGCGCGGCGGCGCCCAGGGCGATGCTGCGCACCTGCTCCAGCACATGGGCGAAGTCGTACTCGCGCCAGATGCCCTTGCGCTTGACGCGCTGCGCCAGCCGCCCCGGCTGCGTGCGGGCGTGTGCGAGAAGCGTCTGCGGCAGGGTGCGCAGCGCGACGCCGGAGGAGGCGGCGCTCGCGCGCGTCGTGGCTGCCGGCGCGGGTGGCGAAGCCTGCTTGGGCAGGGTCGTCGTGGCGCCGCTCATGCCGCTGCCCCCAAGTAAGCCTGAATCACGGCGGAGTCGGCCTGCACCTGGGCCGGCGTGGCGTCAGCGATCTTGCACCCGAAGTCGAGCACGGCCACACGGTCGGCCAGGTCCATCACCACGCCCATGTCGTGCTCGACCAGCACCACGGGGATGCGCCTGGCCTCGCGCACATCGATGATGAAGCGGGCGAGGTCTTCCTTCTCCTCGGTGTTCATGCCGGCCATGGGTTCGTCCATCAGCAGCACCTTGGGTTCCATGGCCAGCGCCCGGCCGAGGTCGACGCGCTTGCGCAACCCGTAGCCGAGCGAGCCCACCGGCCGGTGGCGGATGTTCTCGATCTCCAGGAACTCGACGATGTTCTCGACCACCTCGCGGTGCCGCGCTTCCTCGCGCTGGGTCCAGGGGAAGTAGAAGAAGGCTTGGACAAGGCTGGAACGCATGTGGCCGAAGCGCCCGATCAGGATGTTGTCGAGCACGCTCATGTTGGAGAAGAGGTGCGTGCCCTGGAAGGTGCGCACGACGCCGTCGCGGGCGATGGCGTGCACGGCCCGGCCCAGCAAATCGCGGCCTTCGTACTGCACGCGGCCCTGCTGCGGGCGGTAAAAGCCGCTCAGCACGTTGAGCAGCGAGCTCTTGCCGGCACCGTTGGGGCCGATGATCGCCAGCATCTCGTCGGGCCGGACCTCGATGCTGACATCGGACAGTGCGGTGACACCACCGAAGCGCAGCGTGATGCCCTCGGCGCGGAGAACGGGCGCGGCGCTGGCCGCGCTGCTCGTCGTGGACGTGGCCATGGTCGGAGTCGAGGTCATGAAAAGGCGTTGAGCCCGGTGAGGGCGCGCCCGATGATGAGCTTCTGGATCTCGGTCGTGCCGTCGGGGATGGTCATCATGCGGGCATTGCGGAACAGCAACTCGACGCCGAAGTCCTTGGTGATGCCGTTGCCGCCGTGGATCTGTACCGCCTTGGAGGCCACGTCGACCGCGATCTCGGTGGCGTAGCACTTGGCCATCGCGCTCTCGACCTCGCAGCGCACGCCGTGGTCGATCAGGTTGAAGGCGCGGTAGACCAGCAGCTTGGCTGCGTCGAGTTCGATCGCGGCCTCGGCCAGCATGCCCTGGATGAGCTGGTGGGCGCCGATCGGCTTGCCGTGCTGGCGACGCTCCTTGGCGTAGGCCACCGCCTTGTCGAGCGCCGCCTGGGCGATGCCCACGGAGGTCAGGCCGACCATCGGCCGTGCTTTCTCGAACAGCACCAGCGTGTTCTTCAGCCCTGCGCCGGGCGCGATCAGCATGTTGCCGGCGGGCACGCGCGCACCATCGAAGAACAGCTGCGCGGTCGAGGTGCTGTTGAGCCCCAGCTTGTCGATGTTGCGGCTTTCGTAGCCGTGCTCGGCGCGGTCGACGAGGATCATCGACAGGCCCTTGGCGCCTTCGTCCGAGGTGCGCACGATGACCATGCAGAAATCGGAATAGTGGCCGTTGGAGATCCAGGTTTTCTCGCCGGTGACGACAAAATGGTCACCGTCCTTCTTCGCGCGGCAGGTCACCTCGGCCACGTTGGAGCCGACCCCCGGTTCGCTGATACCGCTGCAGGCGATGATCTCGGCGCGCAGCATGCGCGGCAGGTACTTGTCGCGCATCGCCTCGTTGGTGCAGACCTCGAGCGAGTAGGCGCCGAGCTGCTGGATCAGCAGCGAGATGGCAACGTCGCCCGAGACGCGCGCGAGCTGTTCGTACATCAGCGCGTAGGTCAGCCAGGGCATGCCCAGGCCGCCGTGCTTCTCGGCGATGATGCCGTTGCCGCCCATGCCGTAGGGGAGCATGAGCTGGAAGATCTCCAGCATGCGCTCCTTCTCGATCAGCTTGTCGGGCTGGTAGCGCTGCACGATGGGGCGCAGCTTGGTTTCGAGAAAGCGGTTGAAGCCTTCGACGGCGAGGCGTTGTTCTTCGGTGGGCAGGAAGTTCATTCGTTGGGTGCAGGTTCGGTTGCAGCGAGGCGGCGCGCGCGGGTCAGCGGCCGAGGATGGTGATGGCGCACACCGCCTCTTCGATGCCGAAGATGCCGCCGCCGTTTTCGGCGATGGCCAGCCGCGCGCCCGCGACCTGACGCGCGCCGGCCTCGCCGCGCAACTGCGTCACCAGTTCGTGCAACTGGCCCAGGCCGGTGGCGCCGATCGGGTGGCCCTTCGATTCGAGGCCGCCCGAGGTGTTGATGGGAATGCGACCGCCGATGGTGGTGGCCCCACTCTCGGCGAGGGCGCCCCCGGCGCCGAACTCGCAGAAGCCCAGGTTTTCGCTCTGCACGATCTCGCCGATGGCGGTGGCGTCATGGACCTCGGCCAGCGAGATGTCCTGTGGACCGACGCCGGCCCGTTCGTAGGCGATCCTCGATGCCTTGGCGGTGACGTGCTGGCCCACGTCCTGCGGACGGCGCGTGCTGCCGGTGCCAACGACGGAGGCGAGGACGCGGATGGCGCGCCGACGCTCGGCCAGGCGCGCCAGCGCGCGTTCGGAACAGACCAGCGCTGCCGCCGCACCATCGCTGATCGGCGCGCACATCGGCAACGTCAACGGGTAGGTGATGGGCGGCGCGGCCAGCACTTCGTCGATGGTGTAGGCATTGCGATACTGGGCCAGCGGGTTGTGCACCGAGTGGCCGTGGTTCTTGGCCGAGACGGCCGCGAACTGGCGCTGCGTGCTGCCGAACTCGCGCATGTGGAAACGGCCGAACGCGGCGTAGATGTCCATGAACAAGCTGTACGGCGACTTGGAGGTGCTGCCCTCGGGAGGAATGACCCCTTCGCCCATCGCCAGCATCACGCGCCTGTTGGCCTCGACCGTCTGAAGATCCCAGGCGCCGTCGAACACGGCGAACATCTTCGCCTTGTCGGTGCTGAACATCTTCTCGGCGCCGACTGCCAGCGCGATGTCGCCTTCGCCCGAGCGCACGTATTGCACCGCCAGGTTGAAGGCCGAACTGGCGCTGGCGCAGGCGTTCTCGAGGTTGTAGACCGGAATCGATTCAATGCCCATCGAGCGCAGCGCGATCTGGCCGCGCACCATGGTCTGGCCTTCCAGCGCGCCTTGGGTGGCGTTGGAGAAGAACGCGCTCTGGATGTCGGCGGCCTGCAGGCCGGCGTCGGCCAGCGCGGCGTTCACCGCGTCGGCCGTCAGCTGCTTGATGCTGCGGTCGAGGAACTTGCCGCTCGGCGTCATGCCGACGCCGGCCACGTAGACTGCGGGTTGGGGGCTGTTCATGGGTGGCTCCTGTTGATCGCTGCGGTTCAGTAGCCCTTGAACTCGGGCTTGCGTTTGCCGACGAAGGCCGCCAGGCCCTCGCGCATGTCGTGCGAGTGGCGGTGTGCGTCCAGCACCACGCGCTCCAGCCGCAGCGCTGCGGCCTGCGGTTGCTCCAGGCCGTCGGCCACGGCCTGCTTCATCCGCCGCAGCACCAGCGGGCTCTTGGCGGCGATGCGGGTGGCCAGCCTGTCGACCTCGGCCACAAGCTCGGCGTCGGGCACGACGCGGTTGACCAGGCCCAGCGGCAGCAGCTCGGCCGCGCTCTGGGTGTCGCCGGTGAAGAGCAGGTATTTCGCGGCCGTGGCACCGATGCGCCGTGGCAGCACTGCCGTGCCGCCCGCGCCGGGGAAGACGCCGAAGTTGGCGTGCGCGTCGCCGATGCGCGCGCTGTCTGCGGCGACGATCAGGTCGCAGGCCATCGCCAGCTCGAGCCCGCCGGCCATGGTCAGGCCGTTGAGTGCCGCGATGGTCGGCTTCGGCAGCGCGCGCAGGCGCTCGATCATGCCG
>NZ_JAVTWP010000003.1:0-389521 GCF_032229685.1 Rhizobacter sp. | reverse complement strand
ACCACAACACGATGTCGACCCGCTCGCCGGCGAGTTCGTTGGTGACGGCGTTGACGCGCGAGCCGCGCACACCGACGCAGGTGCCGATCGGGTCGACACGCTTGTCGTGCGAGACCACCGCGATCTTGGCGCGCGAGCCGGCGTCACGGGCGCACGACTTGATCTCGAGCAGGCCTTGCTCGATCTCGGGTACTTCTTGCGCAAAGAGCTCGATCATGAAACCCGGTGCGCTGCGGCTCAGCAGGATCTGCGGGCCGCGCAAGGTCGGGTCGACCTCGGCGATGTAGGCGCGCACGCGGTCGCCAGAGCGCAGATTTTCCTTCGGGATCATCTCGCTGCGGCGCAGCCTGCCTTCGATGCGGCCCTGCTCGACGATCACGTCGCCCTTGTCGAGGCGCTTGACGGTGCCGACGAAGATCTTCTCGCCGCGCGAGAGAAAGTCGGTCAGCAGCTGTTCGCGTTCGGCGTCGCGGATCTTCTGCAGGATCACTTGCTTGGCGGCCTGCGCACCGATGCGGCCGATCGAGACCGAGTCGACCGCTTCTTCGATGTAGTCGTCGACCTCGATGTCGGGGATCTGCTCGAGCGCTTCGAAATGCAGGATCTCGGAGTCGGGCAGTTGCAGCCCGGCTTCGTTCGGCACCACGTGCCAGCGGCGGAAGGTTTCGTACTCGCCGCTGTCGCGGTCGATCGACACACGCATGTCGACCTCGCCGCCGTGCAGCTTCTTCGAGGCCGACGCGAGCGCGGCTTCGACGGCGGCGAACACCACCTCGAGATCGACACTCTTCTCACGCGCGATGGCGTCCACAAAATCAAGCAAATCGCGGTTCATTGAATTCGGCCTCCGTCAACCTCGTCAATCGAGCGCCCCGCCGCCACCGGCGAGGCTTTCAGGGCTGTTTCATCCTGCGCGGAGAAACGGCGGCCCTTGAAATCCACCACCGGCACCAGGCGTGCCTCTCGAACTTCTTCAATCGAAAAATCCAGCGCCAGATCGCTTTCGCCATCCGGCTTCGCAACGTTCGTACTCTTTCCGGTGTTCTTGCCCGGCTTCTTCAACCGATTCACCAGCACCAGACGCCAGCCTTCGCCCAGCGCCTGCAACTCGCCGCTGAACTTCTTGCGGCCCTTGAAGGGCTCTTTCAGCGTGAGTTCGACCTGCTCGCCGGCAAAGCGCGCGTAGTCGGCCGCCTTCTTGAGCGGGCGGTCGAGCCCGGGCGACGACACCTCGAGGCGTTCGTAAGCGCAGCCTTCGACTTCGAGCACGTACTGCAGCTGGCGCGTGACCTTCTCGCAGTCGTCCACCGTGATGAACTGTGCCGAGGCCGATGCGGCCGAATCGGGCAGCAGGTCGATGAACACGCGCAACAGGCCACCGGCGCTCTTTTCAGCGTCGACCAGGTCGTAACCCAAGCCCGTCACAGTGCGTGTCACCGCACTTTGCCAATTCATCAAAAGTCGTGTCCTGTCCGGCAAGCCGAGTGAAAAACGATCGAGCAAAAAAAATGGGCTGGATGAATCCGCCCACATGGTCAAGCGAACTGCTTCAAGCAACGCGGCCGAGATGCACTTTTGAGGGCGCCCCAGCTGCGTCAAGCAGCTTTCCAGCAAAACGAGGATTGTACTCCGCAGTTACAACCCCGGCAAGCACCGTGCTCGTGCAGGCCGCGGGCGTGCCGACGCTGCATGCCAAAATCCGGCGCGAATCAAACTGACTGACGGAGACACCATGGGATTCCTCGCCGGAAAGCGCCTGTTGATCACTGGCGTGTTGTCGAGCCGCTCGATCGCTTACGGCATCGCCCGCGCCTGCCACCGCGAGGGCGCCGAACTGGCCTTCAGCTACCAGGGCGAGCGTTTCAAGGAACGCATCAGCGAATTCGCCGCCGAGTTCGGCTCGAACCTGGTGTTCGACTGCGACGTGTCGGACGACGCCCAGATCGACAAGCTCTTCGCCGACCTCGGTGCCCACTGGGACCAGTTCGACGGGTTCGTGCACGCCATCGCTTTCGCGCCCCGCGAAGCGATCGCCGGCGACTTTCTCGAAGGCATGACGCGCGAGAACTTCCGCGTGGCGCACGACATCTCTGCCTACAGCTTCCCGGCCATGGCCAAGGCGGCCGCGCCGCGCCTGCGACCGGGTGCCGCGTTGTTGACGCTGTCGTATCTGGGCGCGGTGCGTTACGTGCCCAACTACAACACCATGGGCCTGGCCAAGGCCTCGCTCGAAGCCAGCGTGCGTTTCCTGGCGCAGAGCCTGGGTGCGAAGGGCGTGCGGGTGAACGGCATTTCGGCCGGGCCGATCAAGACCCTCGCCGCCTCGGGCATCAAGGACTTCGGCAAGCTGCTCGGCCAGTTCGCCGCCACCACGCCGATCCGCCGCAACATCACGCTCGAAGACGTGGGCAACGCCGCGGCGTTCCTGCTGTCGGACCTGAGCGGCGGCATCAGCGCCGAGATCGTCTATGTCGACGGCGGCTTCAGCCAGGTTGCGATGGGCAACCTGGAAGGCTGAACCGCGCAACGCTCAGTCGTTGCGCACGCAGTCCACGAAGTAGCACTTCGTGGCGGCATCACCGTCGGACTCGACCAGCCCGTGCACGTCGGTGTCGAAGCCCGGAAACGCCGCGTTGAACTCGCGCGTGAACTTCAGGTAGTCGACGATCTTCCGGTTGAAACGCTCGCCCGGAATCAACAGCGGAATGCCCGGCGGGTAAGGCGTCAACAGCGAGGTGGTGATGCGCCCTTCGAGTTCGTCGATCGCCACCCGCTCGGTCTTGCGGTGCGCGATGCAGGCGTAGGCGTCGCTCGGTTTCATGGCCGGCTGCAGGTCTGAGAGGTACATCTCGGTCGTGAGCCGCGCGATGTCGCCCTTGGCGTACATCTCGTGGATGGCCTGGCTCAGGTCGCGCAGCCCCATGCGCTCGTAGCGCGGGTGTGCTGCGCAGAACTCGGGCAGGATGCGCCACAGCGGCTGGTTGCGGTCGTAGTCGTCCTTGAACTGCTGCAAGGCCGTCAGCAGCGTGTTCCAGCGGCCCTTGGTGATGCCGATCGTGAACATGATGAAGAACGAGTACAGCCCCGTCTTCTCAACGATCACGCCGTGCTCGGCCAGGAACTTGGTGACGATCGACGCCGGAATGCCGGTGCCCGCGAACTTGCCCGACATGTCGAGCCCCGGCGTGATGATCGTGCTCTTGATCGGGTCGAGCAGGTTGAAGCCATCGGCCAGGTCGCCGAAGCCGTGCCACTTCTCGCCCGCCTGCAGCACCCAGTCGTCGCTCTGGCCGATGCCGTCTTTTGCGATCTTGTCGGGGCCCCAGACCTTGAACCACCAGTCCTTCTTGCCGTAGTCTTTTTCGACCTTGCGCATCGCGCGGCGAAAGTCCATCGCTTCGGCGATGCTCTCTTCCACCAACGCCGGGCCACCTGGCGCTTCCATCATCGCGGCGGCCACGTCGCAGCTGGCGATGATCGCGTACTGCGGGCTCGTCGAGCTGTGCATCAGGTAGGCCTCGTTGAAGAGGTGTCGGTCGAGCTTGCGCTCCTGCGAGTCCTGCACCAGCACCTGCGAGGCCTGGCTGATGCCGGCCAGCAGCTTGTGCGTGGACTGGGTGGCGAAAACGAGCTGGTCTTTCGGCCGCTGGCGGTTCTTGCCCATGGCGTGGAAGCTGCCATAGAACTTGTGGAAGGCCGCGTGCGGCAGCCAGGCCTCGTCGAAGTGCAGCGTGTCGATGTAGCCGTCGAGCGAATGCTTGATCGTCTCGGTGTTGTAGAGCACGCCGTCGTAGGTGCTTTGCGTCAGCGTGAGGATGCGCGGCTTCACTGTCTTCGGGTCGACACCCTTCAGCAGCGGGTTGGCGGCGATCTTCTTCTTGATGGCCGCGGGCGAGAACTCGGCCTGCGGGATCGGACCGATGATCCCGTAGTGGTTGCGTGTGGGCCGCAGGAACACCGGCACCGCGCCGGTCATGATGATCGCGTGCAGGATCGACTTGTGGCAGTTGCGGTCGACCACGACCACGTCGCCCGGCGCCACCGCGTGGTGCCACACCATCTTGTTGCTGGTGCTGGTGCCGTTGGTCACGAAGAAGCAGTGGTCGGCGTTGAAGATGCGCGCCGCGTTGCGCTCGCTCTGCGCGATCGGGCCGGTGTGGTCGAGCAGCTGGCCGAGCTCGTCGACCGAGTTGCACACGTCGGCGCGCAGCATGTTTTCGCCGAAGAACTGGTGAAACATGCGGCCGACCGGGCTCTTCAGGAACGCCACGCCGCCCGAATGGCCCGGGCAGTGCCACGAGTAGGAGCCGTCTTGCGCGTAGTCGACCAGCGCCTTGAAGAACGGCGGCGCCAGCCCGTCCATGTAACTCTTGGCCTCGCGGATGATGTGGCGCGCCACGAACTCCGGCGTGTCCTCGAACATGTGGATGAAGCCATGCAGCTCGCGCAGGATGTCGTTCGGCAGGTGCTGCGAGGTGCGCGTTTCGCCGTAGAGGTAGATCGGCACCTCGGAGTTCTTGAACCGCACTTCTTCGATGAACTTGCGCAGGTTCAGCACAGCCGGGTCGAGCTCGGGCCCGGCCGTGAACTCTTCGTCGTCGATCGACAAGATGAAAGCGCTGGCCCGGCTTTGCTGCTGCGCGAACTGGCTCAGGTCACCGTAAGTCGTGGCGCCCAGCACTTCGAAACCTTCTTTTTCGATCGCGCCGGCCAGCGCGCGGATGCCCAGGCCCGAGGTGTTTTCGGAGCGGAAGTCTTCGTCGATGATGACGATCGGGAAGTTGAAGCGCAGCATGGGCAGACCTGACTCGGCGCGAAGGCGCCATCGAAGAAAGCGCGAAGTGTAGGGCCACTGCGTGACACCGGGCCGACACCGGCCGGCACGCCGCCTACACTTGCGCCGGGGAGTCGCCCCGAGGAGCTCGAATGGACTTTTCTGCCGCTACGTTCTGGTGGGTCGCCGCTGGCGTCGCCGTTGCCGTGGAGCTGGCGACGGGCACCTTCTACCTGCTGATGATCGCGCTCGGCCTGGCCGGCGCGGCGGTCGTGGCGATGTTCGGCCTGGGGCTCGCGGTGCAGCTCGTGGCGGCCGCGCTGATCGGCGGTGGCGCCACGGCGCTCTGGCACCGCCGCCGCTACATGCAGCCGCAGTCGGCGCCATCGCACGAGAACCGCGACGTGAACCTCGACATCGGCGAGCGTGTCAACGTGCGCGCCTGGAACAACGAAGGCACGACGCAGGTGCAGTACCGCGGCTCGACCTGGACGGCGCGCCTCGCCCCCGGCGCAGCGCCGGCCTCGGGCGAACACCTCGTGAGCGCCGTCGAAGGCAACTGGCTCGTGCTGACCCCGCGCGCGCCGCACTGAATTCACCCTGAAAGCCGTTCCATGGAAATCGCACTCGTCATCGCCGTCATCGCGGCCATCTTCATCATCCGCGCGATCAAGATCGTGCCGCAGCAGAACGCCTGGGTCGTCGAAAAACTCGGCAAGTACGACCGCACGCTCACGCCGGGCCTCAAGTTCGTCGTGCCCTTCATCGAGCGCGTGGCCTACAAACATTCGCTGAAAGAAGTGCCGCTCGACGTGCCGAGCCAGGTCTGCATCACCAAAGACAACACCCAGCTGCAGGTCGACGGCATCATCTATTTCCAGGTGACCGACCCGATGCGGGCAAGCTACGGCTCGAGCAACTACATCTCGGCGATCACGCAGCTCGCGCAGACGCTGCTGCGCTCGGTGATCGGCAAGATGGAACTCGACAAGACCTTCGAGGAGCGTGACCACATCAACCTCTCGGTGGTGGCCGCGCTCGACGAAGCCGCGGCGAACTGGGGCGTGAAGGTGCTGCGCTACGAGATCAAGGACCTGACGCCGCCCGCCGCCATCCTGCATTCGATGCAGGCGCAGATCACCGCCGAGCGCGAGAAGCGCGCGCTGATCGCGGCCAGCGAAGGCCGCAAGCAGGAGCAGATCAACATCGCCACGGGCGAGCGCGAAGCCTTCATCGCCCGGTCCGAAGGCCAGCGCCAGGCCGAGATCAACAAAGCCCAGGGTGAAGCGGCGGCCATCGTCGCGGTGGCCGACGCCACGGCCGAGGCCATCCGCAAGATCGCCGAAGCGATCCGCTCGCCCGGCGGCGAGCAGGCGGTGCAGTTGAAGGTGGCTGAAAAAGCCGTCGAGGCTTATGCGCAACTCGCCCAGAAGAACAACACGATGATCGTGCCCGGCAACATGAGCGAGGTGTCGGCCTTGATCGGCACCGCGATGACGCTGATGAAAGCCAAGGCACCGAACCCGAGCTGAGAAAAACGCCATGGCCTTCAACGTATTGGGCACCGCGCTCGTACCCTGTTCTTACGACCCGCTGACCGGCTATTACCGCGACGGTTGCTGCAACACGGCCGAAGACGACACCGGCAGCCACGTGGTCTGCGTCAAGGTCACGGCCGAGTTTCTCGCCTTCTCGGCGAGCCGCGGCAACGACCTCGGCACGCCCCGCCCCGAATACCGCTTTCGTGGCCTGAAGCCGGGCGACCGCTGGTGCCTGTGCGCACTGCGCTGGCGCGAAGCCCTGCTCGCCGGCATGGCGCCGCCGGTGGTGCTGGAAAGCACCCACGAACGCGCGCTCGACTTCGTTTCGCTGCAGGCGCTGCAAGCCCGTGCTCTGGACGCCGTAGGCTAAACTCGCGCCCTTCGGAGAGGTGGATGAGCGGTTTAAGTCGCACGCCTGGAAAGCGTGTGGGGGCTAATAACCCCCCGCGGGTTCGAATCCCGCCCTCTCCGCCAATAATTCAGCAAACACGGGCCCGCGCGGCCCGTTTTTTGTTTGTCTCGTGCGAACGCATCCGAACGCGCTTCGGGACCTTCAAGCAGACCGACGCATGCACTGGTACCGTAGCCGCTTGCGCACGGAGACCACTGCATGAACGAATCGCCCGCCTACACACCGCCCGCCGTCTGGACCTGGAACAAGGAGAACGGCGGCCGCTTCGCCAGCATCAACCGGCCGATCGCGGGCCCTACCCACGACAAGGAACTGCCGGTCGGCCGCCACCCTCTGCAGCTCTATTCACTCGCCACGCCCAACGGCGTGAAGGTCACGGTGATGCTCGAAGAACTGCTGGCTCTCGGGCACGCCGGTGCCGAGTACGACGCCTGGCTGATCAAGATCAACGAAGGTGACCAGTTCGGCAGCGGCTTCGTGGCGGTCAACCCGAATTCGAAGATCCCGGCGCTGTGGGACCGCAGCGGGCCAGCGCCCATTCGCCTGTTCGAGTCGGGCGCGATCCTGATGCACCTGGCCGAGAAGTTCGGCGCCTTCTTGCCGACCGATGCTGGCGCGCGTGCCGAGTGCCTCTCCTGGTTGTTCTGGCAGATGGGCAGTGCGCCGTTTCTCGGCGGTGGCTTCGGCCACTTCTATGCCTACGCGCCAAGCAAGATCGAGTATGCGATCGACCGCTACGCGATGGAGGTCAAGCGCCAGCTCGACGTGCTCGACCGCCGCCTGGCCGAAAGCGAGTATCTGGCGGGCAACGACTACACGATCGCCGACATGGCCATCTGGCCCTGGTACGGCACGCTCGTGAAAGGCCAGCTCTACGAAGCCGGCGAGTTCCTGCAGGTGCAGGACTACAAGAACGTGCTGCGCTGGACCGACCAGATCGCCCGGCGCCCGGCGGTGCAACGTGGCCGCATGGTCAACCGCACCTGGGGCCAGCCTTCGAGCCAACTGCACGAGCGCCACGAGGCGAGTGATTTCGACACGAAGACGCAGGACAAGCAGGCCGCGCCATGACGATCACGCTCTACGACTGCTCGACCGCGCCGAGCCCGCGCCGCGCCCGCATCCTGCTGGCCGAGAAAGGCATCGCGCACGAGACGGTGCAGGTCGACCTGCGCAACGGCGAACAGCTGAGCGACGCCTACCGCCTCGTGAATCCGCTGTGCACCGTGCCGGCCTTGCGCACCGACGAAGGCATGCTGCTGACCGACAACGCCGCGATCGCAGCCTGGGTCGAAGCCCGCTTTCCGCAGCCACCCCTGTTCGGCGAGACGCCGGAACAAAAGGCAGAAATCGCGAGCTGGAACTGGCGCGTCGAGTTCGAAGGCCTGCTCGCCATCGCCGAGGCGCTGCGCAACAGCGCGCCGGCCATGGCCAACCGGGCGCTGCCGGGGCCGGTCGACTACGCGCAGATCCCCGAGCTGGCGCAACGTGGTCTGAGCCGCGTTCAGCAGTTCTTCGCGGTGTTGAACGACCGCCTGGACGGCCGCGAGTTCATCGCTGCCGGGCAGTTCAGCATCGCCGACATCACCGCGGTGGTGGCGGTCGACTTCGCACGCATCGTCAAGGTCAAGCCTGGCGAGCAACACCCGCACCTGCTGCGCTGGCGCGCGGCGATGGCGCTGCGGCCGGCGATGTCGCTCTAGCCCCTCGCCGTTCAGTCGAGCCGGTAGCGAGCCACGGCCGCGGCGTCCCAGGCCAGGCCGCTGCCCGGCGCGGTGCTCGGCTGGGCCCGGCCGCCCACGATCTGCAACGGCTCGGCCAGGATCGGGTTGGCCCAATCGACCACCTCGAGCCAATGCGCCGTCGGGCTGGCCGCGAGCAGCTGTGCGCTGACTTCGGGAAACAAGTGCGACGAGAGCTCAATGCCGGCCACCGAAGCGAGCGCGGCGGCCCGTTGCCAGCCGCTCACACCGCCGATGCGTTCGAGGTCGGGCATCATGAAATCGGCCGCGCCGGCCGCGATCGCCGTGGCCATGGCCTGCGGCCCGGCGAAGTTCTCGCCGATCTGGATCGGTGTGTCGAGTGCGCGTGCCAGCACCGCGTTGCCGGCGTAGTCGTCATGGCGAATCGGCTCTTCGATCCAGTACACGCCCTCGCCTTCGAGCGCACGGCAACGGCGGCGCGCGTCGTTCAGGCTGAGTGCCTGGTTGTAGTCGGCCATCAGCGCGATGTCGTCAGGCAGGCGCGCACGCACTGCCCGCACCGCCGCCAGGTCGGCCGCTTCGTCGGGCCGGCCGAGGCGCATCTTGATGGCCCGGAAGCCTTCGGCCACCAGTGCTTCGGCCTCGTCGGCGGCGGCGCTGGCCTCCATCAGCCCGAGCCCGTTGCTGTTGTACGCCGGAATCGGCTTCGGCGCGGCGCCGAGCAACGTGGCAAGCGGCATGCCGGCGGCATGGGCCATCGCATCCCAGCACGCCATGTCGATGCCGGCCAGCGCCATCGAGACGATGCCGCGCACGCCGAGCAGGCGGAAATGGCGCGCCAGCAGCGCGCCGATCTCTTGCGGCGCCACCGGCTGGCCGGTGACGACACGCTGCGCTTCGTCGAGCATGCGGGCGATGCTGGCGGCAGCGGCCGGCAAATAGCAGAACAGGTACGCACGGCCGGTCACGCCCTGGTCTGTTTCCAGATCGATCAGCAGCAGCGGCGCGTGGCGCAGGGTCTGGGCACTGGTGCCGAGCGGCCGGGCCATCGGCACCAGCACAGGGGTGCTGCGCAGCGCGCGCAGGGTCAGGCTGGCCGCCATGTCAGCCTGCCACGCGGCCGGCGCTGCGCAGCGCGAGCACCGCGCTCAGCGCGCGGTTGACGGGCGTGGCCACGCCGGCAGCGAGGCCACGTTTCACCACGTCGCCGCTCAACCAGTCGAGTTCGAGCCGGCCGCCACGCTGCAGGTCCTGGTGCATCGACGATGTCATCTCGGCCGGCAGCGTGTCGCAGAACGCGAGGCGCTTGTCGGCAAAGTCTTCGGCCAGTGCCACGCCCTGGGCACGCCCCACGGCCACGACCTCGCGCATGGCGTCGAGCAGCAGCGCACGGGTCTGCGGGTGGCTGCGGATCGGGCCGATCGGGCTGCCCACCGCCGTGGTCGTGCCCGACAGGCCGACCAGCATCACGAACTTCTCCCAGATGGTGAGGCGGATGTCGGCGCTGATCTCGGCGTCGATGCCCGCCGTACGGCACGCCGCCAGAAACGCGGCCGCGCGCGGCGAGGTGGCGACACCGTAGTCACCAAACACCAGCCGCTGCATCGTGCCCACATGCCGGATCACGCCCGGCTCGGCGATGGTGGCCGCGATGTAGCAGACGCCGCCCATCACGGCCCGCTCGCCGAGCACGCGCTGCAGCACGTCGTCTTTGGCCACGCCGTTCTGGAACGACACCACCGCGGTGTGGGCGCCGATCATCGGCAGCACCTGCTGCGCCGCCGCCTCGGTGTCCCAGAGCTTCACGCCGAACAGCACCAGATCGACCGGCCCGACCGCACGCGGGTCGTCGGTGGCGTTCACCGACGGCAAGTGCAGATCCCCCCCGCCGCTCAAGACCTTCAAGCCCTGGTGCTTGAGCGCAGCGAGCTGCGAGCCACGGGCAATGAAGCTCACCTCGCACCCGCTCGCGGCCAGGCGCGCGCCGAAATAGCCACCCACGCCGCCCGTTCCCATCACTGCGATTCGCATCGTGTTTCCCGTTCGAATGTTCAAGTGGCCGATTCTGGCGCGACGGCGCGCGGCGCGCCTGACGCCGATTCCATCAGCGTGGCCAGCGCGTCGATGCCGAGGACGATGTGGTCGGGCTGCTGCCCGAGTTCATCGAAGCAGTTGCCTGCGCGGTTGACCCAGCAGGCCGGGTAGCCGTAGTGGCGCGCGCCAGCCGCGTCCCAGGCATTGGACGACACGAACAGGATCTCGGAACGCTTCAGGCCGAGGCGCCGTTCGGCGAGCTCATAGACCCGCGGGTGCGGCTTGAAGACCTCGACCGCGTCGACGCTGATCAGATGGGCGAACGCGTGCTCGAGCCCGGAGTGCTGTACCACTGTGCGGATCGAGTGGGTGGAGCCGTTCGACAGGATGGCGAGCGGCAGCCCGAGCGCGTTGAGCCGGCGCAGCGCTTCGGGCACCTCGGGGAAAGGCTGGATCTGCAGGTACTCCTGGCACAGCGCATCGCAGGTCGGCGGGTCCAGCGTCAGCCGCAGGTGATTGCAGGTGAAGACCAGTGCGTCGCGCGTGGCCTGCTCGAAGTTGCGGTACTCGCCCATCAGGCTGCGCAACCAGGTGTATTCGAGCTGCTTTTGCCGCCACAGGGTGCTGATCTCGCTGCCACGTTGCGGGTACCGGGCCTCGCAGCGCGCCGCCACCGAGTGCACGTTGTAGAGCGTGCCGTAAAGATCGAAGACAAGGGCCTTGGGAGTGTTCATGTCGAGTCCTGTTCGTGTTGTCGTGAGCGTCACGGGCCGACGCCTCGGCCGGTCTGGGCCTGGAAGAAAACCTCGCTGAAGCGTGCTTCGTTGGCCATGTCGCGCCCGCCGATCAGCGTGCCGAGCACGGCGCCGAGAAAGCCGAGCGGCATGCTGAGAAGCGTCGGGTTCAGGATCGGGAAGATCGCGTCGCCCTTCATGAAGGCCGGCCCGATGAAAGCGAGCACGAGCGACGACACCAGCCCGACGGCCACCCCGCCGATGACGCCGGCGGTGTTGAAGCGGCGCCAGAACAGCGACAGCACGATCACCGGAAAGTTGGCCGAGGCCGCGACCGCGATGGCCAGGATCACCAGCACACCGACATTGAATCCCTGGGCCAGCAGGCCGAATCCGACCGCCAGAGCACCGACGGCCAGCGTCGAGAGCTTGGCCACTCGCACCTGCTGCTGCTCGGTGACCCGGCCACGCTTGATGACGTTGACGTAGAGGTCGTGGGCAACCGCGCCCGAAGTGGCCAGTGTGAGCCCGGCCACCACGGCCAGGATCGTGGCGAACGCCACCGCGCAGATGGCGGCCAGAAAGACCTGCCCACCGAGCGTGCCGGCACCGCCGCCGAGGTACTGGGCCAGCAAGGGCAGCGCGAGGTTGCCACCTTTGTCGGCAGCCTTGATCGCGTCCTGCCCGACGAAGCTGGCGGCGGCAAAGCCGATCAGCGTCGTCACGAGAAAAAAGCTGCCGGCCAGGAACATCAGCCACAGCACCGACTTGCGCGCCGTGCGTGCGTCGGGCACGGTGAAGAAGCGCGTCATGATGTGCGGCAGGCCGGCGGTGCCCAGCATGAACGAGAGCGCCAGCGACAGCGGGTCGAGCGGGTGCTTGAGGTAGCCGCCGGGCAACAGCATCTTCTCGCCGTACTTCAGTTCGACGCTCGAAAACAGCGTCAGCGGGTTGAAGCCGACCTCGGCGAGCAGCAGCAGCACCAGCACCGTGGCGGCACCGAGCAGCAGCGCCGCCTTGATGATCTGCACCCACGTGGTCGCGATCATGCCGCCGAACAGCACGTACACGATCATGCCGATGCCCACCAGCACCACCGCGGTTTCGTACGGGATGCCGAGGATCAGCTTCATCAGCGCCCCGGCGCCGGCCATCTGCGGGATCATGTAGGCGAGGTTGACGACGATCGTGCCGACCACCGCGGCCAGCCGGGCCTGGGGTGTCTGCATGCGGTAGGCGATCACGTCACCGAGCGTGTAGCGGCCGGTGTTGCGCATCGGCTCGGCGATCAGCAGCAGGATCACCAGAAAGGCCGCGAGCGCGGCCACCGCATACAACGAACCGTCCATGCCGTAGAGCGCGATCAGGCCTGAAAAGCCCAGGAAGGCGGCGGCGCTCATCCAGTCGCCAGCCAGGGCGAAGCCGTTCTGCCGTGCCGACAGCGCGCCGCCAGCGGCGTAGAACTCGCTCGCCGTGTGGGTGCGCCGGGCAGCCCACCAGGTGATGTAGAGCGTGAGCGCGAGGATCACGGCGAAGATCGCCAGCGTGAGCGCCTTCATGCGGGCCTGCGCGATTGCAGCGCTGCGATCGCGGCGGCGGCCTGGGCATCGAACTTCGCGTTCGCCGTGCGCACGTAGACCACGGCCACACCCCAGCAGAGCAGGTAGATGGCGAAGACCAGCAGGTAGCCCATGTTGAAGGCACCGAGTACCTTCTGCGCCATGAAAGCTTTGGCATACCCGGCGAGCAACATCGTCGTGACGATGAACACGAAGCTCACGAGCAGCAGCGGCTTGACCAGGCGCGCCTTCGTCTGCAGCAACTCGGTGAAGCTGGCAGACGCGATCGCCGCGTCCCAGTAGCGGCCATCGTCATCACGCGCTGGGGCGATGGGCACGGCCTCGGTGGTCGCGCCTGAAAGAGGAAGGGTGGCACTCATGATCGGGTCTCCTGTGTGGCGGGGCCGCGTCGTTTGCGCGGATGGCTTTCATTTGCAAGCCATGTGCCGCTGGCGCTAGTGGTTTGCCCTTGCCCGCCGAAACCCGCGGTACACGCTGCGCTACCGGGCAACGGCCACCCATCGGCGCGCGCATAAGGTCCGTGTGCGCTCGCCATCGAACCGGCCGTGACTTCGGGCGAGTCACCCGTGAATCAGTTCGGCCTATGCTGCTGCCGAGTGTTTCCCCCATGAAAGGAACGGGCGCGATGCAGCGACGACTCGGTGAGCCTATGCTGCGGCTCCTGCCTCGACGAGCACGACCCATGGACGAAGAAGCGCTGTTGCACATGCTCGACTCGATGCCGGTGGGGCTGGTCTGGGTGCGCGCACAGCGTGTCAGCTGGGTGAGCCGGCGCCTGCGCGAAGGTGCGGCCACCGACGTGCTGGCCTATGCCATTTTGTGCGAGCAGCGCGCCGATCTGGCGGCGCTGACCTACAGCGGCACCCTGCCCGCGCCGGGCAAGATCGAGTTGGCCGACGAGTGGTACTTCCCGGTCGTGCAAAGCGAAGGGGAAGACCGCCTGATCGTGTTCGCGACCAGCGAGATCGCGCAGGCCGTGTTGCCCGAGCTGGCGCAGGCACAGCAGTCGTGCCGCGATTTCGAGGAGATCTACCGCAACTCCTTCGACGGCATCTTCGTTGCCGATGGCGATGGCATGACACTGCTGGTCAACGAAGGTTGCGAGCGCAACTATGGCCTGAAAGCCACCGATCTGATCGGCCGGCATGTGTCCGAGTTCGAGAAGCGCGGCTGGATCCGGCCGGTGATCGCCGGCAAGGTGGCGCAGACCCGCCAGCGGGTCACGGCCACGCAACAGACGCACGAAGGCAAGACCATCATGGTCACCGGCATTCCGCTGTTCGACGCGGCCGGCAAGGTGCGCAAGGTGATCATCAACTCGCGCGACACGACCGAACTCGTGCAGTTGCAGGAAGACCTGGCGCAGGCCCGGGAGAACCTGCGCCGCAACGACCGCGAGATCGAGGCGCTTCGGGTGCAGATGCTCGCGATCGATGGCCTGGTGCTGCAGAGTGCAGCGATGCAGCGCATCGCCGAGTTGGCGATTCGCGTCGCCAAGGTCGACACCACGGTGCTGATCACCGGTGAGTCGGGTGTCGGCAAAGAGGTGGTCACGCGCCTGATCCACAGCGAGAGCCCGCGGGCCAAAGGCCCGTTCATCAAGATCAATTGCGGCGCGCTGCCGCGTGACCTGCTCGAGACCGAGCTGTTCGGCTACGAAGCCGGTGCGTTCACCGGCGCCCAGCGCCAGGGCAAACACGGGCTGATGGAACTCGCCGACCAGGGCACCTTGTTCCTCGACGAGATCGGCGAGCTGCCGCTGGACCTGCAGGTCAAGCTGCTGCAGGTGCTGCAGGACCGCGCGCTGGTGCGGGTCGGCGGCACCCGCAGCATTGCGATCAACGTGCGCATCGTCGCCGCCACCAACCGTGACCTGCAGGAAATGGTCGCGCAGCGCAGCTTTCGCAGCGATCTGTATTACCGGCTCAACGTGGTGCCGATTCATGTGCCACCCCTGGCCGACCGGCGCGAAGACATTCTGCCGATGGCGCAACACTTCGTACAGGAGATCAACCGCCAGTACGGGCTCGACCGGCGCCTCTCGGAACGCGCGCTGGCGCGTTTGCACGACCACGGCTGGCCCGGCAACGTGCGCGAGCTGAAGAACGTGATCGAGCGCCTGATCGTCACCAGCCCCGATGCGCAGATCGGCACCGAACAGCTTGACGCCGTGCTGCCTGCCGACGCGGCCGATGCGGCTCGGCCGAACGCCTTCAGGCAGCGGCTCGACGAGTTCGAGCGCCGGCTGATCGAAGAAGCCTGGCGCGAGCATGGCAGCACCCGCGGTGCGGCCAAGGCGCTGGGCATCAGCCAGTCGAGCGTGGTCCGCAAGCTGCGGCTGCCGGGGTAGCCCGCGTTCGCCGCGACGCTTGCGCGAGAAGTCGCTTTCGTGATCATGCATGCATCTCCCAGGCCATGTCGGTGTCGGGTTCGCGTGCACTGCACGTAAGGACACCCGCGGCCGAACGACCCACACGGCAGCCTCCACGTTGGTGAACCCATGACACGACACGCCCTTCTGTTGCTCGCTTTTCTGCTGTCTGTCACCACCGCCTGGGCCGACCCGGTCACGCTGACGGCAGCCGACGGCGTCAAGGTCCACGGTGAGTTCTGGCCTGCGGCCGAGCCACGAGCGCCCCTGATCCTGGCCTTTCATCAGGCCGGGTCGAGTCTTGCCGAGTACAAGCCGCTGGCGCCGCGACTGAACCGTGCCGGGTTCCATGTGCTGGCGATCGATCAGCGTTCCGGTGGCACTGAATTCGGTGGGCGCAACCAGACTGTCGCCAGGCTCGGGCGTTCCACCTCGTTTGATGCCGCGCTGCCCGATCTTGAGGCTGCGCTCGCGTGGGGCAAGGCCAAGGCGGGCGGCGCGCCTGTGCTGGTGTGGGGTTCGAGCTACTCGGCCGCGCTGGTCTTTCTGCTCGTGGCCAAACACCCTGGCGACGTGGCCGGGCTGCTGGCGTTTTCACCGGGCGAATACCTGGGCCGCCAGGGTGCGGTGAGCACAGCAGCGCGAGCGGTGCGCGTGCCGGTGTTCATCGACCAGTCGATCGATGCCGATGAGATCGAACAGTCGCGGGCGATCCTGCAAGCCACGGCCAGCACCGAGAAGACCCAGTTCGTGCCGGAACGCGCCGGCGTTCACGGGTCCGCCACCTTGCGAGCCGACCGCAACCGCGCCGGCGCCGAAGAAAACTGGGGCGCCGTGCTGGGCTTTCTGATGCAGTTCAGGGCCGCTCGCTGAGCCGGCATGCGCGACATGCGAAGCGCGCTGCGGCAAGGTGTCGCCGGGCTGGCCGGAATGCTCTGCCTCACGCTGTTGTACGGGTTCGGCAGCTTCTTGTTCGCCACCGAGACCGTGTCGTACACGGCCTGGGTCTCGCTCTATGGCGTGTGCGCATTGGTCTTTGCCGTGATCCGGGCAAGTGGCGTCGGCGCAGGGGCTGCCGGCCCCTGGTTGGCCGTGGCACTCCATGCCGCACTCTTCGCGGTGATCTTCTTCGGCGCAGGCTTGGCGCTCGATGCGTTGCACGGCGTGCACCGGGCAGGCCCCGACGTGGCCGGCAGCCTCGGCGGGCTGGCACTGTGGTTCGTGCTGTGCCCGGGCGTCGTTTCGGTCGCGCTCGGTCAGGCGCTGAGCAACGTGGTCAGCGCACCCCAGTCGACACGCCGGGCAGGCTGCCCCCCGACGCGCGCTGCAGGATCGGGCAATTCAGGACCACGCGCGTGACGTTGAGCTGCACCGCTCCCTTTTCGGCAGCGTCGAGCACCTGCTCTTCAGACTTCAGCGTTCGTGGTGTCTGGCCGGGAAGCCAGGTCACCGTGACCAGCTGCCACAACGGGCTGTAGACCCGGTCGCGGTTGAGCGCACCGATCGGCTCCGGTGCCGACGCGAACACGCTCGCTTGCGCAAAGTTGGTGACGCCGTAGACCTTGTCGACCGACGACGGCTGAGGCCCCGCTTTGCCGGCGGCTGGCAGCGCATCGGCCAGGCGTGGCACGAAATTGGCGCCTTTGTCCCGCGCGACTTCGGCGTCCGACACGTCGGTCGTGATGTAGAAGACGGGCTCGCCGTCATACCAGCCCGTCAGGAGCGGCAACTTCACTGCGGGCTCTTGCGGCAGCGGATGAGGAGTCGCGCAGGCACCGAGCAGAACGACGAGGGTCAGCGCTGCTCCGAGAGCTCGCATGCGTGCCCAGCGCCCGGCGGTTGAGGTTTGCGCTGCAGTCTTGTCGCTCATGTGAGGGCCGAAACGAGGTGTGCCGGGATCGTAGGCGAAACCAGGCCGCCAGGTGAATCGTGCGATCGGCCCCTGGTGATCAGAGCGTGGCGGCCAGCCTGGCGAGCTGGTCGGTCGCGATGCCCCAGCCGGCGTGAAAGCCCATCTTCTCGTGGGCTGCGCAGTCTTCGGCGTTCCAGTGGCGCGCCCGAGCGGTGTAGCGCGTCTGGCCGGCTTCGTCTTCGAAAGTCAGCACGCCGGTGAAGAAGGGCTTTGCCGAAGGCACCCAGGCCGAGCTGTAGGCGTCGGTGAACACGAGGCGTTCGTTCATGATGACCTCGAGGTACACGCCGCGGTTCGGTATCAGCGTGCCGTCGGGCGCCTGCATCGTGATCACGCTGTTGCCACCTGCGCGCGCATCGACTTCGGCGGCCACGGTCTTGTAGGGCGGCGGCGTGAACCATTGCGTGATGAGCGCCGGCTCGATCCAGCAGCGAAAGAGCTTGGCACGCGGCACGTCGATCAGTCGGGTGACGACGAGTTCGTGCTCGGGCTGGGCGGGGTTCGAAATGGGAGGCATGGGCTTTCTCCGTGAAAGTGGTCGGTCGAACGGCAGCGGCGCGCGCTTGCCTCGAACATACGACGACTGGAGGCGCCACGCATCGACAAGCCGGCGAAAAATCGCCGGCAGCCCGCTCGATGGCGCGTCAGGCGCGCGACCAGTGCATGACCCAGCTTTCCTTCCAGCTCTGGCCGCCGTCGTGGCTCGTGGCCTGGTACCAGCGGCAGGCGCCGGGCGTGATGCGGTCCCAGGCGCCGCGCACGATGATCGGCTTGTCGTCGTCGAGTTCGTCGGAGTCCCACAGGCCGACGCCGCCGACGAAGCTGCCCCACGAAGGCGGCGGCGCCAGCACGCCGTGGCTGGCATTCACCCAGTAGTCGGCCCAGAGCTTGCGCTCCACGTCGAGCAGCCGCAAACCCATGCCGCCGAACTTTCGCGCCGGGATGCGCAGTTCCTCGACGCTGCCCACGCCGCCGAGAATGCTGTGCACCGTCGCCTCGCCTTCAAAACGGTCCCAGCTGCCGTTCTTGAGTTGTTCGTGCCGGATCTTCCATTCGCCGGCGAGAAAGTCGAAGTCGCCCGGCTTCCCGGTCGGCAATGGCGGCTTGGCCAGCGCGTTCGTGGCAGCAATGGCCGGTGCATTCGCCGCGGCGAGGCCGACGGCCATCTGCAGCACGGTGCGGCGTTGCAGTTCGGCGGGTTCTTCGTTCATGGTGGGCTCCTTCCGGGGTTCGCGCGAGAAAAAAGGCACCAGCCCATGCTGCGCCGCATAACTTGACGAGGCATGTCATGTTTTGCGGTTCCCCGCTACGCCACACGCAGCGTGCGGCTTTCCGCCGCCCCCGCGTCGTTCCCCGGGCCCGCGGCCGAGAATGTGCCTCGCCGTCACTCTGCCAAAGCCTGCATGCCGAATCTTTCTGCCTTTGCCATCACGAACAAATGGCCCGCCCAGCACCCCGACCGCCTGCAGCTCTATTCGCTGCCCACGCCGAACGGCGTGAAAGTGTCGATCCTGCTCGAAGAAACCGGCCTGCCCTACGAGCCGCACCTGGTGCGCTTTGATGCCAACGACCAGCTGTCGCCGGAGTTCCTGTCGCTGAACCCGAACAACAAGATCCCGGCCATCCTCGACCCCAACGGGCCGAACGGCCAGCCGCTGGCGCTGTTCGAGTCGGGCGCGATCCTCATCTACCTGGCCGAGAAGACCGGCCTTTTCATGCCCACCGACGCCGCCGGCCGCTACGAGACGATCCAGTGGGTAATGTTCCAGATGGGCGGCATCGGGCCGATGTTCGGCCAGCTCGGCTTCTTCCACAAGTTCGCCGGCAAGGACTACGAAGACAAACGCCCGCGCGACCGCTATGTGGCCGAATCGAAGCGGCTGCTCGGCGTGCTGAACCAGCGCCTGGCCGACCGGGCCTGGATCATGGGCAGCGAGTACACGATCGCCGACATCGCGAGCTTCCCGTGGATCAACAACCTGATCGGCTTCTACGAAGCCGGCGGTCTGGTGGGCATCGACGACTTCCCGCACGTGAAACGCGCGCTCGCCGCCTTCGTGGCGCGCCCGGCTGTCGTGCGCGGTTTGACGATCCCGAAGCGGGCGTGACGAAGCTGCGGCAACACCCAAGATGAGCACCGACCACGCCGTCATCCAGGCCAGAGCGCTCGGCTTTCCCTGGGAAACGATCGACCCCTTCCTCTTCTGCGTCTACCACGACGACCGCTACCCGAAAGGCAACGCGCAACTCGGCCCTGACGCTTCACTCGCAGGCCGCGACATGGGGCAAGACTTCGCCGGCCGAGACGGCTGGCGCATGTACCACGGCCTCACCGTGCCAGGCTTTCCGTCGCACCCACACCGCGGCTTCGAGACCGTGACGATCGTGCGCAAGGGTTTGATCGACCATTCCGACTCGCTCGGTGCCACCGCGCGCTTCGGCGGCGGCGACGTGCAATGGCTCACCGCCGGCCGCGGCATCGTGCATGCCGAAATGTTCCCGTTGCTCGACAAGACCGGGCCCAACCCGCTGGAGCTGTTCCAGATCTGGCTCAACCTGCCCGCACGCAGCAAGATGGCCGAGCCGCACTTCACGATGTTCTGGTCGGAGCGCATCCCGCACCACGTGGCGACCGACGCCGACGGCCGGCGCACCGAAGTCGCGTGCATCGCCGGCCGCCTGGGTGTGGCCGACGCGGCCGAGCCGCTCGCGCCGCCGCCCGATTCATGGGCCTCGCAGCCTGACGCCGACCTGGCGATCTGGACGCTGAAGATGGCGCCCGGTGCACGCTGGAAGCTGCCCGCCGCGGCGGGTGAAAACACGCGCCGCATGCTCTATTTCTTCAAGGGCGCGAGCGTGTCGATCGACGCGCAGGTGGCCGACCAGCATGCGGCGATCGAACTGCGTGCCACGCGGGAAGTCGAGCTCGTCAACGGTGGCGAGCCGAGCGAATTCCTGCTGCTGCAAGGCCGCCCCATCGGCGAGCCGGTGGCGCAGTACGGCCCGTTCGTGATGAACACGCAGGCCGAGTTGCAGCAGGCTTTCGACGACTACCGCCGCACCGAATTCGGCGGCTGGCCCTGGCCCGACAACGCACCGGTGCATGGAGCCGAACGTGTGCGATTTGCAAAGCACGCAGACGGCCGCATCGAAACGCTGGCCAACCCGACAGCGCCGGTGGGTCCGGCTTGAGTCACGCGCGCAGCGCGCTCACTCGACCTTGCCGATCTTCTGCACCGCTTCGGTCATCACACTGGCGTCCAGATCCCAGTAGGTCTGGAATTCCGGCGCGTCGAGGTACTCGATCGGGCTGCCGGCTTTCTGGATCACCTGCCGCACCGCCGGGTCGGCAGCGACGATGGCCGCCGCGGCACGAAGGCGCTGCACCACCGCATCGGGTGTCTGGCTCGGCACGAACAGGGCGGACCATTGCGCGAACTTCACCGGATAGCCCGCTTGTGTCAGGCTCGGCACTCCGGGCAATGCGGCCAGCGGGCCGCCGCCCCAATGCGCGAGTGCGCGGAGTTTGCCGGCCTGGATTTGCTGCACCACCGTCGACGGGCCGCTCGCGATCGCATCGACCTGCCCCGCCAGCAGCGCCACGATCGCAGGCCCTGCCCCGGTGTACGGAATGTGCGTCATGCGAAAGCCGGCCGAGGCCTTGAGCATCTCCATCGGCACGTGCATGGTCCCGTAGTTGCCTGAGCTGCCGTAGTTGTAGGTGCCAGGCTTGCGCCGCGCATCGGCGATGAATTCGGCCAGCGTGCGCCAGGGTGCATCGGCGCGCACGACCAGGACGGTCGGGTCGGCGGTGAAACGTGCGATCGGCCTGAACTGGTTCAGCTGGAAGGCGGCCTTGCGCTCGAGCAGCTTGTCGGCCGCGGGCAGGATGGAAATCGACGACAGGCTCAGCAGCAGCGTGTAGCCATCGCCCGCCGCGCGCGCAGCCTGACCGATGCCCAGCGCACCGCCAGCACCGACCTTGTTCTCGACCACGACCGTCTGCCTGAGTTCACGCGACAGCGCCTCGGCCACTGGCCGCGCCACCGTGTCGGCCACGCCACCGGGCGGGAACGGCACGATCATCGTGATCGGGCGATCGGGGTACGTGGCTTGCGCTTGCGCCGTGCCGGCGGCGGTCACCAGAATCAGAATCAAAGTCAGCGCAGCTGCAACCGCTGTGTGGCACCGTTTCATGCAGACGTCTCCTGGCGCGAAATTGCGCTCGATGTGGGGCCAACGGCAGGCTTCAGGCGAAACGGTTCTCGATCGCCCCGATGCCGTCGATCTCGATGCGCACCACGTCACCGTGTTTCAGGAACCTCGGTGGTTTCATGCCCATCCCCACCCCGGCTGGCGTGCCGGTGGCGATCACGTCGCCAGGCAGCAGCGTGATGCCACGCGAGCAGGTTTCGACGAGGGTCGGAATATCGAAGATCAGGTCGGCGGTCAGGGCGTCCTGGCGCAGTTCGCCGTTGACCCAGCAGCGCAGGCGCGTGCGCGACGCGTCGAAGCGGTCGGCGGTCACGATCCACGGGCCCATCGGGCAGAAGGTGTCGAAGCTCTTGCCCAGGTCCCACTGCTGGTGACGCATCTGCACGTCGCGCGCCGTCACGTCGTTGACGATGGTGTAGCCGAACACATGGCCGAGTGCATCCGCGCGGCTGATGTTGCGCCCGCCCTTGCCGATCACGATCGCCAGTTCTGCTTCGTAGTCGATCTGCGTCGAGACCGCCTCACCCGGCATCTGCACGTCGTCACGCGGGCCGATCACGCTTTCGGGCACCTTGGTAAACACGATCGGCCACGCCTGCGGGTCGGCAGCGTTGTCGCGGAACACCGAGGCCTGCAGTTCCCTCGCGTGCGCGTGGTAATTGCGGCCGACGCAGAACAGGTTGCGGCGCGGCTGGGGCAGCGGCGCGAGCAGCGAGACGTTCTCCAAAGCGATCATTTCGCCGGTGGTGCCGGCCACGGCTCTGCCAGCGGCTGCCGCTTCGATCAACGCTTGTGCGCCACGCTGTGCAAGCGCGGCTTCCAGTTCGAGCGGGCGGATCGATTTGCCGTCGACAGAGACGAGCCCGACTTCGATGGCGGCGGCCTCGAGGCCATTTCTTCGGTAGGTGGCGATGCGCAAGAAAGGTCTCCAGATCAAGTCGACCAAATGTTACCAATCGACGTTTCGTCGAACAACCGTGAAACCCCGAAAGCGGCCTTGGTACGATGCGAGCCTGTCGACACGCCATGCCCGTCTGCCCATGGACAGTGCTCTTGCCCTTCGCGACTCGATCCTAGAAAACCTGCAGTCCCGCACCTGGCGGGCCGGGCATCGCATTCCGACCGAACGTGAGCTGAGCGACCAGTTCGGCCTGAGCCGCTCGGCCGTCCGACGGGTGCTCGCCGACATGAAGGACAAGCGCCTGATCACCCAGACCGTGGGCAGCGGCACCTACGTGAGCCAGCAGGTCAACGAAGCACTGGCCACAGCGGCCCACAACGCCGGGGCCTTGCCCACCAGCCCGGCCGAACTGATGAGCGCGCGCTTCGTGCTCGAGCCGGCGATCGTCGCCATGGTGGTCGGCAACGCCACTTCGCTCGACTTCGCAAGGATGAACGAGTGCTGCGACAAGGGCGAAGCGGCGCGCAGCATCGATCAATTCGAACTCTGGGACGGCCTGTTGCACGAGGCCATTGCCGACGCCGCACACAACACGTTCATTTCGAAGATCTTCCGGCTGATGAACCAGGTGCGTGCGCAAGGCGAATGGGGTGCGCTGAAACGCAAGAGCGCGTCACCCGAGCGGCGTCTCGAATACCAGCAAGAGCACCGCGCGCTCGTCAGCGCACTTCAAGACCGCGACGGTGCACGCGCCACCGAACTCTGCCTGGCGCACCTGGGCCACGTGCGCCGCAACCTGCTCGGCTACTGAGGCCTCGAGGGTTGCCGCAGCGGGGACAAACCCGCTGTCACGTTGACCGCCGCCGGGCCGCTCGCTATGCTGGGTTCAGCTCGGCCGCAGCGCAACCAATGTGAACCATTCCTTGACCTTTCGGGATGTGCGCGAGGCCCTCCCGCCGTCACCTCGGCGGTTCGCAAGCCTGGAGAAACACTTGATCCCGACCCCCTTGCATAGCGCGCTTCGCCGCGCAGCGACCGCCGCGCTTGGCGCCACGCTGCTGGCGCTGAGCCCGCTCGGTGCGCACGCGCAGGACTACCCTGCGCGACCGATCCGCATCATCGTGCCCTTCGCACCGGGCGGTTCAGCCGACGTGTTCGGCAGGGTGGTCGCGCAGCGCTTGCAAGAGTCGATGGGGCAGAACGTGATCGTCGACAACCGGCCCGGTGCCGGCTCGGTGATCGGCACCGATGCGGTAGCCAAGAGCGCACCAGACGGCTACACGCTGCTGCTGATGTCGAACACGCACACGGTCAACGAGTCGTTGATACCGAACAAGCCGTTCCAGCTGATGCGCGATTTCGTGCCGATCGCGCCGATCAACTATTCCGACTTGGTGCTCGTCGCCAAGGCCGGCGCTCCGTTCAGCACGCTCGGCGATCTGATCAAGGTGGCGAAGGCCAAGCCGGGCGGCATGTCTTACGCGTCGTCGGGCCCGGGCACGCCGTACCACATGGCCGGTGAACTGTTCAAGGCCATGGCTGGCATCTCGATCGTGCACATCCCTTACAAGGGCAGTGCCGGCGCCCGCACCGACGTGCTCGGAGGCCAGCTCGAAATGATGTTCGACGCGATCCCGACGATGACCGAGCACATCAAGTCCGGCAAGGTCAAAGCCATCGCCACCACCGGCAAGGCGCGCGCCCCTTCCCTGCCCGACGTGCCGACGATGTCCGAGGCCGGTGTGCCCGGCTATGAAGCCACGATCTGGCTCGGGCTGATGGCACCAAAGGGCACGCCGCCAGCGGTGGTCACCAAGCTCAACGCCGAGCTGACGAAGATCACCTCGAACCCGGAGCTGCGACGCGCCTGGGGCGCGCAAGGAAGCACGCCGATGGCGATGGGTGTCGACGAGTTCACCCGCTACATGAACGATGACATCACGAAGTGGGCCCGCATCGTGAAAATTTCGGGCGCCAAGCCCGAGTAGGCTCGGCCGTGAAACACACGCTGGAACTGCTCTGCGCCGGTGCGGCAAAGGGTCTTGTGAACGCCCTGCAGGAGCGCTTTCTCGCCGACACCGGCGCCACCATCAATGCTCGTTTCGGCGCGGTCGGGGCGATCAGGGAACTTCTGCTTTCAGGCGAACCGTGCGACGTGATGGTGGCCACCCACGCGATGATCGACTCGCTCGCCGCTGAGGGCCAAATGCTGGCAGACACGCGTCGAGCGCTCGGGCGCGTGCGCACGGGCCTCGCGGTGCGCAGCGGCGAGCCGCGGCCCGATGTCTCGAGCCCCGAAGCGTTGAAAGCTGCGCTGCTCACTGCCGACGCGATCTTTTTCCCGACCCGGTGCGTGCGACCGCCGGGATCCATTTCGCCAACGTGATGCGCGCGCTTGGCGTCCACGACGAGCTGCAGCCGCGCTTTCGCAACTTCCCGAATGGCGCGACCTCGATGCGCGAGTTGGCCGCCACGAGCGCGCCACGGCAGATCGGCTGCACGCAGATCACCGAGATCAACTACACCGAAGGCATCGATCTGCTCGGCGCGCTGCCCGACCGTTTCGAGCTCGCCACGGTGTACACCGCGGCAACGAATGTGCGTGCTGCGCAAGCCGAACTGGCATCACGTTTCATCGCATTGCTCGCGGGGCCGGATTCGCTGGCCCTGCGCCAGGCCGGCGGATTCGAGTTCTGAGTTGTGTGCAACGCCACCGGAGACCTGTCATGGACCGTCGTTTGATTCTGAAAAACACCAGCGCCGCACTCGGCGGCGCGCTCGCCGCCGGTTGTGCATCGGTCGCCGCCGACGGCGCAGTGCGCAGCCCCTTCAAGGTGGCGGCGGTGACCTTGCCGATCGTCGGTTCGACCGAGGTCTTTCCGGTGCGCCGCATCTACTGCATCGGCCGCAACTACGCCGCGCACGCACGCGAGATGGGCTCCGATCCGACGCGCGAGCCGCCGTTCTTCTTTCAGAAACCGACCGACGCGGTTCAGTTCGTTGCCCCCGGCACCGTGGGCAATCACCCTTACCCGTCGCTCACGAAGAACTACCACTACGAGATCGAGCTGGTTGCCGCTCTGAAATCAGGCGGTACCAACATTTCGACCGCCGACGCGTTGCAGCACGTCTATGGCTACGCGATCGGGCTCGACATGACGCGCCGCGACCTGCAACGTGGCATGGGTGACCAGAAAAAACCCTGGGAGATCGGCAAGAGCTTCGACATGTCGGCGCCGATCGGGCCGATCCATCCACTCGCCATGACGCAGCACTTCACCAAAGGCCGCATCACGCTCACGGTGAACGGCCAGACCAAGCAGGACGCCGACCTGAGCTTCATGATCTGGAGCGTGGCCGAACAGATCAGCCAGCTGAGCCAGGCCTTCGAACTGAAGGCCGGCGACATCATCTACTCCGGCACCCCGGAAAACGTGGGCCCGGTTGTCAAGGGTGACTTGCTGGTGGGCCGGATTGACGGGCTGCCGGAGTTGTCGATTCGCATCGTCTGAGCGCGCCCGCAGCGGCGCTTAGCCGCGCAGGTATTGCGCCAGCCAATACAGGCCGACCACGCCGAGGCTGACGATCAGGCTACTCATCACGAGCAGGAAGCCAATGCCTTTGGCCTTGGGCTTGCGCCTCGATTCGGGCACGGCGTAGTAGCCCGACAGTGCCGAATAGCCCGTGGACTGGGCGAACTCGCTGGGGCGTTGTTCGCTGGGTTCGGAATCCCAGCCGAACAGCTGTGTTTCCTTGAAATCGCGGCGTTTTGTAGTCATGCCGCCATTGTCGCGACGAGTAACAACTTGTTGCAGCCCGCGATTGCGGGGGAAAACCGCGCGCTTCAAAACGGGTTGTGACGGATTCACGCCACGAGCGTGTCCTGCAAGACACAAATCAGGCGTGCGAGTTGCCCACGCTGCTCTTGTACAAGGCGAGGTACTGCGCAGCGGCGCCTTGCCATGAAAAGTCTTGTGCCATGGCCTGCTGCATCAGGCCTTGCCACAGCGGCCTGCGCGTGAAGGCGGCCTCGGCGCGCTGCAAGGCGGCGTCGAGCGCGGCCGGCGTGGCGGCGTCGAAGACAAAGCCGGTGGCGCGGCCCGCGGCAACCGCTTCTTCGCTGGCGTCGACCACCGTGTCGGCCAGCCCGCCGACTCGCCGCACCACCGGCAAGGTGCCGTAGCGCAACCCGTACAACTGCGTCAGCCCGCAGGGTTCGAAGCGCGAAGGCACCACGATCGCGTCGCTGCCCGCGATCAGCCGGTGCGCAAAAGCCTCGTCGTAGCCGATGCGCACGCCCACCTGGCGTGGGTGCGCTTGTGCCGCCGCGAGAAACGCCGCTTCGAGTGCGGGCTCGCCGGTACCTTGAAGCACGAACTGCGCGCCGCGCTGCAGCAGCGCCGGCAGCGCCGCGAGCATCAGGTCGAGGCCTTTTTGCGACGTGAGCCGGCTGACCACGCCGAAGAGCATCTCGTCGGCCTGAACCTGCAAACCGAGTTCGCGTTGCAGGCCCGATTTGCAGCGCGCCTTGCCGGCCGGCTCGCGTGCCGAATAACGCTGCGCGAGGCCACTGTCGGTGGCCGGGTCCCAGACCGTACCGTCGACACCGTTCAGCACGCCGCTCACGTCGGCACCGCGCCCGCGCACCACGCCGTCGAGCCCGAAACCGAACTCGTGCGTCGCGATCTCGCGCGCATAGGTGGGGCTGACCGTGGTGATGCGGCGCGCGAACTTCAGCCCGGCCTTCATGAACGAGAGCTGGCCGTGGTATTCGAGCCCGGTCGACGCCATGAAGCGTGAAGGCAGGCCGAGCAGGTTGAAGTCCCCGCTCGGGAACAGGCCCTGGTACGCGAGGTTGTGGACCGTGAACACCGTGGCCGCGCGCGTGGGCGAGTGCGCCGCCACGTAGGCGCAGGCCATCGCAGCGTGCCAGTCGTGCGCGTGCAGCAACTCGGGCACCCAGTCGGCGTCGAGTTCACCGGCCGCCAGGTGCGCCGCCACCCAGCCGAGCAAGGCAAAACGCTGCACGTTGTCGGGCCACTCGTGGCCGGCGCTGTCCTGGTAGGGGCTGCCTTCGCGGCGGTAGAGGTAAGGCGCGTCGATCACGTAGACCGGCACGTGGCTGTAGGGCATGCGCCCGAGCCGCAGCGTGACGCGCGCGGCGCCGAAAGCCGGGCCGATCTGGCACACGGCCTTCTGGTGCAACACCGCGTCGGCGATCGCCGGCAGGCCCGGCAGCAGCAGGCGCACGTCGGCGCCCTGCCCGATCAGCGCTTGCGGCAACGCACCCAGCACATCGGCCAGGCCGCCGGTCTTGACGAGGGGGAAGATTTCGGCGGCAACGTGCAGCGCCCTCATTGCCCTGCGTTGGCAATGGCGTCGAGCATGCCGCGCGTGACGAGCGTGATGCCGTTTTCGGAACGGTAGAAACGCTGTGCGTCGAGTGCCGCGTCTTCGCCGATCACCATGCCGTCGGGGATCACGCAGCCACGGTCGATCACCGCGCGCGTCACGCGTGCACCCCGGCCGATCTGCGACTCGGGAAGCAAGACCGACCAGTTCACGCTCGAAAACGAGTGCACCCGCACGCTCGAGAACAGCACCGAGCGGTCGACGCTGCCCGACACGATGCAACCGCCCGAGACGAGCGACTCGACCGCCACACCGCGGCGCTCGCCCTGGTTGTGCACGAACTTGGCAGGCGGCAGCTGCGCCTGATGCGTCCAGATCGGCCAGCGCGTGTCGTAGAGGTTCAGCAACGGGTCGGTGGCGGTGAGGTCGATGTTGGCGTCCCAGTACGCGTCGATGGTTCCCACGTCGCGCCAGTACGGCTCTTCGTTCATGCGCGTGCCGACCGCGCTCAGGTGGAACGGGTGCGCCGCCGCCTTGCCGTTCTTCACGGCGCGCGGAATGATGTCTTTGCCGAAGTCGTGCGTCGAGTCCGGGTCGTGAATGTCGCGCTCGAGTTCCTTGTAGAGGTAGCGCGCGTTGAAGATGTAGATGCCCATGCTGGCGAGCGAACGGGTCGGGTCGCCCGGCATCGGCGGCGGGTCGGCCGGCTTTTCGACGAACTCGGTGATCATGTGCTTGGAGTCGACAGCCATCACCCCGAAGGCCGTGGCCTCGGCGCGCGGCACGGCGATGCAGCCGACCGTGCAGTCCTTGCCCTTGGCCACGTGGTCGGCCAGCATCAGCGCGTAGTTCATCTTGTAGATGTGGTCACCGGCGAGCACGACGATGTAGTCGGCGCCGTAACTCGCGAGGATGTCCTGGTTCTGGTACACGGCGTCGGCCGTGCCGCGGTACCAGCTTTCGTCGTCGGTGCGCTGCTGCGCCGGCAGCAGGTCGACGAACTCGTTCATCTCGGTCTTCAGGAAACCCCAGCCGCGCTGCACATGGCGCAGCAGGCTGTGCGACTTGTACTGCGTGATCACGCCGATGCGGCGGATGCCGGAGTTCAGGCAGTTCGACAGCGCGAAGTCGACGATCCGGAACTTGCCGCCGAAATACACCGCCGGCTTGGCGCGGCTGTCGGTCAAATTCTTCAGGCGGCTGCCGCGCCCACCGGCCAGCACCAGCGCCACGGTGCGTTTGGGCAGGTCCAGACTGAGCGCGAGTTCGTCGGGGGTCATGGTGTGTCTCCGTTCTGGCGGCAATGTTCTGTGGCTCGAATCTACAGCCAGTGTGGCCGCATTTGCACCCGTGCAACAAGCGATATCAACCCGAAGGGCCGGCCGCCTCAACCCGGCGGGCGTGGGCGCAAAAATTGCGTGACCCCGAGTTACCGATGCGGTACCCGATGCGACACTCTTGACCGCGTGCCCTGCCCCACGGCGGGCACCCCCGACCTGCAAGGAAGATGGCGTGATGGCAAATTCGAAACTCTCCACCAGCGACGTCGCCAGCGGCGTCGAAGACCAGTTGCTCAGCACCGTCGGCGTGGCGCCGGCCGACGCCAGCGCCACCGACCTGATGCAGGCCGTCTCGCAGGTGGCACGCCGCCAGCTCTCGCAGCGCTGGGTCGCCACGCAGGCCGAACAGCGCGCCGCCAAGGCGCGCCGGGTCTACTACTTCTCGATGGAGTTCCTGATGGGGCGCACGCTCTCGAACGCGCTCGCCGCGCTCGACATGCGCGGCGACGCGGCCGCGGCGATGACCGCCCACGCGCAGAAGTTCGAAGACGTGGCCGACTGCGAGCCCGATGCCGCCCTCGGCAACGGCGGCCTGGGCCGCCTGGCCGCGTGTTTTCTCGACTCGATGGCGACGCTGGGCCTGCCCTCGTTCGGCTACGGCATCCGCTACGAATACGGCATGTTCGCGCAGGAGATCCAGGCCGGCTCGCAGGTCGAATACCCCGACCCGTGGCTCGCCGACGGCACCGCCTGGGAATGGCCGCGCGCCGCCATCACCTACCCGGTGCGCTTCGGTGGCTGGGTCGAACACACCGTGGGCACCGACGGCCAGCCGCGCGCGGTGTGGCGCGCTGCCGCCGAAGTGGCCGCCAAGGCCTGCGACATGGTGATTCCCGGCCACGGCACCCAGCGTGTGAGCACGCTGCGCCTGTGGAAGGCCGTGGCGCCGGCGCACATCGACCTGAACGCCTTCAACACCGGCGACTACGCGCGCGCCGCCAGCGTGAAGAACGAATACGAGAACATCTCGTGGGTGCTGTACCCCAACGACAGCACACCGGCAGGCCGCGAGCTGCGGCTGCGCCAGGAATACTTCTTCGTCGCCGCCTCCATGCAGGACCTGATCGCGCGCCATCTCGAAGAGAACCCGTCGCTCGCGAACCTGGCCGACAAGGTGGCGATCCACCTCAACGACACGCACCCCGCCATCGGCGTGGCCGAGCTGATGCGGCTGCTGTGCGACGAACACGGCATCGCCTGGGCCCCGGCCTGGGCGCTGTGCACGAAGGTGTTCTCGTACACCAACCACACGCTGATGCCCGAAGCGCTCGAAACCTGGCCGGTCGGTCTGATGCAGCACGTGCTGCCGCGCCACCTGGAGATCATCTTCCGCATCAACCAGGAGCTGATGGACCTGGCCGCCAGGCACCGCCCGGGCGACATCGCTTTCATGTCGAGCCTGTCGTTGATCGACGAGCGCGGCGAGCGCCGCGTGCGCATGGCCAACCTCTCGATCGTGGGCAGCCACAAGGTCAACGGCGTGTCGGCACTGCATTCCGACCTGCTGGTGCAGACGATCTTCAAGGACTTCGCGAGCCTGTGGCCGGAGCGTTTCACGAACATGACCAACGGCGTCACGCCGCGGCGCTGGCTGGCGCAGGCCAACCCGGGGCTGTCGGACTTGCTCGACCGCACGGTGGGCAGTGGCTGGCGGCTCGACCTCGACCAGTTGAAGGGCCTGCACGAACACAAGGGCAACGCCACGTTCCGCGACGAATTCATGGCCGTGAAACGCGCCAACAAGGCGCGTCTGGCTGCCCTGATCGAGCGCAAGACCGGCGTGGTCGTGAACCCGGCGAGCCTGTTCGACGTGCAGGTCAAGCGCATCCACGAATACAAGCGCCAGCTGCTGAACGTGCTGCACGTGGTCACGCGGTACCAGGCGATCCTGGCGAACCCGAACGCCGACTGGGTGCCGCGCACGGTCATCTTCGCCGGCAAGGCGGCTTCGAGCTACGCCACCGCCAAGTCGATCATCCGGCTGATCCACGACGTGGGGGCCGTCATCAACACCGACCCGCGCGTCGGCGACAAGTTGAAGCTCGTGTTCATTCCGAACTACGGCGTCTCGGTGGCCGAGACCATCATGCCCGGCGCCGACCTGTCGGAGCAGATTTCTACCGCCGGCACCGAAGCTTCGGGCACCGGCAACATGAAACTCGCGCTGAACGGCGCGCTCACCATCGGCACCGACGATGGCGCCAACATCGAGATCCGCCAGAACGTGGGCGACGACAACATCTTCATCTTCGGCCTCAAGACACCCGAGGTGCTGGCGCTCAGGCAGAGCGGTTACCAGCCGATGCGCTATTACGAAAACACGCCGGCGCTCAAGGCCGTGCTCGACGCCATCGCCGGCGGCGCGTATTCGCCCGACGAGCCGGGCCGCTACCGCGGGCTCGTGGATTCGCTGCTCTGGGGCGGCGACCACTACCTGCTGCTGGCCGACTACGAGAGTTACGTGGCCACGCAGTCGCGCGTCGACGAGCTCTACCGCCAGCCGGCAGCCTGGGCCCAGCGTGCCATCGCCAATGTGGCCGGCATGGGCGTGTTCTCGTCCGACCGCACGATCGGCGAATACGCGAGCCAGATCTGGGGCATCGAGCCGGAGCGCCGCTGAGCCGATGACCGTTCAGAGCCTGCCACGAACCGAGCCCGGAGCCGCCTCGGCGCTGCACATCTCGCCCGGCCGCGCCTGGCCGCTAGGCGCCCATTGGGACGGGCTCGGTGTCAACTTCGCCGTGTTCTCGGCGCACGCCCAGGCCGTCGACCTGTGCTTGTACGACGAGAGCGGTGCGACCGAGATCGCGCGCTTGCGGCTGCCCGCGCACAGCGGCAACGTCTGGCACGGTTTCGTCGCCGGCCTGAAGCGCGGGCAGGTCTACGGCCTGCGCGCGCACGGGCCGTGGCGGCCCGACAAGGGCCACCGCTTCAACCCCCACAAGCTGCTGCTCGACCCTTACGCGCGCGAGATCGTCGGCCGTTTCGAATGGGGCGACGAACACTTCGCCGCCGACCGCGAACACCCGCGCCAGATGGACATGCGCGACAACGGCGCGAACGCGCTGAAGGCGCGTGTGGTGCACGACAGTTTCGACTGGGGTGACGACCAGGCGCCGCACACGGCGCTGGCCGACATGGTCGTCTACGAACTGCACGTGAAGGGCTTCTCGCAGCTCAACCCGGCCGTTCCGCCGGAACTGCGAGGCACCTACGCGGGCCTGGGCCACGAGGCGTCGACCGCTCACCTGCAGCGCCTGGGCGTCACTGCGCTCAGCGTGCTGCCGGTGCACCACCACATCGACGAAGAGCGGCTCGTGAAGATGGGCCTCACGAACTACTGGGGCTACAACACCATCGGCTACTTCAGCCCCGACCCGCGTTTCGGCTCAGCGGGCAACGGCCTGGCGCTGCGCGACGAGTTTCGCCACATGGTCAAGGCGCTTCACAAGGCCGGGATCGAGGTCTTGCTCGACGTGGTCTACAACCACACGGCCGAAGGTGACAGCATCGGCCCCTGCATCAGCTTTCAGGGCCTGGACAATGCCAGCTACTACCGGCTGCAAACGGGCGCGCCGTTCACACACGAGAACCACACCGGTTGTGGCAACACCGTCGACATCCGCCAGTCGCGCGTGCTGCAACTGGTGATGGACAGCCTGCGCTACTGGGTCACCGAGATGCACGTCGACGGCTTTCGTTTCGACCTGGCCACCACGCTGGGCCGCGGTGACCACGGCTTCGACCGGCAGGCCGCGTTCTTCACGGCCGTGGCGCAAGACCCGGTGCTCTCGCGCGTGAAGATGATCGCCGAGCCCTGGGACATCGGCCCCGGTGGTTACCAAGTGGGTGGCTTTCCGAACGGCTGGCCAGAATGGAACGACAAGTTCCGCGACACCATGCGCAGCTTCTGGCTGCGCCACCCGGCCACGCGCGGCGGCTTCGCGCAGCGGCTGTGCGCGTCGTCCGACGTGTACCAGCCGCGTCACCGCGCGCCGGCCGAATCGGTCAACTACGTGGTCTCGCACGACGGCTTCACGCTGCGCGACCTGGTGACCTATCAAGACAAGCGCAACCTCGCCAACGGCGAAGACAACCGCGACGGCACCGGCAACAACCTCGGCTTCAACGGCGGCGTCGAAGGCGAAAGCGACGACGCCGAAGTCAACGTCCTGCGCGCGCGCCTGCAACGCGCGCTGTTGGCCACGACCCTGCTCGCCCAGGGCACACCGATGCTCAGCGCCGGAGACGAACTCGGCCACACGCAGGGTGGCAACAACAACCCGTATTGCCACGACAGCGCAGTCACCTGGATCGACTGGTCGCGCGCCGACACCGACCTGATCGAATTCACGCGCAGCGTGATCGCGCTGCGGCGCGCCGCCCTGCCCTTCGGCAACCGCTGGTACAGCGGCCTCACCGACCCGCGCGGCCTGCACGACCTGGCCTGGCTCGGCGCCGATGGCCAGCCCTTGCACGGCGAAGCCTGGAACGGCGCCGCCAGCCGCGTGCTCGGCTGCCTGATCGGCGAACCCGGCCGGGCGCGCGCGCCGCTGCTGATCCTGGTGAACGCCGATGCGCACGACCACGACTTTCCGCTGCCCTCGGGCGTGTGGGAGGTGCTGCTCGACACCACCCACCCGCGCGGCGCCGGTTCCTGGCACGGCCAGGGCGGCGTGAACATCCTGCTGAAGGCAAGCAGCCTGCTGGTGCTGGCCGTTGCCGGCTCCGGCATACGGCTTTGAGGATGCAGACGATGCGATTCCCCCGTGCCAGCGGCGTGTTGCTGCACCCCACCTCCCTGCCCGGCCCCCATGGTTGCGGCGACTTCGGCCCGGGCGCCTATCACTTCGTCGACTGGCTGGTGAGTGCCGGCCAGAAGCTCTGGCAGATCCTGCCGCTCGGCGGCATCGGCCCCGGCAATTCGCCCTACATGAGCAGCTCGGCCTTCGCCGGCAACGTGTTGCTGATCGACCTGGGCGAGTTGCAACAGCGCGGCTGGCTCGGCGCCGACGATCTGCACGCCGAGGCAGGCTTCGACGACACGCGGGTCAACTACGGTGCGGTGATCCCGTTCCGCATGCAGCGGCTGTCACGCGCCGCAGCCGCCTTCGCGCGAACGGCGACCGATGCCGAACGCGAAGACCTCGCCGGCTTTCGTGCCGCGCAGGCCAGTTGGCTCGGCGACTACACCCTCTTCATGGCGCTGTGCGAAGCGCAGGCCTCGGGCGACTGGTGCGCCTGGCCGGCCGCGCTGGCGCAGCGCGACCCGGCCGCGCTCGCCGACGCGCGTGTGCTGCATGCGGAGCGCATCGAGTTCTGGGCGTTCTGCCAGTGGAGTTTCTTTCGCCAGTGGTCGGCACTCAAGGCTTACACGAACCAGCGTGGCATCGAGATCATCGGCGACGCGCCGATCTTCATTGCGCACCAAAGCGCCGAAGTGTGGGCGCGGCAAGACCTGTTCGAGCTCGACGCCTCGGGCCGCCCCACGGTCGTGGCCGGCGTGCCGCCCGACGCTTTCAGCGACACCGGGCAGCACTGGGGCAACCCGCTGTACCGCTGGAGCGCGCACAAGGCCGAGGCCTTCGCGTGGTGGGTCGAACGCATCCGCCGCACCTTCGAACTCGTCGACATCGTGCGCATCGATCACTTCCGCGGCTTCGCCGCCTATTGGGAAATCAAGGCCGGCGAAACCACCGCCGTCAACGGCCGCTGGGTCAACGGCCCCGGCGCCGCCTTGTTCAAGGCCATCGCACGCGACCTGGGCCCGCTGCCCATCATTGCCGAAGACCTCGGTGTCATCACGCCCGACGTGGTGGCGCTGCGCAAGCGTTTCCACCTGCCGGGCATGCGCATCCTGCAGTTCGCGTTCGGGGGCGGCAACGACAACCTCTACCTGCCGCACAACCACGAGACCGACTCGGCGGTCTACACCGGCACGCACGACAACAACACGACGCTGGGTTGGTGGCAGAGCGCGTCGCACGCCGAACGACAACACGTGCTCGCCTACCTCGGGCTCGACGGCCAGCACGACGCCTCGGCGCAGATCCACTGGCACCTCATCCGCTTGGCCTGCGCGAGCGTGGCCGACACCGCCGTGCACCCGATGCAGGACGTGCTCGGCCTCGGCCACGAGAGCCGCATGAACTTCCCGGGCCAGGGCGAAGGCTGGTGGGTCTGGCGCTTCGACTGGAGGCAGGTCACGCCGGAGCACGCGAAACGCCTGGCTGACATGAGCCGGCTCTATCGGCGCGACGGCACGCTGACCGGGTGAAGCCGTTCCCTTTGAAGCGGCCAAAAAAGAGGGCGCCCGAAGGCGCCCTGTTCTTTCGCAGCGAAGCTGCGGTTTAACGAACCACGGCGATCTGGTCGCGCTTTTCACCCTTGTAGGTGTACAGCGTGAGGGCGCCGTTCTTCACGTCGCCCTTTTCGTCGAACGAGATCGTGCCGGTCACGCCCTTGTAGCCTTCGGTCTTGGCCAGCACCGGCAGGTAGACCTTCGGGTCGGCCGAGCCGGCCTTGACCATCGCGGCGACCATCACGTTCAGCGCGTCGTACACGTACGGCGAGTAGACCTGCACGTCGATGCCGAACTTGGCCTTGTAGCGCTTGTAGAAGTCTTCCATGCCGGCCTTCTGGGTGCCTTCGACACCACCGGCTTCGGCGCAGACCACCTGGCCGTCGGCCATCGCGCCAGCAGACAGCTTGGGCAGTTCGCCCGAGCAGATGCCGTCGCCGCCCATGAACTTGGCATTGATGCCGAGTTGCTTCATCTGGCGAATCATCGGGCCGGCCACGGCGTCCATGCCGCCGAAGAAGATCACGTCGGGCTTGGCGGCCTTGATGGCAGTCAGGATGGCGGTGAAGTCGGTGGCCTTGTCGGTCGTGAACTGGGTGGCTGCGATCGCGCCGCCCGATGCCTTGACAGCCTTCGAGAACTCTTCGGCCACGCCCTGGCCATAGGCCGTGCGGTCGTCGATCACGGCGATCGACTTGCCCTTGAGTTCCTTGACCGCGTAGCGGCCCAGGGTGCCACCGAGGTGCACGTCATCGGCCACCACGCGGAACGTGGTCTTGTAGCCTTGACGGGTGAACTTCGGGTTGGTGGCCGACGGCGAGATCTGCGGAATGCCGGCGTCGCTGTAGATCTTGGACGCGGGGATCGAGGTGCCCGAGTTCAGGTGGCCGATCACGCCGTTGACCTTGGAGTCGGCCAGCTTCTGCGCCACGGCGGTGCCTTGTTTCGGATCGCCTGCATCGTCTTCAGGAACGAGCTCGAGCTTGGCCTTCTTGCCACCGATCATCACGCCCTTGGCGTTCAACTCGTCGATGGCCATGCGGGCACCGTTTTCGTTGTCCTTGCCGAGGTGAGCGATGCCACCGCTGGTGGGAGCCACCGAGCCGATCTTGACGACCATGTCCTGCGCGTAAGCGCTGGCGCCGAGCATCACCACGGCTGCGGCAACGATCGTATTGAGTCTGACTTGCATGCAATAACCTCCGGATAGGAATAATCGATGTAGAAAATTGAACGGTTGAGTCTTGTCAACGCGCGAGACGATACCGCAAAACAGAACTGCCTCTGCATAGTGAATGCACGGGTCGCATGACAGGCCCTCTACAGGGTTTCCACGGGCACGAACATCAAAACGGAGCGGCGGTTCGCCTTGGCAACCGGAGCTCTTCTGGAGCGCCGGCGGCCGCGGGTGAAACCACAACGCGTGAGTCAACGACCGCGATGACGCGCGAGTTCCTGAGCCACCGCGCGGGCCACGATCTCACGCAAGGTCGATGCCAGCTCGGCACGCGTCTCGCGCACCAGGTTGTCGGCGGCGCGCTGCAACAAGGGCGTGAGCGCCTCACGCAGCCGCACCTCGATCATCAGGTCGATCTGGTGCTGCAGATCGGCCAGCACACGCTGGCTCAGCTGCTCTTCCGACAACACCGACGCGACCGGCGCCGCGGCCGGCGACATCACCATCGATTCGTCGAACCCCGCGTTGGGCTGCGGGTTGTGGGCGGGGGGTGCCTGGGTCGCGTCGGGCCAGTCGACGACCTCGGTGAGCGTGGGCACCGTCTGCGGCGAGAGCGGGCCGAACTGGCTCATGAACCCACCTCGTGGCGCACGATGTTGTAGCCCCGGCTCGCGTAGTGCTTCCAGCGCAGGCGCGCCGCGGCGCGTTCGTCTTCGTCGGTAGAAACGATCTCGATCAGGCGCGCGAAACTCTCGAAGCCCGCTGGTGGTTCATGCCCCAGATTGAGCAGCACGTCGTGGTGCACTGCCGCAGCGCTGTCTTCGAGCAGCCAGACCGGCGTGTCACGCAGGCGCTCGGGCGCTGGCTGGCCGCTGCGCAGCAGGGCATGGGGAACGAATTCCAGCGGGTCGAAGGTCCAGAGTGCCCGGTCGAGGCCGCCGAGCAGTTCGCCCGGCCCCGTCACCACCACCTTCGCCCCCTGACGCGTTGCCTTGCGCAGCAGGCGGCAGGTGTAGTCGGTGCGCTCGGGCACATTGAAATGGAAGCTGACTTCCGTCATGCCGGCAGGCGCTTCAACCGTTTTGCGACAGCACGAAGTGCGTCAGCAGGCTCACCGGCCGGCCAGTGGCACCTTTTGCAGCGCCCGACTTCCAGGCGGTGCCGGCGATGTCGAGGTGCGCCCACGGGTACTTGGCCGTGAAGCGGCTCAGAAACTGCGCCGCCACGCTGGCCCCGGCGGCGCGCCCGCCGATGTTGCCCATGTCGGCGAAGCTGCTCTTCAGGCCTTCACCGTATTCTTCGTCGATCGGCATGCGCCAGCACGGGTCGAGGCCGGCCTGGCTGGCCGCCAGCAGTTGCTCGGCCACCTTGTCGTCGGCGGTGAACAGGCCCGAGTGGTGATGACCCAACGCCACCACGCAGGCGCCGGTCAGCGTGGCCACATCGACGACGACCGCCGGCTTGAAGCGCTCGACGTAGGTGAGCGCGTCGCACAGGATCAGCCGGCCTTCGGCGTCGGTGTTGAGGATCTCGATCGTCTGGCCCGACATGCTCTTGACCACGTCGCCAGGCTTGACGGCGCTGCCGCTGGGCATGTTGTCGCACGTGGGCACGACACACACGAGGTTCAGCTTCGGCTTCAGTTCGGCGACGGCTCGAAGCGTGCCGAGCACGCTCGCTGCACCCCCCATGTCGAACTTCATCTCGTCCATCTCGGCGCCGGGCTTGAGCGAAATCCCGCCGGTGTCGAAGGTGATGCCCTTGCCGACCAGCACGACCGGCGCCTGCGACTTCGGTGCGCCGTTGTAGCGCGCCACGATGAAGCGCGGCGGTTCTTCGGAGCCCTGGGCGACGGCGAGGAACGAGCCCATGCCGAGTTTTTCGCAGGCCTTGCGGTCGAGCACGTCGACCTTCAGGCCGTATTCCTTGCCGAGCTTCTTCGCCTGCTCGCCCAGGAAAGTGGGGGTGCAGTGGTTGCCGGGGCGGTTGGCGAACTCGCGCGCCAGGTTCACGCCGGCGGCGATCGCCTGACCGCGCGCCAGGCCTTGCTGCACGACCTTGGCGTCGGCCTTGCTGCACAGCAGCGTCACCTTGTTGATGGCGGCGGGTGCGGGCGCGCTCGGCTTCGTGTGGCGATACAGGTAGAGGCTCTCGCTCACCGCCGCGACCATCGCCTCGGCTTGCGCCGCGCCGAGTTCACCGGCGCCGGCCAGTGCCACGGCGACGTGTTTCGCGCCGGTGCCCTTGACTTGCTGAATGCCGGCCACCACCGCCGCCTTGAAAGCCTTGGCCGTGTGGGCGCCCGCCACCGAGAACACGACCCGCGGCGCGCGCACGCCGGCCGGGCGGTGCAGATAGAGGCACTTGCCGGCCTTGAGCTTGAAGTCGTCGTGCGCGAGCGCGTCGCTCAGCGCCGCACCGAGCGGTGCATCGAGCGTGGTGTCGACGGCGTCGCCGGTGACGATCAGCACGAGCGCGTCGCAGGTCAGGCCGGCGAGCGCGTCGGCCCCGAGAATTTGATGACGAAAGTCCATAATCTGCGGTCCATTAGACAAGCAGACGATGTTATTCGATTCCACTTTGCGCCGAGACCTGGCGCGCAACTTCGGCGCCACGCTGGTCGTGATCCTCACCATCGTGCTCACGATGATGCTGATCCGCACGCTCGGCCTGGCCGCCGGCGGCCAGGTCGCCCCGCAAGACGTGGTGCTGCTGCTCGGCTACGTGGCGCTCGGGCATTTGCCGACCATGCTGGCGCTGTCGCTGTTCATCTCGGTCGTGGCCACCCTGTCGCGCATGTACCGCGACAGCGAAATGGTCATCTGGTTCGCCAGCGGCGTGGGCCTGACCCGCTTCGTCGGCCCGGTGCTGCGGGTGTGCTGGCCGGTGCTGCTGGTGGTGGGCCTGCTGGCGCTGTTCGTCTGGCCGTGGCAGAACCAGCGCAGCGCGCAGTTGAAAGAACGTTTCGAGCGCCGCTCCGACCTGTCGCGCGTGGCGCCGGGCCAGTTCCAGACCTCGAACGACGGCACCCGCGTCTTCTTCATCGAACGCGACGCGGCTGACAGCGCCACCGGGCGCAACGTGTTCATCCTCTCGTCGCTCGCGGGCACCGAGTCGGTCACCTCGGCGCGCAGCGGCCGCATCGAGCTCGAAGGCGACGACCGCTTTCTGGTGTTGACGCGCGGCCAGCGCAACGAGCAGAACATGGGCAACAACGAAAAGACGCTGGCGCGTTTCGAGAGCTACCGGGTGCTGGCAGGCGAGAAAGTCTTGTCGAGCATGGACAACCTGCCGCCCAAGGCGCGCCCGAGCCTCGAGTTGCTGCAAGACCCCACGCCGCGCCACCAGGGTGAACTGGTGTGGCGGCTCGGGCTGTTGCTGGGCGCCGCCAACATGCTGCTGCTCGGCATCGGCCTGTCGGCCTCGAACCCGCGGCGGGCGAGCAACTGGAACCTGATGTTCGCGCTGCTCGCCTTCGTCGTGTACTACAACGTCATCAACCTCTCGCAGGCCTGGGTGGCGGGCAGCAAGGTGAGCATGGGCACGGCACTGGTGGCTGCGCATGGCGGCGCTTTCATGATCGCGATGCTGCTGCTCTGGTGGCGCGAGCACCTCAACAGCCGCTTCGGCTGGCGGCGCGCAACGCCGGTGGCCGCCGGCGCATGAAGACCGTCCGCCGCCTCTTCTATGCCGACATCGTCTCGGCCGTTGCTTTCGTGGCGCTGGCATTCCTGTCGCTGTCTTTTTTCATCGACTTCGTCGACGAACTCTCCGACGTGGGCACGGCGGGTTACACCAGTGTGCATGCGGCGATGTATTCGCTGCTGCTGGTGCCGGGTCACTTCTACGAGGTCTCGCCGATCGCGGTGCTGATCGGCGCGATCTACACGCTCTCGCGCATGGCGCAATCGTCTGAGTTCACGATCCTGCGCACCGGCGGGCTCGGCCCGGCGCGGGCGCTGTCGCTGTTGGCGAGCCTGGGTTTGATGTTCGGCGTGCTCACTTACCTCGTCGGCGATTACGTCGCGCCCCTGAGCGAGCGCCAGGCCAGCCTGCTGAAAGCGCACTACAAGGGCGGCGTGCGGCTCGGCCGTTCCGGGGCCTGGCTGAAAGACCACGCGAGCACGCCCGAAGGCGAACGCAGCTACTCGGTCAACGTGGCGTCGGCCAACGCCAAGGCGGTGCTGCAGAACATCCGCATCTTCGAGTTCGACGCCGACGGCCGCTTGCTGCGGCGCATCGCGGCCGGCAGCGGGCAGGTCGAGCCGAATTCGACCTGGGCTCTGCAAGACGTGCACATCACGCGCTGGATCAACGCCGAAGGCAAGGCACAGGCGCCCGAAGAAAAGCTCGAGCGCTACGACTGGCCCAGCAGCCTCTCGGCCGGCGTGGTGGCGGCGGCGGTGCTGCCGGTGAGCACGATGTCGACGATCGACCTGTTTCGCTACATCGGGCACCTGGCCGACAACGAACAGGCGGCGCAGAGCCACCAGATCCAGTTCTGGAAACGTGCGCTCTACCCGTTCGCCTGTCTCGTGATGATGGGCCTGGCCTTGCCGTTCGCCTACCTGCACGCACGTGCCGGCGGTGTGAGCCTGAAGGTGTTCGGCGGCATCATGCTGGGCATCAGTTTCGTGCTGCTGAACAACGTGTCGGGCCACCTCGGCCTGCTGCGCAACTGGACACCCTGGATCGTGGCCGCCACCCCGAGTGCGCTGTACCTGCTGATGTCGCTGGCGGCGTTCAGCTGGCTCGTTCGTTACCGATAGGACCGACCATGCAACGCGGCCTGATCCTGTTTGCCCACGGTGCCCGCGACCCGCGCTGGTCGCTGCCTTTCGAAGCCGTGGCTCGTGGCGTGCAGGCCCGTGAACCGCAGCTTGCCGTGCGGCTTGCCTTCCTCGAATTCATGACACCCGGGCTGCTCGACGCCGGCCACGCACTGGCGCAGGCGGGCTGCACGCGGGTCGACATCGTTCCGCTGTTCCTCGGCACCGGCGGCCATGTGCGCAAGGACCTGCCGCTGCTGGCCGCCGAGCTGTCTGCCGCGCACCCGCAGGTGCACTGGCACGTGCGGGCGGCGATCGGCGAAGACGAAGGTGTCATCGACGCCATGGCTCAGGCCGCTCTTGCGATGACGCTGGCGGAGGCTTCGGCATGAACCTGCACCAGTTCCGGTTCGTGCAGGAGGCCGTGCGCCGCGACCTCAACCTGACAGAAACCGCGAAAGCCCTGTTCACGTCGCAGCCTGGCGTCTCCAAGGCCATCCTCGAACTCGAAGCCGAGCTCGGCATCGACATCTTCGCGCGCCACGGCAAGCGCCTGCGGCGTGTCACCGAGCCCGGCGCGCAGGTGCTCAAGGCGATCGAAGTGATCATGCGCGAGGTGGGCAACCTGAAACGCATCGGCGAAGAGTATTCGCAGCAGGACGCCGGCACGCTGTCGATCGCCACCACGCACAGCCAGGCGCGCTACTTCCTGCCGGGGCCGGTGGCGCAGCTGCGCAAGCGTTTCCCGAAGGTCAACATCAGCCTGCACCAGGGTTCGCCCGACCAGGTGGCGCGCATGGTGATCGACGAAGTGGCCGATGTCGGCCTGGCCACCGAAGCGCTGACTGGCTACGACGAACTTGTCACCCTGCCCTGCTACGAATGGCACCACGCGGTCGTGATGCCGGCGAGCCACCCGCTGGCGCAGGTCGAACGCATCTCGCTCGAAGACCTGGCGGTGCTGCCGCTGGTGTCTTACCACCCGTCGTTCAGCGGCCGCAGCCGCGTCGACGCGGCCTTCGCCACGCGCAGCCTGAAGCCCGACATCGTGCTTGAGGCGATCGACGCCGACGTGATCAAGACCTATGTGCGCATCGGCCTCGGCGTCGGCATCGTCTCCGAGCTCGCGGTGCGCGACGACCCGCCGGGCGGCGAGCTCGTGTCGCGCCCGGTGGGCCACCTGTTCGGCCAGAACGTGACGCGCATCGCCTTCAAGCGCGGCGCCTACCTGCGCAACTTCGTCTATGCCTTCGCCGAGATGATGTCGGACCGCCTGAGCCGAGCACTCGTCGCCCGAGCGATGAGCGGCGACGCGCACGACTACCAGCTTTGAACCCACCCGCCTTCGCCAGCATGACCACGACCTTCCACACCCCCGTCATCACCAGCCGCCTGCCGCGCGTGGGCACGACCATCTTCACCGTGATGTCGGCGCTCGCCCAGCAGCACAACGCCGTCAACCTCGGCCAGGGCTTCCCCGACTTCGACTGCGCGCCCGAGTTGCTCGACGCCGTGAACACGGCGATGCGCAGCGGCCTGAACCAGTACCCGCCGATGGCCGGCGTGCCGCTGTTCCGCGAAGCGATCGCGGCCAAGGTGGCCACGCTCTACGGCCACAGCTACGACCCGGGCACCGAGATCACGGTCACGGCCGGCGCCACGCAGGCGATCATCACGGCGATCCTGGCGCTCGTGCACCCAGGCGACGAAGTGATCGTGCTCGACCCGTGCTACGACAGCTACGAGCCGAACATCGAGCTTGCCGGCGGCCGCGCCGTTCATGTGCCCTTGACGCCCGGCAGCTTCGCGCCCGACTTCAACCTGATCAAGGCCGCGATCACGCCCCGCACCCGCGCCATCATCGTCAACACGCCGCACAACCCGAGCGCCACGGTCTGGTCGGCGCAGCACATGCAGAGCCTCGCCGCGTTGCTGCGAGGCACCGACATCGTCGTGATCGCCGACGAGGTCTACGAGCACATGGTGTTCGACGGTGCATTGCACCAGAGCGTGGCGCGTTTCCCCGAGCTGGCGCAGCGCAGCATCGTCGTCTCGAGCTTCGGAAAGACCTACCACGTGACCGGTTGGAAGGTGGGTTACGCCGCCGCGCCGGCCGAACTGATGGCCGAGTTTCGCAAGGTGCACCAGTTCAACGTGTTCACCGTGAACACGCCGATGCAGCACGGCCTGGCCAGCTTCATGGCCGACGCTTCGCGACACCTCGACCTGCCGGCCTTCTACCAGCGCAAGCGCGACCTGTTCCGCGCGGGTCTGGCGCAGAGCCGCTTCAAGCTGCTGCCCAGCTCGGGCAGCTACTTCCAGTGTGTCGACTACTCGGCCATCAGCGACCAGAGCGAAGAGGTTTTCTGCCGCTGGCTCACGGCCGAAGCCGGCGTGGCAGCGATTCCGGTGTCGGCGTTCTACCAGGGCGGTTTCGAGCAACGCCTGGCGCGTTTCTGCTTCGCGAAGAAAGACGAAACGCTGAACCTCGCACTCGAACGGCTGGCGCGGCTGTAGCCGGCGCAGCCGACACACTCAGCGCTTGTCTGGCGGCGCAGGCGCCTGCGGGTCGAGGTCCAGGTCGAGATCGAAGTCGATCAGGTTCGAGTCGCGCGCCTGGGCACGCTCGGCAGAACGCCGTTCCAGGCCGGTGGGCGCAGGCAACACGGCATCAGCCTCGCCACGCACCAGCGACACGTCGAGGTCGAGCGGCTGGGTCATCAGCGCGCTGTTCTGGAACCCGGTGCTGTGCACACGCTGTGCGATCGGCTCGGCGGGCACGTCGTCGTGCATCGGCAGCAGCAGATCCACGTCGCGACCGAGGTCGGTGACACCGTGCTCCTGGAAGTCACGCGCGATGGCGTAGAGGAACAGCAGTTCGCGGTACGCCGGCAAGTCGTAGGTCTGGTCGGAAACGTCACGCCGGAACAAGGCAGCGGCCAGGGTTTCCATCGCCTTGGCCGGGGCCGCCCAGAGCGACTGCAGGCGTTGCACGGTTTCGGGGTAGGCCTCCAGCGCCAGACCTTGCTGCAGGTCGGAAGTCCAGTCGGGCGCGTAGGCGTTGAAGCGCCGGTTGAAACGATCACGAATGCGCTCGTAGGCATCTGACTCGCCACGCCGCTTGTAGATCTCGAGCAGCTTCAGGTACGGCAAGGGGCTGATGCCACCGTCGTTGCGCACGTGGCTCATCAGCAGCTCGATGGCGGCTTCGTCCTGCCCGAGCACGACGAAGAACTCGGCTTGCTGCTCGAGGTCGATCAGTTCCTCGACCGAGAGTTCGCGGGTTGGCTCGGCCACCACCGGCGCGGGCCGCAGTGCCGCGGCGGCCGGCACCGTCATCGGCAGATCGGGCGCAGGCATCGAGACTTCGCCGGGCTCGAGCACCGAGACTTCGTAGGCCGGCGCGACACCCGACATCGTGGTCGGCGACCCGACCTCGAACTCGGCCGGGGTCTTGGTTCGTGGCGCTGCAGGGGGGGCAGCCACCGGGGCCGGCGGAGCCCACCACTGGGCCGCGCCGCGGGCCCGCGACTGCCGCCACCAGAGCGCGCCCACCGCGAGCGCCAGCAGCGCCGACAACCAGGCCAGCGTGTACACCAGCGGGTTGGCATAACGCTCCGACTCTGCCGCCTGCAGACGCGCCTGCAGCGTCACCAGCGCTTGCTGCGTGGCTTGCGACTCATTGCGCACACGCGCCAGGCCTTCTTCGAGCAGGCGGATGCGCTCTCGCTCCAGCGCCAGCAAGGCTGCTGTGTCGTCGACCGCGGCTGCCGAGGCGGCACTCGCCGGCGCTGAAGCCGCAGCCGCCACGACCGGCAACTGCACGCCGGGTGCCGCCGATGCAGCGCGCGCCACCACGGCCGGCGCTGCTTCGAGTTCGAGCCGCGGCCCGGACGCCGCCGCGCGCACCGCTTGCGCGGCGACGCGCCGAGCGGGGGGCTTTTTCGCTGCTGGCGCGGCGGTGGCTGCAGGCGCACTGGCCGAATCGGCCGCAGCACGGGCGACCACCACGGGGCGGCTGCGCGGCGTGGTTCGTGGCGCTGCACCTTCGCGGCGTGGCCGCTCGGACCGGGCCACGGGCGCCGTGCCCTGCGCCGGCGCCGCCGCCACCGGCGACCTCTCGCCTTCGACGATGGACACCAGCGGCGCGACCTGCGAGTCGGCGCGCTGCGGCACCATCATCGCGTTGTCGGCGGCCGCGACCTGCGGCGCATTGATCAGCGGCGGGTCGATGAAGGCGACGAACTTGCGCGTGACCTTCGAGGTGCAACCCACCGAGACACTCACGGTCACGACCGGCTCGTCGACCAGCGTGCTCGTGGTCACACGAACGAGGCGCTCGTTGGCGGTCGCACCCGCTTCGAGCGTCACGCGAACCTGGCCGGGCTGCAGCTTGCTTTCGCCGACCAGCACTTCGGCGGCCACGCACTCGCGTGACAGGCTCTCGTCGTTCTCGAGGCGGATCGCCGCAGCGAAGTTCAGCGGCTGGCCGAGCTGCGTGGTGTTGCCAATGCGACCGAAACCCAGGGCCTTGGCGGGAGCGGCGGCAACCCAGAGCGCCGCGGCGAGGCTGAGGGAAAAAACGGTAGCGGTGGCTCGCATGCAGGGCTGGATTTTCGGCGCAAAAGTGACCTCTTGACTCTAGCATGAAGACCTTGCGTGACCCGCCGTTCTACGCCCGGCAAAGACGGCGCGCGTGACACAATCCCCGCCCGGGCCGGCGCGGCCGCTCCGCACCGTGCCTCAACACGCCCGCTGAAGGAAATTCATGCCCTCGGAGATGCTGACCGAACGTGTTGGTTCGGTGCTGGTGCTGACGCTCAGCGACCCGGCCACGCGCAACACCCTCTCGCACCAGGCGATCGCCGCCGGCATCGAAGCACTCGGCGTGGCCGAGGCCGACGGCACGGTGCGTTGCGTGATCCTGCGTGGCGACGGTGCGCACTTCTGCGCTGGCGGCAACCTGCAGGGCTTGATGGAGCGCCGCCAGGCCGGGCCGCCGGCGCAGCACCAGATGCTGGAGCACCTGCACCAGTTCGTCGAAGCGCTGGGCGCCTGCCCGAAGCCGGTGATCGCCTGTGTCGAAGGCGCAGCAGCCGGTGCCGGCTTTTCGCTTGCTCTGGCATGCGACCTCATGGTCGCGGCCGACGACGCAAGATTCATCCTGTCCTACGGCCGCATCGGCCTGTCACCCGATGGCGGTGCAACCTGGGGCCTGTCGCAGGCCTTGCCGCGCGCCCTGGTGCAGAAGCTGGTCTGGCTTGGCGAGCCCGTCACGGCGCAGGCCTTGCACGGCTGGGGACTCGTGGCCGCGCTCGCCGGCAGCGGGCAGGCTTTCAGCGAGTCGCTGCGGCTCGCACAGCGCCTGGCCGACATGGCGCCGAACGCGGTGGCGAGCGCGAAAGAACTGGTGCGGCAAGCCGCCTCGCAAGCGCTGACGCAGCAACTCGGCGCCGAGCGTGATCACTTCATCGCCAACCTGTTCCACGCCAACGGCGCCGAAGGACTGCAGGCTTTCATGGAAAAGCGCACCCCGCGCTTCGAGTGAGGCGCGGGTTCGGTCAGGTGGCGTAGCTCGGGTCGTGGCGGTCCAGCCGGCGCAGCAGGCCCGGCCAGGTGAGCGCGCCGCCACCGACACCGCGAGTGCCCACGCGGGCCTGTTCCGAGGCCGTGGCGATGATGCGCGGGTCGACGGGCGTGAGTTCGGTGCCGCCGGCCATCGCGCGGACCTGGATCGTGCACACCGTCTCGAACAGGTACATCGCCAGAAAGGCTTCGGGTATCGTGCTGCCGAGCGTCAGCAGGCCGTGGTTGCGCAGCATCAGGTAGTTGTTGTCGGGGCCGAGGTCGGCCACGAGGCGCGGCTTTTCGTCGTCGCGCAGCGCCACGCCTTCGTAGTCGTGGTAACTCAGGCCCGACAGCACGAAGATCGACTGCTGCGAGATCGGCAGCACGCCAGCCTTCTGCGCCGACACCGCGATGCCGTTGAGCGTGTGCGTGTGCATCACGCACTGTGAGTCGTGGCGCGCCGAGTGAATGGCGCTGTGGATCGTGAAGCCGGCCGGGTTCACCGGGTACGGCGAGTTGTCGAGCTTGTTGCCCTGCGCGTCGATCCTGATCAGGCTCGACGCGGTGATCTCGTCGAACATCAGGCCGTAGGGGTTGATCAGAAACGAGTCGTGGCTGCCGGGCAGGCGCGCGCTGATGTGCGTGAACACGAGGTCGTCCCACTTGAACATGGCGACCAGCCGGTAGGCGGCGGCGAGGTCGACGCGCAGCTGCCATTCTTCGGCGCTCACTTCGTTCTTGAGGCTGGGGATCTTGAGTGCGGCGGCGGCGTTCATTCGGGTCTCCTTCGTGTGCTGAAGCACAGGCGTTTGCAGGGCTGCGATCGGCTGTCGCATGTCATGGACAATAGGTCAGCGGAGCAGCATCATGCTGTCACATCAGCGACTGAACATGACCACCCCCGTTCTTACAATTGCCGAACAATCCAATATCGACTCGGGCTCTTGGTTTTCACGACTCTCCCAACCCTTGCGCAATGCGATCCTTTCGAGGTCGGTGGTGCGCCGGTTGAAAGACGGGGCCATGATGTCGGCCCGCGGCGCCCCCGCCGACGAATGGTGCGGCGTGGCCAAGGGTGCCGTGCGGGTCAGCTCGGTGTCACTCTCGGGCAAGCAGATCACCCTCACCTACGTGGAACCAGGCACCTGGTTCGGCGACATCTCGCTGTTCGACGGCTTGCCCCGCACGCACGATTCCAACGCCCATGGCGAGACCACGTTGCTGGTCGTGCGCAAGGCCGACTTCAAGGAACTGCTTTCGCAGCACACCGAGTTGTACGAAGCGCTGCTGCGCCTGAACTGCCGGCGCCTGCGCCTGATGTTCGACGCCGTCGAAGACCTGAACACCCGCCCGCTCGCGTCGCGCCTGGCCAAGCAGATCCTGCTGCTGGCGCGCAGCTACGGCATCAACGAGGGCGAAGAGATCCGCATCGGCCTGCAGCTCGCCCAGGAAGACCTGGCGCAACTGCTCGGCGCCTCGCGCCAGCGCGTGAACCAGGAACTCAAAGGCTTCGAGCGCGACGGCGCGGTGCGCATCGAGCCGACGCGGCTGGTGGTGCTGTCGAAAGAAAAGCTGCTGGCGATTTCCAGCAAGTGATGAATCCACCTCGAGGTTGATGACATGGAAGCCAACGCCGGTACCAAGCCCGTCGCCGAATCGCACCAGTTCGACACCGCCGCGCTGCAGGCTTACCTGCAGGGCCGGCTCGACGGCTTTGCCGGCCCGCTGACGGTCGAGCAGTTCAAGGGCGGCCAGTCGAACCCGACCTACAAGCTGATCACGCCGACGCGCTCGTACGTGATGCGTTCCAAGCCCGGCCCGGCCGCCAAGCTGCTGCCTTCGGCCCACGCGATCGACCGCGAATTCACGGTGATGAACGCGCTGCACGGCTGCGACGTGCCGGTGCCGAAGATGCACCTGCTGTGCGAAGACGAAAGCGTGATCGGCCGGGCTTTCTACGTCATGGAGTTCATGCAGGGCCGGGTGTTCTGGGACCAGTCGCTGCCCGACATCGCCAAGGCCGACCGCGCCGCCTACTACGACGAGATGAACCGCGTGATCGCGGCGCTGCACAACGTCGACGTGAACAAGGCCGGCCTCGCCAGCTACGGCAAACCCGGCAACTACTTCGAGCGCTCGATCGGCCGCTGGACCAAGCAGTACCTGGCGTCGATCACCGAGCCCATCGACGCGATGGACGAGCTGATGGCCTGGCTGCCGGCCAACATTCCGGCCAGTGCGCGCGACGAAGGCCAGGTATCGGTCGTGCACGGCGACTACCGGCTCGACAACCTGATGTTCGACGCCACCGAACCCCGCGTGATCGCGGTGCTCGACTGGGAACTCTCGACCACCGGCCACCCGCTGGCCGACTTCAGCTACCACTGCATGTCGTGGCACATCGCACCCGGGCAATTTCGCGGCGTCGGCGGGCTCGACCTGCAGGCCCTCGGCATCCCCGACGAGAAGAGCTACGTGCGTCGTTACTGCGAACGCACGGGCCGGCCCGACCCCGCCGCCGTGATGGCCGACTGGAACTTCTACCTCGCCTACAACATGTTCCGCCTCGCCGGCATCCTGCAAGGAATTGCAAAACGTGTCGAGATGGGGACAGCGTCGAGCGCACAAGCACGTCAAGCTGGGGCCGGTGCGCGACCGCTGGCCGAAATGGGCTGGCGCATCGCCCGTCAGGCCTGACCGCACCGAGCCGATTCACGAAGGAGACACCCATGGACTTCAGCTATTCCCCCCGCACCCTCGACCTGCAAGCCAAGCTGCTGCGGTTCATGGACGAACACATCTACCCGGCCGAGGCGAAATACGACGCCGAGATCGCGGCCAACACCGCCGCCGGCAAACGCTGGACACCGCTCAAGACCATCGAAGAGCTCAAGCCCAAGGCGCGTGCGATCGGCCTGTGGAACCTGTTTCTGCCGCCCACCGCCGGCGGCGAAGGTGGCGCGCACAACGGCCGCGACTTCGGCCTGTCGAACAGCGACTACGCGCCACTGGCCGAGATCATGGGGCGCGTGCCCTGGTCGAGCGAGGTCTTCAACTGCTCGGCGCCCGACACCGGCAACATGGAAACCATCGAGCGCTACGGCAAGCCCGAGCACAAGAAACAATGGCTCGAACCGCTGCTCGACGGCAAGATCCGCAGCGCGTTCGCGATGACCGAACCGGCGGTGGCTTCGAGCGACGCGACCAACATCGCGTCGAGCATCCGGCGTGACGGCGACGACTACGTCATCAACGGCCGCAAGTGGTGGATCAGCGGTGCCGGCGACCCGCGCTGCCAGATCTACATCTTCATGGGCAAGACCGACCCCGAAGCGCCGCGCCATTCGCAGCAGTCGATGATCCTCGTGCCGGCCGACACCAAGGGCATCAAGGTGCTGCGGCCGCTCTCGGTGTTCGGCTACGACGACGCGCCGCACGGCCACATGGAAATCACCTTCGACAACGTGCGCGTGCCGGCCAGCAACATCCTGCTTGGCGAAGGCCGTGGTTTCGAGATCGCCCAGGGCCGCCTCGGGCCGGGCCGCATTCACCACTGCATGCGGCTGATCGGCCTGGCCGAACGTTCGCTCGAACTGATGTGCAAGCGTGCCTCGTCGCGCGTGGCCTTCGGCCGCACGGTCGCCGAGCAGGGTGTCACGCGCGAGCGCATCGCCGAAGCGCGCTGCCGCATCGACATGGCTCGCCTGCTCACGCTGAAGGCAGCGTGGATCATGGACGTGGCCGGCAACAAGACCGCCAAGGCCGAGATCGCGATGATCAAGGTGGTGGCGCCGAGCATGGCCTTGCAGGTGATCGACTGGGCCATGCAGGCGCACGGTGGTGGTGGCGTGTGCGAAGATTTCCCGCTCGCCGGCTTCTACGCGGGCGCCCGCACGCTGCGTTTTGCCGACGGCCCGGACGAAGTGCACCGCAACGCGATCGCCAAGCTCGAGCTCGGCAAATACGCCTGAGCGCGCAACCGCCCTAGCCCGGCTTGTTCAGATCCTGCAGTTCTTCGGAATGCAGGCTCTGCCAGGCGGTCGACGAGGTCGAATGCCACTGCCCGCCCGGGCCATCGAAACCCGCGGCGGCCGCCAGTGCCTGGAGCACCGCAGTCTGGAAAACGGCCAGGGCCGCGGCGATGTCGGCCCCATCGGGCGTGTCGAGCAGCATGCGCAGGTAGACGCGGCTGCGCAGCGTCATCAGCACGAACGGCGGGTCGTAGCGCAGCAGCCGGTCGGCCGAGCGTTGCAAGGCCTCGGCCAGCGGGCCTTCGATCCAGGCCAGGCCAGCCTGAGGCACGCTGGCCACCGCACCGAAGTGCGCACGCAACGTCTTCACCGATGCCATGTCGACCTTCGGGAACATCACGAGCCAGCGCATCTCTTCGGGCGCCTGCGCCCCGATCTGCGTCTGCATGCTGTCGGTGAACTGTTCGTAGGTGGCGCGCTCCAGCCTGTCCATCAGCGTGCGCGACAGCACCAGCATCAGCATGTCGTGCGGCAGCGCCAGTTCCATGCGCAGCCGCAGTTCATGGCCACCGATGTAGTCGCGCTGCGGCGGGCCCCACTCGAGCCGCCAGGGCCTGCCTTCGATCGCGCCATCGATCACGAAGCCGTCTTCGCCGCGCACCCGTTTGAAGCCGTGGCCGCTGGCGCGCGCCCATTCCTGCACCGCGGCCAGGTCACGCTCGGGCGCCGGCTTGTTGAACAGCTTCTTGAAGGACTCGAGCATGCGCGTGCCCGATCAACTAGAGTGGCTGCCGAACGCACACGCCGTGCGGCCGGAAGGAAGACAAGATGGACAAGGACATGATCGAAGTGTATTCGTGGGCCACGCCCAACGGGCACAAGGTTCACATCATGCTGGAGGAGTGCGGCCTGCCCTACCGGGCGCACGCGGTCGACATCGGCGCCGGTGACCAGTTCAAGCCCGAGTTCCTGGCGATCAGCCCGAACAACAAGATCCCGGCGATCACCGACCCGAACGGGCCCGACGGCAAGCCGATCTCGCTGTTCGAGTCGGGTGCGATCCTGCTCTACCTCGCCGGGAAGACGGGCCGGTTCATGCCGGACGACACACGCGGGAAGTACGAGACGCTCGAATGGCTGATGTTCCAGATGGGCGGCGTGGGCCCGATGCTCGGCCAGGCGCACCACTTCCGCATCTACGCGCCCGAGAAGATCGAGTACGCGGTGAACCGCTACACGAACGAAGCCAAACGCCTGTACGGCGTCATGAACAATCGCCTGGCGAAGAGCAAGTACATCGCCGGGCCGAACTACACGATCGCCGACATTGCGATCTTTCCTTGGCTGCGTTCGTGGAAGAACCAGGGCATCGACTGGAACGACCACCCGCACCTGAAGGGCTGGTTCGACGAGATCGCGGCGCGGCCTGCCGTGAAGCGTGGTGTGGAGGTGCTGGCGGCGCTGCGCAAGCCGCTGCACGACGACAAGGCGCGCGAAACGCTGTTCGGCGCCACGCAATACAAGAAACACTGACCGGGCGCGCCGCGCTCACACCGTTCGACGAGGAGTTTTCATGAAGAAGAAGTGGGCCACCCTGCTGCTGGCCACGTTGCTGAGCACGCTGGCGCAGGCCGAACGGGTCGGCGAGGTCGACACGGTGTTCAAGTTCATCGGCCCCGACCACAAGATCGTGGTCGACGCCTACGACGACCCCAAGGTGGCCGGCATCACCTGCTTCGTGTCGCGCGCCAAGACCGGCGGCATCAAGGGTGCGGTCGGGCTGGCCGAAGACAAGGCCGAAGCCTCGATCGCGTGCCGCCAGACCGGCCCGATCTCGTTCGCGAAGCCACTGCCGAAGCAGGAAGAGATCTTCGACGTGAGCCTGTCATTGCTGTTCAAGAAGCTGCGTGTCGTGCGCATGGTCGACGCCAAGCGCAACACTCTGATCTACATGACCTACTCCGACCGCGTGATCGAAGGTTCGCCGCAGAACAGCATCACCGCGGTGCCGGTGGAGCGTGCGACGCCGATCCCGGTGAAGTGACAGCGCGTGGGCTTGCTCCGCCCTATGCCGACCGCTCCAGATAACTCTGGAACACCCCCACGTGCACGAAGGCCCGGTCGGCCGAGTTCGGCCACAACTCGGTGGTGTCGAAGCGTACGTCGTAAGTGGGCTCGTCGGCGGCCGCAAGCCCGTGCGCGTGCGCGTCGGGGAACGGGTAGGCCGGTGACTCTCCCACGACCACACCGTACTTGCCACGAATGTAGGCCGGCATGCGCACATGCCCGGGCACCTGATCGAGGCTCACGCGCACCCGGTCGCCCAGCTCGAAGCGCTGCCGTGGCGCCACGTTCGAGCGCCCCGGCGCGCTCGGCAGCGCCAGCGGAAACGCGCCTTGCGCCAGCTGCTCCAGTTCTTCACGCGTGAAGATTCCCTTTTCCACGCACAGCGTTGCCGTGCTCGTCAGCGAACGCTCGTAGTAGCCGGCACTCAGGTAGTGGCGAGGCTCCATGCGCTCGATCGCGTGGCGGTACTCGTCCATGTTGAACACACCGAGTTTCACGGCGAGCGAATAGAGCGCGTTGGCACGCTTTTCCCAAGGCTCGTGAAAGACCTCTCGCGCTTCGGGAGAAAACGACACCGGGCCGAAGCCCTGCTTGCCACCCAGATCGTGTATGCCGTCCATATCGAACTCCTAGAGGCGTGCGACGCCGATCATCGACTCCTTGCTGACGAGGTCAACGAGTTGCTCTTCCGGCCAGCCCAGGGTGTGCGGCGGCTGCACCGGCAGCACGATGTAGCGGGTGTCAGCCGTCGTGTCCCAGACCCTCACCTCCATCTCCGGCGGCAGGTCGAGCCCCAGCTCGCGCAGCACGGTGCGCGATTCGCGGACCACGCGGGCACGGTACTCGAGGTCTTTGTACCAGCCCGGCGGCAGGCCGATCACGGTGAATGCGGTGCAGGAACACAAGGTGCAGCAGATGACGTTGTGAATCGTGGCGGTGTTCTCCAGCACCACGAGGTGTCGGTGGTGGCGTGGCATGTCGATGCCGAGCTCGATGACCGCGGCACGGCCATTCGCCAGCAGGCGCTCTCGGTAAGCCGGATCGACCCAGGCCTTGGCCACCACCCGCGCGCCGTTGCGCGGAACCCATTGTTCTTCGGCAAGGTGTTCGAACTCGTCGATGAACTCGCCGGGTTTCATGCCACGCTCGCGCAGCGCGGCCTCGACCGCAGCCACACGCCGCTCGATGGGTGCCGTGGCGGCTTGCAAAGGCCTCTGCTCGGACATGGGTTTCACTCCGGATGCGGTGGTTCAAGCGCCGGTCGGCCCGGCGGCACGCCTGTCGGATCGTACCGACGACCAGCGCTGTGCGCACGTCCTGGCTGTGATTTCGGCAGCGTGTCGGCACCGCAAGCCAGTACCGGGCCGGCGTTCGCACCCCGTCTTCGCGCGCCCACGGTCAGCTGTCCAGAACCCGGGAGTGCCCGATTCACGCGCTCCCGTTCGACCTGGCGGGTCGGCGGCCGCTCGGAGGCGCCTCACAGTTCGCTCGGTCGGGTCGGCAAGTGGCCCGGCATCAGCACCTCGCCGTTCGGGCCCCACTCGACCTGCGTGATGCCCGGCTCCAGCGCCTCGAGGCGGCGCCGCTCCAGTTCGGTTGCGCTCGGGGCGGCGCTCGCGTCGAAGGTCAGTGCAGCCTGCAGATCGGCCAGCAGTTGCCCGTCGCTCCAGGGCTTGCGGATGTATCGGAAGACCTCGGCGCGGTTCACCGCCGCCAGCACGGTGCCGAAATCGGCCGCGGCGCTGAGCATCAAACGCACGGTGCGCGGGTCGAGCTCGCGGGCGCGGGCCAGCAGCGTCACGCCGTCCAGCCGCGGCATGCGGTAGTCGCTGATCAGCACGTCGAAGCGCGCTTCCTGCAGGCGCCGCAGCGCCTGCAGCGGGTCGGCGCAAAGCTCCACGACGAGCTGCTGCGGCTTGAAGTGCCGGTGCAGCAATCGGCGCAGGGCGTGCAGGACCGGCAGTTCGTCGTCGACGATCAGCAGGTGCTTCACCGGCCAGCCCCGTGCGGCGCCTGCACGGCCATCGTCAGCGCGAGGCCATGTTTGCGTTCGAAGGCCCGTATGCGGCCGATCAGGTCGTCGTTCAGCCGCTGGCCCGCCGACAGCAGCAACACGCCTTCGGGCGACACGAAATCCTCTGCCAGGGTGTGGCCGGCGAGCAGTTCCGGGCTGCGCAGGCGCAGCGCCTCCGCGCCCGGCTTCGGTGGCTCGGCCGAGAACAGGCTCGCGAAGGCATCGACCACGGCCGGGTCGAACTGGCTGCCGCGCGCGGCAAGTACAGTGCGGCGCGCCTCGAGTGCGCTCAGGGTCTGCCCGTCGATGCGGCCGCTGCGCAAGTCCTCGAAGGTGTCGGCCACCGCCAGGATGCGGGCCCCGAGCGGGATCGCTGTGCCACGCAGGGCGTCGGGGAAGCCCTGCCCGTCCCAGCGCTCGTGGTGGGCGCGGATCAGCGGCGCCACGCCCTGCATGTCGTCGCTCGCCAGCAAGGCCTGCTCGCCGAGAACCGGGTGCAGCCGATAGCGCCGCAGTTCGTCGCCGTCGAGCCGGTTCACCGGCCGCGCCAGCACCGCGTCGCTGAGGCCGATGTGGCCGATGTCGTGCAGCAGCGCGGCAATCGGCAGGTCATGCGCGGTGTCGGCGTCCAGCACCATCGCCTGCGCGATGCGCCGCGTCAGGTCGGCGACCTGGCGCGCGTGCCCGACCTGGGTGCTGCCGCGCAGCTCAATCAGCGTGGTGAAGGCCTTGATCGAGGTCAGGTAGTTGCGCTTCAACCGGTGGTTGGCGGCCGCCAGTTCTTCGGTGCGCAACGCGACGCGGACCTCCAGGCTGGCGTTCAGCGTCTTCAGCTCGTCGTTCTGCTGTTGCGTGAGCCGCTCCAGCGCCCGCTTGTCGGCTTCGAGCTGCTGGGTCTGCGCGACCTGGCGCAGCGTCAGCAGCAGCTCGTCGTCGTTCCAGGGCTTGGTGATGTAGCGGTGCAGCCGGCCGCGGTTGATGGCGGCGATCGTCGAGTTCAGATCAGCCTGGCCCGTGAGCAGCAGCCGCGCGGTGCGCGGCCAGCCTTGGCTGACCCGCTCAAGCAACTGCACGCCGTCCATGCCCGGCATGTGCATGTCCGACAGCACCGCGTCGACGGGTTCCGCGGCGAGCAGTGCCAGTGCCTCTTCGGCGTGCCCGGCCGTGAGGATGCGCCAGCCCGTGGTGCGGAACAGCCGCCGCAGCGCGGCCAGGATGTTCGGCTCGTCGTCGACGGCGAGCAACGTCCAGGGCGGGGCAGGCACCATGGCCGCCGTCATGCAGCGACCCCTTCGGTGCCCGGCCGCCGCACCGGGAGCGTGACGCGGAAACAAGAACCGCGGCCCGGTTCGCTGCGCACCTCGATGCGGCCATGGTGTTTCTGCACGATGCCGTAGGCCAGCGACAGGCCCAGGCCCGTGCCGCGGCCGACCGGCTTGGTGGTGAAGAAGGGGTCGAAGATGCGCGCCAGGTGTTCGGGCGCGATGCCGCAGCCGTTGTCGTCGACCTCGACCCAGACCTCAGCGCCGCCCATGACACCTTTCCCGCTGCGCACGACGATCAACCCGCGCTCCGGGCCGATCGCCTGGGCCGCGTTGACGAGCAGGTTCAGGAACACCTGGTTCAGCTCCGACGGCAGGCATTCGATGTCGGGCAGCGTGCCGTACTCGCGCTTCACGTCGGCGCGGTACTTGATCTCGTTGGCGACGATGTTCAGCGTCGAGTCGATGCCCTGGTGCAACGAGGCCCAGACCCACTCCTGGTGCGTGTCGACACGCGAGAAGTCCTTCAGGTCCTGGACGATCTTGCGCACCCGCGACAGGCCTTCCTTGGACTCGGACATCAGCATCGGGATGTCCTGCTTCAGGTAGTCGAGCTCGACCCGCTCGCGCAAGGCCGCGAGCCCGATCGCCACGGGGGACCCAGCCAGCGCCGCCTCGGCCCGCTCGTAGGCTTCGAGCATCTCGAACAGGCGGTGGAGGTAGGCCTCCAGCGTGCCGAAGTTCGAGAACACATAGCCGATCGGGTTGTTGATCTCGTGCGCCACGCCGGCGGCGAGCTGCCCGATCGACGCCAGCCGTTCGGACTGCAGCAGCTGGTCCTGGGCGCTGCGCAGGCTGTCGTTCAGCGCGCGCAGTTCATGGTTCGCGCGCTGCAGGGCAATCAGTTCGGATTGGGGCATGGTCACTTGGTCTTCAGTGCAGCAGCGCTTCGCAGACGGACTCGAACTGCGCCTCGGTGCGCGCAAACAGTCGCATGCAGGCCGCGTCGTCCAGACGGCAGGCGGCCCAGACCGGCAGCACCATAGCCGGCACAGCCTCGTCGGCGTCACCGGCCAGACCGAGGGCGTGGGCGATGGCGTCGGCCACATGGGCGATGCCCGTCAGCGTGAGTTCGGCGGTCGCAGTGGTGGCGGCGCCCACGGTCGGCGGCGCGTGGTGCTGGCCGATGGCATCGGCGATGGCCGGTGCGAAGTTCCACTGCCGTGCGATCAGCACGCCGACTTCGGCGTGATCGATGCCGAGCACGGCGCGCTCGGCCTCGTCACCGGGGCAGTCCTGGTCGCGCCGCCACTGCTCGACCTCGGCGTACGCCGGCGCAAACGCGCTCGCCAGGGCGAGCCGGCCGATGTCGTGCAGCAGGCCGACCGTGAACGCCAGGTCGCCGTCGTCGCGCCGCAGTTCACCGGCCAGCGCCTGCGCACACAGGGCACTGGCGATCGAGTGGCGCCAGAAGGCGTCGTGGTCGAAGCCCGGGTGGCGCCGGAAGCTGCCGGCCAGCCCCGCCGCCGTGACGACACCGCGCACCGTGCGCAGGCCGAGCACGGCGATCGCTTCGGCGACCGAGCTGACCCGCCTGCCGCGCCCATAGAACGACGAGTTCGCCAGACGCAGGGTCTTGGCGGCCAGCGCCTGGTCGCGCGAGATCTTGGCCGCGTACTGCGTGGCGCTGAGCTCCTCGTGCCCGAGCGACTCGACCAGTTCGAGCACGACCGAGGGCAGTGGTGGCAGGTCGCGCAGCGCGGCAAGCAGTTCGTCGCGGCCGATCGGTCTTGTCGCAGTGATCATCGGCGCGCTCATCGTGGCGACTCCTCGCGATAGCGCCGCACAACGTGCAGTAGCGGATGCAGCCGCCCGACGCGCATGCTGTGGCGGAACAGGTGCTCGAGCGCGATCGACGTCTGCGGCGCCGTCAGCAGCGCGTCGGGCGCGGCCGGGACCGTCATTTCCGCGCCCCGGCCTGCGGCAGCAGCACCAACAGGCGGCCGCGCGCGTTGCCGCTCAAGAAGCGGCTCATCGCCCACCAGCGGCGCCCGGCCAGCATGACCATCATGGGCTCGCCGGCCAGCGCCCGCCGCAAGGCCTGTGGCAGCCGCTCGGTCGCCGGCCCGCCCAGCAGGTCGCCGTCCCCTCCGCACAGCGCCTGGCCCGGTGCGTTGGCGAACACCAGCAGGCCTTCGTCGTCGATGCCGAACACCGGCACCGGCACGGCGTCCAGCAGTTCCTGCGCCGTCTGGCGGCTGCCGACCTCGCGCTGGTTCTGCTCGCGCTGCGCGTCGAGCAGGGTCTGCAGCCGCCCGTTGAGTTCGGCCAGTTCTCGGTTGGCGGTCTGCACTTCCTGGTCGAGGCGGCGGTTCTGGTCGGCCATCTCCTTCAGCGCGAAGGCCTCGCGCAGATGGGCCCGCAGCTGCTCATCGTCCCAGGGCTTGGCGAGGAACTTGTAGATCGCGCCCTCGTTGATCGCGTCGGTGATCGACTGCAGCTCGGTGTAGCCCGACAGCACCAGCCGAATCGTCTCCGGGTACAGCTCCTTGGCCCGGCGCAGCAGTTCGACACCGGTCATGCCGGGCATGCGCTGGTCGGACAGGATCACGTCGACCTCGTGCCGCGCCATCAGCCGCAAGGCCTGCTCGGCGCTGGTGGCACTGAGCACCAGCCAGCCCTCGGCGCGCAGCAGCCGGCGCAACGCAGCGACGATGTTCTCCTCGTCGTCGACCAGCAGCAGGCAACGCTGGCGTGAACGCCGGCCCAGCAGCGCCGGGTCGATCTGCCGGCCCTCGCGCAGCATCACCTCGACCGTGGCGGCCGGCAGCGCGGCGCTGAACCAGTAGCCCTGCATCTGGTCGCAGTGGTTCGCGGCAAGCAGCGCCAACTGCCCTTCGCTTTCGACGCCTTCGGCGAGCACCTTCATCTGAAGGCGGTGCGCCATCGTGATGATGGCGCGGGTGATCGACACGTCTTCTGCCGGCGCGGTGACGTCGGGCACCAGCGAGCGGTCGATCTTGACCACGTCCACCGGCAGCCGACGCAGGTAGCTCAGGCTCGAGTAACCGGTGCCGAAGTCGTCGAGCGAGACCTCGACGCCGAGCGCACGCAGCGACTGGAGGTGCTGCACCGCCTGGTCGAAGTTGGCGATCAGCATGCTTTCGGTGACCTCGACGCCGAACAGCCGCGGGTCGAGACCGGTCGCCACGAGCAGGCCCTCGATGCGCCGCGCCAGATCCGGCTGCGTGAGCTGCCGCGCCGACAGGTTGACCCCCATGCGCAGCGGCTGCAGCCCGGCACGCTGCCAGGCTGCAGCCTGCTCGATCGCGCGGCGCAGCACCCAGTCGCCGATGGCCAGGATCAGGCCGGTCTCTTCGGCGATCGGTATGAACCGGTCCGGGGCGATCCGCCCCAGCGTCGGGTGTTGCCAGCGCAGCAAGGCCTCGACGCCGACGATGCGGCCATGCCTCAGGTCGACCTGGGGCTGGTAGTGCAGGTCGAGCTGCTCGTTGCGCAGCGCCAGGCGCAGCGCAGTCTCCAGCGCCAACCGTTCGGGGTCGTCGTCGTGCGGCGCGGCGGCATACACGCTCGCCTGGTTGCGGCCCAGCAGCTTGGCCTGGTGCAGCGCGGCGTTGGCACGGCGCAGCAGCGTCTCGGCACGGTCGCCGTCGGCGGGCGCCGTGGCGATGCCGAGGCTGCAGGTCAGATGGATCTGCTGCCCTTCGATCACCACCGGCCGAGCGATGCTGTCGAGCAGCGCCTGCGCAGTGTTCGAGGCCGCCCCAGAAGGCTCGGGCATGACAATCACGAACTCATCGCCACCCCGGCGCGCCGCCAGATCGACACCGCGCACCGTGGCGACGATACGCTGCGCCACCTCGCGCAGCACCGCGTCGCCGACCTGCGGGCCAAGGCCATCGTTGATGCGTTTGAATCGGTCGAGCCCCAGCACCAACACCGCGGTTTGTGCGTGAGTCTGCAACATCGCGCCCAAACGCTCGAAGAGCTGCTGGCGGTTGGGCAGCCCCGTCAGTTCGTCGAACTGCAGCAGTTGCTGGATTCGCCGCTCGGCGGCGTGGCGCTCTCGCAGGTCGTCGATGCACACGTGCGCAAAGGTCTCGTCGCCGCTGGTCACCTGGCTGACCGAGACATCGACCGGGATCTGATGGCCATCGTGGTGGCGGACGCGGGTCTCGAAACGCAAGGAGCCGAGTTCGCAAAGCTCGCGCCAGCGCAGCGGCCACTGCGTGTCGTCGACCTGCGTGTCGATGTCGGGCACACGCAGCCGCAGCAACTGCTCGCGCGGCAGACCCAGAAGCCGGCAGGCCGCTGCGTTGGCATCGCGAAAGGCACCGTCGGGGCCGACCTGAAACAAGGGGTCGTTGGCCTGTTCGACGGCATGGCGGGTCAGCAGCCACTGGCGCTGCGCCCGATCTCTTTCGCTCACGTCGCGAGCGGAAGGAATCAGCCAGACCACGCGGCCATCGTCACCGAAGAGCGGCAGCAGCGAAAAGTCCATGACCAGCGTGTCACCGTTGCGGGTGGCGATGCGCACGTCGAAGCGCGAGGCTTCGCCGCGGGCAGCGCTGGCCAGCGCATGCTGTAAGCGCTGCTGCGACAACGGGCAAGCCTGCCACCAGGGTGTGGCTTCGAAGCGCTGGCCAAGAACCTGCTCCGGCGTGCAGCCGATCGCCCGCATCGCCGCCTGGTTCGCGTAGCGCAGCGTGCCGTCGGCTTCGAGCAGGCCCGCAAAGACCGACGGACCGAGGCGGTCCAGCACTTCGTGCAGCGCACGGTCGGGGCCGGGGGGCACGCGGCTGGCCGCGACCCGCGTCAGCGCAGCGTCGCGGTGCGGCATGGGCGAGTCAGGTCGGGATCGAACATGCCCTCACTGTGCCCGGCGGCCTGCGCCGGTGGCGTGAGCAGTTGCGGGCCGCAACGACCGGATCAGATCGATGCTGGCGCGGCGAGCCCGGTGCGCGGTGCGTCGTCGACCAACCGTGCCAGCGTGCGCATCGCGCGTTCGAGCGCCTCGTCCCAGGGCTGGCCGCAGGTCAGGCGAATGTGGTGCTGGAACTCGGCGCGCGCCGAGAACATCGGCCCCGGGGCCAGGCTGATGCGCCGTGCCAGCGCAGCGCGGTGCAGCGCCAACGCGTCGACCCCGGCGGGCAACTCGACCCACACGAAATAACCGCCGGCCGGCCGCGCCGCCCGCGTTCCGCTCGGGAAGAGCCTGGTGACGGCATCAAAAAGGTGGTTGCGCTGCGCCTGCAGCGAAACGCGCAGGCTGCGCAGGTGGTGGTCGTAGCCCCCTTCCTGCAGGTACTCGGCCAGCGCCGCCTGCACCGGGATCGAGCCCGACAGGCTGGTCATCAGCTTCAGGCGCTCGACCTCCCGCACCAGCCGGCCAGGCGCGGCCCAGCCGACGCGATACCCCGGCGCCAGGCACTTCGAAAACGACGAGCAGTGCAGCACCAGACCACGGCGGTCGTAGGCCTTGGCAGGCAGCGGCGCCACCTTGCCCTCGTAGAGCTCGGCGTAGACGTCGTCTTCGATCAACGGCAGGTCATGGCGGGCCAACAGCTCGACGAGGTCACGCTTCTTCGCCTCGGGCATCAGGCTTCCCAGCGGGTTCTGGAAGTTGGTCATCAGCCAGCAGGCCTTTGGGCGGTAGAGCTCGATCACCTGCGCCAGGCGGCCGAGGTCGATGCCCTCGCGCACATGGGTCGGCACTTCGATCGCATGCAGGCCCAGGCGTTGCAGCGCCTGCAACGCCACGTAGAAGGTCGGGGACTCGACCACCACCGCGTCCCCCGGCCGCGCCACCGCGCTGAGGCACAGGTTCAGCGCCTCCATCGCACCGTGGGTCAGCACGATCTCGTCGGTGGAGACCGTCAGCCCGTGACGAAGATAGCGCTTGGCAATCTCGCGCTTGAGCCGCAGGTTGCCCGCTGGCAGGTCATCGACCATGCTCCAGGGTTCGAGCCGACGGGTGCTGGAGATGAGCGCACGGCGCAGCCGATCGAGGGGGAACAGGCTCGGGCTCGGGAACGCGGAACCGAGAGGCACGATGTCGCGAGCGCGTGCCAGACCGAGGCACTCGTAGATCAGGTCGTTGACCTCGACAGCCCGCGATCCGGGCTGCGGCTCCGAGCTTTTCGGCTCGGCGAGCAGCAAGCCGCCAGCACGCGCAGAGACGAAATAGCCCGACCGTGGCACGGCGCGAACGAGGCCACGGGACTCGAGCAGGTAGTAGGCCTGGAACACCGTGCTCGGGCTCACGCCCCGGCTGGCACAGGCCTGGCGCACCGAGGGCAGGCGGTCCCCCGCGCGCAGCACGCCAGCAGCGATCTGCTGCTCGAGTTCCCGAGCGAGCAGTTCGAACCTGGTGGCGGCGGCGGTCGGGCGATCACGCATGGTGTCGACACCGCGCCTCGGTCGACTGCCGGCTGGGTGGGGTGGCGTTGTCGCAGTCTAGGGCTTGCGCGGTGCGATGCAAGCACCGGGGCTGCGCCAGCCGGCGCTGTCAGCTTGCGCGCTGTCTTGCTCCGGCGGCCTGGGCGTCGCCACGAGCTCGGTCTGCACCCCGAAGCTGAGCTCCCACTCGATCTTTTCCGCCCGGCGAATGAGCCTGCGCGCAGCGGTCAGGCCGCCTCGCGAGGCCTGGAGTGCGGCGTCGCTGCTGCAGATGATCGGCCCGGCATACGCGCAGGCCGCCAGCGCGGCAGCCCACTCGCGCTCGAGCGACGGCGACGCACTGCCTGCGTCAGCCGCCGGAAGCACGAGACGGACACAGCCCAGGCGCTCACCCGCAGCGCGCAGCAGCGCACTGCCCGAACGCGCCGGAGCGTTCGTGGCGCCCAGTTCGACGAAAAGCTTGGCCTGCACTCCGCGGTTCGTGATGAAAGCGTCGAGGCTCGCGGCGTCGAGCACGAGGGTCACCCCTGCTTCTTGCGCAGCGTCATGCCACCGTCGGTGTTCGCGGGCATCGATGGAATCGACCACCAGCCACTGGCAGCCCAGGTCGCGTGCGAGGCCGAAGGCGTGGCTGGCAGGCAACCCGGCGCGGTTCGCCGACGTCCTTGCGCTGAGGGTCAGGCCAAGGCCTTCGGCCGCCTCGCGCAGCGCAGAAACCGGAAGCGTCGGCACGGCGTCGATCGGGACTTCCACGACGTCGATGCCGGCCGCCGCCATCTCTGCGAGCATTCGCTTCCAGTCGGCGGGCGGGGACCGCAGGGCCGCCGGTGCCATCGCCCAGCCGATCGGGGACGAACCTGCCGTGGACGTGTGCACGGCTAAACCGCCAGCTGGCTTCTCAGCGCGATGCGGTCGGCCTCATGATCTCCACGCCCTTCCAGCACCACGGCGCCGCGTTCGAGCACGTAGAAGCGCTGCGTCAGGCCGACCGCACGCTGCATGTTCTGCTCGACCAGCAGGATCGGAATGCCATCGCGGCGCAGCCCTTCCATCAGCACGAAGATCTCGTCGACGATCTTCGGCGCCAGGCCTTCGGTGGGTTCGTCGATCAGCAGCAGCTTCGGCGCACCGACCAGCACGCGCGCCATCGCCAGCATCTGCTGCTCGCCGCCCGAAAGCGTGGTGCCGAGTTGGTGGCGGCGCTCGCCCAGGCGCGCGAAGCGGGTGTAGATCTCGTCGAGCTTGCGCCGCGATTCGGCGCGCGCGCGCCCCGGGTTCTGCATGAAGCCGAGCACCAGGTTCTCTTCGACGCTCAGGCCGGGAAAGATGCGCCGGTCTTCCGGCACGAAGCCGATGCCGCGGCGGCAGATGGCCTCCGACGCCACACCACCGATGGGTGCGCCGCCGAAGCTGACGTGCCCGGCGCTCGGTGCCACCCAGCCTGCGATGGTCTTCATCACCGTCGTCTTGCCAACCCCGTTCCGGCCGAACAGGCCGACCACCTCACCGGCACCGACACTGATCGAGACACCCTGCAGCACGTGGCTCAGGCCGTAGTGCGTGTGCACGTTGACGAGTTCAAGCATGGGCCGCTTCTCCTAGCTGTGTACCTGACCGTCCGGCCTCACCGAAGTAGGCCGACTGCACCAGCGGATCGTTTCGCACCTGCTGCGGCGGGCCTTCGGCCAGCTTCTCGCCCTGGTGCATCACGACCACGTGGTCAGACAGGTTCATCACCAGCTCGACATCGTGTTCGACCAACAGGATGCTCAGGCCCTCGGCCGCCAAGCCGCGGATCAGTGCCTCGGTGTCGTGGGTATCGGCGTGGCTCATGCCCTGGGTCGGCTCGTCGAGCAGCAGCATGCGTGGGCGCGCGGCCAGCGCCACCGCGATCTCCAGGCGGCGCTGCTCGCCGTGCGACAGGAAGCCGGCCAGCTCACCCACTTTGTCCTGCAACGCAAAACGTTCGATCAGTTCGTCGACACGCGCCAGCGCCGCGCGGCTGTGCGCCACGCCGCGCAACAGCCCGCGCCCGCCTTCGACGAACTGCGCGGCGAGCCGCAGGTTCTCGCGCACCGGCAATTCGAAGAACAGGTTGGTGATCTGGAACGAGCGCGCCAGCCCGGCTGCCAGCATGTGGTCGGGGCGTGCGCCGGTCAGGTCGGCGCCGTCGAAACGCACGCTGCCGGCGCTCGGCCGGACGGCGCCGCTGATCAGGTTGAACAAGCTGCTCTTGCCCGCGCCGTTCGGCCCGATCACGGCCGTGATGCTGCCGCGTTGTGCATCGAAGCTCACGGCGTTGACGGCGACCAGCGAACCGAAACGCACGGTCAGGCCCCGCACTTCGAGGATCGCGCTCATGGGGTCTCCTTGCGCTTCCAGCGCCGCTCGAGTGCCGGTGCGAGGTAGCCCACCAGACCCTTGGGAAAGAAGATCACCGACACCACGAAGAGCACGCCGATCACGATCTGATGGTGCGCGGTGAACGAGCCGACCACCGAGCGCAGCAGTGTCAGGATCGCCGCGCCATACAGCGGGCCGACGAGCGTGCCGGTGCCGCCGACGATCACGTTGATGATCGCGTTGCCTGAGACCTGGAAGAACATCAGCTCGGGCGACACGAAGCCCCGCAGCATCGGGTAGAACGCGCCCGACAGCGCCGCCACATTGGCCGCCAGCACGAAGGCCGCGAGCTTGTAGCGCCAGGGATCGAAGCCGAGAAAAGGCACGCGGCTCTCGTTGGCCTTCACCGCCGCCAACTGGCGCCCGAACGGCGTGTCCATCAGCCAAGCGAGACCGGCGTACAGAGCCGCCATCGCGCACAGCACCAGCAGGAAGAAGCTCGGCGCGTGCGCGGCGTCCACGCTGACGAGCCCGAGTGAAATCTGCGGCACCGGAACGCCGATGATGCCGTCGGACGCGCCCAGCTCGCGGGTGTTGAACACGACCTTCGAGACCACCTGCGCCAGCCCGAAGCTGATCAGCGCGAAATACACCCCTTTGGCGCGGATGGCGATCATGCCGGCAGCCAGCCCGACCAAGGTGGCGCTCACGAACACCACCGCGAGCGCGAGCCAGAACGATGGCGCGATCTGCTTGAGCACCAGCGCCGACACGTAGGCGCCGAAGCCGAAGAAGAGCGCCTGGCCCAACGGCAGCAGGCCGGTGCGGCCGAGCAGGATGTCGACCGACAGCGCCAGCCCACCGAAGATCAGCGCTTCGGTCGCGAGCCGGAAGAAGAACACGTCGCCCAGCAGCGCGGCGACGCCCGCAAAAACCAGCGCTGCACCGAAAAACAGATATGCCAAGCAGCGCGTGGCGCTGCGCGGAGCACGAACACCAAGCGGCCGCCGCGGAACCGGCTCCGCCGGGCCGCCAGCGGCCCCCCCCTGGGGGGCAGCGCCGAAGGCGCTTCGGGGGGGGACAACATCAACCATGGCCGAGCCTCCCGAACAAACCCTGCGGGCGCCACATCAGCGTCAGCACCATGATCCCGAACAGCAGCGGATCGCTCCACACCGGTGAGATGACCAGGCTCGAAATCGCCTGCACTTGCGTCAGCACCAGGCCGGCGATCACCGCGCCCTTGATCGAGCCCATGCCGCCGATGATCACGACCGAAAACGCGATCAGTACGAAGTCCCGCCCCATCGTCGGAAACACCGAATAGACCGGCGCCAGCAGCACCCCCGCGAGGCCGGCCAATGCCACTCCGAACGCGAAGGTGCCGGCATACACCACACCCACCGGCACACCGAGCGACGCGGCCATGTGCCGGTCGAAAGCGGCGGCGCGCACCATCGCCCCCAGACGGGTGCGGAACACGACGACCCACACCGCACCGATCACGAGCGTGCCCACCGCCATCAGGAACAGCCGGTAGTTCGGAAAGAACAGCCCGAACATCTCGGTGGCCCCGCTGATCGGCGCGTCCAGCCGCAGCGGGTTCGCGCCGAACACGATCTTCAGTGCGTCTTCGGCAATGATCGCCAGGCCGAAGGTCAGCAGCAAAGTCAGCGTGTGGCGGTCTTTCGAGTGGAAGACTCGCTGGATCAGCGCCCGCTCGGTGGCATAGCCGATCACCCCCATCAGCAGCGGCGTGATCGCCAGAGCCCACCAGAACGGCACGCCCGCGGCGAGCAAGGCCACCGCCGCATACGCGCCGATCGCATAGAACTCACCGTGCGCCATGTTGATCACGTCGAGCAGGCCGAAGATGATCGTCAGGCCGAGCGCCATCAGCACCACGGCCACGCCAATCGACGCGCCGTTGATGACCTGCGGCGCCAGCACGAACTGCAGCCATTCGAGAACATCGGTCATGACCTGCTCCTTGTCACTCGAAGGGCGGGCTCAGAACCGGGTGCAGGTGTCGGGCCCGATCGCTGCGGCGGCCGCCACCTTGCCCACGATCTCGAATTGGCCGTTGTTCACACGCACCGCGTACATGTCCTGCATCGCCTGGTGGTCACCGGCGCGCAGTGTCTTCGTGCCTTGCGGGGTGCCCCACTGCAGGCCACGCATGGCCTCACGCAGCTTGTCGGTCTCGACGCTCTTCGCCTTTTCGACAGCGGCCTTGTAGAAATAAAGCACCCCATACGAATCGGCGCCGTACAGGTCGGGCTTGGTCTTGGCCGTGGCTTCGAACTCGGCGACGAATTTCTTGTTCTCGACCGAGTCGATGTTCGGCGAGTAGCCGACGCCGGTGACGAAACCATCGGCCGCCTTGCCGATTGCCGCCAGGTTCTGCGAAGTCACGGTGCCCGATGCGCCGACCACCTGCACGTTGCGGTTCACGCCAAACTCGGCCATCTGCGTGAACAGCCGCACCGTGTCGTTGCCGGCCACCGAGGTGTAGATGACCGCCGGCTTCGACGAACGCACCTGGCCGAAGAACGGGGAGTAGTCCTTGTTGTCGAGTGGCGCGAAGACCTCGCCGACGGTCTTGGCGCCCTTGCCCTCGGCCGCAGCCTTGAAGGCGGCCACGGTGCTGCGGCCCATTTCGTAGTCGGGGCCAAGGTAGAACACGTTGGCGTTCGGCTTTTCCTTGGCCATCCAGTCGGCCAGCGCGGCCGATTGCATGCCGGCACGCGCGTTGACGCGAAACACGTTCGGCGAGCACTTGTCGGCGGTGATCGAATCTGCAAACGACACCGTGGTGGCGATCAGCTTGTTGTTGCGTTCAGCCACCTGGCCGACCGCGAGCGTGGAGCCGGAGTTCACCGTGCCGGTCAGAAAGTCGACCTTGCTCACCTGGAACAGCTTCTCGGCCTTCTGCGTGGCGACGGCCGGGTTCGCCTCTTCGTCTTCGTACATCAGCTCGAGCTTGCGGCCCATGACGCCGCCGGCAGCGTTGATCTGCGCGGCGGCGAGGTCAAGCCCCCACTTCACCTGCTGGCCGATGCCGGCATAGGTGCCCGACAGCGGCGTGACAACGCCGATGCGGATCGGGCCGGTCTGTGCCAGGGCGAACAGCGGTGCCGCGATGGCGGCGGCGAGAACGGTGCGTGCGAAGGTCTTCATTTTTGTCTCCTGTGTTGAAGTGAAATCAGCGGCCCACGAACTTCGGCTTGCGCTTGGCGTGAAAAGCCTCCACGCCTTCCCGGAAGTCTTCCGAGCTGCGCAGCCGCGAATAGCAGTGGCCTTCGAGCTCGATCGCGATCGCGAGTGGCGAGTCCTCGGTGTCGTTGAGCAGCTTCTTCGCGGTGCGTTGCGCCAGTGGCGAGAAGCTGCGAAGTTCGTCGACGAGCGCGTCGGTGGCCTGCTCGAGCTCGGCGTCGGGCACGCAGTCGGTCACTGCGCCCCACGCGAAGGCCTGGGCACCGGGGATGCGGCGCGAGCGCATCACGATGTCTTTGGTGCGCGTGATGCCCACCATTTTCTGCAGCCGCGCCGAGCCGCCGGAACCCGGGATCTGGCCGAGCTTCTGCTCGGGCAGGGCATAAAGCGAGGTGTCGGTGGCGATGCGGAAGTCGCAAGCCAGCGACAGCTCGAAGCCCACGCCGAAGCAGTAGCCCCGCCCGGCCGCGATCACCGGCTTGCTGCATCGCGCCGGCGCCGCCACGTTCCACGCGAGCTGCGACACGGTCTCGGGCGAGGCTTCGAGAAAGCCCTTGATGTCGCCGCCACTGGAGAAATGCTCGCCCTGCCCGCGCACGACAATCACCCGCACCCGTGTGTCGGCGTCGAGCGCCTCGAACACGATGCGCAACTGGTCGCGGGCGCGCATGCTGACCACGTTGAATGGCGGTCGGTCGAGCACGATATCGGCACGTTCGCGTGCCGCGTCGATCTCGACCCGGAAGCCGTCGAGTTCGGTCGGCAGCGTCACGGCGGGGTGGTTCAGTTCCTTGAGATTCATGGCAGTCCTTTCGGGAAACGCGGTGTGCGTTCTGGGTCGTTCAGACCGGCACGACGCCGGCGTTCTGGTAGATGTGCTTGATCTCGGTGAAGTCGATCAGCGCGTCGAAGCCATGCAGGCGGCCGAGGCCGCTGCGCCGGTAACCGCCGGTCTCGGCCTCGGCGAACAGCTTGTTGTGATCGTTGATCCAGACCGTTCCGTTGCGCAGCGCACGCGCCACGCGCAGGGCGCGCGCGCCGTCGTGGGTCCACACGCTGGCCGACAGGCCGTAGTCGCTGTGGTTGGCGCGTGCCACGGCGTCACGTTCGTCTTCGAACTTCTCGATCACGACGAGCGGGCCAAAGATCTCCTCCTGCACGAAGAAGGCTCCGGTGTCGCGGTGCGCCAGCAGCGTCGGCGTGAGGAAGCTGCCTTTGGTCAGGGTGCCGTTCGGGCGCCGGCCGCGCAGCACGACTTCGTCGGCCTCGGCCATTGCCCGTTCGATCTGCGCGTCGACACGGTCCCGCGAGGCCAGGTCGATCAGCGGCCCGATCTGCGCACCCGGCGCGTCCCCGCGTGCCACGATCAGCGCGCTCAGCGCGTTTGCCAGCGCCGTCTTCATCGCCTCGTAACGCGAGGCATGCACCAGCACCCGTCGCGCCGCGGTGCACTGCTGGCCCGAAATGATGGTCGCGGCGGCAGCGAGCTGCGGCGCGATGCGCTCGACATCGACGTCCTCGAACACGAGGCAGGCCGACTTGCCACCGAGTTCGAGCGAGAGCTTCTTCATCGTCGGTGCGGCGGCGGCCATGATCCGGGCGCCGGTGGCGTTGGAGCCGGTAAAGCTGATCACGTCGACATCGGCCGAGCTCACCAACTCCTGCGCGATCTCGTGGCCGGCTTCGCTGACGAGGTTGACCACGCCCGACGGCAGCGCTGCCACCGCGTGCAGCTCGGCCACCACCGCGGCGGTGATCAGTGCCGCTTGCGGCGCTGGCTTGATGACCACGGTGCAACCGGCCGCGAGCGCGGGCGTGAGCGCGCGGATCAGCAGCACGACCGGCGCGTTCCACGGAATGATCAGGCCGGCCACACCCGCCGGCTCCTTCAGCAGCGTGGAGAACACGCCGGGTTCGACTTCGAACACATGCCCGGGGATGAACCGCGCGAGGCCCGCGTAGTAGCGGATTTCGGAGATGGCGCCGCCGATCTCGCCATGCGACTGCGCCAGCACCTTGCCGTTTTCCAGCGTCAGCAAACGGGCGAGTTCATCGGCCTTGCGCTCCAGGGCGTCGGCCCACTGCAGCATGACCTGCTGGCGCAGGCGTGGCGCCTGGGCCCAGTCGGGGCGGTCGAAAGCCCGGCGCGCTGCAGCGATCGCAGCCTGTGCGTCGGCACGGCCACCGGCCGCGTACTGGCCGATCGGGCTGGCGTCGGCCGGGTTGATGCTGCTGCCGCGGGTGCCGCCTTCGGCATCGCGCCAGGCACCGGCGATGAGTTGTTTGGCTTCGAGTGTCATCGCGGTCGCCTCAGTGCATCACCGAGCCGCCATCGACGACGATCACCTGGCCGGTGACAAAGTCGCTCTCGGCACTCGCCAGGTAAACGAGCGTGCCGCACAGGTCTTCGGGCGTGACCTCGCGCTTGATGGCGCGGCTGGCGATGTTGCTGGCGCCCACCGCGCCCTGCCAGGCCGGATTGGCGAGCGTGTTCTCGCTCGCGGTCAGCCCCGGGGCAAGGGTGTTGACGCGGATGCCGGCGTCGCCGAGTTCACGCGCCAGGCTGCGTGTCATGGCCACCACCGCGCCCTTCGAGGTGACGTAGTGCAGCAGCATCGGCGAGCCCTTGAAGACCGTGGCCGAAGCGATGTTGACGATCTTGCCGTAGCCTTGCGCGCGCATCTGCGGCAGCACCGCCTTGGCGCACTCGAAAGGGCCACGCACGTTCACAGCCATCACGCGGTCCCACTCGGCCGCTTCGATCTGCTCGAAGGGCTTCATCGCCAGGTTGGCGAACAAGCCCGCGTTGTTGACGAGCACGTCGATGCGCCCGAAGGCTTCGACGCTCGCAGCCGCCATATGGCGCACCGACTCGGCCGAACTCACGTCGGCGTGCAGCGCGAGCGCACGGCCACCGGCGGCGCGGATCTGTACCGCCACCGGTTCGGCGTCGATCACGTCAGCGCAGACCAGGGCGGCACCCTCGGCGGCCAGCGCGGCCGCATAACGCGCACCGATGCCCTGGGCCGCACCGGTCACGATGGCCACGCGGCCTTGCAGGCGCAGGGGAGAAGGGTTCCGCATCATTGGCTCCTGGAAGGGGTTCGTTCGACTTGCTGGGCTTCGACCCGGGCCCGGTCGTCGGGCTTGCGCGCGGCGTCGGACATGCCGTTGAACAGCGTGCCGAACAGGCCCCGGTCGAGGTCGCTGGTGCCGAACAGCGCGTCGCAGATCGGGAAAGTCAGGTTGAAGTTGCGCGTGTGCATGAAGTCCGGGTTGTGGTGCAGCACGTGCATGCGGCGCACGGTGTTCACGAGCGGCATGGCGTCAAGCAGCGGGTGCCCCAGGTGCGACAGCGTGTGCAGGCCTTCGTACAGCAGGAAGTACGCGGCCATAGTCAGCATCGCGATGTAGCCGGCGTTGGCGCTCCACAGGGTGCCCAGCAGCAACGCTGCCGGCAGCGCGGCCACCACGAACAGCACCGGCGCGAACGGCGGGAACAGCAAGGCACGCCAGTCGCGCTGGCCGTCGTAGTCGAGTGTCTTGTGCGAGAAGAACTGGTGGTGGGTGGCGACGTGGCGCTTGTACGCCGGCTTGATCCAGCTCTTCGGGCTGTGCAGAAGCCAGCGGTGGCCGGCCCACTCGGCCCAGTTGCCGAACAGGAACATCGGCAGCACCACGGCGACCCATTCGACCCAGGTGGCGGCGCTGATGTGCGCAGCGCAGTACCAGATCACACCTCCGGTGAACAGCAGCGTGAAGGCCAGATGCATTTCGCCGCGGTACCAGCCCGGTGTGTTCTTTCGGTATTCGTCGCGGAACGCGTTCGAGCGGGCAACGATCTCTTGTTCTCGGTTCATGGTCTTCTCCGGTTCAATGTCAGGCAAGGCCGAGAAACTTGGCGGCGAACGCGCTGTCGCCGAGCAACGCATCGCGGCTGCCCTCCAGCACGGTGCGGCCGTTCTCGAGCACGTAGGCACGCTCGACGAAGTCGAGTGCACGGTGGGTGTTCTGCTCGACGAGCAGCATGGTCACGCCGCCGGCGGCGATCTGCCGCAGCGCCGCGAGGATCTCGTTGACCAGCTTCGGCGCCACGCCGATGAAGGGCTCGTCGAGCAGCAGCAGACGCGGGCGCGACATCAATGCGCGGCCGATCGCCACCATCTGCTGCTGGCCACCGCTCAGTTCGCCGGCAGGCTGCTTCGCTTTCTGGCGCAGGATCGGGAACAGCGCCAGCACCTGCTCCAGCGGCTCGTCCAGTGCCCGCCGCGAAGCGGCTGCGAAGGCGCCCATCATCAGGTTCTCGAGCACGCTCATGCCGGTGAACAGACGCCGGCCCTCGGGCACGAGCGCGATGCCGCCGGCCACGGTCTGGGCCGTGCTCGGCCGCTGCAGCAGTTCACCGTCGAATTCGATCCGGCCCTCGGCCGCCGGGTAGAGCCCGACGATCGCACCCATCGCGGTCGACTTGCCGGCGCCGTTGGCGCCGAGCAGGCCGACCCGTTCACCGGGCTTCACGCGCAGGCTCACGTCCCACAATGCACGCAGCTTGCCGTGGTCGACGGCGAGGTGGTTGAGGTTCAGCATCAGGTCGCTCCTTGCACGAGTACCGGCATCGTCGGCGCGGGCGACGGCGCGGCCGAGCCGAGGTAGGTGCGCAGCACACGTTCGTCCTTCACGACGGCGGCCAGAGGTCCGTCAGCGATCAGCGAGCCCTGTTCGAGTGCGATCACGCGATCGACCACCTGCTCCAGCGCCGAGAAGATGTGCTCGACCCAGATGACGGTGATGCCGTAGCGATCACGCACATGCCGGATGTGCGCGACGAAGCGATTCACCTCGGCCGGCGTCAGGCCCGAAGCCACCTCGTCGATCAACAGCAAGCGTGGCCGGCAGGCGAGCGCGCGGGCAAACTCGAGCGCCTTCTTTTCCTGCACCGAGAGTGCATCGGCGCGCTCGTACAGGCGGTGCGAGAGCTCCGCGTAGTCGACGAAGGCACGCGCTTCGCGCATCGCATCGCGCGGCGAGAGCGGCTGTTCGGCGAACATCAGCGGGATCGCGATGTTCTCCTGCACCGTGAGGTCCGAGAACGGCCTCGGGATCTGGTACGTGCGGCCCACGCCGAGGCGGGCGATGCCGTCGCGGCCCAAGTGGGCCAGATCCTGCCCGGCGAACAACACCTTGCCGGCGGTCGGCGGGAACACGCGCGAGATGCAGTTGAACAGCGTCGTCTTGCCCGAACCGTTGGGCCCGATCAGACCGACGATCTCGCCCTGGTGGATCGTCAGGCTCACATCGTTGACGGCCACGTTGCCGCCGAACTGCATGCGCACGCCTTGCAATTCGATCAACGGTCTGGCGGCGTCGACCTTCAGCTTCGGCAGCGGCAACTCGACCTTGTGCGCCTGCGCCCCGGCCGCCGATTCGCCGACGTACTCATGGTGTTCGCGGCTCAGCGCTGCCAGGCCGGGCACGCGCCGGACCCAGCGCGCGCGCAGAAATCCACCCGGCATGAAGCGCCCGATCAGCAGGATCGTCAGGCCGTAGAGCGTGGCCTGGTAGCCCTTCACGCTGACCAGCAACCACTGCTGCATCGAGGCCAGTACGAGCACGCCGACCAGGGGGCCGAAACGCAGGCCCGAGCCGGCGAACAGCACCATCGCGATCGGAACCAGCGCCACGTTCAGGCCGAACACCGTGGCCGGGTCGATGTAGCTCATCTGCCAGGCCTGCAAGGCGCCGGCCGCGGCACCGAACACGGCGCTGAGCACCAGCACGCGGCGCTTCACCGGCGCAATCTTCACGCCCACCGTTTCGGCCACCTGCTCGTCGTTGCGGATGCTCTTCAACGCATAGCCGAAACGGGCGTGGTTGATGCGCAAGGTGACGACAAAAGTGATCACGCAGGTGCCCAGCGCCAGCAGGTAGGCCGGCTGCAGCACCTGCTTGACCGGCAGCACGATGCCATCGGCGCCACGCGTGATCGGCGTCAGGTTGTAGGCCAGCACCTCCATCAGCGGCAACAAGGCCAGCGTGGCGAACGCGAAGTAGTCGCCATGCAGCCGGAACAGCGGCACCGACAGCACCAGTGCCACGAGCGCAGTGATCACCAGCGCAAAGCCGAGCGACAACACCAGCGGCCAGTCGGCGACCAGCGCGATCGCAAAGGCGTACGCGCCGATCCCGTAGAAGCAGTAGTGGCCAAGGTTCACGTAGCCCATCTCGCCGGCCACCCAGTCCCAACTCTGACCGAGGATGTAGGCCACCAGCACCGTGAACGCGAACGTGATCAGGTACGGGTTGGCGACGAAGGGCAGCACCCCGAGCGCGAGCACGGCGGCAGCACCGATCACCCAGCCCGGCCCGCCGGCAGGCTTGGCGATGAGAGCGCTCATGCTTTCACCCCCACGCCCTTGGGCCAGACCACGAGGATCACCAGCATCACGATCACGCTCAGCGCCGGCGCCCATTCGGGCTTCCAGTACAAGCCGGTCAGGCCTTCGGCGACACCGAGAAACACGCCAGCGAGCAGCGCGCCGGGCAGGTTGCCCACACCACCGACGACGATGATGGTGAACGCCTTCACCGTGAGGCCGAAGCCCATCGTCGGGTCGACCGGGAACGAGAGCACGTACAGCACCGCCGCTACCGCGACGGTGGCCGAGCCGAATGCGAAGGTCAGTGCCTTCATGCGGATGCTCTGCACGCCGCAGATCTGTGCGGCGGTCGCGTCCTGTGTCACGGCACGGATCGCCCGGCCGAACCAGGTGTGCTTGAGCATCAGATGCATCACGATCGTCAGTGCCACGATGCCGGCCAGGATCAACAACTGCGTCGTCGAGACCACGATCTCGCCGAACTCCAGCGCCTCCAGACGCAGCGGGATGTTGCGCTGCGTGGCACCGGCCAGCTTGGCGGTGATGTCAGAAAGCATCATCAGCGTGCCCACCGTCACCAGCACCGTGCCCACCGTCGCTTCGAAGTGGTTGCGGGTGGCGAGCGGCTTGAGCAGCAGGTGGTAGTAGCCGTAGGCGAAGCCGAACATCAGCGGCGCGAGCAACGCCACGATCAGCAGCGGGTGCAGCCCCCACGAGGCGAAAGCGAGGCTCGCCAACACCCCGCTGACCGCGAGCAGCGTGCCGTGCGCGAAGTTGACGATGCGCACCACGCCATAGATCAGCGACAGCCCGAACGCGACCAGCGCGTACAAACCGCCGAGCAACACGCCGCCGATCAGCACTTGCAACAGGACGTCCATGATTCTTGCCTCAGCGTGGGCGCGTCACTGCTGCCACGATGGCGACGGCCAGATCAGCTTGCCGGTAGCGACCTCGGGTGGCCAAACGACCTGGACCTTGCCTCCTTGCATCTGCACCGTGAACGCACCGGTATTCGGGAAGCCGCGCTCATCGAAGCTCACATCACCGGCCGGGCTCTTGACGGTGGACTTGAAGAGCGCTTCCCGGACCTTCTCGCGGTCAACCACGCCGGCCTTCTCGATGCCCTGGATCATCGTCAGGTACGCGGTCAGGCGACCGAGCGTCCAGATGTAGTCGAACATCGTCACGTCGGAGCGTTTCATCACGGTCTCGACCAACTCGCTGTACGCGCCTTTGATGCCGGGGTACCAGCTCAGCTCGCCGGTCATGCCTTCGATGTCCTTGCCGACCTGACGGTGCAACGCACCGGTCAACATGGTGTGGTGCACGTCCATTGCGCGCACCTTCAGCTGCCGCATCTGCTGCACCAGCGGCACCGAGGCGTTGTCGTAGGAGCTGACGTAGACGATGTCGGCCTTGGCGGCGCGAACCTTGGCGATCAGCGCGGTGAAGTCCTTCAACTCGGGCGAGAAGGTCTCGTTGCCCAGCACCTTCAGGCCCTGCTCCTCGGCCTTCTTGCTCCAGGTCGCGGTGATGCCTTTCATCACCGGGTTGTCGTGGGTCACGAAGTAGATGCTCTGCGGCTTCGGGCTGACCTTGGAGATCATGTCGAAGTACCGCGTCGACCAGTTCGGCACCACCGGGAACGGCGTGCCCCAGATGTACTTGAGGCCGCGGTCGTAGAGCGCCGGCGTGGCCACGTTGGCCATCACCATCGGGATCTGGTAGCGGTCGGTGATCGGCGGCACGGGCCCGCCGATCGACGACCAATCGGGACCGACGAAGAAGTCGACCTTGTCGACGGTCGCCATCTTCTCGTACAACTGCAAGGCGGTGGCCGGCACGCTCTGGTCGTCATAGATGACGAACTGGATCGGCAGCTTCTTGTTGCACGACTTCACCGCCACGCCGCCGGCCTTGTTGACTTCTTCGGCAAAGACCTCGGTCATCTTGCGCCAGCGGTCGGCGAGCGTCGAGAAGGGGCCGGTCTCGGAGACCGTGGTGCCGAACACGATCGGGCCATCGCAAGAGTTGAGCTTCGCGGCCACCGGTGCCGCGGCGACGACGGCCAGCGCGGCACCAGCAAGTTTCTGAAGCAGGTTTGTTTTCATGTTGTCTCCGGTCATGGGTGTGGGTTCAGGTGGGGTCAGCGACGCGCAAGCCTTGCCAGCGGCGCAGCGCGGTAGTGGTTGTCATGCCGAACAGATCGAGCACACGCACGACGCTGTGGTCGACGACATCGGACAGGCTTTCGGGCCGCTGGTAAAACGCCGGTACGGGTGGGCAGATCACGCCGCCCATTTCCGTCACCGCCGTCATGTTGCGAAGGTGGGCCAGGTTCAGCGGCGTTTCGCGGGCCATCAGCACGAGGCGGCGTCGCTCCTTCAGCGCCACGTCGGCGGCGCGGCTGACGAGGTTGTCGGCGAAGCCGAGCGCGATGCTCGCCAGCGTCTTCATCGAACACGGCGCGACCACCATGCCGGCGGTGACAAACGAGCCGCTGGCGACGCTGGCGCCGATGTCGCGCGGGTTGTGCACCACGTCGGCCAGGCCCTCGACATCGCTGCGCGACATGTCGAGCTCCTGCATCGCCGTCAGCCCGCCGGCCTGCGACAGCACCAGGTGCGTCTCGACCGCCGGCAGCGCTCGCAGCATCTGCAGCAAGCGCACACCATAGATCGCACCGCTCGCGCCAGTGATGGCGACGATCAGGCGCTTCACGCGTGCTCCAGCGATGTGCCGGCGAGCGCGGCCGTGCCGGTGGCGGTGATCGCGCAGGCCAGGTCGACTGCGCTTTCGCCCGGGATGCGGACGCGCGTGAACACGTGCTCACTCGAACGGATCGGCTTGGTGGCGTCGAGCCCCATCTTGGCGCCGAAGCCCTGCCATTCGAGCGGCGGTTTGTTGCCGGCGAACGCGACGCTGGTCGAAGGGTCGAGTGCCGAGCCTTGCGCGCCGGCAATCACGACCAGGTCGCGGTCGGCCTGGAAGCGGGTGGCGACGGCCCACTCGACTTCGGCGGGGTCATGCACGTTCACGTCTTCATCGACCACGATCACCTGCTTCAGGTCATAGTGGCCGCCGAAGGCGCCGAGGATCACGTTCTTCGCCTGACCTTCGCGTGTCTTCTTCATCTGCACGTGCAGGTGGTACCGCGCCACTCCGCCAACCGACAGGTGCACGTCGCTGACGTTCGGGAAGCTGCGCTGCAGGTGGGCCAGCAGCGTCGCTTCGCGCGGGATCGCGCCGAGCAGCAGGTGTTCCATCTCGGCCGGCACGATGGTGTGGAACAGCGGGTCGCGCCGGTGTGTCACGGCGTCGATCACGATCACTTCGCGTTCTTCGCGGGCGCTGTAGTACTTGGGGAATTCGCCGAACGGGCCTTCGGGCTCGCGCACGTTCGGCAGGATGCGGCCTTCGATCACGATCTCGGCTTCGGCCGGCACGCGCACATCGTTGGTGGTGCACTTCACGACCGGCAACGGTGCCCCGTGCAGGGCGCCGGCGATCTCGAGTTCGTCACAGTCGAGCGCTGCGATCGCCTGCGAGGCCAGCGCGGTCAGCGGGTCGACACCGATCACGATGGCGACGTCGAGCGCCTGGCCCTGCGCTTCGGCGGCGGAAAAGAAGGCATGCAGGTGGCGCGGCAGGATCAACACGCCGAGCCGGTCGCGGCCGTGGATCTGGATGCGGTTGATCGAGACGTTCTGCACCCCCGTCTTCGGGTTGCGTGCGATCACCAGGCCGGCCGTGATGTAGGGGCCGTCGTCGTGTTCGCTGTGCGTCGGGATCGGCAGCAGCGTGCGGATGTCGCCTTCGCCCCCGCCGAAGCGGTGCACGACCTGCTGTGCCGGTGCAGCGTCGCACGCGACTTCGCGCCACGGCAGCGGCCGTTCGGCCGCAGCACGGAAACGTTGCAGCAGTTGTGCATCGGGCACGCCCATGGCCTCGGCGATCCAGGCACGCCGGGACATGAAGCCCGACACCACCGGCATCGGGTGCCCGCCCGGCTGCGGGAACAGCGCTGCCTGCGTGCCGTCGAGCCGCTTGGCGATGGCGGCGAGTTCATGGGTGAGCGCCACGCCGGGCCGGATCTGCGCCAGCCGGTCGGTGGCAGCAAGGTGGCGCAGCCAGCCGCGCAGACTCGTGAAGGCTTGGGGGGTATTCATCGAAGGGTCCTCAGTCGATTGCCTGCAACTTCGCATCACGCGCCACGCGCACCCACTTCGCCACTTCGTTCTGGAAGAACAGCGCGAACTGCGCTGGCGTGTCGGGGGCAACCGGCACGAACCCCTGGTCGATCAGCTTGCGTTGGAGGTCGGGGGAATGCACTGCTTTCACCGATGCAGCGGCGAGCACGTCGATCACGGCCTTGGGCGTGCCGGCCGGCGCGAACAGTCCGAACCAGCCGTTGAAGTCGTAACCCGCCACGCCCGCCTCGGCGACAGTGGGCAGCTCGGGCGCGGCGGGCGAGCGCTTCGCGGTGCTGACCGCGAGCGCGCGCAGCTTGCCGGCCTTGACCTGCGGCAAGGCCGAGGTTTGGAACATGAACATCAGGTCGACATTGCCCGACAGCAGGTCGGGCAGCGCCTGCGAGTCGGCCTTGTAGGGCACGTGGGTCATGTCGGCGCCTGCCAGCAGCTTGAAAAGCTCGGCGGCCAGGTGGCTGCCGGTGCCGATGCCCGACGAAGCGAAGGTCAGCCGGCCCGGCTTCGCCTTCGCGTAGGCCACCAGCTCGCTGATGCTCCTGATCGGCAACACCGGGTTCACGACCACCACCATCGGCACGCCGCAGCACTGACTGACCGGCACCAGATCCTTGACCGGATCGAAGCTCATTTTCTTCAGCAGGGCCGGGTTGCTCGCCAGGCTCGTGGCGGCCATCACCAGCGTGTAGCCGTCGGCCGGCGAACGCACGGTTGCTTCGGCGCCGATGTTTCCGCCGGCACCGCCCTTGTTGTCGATCAGCACCCGCTGGCCCAGCAGCTCGCCGAGCTTGTCACCGACCAGCCGGCCGATCTGGTCGCCCGTGCCGCCCGCGCTGTAGGGCACGACCAGCCGGATGATCTTGTTCGGGTAGGTGTCTTGCGCGCGCAGGTCCGGGCTCGGCCCGAACGCGAGCAAAGTTGCGAGCACGCCAGCGAGCCGCGTTTTCATGTGGGTGTCTCCGAAGAGGTCTCGCCGTCGGCTTCGTACTCGCCCGCCACCAGCTTGCGGCGCAACACCTTGCCGACCGGTGACTTGGGGATCTCGCGCACGAACACGTATTCACGCGGGCGCTTGAAGTTCACGAGGTCGGAGATGCGGCAGTGCGCATCGAGCGCTTCGGCCGCCACCGGCGCACGGGCCTTGACGAAGGCCACGACCCTCTGGCCCCAGCGCGCGTCGAACAAGCCGGCGACCGCGACTTCGGCAACGTCCGGGTGCAGCGACAACACCGACTCGATGTCGACCGGCGAGATGTTCTCGCCGCCGCTGATGATCATGTCGTCGACCCGGCCGCTGACGAACAGGTCACCGTCGGCATCGACGTACCCGGTGTCGCCGGTGAAGTACCAGCCGGCATGCAGGCTCTTGGCGTTCGCGTCCGGTCGCTTGTGGTAACCCTCGAAGGCTTCGTCACTGCGCAGCTCGGCAATGATCTGGCCTTCTTCGAGCGGCGCGGCACGCAGCGCCGGGTCGTGCTGGTCGAGCTTGACCACGCGCAAGCGCGTGTTGATGCCGGCGCGGCCGGCCGAGCCGGGTTTGCCGACCGCGTCCTGGTTGATCGCAAAGGTGTAGATCTCCGAGCTGCCGTAGTGGTTGACGAACAGCTCGGGGCGGAAAGCCTTGTCGAGGCGCTGCAGCAGCGCGTCGTGCATCGGCGCACCGGCGAAGCCGAGCTTGCGCACACTGGTGATGTCGGTGTGCTGGAAGTCGGGGTGTTCGAGCAGGTCGTGGTAGAGCGTCGGCACCAGGTACAGGTGCGTGACGTGCTCGGCCTCGATTGCGGCCAGTGCGCTCTTCGCATCGAAGCGCGGGATGCAGACGAAGCGGCCGTCGATCAGCGCCAGCGACAGCAGCGAGCGCACACCCATCGTGTGGTACAGCGGCATGACGCCGAGCGTGCATTCGCCGTTCGCGTAGCGGTTCTGTGCCACATGCGCGAGCGCGGCGATGCGCTCGGCATGGTGGCGGCGCGGCACACCCTTCGGCTTGCCCGTGGTGCCCGAGGTGTAGAGCATCAGCGACAGGTCGTCGGCCTGCGCCTGTGGCACCGGCTCACGGGGCGCGGTCAGCCAGTCTTCGAATCGAATTGACGCGCCGCCTGTTTCACTGCCTGCCGCGCCGATACCGATTCGGGTGACACCACGGGCAAGCTGCGACTCGGCCAGCGCCGCTTCGATGACAGGCTCGCTGACGAGCGCGCGTGCGCCGGAGTCGGCCAGGCAGTAGTCGATCTCGTCGCCCTTGGCGCGCCAGTTCAGCGGCGTCATCACGATGCCGGCGAACTGGCAGGCCCAGTGCAGCGTGGCCATCTCCCAGCGGTTCTGCAGCACGACGAGCAGGTGGTCGCCACGCTGCAGACCGGCCTCAAAAAGGCCGCGCTGCGCGGCGCCGACGCGCGCGGCCCAGTCGGCATAACTCAGGCGCGTTGCACCATCGACCAGCGCAAGGCGGTCGGGGCTGCGCTCGATGCTTTGCAGCAGTGTGCGGCCGAGGTCAAGCATGAGCCGCCTCCCTGCGCAGGCGCGCCACGTCGAGCACCGCAGCGACGATGGGCGTGTAGCCGGTGCAGCGGCACAGGTGGCCCGAGAGCATCTCGCGCACCTGCGCCTCGCTCGGGTCGTTCACGCGGCCCAGCCAGTCGGCGCACGACATCAAAATGCCGGCGGTGCAGAAGCCGCACTGCAAAGCGTGGTGACGCTTGAACGCGGCCTGCAGATCACCGAGCACACCGTCGTCGGCCAAGCCTTCGACTGTTTGCAATTCGCGGCCGTCGGCCTGCACCGCCAGCATCATGCAGGCGCGCTGCGCCACGCCGTCGACGCGCACCGTGCAGGCACCACACACACCGTGCTCGCAGCCGACGTGGGTGCCGGTGGCGCCGAGCTCGTGGCGCAGGAAGTCGCTCAACAGCAGGCGCGGGTGGGCGTGGCCGCTGCGTGGCTTGCCGTTCAGTTGCAGCTTGACCTCGTGCAAGGTGTCGCGGGACAGGACGCTCATCAGGGGTTGCTCCGTGTGGCAAGGGCTTGCTCGGCAGCGCGGCGACCGAGCTCGCGCACGAGCCGGCGCCGCAAGGCCGCGCTGGCCTGCGGTTCGTCGCGGGCGTCGAGCGACCAGGCGAATTCGTTCAGTGCGTCGCCGAGCGCGCTGCCGCCGAGAACGGGGAAGTCGCGCGCCACGGCCTGGTCGGCCACGCCACCGACCGCGATGCGCAGGCGCTTCGCATCGGCCACCGCCGCCACGGCGCATACGGCGAAGTCGCCATGGCGCATCGAGAACTCCTCGAAGCCGTGGCCGGTGCCCGCCTTGGCGAGCGGGAAGCGCACGGCTTCGATCATCTCGTCGTCGCTGCGGGCCGTCGTCAGCATGCCGGTGAAGAAGTCGGCGGCCTTGAGCGTGCGGCGCCGTTTTGAGGAGCGCAGCAACACCTCGCCTTCGAGCGCGAGCACGCACAGCGGCAGTTCGGCCGACGGGTCGGCATGGGCGATCGAACCGGCGACGGTGCCGCGGTTGCGGATCTGGAAGTGCGAGATGTGCGGGAACGCCAGCGCCAGCAGCGGCAGTTCCTGCGCCAGGCGCGGCCGCCATTCGACGCTGGCCTGCGTGGCGGCGGCGCCGATGTGCAGCCAGCCGGCGTCGATGCGCACCTCGGCCAGTGCGGTCGAGCGCGAGATGTCGACCAGCCGCTGCGGTTGCGCCAGGCGCATGTTCAGCACCGCCATGAGCGACTGGCCGCCAGCGAGGATGCGCGCGTCGCCGCCCAGTTCGGCGAGCGCGGCCACCGCGTGCTCGGCACTGTCGGCGCGCTGGTAGTCGAACGCGGCGGGCTTCATGGCTTCACCCCGATGACGCGCAAGACTCGCTGCCACCATGTCAGCGCGGCAGCTCCGGTGGCCTGGCGTCCGAGCGACTCAAACAGCTGCGCCAGCACCAAACGCGCCGCACCTTCCAGCATGCGGCTGCCGACTGCCGCGACCTTGCCGCCGACCTGGGCCGCGTAGTCGTAGTGCAAGCGGGTGCCGGTGGGCGTGGCTTCGAGCCGCACCGTGCCGCTGCCGGCACCTGTGCCGAGCGATGAGGTGCCCTGCCCGGCCAGGCGCAGGCTGCGCGGTGCATCGATCTCGCTCAGCGTGATCTGCGCTTCGTAGCGGGCCTTGACCAGTCCGACACCGACTGTCACGTCGGCGCGATAGCGGTTCGGGCCGATGGCGTCGAGCGCGTGGCAGCCGGGGATGACCTTGGCGAGCGCAACGGGGTCGAGCAGGACCGCGAACACTTGTTCTGGCGCTGCGGCGATCTCGATGCTGCCGCTCGCCCGCAGCGCGAGGCCCTGTGCCGCACCCTCTGCCGCAGACGCCCGCGGCACGACCGGATGCACCGAGCGCGCGACCGATGCCGGAGGTGGCGGCTCGTGCGCGCCGATCAGGTCGAGCACACGCGACGGTGTCAGCGGCAGCCGCACATCGACCCGACCCCGCAGCGGCCGCAGTGGTCGCAGGGCATCGGCCATCGCGTTCGCGATGCACACCGGCGTGCTCATGTTGTTGCCCTCGCCCAGGCCCTTGGCGCCCAGCGGCGTGAAGGGGCTCGGCGTCTCCAGGTGCACGATCACCGGGTCGGGCACTTCGCAGGCGGTCGGCACCAGGTAGTCGGCGAACGTGCCCGACTGAAAACCGCCATCGGCGGCGTAGCGGAATTCTTCGAACAGTGCGGCACCCAAGCCCTGCGCGAATGCGCCGCGGATCTGCCCGTCGGCCAGCGCCGGGTTCAGCAGGCGGCCGGCGTCGTGCGCGGTGATGTAGCGATCAACCCGCGCGCGGCCGGTGGCCGGGTCGACCTCGAGTCCGCAGATGTCGAACACGAAACCGTAGGCCGCCGACGTGTTGACACGGTCCTGCGCATCGGGTGCGGCCAGAGTGGGCGGTGTCCAGAACGCGGTCTCGCGCAGGCCCGGCGCCATGCCTTCGGGCAGCAGCGCCGGCGCCCAGTGCGGGCTCGCGGCGATGCGCGTGAATGGCGTCGCGCGCTCGCGTTGTTCGGCATCGAACACCTGGCCGCCTTCGAAACGAATTCGTTCTGCCGGGCAGGACAGGTTCGACGCGGCGATCAGCGCGAGCTTGTCGCGCAGCTGGCAGGCGGCCAGGTGCACCGTGCCGGCCACCGCACCGGCGAAGCGGCTGCTGTAGTTGCCGGCGGCCACGGACCAGGCGTCCTTGGCCGTGTCGAACTCGACGTTGACGCTGATCTGCGACGGCTCCAGACCGAACACGTCGGCCACGACCTGCGCGCACACCGTCATGTGGCCCTGGCCGGCCGGCGCCGACGCGATGTTGACGTTGACCCCGCCGAGCAGGTCGATGCCCACCGTGGCGCTGGCGATCGCACCGTTCTTCGGCCCGGCCTTGGCGCGCTGCGCCGGCGTCAGCACGGTGCTGATGTAGCCCATGTTCGACACCGACGGCTCGACGATCGCGGCGATACCGATGCCGTAGAGCTTGCCGGCCGCGCGCGCGGCGTCACGCCGTGCGGTCAGCGCAGGCAGGTCGGCCGCCTCGACGGCCAGTTCCAACGTGCGGTGGTAGTCGCCGGAATCGAGCACCGCACCAGCCGCCGCGTGATACGGGAACTGCCCGGCGCGCACGAAGTTGCGGCGCCGCACCTCGAACGCGTCGAGCCCGAGCTCGACGCCGATGCGGTCCATCAGGCGCTCGAGCGCGAAGTAGACCTGCGGCCCGCCGAAACCGCGCACCAGCCCGGTCGGCGTCTTGTTGGTCACGACGACGCGGTTGCGCACGGCCAGGTGGGTGATGTCGTAGGCACCGGTCAGCGCGCCGTGCATGCGGTAGAAGGTGGCAGGCTCGGGCGCACGCAGGTAGGCGCCGACCTCGTCGCACTGGTCGTAGCGCAGGGCTTGGACGCGGCCGTTCGCGTCGACCGCGGCATCGATGTGGGTCAGGCGTGCGGTTGCCGACGTGGCAGCGCCCAGGTGCTCGAGCCGGTCTTCGACCCACTTGACCGGCGCGCCGGCCTTGCGCGAGGCCAGACACATCAGCACGACATAGGGGAATACCGCCTGCTTGACGCCGAAGCTGCCGCCGGAATCGCGCGGTACGCGGTGCCGCAGCTTGTTGCCCGGCACCTGCAGGGCCAGCGCCATCACCGCATGCAGCGAGAACGGCCCCATGAAGTTGGACAGCACGTCGTAGCCTTCGTCACCACTCAGGTGTTCGGCGACGACCACGCCGCATTCGATCGGCGTGCAGCTGTTGCGCGGGTAGTGCACCGTGAGCGCCACGGTGTGCGCGGCCTGTGCGAACGCACTCTGCGGGTCGCCATAACAAAAGTTGCGCTCCGAGACGACGTTGCTGCCCACCAGGTCGTGCAACACCGGCGCATCGGCGCCGAAGGCATGCTCGATCTCGACCACTGCGGGCAGCGCGCGGTACTCGACGCGGACCGCATCGAGCGCGTCTTCGGCCAGGTAGCGGCTTTCGGCGACCACGACCGCGACCGGCTCACCGGCATAACGCACACGGTCGACGGCCAGAGCCCAGTGCTGCATCGGCTGCTTCACGCCGACGACGAAGGGCGCCGACCAGCGTTGAACGTCCTGCCCCGTGAGCACCGCGCGCACTCCCGGCAAGGCGAGCGCCGCGCTCGCGTCCACCGACACAAGTTCGGCATGGGCGTGCGGCGAGCGCAGCACCGCCGCGTGCAGGGTGCCGGGGGTGACGCCGAGGTCGTCGCCGAATCGGCCGCGGCCGCTCAGCAAGGCATCGTCCTCGATGCGCTCGAGCGGGCGGCCGAGGTGGGCCTGAACTTGGGCGGCGGCGAGGCCGGGATCGCTGTGCAACCTTGTCTCCTGGCTGTCGTTGTGCGGGGAGCACAGTGTCGACAGCGAAGATCGAAGGCCGTTAACGCAAACGTCTGGTGGTGATCCAGATCGTCGGGTCAATGACCCAATCGTCTGGTCACATGCGTGCTGCGGCGCAGCAAAGCTTCAGATGACCGGTGGCACCGACACGCCACCCGCGGGCGGCTCGAACAGGTTGACGACGCGCCGGTAGTCGCTCGGCGTGATGCCCAGGTGTTGGCGGAAGAAACGCGAGAAGTGACCCGGAGCCGAGAAGCCCAGGTCGTGCGCCAGTTCGCCGAGCGACGCGTTGCCGTGCGTGAGCCGCTCGACCGCCGCCTCGAAGCGCAACACGTTCGCGTAAACGAGCGGCGTGACCTGCGTGTCGCGCTGGAACAGCGTGAAGAAGTGAGCGCGCGAGACACCGGCCCGGGCCGCGAGTGCGTCCACGTCGAGCTCGTGCGCGGTGTCTTGTTTCATCAGTGCGATGGCCTGACGAATGCGCGGGTCCATCGCCACCGGCGGCTTGCTGCGCAACAGGCTGACCAAGTCACGCCACCCCGAATAGCTCTCGATCACCGCGACGATCAGGTTGAACAGCAGGTCTTCCAGCCGCGCCGGAGAAACCTCGTCGGCCCACCACAGCTCGAGCACGAACTCCTCGGTGATCTTGCGGGTGGCTGCCGAGATGCGGACGCAGGATTGCGGAAAGAAACGCGGGTGCCCCGAGAGCGCCAGCGAACGTTGCAGATCGGCGAGCCAGGCCGGCTCGATGTAGAGCGCCAGGATCAGCGTGCGCTGGCCCGGCGCGGCAGGGTGCTCGTAGGCATGGTGTTCCCAGGCGTTGACGAGCACGGCCGTGTCGTCGGTCAACGGCGCGCGCTCTCCACGCACGCTGAACGCGCCGTCAGCACCACCCGCCTTGATGAGAATGTGGCAGTGGTGGTGCGCATGGCCGACCAGAGGCGCGTCCATGTCGAGCAAGGCCACTCGGCCGAAGCGTCCCTGGAAAATCTTGACGGCGGAAGACAAGGCGACGGAGCGGCAGGCTCGAAGTGAATGTTGTCTTGCAGCATACCGCCCCGGCGGACTCAGGCCAATCGGGTCCATCTGCGCCTGACCTTCCGCGGGGCTTGCGGCGGCGGCGTGTGGCGCGGCCTGGGGCGTCGAATTGGCCAGCCCGGAGGGACTCGAACTACCTGTGACTTGAAAGCACTCAGAGCCTAGCTACTGCATAAGGTTACTGTATGCCGAAGGTGACCTATCTGCGGCGCAGCGCTTCGAGATGCTGTTTGAGTCTTTGTTCGACAACAGCCTTTCCGCCGATTGAGTTGTCGTAGAACAGCGTGCGAAAACCGGATATGTCGAAGGGAAGCTTCTCGCGCCGACGGTCGCTTAGGAGAATGGTGGGTTTGCCAATGCCGTGCGCGTAGCCAAGTTCGTAGAACACATTCGCGTTGTCGGGCGTTACGTCCGCGATGACCAAAGCGGCCGAACGAATGGATTGCGTGATGTCTTCCAAGATCAGACCTGAGGTGTGAAAGTCATCACCACGGATTACCTTGTACCCGTACTGCTCGCACATCGGCTTTATGACGTCGGTGTAGAGAACGTTGAAGTCCTCGGAAAACTGCATGACTATGAAGCACATCGGCTGTTGTGCTTCTACGACCAGATTGCGAAACTTGATTGGGGCGGTGCCTTGCATGAAAAGGCCAACTTGACCTCGCCTCAGGGTTCGCGTTGTCGACAGAACCTTCACACCGTCCACATACAAGTCGACCTTGGAGCCAGCAACATGCGCGGCCACACTGATCCAACGGCGCACAGGAACAACAGATCCTTGGCCGGTACCCTCCACCGCTTCCCAACGGAAGTTCCGAAGCCCGGCAAACCCATACGGAGCGCCCAAGCTATTCAAACCGAACGCAAGCTGAAAGTCTGTTGCCACCCCTGAGTCAGTCGCACTACCCCCACCCTGTGGCACACCCGGTTCGGCAGGTAGCAAAAGTTCGCACGTGCTTTTGCTGTCAGTGAGATACGCTTCCCAAGATATCGTCCCCTGCTCAAATTCGACGTTTGAGCGAAGAATTGTGTGGGGAGCAAAGACCCTCTTGCTGCCGTCTTCCGTTAACTCGTCGGTTGGCTCGGGGGCAGGTGACAGACGATTCACCACATGCGTAATTGCGCCACCGTCGACTTCAGCGTGGCCAAAGGTCACGATCCAGTTTTGCTTGATGCCCAAGGCGTTCTCCCTATGTTCGACGTTGAGCAACGATACATCGGCGCCTTGGCTAGCTGAACAAGGGCTGCGACGAGATCAACGAGAGCTGCGAACTTTCGCTCTCAAAAAGTCGCACTTACGCGGTGCCGTCACACGGCCCAAAAATGGGTCTCGGACAAGCGCGCCAGCTACGCCTCGGGTTTGCCCGCTGATGCAGTTGCTCCAGCGTCTCTTCGGGCAAGCGATCAAATCGGACTCTGTTGTGCTGCGGACCAACCTCGCAGGCGACAACTGGAACAACCCGATCACTCAGACTTCCGAGCTGGCAGAGCGTCGCAAATACGATCACGCCGGTGTCGGTGTTCACGACCTTTTCCAATGCTTCGAGTCTCGCCAAGCGAGTGAGGCGTGTCGATGAACTCATTGATCTCGGTCTGCTTTGATTCGAGCCTCGATGCCAGCAAGACGCGCTTCCATTTCATCGTTCACAGTGATGCTTGACAGATGACCAAGCGCGGCCAGCAACTCGCCAGCTTCAGCGGGCGCAATGGCGCCGTCGGCGACCTGTTGCAAGACTGACCGGCCTTGCTCGCCCAAGGTGTTGCCCGTCAGCGCGATAGGCGTCGCCAGCCCCGTCGCACGCACCGTTGGAATACACCTCTCGATCAACAGCCGGGCCGCGGCCATGTCGCCCTTCATGGCGGCCTCATGCACGACCGCCAGGACGCCCTCAAGCGCACCGTTGACGAGCTTGTCCCTCAGCTCCGCGATCTTTCCTGAACCCGGCCTGCGCCCGCTGGGGTTCGGCGTTGAGCCGGGAAGCCACCGACCGGCGTCGTCTCGCTCGACAGTCACGGCACCGTCTTCCTGTAGGCACAGATCACGTCACGCCGCCTTCGGCATCGACACGCCGAGGCCATCGTCCACGTCAGCACCGGGCACCCACACGAGCGGCTTGATCGAGCGGATGGCGGCGGCAGCCGGCGCACGTTCGTCGAGGTCGAGGTAAGTGCCCGAGCCTTCGGCCACACTGCGGCAGGCCTGCACCAGAGTGGTTTCGGCCAAGGTGAGCATGTCGAGTTCGACATCGAGCGTCGCGAATTCGGCAGGCTTGAACGCCCGCAGCGCAGCTACACGCATCGAGTCCCGCTGCACTTCGGTCAAGCTCGTCAGCTCGCCGGGGACGGCCAACAGTGCGGCCGTCATGACTGGGTGCGACCTCGGGTCGGTGATCGACATCGCGACCCGTGCTGATTGCTCGATGGGACGCAGTGCGTTGAACTTGTCCACCAGCTTCAGCCCGATCTGCACCGTGAAGAACGCAGTGCTCGGCCCCCATTGCTCGAAAGCAGAGGCAGACTTCACCCGCATCTCAAGGCTCGCTCTCGCGGCGGCGAGTGCCACGCCAGCGCGTTGCAGTTCGGCGAGTAGTGGGCCGCTGAGTTGCCGCAGTTTCTCGCCGCGCTCGACAGGCCCGAGCCCGGTGGCTTCGTGCAAGTCGATGGCGCGCAGCGCGTAGGCCTCGGTCGCGGCCACAAGGGATGCGGTGATCGTGTTCGCTGGCGAGCTGGCCGGGCCGACGGGGAGGCCACAGAAGAGCCGGGCGCCGCCTACTCGTGCGGAGCGGATGAAGACCGCGTTGTTTGTGTCGATGGTGTTGGTGTTCATGTCTTGCTCAAAAGTGGGTGAATCAAGGGCACTTTCAGTGACCTGATGCAGTAACTGTATTCCTGTTGATATATTGCTCATAGGTGGATCAGGCCTGCCAATCAGAGCCCACACACTTATTGCAAAGTGACACCTTCCGGCCGGTCTTCGAGTGGATCAGGGGCCAATGTCAAGTGCCGCTCGTGGGCCACGGCCAGAAGCTCGTTGCTGAGCTTCTCGATGGCCGCATCCCTGCCTCGCTCGTACTGCCTGCGCTCGCCGCGAGTGAGCGAGGTTGGTATGTGAGGCATCCATTCGCACACCAGCGTCAGCGGCTCGCCGGCAGCGGGCGTTGTCAGCGTCAAGGTGCAGGTGAACTCACCCACTCTGAAGGCTCGCTCGTGGCCTCGGGTGTCGCTCATGCCGCTCCCCTCTTGTTTTCACGTCTCCCGCTTTCCCCTTGTCTCTCTTGTCTCTCCCCTAAAGGGAGAAGAGACAAAAGAGACAGAGTCGGGGCTTGTCTCAGAGACAACCGAGAGACAGAGACGAGACAAAGAGACAAGCTCATTTCGCCACCGCAGCGGCTGCAACCATGCCGACAGATTCGTGTGCTGCGCCGGCCTTGACCAGTGCCTTGAGCGCCCGATAGACCGAGGTGCGCCGGTATCTGCCGTCGAAGTGCTGTGCAATCTCGGTCTTCTTCACGCCCACGCGTCGGGCGATGAGGAATTCGAGGACCGCCCCCTCAACTTCGCCGAGCCGGCGCACAGGCCGGTCTGGCGCATCGACTTGCTCTACGACACAGGAGGTGATCGTGTCGCCATCGCTGTCCACGCCGAGGAAAACTTGCCGCAACCGGAAACCACAGGTGTCACCATCGAGGCCGTCTTTGGCCTTAGCGGCGCACCACGAGCGCGTGTCGCCGTCACGGGTCGTCTGGATCGCTGCATCGAGTGCGGCGAACAGCGAGGAATGTCCACGTAGGCCCCGTGACTCGTCCTTCCCGGTGTGGGCCACCAAGACCAAAAGCCCGCCGATGGTGAACCGCGCAATGTTCTTCGCGGCCTCGATGGCCATCCCCATGTCGCGTGACGAGTTCTCGTCGGCGCCGGGGATCGAAGCGTTCAGGGTATCAATGAACACGACCGGGCGGTCGATGCCATACAAGCTGACGGTCAGCTTCATCACATCATCGAGCAGACTCATCGGCTCTACGATGAACTTCAGGCGCTTAGGCAGCGCCCGCCTGTTGTGTTGCTCCCATGCGGCCAATCGGGCGCTGAACCCGGCGTCACCCTCAAGCACCGCATACACAACATCGTGCGGCGTCACCCTCCGTCCGAACCAAGTGCGGCCCTCCGCGATGGCGCAGGCCAGGTCGAGGGCGAGAAAGCTCTTGCCGCTCGTGGAGGGGCCATACACGGCTGCGATGCCCTCGTCTGGGAGCAATCCCTTTACGCACCACCGCATCGGTGGACGCCGCGCCAGATCAGCGGCGGCGAGAAGCTCGAATGGCGCTCTCGGCGCGTCGATCTGCGCCACGGCCGCCGTCACTGCCCCACCCCGGCGCGTCTTGCGAAGTCCTCGACGGCGTCGATCGAATGGAGGTTGCGGGTCAATGCGTACTTGGAGACTACATACACGGGCGCCCCGTCGTCACCGTCAATCCGGATCGCCGTGAAGCCTGCCAAGTACAACCGCGCCTGCACGGTTGACCACCGCTTTTCATGGTTACGGCATACACTGGAGTCCACAGTTGAGCGGCACAGAGGGGCGAGTGAATTCGACACTCGCCCTTCATCTTTTTCGGGGCTCATTTCGACGCCTCGTCAGCCGCACGCTTGCGGCGATCACCGCCCCGGCTCGGCACCACCGGCTGCTCCCGCAGCGCAGCTTCCCAAGCATCGACTTCTTCCGAGTCCCAGACGGGAGTGCCCGGAGACAGGTAGACGGGCTTCGGGAAGTTTTTCAAGCCGTAGAACGAACTTCTCGAAATCGGAAAGCGCCCCGGGGTCTTCGAGTTCTTGTTCGTCACGAGGTCGCTCACCCTAAGCCAGCGGGTTGGCCTGCGCAGGGTTGCCCTATCGGGGTCAACTTCGTTCATGTCGAGCACCTTTGTTCAAGAAGTGCTCGCTTCTAATCCTCATCTGATAGCCGGTCAACATGGATCATCCAGACTCCATTGAACGGAACTATATTGATACCTTTTCGTATGGGTTCTTACTGGCAGGCCGCATCCGGCTATGGTCCCGAGAATCTAAAACAGGAAGTTACTGCCTCAAGTCACCGGGATCACATGGAAACCGGTCCGTAACAGACTGTTTCGTTTGCCAGTACCCCGGGGTGCCCCGGGGTGTCCCGGGGTGCTGCCGGAGTAGTTCCTGTGTCCGTCCGTGCCGCCGCCGGCCCGGGAAGGCCCGCCACAGCCCCGGGAAGGTCTGCCGGGTGCCCTAGGGGCAGCCTAGGCCGCCTGCCGGCTGTTGCCGCCCCTGCCGTCGAGGTCGAGGTCGAGGTCGAGGTCGAGTGGCCGGGTGCTTCCCAGCACCGGGGCCTGCTCAGCTACCCAGCTTCGACAATTGCCGCTTCACCATCGCCGCAGTTACCCGCTTACCGGTCAGGTTCTGAATGATCGAGGCCAACAGCCCGGGGTCGGCCTTGTCTTCTAATGGAACAACAGGTGCCACTGGTGCTGAAGGTGGGAAAGCCTTGCCCGCAGCGCAGTCCGCTACGACTCGGCCCCACATGGTCATCATCTGAACCCGCTGCTTCATGTACTCCGCCCGGTCATACGCGCTGCCCAGCGCGCCCGACTTAACGTGTGCGAGTTGGGCCTCAACAATCTCTGGGTCAGCTCCGAGTCGTTCCACCAGCAAAGTGCGAGCACTGCTGCGGAACCCGTGGGAAACAATCTCGCCGCCGAAGTCCAGCCGCTTCAGGGCTTGGTTGAGCGTGTTCTCACTCATGACGCGGACATTTGAGGTCGAAGCAGTGAACACCAGCTCTGACGAACCAGTAAGCGGCTGAATCTCCTTCAGCCACGCCACGACTGGCGCTGCCAGTGGCACGAGGTGGGGCCGGCCGCTGGCCTTTTGTTGCTTGGTGCGCTTCATATCCTCGGAAGGGATCGACCACAACGGCGCGTCACCATCTAGGTCAAGGTCTGCCCACCGCATGCCTCGAATGTTCGCTACGCGCTGGAAGGTTGCAGCCGTGACGAGCAGCGCGATACGGGTCAATATGCTGCCCCGGTATGTGTTGATCGCCTTCAACAGTTCAGCAAAGCGGGCAGGGTCAGTTATCGCCGCTTGGTGTGTGACGATCACGGGTTGCAAGGCTTCGGCCATTCCCTGAGCCGGATTGCGACTTGCTAGCCCAGATGCAATGCCGAAGCGAAACACCTGCCCGCAGTTCTGCAGGCTACTGTGCGCCGACTCGATGGCACCGCGAGCTTGCACACGTCGCAGACATTCGAGCAACATCTTCTCGTCGATGTCGCCGATCTGTTTGTCACCAAGCCACGGCAACACGTCGTTGTTGAACCTGGCCTTGATCTTCGTGACGTAGGATTCGCTCAGCCCGGGGCTCTTGGTGCTGAGCCACTGCTCGAACACGTCGCGGAAGGTTCCCGGCACCGACAGTCCCTTGGCGACTCGTTGCTCGGCCACGGCCGCTTTCTGCACAACCTTTCGGGCCACCTTGCGTTCGGCCGAGGGATCGAGGTTCCGTGCAAGCAGAGCGCGTGCGTCGTTGCGCCGCTGGCGGGCATTAGCGAGGCCGACATCAGGGTACACACCCAAGCTGAGCGTCTTGCGCTTGCCCTCGAAGGCATAGTCGAAGCGCCACGCTCTGCCGCCGCCCTTGACCTTGAGCAACAGGTAGAGCCCGCCGCCATCGCTCACGCGAGTCAGCCCCGCCTTCTCGGCCGCTGTGATGCTCCGGTGAAGACTCTTCTCGTCCTTGATGAGTGAATCCATCGCAGTAACTCCCCGGTGTGCCAGCCGCTCGAAAGTGAGTTGCTGTAGGGGGTCACTGTAGCAAATGGAGTAACCGGGGCTGTTCTGTGTTGTTCAGGGCTGACCGGCTTTGACCGAAAGTCAGTCCTAAGTACTTGATTTTTCTAACTATTATGGACAATCAAGACAAACAAGAACAGTAACTTGGCCAGCCCGGAGGGACTCGAACCCCCGACATCCGACTTAGAAGGTCGGTGCTCTATCCAGTTGAGCTACGGGCTGAATGGGGTGGCGCGTGGGCCGAAGAAGGTGGTCGGGGCGGCGGGATTCGAACTCGCGACCTACTGGTCCCAAACCAGTTGCGCTACCAGGCTGCGCTACGCCCCGACGAAGCCACAATTGTACTCAGGCAGCCGCGACGCTCGGGCTCGGCGCGGGCAGCATCAGCTGTCTCGACACCGAAACACATTGCTGGATGTGCTGCTCGCAGACGAACTTCAGCGAAGAGAACGTGAGCACGGCCGAGACGGCCGAGCCGGCGATCGGCACGTACTTCGCCGCCTGCTGCGTGGTGAGGCGCACGCCGACGAGCTTGAGCAGCTTCATCACCAGTTCTCGGGTGACAAGCTTGCCCACCAGCAGCCCGCCGCCGGCCGACACGGCTTTGTAGACCGCCAGCCGCCGGTCGGGCGCGAGCCGCTCGACCTGCTCTGGCGTGAGCCCGAACGCGCGGTTGATCTCGGGGATGAGCTGCAGCAGCACCGCCACGTCGGTGACCCAGTCGACCCCGGGGATCGGCACCACGGCCACGCCGGCCGCAACCAGCGCACGCTTGTTCACGAGGCGGCGGCACTGGCGCACCACGGCCTCGATCTCTTTGGGCGTGTCGGGCACCACGACCCACTCGCCGGCTTGGCTCACGATCGGCTCGCTGGCGTCAGCTCGACGAGCCCGGGCCCTTGAGCTTGCCGACAATGAACAGCAGCACGATCGCGCCGATGACCGATGCGATCCAGCCCGCCGCCTGACCTTGCGCGTACCAGCCCATCGCCTGGCCGGCGAAGCCCGCGAGGAACGAGCCGGCAATGCCGAGCAAGGCCGTGAGGATGATCCCCAGGCTCTGTGTTCCCGGCAGGATTGCGCGTGCGATCAAACCGACGACGAAGCCGATGACGGCCATCCAGACGTATCCCATGCTTGTTCCCCCGTTGTGACGCCGAGGGGGCGCGCACCATGCGCGCTGCACCTCGGCCAGCGCGGCCACTGTATCGCATCGGTGCAGCCAGGGCTTTGCCCTCAACCGAGCATCTGCGCCCAGACCTTTTCCAGCCGTTTGGCGCTCACCGGCTGGGGCGTTCGCAGCTCCTGCGCGAACAGACTCACGCGCAACTCTTCGAGCAACCAGCGGAATTCTTCGAGGCGCGTGTCCTGCACGCCCTTGCGCTCGGCCAGGTGGCGCCAGTAGCGCTGCTCGATCGGGCGCAACTCGGCCAGTCGCTGGGCATCGCGGGCCGGGTCGGCGCGCAGTTTGTCGAGCCGCATCACCACCGCTTTCAGGTAGCGCGGCAGGTGCGCCAGTTGCGCCCAGGGCGTGGCACTGATGAAGCGCTTGGGCATCAGCCGCGCGAGTTGCGCATTCAGATCGTCGTTCACCTCTTTCGATGCGCGGGCGTCTTTCAGCTTGCGCAGGGCCGCGTTGTGTTCGATCAGCACCACGGCGGCCAGGCGCGCGATCTCGCTGGCGATCAGCGTCAGGCGCCCCCGGCCTTCTTCGACGCGGCGTGCGAACGACGCAGCGTCGGTGGGCAGCGGGTCGAGCAGGAAGGCGCGGTCGAGCGCCACGTCGATGATCTGGTCGCGCAGTTCGTCGGCGCTGCCGCCGCCGGCGCCATCGGGCGTGCGGCCGACCTGCATGTAGGCCACCGCCATGGTGCGCAGGTCGGGGATGTTCTTCTCCATGTACTTGAGCGCTTCGCGCAGTTGCAGGGCGACCAGCCGTCGCAAACCGGCGCGGTGCTGGCGGCGTGCGACCTCGGGCTCGTCGAAGACTTCGATCTCGACATGCGTGGCCTTGTCGATCAGCGCCGGAAAGCCGATCAGCGACTGCCCGCCCTTGCGGATCTCCATCAGCTCGGGCAGCTCGCCGAAGGTCCAGGCAGTGTGCTTCTCGGCCGGTGCACTGTCGCTCTGGCGCGCAGGCATGGCACCCGACGCCAGCGACTTTTGCGGCGACGGCTTGCCCGCCGCTTCAGCCACCGGCCGGGCCGGCGACGTGTCGAGCTTCAGCGAGGCCAGTGCCTGAAAGGCCGAGCGCGCCTGCGTGCCCAGCTCGGCCTTCAGCGCCGCGAGGTTGCGCCCCATGCCGAGCTGCCGGCCGTGTTCGTCGTTGATGCGGAAGTTCATCATCAGGTGCGGCTGCAGTTGCTCCTGCTTGAAGTCGGCACGCTTGATGTCGAGCTGGGTCTTGTCGCGCACATGCTTGAGCAAGGCGTCGATCAGGCCGCCTTGTGCGAAGGGCACGGTTGCCACGAACGAGTCCACGTACTCCGGCAAGGGCACGAGCCGCGAACGCGGCCGCTGGTGCAGGCTCTTCACGAGCGCGAGCACCTTGTCTTTCAGCATGCCGGGCACGAGCCACTCGCAGCGTTCTTCGTTCACCTGGTTCAGCGAATAGATCGGCACGCTCACCGTCACGCCGTCTTTCGGGTCGCCCGGTTCGTGCAGGTAGGTGGCCGCGCAGTCCACGCCACCGAGCCGCAGCGTTTTCGGGAACGCGGCCGTCGTGATGCCTGCCGCTTCGTGGCGCATCAGCTCTTCGCGTGTGAGCAGCAGCAGGTTCGGCTGGCGCTTCACTTCGTCGCGGTACCAGCGCTCCAGGCTGTGGCCGCTGCACACGTCGGCGGGCAGCTGCTGGTCATAGAACGCGTGGATCAGCTCGTCGTCGACCAGCACGTCTTGCCGGCGCGACTTGTGCTCCAGCTCTTCGACCTGCCGGATCAGCTTCTCGTTGGCCGCGACGAACGGCAGCTTCGTATCCCACTCGCCCGCGACCAGCGCTTCGCGGATGAAGATCTCGCGCGCTGCCGCCGCGTCGATCTTGCCGAAGTTCACGCGCCGGTTGCTGTAGATCACGATGCCGTAGAGCGTGGCCCGCTCGAGCGCGATCACCTCGGCGGCCTTCTTCTCCCAGTGCGGCTCGAGCAACTGCGTCTTGATGATGTGGCTGGCGATCTGCGGCAACCACTGCGGCTCGATGCCGGCAATGCCACGCCCGAACAGGCGCGTGGTCTCGACCAGCTCGGCCGCCACGATCCAGCGGCCCGGCTTCTTCGACAGGTTCGCACCCGGGTGTTTGTAGAAGCGGATGCCACGCGCGCCCAGGTACCAGTCTTCGTCGTCGCTCTTCAGGCCGATGTTACCGAGCAGGCCGGCCAGCATCGACAGGTGGAGTTGTTCGTAGGTGGCCGGCGCGCCGTTCAAGCGCCATTGGTGTTCTGCCACCACGGTGTGCAGCTGCGAATGGATGTCGCGCCACTCGCGCACGCGGCGTGGCGAGATGAAGTTGTCGCGCAGCAGTTGTTCCTGTTTGCGCTGCGAGACCTTGTGCTCCCCCTGCCCGCCCTTGCTGTCTTCCAACCACTTCCACAACTTCAGGTCGCCGAGGAACTCGGAGCGTTCGTCATCGAACTTCTTGTGCGCGGCGTCGGCGGCCTGGGCGTTTTCGATGGGCCGGTCGCGCACGTTCTGCACGCTGAAGGCACTGGCGATGATCAGCACTTCAGTCAACGCCTGGCGGTCGCGCGCCTCCAGAATCATGCGGCCCACGCGCGGGTCGAGCGGCAGGCGCGAAAGCTCGCGGCCGATCGGCGTGAGCTCGTTGAAGTCGTCGACCGCGCCGAGTTCGGCGAGCAACTGGTAGCCGTCGGCGATGGCGCGCTTCGGTGGGGGCTCGAGGAACGGAAAGTCCTCGACCGTGCCGAGGTGCAGCGACTTCATCCTCAAGATCACGCCGGCCAGCGACGACCGCATGATTTCCGGGTCGCTGAACTTGGGCCGCTCGTTGAAATCCTTCTCGTCGTACAGGCGGATGCAGATGCCGTCGCTCACGCGCCCGCAGCGCCCGGCGCGCTGGTTCGCCGCGGCCTGGCTCACCGGCTCGACGAGCAACTGCTCGACCTTGTTGCGGTAGCTGTAGCGCTTGACGCGCGCGGTGCCGGCGTCGACCACGAACTGGATGCCGGGCACCGTGAGCGAAGTCTCGGCCACGTTGGTCGCCAGAACGATGCGGCGTGCCGCGTGCGGCTCGAACACACGGTCTTGTTCCTGCTGGCTCAGGCGCGCGAACAGCGGCACCACTTCCACACCGGGCGGGTGGTGTTTGCGCAGGTGGTCGGCGGCTTCGCGGATCTCGCGTTCGCCCGGCAGGAAGACCAGCACGTCGCCGGGGCCTTCACGCCAGAGTTCGTTGACCGCGTCGGAGATCGCGTCGTTCAGGTCGTATTCGCGGCTCTCTTCGAAGGGCCGCCAGCGTTGTTCGACCGGGAACAGCCGGCCCGACACCATGATGACCGGGGCCGGTCCCGCCGATGATGCGAAGTGCCGCGCAAAGCGGTCGGCGTCGATCGTGGCCGAGGTCACGACCACCTTCAGGTCGGGCCGCTTCGGCAGGATCTGCCGCAAGTGGCCGAGCAGAAAGTCGATGTTCAGGCTGCGCTCGTGGGCCTCGTCGATGATGATCGTGTCGTAGGCGCGCAGCAAAGGGTCGGTCTGGGTTTCGGCCAGCAGAATGCCATCGGTCATCAGCTTGACGCTCGCGCCAGCCTGCAGCCGGTCCTGAAAGCGCACCTTGAACCCGACGATCTCGCCGAGCGGCGTTTTCAGTTCTTCGGCAATGCGCTTGGCCACGCTCGAAGCGGCGATGCGGCGCGGCTGCGTGTGGCCGATCAGCTTGCCGGTGTGGGCCTTGCCACGCCCGAGCTGCAGCACGATCTTCGGCAACTGCGTGGTCTTGCCCGAACCGGTTTCGCCGCAGACGATCACGACCTGGTGCTGCGCGATCGCCTGCGCGATCTCTTCGCGCCGCGCCGAGACGGGCAAGGACTCTGGGTACGTGATCGGCGGAAGCGGGTTGCCCGCGGGCCGCGGCGTGCGCGCCGGGGCGGGGCCGGAAAGGGGAGCGTTCGACATCAGCCCGCGATTATCCCGGGCCGCGAAGACCCGCGCCGCTTTGCAAGTTCGGCGTAAGGATCGCGCCGGGCTTCCCCTACTTGTTGCACCAAGGTCGCTGCAACACAGTATCGGTGCCCCCGGCCACGGGCGGCTACGGGGCGCAGCGGCGCCTCGACAGACCCAACCCACCAGGAGTTGCCATGCCCCAGAAACCCGTCACCCCCGCCCCGCGCCGCCGCTTTCTTCGCAACGCCGCCGTCGCTGCCGGCACCACGGGTGCGCTCGCCGCGCCGATGGTGTCGCGTGCACAGACCACGAGCCTGCGCTTCCAGAGCACCTGGCCCGCGAAAGACATCTTCCACGAGTACGCGAACGACTTCGCCAAGAAGGTCAACGACATGGCCGGCGGCCGCCTCAAGATCGAGGTGCTGCCTTCCGGCGCCGTGGTGCCTGCTTTCCAGTTGCTCGAAGCAGTGGCCAAGGGCACGCTCGACGGCGGCCACGGCGTAGTGGCTTACCACTACGGCAAGAACTCGGCGCTGGCGCTGTGGGGTTCCGGCCCCGGCTACGGCATGGACCCGAACATGCTTCTCTCGTGGCACAACTACGGTGGCGGCAAGGAACTGCTCGCCGAGATCTACAAAAGCCTCAACCTCGACGTGGTCTCGTACCTGTACGGCCCGATGCCGACCCAGCCCTTCGGCTGGTTCAAGAAACCGATCGCCAAGGCAGACGACCTGAAGGGTGTGAAGTTCCGCACCGTCGGTCTCGCGGTCGACATGTACACCGAGATGGGTGCCGCCGTGAACCCGCTGCCGGGTGGCGAAATCGTGCCGGCCCTCGACCGGGGCCTGATCGACGGCGCTGAGTTCAACAACGCGTCGAGCGACCGTTTGCTGGGCTTCCCCGATGTCGTCAAGAACTGCATGCTGCAGAGCTTTCACCAGAGCACCGAGCAGTTCGAGATCCTCTTCAACAAGGGCAAGTACGACGCGCTGCCACAAGAGCTGAAGTCGATCATCGACTATGCCGTGCAGGCCTCGAGCGCAGACATGAGCTGGAAAGCCGTGCAGCGCAATTCGCAGGACTACATCGAGCTGAAGAAACAAGGTGTGAAGTTCTACAAGACCCCCGATGCCGTGTTGAAGGGTCAGCTCGTGGCCTGGGACAAGATCGTTGCCAAGAAGGGCGCCGAGAACGCCGCCTTCAAGAAGGTGCTCGACTCGCAGAAGGCCTTTGCCGAGCGCGCCGGTGCTTGGCAGAACGACTACCTGGTCGACTTCAAGATGGCCTACAACCACTACTTCGGGCGCAGCGCGAAGAAGGCCTAGTCGGTCCTTTCTTGCGTTGACGATCTCGGGGGCGCCACCAGCAGGCGCCCCCGCTTCATTGTTCGAACCGTTTTCACCCTAGGAAGCCCGATGCAGAAATTGCTGCTGACCGTCGACCGTCTTTCCACCTGGATCGGCAAGCTGTTTGCCTGGGCGGTTCTGGCCCTGACCCTGCTGATCTCGTGGGAAGTGTTCTCGCGCTATGCGCTGAACAAGCCGCACGCCTGGGTGCTCGACGCGCAGATCATGCTGTACGGCACCCTCTTCATGTTCGCCGGCGCCTACACGCTGAGCAAGGCCGGCCATGTGCGCGGCGACGTGCTGTACGGCTTCTTCAGGCCACGCACCCAGGCCACGATCGACCTCGTTCTCTACATCGCATTCTTTCTGCCCGGCATCGTGGCCCTCACATGGGCAGGCTGGAACTACGCCAACGAGTCGTTGGGGATTCGGGAGCAGACGTTCAACGCCGACCCGTTGCCGGTCTACCCGTTCAAGTTCGTGATCCCGTTCGCCGGCGCCGCGCTGATGCTGCAGGGGCTGGTCGAGATCGTGCGTTGCGTGCTGTGCCTGCGCAACGGCGCGTGGCCGACTCGTGAAGAAGACGTCGAAGAAGTCGACGTCGACAAGCTCAAGGAAATGGTCCACGTGAAAGACGCCGACATCGAAGCACTCGACCGGTACGTTGCCCCCGCACAATCGAAGGGGGCGGTGTGATGGTGCTGCGCAAGGAACTCTGGTTCGGCTTCGGCCTGATGGCGGTGATCATCGCCGGCGCGCTCTACATGATGCTGAGCGTGCCGGTCATCACCAACGGGCACATCGGGTTGCTGATGCTCTCGCTCGTGGTGGTGGCGATCATGCTCGGCTTCCCGACCGCCTTCACGCTGATGGGCATGGGCATGATGTTCGCCTTCTTCGCCTACCACTCGGGGGGGCAGAGCGTCGGCGGAGCGACACGCCAGACCCTCGACCTGATGGTGCAACGTGCGTTTTCGGTGATGAGCAGTGACGTGTTGATCGCGATCCCGCTGTTCGTCTTCATGGGTTATCTGGTCGAACGCGCGAACCTGATCGAAAAGCTGTTCTCGAGCCTGCACCTCGCGCTGGCGCGCATGCCGGGTGCGCTCGCGGTGGCCACGCTGGTGACTTGCGCACTGTTCGCCACCGCCACCGGCATCGTCGGTGCGGTCGTCACGCTGATGGGCCTGCTGGCCCTGCCGCAGATGCTGCGGGCCGGCTACGACGTGCGCGTCTCTTCCGGCACCATCACTGCCGGCGGCTGTCTGGGCATCCTGATCCCACCCTCGGTGCTGTTGATCGTCTACGGCGCGACTGCGGGCGTTTCAGTGGTTCAGCTGTATGCCGGCGCGTTCTTTCCCGGGCTGATGCTGGCCGGGCTGTACATCGGCTACGTCATCATTCTGGCCAAGCTCAAGCCGCACCTCGCGCCACCGCTGACGGCCGAGCAACGCCATGTGCCGCTGCCGCCGCTGCTGCTCGACGCTGGCGCCACGGGCGAGCGCCGCGCCGTGCCTTGGCTGCTGGCAGCGCTGAAAGGCCGTCGCAACCAGAACGTGACCACGGGTTACCTGCTGCGCCAGTTGTTCATCGCCTTGCTGCCGGCACTGCTCTTCCTGGTGGTGGCGTTGTTGAGCTACCAGGCCGCAACCTCGGTTGCAGCCGGCCCCGAGAGCTCGGGCATGCAGCAGATCGGCACCGAGACCCCGTCTGACTCCAGCTACGGTGGGGTGCAGGAGCCACCGGCCGAAGGCGGCCTGGCGGAACCGCCGCGCGAGGGCGGCCTGGCGGAACCGCCGTCTGAAGCGCCGCCAGCCGGTGCGCTGGCCGAACCGCCGGCCGCACAACCCGCTGCGCCCGGCAGCGCCGCCATGGCGTCTGCCGCCGGCACCGATGCGCCTGCCACTTCCACCGCGGCGCCCACGAGCTACTGGATCGGTCTTGCCGCCGCCGCTGTGGCCTTGCTCGTCTACTACGGCCTGCTCAGCTTCACGCGGCTCGAAATCTTCAAGATGCTGCTGGCCTCGTTCTTCCCGCTGCTCGTGATGATCATCGCGGTGCTCGGATCGATCGTCTTCGGTCTGGCCACCCCGACCGAGGCGGCCGCGGTCGGCGCGCTGGGCGGTTTCATTCTGGCGGCCGCCTACCGCCAGCTGAACCTGACGATGGTTCAGGAGTCGGTCTTCCTGACTGCCAAGACTTCGGCGATGGTGTGCTGGTTATTCGTCGGTTCGGCGATCTTCTCGGCAGCGTTCGCGCTGCTCGGCGGTCAGGCACTGGTCGAGCAGTGGGTGCTCGGCATGGACCTGACGAAGACCCAGTTCCTAGTGCTGAGCCAGATCATCATCTTCGTGCTCGGCTGGCCGCTCGAGTGGACCGAGATCATCGTCATCTTCATGCCGATCTTCATCCCCTTGCTCGACAACTTCGGCGTCGACCCGTTGTTCTTCGGCCTGCTGGTGGCGCTGAATCTGCAGACGGCATTCCTGAGCCCGCCGGTGGCGATGTCGGCCTTCTACCTCAAGGGCGTGGCACCGAAGCATGTGAGCCTGAACCAGATCTTTGCCGGCATGATGCCGTTCATGGGCATCCAGGTGCTCGCGATCGTGCTGCTGTACCAGTTCCCGGCGATCGGGCTGTGGCTGCCACAAGTTCTCTACAAGTGATGCGGCGCCGGCGCACCGAGAGCTTCTGAGTCGGCTGGCGGGCTGAGGCCGGCTGCATGCCCCAGGTGCTCGAAACAATCTGGCGTGCGGCCGGCCTGCCGACGGATGCCTTGACCCGGGTCGTGCTCACCGGCCACGACCCGGTGCTCCCCTCCTCGTTCGCGGTCGGCTCGGCCGCGCAGTCCAGCCTGGCAGCCGCCGCGCTGGCGGCCGCGCAACTCGGCGAGCGCCGCAACGGGCCGCGCCAGCGGGTGCGTGTCGACATGCGCCGCGCCGCGCTCGAATGTGCATGCCATTTCCGCATCGACGGCCGCTCACCGGAGCTCTGGGACAAACTCGCCGGGCTCTACCCTTGCGCAGAGGGGCGCTGGCTGCGCGTGCACACCAATTTTGAGCACCACCGCGACGGCCTGCTGCGCCTCCTCGGCTTGCCGACCGGGCCGCAGACGCCGCGCGAAACCTTGGCCGCCGCCTTGCTCGGCCTGGATGCCTTCGAGTTCGAAACCGCTGCTGCGCGGGCCGGCCTTGTCGTTGCAGCGGTTCGCAGCTTCGCCGAATGGGAACAGCATCCGCAGCGTTCTGCCGTCGCTTCGTTGCCGCTGGTCGCGATCGAGAAGATCGGCGAAGCGCCGCCGCTGGAATGGCCTGCGCTGAGGCGCGATGCCAGCCCGTTGCACGGGCTGCGCGTGCTCGACCTGACCCGCATCCTCGCTGGCCCGGTCGGCGGCCGAACGCTCGCGGCCTATGGCGCCGAGGTCATGCTCGTGAATGCACCTCATCTGCCGAACATCGAAGCCATCGCCGACACCAGCCGCGGAAAACTCTCGGCCCTGGCCGACTTGCGCGAGCCGGCCGGCCGCGCGGGGCTGCGCGCCATGCTGCGAGAAGCACATGTGTTCGTGCAGGGCTATCGGCCAGGCGCTTTGGCGCAACTCGGTTTCGCACCGTCCGATGTGGCGGCCGTGCGGCCGGGCATCGTGATGGTTTCGCTCTCGGCCTATGGCGAAGCCGGCCCGTGGGCCGGGCGCCGCGGCTTCGACTCGCTGGTGCAAGCCGCCACCGGGTTCAACCACGCAGAATCGCTGGCGGCGGGCGCAGCCCAACCCAAAGCCTTGCCGGTGCAGGTTCTCGACATGGCGAGCGGCTTCCTGATCGCCTTCGGCGCCCAGGCCGCGCTGTGGCGCCAGCAGACCGAAGGGGGGAGTTGGCTGGTGCGTGTGTCGCTGGCGCGCACGGCCCAGTGGCTGCACGAGTTGGGCCGGGTGGCGAACGGATTCGATGCACCCGCGCCCGACTTCTCCGGCCTGCTCGAAACAACGCCGAGCGGCTTTGGCGATCTGAGCGCGTTCCCTCACGCTGCCGAGTTTTCGGTCACGCCCGCCCGCTGGTCGCGCCCGTCGATGCCACCGGGCAGCCACCCGCTGGCCTGGCCCGCGCCTTGATCGGCGCGGCGCCGACCGCACGTGCAAGAATCCCGGTCGCCACGCTCGTGGCCAATCTTTCAGATCGAGTGACGCGCCCCGTGAGCCTTGTCTTCCCCCACACCTTCGTGCCCTGGTTCCGCACCGTGGCGCCGCACATCCATGCCTACCACGGCAAGACCTTCGTGGTGGCCATCGCCGGTGAGTTGATCGCTGCGGGCAAGCTGCAGGCCTTTGCGCAAGACCTCGCGATCCTGCAGGCGATGGGCATCAAGCTCGTGCTCGTGCACGGCTTTCGCCCGCAGGTGAACGAACAATTGCGCTCCAAGGGCCACGAAGCGCGCTACAGCCACGGCATGCGCATCACCGACGCGGTGGCACTCGACTCGGCACAGGAAGCCGCCGGCCAGCTGCGCTTCGAGATCGAAGCGGCGTTTTCGCAAGGCCTGCCGAACACGCCGATGGCCAACGCGATCGTGCGCGTGGTGTCGGGCAACTTCCTCACCGCGCGCCCGGTCGGCATCGTCGACGGCGTGGATTTCATCCACAGCGGCGTGGTGCGCAAGGTCGACGCGGCGGCGATCCGCAGCGCGATCGACATCGGCGCGATGGTGTTGCTCTCGCCCTTCGGTTTTTCGCCGACGGGCGAGGCTTTCAACCTGACGATGGAAGACGTGGCCACCAGCACCGCGATCGCGCTGCAGGCCGACAAGCTGCTCTTCATCACCGAGATTCCCGGCATCCACGAAGACCTGGCCGACCCCGACAGCCCGATCGACACCGAACTCGCACTGGCCGACGCCGAACGCCTGCTGGCGCAGTTGCCGCGACCCGAGAAGCCAACCGACCCGGCCTTCTATCTGCAGTACTGCGTGCGTGCCTGCCGCGGCGGCGTGGAGCGTTCGCACATCCTGCCCTTCGCGATGGACGGCGCGGTACTGATGGAGGTCTTCACGCACGACGGCATCGGCACGATGGTGGTCGACGAAAAGCTCGAAAGCCTGCGCGAAGCGACGTCCGACGACATCGGCGGCGTGCTGCAGTTGATCGAGCCTTTCGAGCGCGACGGCACGCTCGTGAAGCGAGACCGCACCGAGATCGAACGCGACATCGGCCACTACACCGTGATCGAACACGACGGCGTGATCTTCGGTTGCGCGGCGCTCTACCCTTACCCGGAAGCGCGGACCGCCGAGATGGCAGCACTCACCGTGTCTCCGCAGGTGCAGAGCCAGGGCGACGGCGAACGCATCCTGAAGCGCGTTGAACAACGTGCCAAGGCGATGGGGCTCGAAAGCATCTTCGTGCTGACGACACGCACGATGCACTGGTTCATCAAACGGGGTTTCGCGCAGGTCGATCCCGACTGGTTACCCGAAGCGCGCAAACGCAAATACAACTGGGACCGGCGCTCGCAGGTGCTGGTCAAGAAACTCTCGTAACCCTTGTGCCGGCGGCGTTGCCGGCAAACCCGAACCGTTATCCAGGAGGCCAATATGGCGCGTCTCGTTCAATGCATTCACCTGAAAAAAGAAGCCGAGGGCATGGATTACGCGCCCTATCCAGGCGAACTGGGCAAGAAAATCTACAACTCGGTCAGCAAGGAAGCCTGGGCGCTGTGGATGAAACACCAGACCATGCTGGTGAACGAAAACAGGCTCAATCTGGCCGACCAGCGCGCGCGGCAGTATCTGGCGCGCCAGATGGAGAACTTCTTCTTCGGTGCAGGCGCCGAACAGCCTGCAGGGTATGTTCCGCCGGCACCTTGAAATCGGCAACCGGTTATCTTTCCTGGCCGTCTTGCAGGATTTCTCGGTATCTGAATAGAATCAGCTGAACCGACCTTTGGGTATTCTGGATTCAGCGGAGGAATGAAAATGGCGTCACTGCAGGAATTGATCGCACAGAAAGAAGCGCTCGAGCGGCAGATCGAACTCACGAAAAAGCAGGACCGCGACGCGGCGATCGCGAAAGTCCGGTCGCTGATGAGCGAGTATGGTTTGTCGGTCTCCGACCTGTCGGCCAAGAGCAGCTCGAAGGCCGGCCCGAAAACAGGCAGCAAGGTCGCCGCCAAATACCGGAACAAGGCCACCGGAGATTCCTGGAGCGGCCGCGGTCTGCAACCCAAGTGGCTGAAAGCGGCGCTCGCGGCCGGCCGCAAGATCGAAGACTTCGCAGTCTGAGCTCGCTGCACCGCGCCACAGCATTCCCGATCGACGCCACCCTCGCGGTGGCTTTTTTTCGGTGGTTTTCCCGCTCGACCGATTGAAACAACGAGGGGCCGCGAGAGCCCCTACATTTGCGAACAACCTGCGCCGCCGCTGACGTGACTTCACTCCGCATTCTCAGCTTCCCCGCCACCCTGCTCGGCCGTTTCAGTGCGCCGCAGTGGGCGGTGCGGGTGTCGCTCGTTATTCTTGCGATCGGCATCGGCGGCGTGGTCGGGCTCGCCGCCCCGCAGGTCGACGGCGGTGTCGCGTTGATCTGGCCGCCGATGGGGGTGGCGCTGGCCGCGTTGTTGCGCTTCGGCGTGGGCGTCTGGCCGGGCGTGTTTGCCGGGGGTTTGCTGGTCGCGCTGTCGACCGGCAGGCCGTTCTGGCTCGCGGTCCTGATCGCTGCCGGCAACACGCTCGGGCCGGCCTTGGCTGCGGCCGCGTTGCAGCGCGACGGCTTGCATGTGGCGCTCGACCGGCGCCGCGACCTGTGGTTGTTCGGGGCCATCGGCGCCGCCGCCGCCACACTGTTCACCGCCAGCAACGGCAGTTTCTGGCTCGCCGCCAGCGGCACGATCCGCTGGGCCGATGCGCCGCGGGTCTGGGCCTACTGGTGGTTGGGCGACGCGATGGGCGCCCTGGTGGTCGGCATCCCGCTGCTGACCTACTCGAGGGCAGCGTTGCGTCGGGGTTTCGGCAGCTGGCGCTGGGCCGTCACAACCCTCTTGGCCGTCGGCGTCGTCGGCAGCGGCGCGCTCGCTTTCGCGCACGCCGACAGCACCCACGCCGTGCCCTCGCTGATGGTGTTCGTGCCGCACCTGTTGTTGTGCTGGCTGGCGGTTCGCAGCGGCTTGTTCACGGCATCCGCCAGCGCGATGCTGTTGATCGGTGGCGCCGTGCTCGCCAGCGCGCACGGCGTGAGCCCGTTTCCCCGGCTCGATTCCGACGACGGCGTGATCTTTCTCGTCGGCTACGTGTGCAGCCTGATGGCGGCGCCCTTGCTGACGACCGCACTGGCGGGCGAACTGGCGGCCAACGAAAGGCGCTGGCAACTGGCGCTCGACACCTCGGGCATCGGCGTCGGCGAATGGGACTTGCGGCGCGGCAGGCTCGTGCTCTCCAAGCGCTGGCTCGCCCTGCTCGGCCACGACACGCAGGCGTTCGGCACCGATGTGCAATCGTTCTGGGACTTATTGCACCCCGATGATGTGATCGCCGTGCAACAGGCGTTCGAGCCGCTGCGCTCGGCCGGCGCCGCCGATGCGGCCGCCGAATGCCGCATCGAGTGTCGTGACGGCAGCTGGCGCTGGTTCGAGTTGCACGCGCTGGTGGCTGAACGCGCGGTCGACGGCAAACCGATCCGGCTCATCAGCACCGCGCGCGACATCAGCGACATGCGGGTCGCCAACGAACGCCAGCAGCTCTCTGAAAGCCTGTTCCAGCACCTGCACGAAGGCCTGTTGATCACCGACTCGGAGCACCGCGTGCTCGAAGTCAACCCGACCTTCACCGAGATCACCGGCCACACACGCGAAGAACTGCTCGGTACCGTGCCGAGCCTGATGCGCCCCGCCGAGCCCACGTCCGACGCCGGCGTGCAACTCGAGGCGATGCGCCTGAGCCTCGCAGCCGGCGGCATGTGGCGTGGCGAGATGCTCGACCAGCGCCGCAACGGCGACCCCTGCCTGCTGCAGGTCACGGTGTCGGTGGTGCGCAACGCCAACGGTTCGGTGCGCAACCACGTGCTGGCGATCGCCGACGTGACACGCGCGCGGCGCCAGCTCGAACAACTGCAGCGCCAGGCCCACTTCGACGAGCTGACGCGCCTGCCCAACCGCGTGCGGCTCGCACAGATGCTGCAGGCTGCGTTGCACACGAGCCAGCGCGAAGGCTCGCTGCTGACGGTGTGTTACCTCGACCTCGATCACTTCAAGCCCGTCAACGACCGTTTCGGTCACGACTCGGGCGACCGCCTGCTGCTCGAGCTGGCCAACCGCATGCGCCGTTCGCTGCGCTCGTGGGCCGGTGGCGACGACGTGGTCGCGCGCATCGGCGGCGACGAGTTCGTGCTGCTGCTGCGAACCACCACGCTCGAAGAAAGCCGCCACGCGGTCGAGCGTGTCTTGCACCAGGTCTGCCAGCCCTACACGCTGGGCATGGGCACTGCGCCGGTCACCGTGACGGCGAGCATCGGTGCCACCGTCTACCCGCTCGACGACGCCGACGCCGAAACGCTGCTGCGCCACGCCGACCACGCCATGTACGGTGCCAAGCAGGCCGGCCGCAACGGCTACCTGTTCTTCGACGCCGAACACGACCGGCGTGCCGAAGCACGATTCGTAGCACTCGGGCGCGTGCAGGAAGCGCTCGACGCGAACGAGTTCAGGCTGCACTTCCAGCCCAAGGTCGACATGCGTTCTGGCAGCGTGCTGGGGGTCGAAGCGCTGCTGCGCTGGAAACACCCCGAACAGGGCGTGATCCCGCCGGCGCAGTTCCTGCCGCTGATCGAGAACACCGGCCTGAGCGTCAGCGTGGGCAACTGGGTGCTGCAACACGGCATCGAACAGCTCGCCCACTGGATGCGCCTGGGCCTGGACATCACGCTCAGCATCAACATCTCGGCCCGCCACCTGCAGGAGCCGCTGTTCGCGCAGCACCTGGCGGGGCTGCTGTCGAAGTACCAGACGCCGGTGGCGCAGAACCTCATCATCGAAGTGCTCGAAACCGCTGCGCTCGCCGATGTGGACTACACCTGTGACCTGATGGAAGAGTGCCGCGCGCTGGGCGTGCGCGTCGCGCTCGACGACTTCGGCACCGGTTATTCCACCTTCACCTACCTGAAACGCCTGCCGATCGACATGCTGAAGATCGATCGTTCTTTCGTGATCAACATGCTCTCCGACCGGCAAGACCTGGCCATCGTCGAAGGCGTGATCGGCCTGTCGCAGACCTTCGGCTGCACCGTCGTCGCCGAAGGCGTGGAAACGCCGGAGCAGGCGACCAAGCTGATCCAGATCGGCTGCGACGTCGGCCAGGGCAACGGCATCGCCGCGGCCATGCCGGCCGACGAAGTGCCCGGCTGGGTGCGCGGTTACCGCGGCATCGCCAGCCAGCTCGGCCAGCTCACCATGTGACGAGCCTGCGGCCTGCGCGCAGGCGCTGCCGTAGACTCTTTGGGTGATCCCGCCCGCCTTCATCCACGACCTGCTCGCCCGCGTCGACATCGTCGAGGTGGTGGGCCGGCACGTGCAGCTGAAGAAGGCCGGCATCAACCACAAGGGCCTGTGCCCGTTCCACGGCGAGAAGTCACCGAGCTTCATCGTCAGCCCGACGCGCCAGACCTACCACTGCTTCGGCTGCGGGGTGCACGGCAACGCGGTCGGCTTTCTGATGGAGCACTCCGGGCTGGGCTTCATCGACGCCGTGCGCGACCTGGCACAGCAGGTCGGCATGACGGTGCCCGAAGACGAGAGCACACCGGCTGAACGTGAACGCGCGGCAGCGCAGAAGCAGCGCCAGGCCACGCTCAACGACGTGCTGGCGAAGGCCGCCGAACACTACCGCCGCCAGCTCAAGGGCAGCCCGCGCGCGATCGACTACCTGAAAGGCCGCGGCTTGAGTGGTGAGATCGCCGCGCAGTTCGGGCTCGGCTACGCGCCCGACGGCTGGCGTGGCCTGGCGAGCGTGTTTCCGAGTTACGACGACCCGCTGCTCGAAGAAAGCGGCATGGTGATCGTGCAAGGCGACGAAGGTGCGGACGAATCCGATCGGAAGAGGTATGACCGTTTCCGCGACCGCATCATGTTCCCGATCCGTTCGGTGCAAGGCGAAGTGATCGGTTTCGGCGGACGCGTGCTCGACAAGGGTGAGCCCAAGTACCTGAACTCGCCCGAGACGCCGGTGTTCAGCAAAGGGCGCGAGCTCTACGGGTTGCACGAGGCGCGCGCCGCGCTGCGCCAGCGCGGCTATGCGCTGGTGGTCGAGGGCTACATGGACGTGGTGGCGCTCGCGCAGTCGGGCTTCGGCAATGCGGTGGCCACGCTCGGCACCGCCTGCACCGCCGAGCACGTGCAGAAGCTCTTCCGCTTCACCGATTCGGTCGTCTTCAGCTTCGACGGCGACGCCGCCGGCCGCCGCGCTGCAGGGCGTGCGCTCGAGGCAAGCCTGCCGCATGCCACCGACACGCGCAGCGTGCGTTTTCTGTTCCTGCCGGCCGAACACGACCCCGATTCCTACGTGCGCGAGTTCGGCGCCGAGGCTTTCGAAGCCTGCGTGAGCGCTGCCGTGCCGCTGTCGCGCCAGATCGCCGAAGCCGCCGGCGCCGGCCACGACCTCGACACCGCCGAGGGCCGCGCCCACATGCTGGCGAACGCCAAGCCACTCTGGTCGGCGCTGCCCGACGGCGCGCTGAAACGCCAGATGATCGGCGAGCTGGCCGGCATCGGCCGGCTCGAAACCAGCGAACTGCAAGCCTTGTGGGGCAGCGCCGCGCCGGCTCGCGGTGCCAACGCAGTTGCCGAGCGGCCGGCCCGGCGCATCGCCAGCCGGGTCAGCAAGGGTGCCGCCAACCTGCTCGACCGAGCGATCTGGCTTCTGTTGCACCAGTGCGACCTGTGGTCCGCGCTCGATGGCGAAGCCCACGACGAACTGGCCGCCAAGGCCGCACCGTACGACCTGTTCTTCGGTTGCATCGAACGCAGCCTGCACGAACACGGGCCGCTCGCACCACCGGCCCTGCTCGCAGAGCTGCGCGTCGTTGCGCAGCAGCACGCTCAGGGCGGTGCGGTGATCGACCGGATCGCGCAGTTCCACGACCCGGAACCCCACGCCGACCTCGGGCACGAGTTGCGCCTGGTGCTCGACCGGCTGCGCCTGAAAGACCTGGAAGACGAGCTCGAATTGCTGTTCCAGTCGGGAACGCTCTCGCCCGACGCCCAGGCGCGCAGCCTGCAGCTGATGGCCGACCGCTCGCGCCTGAAAGCGCTGCTGGCCCGTGCACCGGCCGACGTTTGACCCGTTGTCGCTGGCAACAAAAGGTATAATCCTCGGCTGACGTAAGCGCGGCAAGCGTGACAGCAGCACCTCCGGGCCCCGGCCACCCTCTGAACCAGGGTTTCCTTCGTGGATTTCAGGCCAACCTTTCCCGCAAGGGCTGCACTCCAAATGTTCACCCGAACTTGCCCGCTCCATGTCGGCCACCGTGCCATGAACCTTCGGGTTTCGAGCAGCGTGCCGGCAATGCATCGGCTTGTCGCGAGTCGGCCTCTCCCGGGCTTGAATTTCGCGTCAACACGCGCAACTGAATGACCGGGCCTGGTGACGACAGGCCCCACACCATCCGAGGATTTGCATGACCGCGAAGAAGAGCGCCCCCGCCCCTGCCCCTAAAGCCGCCAGCGCAGCCAAGGCAGCGAAGCCCGAAGAACTGAAGAAGGCCGCCAAACCGGCTGCGGTGGCGAAAACCGCTGCGAAGCCGGCCGCGAAGACCGCAGCCAAGGCGGTCGAAGCCAAGGGCAAGCCCGGCCGCAAGCCCAAGGCCGACGAAAAGTCGAAGAACTCTGAAGAGTCCGACGTCGACCTCTCCGACCTCGAATCCGATCTGGAAGGTGAACCCGAAGTCGACGCCGCCCCGGAGGGCGAGGCCAAGGTCAAGGCCAAGCCGCTCCGCATGAAGGTGTCGCGGGCCAAGGAACGCGCGCTGATGCGCGAGTTCGGCCTGGAAGAAACCGCGCTCACCGAAGAAGAAGCCGCCAAGCGCCGCCAGGAGCTGAAGACGCTCATCAAGATGGGCAAGACCCGTGGTTTCCTCACACACCAGGAAATCAACGATCACCTGCCCGAGAAGCTCGTCAACGACGAAATCCTCGAAGCCATCGTGTCGATGCTCAACGACATGGGCATCGCCGTGTACGAGCAAGCACCCGACGCCGCCACGCTGCTGATCGCCGGGGGCGGCGCGACCACGGCGACCGAAGAAGAAGCCGAAGAAGCCGCCGAAGCGGCACTCTCGACCGTCGACTCCGAGTTCGGCCGCACGACCGACCCGGTGCGCATGTACATGCGCGAGATGGGCACCGTCGAGCTGCTCACGCGTGAAGGCGAGATCGAGATCGCCAAGCGCATCGAAGGCGGCCTGCAGGCCATGATGTACGCCATCAGCGCGTCGCCGACCACGATCGCCGAGATCCTCAGCTACGCCGACCGCATCGGCTCGGGCGAGATGAAGATTTCGGAAGCCGTCGACGGCTTCGTCTCCGAAGACGAGGCCGACGACTACGTGGCCGAAGAAGACGTCGACTTCTTCGACGAAGAAGACGACGACGACGGCCAGGGCGGCAGCAAGGCGCTGACCAAGAAGCTCGAAGAGCTGAAGGTCTCGGCGCTGGCCAAGTTCGAGACCCTGCGCATCAACTTCGACAAGATGCGCAAGGCCTTCGAGAAAGACGGCTACCAGTCGCCCTCGTACAACAAGGCGCAGCAGGCCATCAGCAACGAGCTGATGACGATCCGCTTCACCGTGAAGACCATCGAGAAGCTCTGCGGCATCCTGCGTTCGCAGGTCGACGACGTGCGCCGCTACGAACGCGAGCTGCGCAAGATCATGGTCGACAAGTGCGGCATGCCGCAGGAATACTTCGTCAAGCACTTTCCGCCCAACATCCTGAACCTGAAGTGGGCCGAGAAGGAAGTGGCGGCGAACAAGCCCTACAGCGTGGTGCTGGCGCGCAACCTGCCGCCGGTTCAGGAACTGCAGAAGAAGCTGACCGACCAGCAGGCCAAGGCCGTGGTGCCGCTCGAAGACCTGAAGCGCATCAACAAGCGCATGAACGAAGGCGAGAAGGCGAGCCGCGACGCGAAGAAGGAAATGATCGAGGCCAACCTGCGCCTCGTGATCTCGATCGCCAAGAAGTACACCAACCGCGGCCTGCAGTTCCTCGACCTGATCCAGGAAGGCAACATCGGCCTGATGAAGGCGGTCGACAAGTTCGAATACCGCCGCGGCTACAAGTTCTCGACCTACGCGACGTGGTGGATCCGCCAGGCGATCACGCGCTCGATCGCCGACCAGGCGCGCACGATCCGCATCCCGGTCCACATGATCGAAACGATCAACAAGATGAACCGGCTGAGCCGCCAGCACCTGCAGGAGTTCGGCTTCGAGCCCGACGCCCCCACGCTGGCCGAGAAGATGGAGATCCCTGAAGACAAGATCCGCAAGATCATGAAGATCGCGAAAGAGCCGATCTCGATGGAAACGCCGATCGGCGACGACGACGATTCGCACCTGGGCGACTTCATCGAAGACACCAACAACACCGCGCCGATCGAGGCCGCCATGCAGGCCGGCCTGCGCGACGTGGTGAAGGACATCCTCGACTCGCTGACGCCGCGCGAAGCCAAGGTGCTGCGCATGCGCTTCGGCATCGAGATGAGCACCGACCACACGCTCGAAGAAGTGGGCAAGCAGTTCGACGTGACGCGCGAGCGCATCCGCCAGATCGAGGCCAAGGCGATCCGCAAGCTCAAGCACCCGAGCCGCTCTGACAAGCTGCGCACCTACCTCGACACGCTGTGAGCGCGGCGTTGTGACACCAGGGCTCCGAGACTCCGTCGGAGCCCTTTTTCATGGGCTTCAGGATGGCGCGGGAACGCAGCGCTATAAACTCGCGCACTTGGCCTGCCACGTCCCTTCCGAATGACCCAGATCGTTGAACGCACCGTGCTGTTTGCCGACCTGCGCGGCAGCACGTCGATGTACGAAACGCTCGGCAACGCCGACGCCACGGCGGTCGTGACGCAAAGCGTGGCGCTGATCGCACGCATCGTCTCGGTGCACGAAGGCCAGGTCGTCAAGACCCTCGGCGACGGGCTGATGGCGGTCTTCGCCGCGCCCTCGTCTGCCGTGGCCGCCGCCGACGACATGCACGAGTCGCTGGAGCGCATCGGCACGCCCGGCCAACCCGGCCATTCGATGGGCATCCGCATGGCGCCGCTGAAGCTGCAGGTTGGCCTGGCGCTCGGCGAGGTGATCGAGATGTCGGGCGACCTGTTCGGCGACGCCGTGAACGTGGCGGCGCGCCTGCTCGACCACGCCGGCGACAACGAAACGCTCGCCACCGCCAACGTCGTCGAAGGGCTCGACGACTGGATGCGCTCGCGCTTTCGCAGCCTCGACCGCCTGCAGTTGCGTGGCCGCGTCGAACCGGTGCACGTGCACCTGTTCGAGCCGGTGCGCCGCTTCGGCGACACGGCGGTCACGGCCTTCGGCGACATCGCCCCGAGCGTGCCCGAACCCGAGGGCATCCGCCTGACCTGGCTCGACCAGAGCCGCATCTACGCCGGCACGAGCCTGCCGGTGGTGCTGGGCCGCAGCCCGCAGGCCACCTACATCATCGACGACAACCGCGTCTCGCGTTCGCACGCGCGCATCGACTGGCACGGCGGCACCTTCCAGCTGATCGACCTGAGCTACAACGGCACCTACGTGCGCTTCGACCACGACCCGGAAATCATCAGCCTGCGGCGTGGCGCCTGCACGCTGCACGGCAGCGGCATGATCGGCCTGGGCGCGCCGCCTTCGGAAGCCGCCAGCCCGAGCGTGCGCTTCGAGATCCTGAAGTTCGCCGACACGCAGAAGCAATTCCCGCCAGAGTTCGATTCGCAGTTCTGAGTCGAATGGCCTTCACCCCCGAACCTTCGCACGCGCACGGCACTGCCCCGCGCGTCGCCATCCTGCTCTGCAACCTGGGCACGCCCGACGCGCCCACGGCACCGGCGCTGCGGCGCTTTCTGGCCGAGTTCCTGAGCGACCCGCGTGTCGTCGAGGTGCCGCGCCTGTTGTGGCTGCTGATCCTGCACGGCGTGATCCTGCGGGTGCGGCCGGCCAAATCGGCGAAGAAATACGCGAGCATCTGGACGCCCGAAGGCTCGCCACTGAAGGTCTGGACCGACAAGCAGGCCAAGCTGCTCGGTGGTTACCTCGGCGAGCGTGGCCACCGGGTCACGGTGCGGGTCGCCATGCGCTACGGCGGCCCGTCGATCGCCCGCGTGCTCGACGAGTTGAAGACCGAGGGCGTGAGCCGCGTGCTGGTGCTGCCACTGTACCCGCAGTATTCAGGCACCACCACCGCCAGCATCATCGACGCGGTGTGCGATTGGGCGCAGCGCTCGCGCACCGTGCCCGAACTGCGCTTCGTCAACCGCTACCACGACGACGCCGGCTACATCGGCGCGCTGGCCAAGCGCGTCAACGATCACTGGGCGACGCACGGCCGTCCCGACAAACTCGTGCTGAGCTTTCACGGCGTGCCCAGGCGCACGCTGAGCCTCGGCGACCCTTACCACTGCGAATGCCTGAAGACCGCGCGGCTGCTGCGCGAACGGCTCGGCCTGCCGGCCGAGTTCGTGACCGTCACCTTTCAAAGCCGCCTCGGCAAGGCCGAGTGGTTGCAGCCCTACACCGAACCCACGCTGATCGAGATGGCCAAAGCGGGTGTGAAGCGGGTCGACGTGATGTGCCCCGGCTTCACCTCCGACAACCTCGAAACGCTGGAAGAGATCAACATGGAAGCGCGTGAAGCCTTCCTGCACGCGGGTGGCGCCGAGTTTCACCACATCGCCTGTCTGAACGACCAGCACGAGTGGATCGCGGCGCTCTCGGCCATCAGCATCCAGCACCTGCAGGGCTGGCCGAGCACCGTGGTGCCCGATGCCGCCGCGCTTGAAGCCCAGCGCCAGCAGGCGCTGGAACGCGGCGCCAGCGCCTGAGCCGATCGATCAGGCGCGCGCCTTGCGCAGTTTCATCAGCCGCGGCAAGACCAGCACCGCGAGCACGATGACGATCAATGCCAGCGACACCGGGCGCTCGAGGAACACGCCCCACTTGCCCTCGCCGATCGACAGCGCGTTGCGCATCTGCGCTTCGGCCAGCGGCCCGAGGATCATGCCGACAACCACCGGCGCGGTCGGGAAGTCGTAGCGCCGCATCACCACGCCGAGCAGGCCGATCACGTACAGCAGCACCAGGTCGAACGCCGACTGGCGCATGCCGTAGACACCCACCGTCGCGAAGATCAGGATGCCCGCATACAGGTAGGCCTTGGGGATCTTCAGCAGCTTGACCCAGAGGCCGACCAGCGGCAGGTTCAAGACCAGCAGCATCACGTTGCCGATGTAGAGCGAAGCGATCAGCGCCCACACCAGGGCCGAGTTCTTCTCGAACAATTGCGGGCCGGGCTGGATGCCGTAGTTCTGGAACGCGCCGAGCAGGATCGCCGTGGTGTTCGAGGTGGGAATGCCCAGCGTGAGCAGCGGGATCAGCGTGGCCGTGATCGCCGCGTTGTTGGCGGCTTCCGGGCCGGCCACGCCCTCGATCGCACCGGTGGTGCCGAACTCTTCCTTGTTCTTCGAGAGCTTCTTCTCAGTCGCGTAACTCAGGAAGGTGGGGATTTCGCTGCCGCCCGCCGGAATGGTGCCGAACGGAAAGCCGATGGCCGTCGCGCGCAGCCAGGCCGGCCAGGAGCGCTTCCACTCGGCCGCGGTCATGTGCACCTTGCTCATCTTGTTCTGCGTCTCGACCGTGCGGCCTTCGTACATGACGTTGTAGAGCGCTTCACTGACGGCGAACAGGCCGACCGCGATCAGCACCACTTCGAGCCCGTCGAGCAACTCCGGCACACCGGCGGTGTAGCGCGCCTGGCCCGAGATCTGGTCGATGCCCACGAGGCCCATCGCCAGGCCGATGAACAGCGAGGTCAAGCCACGCAGCGTGCTCTTGCCGAGCACTGCGCTCACGGTGCAGAAGGCCAGCACCATCAGCAAAAAGTATTCGGGCGGGCCGAGCCGGATCGCATAGGTGGCGACCACGGGTGCGAAGAACGTGACCAGCACGGTCGCGATCGTGCCGGCAACGAACGAACCGATCGCCGCCGTGGCCAGCGCCGCGCCGGCGCGCCCGCTCTTGGCCATCTTGTTGCCTTCCATGGCCGTGACCATGGAGCCAGACTCACCCGGCGTGTTGAGCAGGATCGAAGTGGTCGAGCCGCCGTACATCGCGCCGTAGTAGATGCCCGAGAAGAAGATCATCGACGCCGTGGGGTCGACCTTCAAGGTGATCGGCAGCAGCATCGCCACCGCGGTGGCGGGCCCGATGCCGGGCAACACGCCGACAGCCGTGCCGATGGTGCAGCCGAACAGGCACCACAGCAGGTTGATGGGTGTGCCGGCTGTCAGGAAGCCCTGGACCAACTGGTTCCAGATGTCCATCACAACCACCCTGTCGAAGTGAGGCCAGGCAGGTTGATCGCCAGCAACTGCGTGAACATCCAGTACACCGGCGCTGCGATCGCCAGCCCGATGGCGGCGTCGACGAGCCACGCGCGCGGGCTCAGGTCGAGCCGGTCTTCGGCCGACTTGAAGCCGCGCACGGCCAGCACGAAGCACAGCGCACAACTCAAGATGAAACCGAGCGTCGTGATCAGGGCCGCGGTGGCGAGAATGCCCGCCGACACCCAGGCGAAGCCCGGCCAGTGCGACGTGGCAGCGCCACTCGGCTCTTCCATGTCGCGGTAACCGCCGCTGCGCGCCTCGTAGATCAGGAAGGCACCGCAGGCCAGCAAGGCGAGGCCCACGACCCACGGCAGGAAGTTCGGCCCGACGCCGGAATAGCCGGCGTCGGACTTGATCGTCAGCGCCCCGGCCACGAACATCGCGCCGGTGGCCAGCGTGCCCGCCCCCACCAAGGTCTGCGGCGCTTTCATCGTCAGATCATTCCCGACTTCGCCATCACCGCGCGCAACGAAGCGAACTCGTTGTCGACGAAGGTCTCGAACTCGGCGCCCGTCATCAGCGCGGGCGTCCAGCCGTTCTTCTCGAGCGACTCGGCCCAGGCCTTGGTCTTGGTCGCCTTGACGATCATCTCGATCAGGCCCTTGCGCTGCTCGGGGGTGATGCCGGCGGCGCCGTACACGCCACGCCAGTTGCCGATCACGACGTTGATGCCCTGCTCTTTGAGCGTCGGCGCGTCCACGCCCTTGATGCGGGTGTCGGACGTGACGGCGATCGCCTTCATCTTGCCGGTGGTGATGTATTCGGCGAACTCGCTGTAGCCGCTGCCGCCGACCGTGACGTTGCCGCCCAGAATGGCGGCGGTGGCTTCACCACCCCCACGGAAGGCCACGTAGTTGATCTTCGCCGGGTCGACGCCGACTTCGCGCGCGATCATGGCCGCGGCGATGTGCTCGGTCGATCCACGCGAACCGCCGCCCCACTTCACGCTGCCGGGGTCTTTCTTCATCTGCTCGACCACGTCTTTCATGGTCTTGAGCTTGGAATCGGCCGGCAGCACGAACACGTTGTATTCGCTCGTGATGCGCGCCAGCGGCGTGGCTTGCGACAGAGACACCGGCGGCTTGCCGGTGATGATGCCGCCGAGCATCACCGCGCCCATGGTCATCAGCGCGTTGGCGTCGCCCTTGTTGCCGTTGACGAACTGCGCCAGGCCGATAGCACCGGCGGCGCCGCCCTTGTTGTCGTAGCTCACCGACGAAGCTGCACCCGACTCCTGCAGCGCCTTGCCGAGGGCACGGCCGGTCGTGTCCCAGCCACCACCGGGGTTGGCCGGGATCATCATTTTCAGATTGGCCGCCGCCGATGCGGGCGACGGCAACATGCCCGCCGCGGCGAGCGCGGCCAGGGACTTCAGGAAAGTATCGCGACGCATGGTTGTCTCCTTCGACGCAGAATGCACACCCTTGGATACTGGCGCCAAAAGCTGTCAGTCGGCTGTCCAAACGCCTAGGGAAAATGCTGAGGCACCGCCTGTACGCCGCCTGTGCGGATGCCCGAGACTGCGCCTGCCCCACCCGTGCCATGAAGCTCCTGTTGATCGAAGACAACCCGGCCATGCAGACCACGCTGCAACGCAGCTTCCAGCGCCGCGGCATGCAGGTCGTGACCTGCGGCGACGGTGCGCGTGCGCTCGACCGCTGGCGTGCCAGCGTGCCCGATGTGGTCGTGCTCGACCTGAGCCTGCCAGGCATGGACGGGCTGCAGGTGCTCGCCGCCGCGCGCGCCGAAGGCCTGGCCACGCCGGTCTTGATCCTCACCGCACGCGGCACGGTCGGCGATCGCATCCTCGGGCTGAACACTGGCGCCGACGACTACCTGCCCAAGCCCTTCGACCTCGACGAGCTCGAAGCGCGCGTGCGGGCCCTGGCGCGCCGTGCCGGCGCCACCGACACCGAAGCCCGTGGCGACACGCTCGAGCCCGAATACTGCGGGCTGCGTGCCGACACCACGAGCGGCGCGGTCTACTTTCAGGGCGAGCCGCTCGACCTGCCGCCGCGCGAAAGCGCGCTGCTGCGCGCGGTGCTCGACCGGCCCGGCCACGCCGTCGCGAAAGAGCGCCTCTTCGAACTGGTGTTCCCCGGCGAAGCGCACCTGCAGGCTGAAGCCATCGAGGTCGTGGCCTACCGCCTGCGCAAGAAGCTCGCCTCGACCGGCGCGCAACTCGTCACGCTGCGCGGGCTCGGCTACCTGCTGAAGCCCCAGGCGTAAGTGCCGGGTGCGCAACTGGTGAGCGACCTGTCCGCGGCCCCGCGCCGGCTGTCGATGCGCAGCCAGTTGTTGCTCGGCATTCTTCTGCCGGTGCTGGCCATCGTGGCCATCAACACCGTGAGCCTGTACCGGCAGGCGCTGCGCTCGGCCGACATCGCCTATGACCGCACTCTGCTCGCTTCGGCCAAGTCGATCGGCGAACTGCTGCAGGTCAGCGGCGCAGGCGACGCCGCGCAACTCAGCGCCAATGTGCTCTACGCCGCGCTCGAGCCTTTCGAAGCCGACAACCGCAGCCGCATGTTCTACAAGGTCACCGGGTTCAAAGGCGAAGCGGTGTCGGGCTACGCCGACCTGCCAGCTTGGCACGGCAGCCTTCCGACGAAGGCGGCCTACTCCGCGCTGGTCGACTTCTACAACGACCGCTATCGCGATCAACCGGTGCGCGTGGCCGTGCTGCTGCAACCGGTGGCTGGGCCCGAAGGGCGCGGCATGGCCACGATCCAGGTGGCCGAAACGCTGGAGCTGCGCGAGACGCTGGCGCGCCAGATCCTGATCGACACGCTGTGGCGCCAGGCCGCGCTCGTGGCCGTGATCGCACTCGTGGTCGTGGTGGTCGTGCAGCGCGCCACCCAGCCGGTGCGCGACCTGAGCGCCGACCTGAACGCGCGCAGCGCCAACGACCTCGCACCCATCGCCCGTGCCGATGCGCCACGCGAGTTGCTGCCCTTGCTGCACGCCACCAACGCCGTCATGGCGCGCCTGGGGCACCTGCTCGAACACCAGAAGCGTTTCGTGCGCGACACCTCGCACCAATTGCGCACGCCGCTCGCCGTGTTGAAGACCCAGGTGCAGTCGGCGCAGCGCGGCGACGTGGAACCGGCGCAGGCGCTCGGCGAGATCGGCCACACCGTGGCCCGCGCCACCGAACTGGCGAACCAGATGCTGGCGCTGGCCAAGGTGGAGCAGTTGCGCCAGCAAGGCGACGCTGGCGTGGTCGACTGGGCCACGGTCACGCGTGCCGTCGCGCTCGACCTGGCGCCGCTGATCGCCGAGCAGCGGCTCGACTTTTCGCTCGAAACCGACAGTGCGCCGGTGCGCGCGCACGAATGGGCCCTGCGCGAGCTCACACGCAACCTGCTGCACAACGCGCTCAAGTTCAGCCCCGACGAATCGCGCCTGGCGCTGCGGGTCGAGCGTTTGGCGAACCAGGCCGTGCTGACCGTTTCCGACAGCGGCCCCGGCATCTCGGCAGCACAGCGCCAGCACCTGTTCCAGCCCTTCACCAGCGGCCTGGGTGCCGACAACCCGCAGCGCGGTTCCGGGCTCGGCTTGGCGATCTGCAACGAGATCGTCGCTTCACTCGGTGGCCAGATCGCTCTCGACAACCGCGGCGGCGGCGCCACACCTGCGGGGCTCGACGCCACCGTGCGTTTGCCGCTGGCCGACAATCGGGTCTAGATGACAGACAAGTTCACGACAACCGAGCGTGTGCGGCTCGACAAATGGCTCTGGGTCGCACGCTTCTTCAAGACCCGAGGCCTCTCGGCCGACGAGATCGACAAGGGCCGGGTCGAGGTCAACGGCCAGACGGCCAAGGCTTCGCGCGAGTTGCGCCCGGGCGACCGGATCGAGCTGCGGCAGGGGCCGGTCACACGCACGCTGATCGTGAAGGCGCTGAGCCTGCAGCGCGGCCCGGCGTCGGTGGCGCAGGCGCTCTACGAAGAAACGCCTGAGAGCGTCGCCCTGCGCGAAAAAGCAGCCCAGGAGCGGCGCTCTGGTACCGAGCCAGCCCTGGCGCTGGACCAGGGCCGCCCGACCAAGCGCGACCGCCGCCAGCTCGCCGACTGGAACCGCTGGAGCGCGTCGAGCGACCCCGACTGAAACGACCGCGCCCTGCTCCGGCACGTTTTTGCCCGGCCAGCGCAGATCCGTTGCAATCCCCTCTTGAAACTGTGGGCTCCCGCCCCATGTGCGGGGCTGAAGAACTGAGCACGACCATGAACCAGAACGAAACCAACCCTTCCAGCCCCGAAATGGCCGATGCCGCGGCTGCGGCCGCAGAAGCTCCTGCAGCCCAGAACCCCGAGTCCCGGCTGCAGGAACTCGAGGCCAAACACGCCGAGGTGTCCGACGCCTACTTGCGCGCCAAGGCCGAGGCCGAGAACATCCGCCGCCGTGCCGAAGACGAGATCGCCAAGGCCCGCAAGTACGCCGTCGAAGGCTTCGCCGACAGCCTGCTGCCTGTGAAAGACAGCCTCGAGGCCGCGATCCTGATCCCCGGCGCCACGCCCGAGCAGTTGCTCGAAGGCGTGCACGCCACGCTGCGCCAGCTGGTCTCGGCCCTCGAGCGCAACAAGGTGCTCGAGATCAACCCGGCCGCCGGCGCCAAGTTCGACCCGCACCAGCACCAGGCCATCAGCGTCGTGCCGGCTGCGCAGGAGCCGAACACCGTGGTCGCCGTATTGCAAAAAGGCTATTCGATCGCCGACCGGGTCTTGCGCCCGGCGCTGGTCACCGTGGCAGCGTCTTCCTGAGACTGAACAGTCCACAGAAGCGCCTTGAAAGCCCACAGCTTATCCACACGTTAAGAACAATCTTATCCAGCTCTCAGGAGATTCAATCATGGCAAAAATCATCGGCATCGACCTCGGCACCACGAACTCGTGCGTCTCGATCATGGAAGGCAACACCACCAAGGTCATCGAGAACAGCGAAGGTGCACGCACCACGCCGTCGATCGTGGCCTACCAGGACGGCGGCGAGATCCTCGTCGGCGCGTCTGCCAAGCGCCAGGCCGTCACCAACCCGAAGAACACGCTGTACGCGGTGAAGCGCCTGATCGGCCGCAAGTTCACCGAGAAAGAAGTGCAGAAAGACATCGACCTGATGCCCTACAAGATCGCCGCGGCCGACAACGGCGACGCGTGGGTCGAGGTGCGTGGCAACAAGCTCGCGCCGCAACAGGTCAGCGCCGAGATCCTGCGCAAGATGAAGAAGACCGCCGAAGACTACCTCGGTGAAACCGTCACCGAAGCCGTGATCACGGTGCCGGCCTACTTCAACGACGCGCAGCGCCAGGCGACCAAAGACGCCGGCCGCATCGCCGGCCTCGACGTGAAGCGCATCATCAACGAGCCGACCGCGGCCGCGCTCGCGTTCGGCCTCGACAAGAACGAAAAGGGTGATCGCAAGATCGCCGTGTACGACCTGGGCGGCGGCACCTTCGACGTGTCGATCATCGAGATCGCCGACGTCGACGGCGAGAAGCAGTTCGAAGTGCTGGCCACCAACGGTGACACCTTCCTGGGCGGCGAAGACTTCGACCAGCGCGTCATCGACTACATCATTGCCGAGTTCAAGAAAGAGCAAGGCGTCGACCTCGGCAAAGACGTGCTCGCGCTGCAGCGCCTGAAAGAAGCGGCCGAAAAGGCCAAGATCGAACTCTCGAGCGGTGCGCAGACCGACATCAACCTGCCCTACGTGACGGCCGATGCCTCGGGCCCGAAGCACCTGAACATCAAGCTCTCGCGCGCCAAGCTCGAAGCGCTGGTCGAAGACCTGATCGAGCGCACCATCGCGCCCTGCCGCACCGCCATCAAGGACTCGGGCCTGAGCGTCTCCGACATCCAGGACGTGATCCTGGTCGGTGGCATGACCCGCATGCCCAAGGTGCAAGAGAAGGTCAAGGAATTCTTCGGCAAGGAACCGCGCAAGGACGTGAACCCCGATGAAGCCGTGGCCGTGGGCGCCGCGATCCAGGGCCAGGTGCTGGCCGGCGACCGCAAGGACGTGCTGCTGCTCGACGTGACCCCGCTGAGCCTGGGCATCGAGACGCTCGGCGGCGTGATGACGAAGATGATCAAGAAGAACACGACCATCCCGACCAAGTTCGCGCAGACCTTCTCCACCGCCGACGACAACCAGCCGGCCGTGACGATCAAGGTCTACCAGGGCGAGCGCGAGATGGCCTCGGGCAACAAGAGCCTGGGCGAGTTCAACCTCGAAGGCATTCCGCCGAGCCCGCGTGGCATGCCGCAGATCGAGGTGAGCTTCGACATCGACGCCAACGGCATCCTGCACGTCGGCGCGAAGGACAAGGGCACCGGCAAGGAAAACAAGATCACCATCAAGGCGAATTCGGGCCTGACCGAGGCCGAGATCGAGCAGATGGTCAAGGACGCCGAAGTCAACGCGGCCGACGACAAGAAGAAGCTCGAGCTGATCCAGGCGCGCAACTCTGCCGACGCGATGATCCACAGCGTGAAGAAGAGCTTGTCCGAGCACGGCGACAAGCTTGAAGCGGGCGAGAAAGAGAAGGTCGAGGCCGCGCTGAAAGACGCCGAAGAATCGCTGAAGAGCGAAGACAAGGCACAGATCGAAGCCAAGACCGAAGCGCTGATGACCGCGAGCCAGAAGCTCGGCGAGAAGGTCTACGCCGAAGCGCAGGCGGCGCAAGCGGCGGCGGGTGCGGCAGCCGGTGGTGGCGCTGACGCGCCGCACGCCGAAGGCGCCTCGGCCAAGGCGGCCGACGACGACAACGTGGTCGACGCCGAGTTCAAGGAAGTGAAGAAGGGCTGAGCCTTTTCACCAACCCTCGCCGGTTTCGGGCGGAGCTGCTTTGCAAAAGGCAGTCTTCGGCTGAAACCGGCGTTGGTGTTTGAAGCGCGTACGAATGAAGAACCTGCCGGAGCCTGAATTTCATGGCCAAACGTGACTTTTACGAAACGCTGGGCGTGCCCAAGAACGCCAGCGAAGACGACATCAAGAAGGCTTATCGCAAGCTCGCGATGAAGCACCACCCCGACCGCAACCAGGGTGACGACGCGAAGAAGGCCGAAGAAAAGTTCAAGGAGGCCAAGGAAGCCTACGAGATGCTTTCCGACAGCCAGAAGCGCGCTGCCTACGACCAGTACGGCCACGCCGGCGTCGACCCCAACATGAGCCGCGGCGGCGGTGCTGGCGGCGAAGGCATGGGCGGCTTTGCCGAAGCCTTCGGCGACATCTTCGGCGACATCTTCGGTGGTGCCGGCGGCCAGCGCCGCGGCCCGGGCGGGCAGCAGGTGTTCCGCGGCAGCGACCTGAGCTACGCGATGGAGATCACGCTCGAAGAGGCGGCCGCGGGCAAGGAAACGCAGATCCGCATCCCTGCCTACGAAAGCTGCGAGACCTGCAAGGGCAGTGGCGCCAAACCCGGCACCCAGCCCAAGACCTGCAGCACCTGCAACGGCGCGGGCACGGTGCACATGCGCCAGGGTTTCTTCAGCATCCAGCAGACCTGCCCGCATTGCCACGGCACCGGCAAGATCATTCCCGAGCCCTGCACCACCTGCAACGGCCAGGGCAAGGTCAAGAAGAACAAGACGCTCGAAGTCAAGATCCCCGCCGGCATCAACGAAGGCATGCGCATCCGCTCCAGCGGCAACGGCGAGCCGGGCACGAACGGCGGGCCGGCGGGTGACCTGTACATCGAGATCCGCATCAAGCAGCACGAGATCTTCGAGCGTGACGGCGACGACCTGCACTGCACCGTGCCGGTCGGCCTGACCACGGCCGCGCTCGGTGGCGGCATCGAGGTGCCCACGCTGGGTGGCAAGGCCGAGATCGAATTGCCCGAAGGCACGCAGCACGGCAAGACCTTCCGGCTGCGTGGCAAGGGCATCAAGGGCGTGCGCTCCAGTTACCCTGGCGACCTGTACTGCCACGTGTCGGTCGAAACGCCGATCAAGCTCACCGAGCACCAGCGCAAGCTGCTGAAAGAGCTGGACGAGTCCTTCCGCAAGGCGGGCGATCGGCATTCGCCGACCTCGAAGACCTGGTCTGATCGGGTCAAAGACCTGTTCAAGTAACCCGGTCGCCCTGCCCACGGCGAGAGCAGCGGGTCGGGCAGGGTCAAGAACGCGGCGGGCGTGCCGATAAGCAGGAACGGGGAATCGCCCCGCCACCGCTGGTGCCCTGTCTCGCCGCATGAACAAGATCTACCCCGACGTAGGCAATTGCCGCGCCCTGATCGTCGACAGCAACCCCGCCCTGCGCAGCCTGCAGGCCGGCATGCTGCGCGACATGGGCGTGGGCACGATCGTGCAGAAGAGCCGGGTTCCCGACGCGCGCAGCGTGCTCGAGAACCAGGTCTTCGACATCGTGCTGTGCGACTACCACTTCGCCTCCAGCCCGCTGACCGGGCAAGACCTGCTCGACGACCTGCGCCGCGCCAACCTGCTGCCCTACTCGACCGTGTTCATCATGGTCACCGGAGAAGCCTCTTACCCGATGGTGGCCGAAGCCGCCGAATCGGCGCTCGACAGCTACCTGCTCAAACCGCACACCGGCCTGGCGCTCGAAGCCCGCCTGGTGCAGGCACGCCACCGCAAGACCACGCTGCGCACCATCTTCGAGGCGATCGAGAACGACGACTTCGCGCTCGCCGCCCAGCTCTGCCGCGCGCGCTTCGATGCGCGCGACGAATACTGGCTGTACGCCGCGCGCATCGGCGCCGAACTGCTGATCCGGCTCGGTGACCACGCCGCCGCCCGCACGCTCTACGAAGCCGTGGAAAAGACCAAGGCCCTGCCCTGGGCGCGGCTGGGCATCGCCCGCGCCGAAGTCGAGGCCGGCGATCTGACCCAGGCCACCAGCATGCTCGAAGCGCTGATCAGCAGCCAGCCCGGCTTTGCCGACGCCTACGACGTGATGGGCCGGGTGCAGGTGGAACAAGGTGACCTCGACGCCGCGCTCGAGACCTTTCGCTGCGCCACGCGCATCACGCCACAAAGCATCGCGCGCCTGCAGAAGCAGGGCATGCTGGCCTTCTACATGGGCCACGGCGACGAGGCCGCCGAAGCGCTCGAGCGCAGCGTGCGCATCGGCCTGACATCGAAGACCTTCGACTGCCAGAGCCTGGTGCTGCTGGCGATGACCTTGTACGACAAGCGCGACAACAAGGCCTTCAACCGCAACCACGATCACCTGCGGCTCGCGCTCGAACGCCAGCCCGACAACGTGCGGCTGCAGCGTTTCGTGACCACGTCTGAAGTCTTCAAGGCACTGATCGAACGCCAGGTCGCCAGCTGCGTGGCGCAGGTGCGGCGCCTGGCCGCCTGCATCTCGCAGGAAGACTTCGACTTCGAGGCCGCGAGCAACTTCCTGGCCGTGCTGGCGCGCTTGCGCAGCACCGAGATCCAGCTCACCGAAGCCGACGCGTGGATCAGCACCATCGCGCAGCGATTCTGCGTCTCGAAAGCGTCGGCCGACATGTTGTGCAAATCGCTGCAGGAACACGAGCCGCACGTGGCCTTGGTCCGCGCCGGGCACACCGACATCAACCTGCTCGCCGAGCAGGCCATGTCGCACAGCATCAAGGGCCGCCACGCCGACGCGGTGAAGAGCCTGATGCAGCGAGGCACCGAAACCCTGAACGCCAAGCTCGTCGAGCTTGCCGGCAAGGTGCTGACCCGCCACGGCGCGAAGATCGAGGCCAGCGCCGCCATGATCGAAAAGGTCGAAGACCTGCGCCGCAGGTTCTGCGCCAAGGGCACCCAGGTCGCTCTCGGCGGCGCGGCGAACCGGGCCGCGGGCGGCGTGATGATCCGCAGCTGAGCCCGGCCCGGGAGCGCCCGGGCTTGCGACGACAATACCGCGCATGACGATGCGCTTCCCGACCTCCGGCTCGCCTTCTGCACGCGACGGCTGGAACCCGATGACCCTGGCGGTGGCCGCCGCCGTGTGGATCGCCTCCTTCGCCAACTGGCCTCTTTGGCGCGCCTTGCTGGCGTTGCCTGAAACCGGCTCCGGTCGAGGCGCACTCTTCATCGTCGGGTTCGGCCTGATGATCGCCGCGCTGCTCACTGCGCTGCTCGCCTTCGTGGCCTGGCGCTTCACCGTCAAGCCGGTGATCGCGCTGTTCGTGCTGGCGGCCGCGTTCGGCGCGCACTTCATGGGCACCTACGGCGTGGTGATTGACTCGACCATGATGGTCAACGTGGTTCAGACCGACCCGCGCGAAGTGCGCGACCTGCTGAGCTGGCGTCTGCTGGTGGGCGTGGCCGTTCTCGCCGGCATTCCCCTGGTGGTGTTGTGGCGTGCACCGCTGCAGCGCCTGGGCGCGGCGGCCCAACTCGGCCGCAACGCGCTCGGCCTGTTCGTGGCACTGGCCGTGTTCGCCGCCTTGTTGTTCGCGCTCTTCGCCGACCTGTCGGCCACGATGCGCAACCACAAGACGATGCGTTATCTGATCAACCCGCTGAACTCGTTCTACGCGCTCGCCGACATCGGCCTGCAGAGCACCGCCCAGCCGGCCGGGCCGCCGCAGCCGATCGGTCTCGACGCGCGCATCGCGCCCCGCGCCGCCGGTGCCCGGCCGCCTCTGGTGTTGCTGGTGGTGGGCGAGACCGCGCGTGCCGACCACTTCTCGCTCAACGGCTACGAGCGGCCGACCAACCCGGCGCTGGCCGCGCTCGACGTGGTGAGCTTCCGCGAAGTGAGCTCGTGCGGCACCAGCACGGCGGCCTCGTTGCCCTGCATGTTTTCGCATCTGGGCAAGAAGCAGTTCGAGCGCCGCGAGGCCAACTCCGAAAACCTGCTCGACCTCGTGCAGCGCACCGGCATGGCCGTGCTCTGGGTCGACAACCAGGCCGGTTGCAAAGGGCTGTGCAAACGTGTTCCCACTGCGCGCGCCATCGATGCCGCACCCGGCCGCGCCGCACCGGGTGCGCAGTTGTGCCAGGAAGGCGAATGCCTCGACGAAGCGCTGCTGGTCGGCCTGGAAGCGCGCCTGGCCGACCTGCCCGCCGATCGGCGCGAGCGTGGCGTGCTGCTGGTGCTGCACCAGATGGGCAGCCACGGCCCCGCCTACTACAAGCGCAGCCCGGCAAACCGCAAGCCGTTCATGCCGGAATGCAGCACCAACGTGCTGCAGCAGTGCGACCGCGCCAGCCTCGTGAACGCCTACGACAACTCGATCGTCTACACCGACCACATGCTCGCGCAGGCGGTGCAGTGGCTGCAAGGCCAGGCGGCGCAGTTCGAGACCACGATGCTCTATGTGTCGGACCACGGCGAATCGCTCGGCGAGAACAACCTTTATCTGCACGGCCTGCCTTACGCCGTGGCCCCGCGCGAGCAGAAGCATGTGCCGATGGTGGTTTGGGCGGCGCCGGCTTCGGTGACCGCGTGCCTGCGCGAAAAACGCGACATGCCGCTCACCCACGACAACCTGTTCCATTCGGTCCTGGGCATGCTCGGCATCTCGGCCAGCGAATACCAGCCCGGCCTCGACGTCTTCGCGGCCTGCCGCACACGGTCACCCTAATCGTCGTCATCGCCTCCCCACGCCGTCGCCATGTCTGCACCTCAAGCCGATTCGCTGAGATCGATCTTCTTCGCACTCGGCGCCAACTTCGCGATCGCGCTGGCGAAGACGGCCGGCGCGGTGTTCACCGGCTCGGCCTCGATGCTGGCCGAGGCGATCCACTCCTTCGCTGACTGTGGCAACCAGGCCTTGCTGATCTGGGGCCTGAAAGAAGCCAAACGCGCCGCATCGGAAGACCACCCGCTCGGCTACGGCCGGGCGATCTACTTCTGGAGCTTCATCGTCGCGTTGATGCTGTTCAGCATGGGAGGCCTCTTCTCCATCTACGAGGGTGTGCACAAGTTGCACGACACCGAGCCCTTGAAGTACGCCTGGGTCGCAGTGGGCATTCTGTCGTTCGGCGTTCTGGCCGAGTCGGTGTCGTTGTGGGGCGCGCTGCGCGAGATCAACAAAGAGCGCGGCGCGCTCAGCCTGTGGCAATGGTTTCGCACCTCGCGCCAGAGCGAGCTGATCGTGATCCTTGGTGAAGACCTGGCCGCGCTCGGCGGCCTGGTGCTGGCGCTGGGCTTCATCGGCATGGCGCTGGTGACGGGCAACCCGATGTGGGACGCGATGGGCTCGATCTCGATCGGCGTGCTGCTGATCCTGGTGGCCGTGCTGGTGGGTGTGGAAGTCAAGGCGCTGCTCGTCGGCCAGAGCGCCGAACCACAGGTGCTGGCGCGCATGCGTGCGCATCTTCAGGCTCAGCCGCAGGTGGCGCAGATCTACAGCGTGATCACGCAGCAACTCGGCAGCGACATCATGGTGGCGGTGAAAGCGCGCATGCACCCGCTGGGCACCGACGTCGCGCTGGTCGAGGCGGTCAACACGGTCGAGCGCGGGCTGCGCGAGGCCTTTCCGCAGGTGCGCTGGGTCTTCTTCGAGCCCGACCTGAAGGACTGAGGCACGACTGTTCAGCCGAACAGATCGGCCTGCCCGTCGTCGCGGGCCCGCAGCGGTTTGCGGAATTGCGTGAGGTCGAGCTCGACGCGCTGGCGGTTCAGCCCGAAACGCGCCGCAGCCTTCTGGAAACGCTGCGTGAGCAGCTGCGCCCAGACGCCTTCACCGCGCATGCGCGCGCCGAACTTCGCGTCGTAGTCGCGGCCGCCACGCATTTCTCGCACCCTGGCCATCACACGCTCGGCGCGTTCCGGGAAGTGCCGGGCCAGCCATTGCTGAAACAGCGGGTTCACTTCCCAGGGCAGACGCAGCACGACGCTGAACGCCGACCGGGCACCGGCCGCCGCGGCCGCTTCAAGAATGCGTTCGAGTTCGGGCTCGTTGATGAACGGGATGATCGGCGACACGCTCACGCCGACCGGAATGCCGGCCTTGGCCAGTGTCTCGATGGTGCGCAACCGGCGCTGCGGCGATGCGGCGCGAGGCTCGAGGATGCGCGACAGCGACGCGTCGAGCGACGTGACAGACACGTACACCGCCGCCAGGCGCCGCGCCGCCATCGGCGCCAGCAGGTCGATGTCGCGCTCCACGCCCGATGATTTGGTGACGAGCGAAAAAGGATGGCTGCATTCGGCCATCAGCTCGATCACCGAGCGGGTGATGCGCAACTTGCGTTCGGCGGGCTGGTAGGCGTCGGTCGCCGAGCCGATGTTGAGCAGCAGCGGCTCGTAGCTGCGGCCGGCGAAAGCCTCGCGCAGCCGCTCGGCCGCATTGACCTTGGCGACGATGCGGGTCTCGAAGTCGAGCCCCGGCGACATGTTCAGGTAGCTGTGGGTGGGCCGCGCGAAGCAGTACACGCAGCCGTGCTCGCAGCCGCGGTAAGGGTTGATCGACAGGTCGAACGAGATGTCGGGCGAGTCATTGCTGGCGAGGATCGACTTGACGCGCTCTTCGATGATCTGCGTGCTGGGCGGCAGGTGTTCTTCCTGCGACTGCTGATCGAGCGTGCCCCAGCCGTCGTCGACGGCCTCGCGCTCGTCGCGCGCAAAACGGTGCTCGATCGCCCAGATCGTGCCCCGCCCCTTGAGCGAGGCAGGCGCCGGCATCGAAGGGTCGGGGTCGAACTGCATACTGTGAATATATACAGTTCTACTGCGAGCGGCAATGCGCCGCCATGCGAACCCTGCCCAACTCAGCGGCGACGCACCTGCACGTCGACGAACATGCCGCCGAAGTCACCCGGGTAGCCGTGCCACGCGCCGCTCACCGGCGAAGCCAGGCTGGCGTGGCGGGCCACGCCGACGCGGATCAGGTCGGTGCCGCCGATCAGGTTGTTGGTCGGGTCGAACGGGATCCAGCCCGCACCCGGCAGGTAGACCTGAACCCAGGCGTGCGTCGCGCCCGCGCCCACGACCGGTGCGTCGGGGTTGTCGAGCCAGGGTGTGTACAGGTAGCCCGAAACGAAGCGGGCTGCATAACCGAGACGCCGCACTGCTTCGATCATCAGCGTCGCAAAGTCGCGGCAGGTGCCCGACTGCAGGCGCAGCGTGTCGTAAGGCGTTTGCACACCCTCGTCGAGCCGCGCCACGTAGGCCATCGACTGCCGGATGAACTGCGTCATGTCGACGAGCAACTGGCGCGTGTCGGTCGGCCCGTCGCTGCGGATGAACTGGCGGGCCCACGCGACGAGCTCGCCCGAAGGGTCGTCGAAGTAGGGTTGCAGGCAGTGCTGCAGCGCGATGCGGTCTTCTGCGCCGTAGTCGAACGGGTACTGCGAGGCGGCCGGATCGAGTGGCAGGTCGAGGGCACGTGTGCCCGTGTGTTCGACCGAGAACGAACACTCGATCTTCAGTTCTGTCGCCGGGCTCTGTGGCTGAACCAGTGCGACCGAGTTGGAGTACACGTCCTGGATCAGCCGGATGTCGAGCGGCTCGGGCGTGACCTTCATGTCGGTGGCGAGCACGCGCAGGTCGTGGCTGCCACGCGGGCGGAACATCACACGGTGCTCGCCCAGCTGCACCGGTTGGTGGTACTGGTAGTGCGTGGTGTGGGTGATGTCGAAAAAGACGGACATGGCCGCGCTCAGCGCATGCGGATCTCGCCCTGCTCGCCCATGCCCGTGGGCGGCGTGCCCGTGATCGCCGCCTTGGCCATCTTGAACAGCTGGACGATCTGGCTTTCCTTCACGTCCCAGTAGTGCGCGTGCACGATCTTCACCTGAACGAGCGCGAGATCAGGGTCGGTCGGACCACCGGGGAACCAGGCTTCGTTCAGCTTGCTCCAGAGCTGGCGCTTCTTGGCCGCGTCTTCGATCACCGCGGCAAGGCCGGAGACGGAGACGTAGCTGTCTTCACCCGGGTCGGCGTACACCACGTTCACGACCGGGTCGGTGGTCAGATCAGCCACCGGCTCGCCGCTGCGCGACATGAAGTACCACAGGCTCGAGTCTTCTTCGAGCTTGCTGTTCTGCGTGGTCATCGGCCGCGAGTGCAGGTGGCCGTTCTGGTGCCGGGTGGTGAACATCGCGAAGCGGATGTCCTTGATCAACGCCCACAGCTTCTCGCGCTCGCCGGCGTTGTCGCCTGGCACTCTGGTCTCTTCGTTCATGTGTGATCCTGTCTAATGGGTTGAGTGGGCTCAGCGGCCCGCGATTCGCGCCAGCCATGACCACAGCTGCTGCCACGGCGTGGCCGTGCCGATCGTCGGCAGGCGCGTCGGGCGGCGCAGGCGTCTGAAGGTCAGGCGCGAAGCGCCTGACGGCGGCATCGCGACGAGCGAACGGGCTTGAAGCATCGGCATGGCGGAACTCCGGCGCCCGTCGGGTGACGGGCGATGCAACGAAGTATCGAATCGGCGTCAGCAGAGCCACGTAAGACAAACGGCCATGCGAGCCACGGAAAACGGCGCATCCCGCGCCGTCTTCGCTCGTTCCGCCCGGCCATGAAAAAGGCCCCTTGCGGGGCCTTCTCGTTTGCGCTTCTGGCGGAGCCGGAGGGATTCGAACCCTCGATGCAGGTTTTGCCCACATACTCCCTTAGCAGGGGAGCACCTTCGGCCACTCGGTCACAGCTCCGTTCACATCAGCAATCAGCGCGCATTCTAACCTCGGCGCGCGGGTCTTCCGATCAGTGCGCCGCCGGCGGCTGGTCGAGGTCGAACGCCTTGTGCAGGGCACGCACCGCGAGCTCCATGTACTTCTCGTCGATCACGACGCTGGTCTTGATCTCGCTCGTGGTGATCATCTGGATGTTGATGCCCTCTTCGCTCAGCACCCGGAACATGCGGCTCGCCACGCCCACGTGCGAGCGCATGCCGATGCCGACGATGCTGACCTTGCAGATCTTCGCGTCGCCGACCAGGTCGGTGGCGCCGGTGAGCGGCAGCACCTTGGCCTTCAGCAGGTCGAGCGTGCGCTGGTAGTCGTTGCGGTGCACGGTGAAAGAGAAGTCGGTGCGGCCGTCGTGCGAGATGTTCTGGATGATCACGTCGACGTCGATGTTCGCGTCGGCCACCGGGCCGAGAATGAGGTGCGCGATGCCGGGTTTGTCGGTCACGCCCATCAGGCTGATCTTGGCTTCGTCGCGGTTGAAGGCGATGCCCGAGACAACGGCTTGTTCCATTTTTTCGTCTTCCTCAAAGGTGATCAGGGTGCCCGACTTCGCTTCTTCGACGATGTCGATGTCCCAGGGCGTGAAGCTCGAGAGCACACGCAGCGGCACGCGGTACTTGCCGGCAAACTCGACCGAGCGGATCTGCAGCACCTTAGAGCCCAGGCTCGCCATCTCGAGCATCTCTTCGAAGCTGATGGTCGTGAGGCGGCGCGCTTCGGCCACGATGCGCGGGTCGGTGGTGTAGACGCCGTCGACGTCGGTGTAGATCAGGCACTCGTCGGCCTTCATGGCGGCGGCCACGGCCACGGCCGAGGTGTCGGAGCCACCACGGCCCAGCGTGGTGATGTTGCCGTCGCCGTCGGCGCCTTGAAATCCCGTGATCACCACGACCTTGCCAGCGGCCAGATCGGCGCGCACGCGTGTGTCGTCGATGCTCTGGATGCGCGCCTTCGTGAACGCAGAATCGGTCGCGATCGGCACCTGCCATCCGGCGTAGCTCACGGCCTGCATGCCTTCGGCCTGCAGCGCGATCGCCAGCAGACCGACCGACACCTGCTCGCCAGTGGCGGCGATCACGTCGAGCTCGCGCAGCAGCTCGTCAGTGGTGGCGGCGGGCGAAAGTTCTTTCGCCAGGCCGAGCAGGCGGTTCGTTTCCCCGCTCATCGCCGAAGGAACCACGACCATCTGGTGACCGGCGCGTGCCCACTTGGCGACGCGCTTGGCGACCAGGCGAATGCGCTCGGTCGAGCCCATCGAGGTGCCGCCGTACTTGTGAACGATGAGTGCCATGTGAAGGTGCGAAATCGCGTGCAGAAGGAACACCACGCCCGGAGGCGAGCCTGCGATTCTAGCTTGCTGCGGTGCAGCAGACCAAGCTCAGCCAGCCTCGGGCGTCAGCGCTTCCCAGCGCAGGCAGACCAGCGCTTGCCCGGGCAAGCCGAGCACGCGCGAGTCGAGGCCGAGGCCGGGCACGAAGACGAGCTGACCACCGCTGTAGAGCAAGGGGCCAGCCCGCTCCCATTCGGGAACGCCGGCGCTCTGGAATTGCTTTTTCAGGCTGCGCGGAGGGCGCCCGACGCCGCTCTGAAATTGTTCGGCGCCGACGCGCGGCCGCAACTCCAGGCGGGCCAGCCAGGCCAGAGGAACGCCGTCGCCGGGCGTGTGTTCCACGTGCAGGCAGCCGGCCCAGCCCGGCAAGTCGTGGCGGCCAGTGCGCGTCACGCCGAGCCGCGTTTCGCGCACGGGCGCTGCCGCCACTGGCGTGAGGCTCGCTGCGGTGAACGTCAGCACACCTCGGTACAGCCGCCACTCCCCGCCCGGCGCCGGCCAACGCGCGCTGCGCGCCGCGGGCAGCTCGTGCAGCAGCCGCGCGACCAGGCTGGCCTCGGCCGAGCGCCCGGCCCGCGCCGCCAGCCAGGCACGCAAGACGTTGCTGCGCCGGGGCGCCGAGAGCGCCAGCCAGGGGGCGAGTTGCAGGCCGTGCTCGTTTGCCACCTGACCGAGATCGATCATCGCCAGTTCCGCGAGCGCACTGCGCGCTTCGTGCGCCCAGCCGGCCGCTGTGGCCAGGCTCGCTTCGGCTTGATCGAAAGCCTGCGACAGCGCGGGCCACACGTCCAAGCGCAAGCGGTTGCGCGCGAACCGCCGGTCGGTATTACTCTCGTCGTCGATGTGCTTCAGCCGATGGCGCCGCACATAGGCTTCAATGTCTTCGCGCGCTTTCGCGAGCCAGGGGCGCTGCCAGGTGACGCCGTCACGCTCCACGCTCGCCGGCATGCCGGCCAGCCCCGCCATGCCCGCGCCGCGCAAGGCCTGCAGCAGAAAAGTCTCGGCCTGGTCACGCCGATGGTGAGCGAGCAACACGACCGAGACGCCGTTGGCCAGCGCCATGGTCCGCAGGGCACGGTAGCGCACTTGCCGCGCCCAGGCCTCGACGCTCTCGCCCGGCGCGGGCGCCGTGGCAAGGCGGGTGTGGATGAAGCTGATCGGCAGACCACGCTTGGCCCAGCGCGCGCTCTGCGCTGCGCAGAAGGCCAACCAGGCATCGGCGTTCGGGCTCAGACCGTGATGCACGTGCAGCGCGAAGACCTTCGCGCCCAGCGCTGCCGCTTCGATCAGCGTCGCGTGCAAGAGCGCCGTCGAGTCGCGGCCACCACTCCAGGCGACTGCAATCGAGCGCTCGCCCACCTTCGCCGCGCTCAGGTTTCCTTGGTGTCGCTGAAGCGGCCGTAGGCCTGGAGCCGCTCGTAGCGGCGCTTCAGCAGATCCTTGGTGCTCAGGTCGCTCACCTGGCGCAGCGCGTCGTTCAGCGCCCGCTTCAGGAAAGCCGCCATCTGCTTGGTGTCGCGGTGCGCGCCACCCACCGGCTCGTTGACGATCTTGTCGACGAGGCCGAGCGCTTTCAGCCGGTGCGCGGTGATGCCGAGCGCTTCGGCCGCGTCGGAAGCGCGTTCCGAGGTCTTCCACAGGATCGACGCGCAGCCTTCGGGCGAGATCACCGAATAGATCGAGTACTGCAGCATCAGCAGCTGGTCGCCGACGCTGATGGCGAGCGCGCCGCCCGAGCCGCCTTCGCCGATGATGGTGACGATGATCGGCACCTCGAGCTGCGCCATCTCGAAGATGTTGCGGCCGATCGCTTCCGACTGGCCGCGCTCTTCGGCGCCGATGCCGGGGTAGGCGCCGGGTGTGTCGACGAAGGTGAACACCGGCAGGCCGAACTTCTCGGCCAGCTTCATCAGGCGCAAGGCCTTGCGGTAACCCTCGGGCCGCGACATGCCGAAGTTGCGCAGGCCACGCTCCTTAGTGTCGCGCCCCTTCTGGTGCCCGAGCACCATGCAGGCCTGGCCATTGAAGCGCGCCAGGCCGCCGACGATCGACTGGTCGTCGGCGAAGTGGCGGTCACCGTGCAGCTCCTGAAAGTCGGTGAACAGCTCGTTCACGTAGTCGAGCGTGTACGGCCGCTGCGGGTGGCGCGCGATCTGCGTCACCTGCCAGGGCGACAGGCTCGAGTAGATGTCTTTGGTGAGTTGCAGGCTCTTCTTGCCGAGGCGGTCGATCTCTTCAGAGATGTCGACGGCCGACTCGTTCTGCACATAGCGCAACTCTTCGATCTTCGATTCGAGGTCCGAGACCGGTTGCTCGAAATCGAGGAAGTGTCGTTTGCTCATTCGTTGGATCCTTCAAGTCGAAGGGGTCGGCTCCGAAGCTCAGTAGTCTACCGGCAGCGGGTCGAGGCTGCGCCAGATGTACCACGTGGCCACCGAGCGGAACGGCGCCCAGGCATCGCCCACTTCGCGGGCTTCGGCCCGCGACACCGGCTCGCCGCTGAAGTAGTTCAGGCTGATGCCCTTGAGCAGGCCAAGGTCGTCGAGCGGCAGCACGTTTGGGCGCATCAGGTGGAAGATCAGGAACATCTCGGCCGTCCAGCGGCCGATGCCGCGGATCGCGACCAGCTCTTCGATGATGGCTTCGTCGTCCATCTGCTGCCATTGGCGCACATGCACGGTGCCCGATTCGAAGTGCTGCGCCAGGTCGCTCAGGTATTCGACCTTGCGCGCCGACAGGCCGGCCGTGCGCATCACGCTCGCTTCGAGTGCGAGCACCGAGGCCGGCGCCAGGCGCGTGGACCGTTCTTTCACGAGCGCCACGAAACGGTCCCAGACCGACTGCGCCGCTTTCACCGAGATCTGCTGGCCCACGATCGACCGCGCCAGCGTGGTGAACGCGTCACCGCGGCTTTGCAGGCGGCCTTCGCCGAACTGCGGGATCAGCTTGCGCATCACACGGTCGCGCTTGCCGAGGTGCTTGCAGGCTTCGTCCCAGTACTCGGGCGTGATCTCCGGCTCGGTGCCCGAGCCCTCTGCTTTGCCGGCTTTCACCACGGTCAGGCTTTCGTCCAGGTGGTGCCTTGCGGCGAGTCTTGCAGCACGATGCCTTGCGCCAGCAGGTCTTGGCGGATCTGGTCGGCGAGCGCGAAATCGCGCGCCGCCTTCGCCGCCGCACGGGCCGCAATGCGTTCGTCGATGCTGGCCTCACTCAGCGTGTTGCCGGCTTGCAGGTAGGCCCGCGGCGGCTGCTGCAAAAAGTTGAGCGTGGCGGCCAGGCTCTTCAGCAAACCGGCGGACTCCAGCGAGCGTGTGCGGTTGACCTCACCGGCCAGCTCGAACAGCACCGCCATCGCCACCGGGGTGTTGAAGTCGTCGTTCATCGCGTCGCGGAAGGCCGCGGCGCGCGGCTCGGCCCAGTCGACCGGCGCTGCCGGCACGTCGAGCCCGTCGAGCGCCGTGTACAGGCGGCGCAGCGAGTTGCGCGCGTCGTCGAGGGTGACGTCGCTGAAGTTGAACGGGCTGCGGTAGTGCGTGCGCAGCATGAAGAACCGGATCGTCTCGCCATCGAACTTTTCGAGCACTTCGCGAATGGTGAAGAAGTTGCCGAGCGACTTCGACATCTTCACGTGGTCGACGTTCAGCAGCCCGTTGTGCGCCCACACCGCCGCCGGCGGCTTGCCGTTCGCGCCTTCGCTCTGCGCGATCTCGTTCTCGTGGTGCGGGAACTGCAGGTCCATGCCACCACCATGCAGGTCGAACTGTTCGCCGAGCAAGGCGCAGGCCATCGCCGAGCACTCGATGTGCCAGCCCGGCCGGCCGACACCGTAGCCCGACGGGTACTTCGCGTCTTCGGGTTCTTCGGGCTTGGCCGCCTTCCAGAGCACGAAGTCGAGCGGGTCTTCCTTGCCGTCCAGCACGGCCACGCGCTCGCCGGAACGCAACTCATCGATCGACTTGCCCGACAGCTTGCCGTAGCCGGGGAACTTGCGCACCGCATAGTTCACGTCGCCATTGGACGAACGGTAGGCCAGGCCCTTGGCTTCAAGCGCGCCGATCATCGCGAGCATCTGCGGCACGTGCTCGGTGGCGCGCGGTTCGTGCGTGGGGCGGGCCACGCCGAGCGCGTCGAGATCGGTGTACATCGCCTGCACCATCTCGTCGGTCAGCTGCCGAATGGGAATGTTGCGCTCGAGCGCGCGCCGGATGATCTTGTCGTCGATGTCGGTGATGTTGCGCACGTAGGTCACGCGGTAACCGAGCGTGCGCAGCCAGCCGTAGATCAGGTCGAACGCGACCATCATGCGTGCGTGCCCCACATGGCACAGGTCGTAGATGGTGATGCCGCACACGTACATGCGCACGTGGCCCGGTTCGATCGGCGTGAAGCTCACCAGCTCCCTGGTCAGGGTGTTGTGAATGCGAAGTGACATGGGCCGATGGGCAATTTCAGGCCCTTTGCAGCACAGGGCTCGCGGGGCTTCGGGTCGGGTCGGTGGGGGTGGGACGAAGCTGCTGCCACACGCCTGCAACCGGCCCCGCACAAGCCTGCGAACGAGAGGCCTGCACTACAATCGTTTCAGTATAGCGGGCCGCGACCACCGCGCCATCCGCGCTGAACCCCACCACATTTTCACGCCAGTTTCGTCTTTGCGGACGCCGATGATTCGTTTGCCCCAACTGCTTGCCGGATCGTTGCTGTTCGTGATGTTCTGCGCCAGCCTGCCGGTGCGCGCCGATGCCCTGAGCGATGTGCACAGCCTGCACTATTCGGGCCAGTCGGCGGCGGCCATGCAACGTGCCGACGAGTTCCTGGCGCTCACGCCCAAAGACCCGCCGATGCGTTTTCTCAAGGGCGTGATGCTGGCCGACGCCAAGCGCTACCCCGAGGCCATCGAGTTGTTCCAGAAGCTCACCGAAGACTACCCCGACCTCGCCGAGCCCTACAACAACCTGGCCGCCATCTACGCCGCGACCGGCGACTACAACAAGGCGCGTGCCACGCTCGAGCAGGCCTTGCGCGCCAACCCCGGCTATGCCACCGCGCACGAGAACCTGGGCGATGTGTACTCCACGCTCGCCGCGCAGTCGTACGCGCGTGCCCTGCAGCTCGACCCGCGCAACGTGAGCGTGCCGGCCAAGCTCGCGCTGGTGCGCGAACTGTTCAAGAGCAAGCCGCGTGTCGCGCAGGGCGCCGACACGCCGGCGCGATGAGTTCGAACCGAATCCACTCACACGAAGGAGACAGACCATGACACACCGCCTTTCCCGCTGGGCCGGCATCGCGCTGATGGCCGCGGCGCTCGGCACCAGCGTTTCGGCCTTCGCACAGAAGGTCAAGCTCGCCACCTCGGCCGGCGACATCGTGATCGAGCTCGACGCCGCCAAGGCGCCGAAGTCGGTCGACAACTTCTTGCAGTACGTGAAAGCCGGGCACTACAACGGCACGGTGTTCCACCGCGTGATCCCGAACTTCATGATCCAGGGCGGGGGCATGAACGCCGACATGAAAGAAAAGCCCACCCGCGCGCCGATCCCGCTCGAGAGCAAGAACGGCCTGAACAACGAGCGCGGCACCGTCGCGATGGCACGCACCAACGACCCGAACTCGGCCACCGCGCAGTTCTTCATCAACGTGAAAGACAACACTTTCCTCGACGCCGCCAACGCGCGCGACGGCAACGGCTACGCCGTGTTCGGCAAAGTCGTCTCGGGCATGGACGTGGTCGACAAGATCCGCGTCGTGGCCACCGCCAACAAGGGGCCGCACGGTGACGTGCCGGTCGAACCCGTCACCATCAAAACCGCCACCCTGGAGAAATGAACATGAGCACCCAAGTCGACCTCGAAACCAGCAAGGGCACGATCCGCGTCCAGCTCGATGAAGTGAAAGCGCCGATCTCGTCGAAGAACTTCCTCGAGTACGTCGACGCCGGCCACTACAACGGCACGGTGTTCCACCGCGTGATTCCCGGCTTCATGATCCAGGGCGGCGGTTTCGAGCCCGGCATGAAGCAGAAGTCGACCAACGCGACCATCGTCAACGAAGCCAATAACGGGCTGAAGAACGACCGCTACACCCTGGCCATGGCGCGCACCTCGGCACCGCACTCGGCCAGCTCGCAGTTCTTCATCAACGCGACCGACAACAACTTCCTGAACTTCACCGCCGAAACGGCTTCGGGCTGGGGTTACGCGGTGTTCGCCAAGGTGGTGTCGGGCAGCGAAGTGGTTGATGCGATCGAGAAGGTCAAGACCGGCAGCAAGGGCGGCCACAGCGACGTGCCGCTCGAAGACGTGACGATCGTCCGCGCGTCGCGCGTCTGAGCTGACGCACGAGAGCCGGCGGTGACAGCGCTCGCCCTGCCCGCGCTCGGCGCTTTCGACGCGCCTGGCGACTGGCAGGCGATCGACTTCATCAGCGACCTGCACCTGGCCGCCGACACACCGCGTGCTTTCGAGGCCTGGGCGCGCTACATGCGCTCGACGCGGGCCGACGCGGTGTTCATCCTCGGCGACCTGTTCGAGGTGTGGGTCGGCGACGACGCACGCTTCGAGGGCTTCGAAGCGCTGTGCGCCGCGGTGCTGCGCAGCGCGGCCGAAGCGCGACCCGTCGCGTTCATGGTCGGCAACCGCGACTTTCTGGTCGGCGCCGACATGCTCTCGGCCTGCAAGGTGAAAGCCCTCGCCGACCCCACCGTCGTGACGGCCTTCGGCGAACGTGTATTGCTCAGCCACGGCGACGCGCTGTGCCTCGCCGACACCGACTACCAGCGGTTTCGCACGATGGTGCGCAGCCCGGCCTGGCAAGCATCGGTGCTCGCGCGGCCGCTCGCCGAGCGGCGCGCTCTGGCGCGCGAAGTGCGCCACGAGAGCGAGCGCCGCCATGGAACGATGCAGGGCGAATGGTTCGATCTCGACCCGGCTGCGACTCTCGAGTGGATGCGCGTGGCCAATGCGCCCGCGCTCGTGCACGGCCACACCCACCGCCCCGCGGACCAGTTGCTGCAAGCCGGCTTCACCCGCCACGTGCTGAGCGACTGGGACCTCGACCACGCTGCAACACCTCGGGCCGAAGTGCTGCGCTGGACGCGCGGCGGCTTGCGCCGCATCGCACCTCAAGACGCAGGCTGATCTTGGCCGGCTGGTTCAAACGCTGGCGCGATGCCAGAACGCTGCAGCACCGCGCGATTCCCGACGCGCTGTGGCAGCTCGCGCTGGCGCGTTTCCCCTTCCTCACGTGGCGCAGTGACGCCGAGGTGGCACGATTGCGCGAACTGGCCACGCTGTTCCTGGACGACAAGGAATTCCATGGCGTGCAGGGCCTCGAAGTCGACGACCTGATGGCGGTGTGCATCGCCGCCCAGGCCTGCCTGCCGGCGCTGCACCTCGGGCTGGGCTGGTACGACGGCTTCGTCGGCATCGTGGTGCACGCCGACGTGGTGGTGGCGCAGCGCGAAATGGTCGACGACGATGGGGTCGTGCACCACTTCGAGGAAGAACTCTCCGGCGAGGCGATGCACGGCGGCCCGGTGATGCTGTCGTGGCGTGATGTGGAAGATGCCGGCGAATCGGCCGCCGAGGGCTACAACGTCGTGATCCACGAGTTCGTGCATGTGATGGACATGCGCGACGGCCTGGCCGACGGGGTGCCTGCCCTGCCCGACCGCGCTTCGCGGGAAGAATGGCTTGCGGTCATGGGCGACGAATACGACCGCTTCTGCGATCGCGTCGACGCCGACGAATACACGCTGCTCGACCCCTATGCGGCCGAAGCGCCTGAAGAGTTCTTCGCGGTCGCGTCAGAAGCGTTCTTCGTCGCCCCGCGTGACTTCCAGGCCGAGCACCCTGCGCTCTACACGCTGCTGAGCAGGTTCTTCCAGCAGGACCCGGCCACGTTTCACTAAGAGGCGGGTCAAAGAAAAAGGGGCCCGAGGGCCCCTTTCACGTCGTGCGCAGCAAGTGATCACGCCGTGGCCGGCTCGGCCTTCGGCTTGTCGCTCTTCTTGTTCGGCTGGATGTCGAGCACCGGCTTGCCGTCGGCGTCCACATCGACCGTCAAACGACCCCCGTCGACCAGGCGGCCGAACAGCAGTTCGTCGGCCAGCGCACGGCGGATCGTGTCCTGGATCAGACGCTGCATCGGCCGCGCGCCCATCAGCGGGTCGAAACCCTTCTTCGCCAGTTGCTTGCGCAACGTGTCGGTGAAGGTGACCTCGACCTTCTTCTCGGCAAGCTGGCTTTCCAGCTGCAGCAGGAACTTGTCGACCACGCGAAGGATGATCTCTTCGTCGAGCGCCTTGAAGCTCACCACCGCGTCGAGCCGGTTGCGGAATTCCGGCGTGAACAGGCGCTTGATGTCGGCCATCTCGTCGCCCTGCTCGCGCGCGTTGGTGAAACCGATCACCGCCTTGTTCATCGTCTCGGCGCCGGCGTTGGTCGTCATGATGATGATGACGCTGCGGAAGTCGGCCTTGCGCCCGTTGTTGTCGGTCAGCGTGCCGTGGTCCATGACCTGCAGCAGCACGTTGAAGACATCCGGGTGCGCCTTCTCGATCTCGTCGAGCAGCAGCACCGCGTGCGGCTTCTTCGAGATGGCCTCGGTCAGCAGGCCACCCTGGTCGAAGCCCACGTAGCCCGGGGGCGCGCCGATGAGGCGGCTCACCGCATGGCGCTCCATGTACTCGCTCATGTCGAAGCGGATCAACTCCACTCCCAGGATGTAGGCGAGTTGCTTCGCGACTTCGGTCTTGCCAACGCCCGTCGGGCCGCTGAACAGGAACGAGCCGATCGGCTTGTCGGGACGGCCGAGGCCGGAACGTGCCATCTTGATCGCCGCAGCGATCGCTTCGACGGCAGGCTCCTGGCCGAACACCACGCTGTTCAGGTCACGGTCGAGTGTCTTCAGCTTGGAGCGGTCGTCGTTCGACACGCTGGCGGGCGGAATGCGCGCGATCTTGGCGACGATCTCTTCCACCTCGTTGCGCGTGATGGTCTTCTTCTGCTTGCTCTTGGGCAGGATGCGTTGCGCCGCCCCGGCTTCGTCGATCACGTCGATCGCCTTGTCGGGCAGGTGGCGGTCGTTGATGAACTTGGCCGACAGCTCGGCAGCGGCCTGCAAGGCACCGAGCGCGTACTTCACGCTGTGGTGCTCTTCGAAACGTGACTTCAGGCCTTTCAGGATCTCGACCGTCTGTTCGACCGAGGGCTCGACCACGTCGACCTTCTGGAAGCGCCGCGACAAGGCCGCGTCTTTTTCGAAGATGCCGCGGTACTCGGTGAAGGTGGTCGCGCCGATGCACTTCATCGCACCCGAGCTGAGCGCGGGCTTGAGCAGGTTGCTCGCGTCGAGCGTGCCGCCCGAGGCCGCACCCGCACCGATCAGCGTGTGGATCTCGTCGATGAACAGCACGGCGTTCGGCTGGTCTTTCAGGTGCTTGAGCACACCCTTCAGGCGCTGCTCGAAGTCACCGCGGTACTTGGTGCCGGCCAGCAACGCGCCCATGTCGAGCGAGTACACGACCGAATCGGCCAGCACCTCGGGCACGTCGTTCTGCGTGATGCGCCAGGCCAGGCCTTCGGCGATGGCGGTCTTGCCCACACCGGCCTCGCCCACCAGCAGCGGGTTGTTCTTGCGCCGGCGGCACAGGATCTGGATCACTCGCTCGACTTCATGTTCACGCCCGATCAACGGGTCGATCTTGCCGTCGCGGGCGAGCTGGTTCAGGTTCTGCGTGAACTGGTCGAGCGGCGAGCCTTTGCCGTCGCCTTCTTCCTTCTCGCTTTCGCCACCGCTGCTGCCTTCGCTCGGCTTCGACGAAGGCTCGGGCGGGTCACTCTTCTTGATGCCGTGGGCGATGAAGTTCACCACGTCGAGGCGCGTCACGCCCTGCTGGTGCAGGTAGTACACGGCATGCGAATCCTTCTCGCCGAAGATCGCGACCAGCACGTTCGCGCCGGTCACTTCCTTCTTGCCACTGCCGGTCGACTGCACATGCATGATCGCGCGCTGGATCACACGCTGAAAGCCCAGCGTGGGCTGCGTGTCGACCTCGTCGGAGCCGCCGACGGTCGGCGTGTTCTCCTTGATGAAACCGAGCAGGCTCTTGCGCAGGTCATCGACGTTGGCCGAGCAGGCGCGCAGCACCTCGGCGGCCGACGGGTTGTCGAGCAGCGCCATCAGCAGGTGCTCGACCGTGATGAATTCGTGGCGCTGCTGGCGCGCCTCGACGAACGCCATGTGCAGACTCACCTCAAGCTCTTGCGCAATCATGCGGCCTCCATAATGCATTGCAACGGGTGGCCGCCACGCCTTGCGGCGGCCAACACCAATTCCACCTTCGTCGCTGCCACGTCTTTCGAGTAGACGCCGCAAACGCCGCGCCCGTCATGGTGAATCTTCAGCATGATCTGGGTCGCGGTTTCGAGATCGCGTTTGAAATATTCCTGCAGCACCATCACCACGAACTCCATCGGTGTGTAGTCGTCATTGAGCAGCACCACCTGGTACATGCGGGGCGGCTCGGTCTTCTGGCTCTGGCGCTCGAGAACGACCGCTCCCTGCCCGTCGTCGGGCACTGGCCGGGCCGTGGGCGGCGCGGGGGGAACGGGTTTGTCTTCGGGCATGGATTCATTCTATCGAGTTGACGCTCGAACGCTTCTACCCCACGCATATTGCACCTGCCGCCCAATCCACAAGAGCAGAAAAGAATGTCGGCTGGCGTGCATATTCGGCACCGGGCGGGTGCCCACGCACCATTCTTGACAGCCGAATTCGCGCGGCGCGAGAATGCCCAGGCGACAACGGGCCGCGCCACAGCATGGAGATTCGCCATGGCCACCGGAACAGTCAAATGGTTCAACGACGCCAAGGGTTTCGGTTTCATCGAACCCGAAGCCGGTGGTGAAGACGTGTTTGCCCATTTTTCCGCGATCCAGATGGAAGGGTTCCGAACCCTCAAACAAGGCGGCCGCGTGAGCTTCGAAGTGGTTCAAGGCCCCAAGGGTCAGCTGGCGCAGAACATCGCCTCGATCGACCCGGTGGTTGCGCCGCCTGAGGGAGAGCCAGTGCCCCTGCCCGGCCCCACCTGACGGGCGGCACCCGGTCACCGAGGTGACAAGTCGTCCGGGCTGACCCGCTTGTGCAGCCCCGCGGGCCCGCGCAATCATGCCGTTTTGATTGCCGCGAATGCCCATGACCTTCCGACCGCTCCTGAATTCACGCCGCGCGCTGCTCTGCGCCGGCTTGGCCACCACCTTGCTGGCCCCTTTGGGCAACGCTTTCGCCCAGGCCTACCCGACCAAGCCGGTCACTCTGATCGTGCCCTGGCCGGCCGGCGGTTCCACCGACCGCCATCTGCGCACGCTGGCCGAGATCGCCAGCAGGCACCTCGGCCAGAACGTGATCGTGCAGAACCAGCCCGGCGGTGGCGGCACCACCGGCCCGGGCAACATGGCGCTCAATGCCAAGCCTGACGGCTACACCATCGCCCAGTTCCCGATGGGCATGCTGCGCATCCCGCACATGCAGAAAACGCTCTGGAACCCGCTCACCGACTTCAGCTTCATCCTCGGCGTGTCGGGCTACACCTTCGGCTTTGTGGTCAAGGCCGACTCGCCGCACAAGACTTTCGCCGAGTACGTCGAAGCCGCCCGCAAGGCGCCGGGCCAGATCGACTACGGCTCGACCGGCATCGGCACCTCGCCGCACCTGCTGCTCGAAGAACTGAGCACCAACGCCAAAGTGCAGTTCAACCACGTGCCTTTCAAGGGCAACGCCGACCTCATGCAGGCCCTGCTCGGTGGCCACGTGATGGCCGCGAGCGACGCCAGTGGCTGGGACAAGTTCGTCGACGGCGGGCAGATGCGCCTGCTCGTCACGTTCGGCGACAAGCGCACCAAGCGCTGGCCCGCCGTGCCCACCGCCAAGGAACTCGGCTTCAACGTGGTCGGCAACTCGCCTTATGGCCTGGTGGGCCCGAAAGGCATGGACCCGGCGGTGATGAAAACGCTGCACGACGCTTTCAAGAAGGCGATGGAAGACCCGAAGCACGTCGAGCTGCTCGACCAGCTCAACCAGGACGCCTGGTACCGCAGCGGCGACGAATACGCCGCCTGGGCGCGCGAGACCTTCGCCAAGGACAAGGCCCTGATCGAGCGCCTGGGCCTGGCCGCGAAGTGACAACACCGCGCGGGCTCGACCTGGCCGCCCCGGCCTGAACGAAAGCAACACGCATGGACATCAGGAACAGGGTCGTGATCGTCACCGGCGGTGCCTCGGGCATCGGCAAGGCGCTGTGCGAACGCTTCGCCCAAGAAGGCGCACGTGCCGTGGTCGTGGCCGACCTCGACGCCGCCGGTGCCGAGGCCGTGGCCCGCTCGATCGGCGGCCTGGGGCTGGGCGTGAACGTGGCGTCGGAAGCCGATATGCAGCAACTCGTGCGCACCGCCACCGAACGTTTCGGCCAGGTGGACGTGTTCTGCTCGAACGCCGGCATCATCGCGCGCGCCGACGAAGACGCGAGCAACACCGAATGGCAGCGCCACTGGGACGTGAACCTGATGGCCCATGTGTACGCGGCGCGCGCCGTGCTGCCGCAGATGATTGCGCGTGGCGAGGGCTATCTCGTGCAGACGGCTTCGGCCGCCGGGCTGCTGAGCCAGGTCAACGCGGCGCCCTACTCCGTCACCAAACACGCCGCCGTCGGCTTCGCCGAGTGGCTCTCGATCGCCCATGGCGACAAGGGCATCCGCGTGAGCTGCCTGTGCCCGCAAGGTGTGCTCACGCCGATGCTGCTGGGCAAGGACGGCAACCAGCGCGCCCACAGCTTCCTGGGCGCCGATGCGGTCACGCCGGAAGCGGTGGCGGCCGCGGTAGTTGACGCAATGCGCGAAGAGCGCTTCCTCGTGCTGCCGCACGCCGAGGTGCTGACCTTCCTGCAGCGCAAGACGGCCGACTACGACCGCTGGCTCCGTGGCATGCGCCGCCTGCGCGCCAGGGTGATGGAGATGCTGGTCGCTCGCTGACGACCGCTGCCAGCCGTCAGTAGACCAACCGCCCGCTGGCGGAGACAACGCCGATGTCGACCCAGTTGCCGCCAGTGTTGCCCTTGGTGAAGTCGACGCGAAAGCCCCCGAAGTCCTGGACACCGATCTCATGCAGCGCGGTTGCAACGGCCGCCGGGGTGATGGGCCCGCTCACCTTCTTCAAGGCCGCAACGAGCACGCGTGCCGACAGATAACCCTCGAAGTGGAACGGCGAGTAACTCTCGATCTTCGGGCTGAACTTGCGCATGGTGGCTTGGAACTCGCGCTGGACGGGCAGATTCGGGCCGTTCGGGTTCGGAAAGGTCTGCGTGATGGCGACGCCACGCGCGCCCTCGAGGCCGATCACCTTCACCGCAAGTGGGGTGGCCAGATAGGACAGCGCAAAGACCGCGCGTTTCACGCCGGCGTTGCGCAGAGCCAGTGTGGCGTCGGCCATGAACTTAGGGCTGCCAACCACCAGCACACCCTGGGGATCGGTTTTGGCAGACTCGGTGGCCGCCGCCAGCAATGACGCGTCGTCGTGCTTGGACTGCGTGGCCGTGATGGCCAGACCGCCGAGCGTTGCAGCAGTCTCGCGCACACCGGCTGCAGCCGAAACGCCGATCGGAAGGTCCTGGTGCAACACGTGCAACCGCGACACACCCAGCGTCTTGCAGTGCTGAACGATGCGGTCGAGTTGTGCCTTGTCACCAGCGCGCAAATGAAAGAGCTTGGAGTGTCCCGGGCTGCGGAAGGCTTCGGTGCCGGGTATCGCGTTGACGATCACGATGTCGGCCTGGTCGAGCGTCTTGTCTTTCAACAGCCTGCTGAGTGCCGCCGAGCCGATCGGGGATATCAAGGCGATCGGGTTGCGCGCCATCGCTTCCTTGAAGCGCTCGGCGAAGACATCGCCCTTGAACTGGTCGTCCAGTGTGAACAGGGTGATCTTGCGGCCGCGCACGCCGCCGGCTTCGTTGACCTGGTCGAAGTAGGCTTTCACGCCGGCGTTGATTTCGCTCGCGTCAGGAGACGGCAGCCCGGTGAACGGGCCGATCTGGCCGACGACGATGTCCTGGGCCTGCGCGGCGCCTGCAGCGATCGTTGCGGTCACGAGGATCAGCGCACGAACGAGTCGCGCGGCGATTCGGCCAAATGCCAGCATGGAATCTCCCGTCTGTAGGTCGTCGGCGTCGGAGCAGAACCGATCGGTCAAGAGCACACGACAAGCGTGCGGGCGGAATTGTGGGCCTCGGCTGCCCGCGGCTGTACCGATGCACCAGCGGGCTTGATGATGCTTTTCACGCGGGCGGCCACTGCATGCGAGCCGCTCTGCGCTCAGCTGCCGCCCGTCGGGCTGCCGAGCGCGTCAGGCAGTGCGGTTTGCCCGTCGGCCACCGCCGCCAGCGCAGCCTCGTCGATCACCAGCAGGCGTGCATGGCCGAGCCGCACGATGCCGAGCTTGTCCATCTGGCGCCAGGCCCGGTTCACACGCTGCCGGCTGCCGCCGACCATCGCCGCCAGGTCGCCCTGCGTCACGCCGAGCTCGATGCTCACGCCGCCGGCCATCGGCCGGCCGAACTGGCGCGCCAGGCGCTGCACCTGGCGCGCCAGGCGTTGCGTGAGCGAGAGCGTCTGCAGCTCTTCGAAGCGACGCAGCATGTGGCGCAGGCGCTGGCAGTTCAAACGCAGCAAGGCGTCGCGCAGTTCGTCGAAGCTGCCGATCAGGTGCTGCAGGTCGGCCTTGGAAACCATCAGCACGGTCGAGTTCACATGCGCCACGAGGTCGAGGTCGAGCGGCCGGTCGTCGATCAGCTCGATGTCCCCGAACCATTGGCTCGGGCCGACGAATTCGAGCGTGAAGTCGCGCCCGTCGCGCAAACCCGACCCGAGCCGCACCGCGCCACTGGCCACACCGACCCAGTGGGCCGGCACGTCGCCACGCTGCGCGATCGGCGTGCCGGCCGCGAGCTGGCGCACCCGCGCGCGGCCGAGGATGGCCTGGCGCAGCGATTCCGACAACGTAGACAGCCACGCACCCGAACGAATGGCCGCACTTTCTTCCGGCCGCAGACCCGGGTGCACGGGCCGGCTCGACGCCGGCAACAGCAGCGGCGAGCGCCGCGGCGTGTCGACCTCGAGGCCGGATCGTTCGAAGACAAGGTTGTTCATGGCCAGCCTTCAGATCGTGACGCCACCGTCGACCACGAGGGCCTGGCCGGTCACGAACGAGCCGGCTTTCGAGGCGAGGAAGATCGCCGCACCCGCGATCTCGTCGGGTTCGCCGATGCGGCGCAGCGGCGTGCTGGAGGTGCGCTGCTTCAGCGCTTGCGGGTCTTCCCAGAGCGCCTTGGCGAAGTCGGTCTTGATCAGCCCCGGCGCGATGCAGTTCACGCGCACATTGCTCGGGCCGTACTCCACCGCGAGGTTGCGCGCGAGCTGGAAGTCGGCCGCCTTCGAGACGTTGTAGGCACCGATCACCGGCGACCCGCGCAAACCGCCGATCGACGAGACGATGATGATCGAGCCCTGCTTGCGCGCCAGCATCTGCGGCGCCGTGAAGTTGATCAACCAGTGGTTGGCGATCACGTTGTTCTCGAGGATCTTGCGGAACTGGTCGTCTTCGATGCCGGCCATCGGCCCGTAGTACGGGTTCGAAGCGGCATTGCAGACGAGGATGTCGATGCGCCCGAGCTGGCGCGTGCTTTCATCCACCAGATGCATCAGGTCGTGCTTCGACGAAATGTTCGCGGGGATCGAGACCGCACGGCCGGCACCGTGCGTGGCGTTGATCGCCGCCGCCACCTCGGCGCAGGGCTCGGGCTTGCGCGACGAGATGACGACCTTCGCGCCGTGCTCGGCCATGCGCTCGGCAATGGCGCGGCCGATGCCACGCGAGGAACCGGTGATGACGGCGACCTGGCCGTCGAGGGAAAACAAGGACATCGAGGGCTCCTTCCAGCGCGCAACCTTAGCAGAGGCACTTGCACTCTGGCAAACTGCATTTTCCAATCGTGGAAAGACTCCAGTTATCTGCTATGGTGCTGACTGAATGTTAGGTACATACCCTTTGTTCGATAACGTTCCCTCCGACAGCAGTTCGTTTCACCATACCCGCCGATGACCGCCTCACCGCTGCCCAGCCCGCAGACCCCGCGCTACCAGGAAAAGCGCGAAGCGATCCTGTCGGCGGCGGCGACCCTGTTCAACGATCAGGGGGTGAAAGGCGCCACGCTCTCGGGCATCGCCGCCAGCGTGGGTCTGGTCACCAACAGCGTGACCTACTACTACCGCAAGAAAGAAGACCTGGCGACGGCGTGTTTCCTGCGCTCGATCGCGGCCTTCGACCAACTCGCCGCTGCTGCTGCGAAAGAGCCCGGCGTGGCAACGCGCGTGCAAGCCTTCTTTCGCCTCCATGCGCAGTTGCTGGCCGACATCGACGCTGGCCGGCACACGCCGATCGTGCACTTCAACGACATCCGTGCTCTGCCCGACACGCAGACGACCGAAGTGTTCGCCGCCTACACGGCGATGTTCAGGCGCGTGCGCGGTTTGCTAAAAGGCGCAGAAACGAGCCTGCTCGCGCGCGACGACCTGAACGCGCGTGGCCACATCGTGCTGTCGGTCGCGCACGGTGTGCGCTCGTGGATCGGGCGCCATGAGACCGACGTTTACCCGCGTGTGGCCGACCACGTCAGCGACATCCTGCTGCACGGCATCGCGGCGCCCGGCGCGGCCTGGCAAACGACCGAAGGCGAAAGCGCCTGGCAGCTCGCGAGCGGCGCCGACAGCACCTCGGAGTCCTTTCTGCGCGCTGCCACGGTGCTGGTCAACGAACAGGGTTACCGCGGTGCCTCGGTCGACAAGATCGCGGCCAGTCTCAACCTGACCAAAGGCTCGTTCTATCACCACCACGACCACAAGCACGACGTGATCTCAGAATGCTTCCAGCGCAGCTTCGCGGTGATGCGACAGGCCCTGGCACGGGCGGAAGGCGGCCCCGGCAGCGGCTGGAACCGGGCTGGCGCGGTGGCACGTGCGTTGGTGCGGTTCCAGCTCTCCGCCGAAGGCCCGCTGCTGCGCAGCACGGCGGTCAGCGCACTGCCCGACCAGGCGCAACGCGAACGCGTGCACCTCACGCTCAGCCGCCTCACCGAGCGCATGGCCAGCCTGCTCGTCGACGGCATGATGGACGGCTCGATCCGCCCGCTCGACCCAGGCATCGCCGCGCTCTCGGCCATCGCGGCTGTGAACGCTGCGGCCGAACTGCACCGCTGGGCTCCGACTGCGACGCTCGACAACGTGGCCGGCCTTTACGTGCGGCCGGCCCTCGAAGGGGTGCTCTGCCCGGCCCACGGCTGAAGGCGAGCCCGCCGCCCAGCGGCCCTGCACCGCCCAAGGGCGGTGTTCCATATGAGTGTTTCAAATAAGGAAAGCACTATTCCTTGCTTCCCTGTTCGATGATCTCTCGGGATACTGCGCTGTTCCGTGTTCCAGCGGCGACTCTGGCCCGCCCTTCGTGACCCCATGAACTTTCAACAGCTGCGCTCCGTGCGCGAAGCGCTGCGCTGCGGCTTCAACCTCACCGAAGTGGCCAAGGTGCTGCACACCTCGCAGCCGGGCGTGAGCCGGCAGATCCGCGAACTCGAAGAAGAGCTCGGTGTCGACCTGTTCGTGCGCGCCGGTAAACGCCTGACCTCGCTCACCGAGGTCGGCGCGTTGATCGTGCCGATCATCGAGAACATGCTGAACGATGCCGAGAGCCTGAAGCGCGCCGGCGAAGAGTTCACGCAGCAGGCTTCGGGGCGGCTCTCGATCGCCACCACCCACTCGCAAGCGCGCTACGCCCTGCCCGGCGCCGTGCGCGACTTTCGCCAGCGTTACCCGCAGGTCGGCCTGAACCTGCACCAGGGCACGCCCGACCAGGTGGCCGAGATGCTGATCTCGGGCGAGGCCGACATCGGCATCGCCACCGAAGCGCTGGCCACCTACGACGCGCTCGTCGCGCTGCCCTGCTTTCGCTGGACGCACAGCGTGATCGTGCCGCCAGGCCATGCCTTGCTCGACGGCGCGCCGCTCACGCTGGAGCGGCTGGCCGAGTACCCCATCATCACCTACAACCCCGGCTACACCGGGCGCACCCACCTCGACGAGGCCTTCGCCAAGGCCGGCATCGAGATCGACCTCGTGATCACCGCGATGGACGCCGACGTGATCAAGACCTACGTGGGCCTGGGCCTGGGCGTGGGCATCGTCGCCTCGATCGCGTTCGACGACGAGCGCGACCGCGACCTGCGTGCCATCGACGCGCGCCACCTGTTCGAGATCAACCTCACCAAGCTCGCGGTGCGCCGCGGCAGCTTCCTGCGAAGCTATGTCTACGACTTCATCGAGACCTTCGCGTCATCGCTGAAGCGTGAGGTGGTGGAGCGGGCGATGGCCACCGCGCCGGGCACGCGCATCGAGCTTTAGATCATCGCCGCCGGGTCGGCGAGTTCGGTTTCTTCGCGAGCGCTGGCGCCGGCCGAAAAGCGCGTGATGCGGCGCGGCTTCAGGTGCACGAGGCTGCCGTTCGTGAGCCCCAGGCGCTCGCGCAACGCGGTGTAGTCGCTGCGGGTCATCTCGACATCGACGTAGCTGCCGTCGTCCTGCCGCTTGAACTCGATGCGCGTCTGTGGCCCGACAGTGAGTGCCTGCGACAGCGTCACGGCGAGCGTGCCTTCCTGGGGCTCGGCCACGATCTCGAGTTCGTGCGGGCGCACATAGCTCACGTCTTCAGCCGACGCCGAACCGCCCGGCGAATCCTTCGACGCACCCGACGAGCCGGGCGCGTGACCGAAGCGGCCGTGGAACAGGTTCACGTCGCCGAGGAACTGCAGCACGAACGGTGTGGCCGGGTGGTCGTAGACCTCGTCGGGCGCACCGTCCTGCTCGATCCGGCCCTGGTTCATCACGACCACGCGGTCGGCCACTTCCATCGCTTCGTCCTGGTCGTGGGTGACGAACACGCTGGTGACGTGCATCTCGTCGTGCAAGCGCCGCAGCCAGCGCCGCAATTCCTTGCGCACCTTCGCGTCGAGCGCGCCGAAAGGCTCGTCGAGCAGCAGCACCTTGGGTTCGACCGCGAGCGCCCGTGCGAGCGCAATGCGCTGGCGCTGGCCGCCCGAGAGCTGGTGCGGGTAGCGGTCGGCGAGCCAGTCGAGCTGCACGAGCTTGAGCAGCTCTATCACCTTGCTCTTGATCTGCGACTCGCTGGGCCGTGTGGCTTTCGGGCGCACACGCAGGCCGAAGGCCACGTTCTCGAAGATGCTCATGTGGCCGAACAGCGCGTAGTGCTGAAACACGAAGCCGACGTGGCGGTCGCGCACGTCGTCGAAGGTGGCGTCTTCGCCGTGAAACAGCACCGAGCCGGAATCGGGCCGTTCCAGCCCCGCGATGATGCGCAGCAGCGAGGTCTTGCCCGAGCCAGAAGGCCCGAGCAAGGCGACCAGTTCGCCCGACGGAATGTCGAGGTTCAGGTTGTCGCAGACCACGGTGTTGCCGAAGCGCTTGTTCAGGTTGCGGATTTCGATGCTCATGGCGTGCCCATCATTCGTTTCTTCCCGAAGCGTTGCGCTTCTGATTCTTGACGCGCTGCTCGACCGCGTACTTCAGCACCAGCGTGACGAGCGCCAGAAGCGCCAGCAGCGACGCCACCGCGAAGGCCGCAGCGAACTGGTATTCGTTGTAGAGGATCTCGATGTGCAGCGGCATCGTGTTGGTCTGCCCCCGAATGTGGCCCGAGACCACGCTGACGGCGCCGAACTCGCCCATCGCCCGCGCGTTGCAGAGAATCACACCGTAGAGCAGCGCCCATTTCACGTTCGGCAGCGTGACGCGCCGGAACATCTGCCAGCCCGAGGCACCGAGCACGCGCGCCGCTTCTTCCTGCTCCTGGCCTTGAGCCTGCATCAGCGGGATCAGTTCGCGCGCGATGAACGGGAAGGTCACGAACACCGTGGCCAGCACGATGCCGGGCACCGCGAAGATCACCTTCAGGTCATGGTCGCGCAACCACTCGCCGAACCAGCCCTGCAGGCCGAAGATCAACACGTAGATCAGGCCGGCGATCACCGGCGACACCGAGAACGGCAGGTCGATCAGCGTCAGCAGCACGTTCTTGCCGCGGAAGTCGAACTTGGCGATGCACCAGGCCGCGGCAATGCCGAACACCAGGTTCAGCGGCACCGAGATGCCCGCGGCGATCAGCGTGAGCCAGATCGCCGACACCGCGTCGGGTTCGGTGATGGCCGCGAGGTACACGCCCCAGCCTTTCTTGAACGCTTCGAAGAACACGGCCGCGAGCGGCACGAACAGGAAGAACGCAAGGAACGAGAGCGCCACGACAATCAGCGCGCGGCGCACCCAGGGCGGCTCGGCGGTGGGGGCCAGTGCCATTCGCGGGGCGATGGACGGGCGCACGGCGGGCGCTGCGGCCAGGGTGGTGGTGCTCGACATGGTGTGTTCAGCGCCCTTGCCGCTTGCGCGCCCAGGCCTGCAGCAGGTTGATCGCGAGCAGCATGGCGAAGGCGGCCACCAACATGACGACGGCGATCGCAGTCGCCCCCTGGTAGTCGTATTGCTCGAGCTTGGTGATGATCAGCAGCGGCGTGATCTCCGAGATCATCGGCATGTTGCCGGCGATGAAGATGACCGAGCCGTACTCGCCGAGGGCACGCGCGAACGCGAGCGCAAAGCCGGTGAGCAACGCGGGTGTGAGGATCGGCAGGATCACGCGGGTGAAGGTCTGCGCCCGGCTCGCGCCGAGCGTGGCCGCCGCTTCTTCCAGTTCCTTCTGCAGGTCTTCGAGCACCGGCTGCACCGTGCGCACCACGAACGGCAGGCCGATGAAGGTGAGCGCCACGAACACGCCCAGCGGCGTGTACGAAACCTTGATGCCGACCATTGCGAGGTACTGGCCGATCCACCCGTTGGCTGCGTACAGCGCGGTGAGCGCGATGCCGGCCACCGCGGTGGGCAAAGCGAAAGGCAGGTCGACGAGCGCATCGACGATGCGCTTGAACGGGAATTCGTAGCGCACCAGCACCCAGGCGACGATCAGCCCGAACACCGCGTTCAGCAAGGCGGCTGCCAGCGAGGCACCGAAGGTCAGGCGGTACGAGGCAAGCACACGCGGCGACGTGACGGCGTCCCAGAACGCCGGCCAGGTCATCGTGAATGTTTTCAGGAAGGCCGCCGACAGCGGGACGAGAACGATCAGCCCGAGGTACAGCAGCGTGAAACCGAGCGCCAGGTCGAAGCCCGGCAGCACGCTGTGCCGCTTGAGCAGGGTGCGCGAAAGGAACACGGCGCGCCTTCAGCGCTTGGCGCTGGCGACGATCTGGTCGTACAGACCACCGTCGTCGAAGTGCTCCTTCTGCGCTTTTTTCCAGCCGCCGAAGAGTTCGTCGACGGTGAAGAGCTGCAGCTTGGGGAACTGCTTCGCGTACTTGCTGAGCACCTTGGCCGAGCGTGGCCGCAGGCTGTGCTTTGCGGCAAGCTCCTGGCCTTCGTCGGACCACAGGTACTTCAGGTAAGCCTCGGCGGCCTTGCGCGTGCCGCGCTTGTCGACGACCTTGTCGACGATCGACACCGGGTTCTCGGCCAGGATGCTCCAGCTCGGGTACACCGCCTCGAAGTCGTTGCCGAACTCGCGCAGGATCAGCGGCACTTCGCTTTCGAAGGTGGCCAGCGCGTCACCGAGCTTGCGCTGGGCAAAGGTGGTGGTGGCGGCGCGCCCGCCGCCGTCGAGCACCGGCACGTTGGCGAAGATGCGGCGCACCAGCGCCTGCGCGGCGGCCGGGTTCACGCCTTTCTTCAGCGCCGCGCCCCACGCAGCCAGGTAGGTGTAGCGGCCGTTGCCCGAGGTCTTGGGGTTCGGGATGATCACCGAGATGCCGGCGCGGCCCAGGTCGTCCCAGTCGCGGATCTGCTTCGGGTTGCCCTTGCGCACCAGAATCACCGAGGTCGAGGTGGTCGGCGACGCGTTGTCGGGCAGGCGCTTGGCCCAGTCGGCCGGGATCAGGTTGCCGCGGTCGTGCAGCACGTCGATGTCGTTGGCCTGGTTCATCGTGATGATGTCGGCCTCGAGCCCGTCGACCACGCTGCGCGCCTGCTTGCTGGAGCCGCCGTGCGACTGGTTCAACGTGAGGTCGTCACCCGCGGTTTTCTTCCAGTAGGCTGCGAAGAGCGCGTTGTAGTCCTTGTAGAACTCGCGCGACACGTCGTAGCTCACGTTGAGCAAAGTCTGGCTCGCGGCGCGCGCGATGCCGCCGAGGCCGAACAGCGCCGTGCCGGCGGCAAGTTGCAAAGCGGTGCGGCGGGTCGAAAGAAGCAGGTTGGGGGTGCGCATGAGAAGACGTCTGGGCCGCAGGAGGCGAAGCGCCGCATCTTAGAGACGCCTTCACCCACAGCAAACGACTCAAAATCAACTTGCATATGAGCAAACTGACTAAGGCTGCCCCCGCCGGCAAGCGCCCTCACCCGGCGGCTCGCGCCAGCTGAACGGTCAGGCGATGCGCCCGAACCAGCGCGCCGACAGCAAGGCCGCGGCCACCACGAAGGCCGCCGCCAGCAACGACAGCAACGCGGTGAGTTCGGTCTCGCGTTTCTGCATCTGCATGCGCGAACCGAGGTCGCGGTAGACGCTGCGCAGCATCTCTGCCGTGCCGGCATGGTGGTATTCGCCGCCCGTCATGCGGGCCACTTCGCGCAACGTGGGTTCGTCGAGCTTCATGTACATGGCCATGCCGTCGTCCATCGACGCCTCGCCGTCGACCACGCCCAGGCCCACCACGTAGATGCGCACGCCCCGGTCGGCGGCCATCTTCGCCGCCTGCAAGGTGTCGATTCCCATCGTGCGGCGGCCGTCGCTCAGCAGGATGATGGCGGCAGAGGCGTAGGAGCCCGGCGCGACCAGTTCAATCGCCTTCGGCGACGGCTTTTCCTTCTCACCGGCGCGGGTCGCCATCTTTCGTGCCCCGAAGGTCATGTCTCCGAGATCGATGCCGTGCTCGGGAAAGAGCTCCGACAGGCACATCACGATCGCGTTGCCGATGGCCGTGCCGCGTTGCATCTGAAAGGCATCGATCGCGCCGACCAGCGACTCGCGGTCGAGCGTGGCCTGCTGCGCCACCTGGGTGCTGCCGGCGAAGGTGACGAGCCCGACATCGATGTTGCGGGGCAGTTCGCGCAGGAACATCTTCGCCGCTTCTTGCGCGGCGGCCATTCGGGTCGGCTGGACGTCGGCCACGCGCATGCTCAGCGACACGTCCATCGCCAGCATGATGGTCGTTCTGGCCCACGGCAGCGTCACCGGCGCGGCCGGGCGCGCCAGCGCGAACAACAACAAGCCACAGGCCAGCAGCAGCAGCACCGGCGGGACGTGCCGCCGCCACGGGTTGCTGGCCGCGGCGCGCACGACGTCGAGGTTGCTGTAACGCAGCGCTGGCTTGCCGCGCCGGCGCAGCAGCCAGAGGTAGAACGCCGGCAGCAGCGGCAGCACCAGCATCAACCACAGCAACTGGGGCCACAAGAAGTTCATGGTTGACGACACGCTCAGGGGATGTTTCATCGTAGCGGCAATCGCCGCCTCGGGCCTTCTGGCAGACGCTTGGCAACAAATCCATGCGCCACGTGCGGTGTCGCTGTCACTGTATATTCATACAGTTATTGGGCACCCACCTTGGACACTCAACGCAAACTCGCGATCCTGGCCGATGCAGCCAAGTACGACGCCTCGTGCGCCTCGAGCGGCACCACAAAACGCGACTCACGCGGCGGGCGCGGCATCGGCTCGACCGAGGGCGCCGGCATCTGCCACAGCTACGCGCCCGACGGCCGCTGCATTTCGCTGCTGAAGGTGCTGCTGACCAACTATTGCCTCTACGACTGCCTGTACTGCATCAACCGCGTCACGAGCAATGTCGAGCGCGCGCGTTTCACGGTCGATGAAGTGGTGCAACTCACGCTCGACTTCTACCGTCGCAACTGCATCGAGGGCCTGTTTCTCAGCAGCGGCATCATCCGCAGCGCCGACCACACGATGGAGCAGGTGGTCGAAGTGGCCCGCGTGCTGCGCGAGGTGCACGACTTTCGCGGCTACATCCATCTGAAGACGATCCCCGAGGCCAGCCCCGAATTGCTCGCGCGCGCCGGGCGCTACGCCGACCGCCTGAGCATCAACATCGAGCTGCCGACCAACGAAGGCCTGCTCGCGCTCGCGCCCGAAAAAGACGGCCAGGCGATCCGCCGGTCGATGGCGCGCCTGCGCATCCACATCGAAGACGCCAAGGCCGCGGCGAAGCCCGCGCCTGCAACTTCGCAGATGGCGGTGGCGCCGCGCCGTGCCAAACCCGCGCGCTTTGCGCCCGCAGGGCAAAGCACGCAGATGATCGTCGGCGCCGACGCGGCAGACGACCGCAGCATCCTCTCGGCGAGCGCCAACCTGTACGGCTCTTACGGCCTGAAGCGGGTCTACTACTCTGCCTTCAGCCCGATCCCCGATGCGTCGCGGGCCTTGCCGATGGCGCAGCCGCCGCTGGTGCGCGAGCACCGGCTGTACCAGGCCGACTGGCTGATGCGGTTCTACGGCTTTGCACACGACGAGATCGTCGGCGAGGCCAGCGGCATGCTCGCGCTCGACATCGACCCCAAGCTCGCCTGGGCACTCGCGCACCGCGAGCGCTTTCCGGTCGACTTGAACCGTGCGCCGAAAGAAGTGCTGCTGCGCGTGCCGGGGCTCGGCACCACCTCGGTCAAGCGCTTGTTGCAGGCGCGGCGCGTTCGCACGCTGCGCATCGACGATCTGTCGCGGCTCAACGTGGCGTTGAAGAACGTGCTGCCCTTCGTCACGCTGCCGGGGCACGGCGCGCGCGACACGCCGCTCGACGCCGCCGACCTGGCCACGCGCTTGAGGCCGCAGCCACGTCAGCGAACGCTGTTCGGCGTGTGAGCGTGACGAAGCCGAGCGCCGGGCGAACGGCCTGGCTCGCCGACGAAACCGACCTCGAAGGGTTTCGCCGGCACGCGCGCCAGGGCCTGATCGACGGTGTGGAACCACCACAACTCGAGTGGCGCGTGGCCACACGCGCCGAGCCCGACCTGTTCGGCAATCGGCCTGACGTCGACGACACAACCAACGGAGACGAGCAGGCCTCGCTCGTCAAGGTGCCTGCGCTCTTCGTGCCGGTCGCGGAACGTGCCGGGCTGCATTCCGACCCCAACCGTTTCGGCCTGCTCTACCGCTACTTGTGGCGCCTGGTGCACGAGCGCAGCTTGCGCCACGACCCGCTCGACGCCGATCGCCAGCAGCTCGAGTTGATGGCACGCGCCGTGCGGCGAGACATGCACAAGATGACCGCCTTCGTGCGCTTCCGCCCGCTCGCGTTCGCCGACGGGCAAGCGCCGCAGCACGTGGCCTGGTTCGAGCCCGAGCACCACATCGTCGAAGCCACCGCGCCCTTCTTCGCTCGCCGGTTCGCGCAGATGCGCTGGGCCATCCTCACGCCCGAGCGCTGCGTGCACTGGGACGGCCGAGCCCTCGGCTTCGGCCCCGGCGCCGACCGCAGCGAAGCGCCACCGGCCGACGCGGCCGAACAGTTGTGGCTGACCTACTACGCGAGCATCTTCAACCCGGCGCGCCTGAAGCTCGCGATGATGCAGAAGGAAATGCCGCGCCGCTACTGGAAGAACCTGCCCGAAGCCGTGTTGATCCAGCCGCTCGCGGCAAGTGCCGCGCAACGCGAACGCACGATGGTCAAACAAGCCGCGAGCGAGCCGGCGCGGCGCCGCCCTGCCCTGTCGAAGGCGCTCGCGGTCGACGCGCGGCCCGTCGTCGTGCATACGCCCGGCTCGCTCGCCGAACTGCGCAGCACGACCGAACTCTGCCGCAGCTGCGCCATCGGCGCGCACGCCACACAAGCCGTGCACGGCGAAGGCAACGAGCACGCGCGGCTGATGCTCGTGGGCGAACAGCCTGGCGACCGCGAAGACCTGCAGGGCCGCCCTTTCGTCGGCCCGGCGGGCCAGTTGCTGGACCGCGCGCTGCAACAACTCGGCTGGCCACGCGACCGCCTCTACCTGACCAACGCCGTCAAGCACTTCAAGTTCGAGCTGCGCGGCAAGCGCCGCATCCACAAGACCCCGGCACAGCAGGAGGCCGCGGCCTGCCTGCACTGGCTCGAAAGTGAAATCGCCATCGTGAAACCAGATGCCGCCATCGCTCTCGGCGCAACCGCGGCGCGCGCGCTCCTGGGGCGCCACGTGGCCGTGACACACGAACGCGGGCAATGGATCACGCGCGAAGACGGGCTGCGCGTGCTCGTCACATTCCACCCTTCGGCCCTGCTTCGTCTGGAGAAGGCGGACCAGGAGGCGGCCTTCGCGCAGTGGCTGGCCGACCTCGCACTCGCAGGCGACGAGCCTTATTTCCTGGTGTAGATCTGGTCGAACACGCCGCCGTCGGCGAAGTGCGTCTTCTGCGCCTTGGCCCAGCCGCCGAACACCTCGTCGATCGTGAACAGCGAGACCTTCGGAAAGTTCTTCGCGTACTTGGCCGCCACCGTCGCGTCGATCGGCCGGTAGAAGTTGCGCGCCGCGATCTCCTGGCCTTCCGGGCTGTACAGGTATTCGAGGTAGGCGTTGGCCACCTCGCGCGTGCCACGCTTGTCGACCACCTTGTCGACCACGGCCACCGGCGGCTCGGCCAGGATGCTGGTGGGCGGGTAGACGATGTCGAACTTGTCGTTGCCGAATTCCTTCAGCGACAACCAGGCTTCGTTTTCCCAGGCCAGCAACACGTCGCCGATACCACGCTCGGCGAAGGTCACGGTCGAACCGCGCGCGCCCGAGTCGAGCACCGGCACGTTCTTGAACAAGTTGCCGACGAACTCTTTGGCCTTGGCGTCGTTGCCACCCGGCTGCTTCAGCGCGTAGCCGTAGGCGGCCAGGTAACCCCAGCGCGCACCACCCGAGGTCTTGGGATTGGCGGTAATGATCGACACGCCGGGCTTGACCAGGTCGCCCCAGTCCTTGATGCCCTTCGGGTTGCCCTTGCGCACCAGGAAGATGTAGGTCGAGGTGTAGGGCGAGCTGTTGTGCTTCAGGCGCTTCTGCCAGTCGGCCGGCAACAGCTTGGCGCGCTCGGCGATCTCGTCGATGTCGTAGGCCAGCGCCAGCGTGGTCACGTCGGCTTCGATGCCGTCGATCACCGAGCGGGCCTGCTTGCCCGAACCGCCGTGCGACTGCTTCACGCTCACGTTGTCGCCGGTCTTGGCCTTCCAGTACTTGGCGAACGCGGCGTTGTAGTCCTGGTAGAGCTCGCGCGTGGGGTCGTAAGACACGTTGAGCAAGGTGATGTCTTTGGCGGCCGCCAGGCCGGCTGCGGCGGCGAGTGCCAGCGTGGCCGCGGTGCGAAGAAAGGTTCGAGCCGTCGTCATGAGAGAAGCGTCCTTTGATGGTTCATCGGCCGGTGTTCCGACCGTCTGAGCCCATGCTATGGACGCGCCTTGCATCGGGGAACGAATCAAATCACCGATGCATATGCAGAAGACGCGCAAGCCTCAGATGGCCCAGCGCCACGCACCGGCGGGCACAGCCGCCGCCACCAGCTCGGGCACTTCGCCCGGCCGGCTGAGCACACGCTGAAGCACCCGTTGCTCGATCGCGTCCCACATGACCGATGTCGACCTAGCCGACGTTCAACCCTTCCAGCAACTGCGGCCCGGCCGGGAACTCGACCCAGCGCACGTCCACGCCAAGCGGCGCCAGGCGCTTTTCGAGCGTGCCCTGCGCCTTCTGCAGCACGAACAGGCTCGCACTCTTCTGATAGCCGATGCGCAGGGTTTCGGTCTTGGGTTGAGCGCTGGCCAGCGTGCTCGCGCCGGTCAGTGCGACGGCGAACAGGGTGCTGGTGATGCGGCCGAGCAGCGCGCGGCGAGTAGAAGCGAGAGGCAGTGTGCGCATGGTGGCGGGTCCGCCGAAAGTTCAACAAGACCACACGGTACGGAGCGCACTGCGCCGCGACAACGAAGGGTTTCAGTTGTCGATGGGGGGAAAACGATTATGGGTGGCGGGGCTGGCTGTGCGAATGGCGAATTCGGTCAACTTGCCTCTTTCAAGTTTCGGCCAGAAGGAACGAACGCTATCGACCCCTTGCAGCCGGTCGTGAAGCAGTGAGGCAGTCGCTCGTCGAACTGCGCGGTGCACGTCATTCAATCTACGGTCAGAATGAATGCCGTATCTGCGCTATACGCGCAGCTTCAACCTGCTGTTCTTTGGGCTGCGGGTCGGGTTGATGTTCGATTAAGACATGACACTTGCACTCAACTTTGTTCGACTGACGTCTGCGTGCGGGATCTCGGCACTGGTGGTCCTGCTGGGTGGGAGTGCTTCGACAGTGTTCGGCAATGCTCAGCTCACGTGCACAATTCCAAGCAACTGCGTGAGCTCGCAGGAGACCGGCGACCCGATGCCGCTCAGATTTGCCGGCACACAGGCGCAAGCGCTGGAACTGCTCCGGGCCACCGTGGCGACCTTTCCCGAGGCCAGCATTGTCCGTGCCGATCCGCTCGGGTTGCAGCTGGTCTTCACGACGCCGGTCGGGTTCAGGGACGAGGTCGATTTCAGAATCGACGCGGTGGCCCAATTCATCAGTTTTCGATCGCGTTCCCTGTTTGGCCTGTTCGACTTCAGTAAGAACCGATCTCGCATGAGCGACTTCACCAAGCGCTTCGAGCAGTCGAGCCAGCGCTGACGCGTGCTCTTCTCGGCGCGACGTCGGTGCGTCCCGGCTCTGCCGAAGAACACATCCAGCGCAACCAGAATTCCTCCCCACCATGATTCCCAACATCGTCCGCACCGCCTTTCTCGCCGCCATGCTCGCTGCGGCAGCGCCCCTCAACGCGGCGCCAGAAAGCCGGCCATGGCCGGACATTCTGGCGCGCGCTAAGGGGCAGACGGTCTACTGGAACGCGTGGGGCGGCGACGAGCGCACCAACGCGTTCATCGCCTGGGTCGGCGACGAAGTAAAGCGGCGCTACGGCGTCACAGTCAGCCAGGTCAAGCTGAAAGACACCGCCGAGGCGGTCACGCGTGTGGTGGCGGAGAAGAGCGCGGGCCGCAACGCGAATGGCAGCGTCGACCTGATCTGGATCAACGGCCCGAATTTTCTTGCGATGAAATCGCAGGGACTGCTCTACGGTCCGATCACGCAGTCGCTGCCCAACTACCGCTACGTCGACACCGAACACAAGCGCTCCAACCTGATTGACTTCACCGTGCCGATCGACGGCATGGCGGCGCCCTGGCGCCTGGCCCAGTTCGTCTACATCTACGACAGCGCCCGCCACAAGCTCGCCGACATGCCGACCTCTGCTCCCGCGCTGCTGGCGTTCGCGCGCCAGCACCCCGGGCGCGTCACGCACCCGACCGTGCGCAACTTCTTGGGCGCCACCTTCTTGAAGCAGGCCCTCTACGACCTGCTGCCCGATCCGTCGGTGCTGCAGCAGCCCGTGACCGACGCCAGCTTCGGACCGGTTACCGCGCCGCTGTGGACCTGGTACGACCAGCTGCGACCTTCGCTCTGGCGGGCGGGCCGGGAGTTCCCCGAAACCGGCCCCGCGGAGCGCCAGTTGATGAACGACGGCGCGATCGACATCCACATGGCCTTCGACCCGGCCGAGGCGGCCGTGTCGATCGCGAACCAGACGCTGCCGCCCGGCGCGCGCACCTTCGTGATGGCCAGGGGCACGATCGGCAACACGAGTTTCGTCGCGATCCCGTACAACGCCGCGCACAAGGAAGCCGCGTTGGTCGTCGCCGACTTCCTGCTCGAACCCGCCACGCAGGCGCGCGCACAGGACCCGGCTTGGGGGGGCAACCTGACCGTGCTCGATCTGGCGAAGGTGCCGGCCAGCCAGCGCGCGATGTTCGCGCCGAAGGCCGGCATGCCGGGCCTGCCGACCAACGCCGAACTCGGCTCGCCGCTGCTCGAGCCGCACCCGAGCTGGATGACGCGCATCACCGCCGAGTGGGAGAAGCGCTATTCACGCTGAAGTCGTGGTCACCACGTTATGAATCCGCGCTCGCCTTCTGTCACGCAGACGGGCGGTGTCTGGGCCATTGCGCCGTGGATCACGATCGCGGCGTTTCTGCTGCCGGTCGTGGCGGGGCTGGTGGGAACCTTGCTTCCCGCCTTCGGCTACCTTCCGGCGATCGGTGGGGAGTACCTGTCGGTCGAGCCTTGGCGCGCGCTGGCGGAGCAGCCGGGCGTGATGACCTCGGCGCGATTGAGCGTCCAGACCGGCTTGCTTGCCACGGCCCTCTCGCTCGCACTCGCCACGTCGTTTTGCGCGCTGCTTCAGGAGCACGCGATCTATCGCCGTGTTTCCACGCTGGTGTCACCGTTGCTGGCCACGCCGCATGTCGCGCTGGCGATCGGGTTCGCGTTCGTGATTGCGCCGAGCGGCTGGCTGTTGCGGCTGGCATCGCCCCTGCTCACGGGCTGGGATCGTCCTCCCGTGGACCTGGTGACCGTGCGCGACCCCCAGGGCCTGGCGATGGTCCTGGGCCTCGTGCTCAAGGAGGTGCCGTACCTGATCCTGATGATCACGGCCGCATTGAACCAGGTCCCGCACGCCGCGCTGCGACGGACAGGTGCGTCGCTGGGATACAGCCCCGCCACAGCCTGGTTAAAGCTCGTCTTCCCGCCCGTCTACGCGCAGCTCCGCTTGCCGGTCTACGCCGTGCTGGCGTTCTCGATGTCGACCGTCGAGGTCGGCCTGATCCTCGGGCCGGGCAATCCACCCCCGCTGGCTCTGCTCGCCGCGCGCTGGTTCGCCGACTATGACCTGCAGCGTTACTTTCCGGCCGCCGCCGCGGCCACCTTGCAGGGGGTACTGGTGCTCGCGGCGCTGCTGGGATGGCGCGCAGGCGAAGTCGGCGTGGCGCACATCGGCCGAGCATGGTGCGAGCGCGGGGTGCGCGCCGGGGCCATCGAACCGGTAGCCCGCGTCTCGGCGGGGCTCGCGGCGATCGCGCTGACGCTGGGCGGGGTCGCGCTGCTCGGCACGGCGGTCTGGTCGCTGGCGCAGAGCTGGCGCTTTCCCGCCGCCTTGCCCCAGCAGTGGACAACGCAGACATGGTCGCTGCAACTCCCGCGCATCGCCGAGACCGTGATCACGACGATGGGCCTCGCGCTCGCGAGTGCAGCGGCCGGCGTGCTGCTGGCGGTCGCCTGCCTCGAGTCCGAAACGCGCCGTGGCCGGATGCCGACACGACGCGTGCTGTGGCTGGTCTACGCGCCACTGCTGGTGCCGCAGATCGCCTTTCTGTACGGCTTTCAGGTCGTGCTGGTGAAGCTGGGTCTGGATGGCAGCTGGCTCGCCGTGGCGTGGGCACACCTCGTGTTCGTGTTGCCGTACGCGTTTCTCTCGATCGCCGACCCGTGGCGCGCGCTCGACCCGCGCTATGCCCGCAGCGCGGCGGCATTGGGCGTGTCGCCGTGGCAGGTGCTGTGCCGCGTGCGCCTGCCGATCCTGCTCAGGCCACTGCTGCTCGCATTCGCGATCGGCTGCGCGGTGAGCGTCGGCCAGTACCTACCGACGCTGTTCGCCGGTGCCGGCCGCGTGGCGACGCTGACGACCGAAGCGGTCACGCTGTCTTCGGGTGCCGACCCGCGCATCATGGGTGTGTATGCCTTGCTGCAGGCAGGCATCCCGTTGCTGGTCTACGGCGCAGCGTTGATGCTGCCGGCGGTGGTGTACCGGCGTCGCAAGGGCATGGCATGACGAACGGCACGCCGCAGGCCTTGTGCATCCGTGATGTGCGCATCGCGCTGCCCGGCCGCGAACTGATCCGGCATCTGTCGATCGATGTCGCCGCGGGTCAGGTGGTGACGGTGATGGGCGCCAGCGGCTCCGGCAAGTCGAGCCTGCTGGCCTGGATCGGCGGCTTCCTGCAGGCGCCGTTCGTGGCCACTGGCGACGTGTCGATCGGCACACGACGCCTTAACGACGAACCGCCGCACGCCCGCCGCGCCGGCATCCTGTTCCAGGACGACCTGTTGTTCCCGCACCTGTCGGTCGCGGGCAACCTGCTGTTCGGCGTGCCGGCCTCGGTGCGCTCGCGCAGCGCGCGGCGCCACGTGGTCGATGAGGCGCTCTCGGAAGCGGGCCTCGCCGGCTACGGCGAGCGCGATCCCGCGACGTTGTCCGGCGGCCAGCGGGCGCGCGTGGCGCTGCTGCGCACGCTGCTGTCGGAGCCTCAGTTGCTGTTGCTCGACGAGCCCTTCGGCAAGCTCGATGCGGCGCTGCGCGAGGAGTTCCGGCGCTTCGTGTTCGAGCACGTGCGGCGTCTCGACCTGCCGACGCTGATGGTGACCCACGACGCGGCCGATGCCGATGCAGCGGATGGGCCGGTGGTGGTGCTCGCATGAGACGCGACACGACGGACGTCCGGAAGCGCCTTGCCGCCGCGCTGGCACAGGCACGCGTGCAATGGGCCGGCGCCGAGCTCGAGCTGCTGCCCGACAGCGGCTTGGCCCACACCCACGTGCGGCTCGTCGGCCACGGCGCGCTGGCGCGCATCCCGAAGCAAAGCCAGATCGGCCTCGCGCCCGCGGTGAACCTGGCCTACCAGGCGGCCTGCTTCGAGCGTGCCGCCCGCAGCCGCCACACACCCACGCTACTCGGCGTGCTGGCACCTTCCCCCGCGTTGCCGCGCGGCGCCCTGATCGTCGAAGAGATCATCGGGCGTGCCGCGCAGTTGCCGCAGGACATGCCGGCGATCGTGACCGCGCTGGCGCGCATCCACCAACTGCCCTTGCCGGCGCGGGATGCGCGCGCGCCCCTGACCTCGGGCGCCGATCCCCTGCGCGACCTGCTGGCCGAGGTCGAGGCGCAAGCCGCACACCTGGACGCCGCGCAGATCGAACCGATCGCGCGGCGCTGCATCGACGCCGAGATCGAGCGCTTGCAAGCGCTGTGCGACCGGCCGCCGCGGCCGCCGCGTTGCCTGATCTCGTTCGATGCGCACCCGGGCAATTTCGTGGTCCGCGGCGATGGGCGCGCGGTGCTGGTCGATCTGGAGAAATGCCGCTACAGCTACGCGCCGCTCGATCTGGCCCACGCGACGCTCTACACCTCGACCACGTGGGATGCGACCAGCAGCGCCGTGCTCAGCGTCGACGAGGTCGCGGCCGCCTACGCCGACTGGTCGCGCGAAATGGGGCCGTCGGCGGCTGCATGGAACGACTGGCATCTGCCGCTGCGGCGCGCGATGTGGCTGTGGTCGATCACCTGGTGCGCGAAGTGGCGGGTCGCATCGAGCGCGGCGCGCTCGGCCGCTGCAGAGGGCGAAGACTGGTCGGCCCAGCTCAGCGAGCCCGCACTGATCGCGCACGTGCGTGGCCGGGCCGATCACTACCTGAGCGCGCCGGTCGTCGAACGGGTGCTGCACGATATCGACTCACTCGGGCAGTCCGTACAAACCAAGACCTTGCAGGACGCGGTCATCATCGGGCCGCGCACAACATGATCGATCGCCAAACCACCGCTTTGATCCGCCCCGCCCTCGAGCACCTCGCGCGCGGGCTCGTGTGGCGCGGGATCGGCGCCGATGCGCTGACCTTCGCCGGCCTGGCGGTCGGCTGGGCGGCAGCGGTCGCCATCGCCGTGCACGCCTTCTGGCTCGGTGCCGCGCTGATTCTCGTCTCCCGCCTGCTCGACGGCCTCGATGGTGCGGTCGCACGCGCCACCGCACCGACCGACCGCGGCGGCTTTCTCGACATCAGCCTCGACTTCCTGTTCTACCCGGCGATCCCGCTCGCCTTCGCGATCGCGAACCCAACCGCCAACGCGCTGCCGGCAGCCGTGCTGCTCGCCGCGTTCGTCGGCACCGGCACCTGCTTTCTCGCGTTCGCGACGATCGCGGCCAAGCGCGGGCTGACCAGCGTCGACTACCCCGGCAAGTCGTTCTACTTTCTCGGCGGCCTGACCGAAGCCACCGAGACGCTCGCCTTCTTCATCGCGATGTGCATCTGGCCGCAGCAGTTCGCGGCGCTCGCCCTGCTGTTCGCGGCAATGTGCGCGGTCACGATCGTGACCCGCATCTACTGGGGCTGGCAGGCGTTCCGGCCGGAAATGCGCCAAGGTACAGAGCCATGAGTGCAGGCAAGCGTTGGGGCCTGCTGGCCGTGCTGGTGGTGGCGGTGATCGCGTTCTTCGTACTCGGGTTGCAGCGCTACCTGAGCCTGGAGTACATCAAGGGCCAGCAAAGCCAGCTCGAAGCCTGGCGAGCCGCCAACCCGCTCGTGGCCGGGCTGACCTTCTTCGGCATCTACATCGCCATCACCGCGCTGTCGTTGCCGGGCGCGACCATCCTGACACTCGCGGCCGGCGCGATATTCGGGCTAGGCTGGGGCACCCTGATCGCGTCGTTCGCGGCCTCGATCGGCGCGACGCTCGCGTTCCTGGTGTCGCGTGTGGTGTTGCGCGACTGGGTGCAGGCGAAATTCGGCGAGCGGCTCGACGCGATCAACGAGGGCGTGCAGAAGGACGGCGCGTTCTACCTCTTCACCCTGCGCGTCGTACCGCTGTTCCCGTTCTTCCTGATCAACCTCGCGATGGGCCTGACCCATATCCGGCTGCTGACGTTCTACTGGGTCAGCCAGCTCGGCATGCTGCTGGGCACGGTCGTCTATGTCAACGCCGGAACCCAGCTCGCGCGCATCGACAAGCTCGCCGATGTGGCATCGCCTGGCGTGATTGCTTCGCTGGCGCTGCTCGGCGTCTTTCCGCTGATCGCGAAGAAGGGCATCGACTGGTTCCGGGCGCGAACTGTCACACGCCGGTGGAACAAGCCTTCGCGCTTTGATCGCAACCTCGTGGTCATCGGTGCCGGCTCGGCCGGCCTGGTCTCGGCTTACATCGCCGCCGCCGTCAAGGCGAAGGTGACGCTGGTCGAGAAGCACCGGCTCGGCGGCGACTGCCTGTACACCGGCTGCGTGCCGTCGAAGGCGCTGATCCGCTCGGCGCGGTTTCTCTCGCAGGTCAGGCGCGCGAGCGAGTTTGGCGTGCGCTCGGCGCAGGTCGAGTTCGATTTTGCCGAAGCGATGGTGCGCGTGCAGCGCGTCATCCAGGCGATCGAACCGCACGATTCGGTCGAGCGCTACACCGCGCTCGGGGTCGACGTCGTCATGGGCGCGGCCCGTATCGTCTCGCCGTGGGAGGTCGAAATCACGCAGGCCGACGGGCAGATTCGACGCCTGACCACGCGCAGCATTGTCATCGCGACCGGCGCGCGCCCGTTCGTGCCGCCGATCCCCGGCATCGAGCAGGTCGAGGTGCTGACCTCCGAGAACGTGTGGAACCTGCGGCAGCGGCCCGAACGGCTCGTCGTGCTCGGTGGCGGGCCGATCGGCAGCGAACTGGCGCAGACCTTCGCGCGGCTGGGGTCGCGCGTCACGCAGGTCGAGCAGGCGCCGCGCCTGCTGATGCGCGAGGACGTGGACGTCTCGGCTCTTGTGGCGGCACGGTTTCGCGCCGAGGGCATCGTCGTGCTGCTCGAGCACACCGCGAAGCGGATCGAGGTGATCGACGGCGAGAAGCTGCTGATCGCCGAACACGCCGGAAGCGAGGTGCGCACCCCGTTCGATGCACTGCTGGTCGCGGTCGGCCGCCACGCCAACCTGACGGGCTTCGGGCTGGAGGAGCTCGGCGTCACCACCGGCCGCACGGTCGAGGTCAATGCCTTCCTGCAGACCAACTTCGCGAACATCTACGCGGCCGGCGACGTGGCCGGGCCGTACCAGTTCACGCACACCGCCTCCCATCAAGCCTGGTATGCCGCGGTCAACGCGCTGTTCGATCCGTTCAAGAAGTTCCGGGCCGACTACCGCGTGATTCCATGGGCCACCTTCGTCGACCCGGAAGTCGCTCGCGTCGGCCTGAACGAACTGGAAGCGAAGGAAAAGAAGGTGCCGTACGAGGTCACGACCTACGCCCTCGACGACCTGGACCGCGCCATCGCCGATGGCGAAGCACACGGCTTCGTCAAGGTGCTGACGGAGCCGGGCAAGGACCGTATCCTCGGTGCCACCATCGTCGGCGAACACGCGGGCGACCTGCTCGCTGAGTTCGTGCTCGCGATGAAGCACGGCATCGGTCTGAACAAGATCCTCGGCACGATCCACACCTACCCGACGATGGCCGAGGCCAACAAGGCCGTGGCCGGCAACTGGAAGCGCGCCCACGCGCCGCAGCGGCTGCTGGCTTGGGTCGAGCGCTTTCATGCGTGGCGGCGGGGCTGAGCCGGAGGGCACGATGCATCGAGCACGCCGAGTCCTGATGACGCTTTTGGCACTGTTTGCACTGCTGTGGACGTCACTGGCAAACGCGGCATTCGATCTGCGCCACTTGGCGTGGGACGCACTGCTGAAGCAGCAGGCCGTCGTTGCGCCGGGTGGTGTGGCGTCGACCGTTCGCTACGCCGCCCTCCGCGCCGATCCGAAGCCGCTGCGCGACTACCTCGCCAGCCTGAGTGCGGTCACGCCGCAGGAGTACGCCAGCTGGTCGCGAGACGTCCGGCTGGCGTTTCTGATCAACGCCTACAACGCCTTCACCATCGAGCTGGTGTTGACGCGCTACCCCGACCTGGCCTCGATCAAAGACCTGGGCAGCGTGTTTCAGAGCCCGTGGACGCGCAAGTTCTTTACGCTGCTCGGCGAGCAGCGCAGCCTCGACGATCTCGAACACAGGCTGATCCGCGCGCCCGGAGTGTTCGACGACCCGCGCATCCATGTGGCCGTCGTGTGCGCATCGGTCAGCTGCCCGATGCTGCGCGAAGAAGCGTACGTCGGCGAACACCTCGGTGCGCAACTGGACGACGCGATGCGCCGCTTCCTGTCGGACCGCAGCCGCAATCGCTTCGATGCGCCGAACGGAACGCTGGCGGTGTCGAAGCTGTTCGAGTGGTACCACGCCGATTTCGAACAAGGCCACCAAGGCATCGCCTCGCTGCAGAGCCTGTTCATTCGAAACGCCGATGTGCTGGGCACGACGCCGGCGGCGCGGGCCGAGCTGCGCGCCGGCCGCTTCAAGGTCCGTTACCTCGACTACGACTGGTCGCTCAACGATGCGCGCTGAGGCATGAATGCGATGAACCCTTCGCTGTGCATCGTCGTACCGATCCTCGACGAAGCGCCAAACCTCGTCGAGTGTCTGCGCGCATTGCAGCCGTTTCGCCAGCGCGGCGCGCGTGTCGTCGTCGTCGACGGGGGCAGTGCCGACCACTCCTTGGCGATCGCACGCGATCTCGCCGACATCGCCTTCGTCGCCCCGCAGGGCCGGGCGCGGCAGATGAATGCCGGCGCGGCGGCGTGCCGCGCGGAGCTGCTGCTGTTCCTGCACGCCGACACCCGTTTGCCACACGACGCCGATGCGCTGCTGCGCAGCGCGCTGCTAGGCGCGCGCGATTGGGGCCGGTTCGACGTGGCGATCGACAGTCCGCGACCGTTGATGCGCGTCGTCGAGGCGCTGATGAATCTGCGCTCGCGCTGGACCGGCATCGCCACGGGCGACCAGGCCATCTTCGTCCGCCAAGACCTGTTCGACCGGATCGGCGGCTTCCCGGACCAGCCGCTGATGGAGGATGTCGCGCTGTCGACGCTGCTCAAGCGCCAGGCGCCGCCAGCCTGCCTGCGCGAACGGGTCACGACCTCCGCAAGGCGCTGGGAACGGCACGGCGCGTGGCGCACGATCCTGCTGATGTGGCGTCTGCGCGCGGCGTACTTCCTCGGCGCCGACCCTGCGAAGCTCGCGTTGCGCTATGGCTACCGTGCCCCACCGCGCTGAGATGCTACAGACCGTGCAGATCGCGATCATGGCGAAGGCTCCTATCCCGGGTCTGGCGAAGACACGACTGATCCCCGCGCTCGGTGCGATGGGCGCCGCGCGGCTGCAACGGCGCCTGACGCGGATGACCGTAGCGCGCGCGCTCGACGCGGGGCTCGGCGTGGTCACGGTCTGGTGTGCACCCGACAGACGGCATCGCTTCTTCCGCGCGTTGAAGCAGACCGCCGGCGTCGAGCTGCTTGTGCAGCCCGGCGGCGATCTCGGCGCCCGCATGCACACCGCGTTCGGGTTGCACTGCGCGCAGGGCCCTGTGATCGTCGTCGGCACCGATTGCCCGGTGTTGCGCCCCGAGCATCTGCGCGCTGCGGCGCAGGCGCTGATCGATGGCGACGACGCCGTTTTCCATCCGGCCGAGGACGGCGGCTATGCACTCGTTGGCCTGCGAGCGCCGCAACCAGAGCTTTTCGCGGATATGCCGTGGAGCACCGATCGCGTGATGCCGGAAACCCGCGCGCGCGCGCACGCGCTGGGCCTTCGCGTGCGCGAATTCGAGACCCTGTGGGACGTGGACCTCCCCGAACAGCTCGGACGCCTGGACGCGCTGCTGGCGAAGGCCGCGCCATGAGGCGTCTAGTGCTGCTGGGCGGTGGCCACGCACAGCTTGCTGTCCTGGCCAGCCTGGCCGAGCGGCCGATGGCCGGGTGGGACGTCAGACTCGTCACGCCATACCGGCGCCAGATCTACTCCGGCATGCTGCCCGCCTGGGTCGCCGGTCACTACCCGCTCGATGCGTGCGCGATCGCGTTGGATGCGCTGGCCGCGCGTGGCGGCGTCACGTTCGACCAGGCGGCCGCCGTCGCGATCGATCCAACCCGCCAATCGATTCGCTGCGACGACGGCGCCGAGCGGCCCTTCGACATCCTTTCGATCGACACCGGTCCGGTGGCATCCATCGCGAGCTTGCCCGGCGGCGTGGAACACGCGCTGCCGATCCGCCCGATCGAGGGCTTCGTCGCCGCGTGGCCGGCGATCGTCGAGCGTCTGCGCAACGCCGGTCAGCGCTTCGACCTGGTCATCCTCGGCGCCGGCGCCGCCGGGGTCGAACTGGCGTTCGCGATACGCCACCGTGCCGCGATCGAAGGTTGGGACCATGTGCGCCTGAGTCTTGTTGGATCGGACACGCGTCCCCTCGACGGCGCACCGGACAAGCTGCGCCGACAGGCCGCCGCGTTGTTGGCCGAACGCGGTATCACCTGGGTCGGCGGCCACCAGGCCGAGCGGATCGAGCCGAACCGGATGAGCTTCAGCGACGGCACGGCCCTCGACTTCGACGCCTGCCTGGTCGTTACCGGCGCCGCGGCCCCGGCTTGGCCGCGCTCGGCCGGGCTGGCCACCGATGACCGTGGGTTCATCCTGGTCGGCCCAACGCTCCAGAGCTTGCCGCACCCGCAGATCTTCGCCGCCGGAGACATCGCGGCACTGCCGGAACAGCGCCCCAAGTCCGGTGTCTTCGCGGTGCGGGCGGGGCCGACGCTAGCCCACAACCTTCGCGCCCGATGCGAAGGGCGTCCCCTCCACGCATGGCATCCACAGCGGCGCGCGCTCTACCTCATCAGCACCGGCGACGGGCATGCATTTGCCTCGTGGGGCCGCTGGGCCTGGCACGGAGCCTGGGTCTGGCAGTGGAAGGATTGGATCGACCGGCGCTTCGTGGGCCGCTTCGGCGCCAGCGCCTGAAGTCCCACCCGCCGCGCCGGGCCCGACCTCAGGGCGACGCGGGCAGCGCAGCGCGCACGGCTTCGATCCGCTTGCGGTTGACGCCCATGTCGCCCTTGCCGACGCGGGAGGCCGAACGCACCTGGATCACCTGGGCGGCAGGGTCGTACCAGAACTCCACGTCGTCGACGAACTTCATCAGCGGCGTCGTGAAGCGCGCGTACAGGTAGTCGCCATCGCTCTTGACGACCTTGGCGCCGGCCATGGTCTCGACGGCGGCCCTGATCTTGGCGATGGTCGCGGGGCCATCACCGCGAAGCGGCAGCGGCGCAATCTGTGCGGCTTGGTGTTGCGGGTTGCTCGGGTACAGCGATGCCTGGCTGGACACGCTGTTGTCCGTCGCCGACGGCGGCTTGAGTTTGCCGTCGTGGACACCGAGGTCGGTCGGCGGCGAGCTGCCGAAAAGCCCCGCCTGACCAGCACCGATCGCGCCGACGACCACCACGGCCAAAAAGATCAACAACCATTTCAGAATCAACATCGCACGACCCCGGCCTGAACGCCAGCTCCGACCCCATTTTGCGCTACGCGTCGGGGAGTCAGCGGGAATTGGTCCCTGCTGCCGCCGAGCGAGAACCGAACGATTGTTACGCAACCCGTGCTCGGGCTAATCGACCGCTTTGCGAGCTGCGCGTGTATGTCGGCTCATGGCCGATTGCAGACTCTCTCGACACCAGCTTGAAGGAGCTCCAACAAAGGGGCGAGAGTTCTCTGTGCACCCAAGGGTTGCGACGCCCTCAGCCGCTCCGCCTACCAAGGCCGACGCTCAGGCCGGTCGCAGGCCGGGTCGTAGGCCTCGCCGGCGTCCTTGACGACGCCGTTGGGCAAGATGCTGACCTGGTAGATCAGGCACGACCCGTAACGCATGCGGTAGTTCCAGACCGTGGCGTCGTCTTGCCGCACGCCGAACTGGTAGTACGGGTAGCCGAGTTTGCGGATGACTTCAGCGCTCGTCATGCCAGGCTGAATCACCCGCTCGCCTTCGCTGACCACGTAGGGCGCCTGATTGGCCGTGCCGCCGATCGGAACGCTCACCCCCACGCCGACGCCACCACCTCCCCCGCCGCCGAAGCCGCCTATGCCGATGCTCCCACCCGCGCACCCGGCGAGTGCAAGCAGCGACACCAGCACCGTGGCCAGCACGGGGTGCTGCACGAGCTTGCTCGCGGTGCGCGCAGGCGCTTGGCACGCCGACGAGTCTGATGGCGTGCGAGTGGTGGTTCGAAAAATTGTCATGGCAGCTCCCGGTTGGTTCGCATCATGCGCGCACCGAGCGTCGCACGGCCAGCGCCACGATCAACACGCCGGCTGTCACCACCAGTGCATCCTCGATCAGGCCGCTGCGTGTCTGGCCGATGCGCGCCATCGCGCGCTCGCGGCCAGCCAGCGTCAGGTAGGCCAGCGGCACGGCGGCGGCCACGGCCACTGAAGCACCCGCCGCCTCGCGGCCCTGCGGCGCCAGGGCGGCGCCTGCGATCCCTGCGCTCATCACGCGAGCGGCCAGCCCCAACGGGACGGTGCGATCGGGTGCGCTCTTCATCTTGTCGCCAAACAGTTCACCCACACCCATCGCCAACGCACCGAAGCGAAACAGCGGTCGGTCGAGCGCGATCAGTCGCCCGGGCGTGTCACGCCCCAGCAAGCGCGCCATCGCGATGCTGGCCATGGGTGTCATCGAACGGGCACTGGCAACGGCACCGATCAGTGCCGAAGAAAACAAGTCACGGAGCTGCATCGTTCATCCCTTCGGGCAAGTCTGCCTATGCTGCTTGCTTCGGTGCCGGCTGGCGAGGGCGTGAACATGCCCTCCGGCTGTAGGAGAAGAACGAACGACCTTCGGCGCCGCACCGAAGTGCCGGCTCAGATCGCGAACGACAGTTCGAGCGGGTGCGCGCGGTCGATGCGGCGCTGGCCTTCGAGCCGCTGCACCATCTGCTCGACGAGCGCCTTGGCCTGCGGCAGCGGCCCGAAGCCGGCCTCGGTGTTGATGTGCCCGGCGTCGCCCAGGCTCAGCAGCTGCGAACCCCACACGCGGCCCCAGCCGCAGGCCGACTCGAATTTCATCCACGGGTCGGTTTCACTCGCGAGCAAGACCGAAGGGACTGTCAGTTGCGCCTGCGGCATCTTGTGCCCCACGCCGAACTTGGCCGGGTCGGCCGGCGCCACCAGCAAGGCCGACTGAACGCCCTCGCCGCCCTGCGCCAGAAAGCGCAGGAGCGCGAGGCAACCGAAGCTGTGGGCCACGGCCACCCAGCGCGCGCCAGGGTGCTGCGCGAGTGTGACCTCGATGCGCTGCGACCAGCGCGCCAGGTCGGCGCGGGCCCAGTCGTCTTGCTCCACCCGCACGGCGTGGCGGCTGAAGTGCGCTTGCAGCCAGGTCTGCCAATGTGCAGGCCCGCTGTCGTTCAGCCCCGGGATCACCAGCAGCCGAACGGGGTCGCCCTTGAAGGCCATCGTCGTTCTCCGGTGGCGGGTGTTTCTACAGCGTGGCAATCGAGACTTCGGTGGCTTTCACCAGCGCGATCACTTCCTTGCCGGTGACAAGGCCCAGTTCCTTGATCGAACGGGTGGTGATGACCGAGGTGACGATCAGGCCCGAAGGTGTTTCGACGTCGATCTCGGAAACGACCGGCCCTTCGATGACTTCCCTGATCTTGCCGCGGAACTGGTTGCGCACGTTGATGGCGGTAATGCTCATGACAGGTTTCTCCTGCGGTTGAAAGAAGAGGTTGGCTTCAAACGGACCAGCGCAGGTCGCGCGCCGGCCAGGGGTTGGGGTCGGCGGGCGCGGCGGCTTTGGGCTGCAGCCGCGCGAGCAACTCGTCGCGCTCGCGGGCCGCTGTTTCGGTGCGCTCGAACTCTTCGGCGCGGTCGATCAGGGTCTGCAATGCGGCCTCGACGCGCGCCACCACCTCGGGTGAAGGTGAATAGCCGAGTGTCTCGTGCCGCACGATCTGCGCGTCGGTGGCGAACACCGGGTCGAGGATGTCGCGCGCACCGAGCGCCGAAAGCACCGGCTTGAGCGCGTAGTCGAGCGCCAGCAGGTGCGCGATGCTGCCGCCCGTGGCGAGCGGCAGCACCGTCTTGCCACGCAAAGCGTCTTGCGGCAGCAGGTCGAGAAAGCTCTTCAACACGCCGCTGTACGCCGCCTTGTAGATCGGCGTGGCGACCAGCAGCACCTGCGCCTGCGCCACCTCGGGCAGCGCCAGCTGGATCAGCGGGTGATCGAACTGCGCGTGCAGCAAGGCCTGTGCGGGCAATTCGCGCACCGCGATCGAACCTGCGCTGCTGGCCACCACTTGCAGGCGCGACTGCGCCAAGGCCAGCAAGCTGCCGGAACGCGAAACGGCAGACGGGCTGCCCTGGATGCCAAGGATCTTCATTCGGGTCGTGTGGCGCGCATGCGCCTTGGTGAGAGACGTGACGGTACGGGTGCGGGCGCGCGCCGTGAACGAAGAAGAACGGCTTTCGATAGAGCAAAAACGAGGGGCGGCCCGCGGCGTGCGGGTGGCCGCCATCGCTTCGACGACTTGGAAACCGATCCTGTGTAAAAGTCCGGGTTCACGCCGTGGCGCCCCCGCCGCTGCCCGACCCTCAGGAGCCTTGCCCCATGCCTTCTTCCACCCTCACCCTCACCGCCGCCGATGGCTTCAAGTCGTTCGCGTACGTGGCCGAACCTTCGGGCCAGCCGAAGGGCGCGGTCGTCGTGCTGCAAGAGATCTTCGGCGTCAACTCGCACATCCGCGGTGTGGCCGACGGTTACGCGGCGGCCGGCTACCTGGCGGTGGCGCCTTCGACCTTCGACCGCGTCGAGCGTGACGTGCAGCTCGGCTACACGCCCGACGACATGGGCGAAGGCATGCGCCTGAAAGGCGCGGTCGAGGCGCTGCCGGCGCCTGGCGTGATGCCCGACATCCAGGCCGCGGTCGACTACGCCGCGCGTGCCGGCAAGGTCGGCATCGTGGGCTACTGCTGGGGCGGGCTGCTGGTGTGGCGCTCTGCCGAGCAGGTGCGCGGCCTGTCGGCAGCGGTGGCGTATTACGGCGGCGGCATGACGGCCGGCAACGAGCCGTCGCGCCAGCCCAAGGTGCCGACGATGGCGCACTTCGGCGATCTCGACACCCACATTCCCGTCGACAGCGTGAAAGCCTTCGAGCAGGCCCACCCCGAGGTCGAGGTGCACCTCTACGCGGCCCACCACGGCTTCAACTGCGAACAACGCGGTTCGTACAACGCCGGCGCAGCGGCCACCGCGCTCGAACGTTCGCTGTACCACTTCGGCAAACACCTCGGGTAAACGGGCCGGGCTGCGCGCCTTCGTCTACCCATGGACGCGCTTCGCTTCGCCGCCACGAAGATCCAGCCGCCGCGGCTGCGCTTGTCGCGCGTGCCACGCGCGCAACTCGACGCTGCCGTCGCCAGTGCCGTGGCGGCACACCGCGTGGTGTTGCTGCAGGCCCCGGCCGGCTTCAGCAAGACCACGGCGCTCGCGGCCCAGCTGACCGAGCACGGCGGCGGCGTTGCCAGCGCCTGGGTCTCGCTCGACCACGACGACGACGCCGAGCGCCTGTTCGCCTGCCTCGTGGCGGCGCTCGAGCCGCACGACCTGCCCTGGCGCACCGCGCCCGAGGCCTTGATCGCGCTCGCCGGCAGCGGCGACGGCATGAAACGCGCGGTGGCCGAACTGCTGAACGCGCTGGCCGACAGCGGCGCCACGCGCGGCCTGATCGTGCTCGACGACCTGCACCGCGTCACGTCGCAAAGCGTGTTCGCGCTGCTCGACACCTTGATCGAACGCCTGCCGCCGCGCTGGACGCTGCTGCTGTCGAGCCGCACGCCGCCGCCGCTGGCCCTGCCGCGGCTGCGTGCCAGTGGCGACCTGGCCGAGTTCAACCAGGACGACCTTCGTTTCAGCCGCAGCGAAGCCGAGCAGCTCTTCGCCGGTGAAGCACCAGCCCAAGCCGCCGAACGCGCGGCCGACTTGTTCGAGCGCACCGCCGGCTGGCCGGCCGGGCTGGGGCTGGCGCTGGTGGCTCTGCGCTCTCGCGCCGGTGCAGCGCCGGGTGGTGCGGCGCCGGGCAGCTCCAGGCTGATCGACCGCCACCTCTTCGACTACCTCGCCTCCGAGGTGCTCGACGACATGCCGGCGCCGCTGCACGACTTTCTGCTGCGCACCGCCGTGCTGCCCGAACTCACCGCGAGCCGCGCCGCCGCAGTGAGCGGCGACGGACGCGCGGCCGAGTGGCTCGACGAGATCGAACGCCGCGGCCTGTTCGCCACGGCGCTCGACGCCCATGAACGCACGCTGGTGCTGCACGACCTGTTCCGCGACGCGCTGCTGGCGCGCCAGGCCGTGCGCCTGGCCGGCGAAGGCCCCGAGCTGTTGCGCCGCGCTGCCGCCGGTGAGCTCGACGCGCTGCGCCGCGTGGGCTACCTGCTGCGGGCCGGCGACTGGGCGATGGCCGAGAGCGCGCTCGACGCCGCGGCGCACGACCTGCTCTTGCACGGTGGCGGCAACGAAGTGCTGCGCCTGGTCGAGCAGTTTCCAGAAGCCCACCGCAGCGCACGGCTGTGCCGCCTGGCCGCGACGAGCTGTGGCCTGCGCTGGCAATGGATCGCGATGGCGCGCTGGGCCGAGCTCGGCGTGAAGCTGGCGCAGGCGGCCGGCGACGCCGCCGAGCTGCAGCGCGCTCAGGCCACGCTGGCGCAGGCGCTCTACCCGCTCGACCGCAACGACGAAGTCGACGTGCTGGTCGACACCTTGCGTGGCGACGGCGTCGTCAGCGACGCCCGCCTGCTGGCCCTGATGGCCGACTGCTCGCAGTGTTACCGGCGCGGCGAACACGAACTGCTGGCCACGCGCTACGCCGAACTGCTGGGCCTGCTGGAAGGCTGCAACGCACTGCTGCTGTGGTGGCAGTGTGTGCCGGTGACGAACTGGACCACCATCGGCGGCATGTCGGCCTTGATCGACCGTTACCTCGCCGGCGTGCGCCCGCGCATCGCCGACCGGCCGCTGCCGATGCGCGGCGAAACGCGCATGCTGCGGGCCTTTCAGGCACTGTGGGCCGGCCGCGTCGAGGCGGCGCTGAACGATTTGCGCGAGGCCGAAGAAGACCTCAAGTGGCTGGCCGTGTCGGGCGAGCTGGCCTGGTCGGTCGACACCTTCCAGATGTACTGCGCGGCGATGTGCGGCCGTGCCGACGAAGTGCAGGCGCGCCTGGAAAAGAAGCTCGGCACCTACGACGACGCCCCCGAAGACCAGCGCCGTTTCTGGCGCCACCAGACGGCCATCTACGGCGTGCGCATGAACGGCACGCTGGGCAGCGACCCGGCCGACCTGCGCCGCTGGGCCGCCATGATCCGCGAGAACCCGATCGAAGACCGCAGCAGCTGGAACCCGCGCGCCTGGGCCGTGCGCGCGCGGTACGCGGCGGCCTGCGGGCAATGGGAAGAAGCGGCAGAACACTTCAGGCTGCTGCTGCCCAAGCTGCACGAGATGGACGTGATGGGCCAGCGCACCGACCTGACGCTGCGTGCCGGCCACGTGCTGCTGCGCCTCGGGCGCATTCAGGAAGCCGCCGCGGTGGTGGCACCGGTGATGGAGCGGCTCATCCACGAAGCCGTGCGCGGGCAGGCGCTGATGTGCGGGCCGGCGCTGCTGCTCGAGCTGGCCGGCGCGAACTGGGGCCCGCATCTCGGCGCGGCGCACCGCGAAGAACTGCGCGCCGCGGCGCAGCTGTCGGCGTCATTGCACGCGAGCCAGCCGGTGGCCGAGGCAGCGGCCGGCGACGAGTTGCTGAGCCAGCGCGAGCAAGAGGTGCTCGCGCGCATTGCCGCGGGCGACAGCAACAAGCACATCGCGCGCGCGCTCGACATCAGCCCGCACACCGTGAAGCGGCATGTGGCGAACATCCTCGACAAGCTGGCGCTGAGCTCGCGCGGGCAGGCCGCGGCTTGGCACAACAACCGTTGACATCAGACCATGAACACCGAACCCGTTCTCGACACCACGCCTCTGCCACGCGCCGCCTACACCGTGGTGTCGAGCCGCACCGTGCGTGCCAGCGAGCTGACGCGTGGCCCCTGGAACCCGCAGCATCAGCACGCCGGCCCGCCCATCGCGATGGTGTGCCGGGCCATCGAAGCGGCTGCGCGTGAACACGGCCTCACCCACATCGGGAGGCTCACCGCCAACCTGCTCAGGCCGGTGCCGATCGCCGAGCTCGAGATCGAGGTCACGACCGACTATGCCGGGCGCAACGCAGCGCACTATTCGGCGCGGCTGCTGGGCGAGGGCAAGGAGCTGGCACGTTTCACGGCGCTCGCGCAGCGCGAACAAGAGCTCGCATTGCCCGAGACGATGGACGGGCACCCGTTGCCCCAGGCACCGCAGCCGCCCACCGAGAGCACGCCGCAGCGCATGCCTTTCGAGAGCGGTCTGCGGGGCTATGCCGACCTGGTCGAGAACCGCGTCGCCAGCGGCAGGTTCTTCCGCAGCCGCTGCGCTGCCTGGTTCCGCTTGCAGCGGCCGCTGGTCGAAGGTGAAGAGCCGAGCGGCTACCAGCGCGTGGCCGTGGCCGCCGACTCGGGCAACGGCACGTCGGCGGTGCTCGACTTCGCGCGCTACACCTTCGTCAACTCAGACCTCACGGTCAACCTGCTGCGCCGCCCGATCGGCGAATGGGTCTGCCTCGACGCACGCACCCTGCTCGCACCCAACGGCTGCGGCCTGGCCGAGTCGCAACTCTTCGACGAAACCGGGCTCATCGGCCGGGCGACACAGAGCCTTTCGGTGCGCGCGCGGGGCTGAGAGCTGGGCTGCACGAACTACGCGAACTACCGCGCCGGCGTCACCACCTCGAAAGGCGCACGCCGCAGGTCGAGCGCCGGGTTGCGGTCGAAGAAGTTCGCCGGCCGCAACTCGAAGCGCATTTTCTTCATCGACATCACCGGCCAGTCTTCGGCCTGCGTCACGTGGTGGTGGCCCATGGTCACCCACAGCACAAGGTCGCGGTTCACCAGGCTCTGATGGTCGGCCTGAAAGGCAGGCAGGCCCGGCGAGCCGGGGTTCTGGTTCGGCGTGTCGCCGGCCGCGTAGCGCTCGTCGGGGTCGTGAGCGGTGACCCACAGCGGGTGGGCGATGAAGGCGGCGCGTTTGTAGTCGGCGGCCGCAAGCAAGGGCTCCTCGTAGTCGTGGCTCTCGATCTGGTAACCCGTGGGTTGGCCGAAGGCGTTGCGGCGGTTCGGGTTGATGACACGCCACACCGCATGCTCGTGCTCGAGCGCGCCCTGCCCTTCGTTGGCCAGGATCTCTTCGTCGAGCATCCACACGCTGCGCCGCGGCCCGGGCGCCGGCACCTGCTTCAGTTTGCCGAGCATGAAGCTGTTGAGCGGGCCGTCCACATCCACGTCGAGCCGGAAGCTGAAGTGGTGGCTGTGGTTAGGTGCCACCAGTTGCGGTGCGATCGGCGTGCTGAAGCGGTTGTTGTATTCGCCCGGCATGGAGCCGGCCAGCGCCTTGGGCGCGTCGATGCCAGTGAGGCCCACCTCGGCGCGCAGCACGCCGTCTTGCGTGAAGACCCAGTCGATCAGGTAGTCGTAGTTGCCGACCTGCGAGATGCTGCGCACCACGAGCTCGACCGCGGCGCGGCCTTCGTAGCGGCCGCGAAAACTCTCGAAGTGGCGCCAGGCCGGGTCGCCGGTGAGGCGCTCGAACACGCCCACCACACGTGGCAAGGGCAGTGGCACCACCGGGACGCTCGGGTCGGGCAAGGCCGCGGCCACCAGCGCGTCGAGCAACACGGCGTTGGCCGGCAGGTCGAGCCCCGGAACGAGCGGCGAGGCCAGCAGGCCGAAGCCGAATTCGCCGGCGTCCATGTAGGTGCGATAGTACCAGTTCGCGCTCGGGTCTTGGTACGGCACGAAGATCTCGGCCAGCGAACCTTGGTAGAGCACGGAGCGGCCGTTGAAGCTGGCGAGCGAGATGACCGGCCCGGCGCGGCGCTCGAAACGCACGTGGAAGCGCCACTTCTGCCATTCGATGAAGTTGCCGTCGATACGGAAGTTGGCGCCTTCGGGCTGAGTCACACGCAGCGGCTTGAGCGCCGGGCGCAGCCCGACCAGCGCGGCGACGCTGGCTTCGTCGAATTCGTGCGTGGCGGGCGGCACCGGCACCACGCCGCTGTCGAGCACCTGCAGCACACGTTTGTCGTCGAGGTCGATGATGGCCTGCAGGCCTTCGATGGGCCGCGCATAGAGGTTGATGCTCGCGCCCTCGGTGTAGTACATCTGCGCCTTGACGATGCGGCGCTGCTCTTCGGGCAGCCCGAAACTGCCGGGTGTGAGCGGCGTGACCAGCACCTGCTGCAGTTGTTGCGGCGTGCGGATGCCGCGCAGCGCGAGCGCGCGCAGGAAAGCCGGTTCCTGGAAGGCGAAGCTGAAGTCGACCACCTCGGTGATCGTCAAGCCGAGCTGGCCCTGGCCACGCGGGATCAACTGCCGCGGCGTGAAGCTGCCGCTGCGCAGGTTGACCGTGCTCTTGAAGCTCTGCTTGTTCTGGCGCCAGAACACGGTGGCCTGCCGGTCACCGGCGCCGCCGCCGAGCACCGTGGCCTTGGGCGGCTCGCGCAGTTCGACACTCTGGAAGATGGCCCCGGGCTGCGCCGCACCGCCGGCGAGCAGCACGCTGGCGGCCCCGACGATCTCGTCGGCGGTGAGCGGGTCGAGCGGGTGCGCGGCCGCGACGCCGCAGAAGAGTGCGGCGGCAAGCGCCTGCAGACAACGTCTCACGGCGGTGACGGGCATCGGAGTCTCCTCGCGCAGCGGGAGAGTGAAGTTACTCCTCGCGCCGTGCGATGTCCATCACCCCGGCAAGCGCGGCGGTCGCGCGCCCCGCGCTCGTCACATGTGGTCGATCATCACCTGCCCGAAGCCCGAGCACGAGACCTGCGTCGCGCCGTCCATCAGGCGCGCGAAGTCGTAGGTGACTTTCTTCGACTCGATCGACTTTTCCATCGAGCTGATGATCAGGTCGGCGGCTTCGAGCCAGCCCATGTGGCGCAGCATCATCTCGGCCGAGAGAATTTCGGAACCGGGGTTCACGTAGTCCTTCCCGGCGTACTTGGGTGCCGTGCCGTGCGTGGCTTCGAACATCGCGATCGAGTCGGACAGGTTCGCGCCCGGGGCGATGCCGATGCCGCCCACCTGGGCGGCGAGCGCGTCGGACACGTAGTCGCCGTTCAGGTTCAGCGTGGCGATCACCGAGTACTCGGCCGGGCGCAGCAGGATCTGCTGCAGGAAGGCGTCGGCGATCACGTCTTTGATGACGATGTCTTTGCCGCTCTTCGGGTTCTTGAACTTCATCCACGGGCCGCCGTCGATCAGCTCGGCGCCGAACTCTTTCTGCGCCAGCGCGTAGCCCCAGTCACGGAAGCCACCTTCGGTGAACTTCATGATGTTGCCCTTGTGCACCAGCGTGACCGACGATTTGTCGTTGTCGATCGCGTACTGGATGGCCTTGCGCACCAGGCGCTCGGTGCCTTCGCTCGAGACCGGCTTGATGCCGATGCCCGAGGTGCCCGGGAAGCGGATCTTCTTGACGCCCATTTCCTCGACCAGGAACTTGATCAGCTTCTTGGCCTTGTCGCTGCCCGACTCGAACTCGATGCCGGCGTAGATGTCTTCGGAGTTCTCGCGGAAGATCACCATGTTGGTCTTGGCCGGCTCCTTCACCGGCGAAGGCACACCGGCGAAATACTGGATCGGGCGCAGGCACACGTAGAGGTCGAGTTCCTGGCGCAGCGCCACGTTCAGCGAGCGGATGCCACCGCCCACCGGCGTGGTCAGCGGGCCCTTGATCGAGACCACGTAGTCCTTCACCGCCTCGAGCGTCTCGGCCGGCAGCCACACGTCGGGGCCGTAGACCTTGGTCGACTTCTCGCCGGCAAAGACCTCCATCCAGTGGATCTGGCGCTTGCCGCCGTAGGCCTTGGCGACCGCGGCGTCGACCACCTTGATCATCACGGGCGTGATGTCGGCGCCGGTGCCGTCACCTTCGATGAACGGGATGATCGGCTGGTCGGGCACGTTGAGCGAAAAGTCGGCGTTGACGGTGATCTTCTGCCCGCCTTGGGGCACCTGGATGTGCTGGTACATGGAATGGGTCTCCGCTCGCAGTGATGGGGTCTCTCGGGGAGCGAAGATTCTAGTCCAGCGACGTGGCTGCCAACCCCGCTGCGGGCCGGCCTGTCGGCCGCGACGGCCGGGTCGCGCGTTGATAATTGATGCCTCACTTCGCCCCGCCGCCATGACCGCTCTCAAGACGTTTGCCCTGCCCCTTCTCGCCGCACTGCTGGGCGCGGCCGCGCAGGCGCAAGACGCGCCGCAGAAGCTCGAGATGATCCAGCTCAACGCCGGCATGCACCTCATTCAGGCCCAGCTCGCGCGCACGCCCGACGAACGCAGCATCGGCCTGATGTTCCGCCCGACGATGCCGGCCAACGAAGGCATGCTGTTCGCGTTCGAGGTGCCGGGCCAGCAGTGTTTCTGGATGAAGAACACGCTGCTGCCGCTCTCGGCCGCGTTCGTGGCCGACGACGGCAGCATCGTCAACATCGAAGACATGAAACCGCAGACGCTCGACAGCCACTGCTCGGCCAAGCCCGTGCGCTTCGTGCTCGAGATGAACCAGGGCTGGTTCGCCAAGCGCGGGCTGAAAGCGGGCTCGAAGCTGCAGGGCGCACCGTTCAGGCCCTGACGCTGTCGCACCACGAAAAAGGGCCGGCGAATGCCGGCCCTTTTTTCGTTCGGAGCGCGGAGTCTTACTTGAAGTTGGCTTCCACGAAGTCCCAGTTCACGAGCGAGGTCATGAAGGTCTCGGCCCACTTCGGGCGCAGGTTGCGGTAGTCGATGTAGTAGGCGTGTTCCCACACGTCGATCGTCAGCAGCGCCTTGTCGGCGGTGGTGAGCGGCGTGCCGGCGGCGCCCATGTTGACGATGTCGACGCTGCCGTCGGCCTTCTTCACGAGCCAGGTCCAGCCCGAACCGAAGTTGCCGACCGCGCTCTTCACGAAGGCCTCTTTGAAAGCGGCGTAGCTGCCCCACTTGGCCGTGATGGCCGCAGCCAGTGCGCCCTTGGGTTCACCGCCGCCGGCCGGCTTCATGCAGCTCCAGAAGAAGGTGTGGTTCCAGATCTGGGCCGAGTTGTTGTAGATGCCGCCGCTCGACTTCTTGATGATCTCTTCGAGGCTCATCGATTCGAACTCGGTGCCCTTCTGCAGGTTGTTCAGGTTCACGACGTAGGCGTTGTGGTGCTTGCCGTGGTGAAACTCGAGCGTCTCCTTGCTCAGGTGCGGCGCGAGTGCGTCGAGGGCGTAAGGCAGTGCGGGCAGGGTGTGTTCCATGGAGTCCTCTTCGGGTTGGTGACGTGCTGAAAAGCATTGTAGGCAGCTTGAAGACGCCCCACCGGCGCCACGGTCAGCGTGCCGGCGAGCCCGACACGTCGGTGACCTGCACGGTGGCCGCACCATCGGCCAGCACGGCCCGCAACTCGGCGCCCACGCCGATCTGCTGCACCGAGACGACCGCACGACCCGCGGGGTCGGCCAGCCAGGCATAACCGCGCGCCAGCACCCGCTGAGGGTCGACCGACTGCAGGCGCACGGCCAGGCCCGCGAGTTGTTGCCGCCGCTGTGCCAGCAAGCCTTCTGACGCACGCTTCAAGTCGATCTGCGCCTGCGCCGCGCGGCCCAGCCGCACGGCGTGCGTGTGGCCCGCACTGCTGCGCAGGCGCTGCGCCAGCAGGCTCAGACGCTGGTGCTGGTCACGCAGCGCCTGGGCCGGCCGCGCGAGCTGCAGCGCGGCCCGGTCGAGGCGTTGCGCATGCTGGTTCAGTGCTTGCTGCACCGTGCGTGCCATGCGGCTCGCCTGGGCGCCCAGCTGCTCGATGCACTCGCGCGTGGTTGGTGTGACGAGCTCGGCGGCGGCCGTGGGCGTGGGCGCGCGCAGGTCGGCCACGAAGTCGCTGAGGCTGGTGTCGGTCTCGTGCCCCACGCCGCTCACGACCGGCATGCTCGCCGCGGCGATGGCGCGCACGACGCGCTCGTCGTTGAAGGCCCAGAGATCTTCCATCGAACCGCCACCGCGGCACACGATCAGCACATCGACCTCGGCCCGCCTGCTCGCCAGTTCGATCGCCTGGCACAGGGCCTGCGGCGCGTCGGGGCCTTGCACGAGGCTCGGGTAGACGATCAAGGCCACGTGCGGCGCACGCCGCGCCAGCGAGGTGGCCACGTCGTGCAGCACCACGCCACCGAGCGAGGTGACCACACCGACCCGGCGCGGATGCGGCGGCAGGCTGCGCTTGCGGCCGGCGTCGAACAGGCCTTGTGCCTCGAGGCGCGCCTTGAGCCGCAGGAACTGCTCGTACAGCGCGCCCGCGCCCGCACGCTGCATGCCTTCGACCACCAGCTGCAGCTCACCGCGCGGCTCGTAGACCGTGAGGCGGCCGCGCAACTCGATCAGCTGGCCGTCGGCCGGCGTGAAGTCGAGCAGGCTCGCAGCGCGCCTGAACATGGCGCAGCGCAGCAGCGCATTGCCGCCGTCGGCGTCTTTCAGGTTGAAGTAGCAGTGGCCGCTGGCGGCACGCGAGAAGCCCGAGATCTCGCCTCGTACAGCACACATGCTGAAACGCGCAAGCAGGGTTTGCGCGAGCTCCTGGACCAGCGTCGCGACGCCCCAGACGCTGCGCGAAAGGCTCTTGCCGCCACCCTCAATCATCGGCAAACCCAATGCTGGCGCGGGCCGAGAACTCCACAACCGCGCCACGCAAGGCCGGCGCGGGCATCTTGCCTGTCACGGTCTTGTCATGATGATGCAAGGTATTGATTTTCAACGTATTTTCACTGCTTAACTTTTGAGCAATCTGTTGCAGGCCACGCGTTTTGGCGCCTTGGCGCCTGGTGGCACCGGGTTGCCCACAAAGTTATCCACAGTTGCGGTGGATCGTGCGGCTGACGGCTCTCGAGCACCCGCGCCGACTGTGGAAACCGCGCTGCACAGCAATCAACGCGGCCCGGGAATCGGCACCCCTTCAGGCCATAATCGCGCGTCCCGAAATCCCCCGTGTGACGCTCGAAAGGCACCGATTGTTTTCGATCATACAAGCCGCCGGTTGGCCCATCTGGCCCCTTCTCATCTGCTCCATCGCCGCGCTTGCGCTGGTGCTCGAGCGCCTTTCCAGCCTGCGTGTGGCCCGTGTCGCGCCGCCCCGCCTGCTCGACGAAGTGCTCTCGGTCACGCGCGCCAGCCTGCCGGCCGCCGACGTGATCAACAAGCTCGCCGACAACTCGGTGCTGGGCAGCGTACTGGCCTCAGGCTTGCGTGCCGTGATCGCCGAGCCTCGCATCGCCGAGTCGGCCTTGCGCGGTGCGTTCGAATCGGCCGGCCGCGCTGCCGTGCACCGGCTCGAGCGTTACCTCAACGCGCTGGGCACGATCGCCTCGGCCGCACCGCTGCTCGGGCTCATGGGCACCGTGATCGGCATGATCGAGATCTTCGGCTCGCAAGCGCCGAGCGGTGGCACCAACCCCGCCATGCTGGCGCACGGCATCTCGATCGCGCTCTACAACACCGCCTTCGGCCTGATGATCGCGATCCCGTCGTTGATGTTCTACCGCTACTTCCGCGGCCTGGTCGAGTCGTACACGCTCGACATGGAACAAGCCGCCGACCGGCTCGTGCCGCATCTGATGCGTTTTGCGGCACCCCGGCACGCCGTCTGAGTGCGCACCGACGATGGCCATGAATTTCCGCAAGCAACGGCTCGAAGAGCCCGAGATCAACCTGATCCCGTTCATCGACGTGCTGCTGGTCGTGCTGATCTTCCTGATGCTGTCGACCACGTATTCCAAGTTCACCGAGTTGCAGATCACGCTGCCGGTGGCCAATGCCGACAAAGCGCGCGAGCGCCAGCGCGAGATCATCGTTTCGGTCGCCGGTGACGGGCGCTACACCGTGAACCGCAAGCCGGTCGACGGCCGCAGCGTCGAGCTGCTGGCGAGCGAACTCGCGGCCGCGGCCGCCGGCTCGACCGAGATGGTCGTGATCGTCTCGGCCGACGCGACCGCCGCGCACCAGAGCGTGGTCAACGTGATGGACGCGGCCCGGCGCGCGAACCTGCCGCGCCTGGCTTTCGCGACCCAGACTTCGTCCGGCGGCGAGGCGCGCTGAACGCGCGCCCGGTCGCGGCGAACCCCGCTTGAACACCGACGCCCCGGCCCTGCACCGGCTGGAGCGTGCGTGGCTCGGGCGTGGCCCGCTGGCGGTCGCGCTGCTGCCACTGGCCTGGTTGTTCGGCACGCTCACGGGCCTGCGCAAGGCGCTGTATCGGGTCGGGCTGCTGCGCGCGCAGCCCCTGCCGGTGCCGGTGCTCGTGGTCGGCAACCTGATCGTCGGCGGTGCGGGCAAGACCCCGACCGTGATGGCGGTCGTGGCGCTGTTGCACCGCCGCGGTTTCACGCCGGGCATCGTCTCGCGCGGTTATGGCCGCGCCAGCGACGACGCACTCGACGTGCAGCCGAGCACGGCGGCCGCCGACTGCGGCGACGAGCCCTTGTTGATGCGCTGGCGCACCGGCGCACCGGTGGTCGTGGGACGCGACCGTGCTGCCGCCGCGCGCGCCCTGCTGCAGGCGCACCCGGCCGTCGACATCGTGGTGAGCGACGACGGCCTGCAACACCTGCAACTCGCCCGCGACGCGCAGGTGCTGGTGTTCGACGAGCGTGGTGCGGGCAATGGCTGGCTGTTGCCGGCGGGGCCGCTGCGCGAAGCGCTGCCGGCCACGGTGCCGGCGCGCAGCGTCGTGCTCTACAACGCAGCGGCCGCCTCGACGCCCCTGCCCGGCAGCGTTGCCGAGCGCTCGCTCGCGGGCGTGATCGAACTCGCGGCGTGGCGCAGCGGGCAGGCCGCGTCGAAGGCCGCGCTCGACGCATTGCGCGGCCGGCCCCTCGTGGCAGCGGCCGGCGTGGCGCGCCCGAATCGTTTTTTCGAGATGCTCGGCCAGCACGGCCTGCAGATCAGCCCGCTGCCCCTGCCCGACCACCATGGTTTTGCCACGCTGCCCTGGCCTGCCGGCACGGCCGACGTGGTGCTGACCGAAAAGGACGCGGTCAAGCTCGACCCTGACCGCGTCGGCGCGACACGCGTCTGGGTCGCGGCGCTAGACTTCGCGCTCCCCGCGGCTTTCGAAGCCGAACTGATGTCCTTGTTGCCCGCCCCACCCCAACCCGTGCCCCGACCCAACCATGGAAACCAGACTGCTTGACCTGCTCGTCTGCCCGCTCTGCAAGGGCCCGCTCGAGCACCTTCGCCCGCCGCTGCAGGCGCAGCAGGAACTGGTGTGCCGCGCCGACGGGCTCGCGTTCCCGGTGCGTGACGGCATCCCGGTGATGCTGGAGAGCGAAGCCCGTTCGATCGACGCCGCGCCGCCTGCAGCCGCATGAGTTTTACCGTGCTCGTGCCGGCTCGGCTGGCCTCGACGCGCTTGCCGAACAAGCCGCTGGCCGACATCGGCGGTGTGCCGATGATCGTGCGGGTCGCGCAGCGCGCCCTGCTGTCGGCAGCGAGTGCCGTGGTCGTGGCCGCCGACCATGCCGAGATCGTCGACGCTTGCGAAGCGCACGGCGTGCGGGCCTTGCTGACCCGCGTCGACCACGCGACCGGCAGCGACCGCCTGGCAGAAGCCTGCACGCTGCTCGGCCTGGACGGCCAGAGTGTCGTGGTCAACGTGCAGGGCGACGAGCCTCTGATCGACCCGTCGCTGATCGACGCCTGTGCCGAACTGTTGAGCCAGCGGCCCGACTGCGTGATGAGCACCGCGGCCCACGCCATCGACACGATGGACGAGTTCGACAACCCCAACGTGGTGAAGGTCGTGCTCGACGCGGCGCAGAACGCCTTGTACTTCTCGCGCGCGCCGATCCCGTGGTGGCGCGATGCGCGCGCCGCGGGCCGCGACGCCCTGCCTTCGCCCGCGGCCTTGCGCCACATCGGCCTCTACGCCTACCACGCCGGCTTTCTGCGGCGTTTTCCGAGCCTGCCGCCGAGCCCGCTCGAAAGCATCGAGGCGCTGGAGCAGTTGCGCGTGCTGTGGCACGGCGAACGCATCGTCGTGCATGTGAGCGACACGCGGCCCGGGCCCGGTGTCGACACCCCCGAAGATCTGGCGCGCGTGCGTGCCTTGTTCGCCTGATCAGGCGAGCTCAGCGGCGCGGCCGCGGCGTCAGTTTGGCGCAGGGGGGTGCATGTTATTCTCGTCGCGAGGCATGCACGGGCCGGCCAGCGACAGCCTGGTCTGCGCACACAAAACAGAACGAGGCAGAACGAGGACACCCATGAGACTGATCCTGTTGGGCGCCCCTGGCGCGGGCAAGGGTACGCAGGCCACATTCATCTGCAAACGCTTCGGCATTCCGCAGATTTCGACCGGCGACATGCTGCGCGCGGCCGTCAAGGCCGGCACCGAACTCGGTCTCGCGGCGAAGAAGGTGATGGACTCGGGTGGCCTCGTGAGCGACGACATCATCATCGGCCTGGTGAAGGAACGCATCACGCAGCCCGACTGCGCCAACGGTTTTCTGTTCGACGGTTTTCCGCGCACGCTGCCGCAGGCCGATGCGATGAAAGCGGCCGCCGTGAAGCTCGACCTCGTGCTCGAGATCGACGTGCCCGACGAAGCCATCATCGAACGCATGAGCGGCCGGCGCGTGCACGTGGCCTCGGGGCGCTCGTACCACCTCAAGTTCAACCCGCCCAAGGTGGCGGGCAAGGACGACGTGACCGGTGAAGACCTGATCCAGCGTGTCGACGATGCCGAAGAAACGGTGCGCAACCGTCTGGCCGTCTACAAGAGCCAGACGCGCCCGCTGGTCGACTACTACTCGAAGTGGGCCGACAGCGGCTCGGCCGATGCGCCGCGCTACCGCAAGATCAGCGGCACCGGCAGCGTCGAAGAAATCACCAGCCGCGCGCTCGCCGCGCTGGGCTGAACCGCACAGGTTTTCCGGAGTTTCCAATGGACATCGCAGGCAAGGTTTTCATCGTCACGGGGGGTGCTTCGGGTCTGGGCGAGGGCACGGCGCGCATGCTGGCCGCGAACGGCGCCAAAGTGGTCATCGCCGATCTGCAGGCCGACAAGGGCGAAGCGCTCGCGGCCGATCTGGGCGGCGCGTTCGTGAAGTGCGACGTGAGCCAGGAGGCCGATGGCCAGGCAGCGGTCGCGAAGGCGGTGTCGCTGGGCAAGCTCGTGGGCCTCGTCAACTGCGCCGGTATCGCGCCCGCCGCCAAGACCGTGGGCAAGGATGGCGCGCACGCTCTGCACACGTTCGCGAAGGTGATCAGCGTCAACCTGGTCGGCAGCTTCAACATGATCCGCCTCGCCGCCGAGGCGATGAGCAAGAACGAACCCGAGCCCACCGGTGAGCGTGGCGTGCTGATCTCGACCGCGAGCGTCGCCGCTTTCGACGGCCAGATCGGCCAGGCGGCGTATTCGGCGTCGAAAGGCGGCGTGGTCGGCATGACGCTGCCGATCGCGCGCGACCTGGCGCGCAACGGCATCCGCAACATGACGATCGCGCCAGGCATCTTCGGCACGCCGATGCTGTTCACGATGCCGAAGGAAGTGCAGGACGCGCTCGCCGCCAACGTGCCGTTCCCGAGCCGCCTGGGCACGCCGGCCGACTACGCCAAGCTGGTGCACCAGATCGTCACGAACGAGATGCTCAACGGCGAAGTGATTCGCCTCGACGGCGCGATCCGGCTCGCGCCGAAGTAAGCCCTGCGGCGGCGGCGCGAGCCGCCGCTTCGCCCTGCCTCAGGCCTTGGCGCGCTTCGCGTAGAGCGTCCACAGGCGAGCCAGGTCGGCCGTGCCGTCGTTGCCCGTCACGCTGCGCAGAGTGGCCTGCGCTTTCACGTTGTCGCCCGCCGCGACCTGCGCGATGCCCAGGTGCAGCTTGGCGTCTTCGGGGCGCTTCAGTCCGCCCTTGGCGATGCCCTGCTGCATCAGTTGCAGGCCCTTGGCCGATTGCCCGTTGAACACCAGGCCCATGCCCACCTCGACCAGCGCGTTGCCGTCTTTCGCGGCGAGCGCCTGCTTTTCGTCTTCGGCCTGAGCGGCCGCTTTCTCGGCGACCTTCTTCTCGACCAGATCGCGCAGACGCTTGTGGCGCTCGGCCTCCGGGCCGGCGCCCAGCACGCCCGCTGCGAACCCCTTGTCGACGACCTTCTTGCCTTCGGCCGGGTAGCCGGCCTGCACAGTGAGCTGCGCGAGCTCCATGTAGTCACTGGCGCTGCTCATGCTGCCGGTGGCCAGCGACAGGCGGTAGGTGTCGAGCACCAACCGGTCCGAGAAGTTCGGCTTGCGCTGAAGGCGGTTCAACAGCGTCACCCAGTATTCCTTCTTGGGGTAGTAGCTCACCAGGCGTTCGAGCGCGAAGGTCTCGCCGGCGATGTCTTTCTGGCGCACCGCGGCGTTCATCAGCAGGTTGATGCGATCCTCGGCCGGTGCCGTGCCGTTCTTCTCAGCGGCCTGGATCTCGGCCATCAGTTCCTTGCTGGCGCCAGCGAAGTCGCCAGAGAGGTACTGGGTCTGGATCAGCAGCGTTCGGTTGGCGCTGCTCGTGCCGCCCTCTTTGAAGTAACGCTGGTACCACTGCATGGCCTTCGCGTAGTCTTTGGAGCGGTAGTAGGTGCCGGCGATCGACTCGATCATGCGCAGCTTGTCGGGGCCTGCCAGCGAGGCGCTGATGGCTTCGAACGCGCGCGACGCGGTCTCGGCATCACCGGCACCCGAAGCAGCGGCCAGACGCATGCGTTCGATCGTGTTGGTCTCGGCGGCGGTCTTGCCGCCCACGGCGTCGAGCTCGCGCACCTTGGCCAGAGCCTCGCGGAACTTGCCGGCCTTCACCAGATCTTGCGCCGCCTGCAGCGGTTTGCCGACTTCGGGCCGCAGCCCGCCTTGCGCGTGGGCTGCGCCGACGACGAGGCCGACGACGGCCGCGGCCACCAGCCGCTGGATGCTCTTGTTCATAGGCTGGGCCAGTCTCACTTCACGAACTGTTCGTTGCCGACCATGCCGAGCTTGGTCACGCCCAGGCGCTGGCTCTCTGCCAGCACCTCGGCCACGTACTTGTACTCGACCAGCTTGTTGGGCCGCACATGCACTTCGGGCTGATCGGGCAGCGAGGCCGCCTGGCTCAGCTTGGACTGCAAGGCCTCACGCGTGGGCAGTGCCTCGCCGTTCCACAGGATCGTGCCGTCGAAGTCGATGTCGATCGTCACGACCACGGGTTCGGTGAGCGGCGGCGGCGGGTTGCCGGCCGGCATGTTCAGGTTGACCGCGTGCAGCTGGATCGGGATCGTGATGATGAGCATGATGATCAGCACCAGCATCACGTCGATGAGCGGCGTGGTGTTGATGTCCATCATCACTTCAGGTTCGCCCGAGCCACCGCCCGAGCCGATGTTCATTCCCATGGTGCTTCCTTGTGTGTGAGCCGCTCAGCCTTTCGGCGGCGGTTCGGTCACGAAGCTGATCTTCAGGATCGACGCGCGCTGGCACGCGAACACGACCCGGCCGACCGATTCGTAACGGCTCTTCTCGTCGCCCCGGATGTGAACCTCGGGCTGCGGGTTGAGCACGGCGATCTTCTTGAGGCGCTGGAACAGCGCCTCGCTGTCGGCCACCGGTTGTGCATTCCAGAACACGTCGCCGTCTTTGTTGACCGAGATCTCGATGTTCTCGGGTTTGGTCTGGCGCGCGATGTTGGTCTCTTTGGGCAGGCTCATCGCGATGCTCTGCGTGACCACGGGGATCGTGATCAGGAAGATGATGAGCAGCACCAGCATCACGTCGACGAGCGGCGTGGTGTTGATGGCGGAGACGACTTCGTCTTCGTCGCCGCCCGAGCCGATGTTCATTCCCATGAGCTTTCTCCTGGCTGAATGGACGCGGGGCTCAGTTGCGCGTGTTGCTGAGCTTGGCGCCCATCAGCACACCGTGCAGGTCGGCGCCGAAGCTGCGCACCGATTCCATCGTGACCTTGTTGCGGCGCACGAGCCAGTTGTAGCCCAGCACGGCCGGCACGGCCACGGCCAGGCCGATGGCGGTCATGATCAGCGCTTCACCGACCGGGCCGGCCACCTTGTCGATCGAGGCCTGGCCGGCGATGCCGATGGCGGTGAGTGCGTGGTAGATGCCCCAGACGGTGCCGAACAGACCAACGAACGGTGCGGTGGAGCCGACGGTCGCCAGGAAGGCCAGGCCGTCTTGCAGGCGGCTTTGCACGTCGTCGAGGCTGCGTTGCACGCCCATCGTGACCCAGGTGTTGCGGTCGATGTTGTCGGTGAGTGCACCTTCGTGGTGGTCACCGGCGCTGATGCCGCTTTCGGCGATGAAGCGGAAGGCGCTGCCTTCCTTCAGGGTCTTGACGGCTTCGTTCAGGCTGGCCGACTTGAAGAAGCCCTTGCGCGCGGCCTTGGCCTCGCTGCTGATCTTCATGCTCTCGTAGAGCTTGGTGATCATGATGTACCAGCTGCCCATGCTCATCAGCACCAGCAGCACGAGCACGCCCTTGGCGACGAAGTCGCCCTGCGCCCACAGCGCAGACAGGCCGTAGGGGTTGTCGACCGTCTCCTTGCTGGAAGCGGCAGCGGCCACCGGTGCGGCGGCCGGCGTGCTGGCTTCGGGCGCGGCGGCCACGGGTGCGGCTACCACCGGTGCGGCGGCCGAGGCGGGCTGCGCCAGGGCCCACTGGGGCGCGGCGATGGCGCTCGCGGCGAGGATCATCGCGGCGAACATCGATTGCAGTCGGTTGGTCATGACTTGAACTCCTGAAAAAAGGTAACGGGTGTCGTTGTTGTGTTTCTGGCGGCGCGCGGCAGGGGCATGTGATCGCCCCTGCCCGCCCTACTCGGCGACCTTGAAGTCGAAAGCCTGCTCGGCCACGATCTCTTCGTCACCGCGGCTCTGGCAGCTGTACTTCTGCATGGCGGTGCGCACGGCGGCGTCGAACAGGCCGCTCGGCCGCGAAGAGACGATCTCGACCTTGATGACCTTGCCGCCCTTGATGGTGGCGCGTGCGCGCACGCTGCCATTGATGTTCTCCTGCAGCGCCTTGCGGGGCATCACGGGAGCGGGCATGTCCTGGCAGACCACACCGATCGCGACGACGGCCGGCTTCGGCGCCGGAGGCGCAGGCGGCGCGGCGACGACCGGTGGCGGCGTGGGCGCCATCACGGTCGGCGGCGGTGGCACCGGCGAGGGCGCGACCGAGATGGTCGGTTGAGGCGGCGGGGGTGCGGCGATCTGCACTTCCGGCGGCGGAATGTAGGGCGGCGGCGGCGCTTCGAGCTTGGGCGGCGGCGGCAGCACGATCTCGGGCGGCGGCGGCGGCTTCTTGATCTCTTCGATGACCTTGGTCTCGATGGGTGCGCGCACCACATCGACCACCTTCTTCGCAAGACCCGTCACCAGCGCGTACACGATGAACGCGTGAAACAGGATGACAAACGTGATGCCCATCAGATGCCTGCGTGGGTCAGCTTGTCGCTGGGAAAAATTCATGTCTGGGATCTCCAGAGGGGGCTTCGGATTCGGCTGAGGATACTGCCTGCACCGGCTTGTGGCCGTCAGACAAGAAGCCGCAGATTCTAGCCGGGAGCTTTCAGCCCCCGAACTCTCGGGCAAACGCTCGGGGCGTCGGCGGCTTGGCTGCGCGACCAGCGCTGCGCTGGATGAGAAAAACCCGCTGGATCAACGACCCAGCGGGTTTCTTGTCATCGCCTCAGCAGTTCAGAGAATCAACTCAGAACTTGTAGTCGAACGAGGCCGACAGCTTCACCGAGCGCGGAGCGGTGTAGCTCTCCACGTGGCGATAACGCGACCACACCGTCGAGGCGCCGCCCGGGGTGTTGTAACGCTCTTCGATCGTCTCGATCGACTGGCGGTTGAAGGCGTTGAAGATGTCCATCTTCAGCTGGAAGCCCTTGAACGCCGCCGGACGATAGTTCAGGTTGAAGTCAAGACGCATGTCGGCCGGCAGGTTGCCGTTGCTGCCACGCTTCGAGGCCACACCGTTGCAGAAGAAGTACGCCGAGCCGTAGCCGGAGTAGTTCGTCACCGGGCCGCCCGCGACGTACGGTGCCAGCGGATTGCCACCCACGGGCGGTTGGTCGGGCGCGTTGCCGATGCAGTTCTTCGGGCGACCCGAGGCGTACAGGAAGTTGGCACCGACGCCAAACTCTGGCGTGGCCTGGAAGTAGCCGAAAGCCTTCAGCTGGTGCGTGCGGTCGTTCGGCAGGCGGCCATCGGAATTCACCGAGAACTCGGGGAAGTCGAAAGCCTGCGTGGTCGAGACGTCGCCCTGGCCGATGTCGGAGAGCAGCTGACCTTCGGTGTTGCCGGTGTTGCGCGACCAGGTGTAGTTCACCTTGCCCCACCACTTGCCGTCGAACGGATGCTCGGCGAAGAAGTCGAGCGCGATGTACTTGCGCTTGACCTTCGGGAAGCCCAGATCGGCAGCCGACAGGTTGATGGTTTCCAGCGTGCCGTCGCCGTCGACGTCGAGCGTGAAGGTGTTCGCACGGCCCGGGTTGAACAGCGCGCAGTTGTAGCCGAAGTTCGAGTCGTCGACGCCGTTGCGGGCAGCCCAGGCGTGGAACGGACGGTCATCGCAGTGGTCGTCGATCGCGGTCTTCAGTGCACGGTAGGTGAACTTGGCACCGACGGTCAGGTCTTTCGACAGCGCCGCTTCCACGCTGGTCGAGAACTCGTCCTGGTAGTTGCCCTTCATGTTCTGGGCAGCCACCGTGCGCGGGTCCTTCGACTGGCCGAACTCGTTGTTGTTCGAGTACACGGGGCTGATGGCGGTCAGGCCCGTCGGCGCGCCGGTGACGGGGTCGACACCGGTGTAGACGAAGTTCTGAGTCGTGAACAGCGAAGCACCGGCGCCGCGGATCGCGACGTTGGTGGGCACCGGCACATGGTAACGACCGGCGCTGGCCTTCACGGCGAGCGACGAGTCACCCTTCACGTCCCAGGCAGCGCTCAAGCGCGGCGCCAGTTGGCGATCGAGCTTGATGTACGACTTGTTGTCGCCATTGCGGTTGTCGAAGGCTTCGTTGCGCAGGCCGAGCGTCAGCAGCAGGCGGTCGGTGGCTTGGTACTTGTCTTCGATGTACCAGGCCGACTGGATCACCGTCGGCGTCGACTTCGAGGAGATGAAGTCTTGCGAGACGAAGTAGCCTTGCTGCGCGTACGGGTTGCCCGCGACTGTGTTGGTCGGCTGGGTGTCGGTGTTCAGCGGCACGGCCGGGTCGGTGCGGCCGTAGGTCCAGCGTGTGCCACCGGCCAGTGCCGTGCCGGCCACCGACTCGATCTTGTTGTAATCGATACCGCCGCGCAGCGTGTGCTGCGAAGCGACACGCCATTCGAGGTCGAAGCGAGCGCCCTTGTTGGTGTCTTGCGCACCGTTGGTGAGCGTGTTGCCCAGCGTGGTTTGCGGCTGCGGGTAGGTGAAGCCGGGGATCTGGTCGGCGCCGGTCACGATGATCTGCGGCAGCGACGGGTTGTAGCCCAGATTGGCCTGATCGTGCACGCTCTTGGTCTTGCCGAGAACGGCCGTGAGGGTCAGGTCATCGGTCAGGTAGCCCGTGTACTTGAGGATGTCGACTTCAGAGCCTTGCGCCGCGGCCACGGGGGTCGGGCCCCAGTTGATGTAGTTCGCGCCGCCGCCGACAACGTTGTCGCGCTGCAGGGTGGCGTAGTTGAAGCCGAAGTAGGTGCGGTTGTCGCGCACCGTGTCTGCCACCTTGGTGTACTCGAGGTGGTGCTTGTCGGTGATGTTCCAGTCGAGCTTCAACAGGCCGCGCGGCGTGGTGCGGCGGATTTCCTGGAAGCCGCCGCTGTTGAACGAGCCTGCACCTGCGCCGGTGTTGGCGACACGAATCTGGTTGACGTCGAGTTCTGTGTTCTCACCCGACACGAAGATGAACAGCTTGTCCTTGATCAGCGGGCCGCCGGCGTAGATCGAGTAGGCGGTTTCGTCGCGCGTGTTCAGGCCGTTGTAGAAGCGGTACTTGCCAGCCGTGCTGGCCGTGTCGGGGCCGTTGTCTTCGTAACGCGAGCTCTTGGGCGTCGAGCGGAGGGTGTTCGGCTCGACACTCATGGCGCCGCCGATGACCCAGTCGTTTGTACCGCTCTTGGTCACGATGTTGACCACACCGCCGGTCGAACGGCCAAACTCGGCGCCGTAGCCGCCGGTCAGCAGTTGGGACTGGGAAATCGCGTTGAACGGCAACTGCGAAAAACCGACTTGCGTGAGCAGCGTCGTGACGGGGAAGCCGTTGATGTAGTACGCGTTCTCGGAGGCGCCTGCACCACCGAAGCTCGGCGCGCCTTGGCCGCCGTAGCGGGAGTCGCCGCGCGTGGTTTGCGGTGCGAGCTGAATGACCGCGCCCACGTTGTTCGCGATCGGCAGCCGCGCCAGTTCAGAAGCGGTGAAGGTGGTGGTCGAGCCGCCGCTGGTCACGTCGATCGCCTGACGGCGGCCCACGACCTGCACGGTCTGCAGCGAGGCGGCCGCGAAGGAGACTTCGCTGCCGGCGCCGATCGTCACTTCGATTTCGTCGCGCGTGCTGACGGTGGCACCGTTGCGCTGCAGCATGACCTTGTAGCGGCCCACGGCCATCGAGGTGGCTTGGTACTTGCCGTCGGCGCCGGGTGTGAGCGTGCGTCGCGCACCGGTGTCGAGGTTTTCGATCACGACGGTCGAGCCGGCAGCGGCGTCAACCTGGCCGAAGATGGTGCCGGTGGCGCTGGTCTGCGCGTACGCGACAGGGCCGACGGCCGCCGTCAGGGCGGCAGCCCCGAAGGCAACGGCGAGGGCTCTCACCACGAGTGTTTTTCTGAACATGGGATCTCCTAGGAAATTCACTGAAAGGTTGATCGAAAGACCAAGTCCTGCAGCAAGTCACATACCAGCTTTGTAAGCGGGTCATGAGTCGTCTGCTAAGACATGTAAATGAATTGTCACTGAACCCTTGTAGGACTCTCTCTAAGGGAATCCCTTGATGTTCTTGAGCGTGAGCGGCGAACACACGGCCTGGGACAGGCGTGTTTGGCCGCAAACCCATATTCCATGCGGGCTGGCGGGCGACGGACGGGCCGCGGCCTCAGCTCGCGGCGGGTACCCGGACCGGCGATCCCCGGGCATCTACTTAATGCGCTTTGCGCACGTCGTTGGCTGTCCGCAACAGGCGTCGCCGCTATGTGTAACGCGGCCCCGCAATCAGGGGGCAGGCGGTGGCTCGATTCGGGGCACCGCCGCGAGCAGCGCCCGCGTGAACGCGGCCTGCGGTCGCTGCAGCACGGTGCTGGCGTCGCCCGCCTCTTCGATGCGCCCACGGTTCATCACGGCGATGTGGTCGGCCAGGTAGCCCACCACCCCGATGTTGTGCGTGATGAACAGGTAGGCCACGCCGGTCTCGCGCTGCAGGTCACGCAGCAGGTTCAGGATCTGCGCCTGCACCGAGACATCGAGTGCCGAGGTGGGTTCGTCGCACACGATCAGGCGCGGGCGCACCGCCAGAGCGCGCGCGATAGCGATGCGCTGGCGCTGGCCCCCTGAAAACTCGTGCGGGTAACGTTCGAGCGTGTCGCGGCGCAGGCCGACCTGGTCGAGCAGCAGCTCCAGGCTCTTGCGGCGCGCCGCTGCGTCGAGTTCGGGGCGCAACGAGAGCAGCCCTTCTTCGAGGATGTCGGCGACCCGCACCCGCGGGTTCAGCGAGGCGAACGGGTCCTGGAAGATGATCTGGATCGATCGGCGCGCCAGCCGCAAGGCATCGCCGCTCAAACCGAACAGGTCCTGCCCGTCGAGACGGGCCTCGCCCTTGATGCTGGCCTGGCCGCGCAGCAACTGCACGATGGCCTTGCCGGTGGTGGTCTTGCCGCAGCCCGACTCGCCCACCAGCGCCAGCGTCTCGCCGGCACGGATAGAGAACGAGACCTGGTCGACGGCGGTGAACTCCCCGCGGCGGCGTTGCAGCAAGCCACCGCGCACGGGGAAGCGCACGCTGAGTTGGTGCACTTCGAGCAAGGCCTCGCCGATGGACGGCAGCGTGGGAGGTGCCTCGAAACGCAGCGCCTGCGCCGGTGCGGCGGCAAGCGGTGGCTGCTCTGCCGCACCGCCGTACAGCAGACAGCGCACATCGCGCCCCCCGAGGTCGAGCAGTTCGGGGCGCGTGCCACGGCACGCGTCGAACGCCCGGTCGCAGCGCGGGGCAAAACGGCAGCCGGCAAACTCGAGCCACAGCGGCGGCACCGTGCCGGGGATCGCTGCGAGCACATCGCCGCGCTTCGAGGCGTCGGGCAACGCGCGCAACAACAGGCGGGCGTAAGGGTGCTTAGGCGCGGCGAAGAACTCGGCCGCTTCGGCCACTTCAATGATCTGGCCCGCGTACATCAAGGCCACGCGGTGCGCCATGCCTGCCACCACGGCCAGGTCGTGGGTGATGAGCAGCAGGCCCATGCCCTGCTCTTTCTGCAGCTGGCGCAGCAGTTCGAGGATCTGGGCCTGGATCGTCACGTCGAGTGCGGTGGTCGGCTCGTCGGCGATCAGGAAGTCGGGCTCTGCTGCCAGGGCGAGCGCGATCATCACGCGCTGCTTCTGGCCGCCCGACAGGCGGAACGGGTACTCGTCGACGCGGCTTTCGGGCTCAGGGATGCCGACGCGCCGCAGCCACTCGATCGCCTTGGCACGCGCCGCCGCACCGCGCAACGGCGTGTGCGCCTCGATGGCTTCGACGACTTGTTCGCCGACGCGCATCACCGGGTTCAGGCTCGTGGCCGGTTCCTGGAAGATCATGCCGATGCGCCCGCCGCGCACCGCACGCATGCGCGACTCGGGCAAGGCCAGCACGTCCTGTCCTTCGAGCACGACGCTGCCTTGGGTGACGGAGCCGTTGTCGGGCAGCAGGCGCATCAGCGCGAGCGCTGTCATGCTCTTGCCGCAGCCCGACTCTCCCACCAGCGCAAAGGTTTCGCCACGCCGTATCGACAGGCTCAGCCCGTCGATCGCCCTGACCAGGCCGGCATCGGCGTCGAGCGCGACCTTCAGGTCACTCACCTGCAACACACCGGCGCTCATGCCACCGCCCCCTTGCGCAGGCGCGGCCGGAAGCTGCGCGCGCGCGGGTCGAAGGCGTCGCGCACGCCGTCTGCAAACAGGTTGGCCGCGAGCACGAGTGTGACCATGAACGTGAAGGCCGCGGCGAACGACCACCAGACCAGCGGGTCGCGGCTCATCTCGGTGCGCGCCAGGTTGATCATGCCGCCGAAGCTGTTCATCGACGGGTCGACGCCCACGCCCACGTACGACAGCACCGCCTCGTAGAGGATCAGCGCCGAAAAGTCGAGCACCGTCGTGATGATGATCAGGTGCACCACGTTCGGGAAGATGTGCCTCACCATGATGCGCGCCGGCCGCACACCGAAGGCGTTGGCCGCCTGAACGTAGTCGAGCGCGCAGAGTTTCATGGTCTCGGCGCGCAGCAGCCGGCACAAGGTGGCCCAGCCGGTGAGGCCGAGAATCACGCACAGCAGGAACAGGCGCACGTCGGCCCGTTCGGCACCGGTTTCGAACAGGTCGGGGTGGGTGTCGATGAAGACCTGCATCATCAAGACGCAGGCCGCGATCAGCAGCACGTTCGGGATCGACGAGAGCAGCGTGTACAGGTACTGCACCACCTCGTCGACCCAGCCGCGCAGGTAGCCCGCGAGAATGCCCAGGCCCACGGCAAGCGGCAGCGTCGCGATGGTCGAGAGCGTGCCGATCACGAAGGCGGTGCGGATGCTCTTGAGCGCCTGACAGAACACGTCGTTGCCGGTGCGGTCGGTGCCGAACACGTGGTAGTTCTGCGCCAGCGCGAGCAGCGGGCCGAAGACGACGCACAGCACCAGCACGGTCAGCAGTGCAGCGCGCAGCGGCAGGTCGGTCTGGTTGTGTGCGATCGCGCGCCATGCCGGCGCCAAGAGCGTGCCACGGACTCTGGCCAGCAGGAACGCCATGCCGGCAGCGACCACGAGGGCGAGCACGAGCCCCAGCGCCAACCCGATCAGCGAGCGCCGCCACACATCGCCCGCCCATTCGCTGTCTTCGGTCAGGCTCTTGCCGCCGTACAACAGCCTCGGGTAGATGCGCTCGGTGTTACCGGCCACTTCGACCGAGTCCTTGGTGAAGGCACGAATCGCGAGCGGCGCCGAGTACGAGGTTTCGCGCCCGGCAAGTTGCCGTGCGAGCAGCACGTCGAGCAACGACTCGGTGCGGGTGGCGTAGGCCTGTGCTTGCGCCGAACCGGCGGCCGGCACGTCGCCCAGGGCCCGCCGGAAGTGCAGGCTGTCGACGACAGCGACGGCGAAGAACAGCACCAGCACCACCGCCGAGCACAGTGCGGCCGGGTCACGCACCACTTGCATCCAGGTGGCGCGCAGGTTCTGGCTGCCGCGCACACGAACCGCGTACAGCAGCAAGAGCAGCAGCGTGGCGATCACGACCACGTCGGACCAGAGAACGACGATCTTCGGCATCATGCGAGGCGCACCCTCGGGTCGACCCAGGTGTAGGCCACGTCGATCACGATGTAGCTGGCGATGTAGATCAGCGAGCCCACGAAGACCATCGAGCGCACGATCGCGAAGTCCTGCCCTGTGATCGCTTCGATCACGTAGGCGCCCAGCCCCGGGATGCCGAAGAAGCTCTCGAACACCAGGCTGCCGAGGAACACGAACGGCAGGTAACTGCCTGCGCTCGTGAGGATCGGGATCAGCGCGTTGCGCAGCACGTGGCTGAACAGCAGCTTGGGCTCGCTCAGGCCCTTGGCACGCGCAGTGCGCACGTAGTCGCGGCCCAATTCCTCGAGGAACATCGCGCGGTACAGGCGCCCTTCACTGCCGAGCCGCGACAGCAGCGAAAGAATCACCGGCAGGACCAGGAAACGCAGCGCGTCCCAACCCGATTCGAAGCCCGAGATCGGCACCAGGTGGAACACGCGCGAGAACAGGTACTGGCCGACAATGATGTAGAACAGCGCGCTGATCGAGAGCATGAGCACACACGCGACCACGCCCCAGAAGTCGATGCGCGAGTGCTTGAAGAACACCAGCAACAGGGCGAAGGCCACGCTCACCACGATCTGCAGCAGGAACAGCGGCACGGCAAGCTGCAGGCTCACGCCCATGCGGGTCTTGATCTCGTGGCCGATGTCGGTGGCGCTGGTCGAGTCGGAGCGGCCGAAGTCGAGTGCGAGCAGCGAGACCGAGCGGTCCCAGAACACGGTCTCGGTCGCTTTCCTCGTTCCCTGGGCAGCCGCGTTCCAGTACAGCGGCTTGTCGTAGCCACGCTCGACCTTCCACTTGACGATCTGCTCCTGCGTCACCCGCTTGCCGCCGATGTTCAGGCGCGCCATGTCGTCGGGCGTGTTGACGGTGAAGAACAGCATGAAGGTGAAGAGGTTCACCCCGAGCAGTACCAGCACGCCGTAAAAGCTGCGGCGGATGAGGTAGTTCCACATGGCTCAGCGCTTCACGGCCACGGGCTCGAGCGCCGGCGCTGCGCCGCTGCGGCCGATCGCGCGTTCGCGGGCGCGCCAGGCGCGCCAGCCGATCCACCCGAACAGCATGGCGCCGGCCACCAGCAACAGCATCGGCCAGTAACGCGGGCGGTTCCATTCGGCCTGCAGACGCGCGCGCATCGGCGCGTCGATGCGGTAGTACAGGGCGCGGTCGTTGGTGAACAAGCCGTACTTGCCGTTCGGCTGCCACTTCTGGTACGCACCCGCCGAGTACGGGAAGTAACCCCAGGCCCAGGGTGCGTCCTGGCGCAGGATGTCGACCATCTCGTCGATCAGCTTCTGCTTGGCCGGGCCATCTTCGAGCAAGGCCAGTTGTTTGTAGCGCTTGTCGTACTCGGGGTTCAGGTAGTTGGCGGCGTTCTCGCCTTCGACCTTGGCTTTCGCGTTCGGCCCGTAGAGCAGGAACAGGAAGTTCTCGGCGTCGGGGTAGTCGGCGAACCAGCCCCACCAGAAGATCTGCTGCTTGCCCTTGAGCATCTTTTCCTGGAACTGGTTGTAGTCGGTGGCGCGGATCTCGAGCTGCACCCCGAGCTTGGCGAACTGCTTGACCATCCAGTCGAGCTCGGCCTTGTACTCGGGCGTGGGCACACGCTGGTAGTCGTAGTTCAGGACCAGCGGCTTGCCGGTCTTCACGTCGCGCCCGTCGGGGTATCCGGCTTCGGCGAGCAGCACCTTCGCTTCGTCGATCGACCGCCGCACCACCTTGCCGTCGACCAACTTGTGCGTCACCGGGTTCATGTCACCCGGTGTGCCGTGGCGCGAACCGAACATGCCACCCGGCAGCGGGCTGTGCGCCACCTCGCCGGCCTTCTGCGTGAAGACGCGGCCGTAGCCTTCTTCCCAGTCGATCGCGATGCTCAGCGCATGCCGCAGCTTGCGGTTCTTCGTCTGCTGCTCGGGTGTGTCGCCTCGCCCCACCACCGGGTCGAGCCAGTTGAACCCGAGGTACCAGTTCTGCGGCTCGATGCTCTTCGGGAAGCGCATGCCACGTTCCTCGAACCGCTTCTTCACTTCATCGGAATCGTTCGCGTCGGCCAGGAAGTCGGGGCCCCAGTCGTTGCGCTCGATCTCGGGCACGTCGAGAAAACCCTGGGTGAACTTGGAGCGCAGCGGCGTCTTGTCGCGCTCGACGTTGAAGACCAGCTTGTCGAGTAAAGGCAGGCTCTTGCCGCAGTCTTCGAGCAGGCCCGCTTCCTTGTCGCCCGGTGCGCCTTCGCACGGGTAGGTGGCGCCGTGGTAGTTCGGGTTGCGGACCATCACGAGGCGCCGGTCGGCCTCGTACTCGGTGAGCATGAAGGGCCCGGTGCCGACCGGCCACACGTCGAGCGTGAGGCTGTTCTTGGCCATGCCGGGTTGGGCGTAGAACTTGTCGGCTTCCCAGGGCACAGGCGCGGTGAAGGCCAGCGTCATCCAGTACTTCCATTGCGGGTACTTGCCCTTGATGCGGATGCGCAGGGTGTACTTGTCGAGCGCGGTGGCGCCCGCGAGCGGGTACTGGCGAAAATCGAGAAAAGGCTTGTCGAGCGCGGCCGGGTCGAGGCCCTGCCGCAGCTTGCGATCTTCTTCGCGGATCAGCGTGCTGTAGTCCTTGAGGCCGATCACGTATTCCGAGAAGATGCCGAAGATCGGCGCTTCGATGCGCGGTGTGGCATGGCGCTTGAGCGCATAGACGAAGTCTTCGGCCACCAACTCACGCGTGCCGGCGTGTTCGAAGTCGAGCGGCGAGTGTTTGTCGCGCGTTTGCGCTGCGGTGAGCGCGTGGTAGGCGTACTCGCCGTTCGCGTTTTTTGCGAACGCCGGGTGCGGTGCGTAGCGCACGCCCTGCTTGATGTGCACGTCGTAGTGGCTCTCGGCCACCAGCTCACCGGGCGCGTCGGCCGGCAGCGGCTTGCCGTCCTTGTCGAAGTAGGTCGGCGTGGCCAGTTCGGCCGCTGACTTGGGCACCAACTCGTAGGGCCGCTTCAGGTAGTGGTACGCGTAGGGCGGCTCGTAGATCGAGTACATGTAGGGCACCTCGTTGACCGCATAAGAAGCGGTCGGGTCGAGGTGGCGTGGCGAGCGCTCCTGGAAGGCGACGAAGAAGGTGTTGCTCGACTCGCTGCCCTTGGGGTTGGGGCTGTTGTCGCAGCCGGCGAACAAGGCGAGCGCACCGAGCAGAATGCCGGCCCAACCCACCCTGCCCCGCATGCGCCGGTGTTTGGCCACCGGCACTTCTTGTTGCCCACCGCGCATGCCGCCCGTTCCTTCTTTCGCAAACCCGGCGCAGGCTTGCGCGCCGAACCCAGAAAAACAATGTGCCTGCGATGAACACCGGCTTGTGGTCGGGTCAAAGCGAGGCAACGCGCCATTGTACGGTCGTACGGTGGCCAAACCGCGCCGCGCCGGGCACGGGCCTTCAGTGGTGGGCGTGGTCGTGGGCCTTGCCGGCGTGCTTGTGCTCCCAGCCGATGAGCACGTCGCGCCCTTGCACCACCATCGTGACACGTGCGCCGACCGGCAACGTCACCTTGGGTTGCACATGGCCGAACGGCAGGCCGGTGAGGATCGGCGTCTTCGTCAGCGTGCGCAGGTACTGCACCGCTGTCTTGAAGGTGTAGCCTCGGTCGAGCGGCGACTTGCGGTAGGCGCTGAAGGCGCCGAGCACGACGGCTTTCTGTGCGTCGAGCACGCCGGCCTGGTGCAGTTGCAGCAAGTTGCGTTCGATGCGGTAGGGGTGCTCGTTCACGTCTTCGAGAAACAGCACCCCGCCCTTGATGCGCGGAAAGTGCCTGGTGCCGAGCATCGAATTCACCATGCAGAGGTTGCCGCCCCAGAGCGTGCCGCGCACTTGCAGTTCATCGAAACCGGCCTCGGTGCGGAAGCCCACCGCTTCGAGTTCACCGCCCATCGCTTCGAGAAAACAGTCCCGCGTGATCTCGTCGACACCACCCGCTTCTTCGCTGCGGCCGAAGTCGTCGCACGCCAGTGGGCCGGCCCAGGTGATGCCTTCGGCGTGCGCGAGCAGCCCGAGTTGCAGTGCCGTGAGGTCGCTGTGCCCGACCCATCGTGTGCCGCGCTCGACGCTGCGCGCGATGCGCTTCCAGTCGACGTGGTCGAGCAGGCGTGTCATGCCGTAGCCGCCACGGGTGGCGAGCGCGATCGACGGCGCCTGCTCGGCCACGCGGTGCAACGCGGCGAGCCGCGTCGCGTCGTCGCCGGCAAACCGTTGATGCCTGGCGAGCGCCGACTCATCGACCTGCACCTCGAAGCCGAGGGCTTTCAGGCGCTTGCCGGCCAGGCGCAAGGGCGCTGCGGCGGCCAGAACACCAGCGGGAGTGAACAACTTGAGGAGCGTCATCGGGTCAGTCGTGGGTAGGAAGGTGTGCGTCGATCTCGACCGCTTCGCCGGCCGGGATGGGCTGCGTGGAGTCGGCAAACGCGTCGACTACTGCGTCAGCAGCAGGCGCGGCGCGGCGCTGCCGGTACTGCTCGCGCCGCTCGGCAAAAAAGTCCCGCAGCACGGCACCGCACTCGTCGGGCAGCACACCGCCCTGCACCACCGTGTGGTGGTTGAGTTGCGTTTGCGCGAACAGGTCGACCACCGAGCCTGCTGCGCCGGTCTTCGGGTCGCTCGCGCCGAACACCACGCGCTTGAAGCGCGCGTGCATCAGCGCCATGGCGCACATCGCGCAGGGTTCGAGCGTGACGAAGAGTTCGCACTCCGGCAAGCGGTAGTTGGACAGCAACTGCGCCGCGTGCCGCAGCGCCACGATCTCGGCGTGCGCGGTCGGGTCGTGCTCGGTGATCGGGCGGTTGTAGCCGGTGGCAATGACCTGGCCAGCGCGCATGATCACGGCGCCAACGGGCACTTCGCCCACCAGCCACGCGTTGTGAGCCTGGTCGAGCGCGATGCGCATGGCTTGCTCGTCGGCAGTGGAGAGGGTGTCGGTCATCGGGCAAGGTTTGCGGCAGGCCCGCGGCGAAAATACATGTCGCCGCGTGACCGGGACTGTACACAGCGCCGCACTTCAGTCACTCGCCGGGCCGGCCACGAACAGTTTTGCCTCAGGCAGGCGAACCAGCGCCGCAGCCTCTTCCGGCGTTCCGCGCAGCCAGCGCTCGGTGTTCTCGGCTTCGATCGGCACGACGCTGCGCTTGTCCTGCAGGTGGGCAGCCCGTTTCGGGTCGGGTTTGTGCATGCGGTTCATCAGCGGGTGCTGGTCGGCGTTCACTGTGAGCATCGTGTAGCTCTCGTGGACCTCGCCGGTGGCGCGGTCGATCCACGCGTTCCACAAACCCGCCAGGCCCCAAGGAGCGCCGTCGGCACGCTGGAAGCGCCATGACACGTGTTTGCCCGACTCCCAGTTGGGTTCGAAGAAGCTTTCGGCAGGAATCAGACAACGCTGCCCACGCGCCCACGCGCCGCGGAACGACCAGCGGCTGCTCAGCCCTTCCCAGCGTGCGTTGTAAGTGCGCGCCGCCGGAAACTGTTCCGTCGCGTTGTCGGCGATCAGCCACCATTGCCCTACGGCAAGTTCGAAGCCGGCTTCAGCCGGCTCGCGCGGCGCGCGGATGAACGGCCCTGGATACTTGGGAAACATGTCGGGCCGCGGCCAGCGCCAAGTGTGGGCGCGGCCGATTTGCCAGTGGCGCTCGACAGCAGCGACTTCGGGCGTGATGTAGCGGGTGCACATGGTCGCGAAGCTTGCGCAAAAGGCTCAAGGCCGGGTCGGGGTGGGCTGAACTGCTGTGCGCGACGGCGCACCCGTCATTCCCACTCGATCGTCGCCGGCGGTTTGCTCGACACGTCGTAAGCCACCCGGTTGATGCCACGCACCTCGTTGATGATGCGGCCCGACACCTTCTTGAGCAACGCGTACGGCAACTCGGCCCAGTCGGCGGTCATGAAGTCGCTGGTCTGCACGGCGCGCAAGGCGACCACGTAATCGTACGTGCGGCCATCGCCCATCACACCCACGCTCTTCACCGGCAGGAACACGGCGAAGGCCTGGCTCGTCAGCTCGTACCAGCTCTTGCCACTCGCTTCATCGACGGTGTTGCGCAGCTCTTCGATGAAGATCGCGTCGGCGCGGCGCAGCAAGTCGGCGAACTCGGGCTTCACCTCGCCGAGGATGCGCACGCCCAGGCCGGGGCCAGGGAACGGGTGACGGTAGACCATGTCGGGCGGCAAGCCGAGTGCCACGCCGAGTTCGCGCACTTCGTCCTTGAAGAGTTCGCGCAGCGGCTCCAGCAGCTTCAGGCCCAATGTTTCTGGCAGGCCGCCCACGTTGTGGTGGCTCTTGATCGAGGTCGCCTTCTTGCTCTTGGCGCCACCGCTCTCGATCACGTCGGGGTAGATCGTGCCTTGGGCGAGCCACTTCGCGTTGGTGAGTTTTTTTGCCTCGGCCTGGAACACCTCGACGAACTCGCGGCCGATGATCTTGCGCTTGGCTTCGGGGTCGGTCACGCCAGCCAGGTGGCCGAGGAATTGCGCGCTCGCGTCGATCGCGATCACCTTGGCGTGCAGGCGGCCAGCGAACATGTCCATCACCATCTTGCCTTCGTTCAGGCGCAGCAGGCCGTGGTCGACGAACACGCAGGTGAGCTGGTCGCCGATGGCGCGGTGGATCAATGCCGCGGCCACGCTCGAATCGACGCCGCCCGACAGGCCGAGGATCACCTCTTCGCTGCCGACCTGCTCGCGGATGCGCGCCACGGCTTCGTCGATGTAGTTGCCCATCACCCAGTCGGGCTTCGCCTTGGCGATGTCGAGCACGAAGCGGTTGAGCAGCGCGCGCCCGCGCGAGGTGTGCGTGACTTCGGGGTGAAACTGCAGGCCGTAGTAACCGCGCGCCTCGTCGGCCATGCCGGCGATCGGGCAACTCGGCGTCGACGCCATCAGCTTGAAGCCCGGCGGCAGCTCGGTGACCTTGTCGCCGTGGCTCATCCAGACCTTGAGCATGCCGTGGCTCTCTGGCGTGCGAAAGTCTTCGATGCCGTCGAGCAAGCGGGTGTGGCCATGCGCGCGCACCTCGGCGTAGCCGAACTCGCGGTGGTCGGCCGCCTCGACCTTGCCACCCTGCTGCACTGCCATCGTGAACATGCCGTAGCAGATGCCGAGCACCGGCACGCCCAGGTCCCACACGGCCTGCGGTGCGCGCAGCTCGTGCTCTTCGTACGTCGACGCATGGCTGCCCGACAAAATGATGCCCTTGGGCGCGAACTCGCGGATGAACGCGTCGCTCACGTCATTGGGGTGGATCTCGCAGAACACATGCGCTTCGCGCACACGCCGTGCAATGAGCTGCGTGACCTGGGAGCCGAAGTCGAGGATGAGGATCTTGTCGTGCATGTCAGACGATGGAAGCGTCGGCAGCGGGTGCCGACAGACGGGTGCGGCGCGCGCCGCGAAAGTGGAACCAGGCCAGCAGCAGCGAGACGAACTGCAACAAGGCGCAGAAGTAGAACGGTGCGCCGATGCGCCAGTCGCCCTGCGGCAGGTGCGACACCATCGCCAGCAGCGGCGCGCCGACCAGCGGCGCGAGCACCGCCATCAGGCTGTTGAGCGCGCTCACCGCGCCGAGCGTGCGGCCCTGCGTGGTGGCGTCGGCGGCGTTCGAGATGATGCTCTGGATCGATGCGGTCACGGTGAAGCCGAGCAGGTTGCAGATGACGACCGCGTACATCATCCAGCCTTCGGTGATGGCCCCCCAGGCGATGTAGGCGATCGTCGACGACACGAGCCCGGCAATGGCCAGGCGCTGCGGCGAGAAGCGCTTGAGCAGTTGCCCGAGCAGCACGCCCTGCACCAGCGCCGACATCACGCCCACCGCGAACAGCGACCAGCCGTTCTGCGCCGGCCCCCAGCCGAACTTGAAGGTGGTGTAGAGCACCCAAACGGTGTAGAGGATGAACTGCGCCAGGCCGCTGAAGCAGACCACCGCAACCAGCAAGCCGACGCCCTTCAGCTGGCTCAGGTCGTACAGGGAAGCGAACGGGTTCAACGACTTGGCCGTGAACGGCCGGCGCTTTTCTGGCGGCAGCGATTCCGGCAGCACGAAGTAGCCGTAGACGAAGTTGAGCAGCGCCAACGTGCCGGCGGCGAAGAACGGCCAGTGCAGGTCGATGGCACCGAGCACGCCGCCCATCACCGGGCCCAGAATGAAACCGACGCCGAACATCGCGCCCAGCATGCCGAAGCGCTTGGCGCGGTCAGCCGGTGGCGTGATGTCGGCCACGTAGGCGTTGGCGACGGAGGCGTTCGACTGCATCGCGCCGCTGAACAGGCGCACCACGATCAGCATCCACAGCGCGGTGGCCATCGCCGTCACGAAGAAGCTGAGGGCCAGCGCGCAAAAGCCCAGCAAGAGCACTGGCCGCCGGCCAAAGCGGTCCGACAGGCCACCGAGGACCGGCGAGCTGAAGAAGTTCGCAATGCTGAAGGCGAAGGTCGTGGCACCGAACCAGAAAGCCTGATCTGCTTGCGAGCCGGTGAAAGTGCCCACCAGCGCCGGCAAGACCGGAATGATCAACCCGATGGCCATCATGTCGATCAGCACGGTCAACATGATGAACGGCATCGCTGCCTGGCGGCCCGCGGCCACGGGTGCCGGCGATGAAGGTTCGGGCTTCGTCAAGAAGTGTCTCGCTCTCGTGGTTCCGCTCTTGCCGACACGGGGCGTGTCAATCAGCCCGGTAGTTCGGCGCTTCCTTGGTGATCTGCACGTCGTGCACGTGGCTCTCGCGGATGCCGGCCGACGTGATCTCGACGAACTCGGCTTTCTCGCGCATGTCTTCGATGCTGGCGCAGCCGCAATAGCCCATCGCCGCGCGCAGGCCACCGGCCATCTGGAACACGATCGAGACCATCGAGCCCTTGTAGGGCACGCGGCCTTCGATGCCTTCGGGCACGAGCTTGTCGGCGTTCGGGTTGGCGCCGGTGTTGTCCTGGAAGTAACGGTCGGCGCTGCCTTGCTGCATGGCGCCGATCGAGCCCATGCCGCGGTAGCTCTTGTAGCTGCGGCCCTGGAACAGCACGATCTCGCCCGGCGCTTCTTCGGTGCCGGCGAACATGCCGCCCATCATCACGGTGTGCGCACCGGCGGCGATGGCCTTGGCGATGTCGCCCGAGTAGCGAATGCCGCCGTCGGCGATCAGCGGCACGCCCGTGCCCTTGAGCGCGGTGGCCACGTTGTCGATCGCCATGATCTGCGGCACGCCCACGCCGGCCACGATGCGCGTGGTGCAGATCGAGCCCGGCCCGATGCCGACCTTCACGCCGTCGGCGCCGGCTTCGGCCAGCGCCAATGCGGCGGCGCCGGTGGCGATGTTGCCGCCGATCACGTCGACCTGCGGGTAGTTCTGCTTGACCCAGCGCACCCGCTCGATCACGCCGGCGCTGTGGCCGTGCGCGGTGTCGACCACGAGCACGTCGACGCCGGCTTTCACCAACAGATCGACGCGTTCCTCGGTGCCATCGCCCACGCCCACGGCCGCGCCGACGCGCAGCTTGCCGAAGGCGTCGCGTGCGGCGTTCGGGAAGCTCGTCTGCTTGGTGATGTCTTTCACCGTCATCAGGCCACGCAGTTCGAAGGCGTCGTTGACGACCAGCACCCGCTCGAGCTTGTGGCGGTGCATCAGCGCCTTGCCTTCTTCGAGCGAAGCGCCTTCGCGCACCGTGATCAGGCGTTCGCGCGGCGTCATGATCTCGGCCACCGGGGCATCGAGCCGGGTTTCGAAACGCAGGTCGCGGTTGGTGACGATGCCGACCACCGCCTTGCCCTGCAACACCGGGAAGCCCGACACGCCGTGCAGCTTCGAGAGTTCCATCACCTCGCGCACCGTGGTCTCGCGGGTGATCGTGATCGGGTCGCGCAACAGGCCCGATTCGTAGCGCTTGACCCGCGCGACTTCGGCTGCCTGCTGTTTCGGCGACAGGTTCTTGTGCACGATGCCGATGCCACCCTCTTGCGCGATGGCGATCGCCAGGCGCGCTTCTGTCACCGTGTCCATGGCGGCGGACACCAGGGGCAGGTTCAGGCGGATGTTTCTGGAGAGTTGGGTCGCAAGACCGGTGTCGCGGGGCAACACCTGGGAGAACGCTGGCACCAACAACACATCGTCGAAGGTGAGCGCTTTGCCAAGAAGGCGCATGGGAAAAGCTCCTGACGCAAAAGCGAATTATACGGATGCCGCAACAAAACCACGCTTTGCGGGCCACGCAAGCGGCCGATTTCGGCTAACGCGCGAGCGCGCCGCTACACTTCGCGCCATCGAATTCGCCGGTTGAACGCCATGTCTCGATGGACCGTTGTTGTGCTTGCCGCCCTGCTCGGCTCGACCCTGGCGCTGCCGGCGTCGGCGCAGTGGAAGTGGCGCGACAAGAACGGCGTGCAGTACAGCGATTTGCCGCCGCCGCCGGGTGTGGCTGAATCCGACATCCTGCAACGCCCCGCCGCCGCCACGCGCCGGGCCAATGCGCCAGCGCCAGCTGCCGCCGCGTCGGCAGCCTCGGGTGCGCCGGGTCTGGCCCCCAAGACGGTCGACTCCGAACTCGAAGCCAAGCGCAAGAAGACCGAAGAAGAAGCCAACGCGAAGAAAAAGGCCGAAGAGAAGGCCGAAGAGACCCGTGTGGCCGCCGCCAAGGCCGACAACTGCACGCGCGCCCAGGCCCAGTTACGCACGCTCGACAGCGGCGTGCGGCTGGCGCAGATGAACGAAAAGGGCGAGCGCATCGTCATGGACGACACCGCCCGCGCCTCCGAGAGCAAGCGCGCGCGCGACATGATCGCGCAGAACTGCGCCAAGTGAGCCGCCGGCTCAGCGCTTGAGCGGTTTGCGCTGCTTCTGCTGGCGCAGCCGGCGGGCGTCCTTCGGGTCGACCAGCAAGGGTCGGTAGAGCTCCACGCGGTCGCGGTCTCGCAGCAAATCGCCTGGGGCCGCCAGCACGCCCCACACGCCGACGGCCAGCTGGCTCGTGTCGTGGCGAGAGGCCATGCCACTCTCGCGCAGCGCATCGGCGACCGTGGCCCCTTCTGGCAGCGGCAGCAGCACCTCGTCGACCTCGCCCGCACGCGGGCTGTAGACCACCGTCACCGACAGCAGCTCAGCGCTCGCCATGCACCTGCTCGGCGCGCTTCACGAACGATTCGACAAAGGTGTTGGCAATGCGGTCGAACACCGGGCTCACCACCGCTTCGAGCGCGGCGTTGGCAAAGGTGTAGCGCAGGTCGAACTCGACCTTGCAGGCCTCGGCCTTCGGTCCATCTGCGGCAGGCAAGGGCACGAAACGCCAGGTGCCCGCCAGTTCGGAGAACGGCCCGTCGACCAGCTGCAGTTCGACGCTGGCACCGTCCACATGAACGTTGCGCGTGGTGAAAGACTGGCGCACGCCCAGGTAGGCCAGGTGCAGCCGCGCCGTCACGCCGGCTTCACGGCGTTCCAGAACTTCAGCGCGTTCGCACCACGGCAGGAAGCGTGGGTAGTCTTCGACGGCCGTCACCAGCGTGTACATCTCGTGCGGCGAGTAGGTGAGCAATACCGACTTCTTGACGTGCTTCATACAATGCAGAAATTGTAGAGGCGCCCTTCGCCCCCAATCTGAGCCTGCATGTCCATCGCCGAAAACCGCCGCGCCAATTTTGACTATCACATCGAAGAACGCCACGAGGCAGGCATGGTGCTGCAAGGCTGGGAGATCAAGGCCATTCGCGCCGGCCAGGTCCAGCTGACCGACGGCTACGTGGTGATTCGCGATGGCGAGCTCTACCTGATCGGCTGCCGCATCAACGCGCTGCGCAGCGCCTCGACCCACATCAGCCCCGAGGCCGACCGCACCAAGAAGCTGCTGATGCACAAGGAAGAGATCAAGCGGCTGATCGGCAAGGTCGAGCAGAAGGGCTTCACGCTGGTGCCGCTGAACCTGCACTACAAGGGCGGGCGCGTGAAGGCCGAGATCGCGCTGGCCAAGGGCAAGGCCGAGCACGACAAGCGCAACACCGAGAAAAAGCGCGACTGGGAGCGTGAAAAAGGCCGGCTGATGCGGCACAAGGTGTCTTCCAAGCCGGGCAAGGACTGAGCGAAGGAACGCGCATGCCAGCCGAATCGTCGCCCCTGGCGCCCACGCAGCGGCTGCGCGAGATCGCCGACCTGCCCGGCCCGCGCGGCCTGCCGGTGCTCGGCAACCTGCTGCAGGTGAGGCGCAGCGCGATCCACCAGGACGTGGAGCGCTGGAGCCGCGAACACGGCCCGTACTTCCGCTTCAGCCTCGGCGGGCGGCAATTGCTGGCCGTGGCCGACCACGAAGCGCTGCACACGCTGCTGCGTGACCGGCCCGAGGGTTTTCGTCGCACCCGCCTGCTCGAATCGATCGGCACCGAGATGGGCCTCAAGCCCGGCGTGTTCGGGGCCAACGGCGACGCGTGGAAGCGCCAGCGCCGCATGGTGATGGCGGGCTTCGACCCGAGCCACGTCAAGGCCTACTTCCCTTCGCTGCTGAAGGTGACGCAGCGCTTGCGCGGACGCTGGCAAACGGCGGCGCGCGGCGGCATGGCGATCGACCTGCAAGCCGACCTGATGCGTTTCACCGTCGACGCGATCGCGGGCCTGGCCTTCGGCACCGACATCAACACGCTCGAGTCCGACGCCGACGTGATCCAGCGCCACCTCGACAAGATCTTCCCGGCTTTCTTCAAGCGCCTGTTCTCGTTCTTCCCGACCTGGCGCTACCTGCGCAGCGCGGCCGACCGCGAACTGGCGCAAAGCATCGAAGCGGTGAACGTGCAGATCGACGTCTTCATCAAAGAAGCGCGGGCCCGGTTGCAGGCCGACCCGGCACGCCGCGAGCACCCGCCGAACCTGCTCGAAGCGATGATCGTCTCTGCCGATGCGGGCGACGCCGCGGTGGTCAGCGACGCCGAAGTGGCTGGCAACGTGATGACGATGTTGCTCGCCGGCGAAGACACCACCGCCAACACGCTGGCGTGGATGATCTACCTGCTGCAGCGCAACCCTGCAGCGCTGGCGCGCGCACAAGCCGAAGTGCGCAGCATCGCACCCGACGCCGCAGGGTTCACGACCGAGCAGATGACCTCGCTCGACTTCCTAGAAGCCTGCGCGCACGAAACCATGCGCCTGAAGCCGGTTGCGCCCTTTCAGGTGACCGAAGCGCTGCGCGAGACCGTGATCGCCGACATCCGCATCCCGGCGGGCACGATGGTCTGGTGCGTGATGCGCGGCGACACGATGGACGAGCGTTATTTCCCGAACGCCGAAGCGTTCGAGCCGCAGCGCTGGCTCGCCAGCGGCACGCCGGGCGATGCGGCCAACTCGGCCAAGCGGGTGTCGATTCCTTTCGGCGCCGGCCCGCGGGTGTGCCCGGGGCGTTACCTCGCGCTGCTCGAAATCAAGATGGCGGCGGCGATGCTGCTGGCGCACTTCGACATCGAATCGGTGGCCACGCCCACCGGCGCAGATGCCGCCGAACTCATGTCGTTCACGATGACACCGGTGGGCCTGCAGATGCGCCTGCGCGAGCGAGCCTGAAGCTTCAAGCTCGCAGGGCGGCCAGTGCCTGTTCCGAGTCGGCGATCAGATCGTTCACCGCTTCGAGCCCGAGCGAAAAGCGCACCAGCGTGCCGCGCGTCGCCCCGCCCGGGCGCAGCATCGTCAGGTCGTAGGGCACAACCAGGCTCACCGGGCCGGCCCAGGAGAAGCCGATCTTGAAGAGCTTGAGCGCATCGACGAAAGCATCGACCTGCGCCGTGCTGTAACGCTCGTCGAACACGACCGAGAACAAGCCCGCCGCCTGCGTGCACAAGCGCGCCCAGTGCGCGTGGCCGGGCGAGCCGGGCAAGGCCGGGTGCAGCACCTGCGCCACTTCGGGCCGCTGCGCCCACCATTGCGCGAGCGTGCGGCCGGCCGCGTCGTGCGCCGCGTAGCGCAGCGCGAGCGAAGGCAACGAACGCAGCACCGTTTCAGCGTCGTTCGCCGACACGCCCCAGCCCATGCGCATGTGCGTGCCATTGAGCTTCAGGTGCAGCGCGGGGTCGCGCGTCGTCACCGAACCCATCAGGACGTCGCCACCGCCCGAGGGGTACTTGGTCAGCGCGTGGATCGACACGTCGACGGCCAGGCCTTCGCCCAGCTCGAAGGGGTTGAACGCGAGGCCCGAGCCCCAGGTGTTGTCGAGCGCGACGATGGCACCACCCGAGCGCGCGGCGCGCACCAGCGCGTGCACATCGGGGAATTCCATCGTCACCGAGCCCGGCGGCTCGATCCACACGAGCTTGGTGGCCGGCGTGAGCATCGCCGCCAGCGCTTCAGGCTTCATCGGGTCGTAGAAACGGTGCGCCACACCCCAGCGGGCCAACTCGTGGCGCGCGAGTTCCTTGTTCGGGTTGTAGGCGTTGTCGGGGATCAGCACCTCGTCGCCGGCCTGCAGCAAGGCCGCGTCGACCAGGGCGATCGCCGCCAGCCCGCTCGGCACCAGCACGCAGTGCGTGCCGCCTTCGAGCGCCGCGATACGCTCTTCGAGCGTGAAGGTGGTCGGCGTGCCGTGCAGGCCGTAGGTGTAGCCGGCCTTTTCTTTCCAGTTGCGCGCGCGCATCGCGGCCACGCTCGAGAAGATCACGGTCGAGGCCTTGAACACGCCGGGCTGCGGCGCGTCGAAGCCGGCCGGCGGCTGGTAGGGGTGGTGGATGAGGCCGGTGGTCTTGGGATCGATCATGGGCTTCTCAGACAGGTTGGCCGACGAGGTCGTGGCCTTGCGTGCCGACGATCCTCACGCGCGTGAACTCGCCGACCTTCAGCGTCTTCGAGGCTTTCTCGGGGGGCAGCAGCTTCACGTTGCCGTCGATCTCCGGCGCGTCGGCATACGAGCGCCCCACCCCGCCCTTGCGCCCGAGCGCAGGCGCCGAGTCGATCAGCACCTGCATGCTCGCGCCCACGCGGCGTTGCAGCTTGGCCGCCGACACCGCTTCGGCCACCGCCATGAAACGCGCCCGGCGCTCTTCACGGAGCTCGATCGGCAGCATGCCCGGCAGGTCGTTCGCGGTCGCACCTTCGACCGGCGAATACGCGAAGCAGCCGGCGCGGTCGATCTGCGCTTCCTGCATGAAACCGAGCAGGTGTTCGAACTCGGCCTCGGTCTCGCCCGGAAAGCCGGCGATGAAGGTGCTGCGGATCACGAGCTCGGGGCAGGCCTCGCGCCAGCGCTGCAGGCGCTCGAGGTTCTTCTCGCCGCTGGCCGGCCGCTTCATGCGCTTGAGCACGGCGGGGTGCGAGTGCTGGAACGGCACGTCGAGGTAAGGCAGGATGCCGCCGCTGGCCATCAGCGGCAGGATCGCGTCCACATGCGGGTACGGGTACACGTAGTGCAGGCGCACCCAGGCACCGTGTTTCGCCGCCAGCTCGGCGAGCTTTTCGCACAAGTCGGTCATGTGGGTCTTGACCGGGCGGCCGTCCCAGAAGCCGGTGCGGAACTTGACGTCGACGCCATAGGCGCTCGTGTCCTGGCTGATCACGAGCAGCTCTTTCACGCCGGCTTCGAACAGGCGCTGCGCTTCGCCGAGCACGTCGCCGATCGGGCGCGAGACCAGATCGCCGCGCATGCTCGGGATGATGCAGAACGAGCAGCGGTGGTTGCAGCCTTCGCTGATCTTGAGATACGCGTAGTGGCGCGGCGTGAGCTTCACGCCCTGGGCCGGAACGAGGTCGACGAATGGGTCGTGCGGCTTCGGGCTGTGCTTGTGCACCGCGTCCATCACTTCGTGGGTGGCGTGCGGGCCGGTCACGGCGAGCACGCTCGGGTGCATCTGCCGCACCAGGTTGCCACCGCCCTCGCCCGCTTTCGCACCGAGGCAGCCGGTGACGATCACCTTGCCGTTCTCGGCCAGCGCTTCGCCGATGGTGTCGAGGCTTTCTTTCACCGCGTCGTCGATGAAACCGCAGGTGTTCACGATCACCAGGTCGGCACCGGCGAAGGTCTTCGAGGTGTCGTAACCCTCGGCGCGCAGCTGGGTCAGGATGAGCTCGGAATCGGTCAGCGCTTTCGGGCAGCCGAGTGAAACGAAACCGATCTTCGGTGCGAGCGCGGGCGGCGCCGAAGCGGCCAGGGTGTCTTGTGTCATCCGTGGATTTTCACAGATCGGCGGTTACCATTTCTTCCGACCCCAACGACCAGGCCGCCCCATGACCCTGCCCGTGCTTCACTACCACCCGCTTTCTTCGTACTGCATGAAGGCCCTCATCGCACTCGACGAGCTGGGCATCGAGGCCGACAAGCGTCTGCTGAACCTCGGCGACCCGGCCGAACGCTCGGCCTACCTGGCCTTGTGGCCGCTGGGCAAGATGCCCTTGCTGGTGGACGGCGGCCGGCCTGTTCCCGAGACGAGCATCATCATCGAGCACCTGCAGCGCCACCATGCCGGCCCGGGCCACGAGTTGATCCCGAACGATGCCGATGCAGCGCTCGAAGTGCGCTTGTGCGACCGGCTCTTCGACCAGTACGTGATGACGCCCATGCAGGCCTGCACGTCCGACCTGCTGCGGCCCGAGGCTCAGCGCGACCCGGTCGGTGCGGCTCGCGCGCGCGACAACCTGTCATCGGCCTATGCCTTGATCGACACTCGCCTCGAAGGGCGGCGCTGGGCGGCGGGCAGCGCTTTCAGCATGGCCGACTGCGCCGCCGCACCGGCCTTGTTCTATGCAGTGACCTACGTGCCGCTCGGGCCGCAGCACGCTCGCCTGGCAGCCTATTTCGAGCGTCTGCTGGAGCGGCCTTCTGTCGCGCGCACCATCGACGCCGCACGGCCGTTTTTCAAGTATTACCCGGGGCGCAGCGGCCTGTCGCGGCGCTTCTACGACCCCGAAAGCGCGTGAGCCGCGCGCGAACTCAGCGCTTCGGCGGTACGAAACCCGGCATGCCGGGGAACAGAGCACCGGCCTGCTTGGCCATCTGTTCCTGCATCTGCACGAACATGTTGCGCGACTGCTCCATGTAGTTGCCCATCAGCCCCTGCACCACGGGCGCCTGGCCGTTCAGGAACTGCGCCCACAGCTCGGGGTTCTGCGCGGCCGGGTCGTACAGGCCTTTCGACTGCTCGGCGAGCCGGGCCTGGATGTCGGTGAAGGTCTGCAGGTTCTTCTCGAGGTACGAGCCCATCATGCCCTGCATGGCGTGGCCATAGAAGCGGATCAGCTGCGACAGCATGGCGGCCGAGAAGATCGGCACGCCACCGGTTTCTTCTTCGAGAATGATCTGCAGCAGGATGCTGCGTGTCAGGTCTTCGGCGGTCTTGGCGTCACGCACCTCGAAGTGTTCGCCCGACAGCACCATCGCCTTCACGTCGGCCAGCGTGATGTAGCTGCTCAGCTGGGTGTCGTAGAGGCGCCTGTTCGGGTACTTCTTGAGCACGCGCGGGCCCGCGCTCGGGGTGGCGGCGGGCTCGGCGCGGGGCTCGGCGGGGGCGACTGCTTTGCCGGCGCGGCGGGTCTGGGCCATTGAAGAACACTCCTTGTGCAACTGCACAATCATTCTAGGAGTGTGACCCCGGCGCTCCCTGCGGGGTTTCCCCGCGCGGCAGATGCATCAAATCGTGAGCTTCACAGCGCCGGGGCGGGCAGCGTGCCGAGCACCGCTTCGAACGCCAGGCCGATCCCCAGCAAGCGCGCGTCGCTGCCCACCGGCCCATCGAGCTCGAGGCCGACCGGCAGGCCGCCGCTCGTCAACCCGGCCGGCAACGCCAGCCCCGGAATGCCGGCGTTGCTGCCGGGGTCGGTGTTGCGGATGAAGGTGCCGAAGGTGTCGGCCGGCGCGCCACCGTTGACCGAGACCTTGCCCGAGCCGTTGGCCATGTCGATCGGCGACGCGGCCGCGATCGTGGTCGGGAACATCATCGCGTCGAGCGCGGCACTGCGGAAGTAGCCATCGTACAACTGGCGCAGGCGCGGCCGGTGCGTGCGCATCGCGGCGTCATAGTCCTTGCCGAAGGCATCGGCCAGGATCGCACCGAAGGCGCCCTTCACGTCGGGGCTCGCGACCCCGGCGGCCACGTCGGCGAGCGTGATTCCGCTCACCCCGGTCGCGGCCAGGTAGGCGGGAATGTCGGCGATCGGCTCGTGCAGCGCGAGCTGGAACGACACCTTGTTGTTGACCTCGGCGAGCGTGGGAATGTCGACATCCACGAACACCACGCCGCTCGCCTGCAGCTTGCTTCGCGCCTGCGCCATGACGGCCGCGACCGGCGCGTCGAGCCCGGCCCAGAACGAGGCCGGCACGCCGATGCGCAAACCGCGCAGGGGCAGCGCCGTGGCCAGTGGTGAACCGGTGATCACCGCATCGAGCAAGGCCACGTCGGCCACGCTGCGGCCCATGGGCCCGACGGTGTCGCGGGTGTGGCTGATGGGCACCACGCCGGCGCCGTCGTAGCGTCGTTCGGCCCCGCCGTTGCCGACCGAAGGCCGCAGGCCGACGATGCCGCACAGCGCCGCCGGCACACGGGTCGAGCCGCCCGTGTCGGTGCCCAGGCCGCTGGGCACGATGCGCGCCGCAATGGCCGCGGCCGTGCCGCCCGACGAGCCGCCGGGAATGCGCGTCGTGTCGTACGGGTTCTTCACCGGCCCGGCGAACGCGCTGAGGTTGGTGCTGGTGATGCCGAACGCCAGCTCGTGCAGGTTGGTCTTGCCGAGCACGATGGCGCCGGCGTCGACGAGCTTCTGCAGCGCCGGCGCGTTCGCGCTCGGGCGCACGTTGCGCAAGGCTGCGGTGCCCGCCGTGGTCGGCAGGTTCTTCGTGTTGATGTTGTCCTTCACGACGATCGGCAAGCCGGCCAGCGGTGGCAGCGCCGCGCCGCTGCTGCGCAGCGTGTCGACCGCACGTGCGGCGGCCAGTGCACCGGCGCGGTCGAGCGTGATGAAGGCGTTCAGGTCCTTCAGCTTTTCGGCGCGGGCCAGCAGCGTGCCCGCATAAGCCTCGGCCGAGAGCCGGCCCGAGCGGATGGCGGCGACTGCTTGCGTCGAGCTCATGGCCAGTTGTTCTTCGGCCGTCGGTGCGCTGGCCAGCAGGCCCCCCGCAGCGCAGCCGCCGAGCCCGCCCAGCGAACCGGCAGCGACGCTGCCGCCAGCAGCCGCGAGGAAACGCCGGCGCGATGTGTTGTTCGACATCTGTTTCTCCTGTTGAAAGACCATCGTCGCATCTTGGAAGAGCCGGCCCGCCGCCACCATCCTCGTGAATGAGGATGCTGGCGGCGAACCCGAAATCAGCGGCCCAGCTTGTTCACGAGCTTCATGCGGTTGTCGACACCGAGCTTGCGAAAAGCGTGGTCGAGGTGCGTGCGCACCGTGGTGATCGCGATGCCGAGGCGGCGCGCGATCTCCTTGTCGGCCAGGCCGCAGGCCGCGAGGTTGGCCACTTCACGTTCACGCTCGCTCAGGCGGGGTTCGGGGCGATGGGTGGCGGCTGCGCCCGCGTGCGCGAGCTCGGCCGCTGCTGGCGCCAGCGGCCGGCAGCGCCTCAGTGCCGCCGTGAACGCCGGGCGCACCAGGTCGAGCAGTTGCCGCTCGGTGTCGCCGAAGTCGGTGCGCCGGCGGTCACGCCAGATGCGCATGTCACCGATGTTGCTGTCGCCGGCCCAGGCGTAGAGGTTGATGCCCCAATGCAGGCCGTCGCGCGCGAGAAAGTCGTTGAAGAACTCGCTGCGTGTCAGCTCGGCACGGGTCAGCACGTCGCCCACGAGCACCGCCGTGCGGTGCTGCTGCATCAGCGGTGTGATCGGGTCGTGGTACTGGTAGTAGAGCTCGTACTGCAGCAGGTTGGCCGGGTCCATGTTGATCTGGACCCGGCCGTCGAAACGGCGCGAACCGTCGTTCCACACGTAGCTGGCGTAATGCTGGGCATCGAACAACCTCAGCACGAGTTCGCCGACACGCGTGCGGATCGCCGCCTCTTCGTGCGGCTCGGCCAGTGTCTGCATCACCTGGCCGAGCAGGTTCAGCTGCTGGGGCGAGAGGTACACCGGCCACCCGCTCTTCGATCGCGCGTCAGCCGCGCTTGGCCACCAGTGTGAGGATGTCGTAGCTGGCGACGAGGTCGCTGTCCTGGTTCGTCACCTCCACGTCCCAGGCCACCACGCCCTGCCCTTGCCCGTTCGCATCTTTCTTGTTGCGGTCGGTCTTGCGCTTGCACGTGAGGCGCGCGCGGATCGTGTCGCCGATACCGACCGGTTTCACGAAACGCAGCGTGTCCAGGCCGTAGTTCGCGAGCACCGGGCCGGGCGCCGGCGAGACGAACAAACCCGCTGCGGCCGAGAGCACGAAGTAGCCGTGCGCGATGCGTTTGCCGAACGGCGACTCTTTCGCGGCCACCTCGTCGAAGTGCATGTAGAAATAGTCGCCCGACACCCCGCCGAAGTTCACGAGATCGGCCTCGCTCACGGTGCGCCGGTGGGTCAGCAGCGAGTCACCGATCTGCAGATCTTCGAAGTGCTTGCGGAACGGGTGCGTCTCGCTTTCGTGCAAGGCCGCACCGCGAACATGCTCGCCGGTCACGGCCGCCAGCATCGTCGGCGAACCCTGCACCGCCGCGCGTTGCAGGTAGTGCTTCACGGCGCGGATGCCGCCCAGCTCTTCACCACCCCCGGCGCGGCCCGGGCCGCCGTGCTTGAGCTGCGGCAGCGGCGAGCCGTGGCCGGTCGATTCGGCTGCTGCTTCACGGTCGAGGATCAGCAAGCGGCCATGCCAGGCGGCCGCGACCGGAATCGCCTTGGCCGCCACCTTCGGGTCGCGCGTGACCAGCGTGCCGACGAGGCTGCCCTTGCCGCGTGCGGCGAGCGCCAGCGCTTCGTCGAGATCACCATACGGCATCAGCGTGCTGACCGGGCCGAAGGCTTCCACGTCGTGCACCGCGCTGTGGCGCGAGGCATCGCGGCACAGCAGCAGCGTGGGTGCGAAGAACGCACCGTTCGCCGCGCCTTCGCCGACCGGCGAAAAGCCATCGGCCGCGCCGAAGACGATCTCGTTGCCCTGGGCGAGCATGGCCACCCGTTCGGCCACGTCTCGCTGCTGGTCTTTGGAGGCGAGCGCACCCATGCGAACACCGTCGATCGCCGGGTCGCCGACCTTGACCTTCGCGAGCCGCTCGCGCAGCTTCGATGCCACGGCATCGAGGTGTTGGCGCGGCACGATCGCGCGCCGGATCGCCGTGCACTTCTGCCCGGCCTTGGTGGTGATCTCGCGCGCCACTTCCTTGACGAAGAGTTCGAACTCTTCGTCGTCGGGCGACACGTCGGGGCCGAGGATCGCGCAATTCAGCGAGTCGGCCTCGGCGTTGAACGGGATCGATTGCGCCACGATGTTGCGGTGCGTGCGCAGCTTGGCCGCCGTGTCGGCCGAGCCGGTGAAGGTGACCACGTCCTGCCCCTGCAGGCGGTCGAGCAGGTCGCCGGTGCCACCGATCACGAGCTGCAGGCTGCCGGGGGGCAGCAGGCCAGACTCGTGCATCAGCCGCACCGCCGCTTCGGTCAGGTAACTCGTGGCCGTGGCCGGCTTGGCGATGCACGGCATGCCGGCCAGGAAGCTCGGCGCGAACTTCTCGAGCAAACCCCAGACGGGGAAGTTGAAGGCGTTGATGTGCACCGCCACGCCACCGCGCGGCACCAGGATGTGCGTGCCGGCGAAGCCGCCCTTCTTGCCCAGCGATTGCGCCGGGCCTTCGTGCACCAGGTTGCCCGAAGGCAGCTCGTTGCCACCCATCGAGGCGTAGGCGTAGAGCGTGCCAGTGCCGCCTTCGATGTCGATCCAGCCGTCGGCGCGGGTCGCACCCGTGTGCGCCGAGATCGCGTAGAGCTGTTCCTTGCGTTCGTTCAGGTACGCGGCCAGGGCTTTCAGCCGCGCGGCGCGCTGCTGAAAGTCCATCGCCATCAGCGCCGGCAGGCCGGTGCCGCGCGCGAACGCCACCGCTTCGCCGAAGTCGATGGCTTCGGCGTGCGTGTGGTGAACCAGGGCGCCGTTGATGGCGCTGTGCAGCGGCACGGCGCCTTCCGCGCCGAGCCAGCGCCCGCCGATCAGGCTTTGTAGCGTTTTCACGGCTGGTACTTCCACGCACCGTTCTCGATCTTCACCATCACGCGTGCACGCTGGTCCAGGCCCAGGTGGTCGGTCGGCGACATGTTGAAGATGCCGTGTGCGCCGTGCAGTTCCTTGGTGGTCTCGAGCGCGTCGCGCAGCGCCGAGCGGAACTCGGCCGTGCCGGGCTGCGCCTTCTTGAGCGCGATCGCCACGGCCGACTGCATCAGCAGGCCGGCGTCCCACACGTGGCCGCCGAAAGTCGAGGTCGAGCCCTTGCCGTACATGGCTTCGAACTTGGTCACGTATTCCATCGCCGATTTGGTGACGGGGTGGTTGGACGGGAGTTGCGTCGCCACCAGCACCGGGCCCGACGGCAGCAGCGTGCCTTCCACGTCCTTGCCACCGACACGCAGGAAGTCGTTGTTCGCCACACCGTGGGTCTGGTAGTACTTGCCGGTGTAGCCGCGCTCTTTCAGCGTGCGTTGCGGCAGCACGGCCGGCGTCCCAGAACCGGCGATCAGGATCGCGTCGGGGCTGGCCGCCATCAGCTTGAGCACCTGGCCGGTCACCGAGGTGTCGGTGCGCGCGTAACGCTCGCTGGCCACGATCTTCAGGCCCTTGATCGCAGCGACCTTGTTGAACTCGCCGTACCAGCCTTCACCGTACGCGTCGGCAAAGCCGATGAACCCGACGGTCTTGACGCCGGCGTTGGCCATGCTGGTGGCGATGGCGAGCGACATCATGATGTCGTTCTGCGGCGTCTTGAAGACCCAGCGCTTCTTGTCGTCGACCGGCTCGACGATGCGCGCCGAAGCCGCCATCGAGATCATCGGTGTCTTCGATTCGGCCACCACGTCGATCATCGCCAGCGAGTTGGGCGTGGTCGTGGAGCCCAGGATCACGTCGACCTTGTTCTCGGTGATCAGCTTGCGCGTGTTGCTCACGGCCACCGTGGTGTCGGAAGCGTCGTCGAGCACGATGTAGTTGACCTTCTGGCCCCCGATGCTGGTGGGCATCAACGCGATCGTGTTCTTCTGCGGAATGCCGAGCGAGGCCGCGGGGCCGGTGGCCGACAGCGTGACACCGACGTTCACGTCGGCATGCGCCAGCGTGGCAGCGCACAGGGCCGCGAGGGCCAGCAGGGTCTTCTTGAGTTTCATCGATGTCTCCGTTGCAGGGTGGGGATCAGGGTTCAGGGGGAAATTGTGCCCGGCGTTTCAGGCCGCACGCTTGACCACGGCGCGCCGCTTGGCTGCAGCGGCGGGCTGCGTCTCGAGCGCGTCGAGCCGCACCGCGTTCAGGCCACCAAAGAACAGGTCGGCGACCACCGGGGCCATCAGCGCGTGGGTGTAGGCACCGCGCGGGCGCAGCCAGGTGAACATCCAGTTCATCATGCCGAACAGCAGCATCGTGAGCGGCTTCTCGAGCTCGACCTCACGCAAGGCGGGACGCGCCAGCGCGATCGCGTCGGCGAACGCCGCAACCACCTCGCGCTCGCCGTCGAGCACCCGCTTGCGGTCGGCCGGCTCGAGGAACTTCACGTCTTCGGTCAACACGCGGTGGGCGGCCTGGGCGTCGGCGTAGGCCTCGAGAAAACGTTCGATCAGGCGGCGCACGCGCGCCTCGGGCGAGAGCGCGTCGGGCTGCTCTTCGGCCACCAGCGCCTTCAGGCGGCTGATGTGGCCGTCGGCGATCTCGAACAGCAACTGGTACTTGTCGCGCACGTAGTGGTAGAGCGAAGGCTTCGATACACCGCAAGCTTCGGCCACCTGGTTCATCGAGGTGGCGGTGTAACCCTGCTTCGCGAACAGCTCGGCCGCGCGCGCGAGGATCTGCTCGCGCTGCATGTCGTAACCGGGGGCGCGTCCGCGGGGCATCGGGCTTATCTTTCGTCGAACGAGAGCACGACCCGCTCGGTCAGCGGGTGCGCCTGGCAGGTCAGGATGAAACCGGCCGCGACCTCGTGCTTTTCGAGAGCGAAGTTGCGTTCCATGCGCACCTCGCCTTCGAGCAGCTTGGCGCGGCAGGTGCAGCACACGCCCGACTTGCACGAGAAAGGCACTTCGAGGCCGGCATCGGCCGCGGCGTCGAGGATGCTCGGGTGCTCGCTGCGAAAGTCGATCTCGCGGCTCACGCCGTCGCGCACGATCACGACACGTGCCTGCGCCGCGTCACCTTCGCGCGGCTGCTGCTTCAAAGGGGCGCCGCCTTCGGGCAGCGGAATGCCGAAACGTTCGATGTGGATGCGCTCTGCCGGAATGCCGGCCGCGAGCAGCGCTGCTTCGGCTTCGTCGTTCACGCCGAAGGGGCCGCACACGAAAGCGTGGTCCACGCCTTTCGGGTCGATCAGCCCGCCGAAGAATTCGCCGATCTTGTCGCGGCTCAGGCGGCCACTGCTCAACACCGAGTCCATCTGTTCCTGCGAGAACACCATGTGCAGCGAGAGCCGCGTGAGGTAGGTGTTCTTGAGGTCTTCGATCTCTTCCTTGAACATCGTCGACTTCTGGCGCCGGTTGCCGTAGATCAGCGTGAAGGTCGAGTTCGGTTCGCGTGCCAATACCGTCTTCATGATCGACAGGATCGGCGTGATGCCGCTGCCACCGGCAATGCCCAGGTAGTGCCGGCTCGCCGCCGGGTCGAGCGGCACGAAGAAGCGGCCTTCGGGCGCCATCACCTGCACCGTGTGGCCGGTCTTCAGCGTCTCGTTGACCCAGGTGGAGAAACGCCCGCCCGCCACCTTGCGCACGCCGACGCGCAACTCGCCGTCGTCGACGCCGGCGCAGATCGAATACGAACGCCGCTCCTCGGTGCCGCCCAGCGTTTCGCGCAGCGTGAGGTGCTGGCCTTGCGTGAAGCGGAACTCCGATGCCAGCGACTCGGGCACGTCGAAAGAAACAATCACGGCTTCGTCGGTGTCGGGCACGACACTCTTCACGCGCAGGGGGTGGAAGTGCAGGCTCATCGGCTCAGATCGGCTTGAAGTGTTCGAAAGGTTCGCCGCAGGCCAGGCAGCGCCAGGTTGCCTTGCAGGCGGTCGAGCCGAAGGCCGAGAGGCGTTCGGTGTTCGCGCTTTCGCAGCGCGGGCAGGCCAGCGGTGCGGCCTTGATGCGCGGCATGAAGCGCATCGTGACGCCCTGCGTCGCGTCAGCGGGGCCGGGCGGCGCAATACCGTAGTCGCGCAGCTTGCGGCGGCCTTCGGTGGTGATCCAGTCGGTCGTCCAGGCCGGAGCGCGCTGCATCTGCACCTGCACCGGGCCGAGGCCGGCGGCAAGCAGCGAGTCGACGACGCTGCTTTCGATCAGCTCGGTGGCGGGGCAGCCGGAATAGGTGGGCGTGAGGACCACGGTCAGGCCGCTGGCGTTCAGGCGCACGTCACGCAGGATGCCGAGTTCGCGCACCGACACGACCGGCACTTCCGGGTCGAGCACGGTGTCGAGCACGGCCCAGGCGCGGGCGAGGCGCTCGTCCATCACGTCGACACGATCGGCCACCGCGTTCACCAGACACCCCCGGGGAAAGCACGTTGCAAGTGCTGCATCTCGGCCAGGATGTAACCCATGTGCTCGCTGTGACGACCCAGCTTGCCGGTGCTGCGGAAAGCACGGTCGGCGGGCGCCTTGAGCTTCGCTTCGGCAAGAACCGGCATCACCTCGGCCACCCAGTCTTCGCGCAAGTCGGCCCAGCGCGGCCCGAGGCCGGTGCTGGCCGCGTGCTCGTCGACCGCATCGCTCTCGAACATCTCGGCCACGTAAGGCCACAGCAGTTCGAGGGCCGCGCTCGCGCGCTTCGCCGATTCTTCGGTGCCGTCGCCCAGGCGCAGCAGCCAGTCGCCGGCGTGCTGCTGGTGGTAGCGCGCTTCTTTCACGGCCTTGCCGGCGATGGCGGCCAGTTCGGCGTCGGTCGATCGCTGCAGGCGTTGCCACAGCAGCTTGAGCCAGGTCGACATCGCGAAGTTGCGCAGCACTGTCACCGCGAAGTCACCGCGCGGCAGTTCGACGAGCGTGAGGTTCAGGTAGTCACGCTCGTCGCGCAGAAAGGCGAGTTGGTCTTCGTCATGGCCGGCGCCTTCGAGCTCGCCGGCGCGCGTGAGCACGGCGCGCGCCTGGCCCACCAGGTCGAGCGCCATGTTGCTCAGTGCGATGTCTTCTTCGAGGATGGGCGCGTGCCCGCACCACTCGGCCAGGCGCTGGGCGTGGATCAGGCAGCTGTCGCCCAGGCGCAGCAAATACTGCACCGCGGGGTCGCGAGAGACTTTGATCGAGGCTTGCATCACATGTGGTCCAGCGACTTGGGCAGTTCGTAGAAGGTCGGGTGGCGGTACACCTTGTCTTCCATCGGGTCGAAGTACATCGCCTTCTCGCCCGGGTCTGAAGCGACGATCTGGTCGGAGCGCACGACCCAGATGCTGGTGCCTTCCTGGCGCCTTGTGTACACGTCGCGCGCGAGCTGGATCGCCATCTTCGGGTCGGCCGCGTGCAGGCTGCCGCAGTGTTTGTGGTCGAGGCCGGACTTGTTGCGCACGAACACTTCCCAGAGCGGCCATTCGTTCTTCACCGTCGTGTTCATGCCGCTTCCTTCAGTTCGTGTTTGCGTGCGTTCGCGAGCGCCGCTTCGCGCACCCAGGCGCCGTCTTCCCAGGCCTTCACGCGGGCACCCAGGCGCTCGCGGTTGCACGGGCCGTCGCCGTTGACGACGCGCCAGAACTCGCTCCAGTCGATCGTGCCGAAGTCGAAATGCTGGCGTGCTTCGTTCCACTTGAGTTCCGGGTCGGGCATGGTCACGCCGAGCGTCTTGGCCTGCTCGACGGTCGCGTCGACGAACTTCTGGCGCAGGTCGTCGTTGCTGATGCGCTTGATGCCCCAGCGCATGCTTTGCTCGCTGTTGGGCGAATCGGCGTCGGGCGGGCCGAACATCATCAGGCTCGGCCACCACCAGCGGTTCACGGCGTCCTGCACCATCTCGCGCTGGGCTTCGGTGCCATTCGTCATCATCGTCAGCAGCGCCTCGAAACCCTGGCGCTGGTGAAAGCTTTCTTCACGGCACACGCGCACCATCGCCCGCGCATACGGCGCATACGAGCAGCGGCACAACGGCACCTGGTTCATGATCGCCGCGCCGTCGACCAGCCAGCCGATCACGCCCATGTCGGCCCAGGTGAGCGTGGGGTAGTTAAAGATCGAGCTGTACTTGGCGCGCCCGCTGTGCAGCGCGTCGACCAGCTGGTCGCGCGAAGTGCCCAGCGTTTCGGCGGCGGCGTAGAGGTAGAGGCCGTGGCCGGCTTCGTCCTGCACCTTGGCGAGCAGGATCGCCTTGCGCTTGAGCGTGGGCGCGCGGCTGATCCAGTTGCCTTCGGGCAGCATGCCGACGATCTCGGAATGCGCGTGCTGGCTGATCTGGCGCACCAGCGTCTTGCGGTAGTGCTCGGGCATCCAGTCTTTCGCCTCGATGAAGTCGCCGGCGTCGATGCGCGCTTCGAACTTCTGCTCGGCCAGCATGTCTTCGGCAGAGCGCAGCGGCTTCTTCGCATCGCCGCCTTCCTTGCCCATGGTGTCCATCGCCTGGGTGTACATGGTGTTCTCCTCAAGCCTTGCGTTTGTCGAACACACGCCGGGCCTTGCCGACGAGCGTGCGTTCCAGGGTGTCGGGTTCGCCGACGGTCACGGTCGTCGTGATGCCGATCAGCGTCTTGATGCGTTCGCGCAGCCACAGCGCGATCTCGTCGCGCGAGGCGCCCACGCCGGGCAGCACTTCGCAGCGCACTTCCACGTCGTCGAGCTTGCCTTCGCGCGTGACCACGAGCTGGTACTGGCCCGAGAGCTGGCCGTGGCGCAGCACGATCTCTTCGATCTGCGTCGGGAACAGGTTCACGCCGCGGATGATCAGCATGTCGTCGCTGCGGCCCACGATCTTGCCGATGCGGCGCATGCTGCGCGCCGTGGGCGGCAGCAGGCGCGTGAGGTCGCGCGTGCGGTAGCGAATCACCGGCAGCGCTTCTTTGGTCAGCGTGGTGAACACGAGCTCGCCTTCGGCGCCGTCGGGCAGCACCTCGCCGGTGTCGGGGTCGATGATCTCGGGGTAGAAGTGGTCTTCCCAGATCACCGGGCCGTCCTTGGTCTCGATGCATTCGCTCGCCACCCCGGGCCCCATCACTTCCGAGAGGCCGTAGATGTCGACCGCGTCGATGCCGGCGTTGGTTTCGATCTCGGCGCGCATCGCTTCGGTCCAGGGCTCGGCGCCGAAGATGCCGATCTTCAGGCTGGTGTTCTTCGCATCGATGCCCTGGCGCCGCATCTCTTCGATCAACACCTGCATGTACGAAGGCGTGACCATGATGATCTGCGGCGCGAAGTCGGTGATCAGCTGCACCTGCTTTTCGGTCTGCCCGCCCGACATCGGCACCACCGTGCAGCCAGCGCGCTCGGCGCCGTAATGCGCACCCAGGCCGCCGGTGAACAGGCCGTAGCCGTAAGCCACGTGCACCATGTCGCCGGGCCGCCCGCCGGCGGCGCGGATCGAGCGCGCGACGAGGTCGGCCCAGTTCGAGATGTCCTGCTGCGTGTAGCCCACCACCGTGGGCTTGCCGGTCGTGCCCGACGAAGCGTGGATGCGCGACACCTTGTCTTTCGGCACGGCGAACATGCCGAACGGGTAGTTGTCGCGCAGATCCTTCTTGCCGGTGAACGGGAACTTCGCCAGGTCGGCGAGCGTTTTCAGATCACGCGGGTGCACGCCCTTCGCGTCGAACGCCTGGCGGTAGTGCGCCACGTTGTCGTACGCGTGCTGCAGGCTCCACTGCAGGCGGCGAAGTTGCAAGGCCTGCAGTTCGTCGCGGCTGGCACGCTCGATCGGTTCGAGGTCGCCGGGGGCGGGTTGTTTGACGGGCATGTTGTCTTGCTTTCAATCGCCGAGCGGAACGACCGGCTTGCCTTTCAGGCGGTAGGAACGCCCGCGCATCGTGGCGATGCGCTCGCCGCGCTGGTTGCGCACGTCGATGTCGTAGACGCCGGTGCGCCCCGACTGGTGCACTTCGGTGGCGTGCGCGGTGAGCACGTCGCCGAGCCGGGCCGGCGCTGTGAAGTCGACGTTCAGGCCCGAGGCCACGGTCAGTTCGTTGTACGAGTTGCACGCGAAGGCGAAGGCCGAATCGGCGAAGGTGGTGATGAACCCGCCGTGGCAGATGTCCATGCCGTTCAGCATGTCTTCACGCACGGGCATCGTGAGGCGTGCCGTGCCCGGGCCGATGGCGGCGATCTGCATGCCCAGCCCGCGCGAAGCACGGTCTTTGGCGAACATGCCGGCACCGACGGCTTCGGCAATCTGCTGCGGGGTGAAGGCCTCAGCCATGGAAACGGGCTTTCGAAAAATGCTTGGCGCTCAGCAAAGGCGAGCGGCGGTAGCGTGCATCACCGTAGTGGCCTTGAAGATGCGCGAGCACGCCGACGACGCGCGACACGCCGACCGCATCGGCCCAGGCCAGCGGGCCGACCGGGTAGGCCGTGCCCAGGCGCATCGCGATGTCGATGTCGGCGGCGGTGGCGCCGGCCCAGGTCATCACGTCGGCGGCCTCGTTGGCCAGGCAAGCGACCGTGCGCATCAGCACCAGGCCGGCCACGTCGGCCAGCGCGATCACTTCGATGTGAGCCGCCTGCAACGCAGCGGCGAGCGCCGCAAGCCCTGCGCTCTCACCGGTGGCGCCGACCGTGGTGGTGGTCGAATAGTCGCGCGCCAGATCGAGCAGAACCGATGGCCCGCCCGGCGCCGCGGCGCGTTCGGCCAGCGTGCGGCCATCGGTCAGGGCGAGCACCGAGTCGCCAATGCGCAGCGTTTCCGGCGCCAGGGTGGTGTCGGTGCCGATCGCGAGTCCGGCCGTGCGCAGGCGCTCGACCAGCGGTGCGAGCAGCCCGGGCTCGCCAGCCACGAACAGCGCGGGCACTTCAGCGGCAGGCGCGACCGCCTCGACCAACGGCAGCTTCGCGCCGTTGCGGTAGTCGTAGAAACCGCGGCCGCGCTTTCGGCCGTAGCGGCCAGCGCGCACCAGCTCCTGCTGGATCAGGTTCGGCGCGTAGCGCGAATCCCAGCCCGTCGCCTCGAACACGGACTCGGTGACCGAGAGGTTCACATCGGCGCCGATCAGGTCGATCAGCTCAAACGGGCCGAGCGCAAAACCACCGGCTTCGCGCAGCAGCTTGTCGATGGCTTGCGGCGCCGCGATACGCTCGCCGAGCAGGCGCAGGCCTTCCGCGTAATACGGCCGCGCCACCCGGTTGACGATGAAGCCGGGCGCGTTCGGCGCGTCGACCGAACTCTTGCCCCAGGCCTTGCCGAGCGCGTGCATCTCTTGCGCGAGCGCCGGGTCTGTCTCCACGCCGCAGATCACCTCGACCAGCTTCATGCGCGTGGCGGGGTTGAAGAAGTGCCAGCCGATCAGGCGCTGCGGAAACGTCAGCGCCTGCGCCACCGCGCTGATCGAGATCGACGAGGTGTTGGTGGCGAGCACCGCGTGTTCGCCGAGCACGAGTTCGAGCTGCTTGAACAAGGCCTGCTTGATGTCGAGCTTCTCGATGATCGCTTCGACCGCCAAGCCACAACCTTCGAGCGCCTCGATGCGCTCGACGGCGGTGAGCCGCTCGCGCACGATCGCGCTTTCGGTGGCGTCGAGCTTGCCGCGCTTCACGGCGGCCGCCAAGTCGTCTTCGATGCGCACCAAGGCGCGTTCAGAGGCGCCGGGCTGGGTGTCGAACAGGCGCACCGTGTGGCCAGACTGCGCGGCGAGTTGCGCGATGCCCGCGCCCATGCTGCCGGCGCCGATCACGGCGACGACGGTGTTGCTGTTGAGTGTGTAGGCCATCGGGCGGAACCGGCTCTCAGCGGTCGCTGAACACGGCCGGGCGCTTGGCCATGAAGGCGGCCACGCCTTCGAGGTGGTCGGGCGCGGCGCTGAGCCGGCTTTGCCACTCGCCTTCCAGGCTCAGCGCTTCGGAGAAACCGAGGTGCATCGAGGCGTCGATGGCGGCGCGCGTGGCGGCCAGCGCTTTCACCGGCATCGCAGCGAGACGAGTCGCGACCGCGTTGACCTCGGCAGCGAACATCACGTCGTCGACGCAGCGCCAGATCATGCCCATCTGCTGCGCCTGCTCGGCCGGCAGCTTGTCGCCGGTCATCGCGAGGCCGAGCGCCGTGGCGCGGCCGACCAGGCGCGGAAGCAGCCAGGTGCTGCCGGCGTCGGGCACCAGGCCGATCTTCGAGAAGGCTTGAATGAAACTCGCCGAGCGCGCCGCGATCACCATGTCGCAGCCGAGCGCGATGCTCGCGCCGGCACCGGCCGCCACGCCGTTCACGGCGGCGATCACCGGCACCGGCATCGTGCGGATGCGCAGTGCCAGCGGCTTGTAGAAGCGTTCGATCAGGCTGCCCACGTCGGGCGGTGGCGCGGCAGGGTCTTCGCTGCGCGCCATGGCGGGGTCGGACAGGTCTTGCCCGGCGCAGAAACCACGGCCGGCGCCGGTGAGCACCACGCAGCGCACGCCGGTGTCGGCCGCCGCGGCTTCGAACGCGGCAGCGAGTTCGGCGTGCATCGCCGCCGTGAAGCTGTTCAGCGATTTGGGGCGGTTCAGCGTAAAGGTTCGAACCGCGCCTTCTTGCGCGACCAGCACCAGGGCTTCTGTCATGAGGGTGTCTCCATCGGGCTGTCTGTCTTGTCGAGAAGCGGCCCGGGTTTGAGCTTCGTCAAACATATTCGACCGCCCGGTAGGTAGAGTTTAGCCGACGGCCGCTTGGGAGCACAAGGGCCGTCTTTTCGGGTTTTCCCCCGCGCGCGCAGGCGTGGACAATCGGCCGGAGATGCCCACGACCGCCGCCACGCCCGCCCCCACACCCAGCACCTGGAGCGCGCTGCGCCACCCCGCGTTCCGCGGCCTGTGGGCGAGCGGTGGCATCTACTTCATCGGCAATGCGATGCAGGCGATGGCGGTGGCCTGGATGATGGTCGAACTCACCGGTTCGGCGTTTCTGGCCGCGCTGGTGCAGACCGCCGTGTTCCTGCCGATGTTCCTGCTCGCCCTGCCGGCCGGCGTGCTGGCCGACACCACCGACCGCCGGCGCCTGATCCTGGGTGCGCTGATGGTCCAGGCCGCCACGGCGGCGACGCTGGCGCTGCTCGTATTGACCGGCATCGCCGGCGCCGGCACGCTGCTGTTCTTCATCTTCGTGGCCGGCTGCTGCACCGCCCTGCTCTCGCCGGCCTGGAATTCCGCGATCGGCGACTCGATCCCGCGCGACGAGTTGCCGCAGGCCATCACCGCGATCTCGATCGCCTACAACGCGGCCCGCGCCGTCGGCCCCGCGCTGGCGGGCGTGGTGTTCGCGCTCGCAGGCGCCGGCTGGATCTTCCTGATCGCCGTGCTCAGCACGCTGGCCATGTGGTTCGGGGTGCGGCGCTGGCCGCCGAAGCCGCATCCGCCGTCGCGCCTGCCGGCCGAGCGGCTGTGGGGCGGCATGCTGAGCGCGCTGCGCTTCGCGCGCCATTCCGAAGCCATCCTCGCGCAGCTGGTGCGCACGGTGGCCTACAGCGCCGCGGGTTCGGCCTTGTGGGCGCTGCTGCCGTCGATCGCACAACGCCAGCTCGGGCTGGGCGCGGCCGGGTTCGGCCTGTTGATGGGTTGCCTGGGTGGTGGCGCCGTGACGATCGGTCTGGTGGTCGGGCGGCTGCGCGAGCGGGCCGGGCTCGAGCGCCTGGTCGCAACCGGCTGCGTGGTCTTCGGCGCCGTGATGTTGATCGCCGCGTTCTCGCACTCGCGCCCGCTGGTCTACGCCGCGCTGGTGCTCGGCGGCGGCGCCTGGATGGCAGTGATGACGACCTTCAACACCGCCACGCAGACCAGCGCACCGCCCTGGGTGCGGGCGCGCGCCACCGCCTTGCACACCCTCTGCGCGCTGGGCTCGTTCGCGATCGGCTCGGCGTTCTGGGGCGCGCTGTCTGACATCGTCGGGCTCACGGGTGCCCTGTGCATCGCGGCGGCCGGCATGGCCGCAGGCATTCTTCTGGCGCGGCGCTTCGCGCTGCGCATGGGCCAGGCTTCCGACGTGACCCCGGCCACGCCCTGGGAAGACTCTTTCGTGTTCCACGAACCCGACCCCGAAGCCGGCCCGGTGGCGGTGGAAATCGGCTACCGCATCCGCGCCGACGAGACCGCGGCTTTTCTCGAAGCGGCGAGCCAGCTGCGCGCGCCGCGCCGGCGCGACGGCGCGACTTTCTGGCGCATCTACCGCGATCTGGCCGACCCGTCGCGTTATGTCGAGCGCTTCATCGTCACCTCGTGGGCCGACTACCTGCACCAGCGCGCCCGCGCCACGCAGACCGACCACGAACTCGAAGCGCGGGTGCGCGGTTTCGTCGTCGACGGCGAAGCGGTGACGACGCAGCACTACATTGCCGAGCGCTGACCCGCTCGCGGTCAGGGTCGGCCTTCGGGGCGGTTGCCCGCCATGGCCTCGCTGACTAGACTGCCCGCTGCCTTTGGCTCTGCCTCGCACGCCAGCGCTGCGCGGGCAGCCCCAGCGGCAAACGCTGCTCCGTTCAATCACAACATATCAAAGGTGAGACATGAATCAGAGTCGTCTGCTTTCAACCCTGGCTGCGCTGCCACTCGTTTGCGCGGTCACCGTCGCCACGGCGCAGGAACCCGAACCCGGCTGGGCCAAGGGCCGGCCGAAGACCGACACGGCGATGAAGATGGCGCCGGTACCGGCTTTCCCCATCCCCACCGCGGCCGACCAGTTGCCGACCAAGAAGTTCAAGCTGCCGCCCGGCTTCAAGGTCGAGACCTGGGCTTCGGGTGTGCTCGACGCGCGCGAGATGCGCCAGGGCGACAAGGGCAACATCTTCGTCAGCACGCTGTTCGTGGGCAACAAGGTCTACGCGATTCCCGAAAAGGCGAAAGACGGCAAGCGTGAGCCCAAGGTCATCATCGACAAGACCGAGCAGGCGACCGGCATCGAGTTCAACAAGGGCACGCTGTTTTTCGCCACCAACAAGAAGATCGTTCGCTACGACAACGTCGAAGACAAACTCGACAACATCGGCGAAGGCAAGGTGCTCACCGACAAGCTGCCCGGCGGCAGCGACCACAGCTGGAAGTTCCTGCGCATCCACAACGACAAGCTCTACTACCCGATCGGCGCACCCTGCAACATCTGCGACCCGGGCGAGTACGCGAAGATCTACCGCATGAACCTCGACGGTTCGGGTGTGGAGACCATCGCCTCGGGCGTGCGCAACACCGTCGGCTTCGACTTCGACCCGAAAACCGGCAACCTCTGGTTCACCGACAACGGGCGCGACTGGCTGAGCGAAGAGTTTCCGAACGACGAGCTCAACGTGGTCACTCAGCCGGGCAAGCAGCACTTCGGCTACCCGTATTGCCACCAGGGCAACATGCCCGACCCCGAATTCGGCTGGGGCAAGTCGTGCGATGAATTCCAGAAGCCTGCCGCGCTGCTCGGGCCGCACGCCGGTTCGCTGGGCCTGAAGTTCTACACCGGCAAGATGTTCCCGGCCAAGTACCAGGGCGCGATGTTCATCGCCCGCCACGGCCCCTGGAACCGCACCAAGAAGTACGCCGACGTGATGGTCGCGTGGCCCGACGGCAAGGGCGGCGCGAAGGTCGAGCCCTTCATGACCGGCTTCGTCGAGAACAACGGCTACCTCGGCCGGCCGGTCGACTTTCTGGTGATGAAAGACGGCTCGCTGCTCGTCAGCGACGACCACGCCGGTGCGATCTACCGCATCAGCTACGGCAAGTGACGTGAAGGCCAGGCGACGCATCGCGGCTGCGGCCGCGCTGGTGTCGCTCGCGGTGGCGGCTTCCTCGTCTGCGCACGCGCAGGCGAAGAAGCCCGCCGCCGCGGCGCGCACCGCATCTGCACCCGCTTCAGCCCCCGCATCGGCCGCTGCAGGCGCGGCGGTGTATGCGGAGCAGTTCCGCAACGTGTGCGCAGCCTGCCACGGCGTGAACGGCCGCAGCGACATGCCCGGCGTGCCGGTGCTTGCCGGCCAGCCATCGCTCTACACGATCACGCAGCTGTTCCTGTTCCGCGAAGGCCGCCGCACCAACGAGGCCATGGTCGCGATGGCCAAGCCCATGAAGGACGCCGACCTTCGCGGTTATTCCGACTTCATCGGCACCCTGCCGCCCGTGCCTGCACCCGCCCCTGCGACCCTGCCCGACGCGGCACGCATGAGCAAGGCCCAGGAGCTGGCGCAACAACACAAGTGCACGTTCTGCCACGGCGCCGATCTGGCCGGCGGACAGCAAGTGCCGCGCATCGGCGGCCAGAAAGAAGACTACGTGCGCGCCACGCTGCGAGGCTTCAAGTCGGGCGAGCGCCCCGGCTACACCCGGGCGATGACCGAGGCCCTAAGCCAGGTGCCGGTGGAAGACCTGGACCTGCTGGCCTACTACGTGGCGAACTTCAGCGCGAAGTAGCCGCGCGACACCGCGCGGTACGAGGGGATTCCTCGTCAAGCGCCGTTATGTAGTGCGCTATATTTCGGTCAATCCAGCCGCCGGGCCCCACTGCATGACCGATACCAAGCTCCGACGCGCCGCCGCCGCGGCTCTGCTCGCCATGGCCCCCTGGGTCGCCCAGGCCGCCGACCTCACCGTCTCTGCCGCAGCCAGCCTGACCAACGCGTTCAAGGAACTCGGCCCCGTGTTCGAAGCGCAGAACCCCGGCACGACTGTCGTCTTCAACTTCGGCGCTTCCGATGCGCTGCTGGCGCAGATCGCCAAGGGCGCGCCGGCCGACGTGTTCGCTTCGGCCGACCAGGAAACGATGGACCGCGCCGACACGCAGAAGCTGCTGGCGCCGGGCTCGCGCCGCAATTTCGTCGCCAACACGCTGGTGATGATCGTGCCCGGCGACAGCACGCTCGGCCTGAAGACCCCCGCGGATCTGCAGAAGCCTGAAGTCAAGCGTGTGGCTGTCTGCAACCCCGCCAGCGTGCCGGCGGGTCGCTACGCCAAGGGATCGCTCGAAGCGTCGAAGCTGTGGGCCGCGGTCGAGCCGAAAGCGGTGCTCGCGCAGAACGTGCGCCAGGCGCTCGACTATGTGGCGCGCGGCGAGGTCGAAGCCGGTTTCGTCTACGCGACCGACGCCGCCATCATGAAAGACAAGGTCAAGGTCGTGGCGTTGGTGCCGACCGAAACGGCCATCTCGTACCCCGTCGCGTCGGTGGCCGGCGGCCCGAACCCCGACGCTGCGCGCAAGTTCCTCGACTTCGTGCTCACCCCCGCCGCGCAGACCGTGCTCGCGCGTTACGGCTTCGGCAAGCCCTGACGACACCGCGGCATGGACGCGTCGGTATGGGTCACGCTGGCGCTCACGCTGAAGGTGGCCGCCTGGGCCACCGCTATCAATCTGGTGCTGGGCGTGACCGTGGGCTGGCTGCTGGCGCGGCGCCAGTTCTTCGGCCGCGAATTCCTCGACGCGGTGCTGACGCTGCCGCTCGTGCTGCCGCCCACCGTGATGGGCTACTACCTGCTGGTCGTGATCGGCAAGCGCGGCTGGCTCGGCGGCTGGTTGCAGAGCAGCTTCGGCATCAACCTCATCTTCACCTGGCAAGGCGCGGTGATCGCCGCGACGATCGTCGCGTTTCCGCTGGTGCTGAAGTCGGCACGAACAGCCTTCGAGGCGGTCGACCCGCAGCTCGAAAAGGCGGCGCGTGTGCTCGGGCTGAACGAATGGGCGGTGTTCTTCCGCGTCACGGTGCCCATGGCCTGGCCGGGCATTCTGGCCGGTGTGCTGCTGGTGTTCGCGCGTTCGCTCGGCGAGTTCGGCGCCACGCTGATGGTGGCCGGCAGCATCCCGGGCCGCACACAGACGCTCTCGGTCGCGGTCTACGAGGCGGTGCAGGCCGGCCAGGACGACACGGCCAACTTTCTCGTCGTGCTCACCTCGATCACCTGCATCGTGGTGCTGCTGGCGGCCGGGCGGCTTTCGCCCGCGGGGCGGCGCTGAGATGAGCTTCGACGTCGACATCCACAAGACCGTGCGCAGCGCGCAGCGCAGTTTCGACCTGCGCGTCCGGTTCACCACGAGTGCACGCCGCACCGTGATCTTCGGCCCTTCGGGCGCCGGCAAGAGCCTCACCTTGCAGGCGCTCGCCGGGCTGCTCAAACCCGACACCGGCCGCATCACGTTCTCGGGCGACGTGCTCTTCGATGGCGCGTCTGGCATCGACGTGCCGGCGCGACGCCGTGGCTTCGGCTACCTGTTCCAGGACTATGCGCTGTTCCCGAAACTGAACGTGCGCCAGAACATCGCGTTCGGCCTGTCGCACGCGCTGCGCAACCCGTCGGCCCGGGTCGACGATGCCGCCGTCGAGCGCTGGCTGCGCGCATTCGAACTGGTCGACGTGGCGGCGCAACGCCCGGGCGAGTTGTCGGGCGGGCAGCGTCAGCGCACGGCGCTGGCGCGCGCGCTGGTGCACTCGCCGCGCGCGCTGCTGCTCGACGAGCCGTTCTCGGCGCTCGACCCTGAATTGCGCGAGCGCATGCGCAGCGAGCTCGACGAGCTGCTGCAGCGCGTTGACGTTCCGGTGCTGATGATCACGCACGACCCCGAAGACCTGGCCTGGTTCGGCGACGAATCGTTCTATCTGCGAGAAGGCATCATCACGGAACGCCCCGCGGCGCCGCCGCGGCTGGTACCGACACGTCTGAAGGTGGTGTGAGATGGCAAGTTTTTCCCGGGTGAGGGCCTGGCGGTGCGCCGCCGCCATCGCGCTGTTGGCAGGCACGCTGCACGCCGTGGCCGCCGGCCCCGTGAGCGAACAGGTGCAGGTGTCTGGCGCGGTGAAGACGGCTTTGACGCTGAAGGTCGACGACCTCAAGGCCTTTCCTGCCGAACAGATCGTCAGCGTCACGGTCACGCGCCGCGTGGGCGACAAGGAAACCGCGTCGACCGTGCGCGGCGTGAAGCTCACGGCCGTGCTCGATCGCGCCGGGCTCGCCAGCACCGACCAGAACGACTGGAAGCAGGCGACCGTGATGGCCGTGGCGACCGACGGCTACCGTGCCGTGTTCTCGTGGCCCGAGCTGTTCAACACCGACATCGGCGCCGGCGCCTTGCTGGTCTTCGAACGCGACGGCCAGCCACTGGCCGACCGCGAAGGCCGGATCGCGCTCGTCTCGGCACGCGACCAGCGCAGCGGCCCGCGCAGCGTGCGCTGGCTGGCGCGCATCGAGGTGCGGGTGGTGAAGGAATGAACCCGCTGCGCAGCCGGGCAAGACAACATGGCCGTTGACGCGCCAGCACTGACGGTCGGCGCCGACGTCTGGCTGAGCCTGGACGGCCACAACCTGGCCGGCGCACGGCGCGTGGCACTGCTCGCCGAGATCGCCCGCGTCGGCTCGATCACGCAGGCCGCCAAGGCGGTGGGCCTGAGCTACAAGGGCGCCTGGAACGCCATCGAGGACATGGCCAACCTGGCCGGCGAGCCGCTGCTCGAGCGCACCGTCGGCGGCAAAGGCGGCGGCTCCACGCGGCTCACCGCGCGCGGCGAGAAGCTGGTGCAGAACTACGAGCTGATTCGCGATGAACACGCGCGCTTCGTCGACCGGCTCAACCGCAAGGCCCAGGGCCTGACCTCCGACTACGCACTGATGGAGAGCATCGCCATGAAGACCAGCGCCAGAAACCAGTTCGCCGGCACGGTGCATGCCATCAGGGCCGGCGCCATCAACGACGAGATCGAGCTCGAGATCATCGGCGGCCTGCGCGTCGTGGCGACCGTCACGCGCGAGAGCCGCGAGCACCTGGGGCTGGCGCTGGGCACGAAGGCTTTCGCGCTGGTGAAAGCCTCGTCGATCCTGCTGATGACCGAGCCCGGCAACGTGCGCCTGTCGGCGCGCAACCAGCTCGCTGGCACGGTGACGCGCGTGGTGCCGGGCGCCGTGAACACCGAGGTCGTGCTCGACTTGCCGGGGGGCGGCAGCGTGGCGGCGGTCATCACGAACCAGAGCGTGCAGACGCTGGGCATCACGAACGGCAGCACCGTCACGGCGGTGTTCAAGGCGTCGAGCGTGATCATCGGGGTGTCGGCCTGAACCGCTCGGCCCGCGTGCGCAAACCTTGAGCTTGCTCAAATCGCGCGCGGCAGGGCGAGCGCTCAATGGGGTGACCGACAACACGCGAGACTCCCATGTTGAAAAGCATCCTCGTCCACCTCGACGCATCGCCGCGCGCCGCGGCGCGGCTCTCCATGGCGCAAGACCTGGCCCGCCAGAACGGTGCCGAACTCAACGCGCTCTACGGCGTCTTGCCATCGATGCTGGCCACACCCTGGCTGGCCGGCGATGCCATGGCGTATGCAGCGTCGATGCTCGCCGACCTTGACGCTGAGCAAGCCGCGCGGGCACGCGCCACTTTCGCCCAGGCTGCGAGCCGCGGCGCACTCGGCTGGCTCGACGGCGGCAACGCGCCTTACGCGGCCCTGCTGCAGCGGGCCCTGACCGCCGACCTGCTGGTGCTCGGACAAACCGATGCGAAAGACTCGCTCACGGGCGCCCTGCCACCCGACTTGGTGCCTTCGCTCATCACCGACAGCGGCCGGCCCACGCTGGTGTTGCCGTTCGTCGGCCACTTCGAGACGAGCGCGACCGATGTACTGATCGCCTGGAAACCCACGCGCGAAGCGGCACGCGCGGTGGCCGCTGCGCTGCCCTGGTTGCACCGGGCCGCACGCGTGCACGTGGCCAGCCGGCCCGAGGGCGACGAAGCCGGCAGCGACCCCGGCGCAGCGCTGGCGCACTGGCTGCGTCTGCACGGCGTGACTGCGCCGATCGAGCCGCACCGGCTCGGCGACGGCGACGTCGGCGACGCTTTGCTGTCGCTGGCCGCCGACACGAATGCGGGCCTGCTGGTGATGGGCTGCTACGGCCACGGCCGGGCGCGCGAATGGGTGCTCGGCGGCGCATCGCGCGTGGTGTTGGCGTCGATGACGCTGCCCGTGTTGATGGTTCACTGAAAAGCGCCAGCCGCGCGCCCCCATCGAAGGAAGGCTCATTGTGGATCTACCGACCCAGACGCACCTCACAGCGCTGCGCGACATGCTCGTCTACCGCCAGCACGAATTGCAAACCGAGATCCACGCGGCCGAACAGGCTGTGCTGGCAGACACCCAGTCGGGCGCAGGCGATGTCACCGATCAGAAAGAGACGGCCCAGCGACACGAGCGCAGCGAGATGAGCGACGCCCAGGAGCAGCGCGACCGCGCCGAACTTGAACTCGTCGAGGCCGCCCTGCGTCGCCTGGATCAAGGCGTGTACGGCGATTGCGCGAGCTGTGGCGAACCCATCGCCTTGCCTCGCCTGCGGGTCCAGCCGGCGGCGCCGCGTTGTGCGGCCTGCCAGGCCGACTTCGAACACATCGCCGCCCAGGCCCGCTCGCCCGCGCGGCACTGAATGCGGCGGGCCGCGGGCTCGAGCGTCAAGTCAGGGTGAGGTGGATGCTGCGCACACCCGGCTCGGCGCGCTCTTGGTCGAACTCGAAGCCGAGCTGCTTTGCCAGTTGCAGCATGCGGTCGTTCTCGGCCAGCACGCTGGCCACGAGCCGGCGTGTGCCCTTGTTCCGAAGGTGCTCGATCAGCTTGCGCATGAGGCGCTCGCCCAGCCCGCCGCCCTTGAGGTCGGAGCGCACGAGGATGCCGAACTCGGCATCGTGGTTGTCCGGGTCGCACAAGGCGCGCGCGACCGCCAGCGATTCTTCGCCGCCCGAAGGCGCGGGCACCGTGACGATGAAGGCCATCTCGCGCCCATAGTCGATCTGCGTCAGGCGTGCGAGTTCGCTGTGTTCGATGCTGCGGCGGCTGTAGAAGACACGCATGCGCAGATCTTCAGGATCGAGCCGGGCCAGGAACGCGCGGTGCTGGGCTTCGTCTTCGGGCCGGATCGGCCGTACCGTGAGCGTGCGGCCCTGCCATTCCCAGGTCTCCACCAGCTCGGCCGGGTACGGCAGGATCGCGAAGTTCGCGGCACCGCCGGTCGCGGCCGCACTCACACGCACCCGCGCGTCGAGCGCAATCACGCCTTGCGCGTCGGCCAGCAGCGGGTTGATGTCGATCTCGGCAATGCGCGGCTCCACGGCCAGCAATTCGGCCACGGCCTGCAGCGCCGCGACCACCGCATCGACGTCGGCCGCAGGCACGTCGCGCCAGCCGGCCAGCAGCCGAGCGACGCGGGTTCGTTCGATCAGCGCGTGCGCCAGCGGCACGCTCAGCGGCGGCAGCGCGATGGCACGGTCGGCCACCACCTCGACCGCCGTGCCGCCCTGCCCGAACAGGATCACCGGGCCGAACAGCGGGTCGACGCTGGCGCCGACGATCAGCTCGAGCGCCTGCGGCCGGCGCACCATCGTCTGCAGCGTGAAGCCGGTGACCGTGGCGTCGGGGCGCAGGCGTGCCACACGCAGCAGCATGGCGGCCGCCGCGTCGCGCAGCGCGGCCTCATCTTCCAGGCCGAGCGCCACGCCGCCGACGTCGCTCTTGTGCGAGATCTGCGGCGAGAGCACCTTCAGCACGACCGGGTAGCCGATCTCGCGCGCCGCCCGCACGGCGGCCTCGGCGCTGGGCTCGACGACCTGCGTGCCGACGACCGGCACGCCCGCCGCTGCGAGTAAAGCCTTGGCCTCGGGCTCGCTCAGCATCTCGCGGCCGTCGGCGAGCACGGTGTCGACCAGCGTGCTGACCTGCGCCGCATCGAACGGCGTCTGCTCACGTCGCGCCGGGGGCGTTTGCAGCAGCAGCTGCTGGTTGCAGCGGTAAGTGACGAGCATCGAAAACGCCCGCACCGCATCTTCGGGCATGTCGTAGCAGGGAATGCCGGCCGCGCGGAAGCGGCTGCGCGCGCCCTGCACCGCCGCATCGCCGAGCCAGCAGCCGAGCAGCCGGCCCGGTGCGGCCTGGGCCACCGGCACCAGTGCCTCGGCGATCTCGCTGCTCGGCACGATCGCGGTCGGCGCGTGCATGAACAACAGGGTGCCGCTCGCAGGGTCGGCAAGCAGCGTCTGCAGGGTCTGGACATAACGCTCCACCGGCGCGTCGCCGATGATGTCGACCGGGTTGGCGCGGCTCCAGTTGGGTGGCAGCACCGCGTCGAGCGCCTGCCGGGCACTCGCGCCCAGCGGAGCGAGGCTCACGCCGGCCAGCGCTGCGGCGTCGGCTGCCAGCACCCCGGCGCCGCCGCCGTTGGTGACCAGCGTGAGGCGTTCGAGAAACTCGGCATCGGCCTCGGAAGGCAGGCCGCGAAAGTGCGCCAGCGTCTCGGCTGCGACGAACAGGTCGGCCAGCGTGTCGACACGCAGCATGCCGGCGCGCCGGAAGGCGGCGTCGTAGACCAGATCGGAGCCGGCCAGCGCGCCCGTGTGCGAGGCGGCCGCCGCCTGCCCCTGCACCGAGCGCCCGGCCTTCACCACCAGCACCGGCTTGTTGCGCGCCGCGGCGCGCGCCGCCGACATGAACTTTCGCGCCGAACTCAGCGACTCGACGTAGAGCAGGATCGAGCGGGTGCGGGCGTCGGTGGCGAGCCAGTCGAGCAGGTCGCCGAAGTCGACGTCGGCGTGTTCGCCGAGCGAGATGCAGTGCGAGAAGCCGATGCCGCGCCCGTTGGCCCAATCGAGCACCGCCGTCACCAGCGCCCCCGACTGCGAGACGAAGGCCAGCGAGCCGGGCTGCGCGCCGGCGTGCGCAAAGCTGGCGTTCAGGCGGGCGTGCGGTGACAGCAGGCCCAGGCAGTTCGGGCCGATGATGCGCAGCAGGTGCCTTCTCGCGGCGTCGAGCATCGCCTGGCGCACTGGTGCATCGAAGCCGGCGCTCAGCACCACGGCGGCCCGCGTGCCGCGCGCGCCCAGCGCGTCGATCAGGCCGGGCACACTCGCGGGCGGGGTGCAGACCACGGCCAGTTCCGGCGTTTCCGGCAGGCTCGCGATGTCGGTGTACACCGCCTCGCCGTCGATGCTTTGAGCGCGCGCGTTCACGGCCCAAAGCGCGCCCGCAAAACCGCCTTCGCGCACATTGCGCCATACGGTGGCGCCGACACTGCCGACCCGTTCGCTGGCACCGATGACCGCCACCGTGCGCGGGTCGAACATCGAATCGAGGTGGCGAATGCTCATGGTGCGGCGGGCGAAGTGATCGAACCGGAATCATGCGCCGGCGGCGCGACACTCGCAGCCCACCCAGGCCAGATCGCGATCAGCGAGGCGGTACGCACGTCAGACGACCTCGCACTGCTCTCGTCAGAGGCAACCATCGTCGCCCCCGCCGCAAGCGGCCGGGGCTGAGCGACGCCTCCGCAAAGAAGCCACAGCCGCCGCTTCGAACGATCATCCGCCACGCCCGGAACTCGACGCGGGCAGCGCTGGCGCGGAGCGATTCGCGAAGGTCTCGCCTGCTCAAGCGGCTGCCTCGACCGGCAGCGACTCGGCCTGCCAGCGCAGCATGCCGCCCGCCAGGTTCGCCACCTCGGCGAAGCCGGCCCGCTTCAGCAACACGGTGGCTTGCGCGGAACGTGCTCCGGAACGGCAGACCGCGACCACCGGGCCGGCGAGGTCGATCTCGCCGACTCGCTCAAGCAACTGCGACAGCGGCAACAGGCGCGCGCCGCGGATGTGCCCGAGCACGTCGGTGAACTCTCTCGGCTCGCGCACGTCGATGATCTGCACGGCGCTGGCGCGCTCGAACAAGTCGAGCGGCTCGATCTCCCAGACGCCGCTGAAGGTGAACGTGAGCGGCGCCCAGCCGGGCTCTTCGGCCAGCGGCGCGTCTGCGCCCGGCTGCCCGCAGCGCAGGTTGGCAGGCACGGCGATGTCCATGAGCTTCGGGTGCGGCAGGCCGAGGTGGTTCATGTAGCCGGCGAAGTCGGCCTCGTCGACATCGCCGCCCAGGCGCGGGTTGAAGCGCTTTTCTTCGCCCACGCTGGTGACGCTGATGCCGCGGTAGTCGTGGCCGGGGTACAGCAGGCAGGCCTCGGGCAGCGACAGGATCTGCCCCTGCACCGAGCGGTACAGGCGCGACGGGCTGCCCTGTTGAAAGTCGGTGCGCCCGCAGCCGCGGATGAGCAGGCTGTCGCCGGTGAAGGCCATCTGGTGATCGTCGAGTACGTAGGTGAGGCAGCCGCTGGTGTGGCCGGGCGTGGCCCGCACCTCGAGATGGCGGCTGCCGAAGGCCACACGGTCACCGTGGCGCAACACCTGGTCGACGTTGGCCGCCTGCGCCGCTTCAGACAGCAGGATGCGGCTGCCGCAGCGCTGCTTCAGCAGCCAGGCGCCGGTGACGTGGTCGGCGTGCACATGGGTGTCGAGCGTGGCCACCAGCCGCAGGCCGAGTTCGCGCAGCAGCGCCATGTCGCGCGCTGCGTTCTCGAACACCGGGTCGATGAGCACGGCCTCGCCAGCGTCGCCCAGCAGATAGGTGTAGGTGGAAGAAGAAGCATCGAAGAGCTGTCTGAAGATCGGCATGACCGGGCCTCCGGCGGGCTTGTTCACAACCTGTCGTGGATCACCATGCCGACGAGCATGGCGGCCACAAAAATGGCGGCCGACCCCGAGCCGCTGCCCAGTGCCACCAGGGCGGGCCCCGGGCAGAAGCCGGCGATGCCCCAACCGGCGCCGAACAGCAGGCCACCGGCGATCAGGCGCCGGTCGACCGTGCGGTTGTTCGGTATTTCCATCGGCGCGCCGGTCCAGGAACGTTCTCTTCGGCGCGCAAGCGCGAAGGCCAAGACGGCCACCGCGATCGCGCCGCCCATCACGAGCCCGAGGCTGGGGTCCCAGGCGCCGGCCAGATCCAGGAAACCCTTGACCTTCAGCGGCTCGGCCATGCCCGCCAGGATCAGCCCGATACCGAAGACCAGCCCGCTCACGAACCCGAAAATCGCTCTCATGGCGCGGCTCAGAAGACGTGCCTGAGCACGAACACGGTGGCGACACCCGCCCCCATGAAGGCCAGCACGTTGACCAGGGAGCGGCGCGAAAAACGGCTCAGCCCGCAGACGCCATGGCCACTGGTGCAGCCGTTGCCCATGCGCACGCCGAAGCCCACCAGCAACCCGGCCACGATGAGCCCACCGGTGCCGACATCGACGGCAGCCGGGGTCAGCGGCGCGACCAGCCGCCACACCCATGGCGCCAGCAACAAGCCGACGATGAACAGCAGGCGGTCCGCGTCGGGCCGCAAGCCGCTGCCCGACATCAACGAACGCAGCGGGCTCGCCACCAGGCCGGCGATCCCCGCGATGCGGCCGTTCGCCAGAAGATAGAGCGCCGTGGCCAGCCCGATCACCGCCCCGCCCGCGAGCGAAGCCCAGGGCGTGAAGTGGTTCCAGTCGATGTTCATCGGGTCTCCTTCGCAAAAGCGCTGCCGCCGTCGGCCAAAGCATGGGCCACTGCCGAGGGTAAGCCCTAGAGAGGAATCACCTTGTCGGCTCTAATATTCGTCTACTTGCATATGTAGATAAACAAGCACAGTGTACCCCCAACGAGGCTGTTCGTGGCGGGCCGCACGCCAGCCACGAACCCCTGAGCCCGGAGCCCCTTTTGAGCACTCCAGAACAGCGATCCGGTCGCCTCGTCAAGGCACCTGAAAGCTTCATCGACCCAAGCGGTGTTCGCACCGTGTTCGGCGAAGCCAGGGCGGGCCGGCGCGACTTCGTGCGCAGCGCATTCGCAGCGGCGCTGGCCAGCGCGGCCGCGCCGGCGGCGTTCGCGCAGTCCAACCCGGTGGATGCGAGCGGCGGTGATGCGAACATCCTCGAACTGCCGGCCCACAGCAAGGGCCTGGGCCAGTCGGTGGCGAGCGAAGGCTACGGCAAGCCGTCGAAGTTCGAGGCCAACGTGCAGCGCCGCACCAGCCCCGGGCTCACGCAGACGACGCAGTCTTCGGTGTCGTTCGCGCCCTTGCAGAGCCTGTTCGGCATCGTCACGCCCAGCGGCCTGCACTTCGAACGGCACCACCAAGGCTGGTGGGACGTCGACCCGTCGAAACACCGGCTGATGATCAACGGCTCCGACGACAAGATGTTGAAAACGGCCCTGGTCTTCACGGTCGACGAGATCATGCGGCTGCCTTCGGTGAGCCGCTTCCACTTCATCGAGTGCGGCGCCAACACCGGCATGGAATGGGGCAACGTGGCGGTGCCCACCTGCCAGTACACGCACGGCATGCTCAGCTGCAGCGAATTCACCGGCGTGCCGCTGAAGGTCCTGCTCGACATGGCCGGTGTCGACTTCAAACGCGGCCGCTTCGTGCTGGCCGAAGGCGCAGACGGTTCCAGCATGACCCGCACCGTGCCGATGGAACTGATCGAAAGCGGCGAAGTGCTCGTGGCCTACGGGCAGAACGGCGAGATGCTGCGCCCGGAAAACGGCTACCCGTTGCGCCTGGTCGTGCCCGGCGTGCAAGGTGTGAGCTGGGTCAAGTACCTGCGCCGCATCGAGGTGGGCGACAAGCCCTATGGCACGAAAGACGAGGTCATCCACTACGTCGACCTGCAGCCCGGCGGCCTGCACCGCCAGTACACCAGCACGCAGGAATGCAAGAGCGTGGTCACCACGCCTTCAGGCGGCCAGGTGCTGCTCGACAAGGGCTACTACCAGATCAGCGGCCTGGCCTGGTCGGGCCGCGGCAAGGTGAAGCGGGTGGACGTGTCGGTCGATGGTGGCCGCACCTGGAAGACCGCACGCCTGCAAGGCCCGGTGATGAGCAAATGCCTCACGCGCTTCTCGCTCGACTGGGCCTGGGACGGCAAGCCGGCCCTGGTGCAGAGCCGCGCGACCGACGAGACGAACTATGTGCAACCGAGCTACAAACAACTGCGTGCAGTGCGCGGCACACGCTCGGTCTATCACAACAACGCGATCCAGTCGTGGCTCGTGCAGGAAAGCGGCGAGGTCAAGAATGTCCAGCTGTCTTGATGCCCTCTTCCGGTCGCGCGGGCCGTCGATGCTGTCAGCGGCCCGCGCCGCCGGCGCGCTGGTGATGCTGGCGCTCGGCGCCCAGGCTGCGGTGGCGCAGACACCCTACCCCGGCATCGGCCGGCCCGCCACATCGAAAGAGGTGGCCGCATGGAACATCGACGTTCGGCCCGACTTCAAGGGCCTGCCGAAAGGCTCGGGCACGGTGGCTCAGGGCCAGGACGTGTGGGAAGCCAAGTGCGCTTCGTGCCACGGCGTGTTCGGCGAAAGCAACGAGGTGTTTTCGCCCCTGGTCGGTGGCACGAGCAAGGAAGACATTCGCACCGGCCGCGTCGCGCACCTGAACGACAACGGCTTTCCTGGCCGCACGACGTTAATGAAGGTCTCGACGGTGTCGACGCTTTGGGACTACATCAACCGCGCGATGCCCTGGAACGCACCCAAAACGCTTTCGCACGAAGAGGTCTACGCCGTCACCGCCTACCTGCTCAACCTGGGCGGTGTATTGCCCGACAACTTCACGCTGTCGGACAGCAACATCGCCGATGTGCAGAAACTGCTGCCCAACCGCAACGGCGTCACCACCGAGCACGGCCTCTGGCCGGGCAAGGGCATGGGCAACGGTGGCAAACCCGACGTGAAGGCGGTGGCCTGCATGAAGGACTGCACTCCCGAACCGAAGGTGGCCTCGTTCCTGCCCGACTTCGCTCGCAGCAACCACGGCAACCTGGCCGAACAGCAGCGCCTCGTCGGCCCGCAACGCGGTGCCGACACCGGAAAGCCCGCAGCAGGCGCCGTGGCCGGGGCACCGAAGGCAGCCTCGGGCAGCGGCGCTGCTGCGGCGCTTGCAATCGCGCAGAAACACACCTGCACCGCCTGCCACGGCACCGAGTCGAAGATCGTCGGGCCTGGCTTCAAGGAGATCGCCACGAAGTATGCGAGCCGCAGCGATGCCGAGACCTACCTCGCCGGAAAGATCAAGTCCGGCGGGCAAGGAGTTTGGGGGCCCATACCGATGCCCGCGCAGGCATTGAGCGAGGGCGACGCCAGAACGATCGCGAAGTGGTTGGCTGCAGGGGCCGCGAAATAGTCGATCCGTCCGGGTTCGCCCGCTTCAACGAGCGGCGCGGATTCATTACCGTATACGCATAGAGGAGACAGTGATGCTGAACCGCAGAGAAATGCTTTCCCGTTCTGCAGGCGTGGCGGCCTTGCTGGCCACCGTGGGCCTGCTGCCGCAGGCGGCGCAGGCGGCTTACAACGCCGCGGCCTTCGAGCTCAAGACCATGGCCGACGTGGTCAAGAGTCTGGGTGGCGCCGCACCCACCGAAAGCAAGGACGTCACGGTCACGGGGCCCGACATCGCCGAGAACGGCGCAGTGGTGCCGATCGGTGTCTCGACCGCGCTGCCGGGCGTGAAGAAGCTGCTGCTGCTGGTCGAGAAGAACCCCAGCGTGCTCTCGGCCATGTTCGATGTGAGCGACGCGGTCGATGCCAACTTCTCCACCCGCGTCAAGATGGGCCAGTCGTCGAACGTCTATGCCGTGGCCCTGATGGCCGACGGCAAGGTCTTGTTCGCGCAGAAGGAAGTCAAGGTCACGCTCGGCGGCTGCGGTGGGTAAGCCCGGACGACGTTTCGCCTGCTGGCGAAACGGTTGGGCGCGGTGGCAGTGCCGCGAGCGCCTGTACTGAAATTCCAAAGGAGTATGAAAATGGCAGATCCGATGCGCATTCGCGCCCAGATGGCAGGCGACAAGACCACCGTGCGGGTGCTCATGAGCCACGAAATGGAAACCGGCCTGCGCAAAGACGCCGCCGGCAAGACGATCCCCGCGTGGCACATCCAGGAAGTCAGCGCGCAGCTCAACGGCAAGCCGGTGATGACGGCGGAATGGGGCCCTTCGGTCTCGAAGAACCCGTTTCTGCAGTTCAACCTGCGCGGTGCCAAAGCCGGCGACAAGGTGGCCGTGACCTGGAAAGACAACAAGGGCGACACCCGCACCGACGAAGCGACGGTCTCCTGAGCTTACGATCTGCCCCGAACGAGCACGACAAGAAAGCGTAGAAATGAAGCCATTCAGCAGAATCGTCACCCTCCTCGCGCTGACGATCTCGGTCAGTGCCACGGCACAGCAGAAGTCGGCCGCCGACGGCATCGCCGAGTACCGCAAGATGCTGGAAGACGGCAACCCTGCAGAACTCTTCGAAGCCAAGGGCGAAGGCCTCTGGAAAACCGCGCGCGGCCCGAAGAAGGCAACCCTGCAGGCCTGCGACCTGGGCCTGGGCCCGGGCGTCGTCAAGGGCGCCTGGGTGCAGATGCCACGCTGGTTCGCCGACACGCAACGGGTGCAAGACCTCGAGTCGCGCCTGCTGACCTGCATGGAGACCTTGCAGGGCTTCAATGCCGCCGAGATCGCGGCCACCGGTTTCGACAAGGGCGAGCAGGCCACGCTGGCTGCACTGGCCGCGTGGATTTCTGCCGAGTCGCGGGGCATGAAGATGGCGCTGCCGCAGAGCCATACCGAAGAGAAGCGTTCGTATGAACTGGGCAAGCGCGCTTTCTTCTTCCGCGGCGGTCCGATGGACTTCTCGTGTGCCAGCTGCCACGGCGAGCCCGGCAAGCGCATCCGGCTGCAAGACCTTCCCGACCTGACGAAGAACCCGGGCAACGGCATCGGCTTTGCGGCCTGGCCGGCCTACCGCGTGTCGAGCGGCGAGATGTGGAGCATGCAGCGCCGGCTCAACGACTGTTACCGGCAACAGCGCTTCCCTTACCCCGGCTACGCCTCTGAAGTGACGATCGCGCTGGGGGTCTACATGGGCGTCAACGCCAAGGGCGCCGAATCGATCGCCCCTGCCCTCAAGCGCTGAACCGGAAGACGAGACCCACCATGCAACGCAAGACCATTTCCATCGCGACCGTCGCGGCAGCGTTTGCCACCAGCCTGATCGCCGGTTGCGCGAGCTTGCCCTCGTCGTCCGAGCTCGACGCCCAGGCGCTCGCGATGATCAAGGCGTCGTTCCGCGATCAGGGCATCGCCAAGTCCGACCGCCTGAACCAGGACCTCGGGCAGGCCGCGTGCTCGAGCGACAAACCGCCCGCCGACGACGTGGCCAAGCGCGTCGAAGCCGAGGCCTTGGCCACGATCCGCTGGCCCGCCGGTGGCCAATACCTCGGCGATTGGCGCGAAGGCGAAAAGCTCGCGCAGAACGGCCGCGGCATGACCTGGACCGACGCCAGCGCGGCCCCCGCCGGCAACGGCGCCCAGTGCTACAACTGCCATCAGATCGGCCCGCAGGAAATCAGCTTCGGCACCATCGGCCCCAGCCTCTACAACTACGGCAAGCTGCGTGGCGTGAAAGACGTGGCCGACCCGGCCTCGGCGGCGATCGTGCAGTACACCTGGGGCAAGCTGTGGAACAGCAAGGCTTACGCGGCCTGCTCCAACATGCCCCGCTTCGGCCACGCCAAGCTGCTCGACGAGCAGCAGCTCAAGCACCTGATGGCGCTGCTGCTCGACCCGAAGTCGCCGGTCAACCAGTAGCCGCCGTGCCCCGGCCCGCCGCTGCGCGGGCTTCGGGGCACCCAACATATCGTTGATTGCTGAAGCATGAATCTTTCGAAGCGCGACTTCCTGCAAGTGATGGCTTCGGCGTCGGCCGCGGGCATGGCGCTCGGGCGCTACGCCGATGCCGATGCCGCCACGGCAGAGAACGGCCTGTACGACCTGCCGACTTTCGGCAACGTGTCGCTGCTGCACATGACCGACTGCCACGCACAGCTCAAGCCGATCCATTTTCGCGAGCCCAGCGTCAATCTCGGCGTCGGCGACATGCGCGGCCAGTGGCCGCACCTGGTGGGCGAGCATCTGCTGAAGGCGGCCGGCCTGCGCCCCGGCACCGCGATGGCTCACGCGTTCACCTTCCTCGACTTCGACAAGGCCTCGCGGCGCTACGGCAAGGTCGGCGGTTTCGCGCATCTGGCCACGCTCGTGAAGCGGCTCAAGGCCAGCCGCCCCGGCGCGCTGCTGCTCGACGGTGGCGACACCTGGCAAGGCTCGGCCACGTCGCTCTGGACCAACGCGCAAGACATGGTCGATGCCTGCAAGCTGCTCGGCGTCGACGTGATGACCGGCCACTGGGAGTTCACCTACGGCATGGAGCGCGTGAAGGAGATCGTCGAGAAAGACTTCAAGGGCCGGGTCGAATTCCTGGCGCAGAACGTCAAGACCAACGACTTCGGCGACCCGGTGTTCAAGCCCTACACGGTGCGCGAGATCAACGGCGTGCCGGTGGCGGTCATCGGCCAGGCTTTTCCGTACACCCCGATCGCCAACCCGCGTTACCTGGTGGCCGACTGGGCGTTCGGCATCCAGGACGACAACCTGCAGAAGGTCGTCGACGAAGCGCGCGGCAAGGGCGCACAGCTCGTGGTGGTGCTCTCGCACAACGGCATGGACGTCGACCTGAAGATGGCCAGCCGCGTGCGCGGCATCGACGCGATCTTCGGCGGCCACACCCACGACGGCGTGCCGGTGGCGGTGCCGGTGAAGAACCCCGGCGGCACCACGCTGGTCACCAACGCCGGCAGCAACAGCAAGTTCCTGGGCGTGATGGACTTCGACGTGAAGGGGGGCAAGCTGGCCGACTACCGCTACCGCCTGCTGCCGATCTTCGCCAACAAGTTGCGCCCCGACGCCGAGATGGACGCGCTCATCACCAGGGTGCGCGCGCCGTTCGAAGCGAAGCTGAGCGAAAAGCTCGCCATCACCGACGGCCTGCTCTACCGCCGCGGCAACTTCAACGGCAGCTGGGACCAGCTCATCTGCGACGCCCTGATGGACGTGCAAGGTGCAGAGATCGCCTTCTCACCCGGCTTTCGCTGGGGAACCTCGCTGCTGCCCGGCGACACGATCACGCGCGAGCTCATGATGGACCAGCTCGCGATCACCTACCCCTACGCCACGCTCACCGAGATGACTGGTGAGACCCTCAAGACCATTCTCGAAGACGTGGCCGACAACCTCTTCAACCCCGACCCGTATTACCAGCAAGGCGGCGACATGGTCCGCGTCGGTGGCCTCACCTATGCGATGAACCCGGCCGACAAGATGGGCGCGCGCATCAGCGACATGCGGCTGAAAGGCCAGCCCATCGAAGCGGGCAAGAAGTACAAGGTGGCCGGCTGGGCACCGGTGGCCGAAGAGGCGCGCAGCGCGCCGGGCGTGAAGCCGGTGTGGGACCACGTCGAGAGCTGGCTCAAGTCGCAAGGCGGGCGCGTCAAGGCGCGCCGCATCAACACGCCTACACTCGCCGGCACCCAGGGCAACCCGGGCATCGCGAAGGGCTGAGCCCGGCCCGCCACCCCCTCACCTTCGGAGAACAGCATGTCCGTGAAGTCCGTCCTCGCCGGCCTGGCACTGTGTCTCGCGGCCGGCATCGCCTGCGCGCAAGACACCGTCGTCTACCACTTCGACAACGCCGCTGCGCAGGGCCTGAAGGGCTTGCGGAACATCCGCAACCACATCGACTCCGACCCGGCAGCGAAGATCACGGTCGTGACCCATGCCGAAGGCATCGACATGCTGATGGAAGGCGCCAAGGCCGCCAACGGCACCGAGTACGCACCGCTGGTCTCTGCGTTGAAGGGCCGCGGCGTCACCTTCGAGATCTGCGAGATCACACTGAAGAACCGCGGCCTCAAGAAAGAGCAGTTCATTCAGGAGGCCGACTTCACGCCGTCGGGTGTGGTCAGGCTCGCCAAGCTGCAGAAGCAGGGTTACGCGTACATCAAGCCGTGACCCGCCGGGGCGCACGGCCCCGGCCTTGTTCTGCGATCGGGCCGGTGGGCCTCAGCCCAGCATGTCGTTCCAGATGTTGTCGGCCCATGACAACGCGTAGCGGCCTTCGAGCGCTGTCGACGACCCCGATACGCCCCCGGAGCCGGCGACGGTCTTGAAGGTCTTCTCGGTCGCGTCGTACTGGTGCACCGAAGCCACGTGGATCGCCTCACTCGCAGAGACGAAGCTGTAGCAGGTGTTCATCATTACCGGCGTCGGGTTCACGGCCTCGCCCTTGAGCAACTGGATCACCGCGGCCGCGGCCACCTTGGCATGCTGGTTCGCCATGTGGCCCGACTTGGGCATCAGCGCTGCCGGGAACGTGGCGTCACCGAGCACGTGGATGCCGGGCACGGCGGTCGATTCCATCGACAGCCAGTTCACGCCGACCCAGCGGTTGTTGATGTTCACCAGGCCCGCGGTGCGTGCCAGGTCGGCGGCGCGCTGTGGCGGCACCACGTTGAGCACGTCGGCCTTGATGTCCTCGAACTCGAACTTGCCCACGTTGCCGCTGACCTCCTTGAGTTCAACGTTGGGCCGGTACTCGACGATGCCCTTGTAGTGCTGCGCGAAAGCGCGCTCGAACAAGGCCTTCTTGGACTGGATTTCAGGGTTGGCGTCGAGCACCAGCACCTTGCTGCGCGGCTTGGCTTCTTTCAGGTAGGCCGCCACGATGCAGGCGCGCTCGTAAGGCCCCGGCGGGCAGCGGTACGGCACCTTCGGAATCGAAAGCGCGTAGACACCACCGTCGGGCATGTCGAGCAACTGCCGGCGCAGGGCCACCGTCTGCGGGCCGGCCTTCCAGCCATGCACCAGGCGGCCACTCTCGAACGCCGCCGCCAGGCCGCCGATCTGCTCGTTCATGAAATCGATGCCGGGCGAGACGATGAGGCGGTCGTAGGCGAGCTCTGCGCCACCGGCCAGCCTCACCTTCTTCGCTGCCGCGTCGACCGCGATCACGTCACCCTGCACCACCTTCACGCCCATCGCCGTCAGGCCGTCGTAGCCGCGGGTGATGTCGGCCATCTGCCTGAAGCCGCCGACGACCAGGTTGGAGATCGGGCACGAGACGAACTGCGGATTGCGCTCGACCAGCGTGACGTCGACATTGCCGCCCCACAGGCGCAGGTAACGCGCCGCCGTGCTGCCGCCGAAGCCGCCGCCGACCACGACGACACGGCCCAGCGACGGGCCCGAGGCCGTGCTGGCGCAGCCGGCCAGCGCCAGGCCGCCGGCCGCCGCGCCTGCGCCGAGCAACCGGCGCCGGGTGGATGAGAAGGAGTTCGTGGTGGTGTTCATGCGGTGCTGCCCCCTGTCATTTCTTCGGTTGCTGAGCCGCGAAGTAAGCCGCGACCAGCTTGATCTGCTCGTCGGTGTAGCCCTTGGCGATCTGGTGCATGACCGTCGCCTGCTGGACCGTGCCGGCCTTGTACGCGGCCATCTTCGTGATGATCAAGTCGGCCGACAACCCGGCCAGCGGTCTCATGTCGCCGCGCGCGTTGCCGTTGGTGCCGTGGCAGTTGGCGCAGGTGGCTGCCAGGTTGCGGGCGAGGTGAGCGTCTTGCGCCTGCGCGGCCAGCGGGCCGGCGGCGATCAATGCGGCGATCATCCAGGGTTTCATGGGTCGGTCTCCTGTGGCGGTGGCAAATGCTCGCCGCCGAGGCGCCCCCCTGGGCCGACCCCGATGGCACAAAAGCATTCTTTGCTTATATTCGTGCATGCAAATCCAGCGTATTCCCTGACACGCCGTGTCGCCCATGAACTTTAGCTTGCCTCGGTGTTGGCGCCTGGCGCGCCGTTGGTTGCTCTGCGCCGCGACCGCCGCGCTGGCTGTGCAGGCCGGCACAGGCAGCTTCGCCGCGGAGCCGATGAAAGCCCGGCAGGTGGCCGAAGGCGCCTGGTTCGTGCAGGGCGAAGCCGCGCTCGGCTCGGCCGCGAACCGCAACTTCATCTCGAATGCCGGCTTCATCGTCACGCCCGCCGGCGTGGTCGTGATCGACGCGCTCGGTTCGCCCGCGCTCGCCGAAGAGCTGGTGGCGGCGGTGAAGCAGGTCACCGCGCAGCCGATCCGCTATGTGATCGTGACGCACTACCACGCCGACCACATCTACGGCCTGCAGGTTCTGAAGGACCTGGGAGCGACCGTGATCGCGCATCGCGGCGGGCTGGACTACCTGAATTCCGACACCGCCCGGCAGCGCCTGATCGCGAGCCGGCAGGAACTGTCTCCGTGGGTCGACGAAAAGACGCGCCTGGTGCCCGCCGACAGGTGGCTGGACGCCGACACCGTGCTGGAGCTCGGCGGCGAGAAGCTGCACATCCGGCATGTGGGGCCAGCGCACACGCCGGAAGACCTGGTCGTGTACCACGAGCGGTCGCGCGTGCTGTTCGCGGGCGACCTGGTGTTTCGCGGTCGCATCCCTTTTGTCGGCCAGGCCGACAGCCGCGGCTGGATCGACGCCCTCACCGGCCTGATCACCTTGCGCCCGGCCACCATCGTGCCGGGCCACGGGCCGGTTTCCGGTGACCCGCTGCCCGACCTCGAACTGACACGCGACTACCTCGTGTTCCTGCGCCAGAGCATGGGCGAAGCCGCGGCCAATCTCGAGCCTTTCGAAGAGGCCTATGCCAAGGCCGACTGGTCGCGCTTCGAGCGGCTGCCGCTGTTTCGCGCGGCCAACCGCATCAATGCCTACAACACCTACCTGCTGATGGAACAACAGGGCAAGTGACTCGTGGGCGCTGCCATTATCGGCGTGTGCTGATACAGTGATGACTCGACCACCCAGCGCGGAGTTTTCATGGCAGACATCAGCGAAGAAGACCTGGTCTTCGAGTCGGCAGCCGAGCTCTTCGGCCTGCTCTCGACCCCGGTGCGGCTGAAGATCATCAGCGCCGTGTGCCATGGCGAACGCAACGTGTCGGAACTGCTCTCGCAGATCGACACCACCCAGCCCAACATGTCGCAGCATCTGGCCACGCTCTACCGCGCCGGCGTGCTGGCGAAGCGGCGCGAAGGCACGCAGATCTACTACAAGCTGCAGAGCGAACGTGTCGCCACGCTGTGCAGGGCCGTTTGCACCCAGGTGGCCACCGAACTCGACGGCGCCGACAACCTGCCTTCGGCCGACCGACTGCTTCGCTCGGTGCACCGCTGAGCTGCCGCCCGCGCCTTCGGGGCGCGACTGCCCCGGGCGCCGGTCGATACTCTTCTCCTATCGACAACCTAATGACAATTCATTCGACTCATTGAGTCGCGGTGCGTAGTCTGCGCAGGTTGTCATCGAAACGCGCACGCCGGTGCGCAGAACACCCAAGGAGATGGACCCATGTCGACCGAAGCCCGATGCCCCTTTTCCGCCGCCACGCGCAGCCAAGCGGCCGCCGGCGGCCCCGCCAACGCCCAGTGGTGGCCCGAGCAGCTCAACCTGAAGATCCTGCACCAGCACTCTTCGCTGTCCGACCCGATGGGTGAGGCGTTCAACTACGCCGAAGAGTTCAAGACGCTCGACCTCGACGCCGTCATCAAGGACCTGCACGCGCTGATGACCGACTCCCAGGACTGGTGGCCCGCCGACTGGGGCCACTACGGCCCGTTCTTCATCCGCATGGCCTGGCACTCCGCCGGCACCTACCGCACCGGTGACGGCCGTGGCGGCGCCGGCAACGGTGCACAACGTTTCGCGCCGCTCAACAGCTGGCCCGACAACGTGAACCTCGACAAGGCACGCCGCCTGTTGTGGCCGATCAAGCAGAAGTACGGTCGCAAGCTCTCGTGGGCCGACCTGATGGTGCTCACCGGCAACGTGGCGCTGGAGTCGATGGGCTTCAAGACCTTCGGTTTCGGCGGTGGCCGCGTCGACATCTGGGAGCCGCAGGAAGACATCTACTGGGGCGCCGAAAGCAAGTGGCTGGCCGACGAGCGCTACGCCGGCGACCGCGAGCTCGAGAACCCGCTGGCGGCCGTGCAGATGGGCCTGATCTACGTGAACCCCGAAGGCCCGAACGGCACGCCCGACCCGCTGGCTTCGGCCCGCGACATCCGCGAGACCTTTGCCCGCATGGCGATGAACGACGAAGAGACCGTGGCGCTCACCGCCGGCGGGCACACCTTCGGCAAGGCGCACGGCGCCGGTGATGCCGCCCACGTCGGCCGTGAACCCGAGGCCGCCGACATCGAACACCAGGGCCTGGGCTGGAGCAGCAGCTTCGGCACCGGCAAGGCCGGCGACCAGATCGGCAGCGGCATCGAAGGCGCCTGGACCAACGACCCGACACGCTGGGACAACGGCTACTTCGAGAACCTGTTCGGCCACGAATGGGAGCTGACCAAGAGCCCGGCCGGCGCCCACCAGTGGCAGCCCAAGGACCCGGCCGCACGGCAAAGCGTGCCCGACGCCCACGACCCCGCCAAGCGCCGTTCGCCGATGATGACCACGGCCGACATGGCGATGCGCATGGACCCGGCCTACGAGAAGATCTCGCGCCGCTTCATGGCCGACCCCCAGGCGTTCGCCGACGCTTTCGCGCGCGCCTGGTTCAAGCTGACGCACCGTGACATGGGCCCGGTCTCGCGCTACCTCGGCCCGCTGGTGCCGAAAGAAGAACTGATCTGGCAAGACCCGGTGCCCGCCGTCGACCACGCGCTGGTCGATGAAGCAGACGTGGCGGCGCTGAAGGCCAGGTTGCTCTCTTCGGGGCTGAGCACCCAACAACTTGTCGGCACCGCCTGGGCGTCGGCATCGACCTTCCGCGGCAGCGACAAGCGCGGCGGCGCCAACGGCGCGCGCCTGCGCCTGGCGCCCCAGAAAGACTGGGAAGTGAACCAGCCGGCTGAACTGGCCAAGGTGCTGGCCGTGCTGGAGCGCATCCAGAGCGAGTTCAACAGCGCCCAGACCGGCGGCAAGAAGATCTCGCTGGCCGACCTGATCGTGGTGGGCGGCTGCGCGGCGGTTGAGGCGGCGGCGCAGAAGGCCGGCGTCGACGTGAAGGTTCCGTTCTCGCCCGGCCGCACCGACGCGTCGCAGGCGCAGACCGACGTCGAGGCTTTTGCCGTGCTCGAACCCAGGGCGGATGGCTTCCGCAACTACGCCCGCAAGGGCCTGGAAAAAGCCACGGCCGCGATGCTCGTCGACCAGGCGCAGTTGTTGACCCTCACGGCCCCTGAAATGACGGTGCTGATCGGCGGCCTGCGCGCCCTCGACGTGAACGCCGGGCAGTCGAAGCACGGCGTGTTCACGCAGCGCCCCGGAACCCTGAGCAACGACTTCTTCGTGAACCTGCTCGACATGCGCACGGCATGGAAGCGTTCAAGCACCGCCGTCGGCGTGCTCGAAGGACGCGACCGCACCACCGGCGCGCTCAAGTGGACCGCGACTGTGGTCGACCTCGTGTTCGGTTCGAACTCGCAACTTCGCGCGCTGGCCGAAGTACATGCCAGCGCGGATGGCCAGCAGCAGTTCGTGCGCGAGTTCGTGGTCGCCTGGGTCAAGGTGATGAACCTCGATCGTTTCGATCTGGCGTGACCCCGACGGCGGCGGCCCGGCTCGCCGCCGATCAGGCCAGCCCCGCCGCTTTCAGCCGGCGATACAACGTTCGTTCGCTCAGGCCGAGTTGTTGTGCCAACTCACGGCGGGTGCCTTTGGCGGCCTCGGCGAAGCGCTTGAATTCGGCATCGTTCAGCGGCCGGCCACTTTGCGCTGCCACCGGCGCAGAACCAAGCTCGGCTGGCTGCGTCGGGGCTTGCGCCAGTGGCTCGGGCAGGTACGCGACCCGCACGATGCCGTCGTCGGCGTACAGGCGCGCACGGTCCAGCACATTGCGCAGTTCGCGGATGTTGCCCGGCCACGCGTGAGCCTGGAGCCGCGCCATGGCGGCAGCCTCCACGGTCACGCGGTGCTTGGCATGGCCGCCACGCTGCAGGAATGAGTCGACCAGCAAGGGAATGTCGGCGAGGCGCTCGCGCAGCGGCGGCAGGTGGATGGGGAACGCGCTGATGCGGTAGTACAGATCCTGGCGGAAGCGCCCGTCTGCCACCATCTGCTGCAGTGGCTTGTGGGTGGCCGCCACCAGGCGGAAGTTCGACTGCTGCGTTTCGATGCTGCCCACCCGACGAAAGGCGCCGGACTCGATCAGGCGCAGCAACTTCACCTGCATGCCGAGCGGAACGTCACCCATCTCGTCGAGGAACAGCGTGCCGCCGTCGGCGGTCTCCACCAGCCCTTTCTTGCGCGTCATGGCACCGGTGAAGGCGCCTTTTTCGTAGCCGAAGAGTTCACTCTCGAACAGCGTTTCGGTCAGGCCCGAACAATCCACCACCACGAACGGCCCCGCAGCGCGGTCACTGCCCTCGTGCACGGCACGCGCGAAGAGTTCCTTGCCCGTGCCCGACTCGCCGAGCAACAGCACGGGCAACATCGACGGGGCCACACGCTGCACCGCCGACAGGGCCGCGTTGAACGCGGGCGCCCGCCCGACCAGACCCTCGGCGCTGGGCCGCGCCGAGGCATTGCGCACGGTGACCAGGCGTTCGACATAGGCGACCACTTCACGCCCTTCGTCGAGGATGGGCCTCAGTTCCACATCCACATGCTCGGGTCCGCGCGGCGTGTGGTGGATGTGGAGCACGCGGTCCGGGCCCTTCAGTTCGAAGGCCTGCTTCATCGGGCAGTGCTCGCCGGCCTGGTCGCAAGGCACGTCGTAGTGGTGCGAGATGCGAAAGCACTTGTGGCCCACATAGGGCTTGTCGGCGGTGCCGAACTGCCGCTGGTAAGCCGTGTTGGCGGCCAGGATGTTGTAGTCCGGGTCGAGCACGATCATGGGCTGCGACTCGTGCTCGAGAAACGAGATCAGGGCCTGGACCTGCGGCGCCGACCGCAGCGGGCCGGCCAGGCCGGTGTTCGGCACTTGAAGTTGTTTGCTCATCGGTTCTGCCCAGGCAATTTCGTCGTCCGGCGATTGTGGGCCTCGCTGCCACTTCTGCCAAGGTGGCAGAAGTCTCTGCCAATCATTGATCCGTCAGGCTGCCTGTGCTTGCCACGATTTGCCCCAAAGATCCGAAAAATACATTTCACTTCAATGACTTATAGGTTCCAACGAACCTGGCGTCGGGTCTGGCATGCGTCTTGATATCCATCCCTGTACCAAGGTGCATTTGGCGCCTTCCACTGCCAACCTGAAGGAGACACTCCATGAAAGTCAACGAAGGCGCTCTCGACCGCACGCTGCGTGTGCTGGCCGGCGTGGTTCTGATCGGCCTGGCCGCCACCGGCACCGTCGGCGCCTGGGGCTACATCGGCGTCGTGCCCTTGCTGACCGGCGCGGTCGGCATGTGCCCGCTGTATTCGGTCCTCGGCATCAACACCTGCCCGCTGAACAAGCGCTGAGCCGCGGCCGACCCCGGCACAGCCCTCGAACACAGACAACGGAGACAAGCATGACCCCGCACAACAGCATGCTGGTCGAAGGCCACTTCGACCCGGCGACCTGGACCGTGAGCTACATCGTCATGGACCGCGCGACAAAACACTGTGCGCTGGTGGACAGCGTGCTCGACTACGACCCGAAGTCCGGCCGCACCGCGCACCAGAGCGCCGACAAGCTCATCGCCCGCGTGCGTGAACTGGGCGCGACCGTGCAGTGGATTCTGGAGACGCATGTGCATGCCGACCACCTCTCCGCAGCTCCCTATCTGAAGCAGGCGCTGGGCGGGCAACTCGGCATCGGCGCCAACATCACTGCCGTGCAGAAGGTGTTCGGCAGCCTCTTCAACGCCGGCCAGGACTTTGCTCGGGACGGTCGCCAGTTCGACCACCTGTTTGCCGACGGCGAGGTCTTCCACATCGGCGGGCTCCAGGCCGTGGCGATGCACACGCCCGGCCACACGCCGGCCTGCATGACTTACGTGGTCAGCGACGGCGAAGGCCCGCTGCAGGACATGGCCGCTTTCGTCGGCGACACGCTCTTCATGCCCGACTACGGCACCGCGCGCTGCGACTTTCCCGGCGGCGACGCGCGCACGCTGTACCGCTCCATCAACAAGGTGCTGAGCCTGCCGCCGGCCACGCGGCTGTACATGTGCCACGACTACCAACCAGGTGGTCGCGAAGTGCAGTTCGTCAGCACCGTGGCCGACGAGCGCGCCCACAACCTGCATGTGCGCAACGGCGTCAGCGAAGACGAATTCGTGGCCATGCGCCATGCGCGCGACGCGACGCTGGACATGCCCACGCTGATCCTGCCATCGGTGCAGGTGAACATGCGGGCCGGCCAACTGCCGGAGCCCGAATCGAACGGTACGCGCTACATCAAGATTCCGCTGAACGCGGTCTAGAACCGAACGCCCACGCGGCACAGACCGCGCCATCCACCCACCAGGAGACAAGCCCGTGGACATCAAGGCACTGACTTCCGAACTGTCGGTTTCACCGCAGATCTTCGCCGCTGAACTGCCTTCGATCGCGCAGTCCGGCTTTCGCTCGGTCGTCTGCAACCGGCCCGATGGCGAAGGCGCCGACCAGCCGGGATACAGCGAACTCGAACGCGCTGCGAGCGACCATGGTCTGCAGATCCGCTACCTGCCGGCCGAGTCCGGCAAGGTCAGCGACGCACAGGGCGCGGCCTTCGGCCAACTGATGGCCGAGTTGCCCAAGCCGGTGCTGGCGTTTTGCCGCACGGGCATGCGCTCGACCACGATGTGGGCGCTCTCGCAGGCCGGGCAGATGCCGCTGCCGCAGATCATCGAGACGGCCTCCCGGGCCGGCTTCGACCTGAAGGGTGTGGTGCGGCGCATCGTCAACGGCGGCAAGACGCCGGTGGAAGTGGCCGACGCGTCGCACGACGTGGTGATCATCGGTGGTGGTGCCGCCGGCATCTCGGTCGCTTCCAGCCTGCTGGCGCGAAGCCCGGGGCTCGACATCGCCATCGTCGACCCGGCCGACGTCCACTACTACCAGCCGGGCTGGACGCTCGTGGGAGCCGGGGTCTTCAACGCCGCCACCACGGCGCGCACCATGGCCTCGGTGTTGCCACGCGGCGTGCACTGGATCAAGTCGGCGGTGGCCGCGTTCGAGCCCGAACGCAATGCGGTGATCCTGGACGGCTGCCGTGTCGTGAAGTACCAGCAACTCGTGGTGTGCCCGGGCCTGAAGCTCGACTGGCACGGCATCGAAGGCCTGCCCGAAACGCTGGGGCAAAACGGCGTGACCAGCAACTACCGCTACGACCTCGCGCCCTACACCTGGCAACTGGTGCAGCAGTTGCACCGCGGCCGCGCCATCTTTTCGCAGCCGCCCATGCCCATCAAATGCGCCGGCGCGCCGCAGAAGGCGATGTACCTGTCGGCCGACCACTGGCGCCGCACCGGCGTGCTGGGCGCCATCGACATCCAGTTCTGCAACGCAGGCGCGGTGTTGTTCGGCGTGGCCGACTACGTGCCGGCCTTGATGGAGTACGTGAAAGCCTATGGCATCGGCCTGAACTTCGGCGAGACCCTCGTGTCGGTGAACGGCCCTGCCAGGAAGGCTGTATTCAGCGTCGCCCAGCCTGACGGCACGAAGCGGCTGATCACGCGCGAGTTCGACATGCTGCACGTCGTGCCGCCGCAGAAGTCGCCCGACTTCATCCGCGTGAGCCCGCTCGCCGACGCCGCCGGTTGGGTCGATGTCGATCCCGCCACGCTGCGCCACAAGGCCTTCGCCAACATCTTCGGGCTGGGTGACGTGGGCAACACCAGCAATGCCAAGACCGCTGCGGCGGCCCGCAAGCAGGCGCCGGTGGTCGCGCACAACCTGCTCGTCACCCGGGGCGATGCGAAAGGCGAGGCGAAGTACGACGGCTACGGTTCCTGCCCGCTGACCGTTGAACGCGGCAAGATCGTGCTGGCTGAATTCACCTACGGCGGCAAGGTGGCGCCCAGCTTTCCGAAGTGGCTGATCGACGGCACCCGGCCTTCTGCGCTGGCCTGGTACCTGAAAGAGCGTGTGCTGCCGCCGCTTTACTGGGACGGCATGCTCAAAGGGCGCGAGTGGCTGGCGCAGCCCGAGATGGTGGGCTGATGGCGCTGGCGACCCCTTGGCGGCAGCGCTTGCCTTCGCTGCCGGTGCTCGACTGGGGCCGCCGCTACGACCGCGACACCTTCGTCGGCGACCTGGTGGCGGCGCTGATCGTCACCATCATGCTGATCCCGCAGAGCCTGGCCTATGCGCTGCTGGCCGGCCTGCCGCCGGAGGTGGGCTTGTACGCCAGCGTCGCGCCGCTGCTGCTGTATGCCGTGTTCGGCAGCAGCCGCGTGCTCGCGGTCGGCCCGGTGGCGGTGGTGTCGCTGATGACCGCCGCCGCGGTGGGCGAGCATGCCGCCCTCGGCTCGGCGGCCTATTGGCAGATCGCGATCACGCTGGCCTTCCTGTCGGGCGCCATGCTGCTGACCATGGGCTTGCTGCGGCTCGGCTTCCTCGCCAACTTCCTCAGCCACCCGGTGATCTCGGGGTTCATCTCGGCCTCGGGCCTGCTCATCGCCGCCAGCCAGCTCAAGACGCTGATGGGCGTGAAGGCAGACGGGCACAACCTCATCGAGTTGCTCGGCGCGTTGGCGCGCCAGGCGTCCCACACGCACCTGCTGACGCTGGTCGTCGGCGTGGCGGCCACGGCCTTCCTGTTCTGGGTTCGCAAAGGTCTGAAACCCCTGCTCGTCAGCTGGGGCCTGAGGCCCAAGCTCGCGGACGTGCTCGCCAAGGCCGGGCCCGTGGCCGCCATCGCGGCCACCACCGGGCTGGCCTGGGGCCTGGGCTGGCAGGCGCAGGGCATGAAGATCGTCGGCAGCATTCCGCAAGGCCTGCCGCCACTGACGGCGCCGAACTGGGACTTGTCGCTGTGGCGTGAACTGGCCATGCCGGCGCTGCTGATCAGCGTGGTCGGATTCGTCGAATCGGTGTCGGTCGGGCAGACGCTCGCGGCCAAGCGACGCCAGCGCATCGAACCCGACCAGGAACTCGTCGCGCTCGGTGCGAGCAATCTGTCGGCGGCATTCACCGGCGGGTTTCCAGTGACGGGCGGCTTCGCACGCTCGGTCGTCAACTTCGATGCCGGCGCACAGACACCGGCCGCCGGCGTCTTCACCGCCGTGGGCATCACGCTGGCGTCGCTGCTGCTCACGCCGGCGCTCTACCACCTGCCCCAGGCCACGCTGTCGGCCACCATCATCGTGGCGGTGCTGTCGCTGGTCGACTTCAGCATCCTCAAGCGCACCTGGTCGTATTCCTGGCCCGACTTCGCGGCCGTGGCGGCCACGCTGCTGGCAACGCTGGGCCTGGGCGTGGAAACCGGTCTGGTCATCGGCGTGGGCGTTTCGCTGGCGCTCTACCTGTTCCGCACCAGCCGGCCGCACATTGCCGAGGTGGGTCTGCTGCCGGGTACCGAGCACTTCCGCAACGTGTTGCGCTACGACGTGCTCACCAGCCCGCAACTGCTCACGCTGCGAGTCGACGAGAGCCTGTACTTTGCCAACGCCCGAAGCCTGGAGGACCGCATCAACGATGCCGTGGCGAGCCGACCTGCCCTGCGGCATGTGGTGCTGCAGTGCTCAGCCATCAACGACATCGACGCCAGTGCACTGGAGAGCCTCGAGGCCATCGACAAACGCCTGAAGGACGCCGGGATGCTGCTGCACCTGTCCGAGCTGAAGGGCCCGGTGATGGACCGCTTGCGTTCGACCGAGTTTCTTCAGCAATTGCCCGGGCAGGTCTTCCTGAGCCAGTATCAGGCCATCAAAGCACTGACCCCCGAGCTGCTGCAGCTCGCTGCCGCGCGCCAGCATCCTTGAACCACACGAGCCCGGACATGACCAAGAAAAAAGCACCTGGCGTTGCCGCCGGGTGCTTGTTCTTCCTACCGAATTTGGTAGGCGCGATTGGACTCGAACCAACGACCCCCACCATGTCAAGGTGGTGCTCTAACCAGCTGAGCTACGCGCCTGCGAAGCCTCAGATTATATAGCAGCGTTCGGCGCAGCCTATTTGCGGCGCACCGAACGCACGCCGGCGATGCGGCCGACCAGCCCCAGCACGTGGTTCAGCCGCGCCGAATCGGCCACCTCGATCGTGAAGCTCATCCACGCCGTGCCGCCTTGCGAGTCCTTCACCGAGCGCGTCTGCACGCCGGTCACGTTCATCTTCTCTTTCGCGAACAGCTCCGAGATGTCGCGCAACAAGCCCTGCCGATCGCCGGCTTCGACGATCACGTCGACCGGGTACAACGAAGCCTTGTCTCCGCGCGGCGCACCCCAGGCGACACTGATCACGCGCTCGGGCGCGCGCGTCGCCATCTCGCGAAAGTTGGTGCAGGCGGTGCGGTGCACGGCCACGCCCTTGCCGCGCGTCACGTAACCGCCGATCGCATCGGGCGGTGCCGGGCGGCAGCAACGCGCCAGGTTCGTCATCAGCGACTCGACGCCCACCACCAGCACGCCGCCCTGCGGCGTGCGCGCGTCGGGGTCGGAGCGGCGCAGCGCGATCAGCTCGTCGGGCGTGGGGGGCGCTTCGGCCGGGCGCAGCAAGGTCTCGATCGTGCGCAGTGAGAACTCGTCCTTGCCGACGACTTCGAACAAGGCGTCGGCACTGCGAAACCCGAGTTGCGCGGCCAGGTCGCCCAGCTTGATGGCGGTCTTGCCCTCGCGCTGCAGCAGTTTTTCAACCGCGTCGCGGCCACGCGCGATCGTGGCGTTCTGCGCCAGCGCGTTGAACCAGGCGCGCACCTTGGTCTTCGAGCGCGAGCTCTTCAGGTAGCCGAGTTCGGCGTTGAGCCAGTCGAGCGACGGCCCGCCCTCTTTCACGGCGTTCACCTCGACCGTCTGGCCACTCTGCAGCGGGGTGTTCAGCGGCACCATCACGCCGTCGACCTTCGCGCCGCGGCAGCGGTGGCCGAGGTCGGTGTGCACGGTGTAGGCGAAGTCGACCGGCGTGGCCCCGGCCGGCAACTCGACCACGGCCGCGCCGGGCGTGAAGACGTAGATGCGCTCTTCGGGCGCCGGCCCCGTGGCGCCGGGCGCCACGGCTCCCTGCTCGGTGAAGTCACGCTCCCAGGCGAGCAGCTGGCGCAGCACTGCCTTGCGGGCTTCGGCCACCGCCGCGCCGTGGTCTGCATCGGCCGCCACGCCGGCATAACCTTTCGCGCCGGCGTCCTTGTAGGCCCAATGCGCCGCCACGCCATGCTCGGCGTGTTCGTGCATGGCCGGCGTGCGAATCTGCACTTCGACCGAGCGCCCGCTCGCGTCGAGCACCACCGTGTGCAGCGACTGGTAGCCGTTCGGTTTGGGCCGCTCGATGTAGTCGTCGAACTCGCCCGGCACGGCCTTGAACAGTTCGTGCACGCGGCCGAGCACCGCGTAGCAGCCGGCCACGTCGGGCACCACCACACGCACCGCACGCACGTCGAACACCCGATCGAAACCGAGCCCCTTGCCCTGCATCTTTTTCCAGATGCTGTAGAGGTGTTTGGGCCGACCCTGCACCTGCGCCTGCAGGCCGTGCGCCGCGAGATCGTCGCTCAGGTGCTGGCGGAACGCCTCGACGCGCCGTTCACGCTCGACCCGGGTTTCGTCGAGCAGCCGCGCCACTTCGCGGTAGCGCTCGGGTTCGAGAAAGCGGAACGACAGGTCTTCGAGTTCCCACTTGATCTGCCAGATGCCCAGCCGGTTGGCGAGCGGCGCGAACACCTGCAGCGACTCGGCCGCCAGCGCGGGCGGGCAAGCCGTCTTGCTGGCCGCAAAGAAGCGCAGCGTCTGCAGCCGCGAAGCCAGGCGCAGCAGCACCACGCGCAGGTCGCGCGAGAAAGCGAGCAGCATCTTGCGCACGCGCTCGGTCTGCATCGCACGCTGGTCCTGGCCGAGCTGCGCTTCGCGCGCGGCGCGTTGCAGTTGCACCAGCTTGCGCGTGCCGGCCACCAGGCTCGCATGCGATTCGCCGAACGCCTTGGCCACCACTTCTTCGGGTTTGTTCAGGTAGTCGGCCGCGTAGACGAGATAAGCGGCTGCGCGCATCGAGGGCGCGGCGCCGATGCCGAGCAGGATCAGGGCCACCGCGTCGGCGTGGGCCAGCGCGTCTTCACCGGTGTCGAGCAGTTGCCCGTCGAGCAGCGGCTCGGCAAAGGCGCGCGCGCGCACCAGCTGCGCGGCTTCGGCGACCAGGTCGGGGTGTTCGTCGACCAGTGCGACGATGGGCGCCGCAGCTTGTGGCGCGGCCAGCAGGCCCGTCTTCATGGCGAGTGCAGGAACTCCCGCACCACGTCGACCTGGTCGGCCGCCACCAGCGTGGGCGCGTGGCCGACACCGGCGAATTCGACCAGCCGCGCTTTCGGGCCGCGCACCGTCATGGCCTGCGCCGTCTCTCGCGTCAGCAGGTCGGAATCGGCGCCGCGCAGCAGCAGCGTGGGGCAGCGCACGGCGTCGTAGCTGTGCCACAGCATCGCTTCGCCGGCCGCCGCCATCTCGGGCGTGACGGCCTTGAAGGGTTGCGCGATGTTCGGGTCGTAGTGCGGCTTGAAGCCGTCGCCATCGGCCTTGAGCATCGGCCGGGTGAGCGCGAGCCATTGTTCGCGCGTGTGCGGGCCGAAACTCTTCGAGATCGTCCACAGGTAGTCGGCCGCTTCGTCGAGCGTGTTCCAGCGCACCGGCGCACCGAGGTAGCTGCCGATGCGGCGCAGCGCTTCGGCCTGGATCGTCGGGCCGACGTCGTTCATCACCAGCTTGCCGATCGGCGACTTCGGCAGCGAGGCCAGGCCCAACCCGATCAAGCCGCCCATCGAGGTGCCGACCCAGTGCACCGTGTCGGCGTTCAGCCGCGCCAGCAAGGTGACCATGTCGGCCACGTAGGCGGGGATCTGGTAACCCATCGGGTCGGCGAGCGCGTCGGAGCGGCCGCGGCCCACCACGTCGGGGCAGACCACGCGGTAGTCGTTGCAGAGGGCCTGCGCCAGCGTGTCGAAGTCACGCCCCTGGCGCGCCAGGCCGTGCGCGCAGACCAGCACTTTCGGGTTGGCCGCGTCACCCCATTCCCAGTAGGCCATGCGGTGCAGGCCGCGGGCGCTGAGGCATTGCACGGAGTTCAGGCGGGGTTCGGTCATGGCGGCTCTTCGGCGTTGAACGCCCATCGTAAGCCAAGGCTGCGCGCCGACCCGCCATCAGGCTCACTTGTTCAGCTGCACCGTGCCGTTCACATTGACCGTGACCACGCCCTTGCCCGCCTCGACCGGCAATGCTTCGTCGCTCGACGCCATCGACATCGCCTTGGCCCGGTACATGGGCGCCGGCATGCCGGGCTGTTCGTTGCCGCTGACGTTGACCTCGCGGATCACGTAGCTGCCGTAGCCGAACTGCTTGGCGTAGTCGGCCGCCTTGGCACGGTAGCGCGCGATGGCCTGGGCCGAGACCTCGCCTTCGGTCTTCTCGCGCAGCTCGCGCGAAAGCGAGTAGGCCACGCGCGCGATCGTGAGCGTGGTGATGCGCCCGGTGAGCTGGCCGATGGCCTGCATGTCGCGGCCCTCGACGATCAGCTCGGCGCTGCCTTGCCAGCCGTTGATCACGCCTTTGCTGGTGTAGCGCGGCGAGAGCGAGAAGCCGCCGGTCTGCACTTCGAGCTGGCCCGGCTTCGCGGCCTTCTTCGCCTCGGCCAGTGCCGCGTCGAGCGCCTGCTTCAGCTGCGACTGCACGCTGGCCGCGTCCTGCCCTTCGCGGGTGGTGTTGAGCGTGATGCCGAGCAGGTCTTTCGTGACCTCGAGGCTGGCACTGGCCGACAGGCTCACCACGCCCTGGGGCGGCGCAAGCGTATCGGCGGCGGCGTGGGTGGCGGCGAGCACGGTGCACAAGACCAGGGTCAGGCGGGCTGAAGTCATCGACATGGTTCGTTTTCCTTTGGCGTGGGCCGAGCGGCGAAATGCCGCGCGGCGATGCACTCCACCTTACACGGCTCGCCCTGGCGGACGGGGTCAAAAAGCCTCCTCACGCAGTTGTAACATCTGGTCAGGCACGCCTGAAACCGCCCGCAAACCTGCGCAGAATCGCGGCTGTTACAAATTTGGAGCTCGCCATGTCCACTGCCGCCAACCAACGCCCGGACCGCATCGTCGTCGTCGACGACGACGCCCGCATCCGCGACCTGTTGCGCCGCTATCTCACGCAGGAAGGCTTCGAAGTCCTGCTCGCCGAAGACTCGAAAGCCCTCAACCGCCTGCTGACGCGCGAGACCGTGCACCTGATCGTGCTCGACCTGATGCTGCCCGGCGAAGACGGCCTGTCGATCTGCCGCCGCCTGCGCGCGGCGAACGACCTCACGCCGATCATCATGCTGACCGCCAAGGTCGAAGACGTTGACCGCATCGTCGGCCTCGAGGTCGGTGCCGACGACTACCTGCCCAAGCCCTTCAACCCGCGCGAACTGCTGGCTCGCATCCACGCCGTGTTGCGCCGCCGGCCCACGCTCGAAGCGCCGGGCGCACCCGCGCTCGACGCCCAGACCGTGACCTTCGGGCCGTTCGAGTTCGACCTGGCCTTGCGCCGGCTGAGCAAGGAAGGCGAGCAGATCGCGCTCACGACCGGCGAGTTCTCGATGCTCAAGGCGCTGGTGCGCCACCCGCGCCAGCCGCTGTCGCGCGACAAGCTCGCGCAGCTGGCGCGCGGCCGCGAGTTCGAGCCCTTCGACCGCAGCCTGGACGTGCAGATCTCGCGCCTGCGCAAGATGATCGAGCCCGACCCGGCGCAGCCGCGCTACATCCAGACGGTGTGGGGCGTGGGTTATGTGTTCGTACCGGACGGGGCTGGGTGATCCGGGCCGTGTGATGCCCCGGCTGGGCGGTTCGGCAGCGAACCGCTCGCGACTCCCCCAGCGCTGTCTCCATGCCCCAACAACAAGTCGCGCTCAGCCTCTTCTGGCGCACCTTCTTCCTGCTTGCACTGCTGCTCGCCAGCGGCGTGTTCGCGTGGGTGCAGACTTTTCGCGCGCTCGAATTCGAACCGCGCGCGGTGCAGTCTGCGCAGCAGATCGCCCGCATCACCAAGCTCACGCGCGCCGCGCTGTTGTCGAGCGACGGCATCAACCGCGTGGCGCTGATGAAGAGCATCTCGACCCAGGAATCGCTGAAGATCGCCCCGCGCGAGCCGAACGACAAATGGGAGCCGTATGAGGTCGACCGATTCACCCGCACCATCGGCCAGGAGCTTCGCAGCGAGCTCGGCGCCGACACCATCGTTGCCAGCTCGGTGAACGGCGCGGCCGGCCTGTGGGTCGGCTTCTCGATCGACAAGGACCCGTTCTGGCTGCAGGCCGACCCGACCCGCGCCGGCCCCATCGCCTGGAGCACGCTCACGCTGTGGGTCAGCATCGCGCTGCTGGCGACCGTGCTCGGCTCGGCCGGCATCGCGCGGCTGATCAACCAGCCGCTGAAAGAGCTGTCGTTCGCCGCCAGCCGCATCCGCGAAGGTGAGTTCGATTCCGTGCTCGACGAGAACACGATGACGAGCGAGATCCGCCAGGTCAACATGGGTTTCAACCGCATGGCGCGCGAACTCGCCAAGGTGGAACAGGACCGCGCCGTGATGCTCGCCGGCATCTCGCACGACCTGCGCACGCCGCTGGCCCGCTTGCGCCTCGAGGCCGAGATGAGCGTGCAGGACGAAGAAGCCAAGGGCAACATGGCCCTCGACATCGCGCAGCTCGACGCCATCATCGACAAGTTCATGGACTACGCGCGGCCCGGCGAAGTGCGGCTGACGCCGGTGCACCTGAGCGGCGTGGTCGACCGCGAGATGGCGGCCTTCCGCGACACCAGCCAGATCCGCATCAGCTCGCGCGTGGCGATCGACACCAAGGTGATGGCCGACGACACCGAACTCGGCCGCGTGTTGCAGAACCTGTTCGAGAACGCACGCCGCTACGGCCGCACCACCGACACTGGCATCGCCCGCGTGCAGGTGAGTTATGCGCGCACCGGGCCGTGGGTGATCGTGAGCGTGCGCGACTTCGGGCCGGGTGTCGACCCGAAGAAGCTCGCGCAGCTGACCACGCCGTTCTTCCGCGGCGACGCCGCGCGCACCGCGGCGACCGGTGCAGGCCTGGGCCTGGCGATCGTCGAAAAGGCGGTGCAGCGCATGGGCGGCACCTTCGAGGTGGTCAACGCGCCCGACGGTGGCTTGCTCGCGCACATCCGCTTGAAAAAAGCGCCTTGAGGGGCGCCGGCAGCTTCAGGCCGGCTGCTTGAAGAGCATGCAGACCGCGCGCGCTTCGATCGATTCGCCGCGCCCCACCGGCCCCATCTTCTCGGCCGTCTTCGCCTTCACGCTGACCTGATCGATCGACACCAGCAGCGCCGTGGCAATGCGCTGGCGCATCGCCAGGATGTGCGGCGCCATCTTCGGTGCCTGTGCGATCACGGTGCTGTCGATGTTGCCGATGAGCCAGCCGGCACCGCGCACACGCCGCCCACTTTCGGCGAGCAGCGCGATCGAGTCGGCGCCCTTGTATTGCAGGTCGGTGTCGGGAAAGTGAAACCCGATGTCGCCCATGGCCGCGGCGCCGAACAGCGCGTCGGTGATGGCGTGGCACAACGCGTCGGCGTCTGAATGGCCGAGCAGGCCATGGGTGTGGGGAATGTCGACCCCGCCGAGCACGAGCTTGCGGCCGGCCACGAGCGCGTGGCAATCCCAGCCTTCACCGATGCGCCAGATCGGCGCCCTGCCCTTGGTGTTCATGTGCGTGTCCTCAGCAGGCGTTCCGCCAGATCGAAGTCGGCCGGATAGGTGACCTTGAAATTTTCCAGAGAACCCGCCACGAGTCGGGGCGCCTGGCCCATCGCTTCCATGGCGCTCGCTTCGTCGGTGACACCGGCGCCGGCCGCGGCCAACGCCGCCCGCAAGGGCCCGATGCGAAACATCTGCGGCGTCTGCGCCTGCCACAGACCACGGCGGTCGATGGTGTCCTTGACGACAGCGCCCTGCTCTGCCTTCAGCGTATCGGCCACCGGCAGCGCGAGCAGGCCGCCGCAGGGGTCGGGCAGGCAGGTGTCGATCAGTGTGTCGATCCACTCGGCACGCACCAGGCAGCGTGCCGCGTCGTGCACCAGCACCCAGTCGCCCGGCGCTGCGCCATGGCCGACGAGCGCCTGCAGGCCGTTGGCGACGGTCTGCGCGCGCGTGGCGCCGCCATCGCGAGACACCCAACCGTCGAAGCCGGGCGCCGCGGTTTCGAACGACGTGTCGTTCGGGCTCAGAACGACCAGCGTGGCGTGCAGTCGCGCCACCGTTCGCAAAGCGGCCAGCGTGTGCGCCACGAGGCTGCGGCCGGCCAGCGATGCGTACTGCTTCGGCCCGGCGGCACCCGATCGCTCCCCCACACCGGCACAAGGAACAAGCGCGAACAGTCGGGGTGGGGTTGTCGAAGCGGCGGCAAGCGTCATGGGAGCGCGAATTCTATAATCGAGGCCTTGATTCGCCCCGTCGGGAACACCTCGCGGGGCGATTTGCTTTGCTTTATGCACCTGCCCGACATCGCCCCCGGAAAACGCTTCACGCTGCCCCGCCCCACGGGCTCGGCCGATGCGTTGCTGCTCGCGCGTTTTGCGCGTGCGCAGAAGCTCGCGGGCCGCCTGACGGCGATCGTCACCGCCGAGCCGGCCGACACTCAGCGGCTCGAAGACGAACTGGTGTTCTTCGCACCCGAATTGCGGGTGGCGGTGTTTCCCGACTGGGAAACCCTGCCCTACGACACCTTCTCGCCGCACCAGGACCTCATCTCCGAGCGCCTGGCCACGCTGTGGCGCATCCAGCAGGGTGAAGTCGACGTGGTGCTGCTGCCGGCCAGCACCGCGCTCGTGCGGCTGGCGCCGCCGAGCTTTCTGGCGGCCTACACCTTCAACTTCAGGCAGAAGGAGAAGCTGAACGAAGCGGCGCTGAAAGCCCAGCTCACGCTGGCCGGCTACACGCACGTGAGCCAGGTCGTCTCACCCGGCGAATACGCGGTGCGTGGCGGCCTGATCGACCTGTTCCCGATGGGCTCGCCCGTGCCTTACCGCGTCGACCTGTTCGGCGACGAGGTCGATTCGATCCGCACCTTCGACCCCGACAGCCAGCGGAGCCTCTACCCCGTGCCCGAAGTGCGCCTGCTGCCCGGCCGCGAATTCCCGATGGACGAAGACGCGCGCGCCGCCTTTCGCTCGCGCTGGCGCGAGAAGATGGAAGGCGACCCGAGCAAGGTGCGGCTGTACAAGGACATCGGTGCCGGCATCGCCACCGCCGGAATCGAGTACTACCTGCCGCTGTTCTTCGACGCCACTGCGACGATCTTCGACTACCTTGGTGGCAACGCGACTCTCGCACTGCATGGCGAGATCGACGAAGCGCTGAAGCGTTTCTGGGTCGACACGCGCGAACGCCACCGCTTTCTGCAGGCGGACCGCGAGCGGCCGATCCTCGCGCCGGAAGAACTCTTTCTTCGGCCGGAAGACTTCTTCGCCTTGTGCAACCAGCATCCGCAACTGGCCATCCGTGGTCAGCAGGAAACCGACTGGGCGCGCCCATTGCCCGACTTCGCCGTCGACCGTGGCGCGCCGGAACCGCTGAAGAAGCTGCAACTCCACGTCGGCACCACGGCCTACCGCGTGTTGATCGTGGCCGAGAGCGAAGGCCGGCGAGAGAGCCTGCTCGAACTGCTGCGCGACAGCAAGATCGAGCCGCCGAGCGTGGCCACGCTCGAAGAATTCCAGTCCGGTGAAGAGCGTTTTGCGATCGCCGTGGCACCGCTCGCCGAAGGCTTCTTCTGGTTCGAGCCCGACGCCAACACCACGATCCAGTTCGTCACCGAAACCGAACTCTTCGCCACCAGCCCGACCGCGCGGCGCCGCCGCAAGCAGGAACAGGTCAGCGACGTCAACGCGCTGATCAAGGACTTGTCGGAGCTGAAGGTCGGTGACCCTGTGGTGCACGCGAACCACGGCATCGGGCGCTATGTGGGCCTGATGAACATCGACCTCGGCGACGGGCCGAGCGAGTTCCTGCACCTCGAATACGCCGACAAGGCCACGCTCTACGTGCCGGTGGCGCAGTTGCACCTGATCGCACGCTACACCGGCGTGAGCGCCGAAGAAGCGCCTTTGCACCGCCTGGGTTCCGGCCAGTGGGACAAGGCCAAACGCAAGGCCGCCGAGCAGGTGCGCGACACCGCGGCCGAGCTGCTCAACCTGTACGCGCGCCGCGCAGCGCGTGAAGGTTTTGCGTTCCGCTTCTCGCCGCATGACTACGAAGCCTTCGCGGCCAGCTTCGGCTTCGACGAAACCCCCGACCAGCAGGCGGCGATCCACGCCGTGATCCAGGACATGGTGTCGCCGCAGCCGATGGACCGGCTGGTCTGCGGCGATGTCGGCTTCGGCAAGACCGAGGTCGCGCTGCGCGCCGCGTTCGTGGCCGTCACCGGTGGCAAGCAGGTCGCGATCCTGGCGCCGACCACGCTGCTGGCCGAGCAGCATTACCAGAACATCGCCGACCGCTTCGGCAAGTGGCCGGTGCGCGTGGCAGAGATCTCGCGCTTTCGTTCCAGCAAGGAAGTGAAGGCCACGCTCGAAGGCCTGGCCGATGGCACGGTCGACATCGTGGTTGGCACGCACGCTCTCATCAGCGACAAGGTCAAGTTCAAGCGCCTCGGCTTGCTGGTGATCGACGAAGAACACCGCTTCGGCGTGCGCCATAAAGAAGCGATCAAGGCGATGCGATCCGAGGTCGACGTGCTCACGCTCACCGCCACGCCGATACCGAGAACCTTGGGAATGGCATTGGAAGGCCTGCGCGACCTGAGCGTCATCGCCACCGCCCCGCAGCGTCGCTTGGCGATCAAGACCTTCGTGCGCAGCGAATCGAGCGGCACGATCCGCGAGGCGGTGTTGCGCGAGCTCAAGCGCGGCGGTCAGGTCTACTTCCTGCACAACGAGGTCGAGACCATCAATGCGCGGCGCGACAAGTTGCAAGAGCTGATCCCCGAGGCGCGCATCGCCGTCGCGCACGGCCAGATGCCCGAGCGCCAGCTCGAAGCGGTGATGCGCGACTTCGTGGCCCAGCGCCACAACCTGCTGCTGTGCTCGACCATCATCGAGACCGGCATCGACGTGCCGAGCGCCAACACCATCGTGATGAGCCGCGCCGACAAGTTCGGCCTGGCGCAGTTGCACCAGTTGCGCGGGCGCGTCGGCCGCTCGCACCACCAGGCCTATGCCTACCTGCTGGTGCCCGATGTCGAAGGCCTCACCAAGGCCGCGGCGCAGCGGCTCGAAGCGATCCAGAGCATGGAAGAACTCGGCTCGGGCTTCTACCTGGCGATGCACGACCTCGAGATTCGCGGCGCCGGCGAGGTGCTGGGCGACAACCAGAGCGGCAACATGATGGAAGTCGGCTTCCAGCTCTACAACGAGATGCTGGCCGAAGCGGTGCGTGCGCTGAAGGCCGGGCAGGAACCGGATTTGCTGAGCCCGCTCTCGGCCACGACCGAGATCAACCTGCACGCCCCGGCGCTGCTGCCCGACGCCTACTGCGGCGACGTGCACATGCGCTTGTCGCTCTACAAGCGCCTGGCCACAGCGCAGAAGCCCGAGCACATCGACGCCTTGCTCGAAGAGATTACCGACCGCTTCGGCAAGCTGCCGCCGCAAGGCCAGACCCTCTTCGACGTGCACCGCCTGCGCGTGCTCGCCAAGCCCTACGGCGTGACCAAGATCGACGCGGCACCGAAGCTGATGGTGATCAGCTTCAAGCCGAACCCGCCGGTCGACGCGATCAGGATCATCGAGCTGGTCCAGAAGAACCGCCACATCAAGCTCGCCGGCAACGACAAGCTGCGCATCGAACGCGACACGCCCGAGCCGAAAGACCGCGCGCAACTCATCCGCGAGGTGCTGCGCTCGCTCGGCACACCGAAACCGGTGCAGACTGCCTAGCCCTCGACAACGACCGCATGGACCAAGAATTCGCCCCCGGCCTCTTCATTCGTGGCGTGAACCCGCCGCTGCGGCTGAGCGACTACAAGCTCGTCGCGTTCGACATGGACTCGACGCTGATCAACATCGAGTGTGTCGACGAGATCGCCGCCGCCGCCGGCCGCAAGACCGAAGTCGCGGCCATCACCGAAGCGGCGATGCGCGGCGAGATCGCCGACTACAAGGACAGCCTGCGCCGGCGTGTGGCGCTGCTCAGGGGCGTGCCCGAATCAGCGCTGCACGCGGTCTATTCGCAGCACCTGCAGCTCAACCCCGGCGTCGAGACCTTCGTGCAGGCCTGTCAGCGTGCGGGCCTGAAAACGCTGCTGGTCTCGGGTGGCTTCACGTTCTTCAGCGATCGCATTCGCAGCCGGCTGAAGCTCGACTTCGCACGCGCCAACGTGCTCGGGATCGAAGGCGGGCTGCTCACCGGCCGCCTCGTCGACCGGCCCTGGGGCGACATCGTCGACGGCGCCGAGAAGAAGCGCGTGTTGCTCGAAGTCTGCGAACTGATGGGCGTGGCGCCGGAACAGGCGATCGCCGTCGGCGACGGCGCGAACGACCTGCCGATGATGGGTGTGGCCGGGCTGAGCATCGCCTACCACCCCAAGCCCGCCGTGCGCGAGCAGGCCATGATCGCGATCATGGCGGGCGGCATGGACCGCGCGCTCGAACTCTTCAGCGCCTGACGCGGGCGCCCGGCGCGGGCGCGGGGTCGGCCCCGCCCAGCAGCGCTTCGAGGCGTTGCGAGGCGCGCTGCATCACCGTGGTCACTGTCGCCAGCTCGGCCTCGGTGGCGCCTTCGACCATCGCCGAGACCACCTCGAACTGAACCTTCAGCGTCTTGGCAGCGAGCGCCTGGCCGGCCGGCGTGAGGGACAGGCGCCGGATGCGCGCGTCGGCAGCGTCGGCTTCGCGCACGACCAGCGCCTTGGCCTCCATCTGCGTGAGCAGCATGCTCACACCGCTCTTCGCCACGAAGCAGCGCGCGGCCAGTTCCTGCTGCGTGATGCCGGGCACCGTGGCGAGCGTGGCCAGCACCTCGTGTTCGCCGACACGCAGGCCCAGCTCGGCCAGCCGCGCCGTCATCACCGCGTCGCACAGGTTGTAGGCACGCACCGCAGCCAGCCAGCTCTGCGTGCCATGCGGTGACGACGGGGTTCGCTGGGGGTTTCGGGTGCTCATGGCATTTGGTTCAATGTTGAACTATACTGTTCAAACTTGAACGAGTTTAGCACCCCATGAACCTCTACCTGCGCTTGTTGTGGACCCTCTTCCGCGCCTGGCGCGCGCCCCGCCTCGAACCCGGTGACACGCTCACGCGCACGCTGCGCGTGCTGCCGAACGACCTCGACATCAACGGCCACATGAACAACGGCCGCTACCTGACGGTGATCGACCTGATGCTGGTCGAGTACTTCGTGCGCACCGGGTTCGCCTCAACCATGCTGCGCCAGGGCTGGCGGCCGATGGCGGGCGGCTCGTTCATCACCTACCGGCGCGGCCTGATGCCGCTGCAGACCTACACGCTGCGCTTTCGCCTCGACGCCAGCGACGCGCACTGGAACTACATGCGCTTCGAGTTCGTGCGTGGCGAGCGTGTGTGCGCGGCGGGCTACATGAAAGGCGCGGCCGTGGCGCGCAGCGGCCTGGTGCCGAACGCCGAGTCGTATGCCGCGATGGGCCGTGCCGTGCCTGCGACCGTGCTGCCTGCGCCGGTGCGCGACTGGCTCGCCGCCGAACACGGCGTGATCAACGCCGCCTGGTGAGCGCGGGCCGGGGCTCAACCGGGCATCACGACCATGCCGTCGGCATCGGCATAGAGCCAGTCGCCCGGCCGCACCCACACACCCTGCACTTGCACCGGCACGTCACGCTGGCCTTCGTTGCGCTTCTCGGTCGGCAGCGGCATCAGGGCCAGCGCACGGATGCCGACATCGCTCGCCGCCAGTTCGGCGGCGTCACGCACGCAACCGTCGACCACCACGCCGGCCCAGCCGTTCTTCGCTGCCGCGGCACCGAGGTTGCCACCGACCAGCGCGCGCCGCAGCGAGCCGCCGCCGTCGACCACAAGCACACGGCCGAGGCCGGGTGAATCAACCGCCGCTTTCACGAGCGAGTTGTCCTCGAAACACTTCACGGTGCTCACCGGCCCGCTGAACTTGAGCTTTTTTCCGTAGTCGCGAAACACCGGCGGCAGCACACGAAACGTGCCGTCGGTGTCGTTCTTGTGCGCGTCGCACAGGTCGCAGGTGGCGAAGTCTTTGGCAGGTGTGTTCATGCAATGCTCACTTTTCGGATCGGCGGTTTCACGTCTTCGCGGCGCGGCGGCAGCATCGGCTGATGCTCGCGCGCGGGGTGCAGGATGATCGAGGTGGCGGTTTCGGTGAGCAGGCAGAACTTGCTGACCACGGCGTCGAGGTGGCGCACGTCGATCACCGCGATCTCGAGCACCCAGCTGTCTTCACCGGTCACGTTGTAGGCGTTGATGCATTCCGGGGTCTGCGAGATCAGCTTGGTGATGCGGCCGTAGTCGCAGCGGCCGATGCGGATCACGGCGCGGATGCCGTAGCCGAGCTTGGCCAGGTCGACGGTCGCGCGGTAGCCGCTGATCACGCCGGCGGCTTCGAGTTTGCGCACCCGCTCGGTAACGGCCGGCTGGCTCAGGTGAACGCGGCGGCCGAGTTCGGCCATCGTCAGGCGCGCGTCGGCCTGCAGTTCGGCGAGGATGCGGGTGTCGTGGTGGTCGAGTTCGGCGCTCAAGGTCGTTGCCATGGTTTTCCTTTGAATCAACGGCCAGGCGATCGCAAAAGCGTGAAGCACGCATGGATGCCGGCGCGATGCTTTCATACGATACGAGGCCATGTCAATCTTCGTGCGCCCATGAAAACCATCACCTCGCCTGCTGCACCGGCCCTGGGCGCATCGGCCGCGAGCCGCCTGTCGCCGCTGCTGCTCGCTTGCCTGGCCGCGACCTGGCTGGTCTGGGGCTCGACCTACCTGGCGATCAAGTTCGCCCTGGTCAGCTTTCCGCCGTTCTTCCAGATGGGCACCCGCTTCCTCTTCGCAGGCGCGCTGCTGATGGCGTGGATGCGTTGGCGCGGCGCGCCCTGGCCCGAGCGCAGGCAGTGGCGCAACGCGCTCTTCATCGGCACGCTGATGCTGGGTGGCGGCATGGGCGGCACCGCGTATGCCGAGGTCAGTGTCGGTTCCGGCCTCGTCGTGGCCTTCATCGCCGTGAGCCCGCTGATGATCGCGGCGCTGAACCGGCTCTGGGGCGTGGTGCCGAGCCGGCTCGAGTTCGCCGGCATCCTGGTCGGTCTGGTCGGGGTGCTGATGCTGACTCAGGGCGCAGGCTTTCAGGCTTCGCCAGCGGGTCTGGCGGCGATCATGATCGCCTGCGCGGCCTGGTCGCTCGGCAGCGTGCTGAGCCAGCGCGTGTGGCCGCTGGCGCCGGGTGCCACGGGCTTCGCCAGCGAAATGATCTGCGGCGGCGCGGTGCTGATGGTCATGTCGGCGCTCGCCGGCGAAACACCGGTGTGGCCACCCCAGCCGCTCGCCTTCGCGGCCTGGCTCTACCTCGTGGTGTTCGGCTCCTTGATCGCCTTCAACGCCTACATGGTGCTGCTGGCGCGCGCCTCGGCGGCGCTGGCGTCGAGCTACACCTTCGTCAACCCGGTGATCGCGATGCTGCTCGGCGTTGGGGTGGCCGGCGAGTCGGTCACGGGCGCCGAATGGGCGGCCGTGACGGTGGTTCTGGCAGGCGTTCTTCTGCTGTTGTGGAAGCGGGCGCGCTGACCGTTTCGAGCCGGTAGCCCACACCGTAGATCGCGGCGAGGCGAAAGCCGTTCTCTGGCGTGAGGGCGAGCTTGGTGCGCACGCGCGAGGCGTGGGTGTCGAGCGAACGTGACGTCACTTCGGCGGCCACGCCCCACACCGCCTGCAGCAGATGCTCGCGCGACAACAGCCGGCCCAGGTTCTGGAACAGAAACAGCGCCAGATCGAATTCCTTCTGCTTGAGCGCGACCGCCACGTCGCCGACCATCGCGCTCCGTGTGGTCGGGTCGAGCCGGTAGCGGCCGAACACCAGCTCGGCCTCGGGTGCTCTCTGGTACGAGCGCCGCAACAAGGCGTTGATGCGCGCACCGAGCTCGACGGTGCGCACCGGTTTGACCATGAAGTCGTCGGCGCCGGCCGCCAGGCCCTCGATCACGTCGGCTTCGTTGCGCGCTTCGGTGATGAAGAACACCGGCACGTGCTGCTTGAGTTGCACCCGCGCCCAGCGCAGCACTTCCAGGCCACTGAAGTCGGGCATGGCCCAGTCGATCAGCAGCAGGTCGAAACTCTCGCGCCGCAGGGCGCGCAGCAGCGCCACGCTGCTGTCGAACCGCACGCACCCGTGGCCGAGGTCGGAAACGGCCTTTTGGCTGAGTTCATGTTGGGTGCTGTCGTCATGCAGAGCGGCCACGCGCATCGAAGTTCTTTCCGCCAGGCGCCGGTGGCATCAAAAAGAAGCACCGACCCCTGGCCCATCCATGACAGCCGGAGCCGCGCCGGCACGCACCTCTTGCGGCTTTGTCGGCGCGAATGGTCATGCACCGCCCCTCGATGTTTCACAGGGATACACCGGGCTTCGTGCAAAGGCAGCGCAAACGCCGGCACCTGTGGGGTGCATGCAACTGAGCTGCCAACGTTGTCGCTGCACGTCGAGCGCCAGCGACGAGCCGCAGGCCTTCGTCAGCGGCGCGCGCGCTCGCGGATGGCCGTGAGCGTTGCACGCGAGGTGCTCACGTCGGCGTCGAGCTTCACGTGGATCAGCGTCGGCTTGTCGGCGGCCAGCGCCGCGGCGAAGGCCGGTTCGAACTGCGCGGTCGACTCCACACGCGCGGCTTGCCAGCCGTAGGCCAGCGCGAGCGCGGCGAAGTCGGGGTTGAACAGGTCGCTGCCGCTCACCCGGCCCGGGTACTCGCGCTCCTGGTGCATGCGGATCGTGCCGTAGGTGCCGTTGTCGACCACGATGCTGATCAGCTTGCCGGCGCCCCTGCCGGCGCCGTAACCGGTGGCGGTGGCGAGTTCTTGCCCGGTCATCAGGAAGTCGCCGTCACCGGCGATGTTGATCACCGTGCGCTGCGGCTGCAGCAGCGCGGCAGCGATGGCGGCCGGCACACCGTAGCCCATCGCGCCCGAGGTCGGCGCGAGCTGGCTGCGCCCGCCGTGCTGCAGGCTCGGGTAACGGTAGTAGCGGTGCAGCCAGCCGCTGTAGTTGCCGGCACCGTTGGTCAACACGCTGTCGGCCGGTGCCAGGCGCTGGATCGTCTTCACGAGCACCGCCATGTCCATCGGCTCGACGGGCTGCGCCACGTGGTTGGCTTCGTAGTCGGCGTGCGCTGCGGCGGTCCATTCGTTCCACGGCACCGAAGGCGGCGGCGCCAGCGTCTCCAGCGCCTTGGCCGCGCAGGCCATCGCCGACTGCAGCATCAGGTCGGCCTGGTAGACCCGCCCGAGCTCTTCGGCGCCGGCGTGGACGTGGATCAACTTCTGCTTCGGCCGCGGCGCCTGCAGCAGCGTGTAGCCCCCGGTCGTCATCTCGCCCAGGCGCGGGCCGACGGCGACGATCAGGTCGGCCTCTTCGATCCGTTTTGCGAGCTTCGGGTTGATGCCGATGCCCACGTCACCGGCATAGTTGGCGTGCCGGTTGTCGAACAGGTCTTGGTAGCGGAAAGCACAGCCCAGGGGCAGATTCCAGCCTTCGGCAAAGCGCTGCATGGCGGCGCAGGCAGGGGCGTCCCAGCCGCTGCCGCCGACGATCACGAACGGCTGCTTCGCCGCCAGCAACATCGAGCGCACCTCGCGCAGCGCGCCCGGCGCCGGCCAGGCCAGCGCCGGCTCGGCGCGTGGCAAGACCGGCGCTTCGGTCGGCGTGGTCAGCATGTCTTCGGGCAGCACCAGCACCACCGGGCCGGGGCGGCCCTGCATCGCGGTGTGAAAGGCCCGCGCCACGTATTCGGGCAGGCGGTCGGCGTCGTGCACCTCACCGACCCACTTGGCGAAGCCGAGCGTGCCGGGGCCGAAGACCTGTCGGTAGTCGAGCTCTTGAAAGGCTTCTCGGTCGCGCTGCACGCTAGCCACCTGGCCGATGAACAGGATCATCGGCGTGCTGTCCTGAAACGCCGTGTGCAGCCCAATGCTGGCGTTCGTGGCGCCCGGCCCGCGCGTCACGAAGCAGATGCCCGGCCGCCCGGTCAGCTTGCCCTGCGCTTCGGCCATGAAGGCGGCGCCGCCCTCTTGCCGGCAGGCAATGAAGCGGATGCGTTCGCGGTGTTCGTGAAAGCCGTCGAGCACCGCGAGGTAACTCTCGCCCGGCACTCCAAAAACGGTTGTTACCCCCTGGGCAATCAAGGCCTCCACGAGTAAATGGCCAGCCAGTCGCGAGTGGTTCGTTGTCATGAGCAGAATGTAGCGGCAGACCGGGTCTGCCTCTGACTCCAACTCACATGTCGATCAAGTGCTTGTTGGCGATCTCGGCCACGCGCAGGTCGTAGGTCTGTTGCAGGTTCAGCCAACCGAGTGCCTCGGCACCGAAATAGCGCTCCAGTGCCAAGAGACGGGAAAGCGCCGCTTCCGCCCCATAGCCGCCGTTCATGGTTCTCCAGAGCTGCCCGACGGGGTGCGCTTTCTGAGCAGGCACACCCTGGTACGAGTGGCAAGCGTTGAAGCGTGTCGGACAAGGAGTGGAAGTTTCCAATGCATCGCGCCAGTTGGGTGACGTCGTGTTGACAGGGTCACTCTCTTGCCGCCAAACGGTCCTGATTGAATGCAGGGACCTTTGCGAACACGTTGGCAATGAAGTCCATGAACACCACTGCCCGCTTCGGAAGCAGCCTGTTGGCCACATAGACGATATGCACAGGGACCAGCGGTGCCGCATGGTCGGTCAGCAGCAACTGCAGGCGTCCGCTCCTGAGACCGTCATCGAAAAGCCATTGCGGCCCCAGCCCGATACCCACGCCCGCCGTAACAGCCGACCGTGCTGCCTCGGGCGAGTTGACCCGCAGCCTGCCAGACACGGGCATTTCGGCGTCACCAAAGCGCCAAGTCGCGCCCGACGACAACAAGGTGTAGACGACGCAGTCGTGTTCGCTCAAGTCATTGGGGGTCAGCGGAACACCTCGCTTCGCGAGGTAGTCCTTGCTGGCGACGCACACGCGCTCGAACATTCCGATGCGACGGGCGCGCAACGCGCTGTCTTGCAGATGTCCGATGCGGACCGCCAGTTCGGTTCCTTCGTCGACGAGGTTGACGTAGCGATCGTTGACTTGCAGGTCGAGGGTCAGCCGGGGATAGCGATTCAGGAAGTCCGGGACCTCGGGCAGCAAAAAGGTATGCGCCAGAACGGTCGGACAAGCCACGCGCAACAACCCCGATGGTTCGACGTCCGCACTGAAGGACGACTCGGATTCGTCCACCGCATCCAGGATACGCCGGACGTCGGCGTAGTAGCGCTCGCCCTCCGGGGTCAACGACAGCTTGCGCGTTGACCTGTGCAGCAGCCGAGTCTGGAGGCGATCCTCCAGCGCCGCCACATAGCGACTGACGTTTGGCTGTCCCAGGCCCAAGTCCCGGCCCGCGGCCGAGAAGCTCCCCGTCTCCACGGCACGAACGAAACAGGTCATCAGCATGAGTCGGTCCAAGGAGTCACCTCAATTCATGCTCAGAATGCATTAAATATATCGCTTTGATCCATCTTATCAACATTTTGACATGAAGGCACAGTCCGTTCCTGAAGACCGGCCGCAGGTGGCCGGCCAGGACTCAAGGAGAAGACTCATGTCCCGCTTACTAGGCAAACGTACCCTCATCACCGGCGGCACCAGCGGCATCGGACTGGAGACCGCCAAGCAGTTCCTCAACGAAGGCGCGCGTGTCATCGTCACGGGTGTCAATCCCGAGTCGATCGCCAAAGCTCAAGCTCAGCTGGGTCGCGAAGTTCCCGTGCTGCAGGCCGACTCGGCCAGCGTGTCTGCGCAGCGGGCGTTGGCACAAGCCGTCAAGGACCACTACGGCCAGCTCGACGTCGCGTTCCTCAACGCCGGCGTGTCGGTTTGGCTACCCGTCGAGGAATGGACGGAAGCGCTGTTCGATCGATCGTTCGACATCAATGGCAAGGGACCGTACTTCCTACTTCAGGCGCTGCTCCCGGTGTTCGCCCAGCCGGCCTCCGTGGTGCTCAATACGTCCGTCAGTGCGCACGTCGGCTCGGAGCGCTCGTCCGTTTACGCCGCCACCAAGGCTGCGTTCCTAAGCATGGCGAAGACGCTCTCGGCAGAACTGCTGGCGCGAGGCATCCGCGTCAACGCGGTCAGTCCGGGTCCGATCGAGACTCCGCTGTACGACAAACTCGGCATCCCCGAGGCCTACCGCGCGCAGGTCAACAAGGACATCGCCGCCAGCATCCCGCTCGGCCGTTTCGGCACGCCGGAAGAGGTCGCCAAGGTGGTGCTGTACCTGGCATCGGACGAATCGCGCTGGACGGTCGGCTCGGAAATCGTCGTGGATGGCGGCCGGCTGCTCAACCGCTGAAGGCGCGAGGCCGAGTCAAGGCTCGGTCGCACAAAAGTTCGACGTGCAACAGTGCCGCAGGCCCCGGAGCACAACCCTCTACTTTGCCAAGCTGGCGCCGGGTTTGCCGCTGCGTCACGCATTGCGCCGCGGCGCGGACGTCGTCGGAAGTTGGCTCAGGACGAGCAGCGTGACGATCGACGTCGCCGTCATCAGCGCCAGAAGTGCCGTGAATCCGGCCTGCTTGACCACTGGACCAATCAACCACACGGCAATGGAGCTCGCGCCGAACGACACGGCCAGACGCATGCCCGACACCCGGGAGCGCATGCTGTCGTCCACAAAGCGAACAATCATCGCATCCGTGAAGGGGATCGCCCCAAAGATGGCCGCCATGTAGAGAAACAGCACTGCAAAGAAGAGCCATCCGCTCACGAACATCGACAGCGCAAGCAGCAAGCCCTGAGTGGCAATGATGCCGGCGTACAGCGTTTTGAGCGCAACGCGGTCGATCAGATGGCCGACGACGAGCTGCGTGACAGAAGCCGCCGCGTAGATCACCGCCAGCAGCACGCCGATCTTCGCCGGATCTTCCATGATGCCGCGCAAGCGATCGGTCAGCAGCGCGAAGTTGCTGTTCGTGGAGAAGTTGAACAACAAGCTGCCTGTGGTGGCGGCAATGGTCATCACCAAGAACAGCTTCGCCATGGAAACCCCGGGCGGAGGCACGGCGCTGGCCTTCTTCTTGGCCGGTGTGCTGTGTTCCCGCGTGGCCAGGATTGCAAACACAACGCCCAGAAGCAAGCAGACCACGCCTGGAACGGCGAAGGCCGTCCGCCATCCAAAGTACTTCACGAGGACTCCCGTGGCGAACGCCGCGCCTGCCACACCCAGGTTGCCGACCAGCCCATTGATCCCGATGGTCCAGCCAGGGCGTGTGGCACCCTGCACCAGCATCGGAATGCCAACAGGGTGGTAGATCGACGCGAAGCAACCCAGCAGTGCCAGCGCCAGCGCCATCTGCCAAGGCGATTGGGTCCAACTCACCAGCAGGGCTGCCGCGCCCATGCCGAAGAAGAACACCAGCATCATGTTCCGGCGCCCCCAGAGATCACCCAGCTTGCCCGATGGGAAGGAGCCCACACCGAAAAAGAAGAACGCCGCAACGCTGTACGGCATCAGGTCTTCCCAGCGAGCAATGCCGAAATCGCCGGCGATGGTCGTCACGGCAGTGGCAAAGATCAGCAGGAACATGTGGTCGATGGCGTGCGCGATATTGAGCAGCGACTGGGTCGCCATCGAGTTCCCGACACTCGTTGTGGGCAGCATGGAGGACGTGCTCGATGTGGTCATTCTGTAGTCGGAAGAAGTGGTTGCGTGGCGAGGTTGCTCGCGACGATGATTGTGTGCAAGACTGGCTGTACCGTCGCGCGCCAAACACCCATGAACTATCGCGAAAAGGACAATGCACCGCGATCGGTTCCTCAGGCCCTGCCAGATGTGCTGCGGGAGATCGAGGCCTTGCGCTCGCCGATCACCGGGCGCGCCACCGATTACCCATCGGGCTGGCACATCGCGCCACACGCCCATTCCAAGCACCAGCTGATCTACGCCGTGCGGGGTGTCATGGTGGTTCATGCAGACGCAGGGCGGTGGGTTGTGCCCCCCACTCGGGCGATATGGATGCAAGCGGGAATGGTCCATGAGATTCGCTGCGTCGGCGAAGTGCACATGCGCAGCCTGCTCGTCACGCCTCGAGCCGCGCCCAAGTCGATCATTGGCACACAGGCCGTCGCGATCTCGCCGCTGCTGCGCGAACTGATCCGGTCGGCAATGGACGTGCGCCAGTGTCATTCGGCCGGCAGCCGCGATGGTCGTCTGATGCGTCTGATACTGGACGAACTGCGCGGCTTGCCCGTTCTGCCGCTGCATCTGCAAATGCCGATCGACCCGCGGCTGGTCCGGATTTCCGAGTCCCTCCAGCAGCAACTGGACGACCCTTCGACGGCGACCGATTGGTCCCGACGCCTGTCGATCGACGCGAAGACGATTCAGCGGCTCTTCGTGAAGGAGACTGGGTTGACTTTCGGTCAGTGGCGACAGCAGGCTCGACTTCTACATGCGCTGGAGTTGCTCGCCACCGGCGAAAAGGTCATCAATGTGGCGCTGGCGCTGGGGTACGAAAGCCCCAGCGCCTTCACGTCCATGTTTCGGAAGCACTTCGGACAGACACCGAGCATGTTCTTCGCTGAACGATAGGCGGGGCAATCCAAGGGATGCCGAATGCCCGCTGTTTGGCAAGAGGCTGACTGGCCGCTCCTGGCCGCGAGCAGACTTGCCCAGCCGTCCAGCTGAGCAGACCTACTGCTTGTCGAGCGTAGCGGCGGCTCCGACCCCATAGGGAACTACGGCGAGTGCGCCTGATTGCGGCCGGACCCCGACGACGCCGTGATGGCATTGCAGAATTTATATGCCGTATCGCACGGCACGCCGAACGCGGTGTCCACGCCTTGTTCGATCAGCGCTTCGACGAGAGCGTGGCCGGCGAGGCGGGCAGTGGGCTGGGTCATGGTGAAACGGTGGCGAGTCGAAGACGCGAGTGTGCCTCGTCGGCGAGGGTTTTTGACTAGGCCGCACCGCTTGACGCCGCTTCGGAGCGACTTTGATAATTATCCAGTTAGTCACACTTGACTGCATCGGCCAGACCGAGTCGAACAGAAGTTGCGCGCAGACGCACCACCCCACCTTCACGCCACACCGGAGACAACCCATGCTGAAACGCCGCTCGCTCCTCCTCGCTTCCACGCTCGCACTCGCTGCCGCTGCCTCCGGGCCGGCCGCGGCGCAAGGCAAGGAGAAGGTCACCCTGCTGCTCAACTGGTACCTCTACAGCGAGCACGCGCCGTTCTTCCTCGGCAAGGAACGCGGCTACTTCGAACAGGAAGGCATCGACCTCGAGATCCAGGAAGGCCGGGGCGCCGGCGTGACCGTGCAGGCGGTGGCGGCAGGCTCGGCCCAGTTCGGCTACGCCGATGTGGCCACGATGATCAAGGCCGCCGCCAAGGGCGCGCCGGTCGTCAGCGTCGGCGTGCTGCTGCAGACCAGCCCCATGGCGGTGATGGGCTTCGCCGAGAAGAACATCAAGACGCCGGCCGACATGAAGGGCAAGACCATCCTGCTCACGCCCGGTGACTCGATGTCGCAGGTGTGGCCGCTGCTGATGCAGAAGACCGGCCTGAAGGAGAGCGACGTCAAGATCCTCTCGGGCGACGCCAAGACGAAGATGAACGCGCTCATCAGCGGCCAGGCCGACCTGACCATGGGTTACGTGATGGACCAGCCGGTCAAGTTGCTCGACGCCACCGGCAAGCCCGTCACCTCGATCCGTTTCGCAGACTACGGTGTCAACCTCGTCTGCTCGGGCGTGATCGTCCAGAAAGACTTTCTCAAGAAGAACCCGGAACTGGCCAAACGTTTCATGCGTGCGGCCACACGTTCGATGGAAGAGTCGTCGAAGAACCCCGAAGCCGCGATCGACGCGATGCTCAAGGCCGACCCGAAGTCGGGCGTGAAAGACTCGCTGGTCGGTGGCCTGAAACAGGCCACTGCCCTCTACCAGGCGCCCGGCATGCCGGCCAGCCGCCCTTACCGCGTGGCCGCCAAGACCATGAACGACTCGTTCCAGATGCTGCTCGAGTACGGCGGTGTCGACAAGGCCACCGCCGGCAAGGCCGAGGACTACTACACCAACGATTACCTGCCGCAGTAAGCCCAGGCGCGGGCGCCTTCGCGGCGCCCGCCTGCTCGCAGCAGTTGCGTTGACAGGTTCGGGAATGCAGTCTTATCATCCAAGTAGTTAACCAGTTAGTCACATTGTTCGCACCCCTCGTTCCAGCACCTTCGGCACGCCCATGATCACCGGCAAGACCCGCCTCTACGGCATCATCGGCCACCCTGTCGGGCACGTGCGCGTGCCGATGTCCTTCAACGATCGTTTCGCACGCGAAGGCATCGACGGCGTGAGCCTGCCGTTCGACGCCACGCCCGAGCGTTTCACGGCCGCGGTGCGTGGCCTGCAGGCGCTCGAGAACCTCGGCGGCTTCGTCGTGACCGCGCCGCACAAGCAGGCGATGGTCGCGCTCTGCGACGAAGTCGTCGGCGAAGCGGCGTTGGTCGGCGCCGTGAACACCGTGCGCCGCGACCCCGACGGCCGGCTCGTCGGCGACCTGTTCGACGGCCGCGGTTTCGTGCAGGGCTTGCTGGCGCACGGGCACCCGGTGGCCGGCAAGCGCGTGTTCCTGTGCGGTGCCGGTGGTGCCGGCAATGCGGTGGCCTTCGCATTGGCGCGTGCCGGCGTGGCGTCGATCACGATCCACAACCGCACCGAGTCGCGTGCACAAGACCTGGCACAGCGGGTGGCCGCGGCCTACCCGGCGTGCGAAACCCGCGTCGGCCCGAAAGACCCGCGCGGTTTCGACATCGCCGCCAACGCCACCAGCGTCGGCCTGGCAGAGGGCGAACAATCGTTCGACGTCTCTGGTCTGACACCATCGACGCTGGTGGCCGAAGTGATCATGAAGCCCGAGAAGACCGCGCTCATCCTGGCGGCCGAAGCCCGCGGCTGCCCGGCGCAGCAAGGCAAGCACATGCTCGACTACCAGATGGACCTGATCTTCGACTTCATGCGCATCCCGTCGGCAGGGCCAGTCGCATGAACGACGCCGCGCGCGCTCTCGCCGACGCGCGCCGCAGTGCCGTGGCCTTGCACACGCTGCCGCCAGAGGCCGTGGCAAGGGACCTCGCAGGCGCCTACCGGTTGCAGCACGCCGCCGCAGCGTCGTTCGGCGCGGTGCGCGGCTGGAAGGTCTCGGCGCTCACCGCCGCGCAGCAGCAGGCGATGGGTGTGCCGCGCCCGGTGGGCGGGCCGCTGCTCGAACCCTGGTTCCACACCACGACGGGCACGTGGGCGCTCTCTGCGTTCATCGCGCCGCGGCTCGAATGCGAGCTCGCCTTCGAACTTGCACGCGACCTGCCTGCGCGCGACGCGCCCTACTCGCGCGCCGAAGTGCTGGCTGCAACACACGCCTTGCGAATCGGTGTCGAGGTCACCGACTCGCGCCTGCCGCCCGGCTCACCGTTTCTCGCGGAGCTGGCCGACGGCTTCAACAACGGCGCTTACGTCGTCGGGCCGGCCTGCACTGACTGGCAGCGCATCGATTTCGCCAGCCACACGATCACGCTCCACGCCAGCACCGGCGGTGGAGCGCGCGAGCTGGCACGCGGCAGCGGCCGGCCGGTGCTCGACGGCGACCCGTTCGCTGCGGTCGTGATGCTGGCCAACGCGCAGCCGCCGGGTTACGGCGGGCTGCGTGCCGGCCAGATCGTGACCACCGGCACCTGCACTGGCGCTGTCGCCGTGCCCGGGCCCTGCACGGTCGACGCCGACTTCGGCTCGCTCGGCCGCATCACGCTTTCGTTCGAATGAAGACCACCACAAGGATGATCCGATGCGCGTCGTGACGGCAGATGAAGCGGCCAGCCTGGTCGAGTCGAACGACACGCTGGTGATCGGCGGTTCGGGCGGCGGCCACGCGGTACCCGAAGCGCTGATCGCGGCGATCGAACGGCGTTTTCTGAGCGAAGGCCTGCCGCGCGACATCACCTCGCTGCACCCGGTCGGGCTCGGCGACCGTGGCGAGCGCGGCGTCTCGCGCTTCGCGCATGCCGGCTTGCTCAAGCGCATCGTCTGCGGCACGCTGGTTGATTCGCCCAAGGTCGAGCAGATGGCGCTGGCCGACGAGATCGAGGCCTACACGCTGCCGCAAGGTGCGATCTCGCAGCTGATGCGCGAGATGGCCGCCGGCCGGCCGGGCCTGATCACCCACGCCGGCCTGCACACCTTTGTCGACCCGCGCCACGGCGGCGGCCGGCAGAGCGCGCGCGCCACCGAAAGCCTGGTCGAGCTCGTGACGGTCGGCGGGCGCGAGTGGCTTTACTACAAGCCCTTCAAGATCGACGTGGCCTTGCTGCGCGGCACCACGGCCGACGAAGACGGCAACGTGACGATGGAGCAGGAAGCGATCTTCGGCGAGATGATCTCGATGGCGCAGGCCGCGCGCGCGAACGGTGGCATCGTCATCGTGCAGGTGAAGCGCCTCGCGAGCCGCGGCACGCTGCCGGCCAAGCAGGTAAAGATCCCCGGCATGATGGTCGATCTGGTCGTGGTCGACCCCGAGCAGCGCCAGACCTACGTCAGCGAGTACAACCCGGTCTACGCTGGTGAAGTCAAGACGCCGATGTCGCAGATCGCGCCCATGGCGTTCGACCCGCGCAAGATCATCGCGCGGCGCGCCGCGATGGAACTGGTGCCCGACGCGGTCTGCAACCTCGGCTCGGGCATCTCGACCGGCATCTCGACCGTGGCCGCCGAAGAAGGCGTGCTCGACCGCATCGTGCTGACCAACGAACAAGGCCTGATCGGCGGCGCGCCGGCCAGCGGCAATGAAGTCGGCGCGAGCCGCAACTACTGGGCCATGGTCGACCAGCCCTACCAGTTCGACTTCTACGACGGCGGCGGTCTCGACCTGGCCTTTCTCTCGTTCGCCGAGGTCGACCGCGAGTGCAACGTCAACGTGAGCCGCTTCGGCAGCCGCATCATCGGGCCGGGGGGTTTCATCAACATCAGCCAGGGTGCGAAGAAGATGATCTTCAGCGGCACCTTCACCGCCGGCGGCCTGAAGCTCGCCTGGCCCGATGGCCGGCTGCAGGTGCTGCAGGAAGGCCGCGACGCGAAGTTCGTCGACGAGGTGACGCAGCTGTCGTTCAGCGGTCGCTACTCGCGCGAGCGCGGGCAGGAGGTGCTCTACATCACCGAGCGCGCCGTCTTCCGCGCCACCGATGGCGGGCTGATGCTGACCGAGATCGCGCCCGGCGCCGACCTCGAACGCGACGTGCTCGCGCACATGGGCTTCCGGCCGCTGATCGCGGCCGACCTCAAGACCATGGACGAGCGCTTGTTTCGGCCCGGCCCGATGAACCTCGCGCAGGACCTGATGGCGCGCCCGCCGGCGCGGCGTTCGGCGCGCCTGAGCCGCTTGGCGGCGCGCCAGCCATGAGCGTTGCTGCGGAAACCCGGCCGCGCGTGGCCAAGAGCAAGCCGGCACTGGTGGCGGTGCGCGATGCCGAGGCGACGCGCAAGCGCATCCTCGACGCCGCGCTCGGCGAGTTCGCCGGCAAGGGCCTGGCCGGTGCGCGCATCGACGTCATCGCCGACGCCGCGCGCTCCAACAAGCGCATGATCTATTACTACTTCGAGAGCAAGGAGCAGCTCTACATCGCGGCGCTCGAGCATGCCTACATCGACATGCGCGTCTGCGAGGCGGCGCTCGACCTCACGGCGCTGGCGCCGGTCGACGCGATCCGCACGCTGATCCATTTCAAGTTCGACTACTACGACACGCACCCCTGGCTCGTCGGCCTGCTCAACGGCGAGAACATGCTCGGCGCGCGCTTCCTGCGCCAGTCGAAGCGGCTGCGCGAGCTGCAGGTGTCGTTGATCGAAACGCTGAGTTCCCTGCTCAAGGCCGGTACGAAGAGCGGCGACTTCAAGCGTGGCGTCGACCCGGTCGAGCTCTACCTCTCGATCGCGTCGTTGAGCTACTTCTATTTCTCGAACCGGGCGACGCTGTCGACCGCGTTCGGCCAGGTGCTCGACTCGGCGGCTGCGCTGCGCCGGCGCCGCGCCCACGCCGCCGAAGTGATCCTCGGTTACTTGCGGCCCTGAAGCGGCCAGAAGGAAAAGACCCGTGAAGTTCGGTGATTACACCAAGGTCAAGTCGCTCGAGAACCCGGCCGGCTTTCGTGCCAACCTCGAAGCGCTCGGGCTGCCCATGCCCTGCGACGACGTCGTCGCCTCGGGGCCGGCCTCGCCGCTGGCCGCACCACTGCAAGTCGACGGGCTGACCGTCGGCAACCGCTTCGCGATCCAGCCGATGGAAGGCTGGGACGGCGGAGAAGACGGCATGCCCTCGGACAACACACGCCGGCGCTGGCGCCACTTCGGCCTGTCGGGGGCCAAGTTCATCTGGGGTGGCGAGGCGGTGGCCGTGCGCCCCGATGGCCGCGCCAACCCCAACCAGCTGATGCTCAATGCCCACACCGAAAAGGCCATCGGCGAACTGCGCGAAGGCCTGATCGCGGCCCACAAAGAGGCGATGGGCGACGACAAGGGCCTCGTCATCGGCCTGCAGCTCACGCACTCGGGCCGTTTCGCGAAGCCGAACGACAAGAAGCGCATGGAGCCGATGGTGCTGTACCGCCACCCGGTGCTCGACCGCAAATTCCGCCTCGCGAACGACGTGCCGGTTTTCAGCGACGGCCAGATCCGTGCCCTGATCGACGACTTCGTGCTCGCGGCCAAGCGCGCGCAGAAGCTCGGCTACGACTTCGTCGACCTGAAGCACTGCCACGGCTACCTCGGCCACGAATTCCTGTCGGCCAAGACACGGCCGGGCGACTTCGGCGGCTCGCTCGAGAACCGCACGCGTTTTCTGCGCGAGCTCGTTCAAGGCATCCAGGCCGAGGCGCCAGGACTGAAGATCGGCGTTCGCCTGTCGGCGGCCGACATGGTGTCGTTCAGCCCCGACTCGACGCAGTCCGACGCCGACACGCTCGGCCCCGGCGTGCCCGACGACTTCTCGGCCTCCCTGCCCTACCGCTACGGCTTCGGCACCAACGAAGCCGACCCGCGGCAGCTCGATCTGGGCGAGACCAAGGCGGTGCTCGCGATCGCGCGCGACCTGGGCGTGAAGATGTTCAACATCACGCTCGGCAGCCCCTACTACAACCCTCACCTCACCCGCCCGGCGATCTACCCGCCTTCAGACGGCTACCAGCCGCCCGAAGACCCGTTGATCGGCGTGATGCGCCACCTGGCCGTCACGCACGAGCTGAAGCAGGCCTTCCCCGAGCTGATGTTCATGGGCAGCGGCTACACCTACCTGCAGGAGTTCCTGCCCCACGTGGCGCAGGCGGCGGTTCGCGAAGGCTGGGTCGATCTGGTCGGGCTCGGTCGCCTCGTGCTGTCTTACCCCGAGCTGCCTGCCGACGTGCTGGCCGGCCGCGTGGTGCAGCGCAAGCGCCTGTGCCGCGCTTTCAGCGACTGCACGACCGCGCCGCGCAACGGCCTGGTCTCGGGCTGTTACCCGCTCGACCCGCACTACAAGAAGTCGCCCGAAATGAAGATGATCACGCTGATCAAGAAGGCGGCCAATTTGTCATGAGCACGGCATGAAGCGCATCGCCGTCGTCGGCACCGGCATCATGGGCGGGCACATCGCGCGCCGCCTGGCTGCGGCCGGGTTCGAGGTGACCGGCTGGAACCGTTCGCCGGAAAAGCTCGCCGCGCTCGGCGCGCATGGCGTGCGTTCTGGCAACGACCTGCGCGCGCTGCTGGCCCAGAGCGACGCGGTGATCGTGATGCTCTCCAGCGGCCCGGTCATCGACGCGTTGCTGTTCGACCCCGCCGCGGACTCGCCGGTCGCCGCGATGCGCCGTGGCACGCTGCTGGTCGTGATGAGTTCGATCCCGGTCGAGACGGCCCGGGCGCAAGGCGCGTTCACCGCGGCGCGCGGCGTGCACTACATCGACGCGCCGGTCTCGGGCGGCGAGCCGGGTGCACGCGACGGCACGCTGGCCATCATGGCCGGCGCGGCGCCCGAGGCGTTCGCCCAGGCGGCCGCGCTCTTCGCGCCGCTCGGCCACGCCACGCGGCTCGGCCCGGTCGGCAGCGGTCAGCTCGCCAAGCTCGCCAACCAGGTGATCGTGGGCGGCACGCTGGTCGCGATCGCCGAGGCCTTGACGCTGGTCGAACGCGGCGGCGCCGACCCGGCCGCCGTGCGCCAGGCCTGGATGGGCGGTTTCGCCGACTCGAAAGTGCTGCGCGTGCTCGGCGAGCGCATGGTCACGGGCAACTTCGAGCCGGGCAGCCCGGCCGCGCACCAGCTCAAGGACATGCGCACGGCCGCTGCACTGGCGCGCGGTTACGGCCTGGCGCTCGGCCAGCTGAACAGTGTGATCGAACGTTTCGAGGCGATGGAAAAAAGCGGCGAAATCGCACGCGACGTCTCCATCGTCGTGCGTGAAGTCGAGCGCCGCTCGCAGCAAACGGGGGGCTCGGCATGAGTGGCAATGTGAACGTGCAAATCGACCGGCAGGTTGCCACGATCGTGCTCGACCGGCCCGACAAGCACAACGCGATCACGCCAGCGATGGCAGCACAGCTCGCCGCCATCTGCAAGGACGTGGATGCTGACGAAGCCGTGCGCGTGGTGCTCATCCGCGGCGGCGGCGAGCGTGCGTTCTCGGCCGGCAGCGATCTGAAGGCGCTGGCCGAAGACCGCGGGGTCTGGGCCTTTCGCAACCGCATCGAATACGCCGCCGTGGTGCGCGACATCCGCAAACCGGTGATCGCCCTGCTGCACGGCTGGGTGCTCGGCGGCGGGCTCGAGATTGCGCTCGCGGCCGACGTGCGCATCGCCGGGCGCGGCGCGAAACTCGGTGCACCCGAGGTCACGCGCGGCTGGCTCGGTGGCGGCGGCGCGTCGCAGATCCTGCCGCGGCTCGCGGGCGCGGGCCGCACGATGCACCTGCTGCTCTCGGGCGACCCGGTCGACGCAGCGCAAGCGCTGCAGATGGGCCTGGTGGAAGAAGTGCTCGACGATGCGCTGGCCGAAGCACGGGCCCTCGAGCTGGCCCACCGGATCGCGTCGCACAGCCCCATCGCCACGCAGGCGGTGAAGGCCGCGGTGCGGGCCGCACTCGAGATGCCCTACAGCGCCGGCATCCGCTACGAGAACGAGTTGCACGTGGTCTGCATGCAGGCGCGCGACGCCACCGAAGGCCTGGCGGCCTTCGCCCAGAAGCGCGGCGCGAGCTTCGAGGGGCACTGATGGCGGCCTACGAGACCGAGCGGGTGCTCAGCGTGCACCACTGGAACGACTCGCTGTTCACCTTCACCTGCACGCGCGGCGCGAGCCTGCGCTTCGAGAGCGGCCACTTCGTGATGGTCGGGCTCATGGTCGACGGCAAGCCGCTGCTTCGGGCCTACAGCATCGCCAGCGCGCACTACGAAGAATCGCTCGAGTTCCTCAGCATCAAGGTGCAGGACGGGCCGCTGACCTCGCGGCTGCAGCACCTGAAGGTCGGCGACGACGTCTTGATCGGCCGCAAGCCGACCGGCACGCTGGTGCTCTCTGACCTACTGCCCGGCAGGCGCCTCTACCTGTTCGCCACCGGCACCGGGCTGGCGCCGTTCATGAGCATCATCCGCGACCCCGACACCTACGAACGTTTCGAGAAGGTGATCCTGGTGCACGGCGTGCGCATCGGCAGCGAGCTCGCCTATGCCGACTTCATCGAGGCCGAGTTGCCGCACCACGACCACCTGGGCGAGCAGGTGCGCGACAAGCTCATCTACTACCCGACCGTCACGCGCGAGAGGTTCCGCAACCAGGGCCGCCTGACGACACTGATCGAGAACGGCAAGCTCTGCCAGGACATCGGCCTGCCGCCGCTGAACCCGGCGACCGACCGCGCCATGATCTGCGGCGGCCCGGCCATGCTGAAAGACCTGCGCGTCGTGCTCGACGCGCAGGGTTTCGAGATCTCCAAAGGCATCGGCCAGGCCGGGCACTACGTGATCGAGCGGGCGTTCGTCGAGAAGTAGCCCCGCCCGAGCAGCACTTCATCAACCCACCGCGACGCACCAGCACACCATGAAAAAGTGGATCACCTCGCCCGCCTTCCGGCCGATCTTGCTGCTCGTGGTGCTGGTGCTGCTGTGGGACCTGGGCATCCGGCTGCTGAAGATCCCGCCGTACCTGATTCCCACGCCCTTGTCGGTGATCGGCCAGCTCTACAAGGAGTGGCCGATGCTGTGGCGCGAGACCCTGCCCACCCTCTACGCCACGCTCGGCGGGTTTGCGTTGTCGGCCGTGGTCGGTGTGCCGATCGCGATGTGGATCGCCTACTCGCGGCTGGTGGAAAGTTTCGTCTACCCGCTGCTGGTGTTCTCGCAATCGGTGCCGAAGGTCGCGATCGCGCCACTCTTCGTGGTGTGGTTCGGTTTCGGCGTGCTGCCGAAGGTGATCGTCGCTTTCCTGCTCGGCTTCTTTCCGGTCATCGTGGCCACGGTGCAGGGCTTCAAGTCGATCGAACCCGAGGTCATCGACCTGGCGCGTTCGATGGGCGCCAACCCGTTCAAGATCTTCCTGAAGTTCCGCCTGCCGCAGGCCATGCCGGCGATCTTCAGCGGGCTGAAGGTCTCTGTCACGCTGGCGGTCGTGGGTGCGGTGGTCGGCGAATTCGTCGGCTCGAACGCGGGGCTCGGCTACGTGCTGCAGAAGGCCAACGGCAACTTCGATTTGCCGCTGATGTTCGCCGGCCTCGTGATCCTCTCGATGATCGGCGTGCTGCTGTTCCTCGTGATCGAACTGGTCGAGCGCTGGATGATGCCCTGGCACGCCTCGCAGCGCCACGACATCCAGGCAGCCAGCTGAGCACGCACGATGAACCGGCCGATGGAAATCAAACACATGTCGAACGCCGCTGAACGGGCCGAAGGGCCGCCGGTGCTGATCAAGGCCAGCGGGCTTCGCAAGACCTACCGCACCCAGGACGGCGAGGTCGAAACACTCAAGCCGCTCGACTTCGACATCCGTGCCGGCGAGTTCGTCTCGGTGGTCGGCCCGTCGGGCTGCGGCAAGAGCACGCTGATGAAGATGGTGGCCGGCCTGCTGCCGATCAGCGGCGGCGAACTCGAGCTCTCGGGCCATGCGGTGAGCGGGCCGCAGACCGATGTCGGCATCGTGTTCCAGAGCGCGCTGCTGCTGCCCTGGCGGCGTGTGCTCGACAACATCCTGCTGCAGGCCGAGATCCGCAACCTGCCGATGGCCGCGGCGCGCGAGCGCGCACAGGCACTGATCGAGATGGCCGGGCTGACCGGCTTCGAGCAGAAGTACCCGTGGCAGCTTTCGGGCGGCATGCAACAGCGCGTTGCGATTCTGCGGGCCCTGCTGCACGACCCGTCGGTGCTGCTGATGGACGAACCGTTCGGCGCGCTCGACGCCATGACACGCGAACGCATGAACCTCGAGCTGCAGCGCATCTGGATGACGTCGAAGAAGACCGTGCTGCTGATCACCCACAGCATCCCCGAGGCGATCTTCCTCTCTGACAGGGTGTTCGTGATGAGCGAACGGCCGGGCCGCATCGTGCAGACCTACGACATCGACCTGCCCCGCCCGCGCCCGCTCGACGTGATGGGCAGCGAGGCTTTCGCCGGCTATGCACGGTCGCTGCGCGCGCACTTCTATGCGCAGGGCAGCCTGGACGCGCACTGAACCATGGCCGAAGCCATGAAGCTGGTGGTGCGTGAGGTCGAGCTTGGGGTGCGGCCGGTCCAGCTCCGCCTGCCGTTCCGCTTCGGCGCCAACACGCTCACGGCCTGCCCGCAACTGTTCGTGCGCGTCGTGATCGATGGCGCCGAAGGCTTTGCCGCCGAGCTGATGGTGCCGAAGTGGTTCGACAAGCGCGCCGCGTTCTCGCCGCGCGACAACGTGGCGCACCTGGCACTCGCCGCCACGAACGCAGCCGCGGCGTACACGAACGACTCGGCCGCGTCGTCGTTCGGCCTGTTCGCGCGTCACCGCGAAGCGCTGATGCAGGCCGGCGCCCAGGCCGGGCTGACGGAACTTTCGTCGGCCTTTGGCCAGGCCGTGATCGACCGCGCCGTGATCGACGCGCTGTGCCGCGCGCAGCCGTGTTCTTTCTTCGACGCGGCCCGGCACAACCTGTTCGGCATCGAGGGCGTCGCCGACCTGCCGGGCTGGGACTGGTCGGCGTGGCTCGGCGCCCTGCAAACCTTGCGCCGCATCGAAGCGCGCCACACGGTCGGCCTGCTCGACGAGCTCGACGCGGTGCGCGATGGCGACGACGGCCTGCCCGTGAGCCTGCGCGCCGTGATCCGTCGTTACGGCCATCGCAGTTTCAAGATCAAGCTCGGCGGCGACCCGGGCTCCGATCTGGCGCGCCTGCGGGCCGTGCTCGCGGTGCTCGACGCCGAGGCCGGCGCTTACCGCTACACGCTCGACGGCAACGAACAGTACGCGAGCATGGAAGCGCTGGGCGAGCTGCTGCGAGGCCTGGCCACGCTGCCGCCGCCGCTCTACATCGAGCAGCCCGTGCCGCGCGAGCTGAGCCTGGGCACCGCCCTGCCGGCCGACGCCAGCACGCCGTTCCTGATGGACGAGGCCGACGGCACGCTTGGCGCGTTCGCGCAAGGGCGTGCGATGGGCTGGAGCGGCGTGTCGAGCAAGGCCTGCAAGGGTGTCTACAAGTCGATCATCAACCGGGCGCGTTGCGACCGGTGGAACGCCGAAGCGGGCTGGCCGCGGCACTTCATGTCGGCAGAAGACCTGACCTGCCAGGCCGGCCTGTCGGTGCAGCAAGACCTCGCGCTCGTCGCGCTGCTGGGCATCACGCACAGCGAGCGCAACGGCCACCACTACGGCCGCGGTTTCGCCGGCGCGCCTGCCGCCGAGCAGGCGGCTTTCGTGCAGGCCCACGCCGACCTCTACGACCACTCGGGCCGGCTTCGCATCACCGACGGCGTGCTCGCCATCGACTCGTTGTTCGACACCGGCTACGCCCACGGCGCCGACCCGGACTGGCAGGCCACGCGGCCGATCGCAGAGGCCACCGCCCTGGTGTGACCGTCCCGCCCATCGCAGGAGACACGACATGAACCTGAGCCTTCGACTCCCGACCCGCAGCGGCGCGCTCGAGGCCTACGCCCTCGGCCACGCCACGCCGATCGTCACCGCGCCGGCGGGCACACGATTCAACCGCATCGCCTACTCGGCGGCCCACGTGGTCGCCGACCCGCGCGCGGCGATCGACCCCTGGCTGCAATGCGCGGTCGACTGGGACGCGACGATTGCTTACCGGCGACGCCTCTGGTCGCTCGGGCTCGGCGTGGCCGAAGCGATGGACACGGCGCAGCGTGGCATGGGCCTCGACTGGCCGACCTCGCTCGAACTGATCCGTCGTTCACTCGACGCGGCCCGTGACGTGCCCGGCGCCATGGTGGCCTCGGGTTGCGGAACCGATCACCTGGCGGTGGAAGCGGCGCGCAGCGTCGACGACGTCATCCGTGCTTATGAAGAGCAGATGGAAGCGATCGAAAAGCTCGGCGGCAAGCTGATCGTGATGGCGAGCCGAGCCCTGGCCCGCGTCGCCAGGAGCCCGGCCGACTACGAGCGGGTCTACGACCGCGTGCTGCGCCAGGCGAAGCAGCCCGTGATCCTGCACTGGCTCGGCGACATGTTCGACCCGGCGCTCAAGGGCTACTGGGGCAGCGACGACGCCGACCGCGCGATGGACACGGCGCTCGCCGTGATCGAGGCGAATGCCGCCAAGGTCGACGGCATCAAGATCTCGCTGCTCGACAAGGGCAAGGAAATCGCGATGCGACGGCGCCTGCCCGAAGGCGTGCGCATGTACACCGGCGACGACTTCAACTACGCCGAGCTGATTGCCGGCGACGGCGTGGGCGCTTCGGTGAACCAGCAGCAGAGCGACGCGCTGCTCGGCATCTTCGACGCGATCGCGCCGGCCGCGAACGCGGCGCTGGCCGCGCTGGCCAGCGGCGACACAGCCCGCTTTCACGCGATCCTCGCGCCGACCGTGCCGCTGTCGCGCCACATCTTCGCGGCGCCCACGCGCTTTTACAAGACCGGCGTCGTGTTCATGGCGTGGCTCAACGGCCACCAGAGCCACTTCACGATGGTCGGCGGCCAGCAGAGCACACGCTCGCTGGTTCACCTGGCCGAGTTGTTCCGCCTGGCCGACGCGGCCGGCCTTGTCGAACAGCCCGAGCTGGCCGTGCACCGCATGCGGCAGCTTCTGGCGCTGCACGGCGTCGAAGGCTGAGCACGACCGCGGTGCGCGACTTCTCGGCCAGCCATCGCTGGCTCTCGATCAACACCGCGACCTTGCGGGCACAGTGGCCGCTCGATCGCATCGTCACCGAGTGCGCCGAGCGTGGCATCGAGGCGATCTCGCCGTGGCGAGATCAGGTCGCGGCCATCGGCCTGAACAAACTGGCCGCGCTGGTGCGTGACACCGGAATGGTGCTGTCGGGCTACTGCCGCGGTGGCCTGTTTCCGGCGTCGACCAGCGCAGGCCGCCAGGACGCACTCGACGACAACCGCCGCGCCGTCGACGAAGCGAAAGCCTTGAGCGCTGCTTGTCTCGTGCTCGTCGTCGGCGGCCTGCCCGGGGCGCTTGACGAGCGCGTGGAACACAAGAACATCGCGTCGGCGCGCGCCGAAGTGCACGACGGCATCGCCGCCACGCTCGAGTACGCCCGCAGCGTGGGCATGCCGCTGGCGATCGAACCGCTGCACCCGATGTACGCGGCCGACCGCGCCTGCGTCAACACCCTCGAGCAGGCGCTCGACCTGTGCGACGCGCTCGACCCGGGCCGCAGCGGCGCGCTCGGCGTGGCCGTCGACGTCTATCACGTGTGGTGGGACCCGAAGCTGCAGGCGCAGATCGAGCGCGCCGGGCGCGACCGCCTGCTCGCGTTCCACGTCTGCGACTGGCTCGCCCAGACGCGCGAGCTGCTGAGCGACCGCGGCATGATGGGCGACGGCGTGATCGACATTCCGCGCATTCGCGGCTGGGTCGAAGCCGCAGGCTTCAGCGGCTACAGCGAGGTCGAGATCTTCTCGTCGCGCGACTGGTGGCAGCGTGACGGCGGCGAGGTGCTCGACACCTGCATCGCGCGCCACCGCACGGTGGTGTGAACGGCTCAGCCCGTCGCGGGTGACAGGGTCGTGCGCCGCACCTTGCGCACGTTGAAGGCATTGACGATCAGCACGCCTTGCACCAGCGCGATGCCGAGCCACACCTGCGCCGGCCGGTGCCAGTCCATCAGCGTGCCGAAGATCAACGGCGCGATCGCCTGGCCGATGTCCAGGCCCGAATACACCACGCCATAAACGCGCCCGGTGGCGTTCGGCGGCGTGGCCCGCTTGACGATCAGGTCACGCGACGGCCCGGCGATGCCGGCACCGAAGCCCATCACGCCGAACAGCACCGGCACCGCCATCGCCGGGATGTCGACGAAACCGATCGTCAACGCGACCGTGGCGGCGGTGCCGAAGCCCATGCCGATGACACGCTCGCAGCGCGACGGGTCGGACACCAGGAACCCGCCGGTGAGCATGCCGGCCGCACTGCACACCATGTAGATGGTGAGGCAGGCCGCGGCCGCGCTCAGCGGCACGTTGTGCAAGAGCCGCGCCGCCTCGGGTGCAAAAGCCTGCACGCCGCTCAGCGCCATCGCGTAGAGAAAGAAGAAGCCGAAGCACATCCAGACGGCCGGGATCTTCAGGAACGCCAGCGTGTGCTCGGCGGCACCGTGCGCCGTGTCGCCCGCCTTGGGCACGGCCGGGGTGTCGAGCGCGAGTTGCCCCCGGTTGAGCCAGAGAAACGCGAGCACCACGAAGGCCAGCGCGCCGGCACACATGAGGGCCACGCGCCAGCCGTACGCGATGGCCAGCGGCACCAGCATCGCCGGTGCCAGGGCCCAACCCAGACTGCCGGTGATGCCATGCACACTGAACGCGTGCCCGAGCCGGGTGGGATGCACCTTGCGGTTCAGGAGCGTGTAGTCCACCGGGTGGAACACACCGTTGCCGATGCCGGCCACGACCGAGAACACGACCAGCATCGCGTAGCTGTGGCTCGCCGAGAAGCCGAACGCGGCCGCGCCGAGCAAGGAAAGCCCTGCGAACAGCACCGGCCGCGGGCCGAAGCGGTCGACCACGAAACCCGAGAGTGTCTGCACCAGGCAAGACACGACGAAGAAGACCGACATCAGCAGGCCGAGCTCGGCGTAGCTGGCGTTGAAGTCGTCCTTCAGCCACGGGAACAGCGGCGCGAGCAACAGCTGGCTGAAGTGGCTGATCAGGTGCGCAATGCCCACCAGGCCGATCAACTGGGCGTCTTGCCGCGCCGGCGGGGCTGCGGCCGTGAGAGTGGTCATGGGTGGAACGCGAGTGACAGGACGCGCCCATGGTAGGCGCAGGCTGCTCGTCCGATTGACGACAGCTTGTCAACTTCTGTCGATAATCCGCCAATGAAGACGATGCACCGCGCCGCGCCCGTTCCACCCGTGTCGCCGCGGCGACATCAGCCGACCGCCGAACGGCCGCTGCGCGCGAACCTGCTGCACTTCAGCGCCGACACGCGCGTCGTGCCGCACCGCCACGACTGGGCCCAACTCGCGATGTCGGCGGCCGGTGTGGTGCGGCTCACGGTCGAACGCGGCACCTACATCGTTCCGCCATCGCGCGCCGTGTGGGTGCCCCCCGGTGTGGAGCACGCCGTCACCGTGCTCGAAGACGCCGACCTGTTGACGCTCTACCTGTACCAGCCGCGAGGCCGCTGTGGGCCGCAGGTGGCGCGCGCGCTCGAAGCCGATTGGCGCCAGTGCCGGGTGCTCGAGGTCTCCGCGCTGCTGCGTGCGCTGGCCCTCGAACTCGACACCACGCCCGATGGCGGCACGCCCTTGACCTCAGACGTTCTGCAGCGTGAACGCCGCCTGAGCGCGTTGTTCGTCGACGAACTTCGGCGCGCGCCGCCGGTCGCGCTGGGTGTCGACCTGCCGAACGACAAGCGCCTGCGCGCGTTGTGCGAAGCGGTGCTCGCGAACCCGACCCTGCACACCACGCTCGACGGGTGGGCGCAGGACTCGGGTGCCAGCCCGCGCACCGTGGCGCGCCTGTTTCGCAGCGAACTGGGCACCTCGTTCATGCAGTGGCGCCAGCAGGTGCTGCTGGCGCGGGCGGTGAGCCTGGCCGCCCGCAAGATGCCGATGGCCGCGATCGCCGCGGAGCTCGGTTACGCCAGCCCGAGCGCCTTCAGCGCGATGGTACGGCGCTCGATGGGGGCGCCGCCGAGCCGGTTTTTCGTGTCGTGACGCGGCGTGGCCGTTCAGTCAAGCCCCGCATCCTCAGGGCTTGGCGAACCGGCCGCGCGAACATAGACTCCGGCGTTGAGCCGTTCTGCAGCGGTTCGTTCAGCCACAGCCGCAGGGGATCAGGTGCTCACATCATTGTTCGGTGACCTCGGCCCCGCAAGGGGCCCGAAAAAACGCGGCGTCGGCGAAGACGATTCCGACCATGGCTTCGCCGCCACGGCCATCATGCAGACGATGGCGACCGAGGTGAACGAACGTGGCCAGATGGTCGACCGCCATTCGCACGACCTGGTCGTCACCGGCTCGCCGGCCCAGGCCATCCGCGAACACTTCGCTGCCACCCGCTCCGACCTCGACACCGCCAGCTCGCTGATCACCCTGCTCGACCCGGTGGGCGTGTGGGCTTCGGCGGTCATCAAGGCACTGTCTGATGCTGGCGGCCGGCCGGTCGAGCGGCTGCACCTGCGCGAGCACTCCACGCTGCGCACGCTGGCCACCATCGAACGCACCACGCTGGTCCGGCGCCACGAAGAAACGCTGCGCATCTACCACGCCGACGTGCGCTCGCCGGGCAAGGAAACCGCCGAGATCCCGGTCGCGCTGATGGAGCGCAGCCAGATGACCACGGTGATCATCGGCCCGATGCAGCCGCACGCGATCGACGCACTGTTCGACTCGCTGCTCGTCGCCGTGTCGCTGCCGAACTGGCGCTGCCCGAACCTGCTCTTCATGCTGCCGCCGAACGCGGTCTGGATCGCCAACAAGGTCAGCGCCGTGGTCTGGCCCGCCGGCCTGCACGTCGACGTGATCAGCGAGTCGATGACCGGTGCTTCATCGGTCTGGAACGCGATGCTTGGCATCTGGAACCAGATCAAGCAACAGCCCGGCTGGCAGCCTTCGGCCCACCCGCCGCTCGAGGGCGAGAACGGCTTCCCGATCAAGGTCAGCGAGCTCGACGGCTCGCACGCGCGTTCGCTCACCGGCATGCCACTGCCCGCGGCGCCCATCGCTCCGGCCACCCCGGCACCGCAGGTCATGCGTGTCAGCCGCCATGTGCTCGACCCGGTGCGTGCCAAGCAGGCGCTGGCCGGCCTGCTGCCGCTCGAAGGCCTGCTCGGCTGCGCCATCGTCGATTCCACCACCGGCCTGGTGCTGGCACGCGAAGTGCGCGAAGACCAGCCGGTCGACATGGATCTCACCGCCGCCGCCAGCGCCCAGGTGCTGCGTGCCCACCGCCAGGCCGCGCGGGCCATGGGCCTGTCGGAGCAGATCGACGAAGTGATGACGAGTGCCGGCCCGCGCCACCACGTGATGCGCACCGTTTCGCGCCACCCCGAGCTGTTTCTGGTGGCGCTGCTCGACAAGCAGCGCAGCAACCTCGCGCTGGCCCGCTTTCAGCTGATGGAGCTCGAGCGCGGCATGATGTGACCGCGCGCCGCCGCGCTGTGCCGGCCGCTGCTCACGCCAACTGGTCGACACCCTTGTTCGCGAGCGCATCGGCGCGCTCGTTGCCCGGGTCGCCCGAATGGCCCTTGACCCAGCGCCACTCCACCGCATGCAGGTTGCGCAGCGCGTCCAGGCGCTGCCAGAGCTCGGCGTTCTTCACCGGCTTCTTGTCGGCGGTTTTCCAGCCGCGCTGCTTCCAGCCGTGGATCCACTCGGTGATGCCCTGCCGCACGTACTGGCTGTCGGTGTAGATCGTGACGTCGCAGGTGCGCTTGAGCGAGTTCAGCGCTTCGATCACGGCGGTCAGTTCCATGCGGTTGTTGGTCGTCATCGGCTCGCCACCGAACAACTCCTTCTCGTGCTCGCCGGTCTGCAGCCAGGCTCCCCAACCGCCTCTGCCCGGGTTGCCTTTGCAGGCGCCGTCGGTGTAGACGGTGACGTGTGGGCGCTTGATGGTGCCGGGTTCAGTGCTCATGGGCATCGCTGCTGTTCGAATGTTGATGATGGCTCGCGACGACCGGCGCCGGCGCAGCCTGGTTGACGACCCGCTGCGCACGCGCGAGCCCCACGAGCCGCATGCCACGCACACGCTTCACGGCCACCACGAAATAGAGCGCGCCGAACACCGGCCACCAGCGCTCGCCAATGTGCTCGGCCCACTCGAAGCGCGACAGCCAGGTCTGCGAGCGCACCGGCGGGCGGTAGCAGCCGAAGCGCCCGGCCTCGACCTCGAAGCTGAGCAAGCGCAACCAGTCGCGCAAGCGGCGGTAGCGCATGAACTCGCCGCCGCCGGGCAGGAACAACTCGCGCTTCTTGCCCAGCCCGAGGCCACGCCGCAGCCGGCCGATGGCTTGTCGCAGGCCCCACAGGCTCGACGGGTTGAACCCGACGATCACGACCCGCCCTTCGGGCACCAGCACCCGTTCGACTTCGCGCAGGGCCAGGTGCGGATCGCGTGCGAGTTCGAGTGCGTGCGGCAGCACCACGAGGTCGAGGCTGGCGCTGTCGAAAGGCAAGGCGTCGAAGTCGCAATGCAGCGCCACCGCGGCGCGCGGCACCTGGCCCGCATCGTCGGGCCGGGCTGCTTCGGGTGCGGCGGTCTCGACACCGACCCAGCGGTGCGGCATGCGGTTGGCCCGCAGCGCATCGAGCTCGGCCAGCCCGAGCTGCAGCGCGTGAAAGCCGAACAGGTCGGCGACTGCCGTGTCGAGGTGGCCCTGCTCCCACTCGAGCACGTAACGGCCCGCCGGCGTCTGCAGCCACTCGGTCAAACCTATAATCGCGCGCTCTGCCATGAACCTGATTGCCCTGCCCGCTTTTTCCGACAACTACATCTGGATGCTCCACGATGGCCAGCGTGCCGTCGTCGTCGATCCGGGGGAATCGGCGCCGGTGATCAGGGCGCTCGATTCGCACGGGCTGGAACTGGCCGCGATTCTAGTGACCCACCACCACGCCGACCACGTCGGTGGCATCGACGATCTGCGCCCGCGTTTGCGAGGGCCGGTCTACGGCCCGCGGCGCGAGCGCATTCCCGAACCGCATATCGCGCTCGACGATGGCGACACGGTCGAGGTGCTCGGCCTGCATTTCACGGTGATCGACGTGCCCGGCCACACGAGCGGGCACATCGCCTACTTCACCGAAGAAGGCGGCGGCGCGCCGATCCTCTTCTGCGGCGACACGCTCTTTTCCGGCGGCTGCGGCCGGCTCTTCGAAGGCACGCCGGCGCAGATGCACCACTCGCTGTCTCGCCTGGCCGGCCTGCCGGCGGCCACGCGGGTCTGCTGCGCGCACGAATACACCTTGTCGAACCTGAAGTTCGCGCGAGCGGTCGAGCCGGTCAACCAGGCGCTTGCCGACTACACGGCCTGGTGCGAAGCGCAGCGCGCGATCGGCGAGCCGACCTTGCCTTCGTCGATCGCCACCGAGCGGCTCGTCAACCCTTTCTTGCGCTGCGCCGAACCCGGCGTGGCCCTCACCGCGCAAACCCGCGGCGCGCCGAGCACCGACCCGGTGGCGGTGCTCGCCACGCTGCGCCAATGGAAGAACGAATTCCGATGATGTCGACTCCACAGCGCCGTTCCGGCCGGTCCCTGGTTTTCGGCCGCGCCACGGTGCTGTGGTTCTCCGCGTTGTTGGCGGCTTGTGCCATCGCTCCGCCCGACGCGGCACCCGGCGAAACACCGGCGAAACCAGCGCAGCTCACTGCCACACCAGCCGCCGCCGATGCGGCCGTGCCGGCGCCCGGCGCCATCGCCGGCCCGAGCACCGCGGCCTCGGCGCCCGAAGCCGAAGTCGCGACCGCGCCGGTGCCCGTCGACCCGCTGCGCCCCGAGGTTCGCCTGGACCTCGACGACCGCTCGGCCCAGACCGACCTGTGGGCCCGCGTGCGCCGCGGCTTCGCCATGCCCGACCTCGAAGGCGAACTGGTGCGCAACCGCGAGCAGTGGTACGCGACCAGGCCCGACTACGTGCAGCGCATGACCGAACGCGGCGGCCGCTACCTGTTCCACATCGTCGAAGAGCTCGAGAACCGCGGCATGCCGACCGAGCTCGCCCTGCTGCCCTTCATCGAAAGCGCCTTCAACCCGCAGGCCATGTCGAGCGCCAAGGCCTCCGGCATGTGGCAGTTCATTCCGTCGACCGGCAAGGACTTTTCGCTCAAGCAGAACATCTTCCGCGACGACCGGCGTGACGTGCTCGCCTCGACCCGCGCCGCGCTCGACTACCTGCAGAAGCTGCATGGCATGTTCGGTGACTGGCACCTCGCACTGGCCGCCTACAACTGGGGCGAAGGCAGCGTGCAGCGCGCCATCAAGCGCAACCAGAAGCTCGGTTTGCCGACCGACTACGCCAGCCTGAAGATGCCGAACGAAACGCAGTACTACGTGCCCAAGCTGCAGGCGGTGAAGAACATCGTGGCGCGGCCGGCCGACTTCAACCTGGCGCTGCCTGTGCTGTCGAATCACCCCTACTTCTTAAGTGTGCCGATCGAGCGCGACATGGACGTGGCGGTCGCGGTGCGTCTGGCCGGCATGCGGCTCGAAGACTTCCAGACCCTGAACCCGCAGATGAACAAGCCGGTGATCCTGGCCGCCGGCACGCAGCAGGTCTTGCTGCCCTACGACAACGCCAACCGCTTCGTGCGCGAGCTGCCGCAGCATCGCGGCCCGCTCGCCAGCTGGACGGCCTGGACAGTGCCCAAGACCATGCGCCCGTCAGAAGCGGCGCGCATCGTCGGCATGGACGAAGCCGAGCTGCGCGAGGTCAACCGCATCCCGCTGCGCATGCTCGTGACCACCGGCTCCACGCTGCTGGTGCCGCGTGCGGCGCATCGCACCACCGACGTGTCGGTCGAAGTGGCCGACAACGCGTCGATGTCGCTCGCACCCGACGGCCCGAGCCTGCGCAAGGTGTCGCTGAAGGCCGGACGCAAGGACAGCGTGGCCACGGTCGCGAGGCGTTATCGCGTCAGCGCGGCGCAGGTGGCGCAGTGGAACTCGGTCGGCACCTCGGCGAGCTTCCGGCCGGGGCAGAGCATCACCGTCTACGTGGCCGCCAAAGCGTCTCGCGGCGCCAAGGTCGTCGCCAAGACGAGGAGCAGCGGCACGCACAAGGCGAGCACACGAACCGCTGCTGCGCCGCGCAAGGCGGCCGTCAAGCCGGGCCGCGTGGCGGCTGCGCGGTCGGCCGACAAGAGCACCCGCAACTGATCGAACGCCCGGTTCAGCGCCGGTCGACCAGCGCGTGGGCGATGGTGCCCAGATCCACGTATTCCAGTTCGCTGCCGATCGGCACGCCGCGCGCCAGCCGCGTCACCCGCAGGCCGCGCGCTTTCAGCGCTTCGGCCAGCACATGGGCAGTGGCTTCGCCTTCAGCGGTGAAGTTGGTCGCGATGATCACTTCTTCGGTCTTTTCGTCGCTCGCACGTTCGAGCAACTGCTGCGCGCCGATGTCGTTGCTGCCAATGCCGTCGAGCGGGCTCAGCCGCCCCATCAGCACGAAGTACAGGCCGCGGTAACTGCCGGTGCGTTCGAGCGCCGCCTGGTCGGCCGGGGTTTCGACGACACACAGCTGCTTCGCGTCGCGGCTCGGGTCGAGGCAGGTGCGGCAGACCGGCGCTTCGGTGAAGGTGTGGCAGCGTTCGCAGTGGCGCACATGCGTCACGGCCGACTGCAACGCCTGTGCGATCTGCTGCGCGCCTTCGCGGTCGTGCTGCAGCAGGTGAAAGGCCATGCGCTGCGCCGACTTCACGCCCACGCCGGGCAGGCGGCGCAGCGCCTCGACCAGCGCGTCCAGCGAGGGCTCGGTCACTGCGATACGGGGCTCAGAAGGGGAACTTCATGCCAGGACTAGAACGGGAATTTCATTCCCGGGGGCATCGGCATGCCGGCGGTCAATTTGCCCATCTTCTCGGAGCTCAGCTCTTCGGCACGGCGCACGCCGTCGTTGAAGGCGGCGGCCACCAGGTCTTCGAGCATGTCCTTGTCGTCGGCGAGCAGGCTCGGGTCGATGGTGATGCGCTTGACGTCGTGCTTGCAGGTCATCACCACCTTCACGAGGCCGGCGCCCGACTGGCCTTCGACCTCGATGGTGGCGAGCTCTTCCTGCGCCTTTTTCAGGTTGTCTTGCATCGCCTGCGCCTGCTTCATCAGGCCGGCAAGTTGGTTCTTCATCATGGTTTGGTTCGCTCCTGCAATGTCAGTGGGGTTTGACCGATCCGGGCACGATGCGCGCCGTCTTGTACTGCGCCATCAGGGCCTGCACCAGCGGGTCGTCGTGAATGATCTGTTCGGCCTGCGCCTGGCGGCGTGCCCGCTCGGCGGCTTCGCGTTTGGCGGGTGAATCTTCGGCCACGCCGGGCTCGAGTTCGAGGCGCACGGCCAGCGCGAGCGTCTGCGCGAGCGCCGCCTGCAGCTTGTCGGCGTGCACCGGTGCGCGCAGCATCTCGCGCTCGACGCGCAGGCGGCAGGCCACGCCCGCCGCGCTTTCGTCGAAGCCGATGCATTGCGCCTGCATCGCCAGCTCGCGCACCAGCGCACCGATGCTGCCGGCGTCGATCATCTGGCGCACCAGCGCGGCCCAGCGTTCGCCGAGCGCGTTCGGCACGAAGGCGACCGCTGGCGCCGCGGGTGGCGACGCGACAAAAGAGGTCTCGGGCTCCTTCGCCTTGTGCGCGACCGGCGCTGAAGCCACTTCTTCTTCGAACGGCGCATCGAGCCACGGTGGCGGCTCGCTGGCCGCGACACGGGCACGCGCGACGGGTGCCGCGGCCACCACGGCGGGTTGCGCCAGCGGCACGGCCCGCACCGGCGCCGGGCTGGCCGCCAGCGAGGCGGCGGCTGTCTCCTTGGTGGGCGGTGCGCTCGATGCCACGCGCGGCGTGGGCGATGCGCCCGGCACCGGCGGCTTGAACGCGAGGAGGCGAAGCAGCACCATCACGAGGCCGCTGTATTCGTCGGGCGCCAGCGCGAGCTCGGCGCGGCCATGCACGACGATGCTGTAGGCCACCTGGGTTTCGTCGGGCGCGAGCAGGGCCGACAGGCGCAGCGCCGTCGGCCCATCGGGGTCGTTCGCGTCCAGCGCATCGGGCACGGCCTGAAGCACCGCCATCTGCTGCAGCAGCGCCGCCAGCTCTTCGAGCGTGCCACCGGCCGACAGGCCGAGCGCGCGCAAGGCGTCGGCCGCCGCGACCAGCACCGCACCATCACCGGCGGCTAGCGCTTCGACGATGCGCACCGCATGGCCACGGTCGACGGCACCGAGCATAAGGCGCACGGCAGCCTCTTCGACCGCGCCGGCTCCGAAGGCGATGGCCTGGTCGGTGAGCGACAGGCCGTCGCGCATCGAACCACGCGCCGCGCGCGCGAGCAGACGCAGCGCGCCCGGCTCGGCGGCGATGTTCTCTTTGGCGAGCACGTCGGCCAGGTGCTCGTGCACGGTCTGCGGCGCCATCGGCCGCAGGTTGAACTGCAGGCAGCGCGACAGCACCGTCGGCGGCACCTTCTGCGGGTCGGTCGTGGCGAGCACGAACTTGAGGTACTCGGGCGGCTCTTCGAGCGTCTTCAGCATCGCGTTGAACGCGGTGTTGGAGAGCATGTGCACTTCGTCGATCATGTAGACCTTGAAGCGCCCGAGCACCGGCTTGTACACGGCCTGGTCGAGCAGCTGCGAGATCTCTTCGACGCCGCGGTTCGAGGCCGCGTCGAGCTCCACGTAGTCGATGAAACGGCCGCTGTCGATGTCGCGGCAGGCCTCGCACACGCCGCAGGGGTGCGCGGTGATGCCGCCCTGCCCGTCGGCGCCGGTGCAGTTGAGCGACTTGGCGAGAATGCGCGAGATCGTGGTCTTGCCCACGCCGCGCGTGCCGGTGAACAGGTAAGCGTGGTGCAGGCGCTGCTGCGTCAAGGCATTGCCCAGCGCCTGGACCACGTGCTCCTGCCCGACCAGCGCTTCGAAATTGGGCGGCCGGTACTTGCGGGCCAGGACGACGTAGGACATGAGTTCATTCTACGGGGGGCCTCGCCGGGCTCGCCCCGGCCACCCGCGCCAGTACCGGATAATTCCGCTGTCTCTTCCCGATGCCCTGCACCGCCCCCCAGCCCGACGCCCCTTGATGAACCCCACCGCCGCCCCCATCGCCCACAGCGCCACCCTGAGCTACGAGCAGGCCGGGGTCAACTACGACCTGATCGACCCGCTGAAGGTCACGGCGCAGCGTGCTGCCGCGGCCACCGCCGGCCACCTGGCCGCGCACGGCTTCAGCGAAGTGGCGGCCTCGCGCGGCGAATCGGCCTACGTGGTCGACGTGGGCCCGTTCTACATCGCGAGCATCGTCGAGTGCTTGGGCTCGAAGGCACTGGTCGCCGACGAGATGCACACGCTCACCGGCAAGAGCTACTACGACAGCATCGCGCAAGACACCATCGCGATGGCGATCAACGACCTGATCACCGTGGGCGCCACGCCGCTGGTGGTGCAGGCCTACTGGGCTGCGGGCGGCTCCGACTGGTTCGCCGACGCACAACGCGCACAAGCCCTCGTGGCCGGCTGGAAGCGCGCCTGCGACGCCTGCAGCGTGGCCTGGGGTGGCGGCGAAACGCCGGCGCTGGCCGGCATCGTGGCAGAAGGCCGCATCGACCTCGCGGCTTCTTGCACCGGCCTGATCAACCCGAAGGAACGCCTGTCGGTCGGCGACAAGCTCGGCCCCGGTGACGCGATCGTGCTGCTCGCCTCGAGCGGCATCCACGCCAACGGTCTGAGCCTTGCGCGCAAGCTGGTGGAGCGTTTGCCGCAGGGTTACCTGACGCCGGTATTGCCGGGCCTGTCTTACGGCGAAGCGCTGCTCGCACCCACGGTGCTGTATTCGCCCGTCACCGAAGCGCTCTACAAGGCCGGCATCACGCCGCACTACTGCGCCAACATCACCGGCCACGGCTGGCGCAAGCTGCTGCGCCACCCGGCCGAACACGCGTACCACATCCACACCGTGCCCGAGGTGACGCCGGTGCTCAAGTTCATCCAGCAGCAAGCCCACCAAGACGACCGCGAGGCCTACAGCACCTTCAACATGGGTGCAGGTTTCGCGATCTTCGTGCCCGCGGCCGAGGCGCAGCGCACCGTGGACGTGGCGCAGGCGCAGGGCATCAAGGCCTGGGTCGCCGGTGACGTGCGCGCGGGCGCCAAGCAACTCGTGATCGAGCCGCTGAACCTGCGCTTCGGCAGCGACGACCTGCAACTGCGTTGAACACCCGGCCATGCTCTACCGGCTGATCGGCACCCTGCTGGTCGCCGCGCTCGCCGGCTGCGCCGGCGTGTTGCCGCAGGTCGAGCGTGTGCCGTCGAAAGCGCTGGTGGGCGCGGCCGATGCGCCACTCGTGAAGCTGTCCCACGACGCCGCGTTGCCCGAAGGCCAGAGCGGCGTGTGGCCGCTGCCACAGGCCTCGTTCGCGCTCGATGCGCGGCTGGCGATGATCCGCGCCGCCACCCGATCGATCGACCTGCAGAGCTACCTGATCGCCGACGACCCGACCGGCCGTTTGCTGCTGCGTGCGCTGCGCGACGCCGCCGTGCGCGGCGTGCGCGTGCGCGTCCTGCTCGACGACCTGTATACGACCGACATGGACCGGCTGCTGCTCGGCCTGGCCGCGTTTCCGAACGTCGAGGTGCGGCTGTTCAACCCCTTCGTGACCGCACGCGATTCTTCGCTGCGCCGGCTGGTGGCGCTGGCCTGGGGCTTCGAGCGGCTCAACCACCGCATGCACAACAAGCTCTTCATCGCCGACGGTTCCGTCGCGATGGTGGGCGGCCGCAACCTCGCCGACGAATACTTCCTGCGCAGCAAGCAGGGCAACTTCATCGACTTCGACCTGCTCGTCACCGGTGCCGTGTTGCCGCAACTGAACCAATGGTTCGACCTCTACTGGAACAGCACGCAGGTCTACCCCGCACTCGACATCGTGCGCGCCTCGGGCCCGCCGCCAGCAGCACCCGAGGTGCTGCGTGCCGGCTTCGAGCAGTACACGGCCACCGACACACCCGAACCGCTGGTCACCGGCACCGACTTCTTCGGCGAACCACCCTTCAGCAAGGCGCTGGCACGAGGCCACCTTCGCTGGCTCGCAGCCGAGGCCTACTCGTTTGCCGACTCGCCGCTGAAGATCGAACCGAAGAACTACAGCTTTCCCGTGAACGACACGGTCACGCACCGTTTCCTGCAGGCGCTGGGCGGCGCGAACAGCGAGGTGCTGCTGTTCTCGCCCTACTTCATTCCTGGTGCCGAAGCGCTGGAGCGCATCAAGCAGCTGCGGGCTGCCGGCGTCAGCGTGCGCGTGGTGACCAATTCACTCGCGGCCAGCGACGAGCCGCTGGTCAGCATCGGCCTGGAGCGCCACCAGGCAGATCTGCTGAAGATGGGCGTCGACCTGTACGAAATGAGCTCCGCGCGCCTGAAGCTCGACCACACGCTGCGCGGCCTGCTGGGTGCCTCGACCGGGCGGCTGCACGCCAAGCTCGGTTTTCTCGACCGCAAGACCGTGCTCGTCGGCTCGATGAACCTGGACCCGCGCTCCGAGAAGATCAACACCGAGATCGGCATGATGGTGCACAACCCCGATCTCGCCGCGATGATCCTGAGCGCCTACAAGGTCGACGAGATGACCGGCGTCTACCGCGTGCAGCTGCGCCACGACGGCAAGGGCGTGCGCTGGACCGCCGTCGACGCCGACACGCAGGAAGAACTCGACATCGACCCCGACACCAGCGTGCTGCAGCGCCTGCGGCTGATGCTGCTGTCGTGGTTCATTCCCGAGAGCCAGTTGTGAAGTGCGTGGCTCGTTGAAGAAGACCCTGCGCGAGGGGTGACTTCGCACTCGCCTAGAATGGCAATCGACGGGCCTCCCCGCATGGAAGCGCGGCCAACCGGGTCAGGTCGGGAACGAAGCAGCCCCAACCGTTGTGACCAGTGCCGGGGTCAGGCTCGTCAACCCCATACAGACGTCTGTTCCCGAAGCATGCTCAGCGGGGTGTATCGAGTGTCTCAACGTTGTGCGGCGGGAGGCAACCATGAACGACACCTTCGAGCGGAACTCCGCTCACCACCTGCGTCGCCTCGTTGACCGCACCCCGTCCATGCTGGCGTATTGGGACTGCGACCTGCGCTGCCGGTTTGCGAACAGAGCGTACGAAGTCTGGTTCGGCGTGGATCCAAACGCCCTGGTCGGCACCTCGCTCCAGGACCTGCTCGGCCCCGAGCTGTTCACGCTCAACGAGGGGTACATCCGGGCCGCACTGAGAGGCAAGGAGCAGTCGTTCGAGCGCGTGGTGCCCGGCCCGAACGGCACGGCGCGCGACGGCCTGGCTCGATACATTCCGGACATCGTCGATGGCGAGGTGCTCGGCTTCACCGTCGAGGTCACCGACGTCTCTTCGCTGAAGCGAGTCGAATCAGCATTGCGCAATAAGGCGGCACAGAATGCGCGCGTACTGACGCTGCTGCGCAAGAGCAATGCCGCCTTGCGCGAATCGCAACGACTCGGGCAGATCGGTAGCTGGGAATGGGAGATCGAACCCGATATCACCACTTGGTCGGAGGAGCTTTACCGCATCTTCGGCCGCGATCCCAGTCGCCTGCCGCCGACCTACGCCGAGCATGCTGCCTTGTACGCGCCCTCGAGCTGGCAGCAGCTGAGCTCGGCTGTCGAGCGGGCGCTCACGACCGGTGCGCCCTACTCGCTCGAGCTCGAGTTCAAGCGCCCAGACGGCAGCTCGGGCTGGATCGAGGGCAGGGGCGAAGTCGAGCTTGATCAGAGTGGGCGACCCGTCACGCTGCGTGGCACCGCACTTGACATCACACTTCGACGCCAGGCTACTGAAGCCCAGCTGCAGCACGACCTGGCGGAGTCGGCGTCGCGTAACAAGAGCCAACTCCTCTCGCGCGTGAGTCACGAGTTGCGCACGCCCCTCAATGCTGTGCTCGGCTTCGCCCAATTGCTCCAAATGGATCAGGGCACATCCGCCAAGCATCGCCAGTGGGCTGAAATGATTGTCAGCAGCGGCGAGCACATGCTCGAGTTGGTCGACGAAGTTCTAGACCTTGCTGGTGCCGAGAGAGGGAACATCACTCTGCGACCTTCGCCGATCAATCTCGAAACCGAGATCCCCCGCGTCATGGCGCATTTTGCTGGTCTTGCGGCAGCGGCCGAGGTTGTTCTTTCAAAGGCGACCACACAGACGCTACCGCTGATCGTCGAGCTCGACCCGAAGCGCTTTCAGCAGGTGCTCAATACCGTACTGTCGAATGCCATCAAGTACAACCGCCCCGGCGGAGTCGTGTCGCTGTCTACGAACAGTGATGGAGTTCGTGTCGAAGTCGTGATCAAGGACAGCGGCATCGGCATGTCGGCCGCTCAGCTCGATCGCCTGTTCACACCGTTCGACCGCCTTGGCGCCGAAAACACGGGCGTCAAGGGCACGGGCGTGGGCTTGGCTCTCGCTCGAACATTGGTTGAATTGATGGGAGGCAGCATCCGCGTCGAAAGCCAGCCCGGAATCGGGTCGACCTTCACACTTGCCTTCCCGGCTCGGCCCAGCCCGACACTCTGAGACGGCTGTCGGTGCCTCAAGCCGCCTGCTTGAACGCCATCACCGCCTGGTTGCGCAAGGTGCGCAGCAGCGACAACTCCTTCTCGCCCAGCTCGATGCCGCCCGGCACCGCCTTGTCGGCGTAGATCAGCGCGAAGGGTGCATTCTTCATCTGCATCGGCAAGAGCAGAAAAGCCGGTGCGTTGACGCCCTCGCGGTACCAGGCCGGCAGGCGCGATGCGATCTGGGCCACGGTGGCATCGGCGATCAGTGTGTCGGCGCCCTTCACGCACACAGCCGTGAACAGGTCGCCGCCCACCTTGAGCGGCACCTTGAACTTGGCCGACACGGCCTCGGCGCCTTCGCCCAGGCCGAAGCGGCCGGTGAGCGAATCGGTCTTGGCGTCGCGCAGGCAGAACACGATGCGCCGAAAGCCGAGCGCGCGGAACATGGTCTCGAGGATCATGCGCAACACGTCGTTGAGCTTGAAGTCTTCGACCATCGTGTTGGTGATGTCCTGGATGCCGGCGGCCAATACTTCGGTGGCGTTGTCGAGCGGCGTGGGCTCGCGCTGCTGCACGATCGTGCGCGTGGCCTGCAGCGTGTGCGGGGTGAGCGAATCGGGCGGCGGCTCGCGCAGCGTGGCGGCTCCGGTTCGGGGGTCGCTGCGGGTGTCGGGCGTGGCGTAGAGGCGCCGCGCCGGCGACTGCGGGCCGACCTGCAGGTTCATGGCCGTGGCCATTTCGGCCAGGCGCTTCTGCGCCGCTTCGGTGGCCGCTTCGATGCGGGCCGCCGGCACACCGAGCGTGCGGGCAAAACGCTTGGCCACGTCGCCGATCCTGGCCTTGGCATGCTCGGGTTCGGTGCGCAACACGGTGTCGGCGATCTGGTTCGCGGCAAACGTCAACCAGCGCAGCCGTTCGCCGGCGTCTTGCGGTTCGCGCGTCGGGGGTTCGCCGCGTGGCTGGCGCATGCAGCGCTGCAAGGTGTCGGGCAGCCCCCACGACTTGGCCACGCCGATGCCGAGCGCCTCGAAGCTCAGGCCGAGCACGCTCGTCGATGCCGCATCTTCGCTGGGCGCTGCGCCCGGCCGGCCCGGCCCGGCACCGGCCACGATGCCGCGCACCTGGCGTGCTTCTTCAGCAAAGTAGTACTCGGTCAGCAGGCGGCCGAGGTTCTGGAACATGGCACCGATGAAGGCTTCTTCGCTGTCGCGTGACACGCCGCCGAGTTCGCTCGCCAGCATGCCGGCCATCAGCGCGCGCAAGAACTCTTCTTTGAGCTGGTTCGCGTGCGCCTTGTCGTGCATGTGCTCGACCAGCACCAGGCTCGTCGCCAGGTTGCGGATGCCGGCGAAGCCGACCAGCGCCACGGCGCGCGAGATCGTGCTCACGCTGCCACCCGCGCTCGAGAAGTGCGCGGTGTTCACGAGGCGCAGCAGCTTGTTGGTGAGCGCCACGTCTTTCAATATTTCGCCGGCCAGGCTGCCGATGCTCTGGTTCTCGGAATTGGCCACACGCTGGATGCGCGCCACCGAGTCCGACAGCGCCGGGAAGTCGCTCTTGTGCCGCATGCGCCGCAGCAGGAAGTCGAGCGTGGCATTGCTGTTGCCCGCGGCGGCGTCGGCCTCGTCGGCACTCGGCGCCGGCGAAAGCCAGGCTTGCAGCGCGTCGCGAAAGGCAGCCGCACTCGGCCAGCGCCGCGCCGGGTCGCGCTCGATCGCGCGCCGCAGCAGCGCCCGCAGCGCGTCGTTCACTTCCGACGACAAACCTTCGGGCAGCTTCAGGTCGGTGCTGGCCACGAAGTGCATCGCGCGATACGGGTCGCGCTCGGCGATCAGGCGCGCGCCGCTGAGCAGCTCGACCAGCACCACGCCGGCCGAGAACACGTCCATCGCTTCGGTCGGCAGGCCGCCCTGGGTCGCTTCGGGCGACATGTAGCCGGGCGTGCCGACGATCTGGTCGAGGTTGCCAGGGTCGTGCAGCCGCGCGGCGATGCCGAAATCCATGACCCGTGCGCGGCCTTGCGTGTCGACCAGGATGTTCGAGGGCTTCAGGTCGCGGTGCACCACGCCGGCGGCGTGCGCGGCGTGCAGCGCGTCGAGCACGCCCAGCATCATCGCCACCGCTTCGGTCACGGGCAGTGCACCACGCGTCTTGAGGTGCTGCGCCAGCGTCGGCCCCGGCACGTACTCGAACACCAGGTAGGGCTGGTGCTCGTGCAGGTCGGCTTCGAACACCGGCACGATGTTCGGGTGCGTGAGCCGGCTCACGCTGCGCGCTTCTTGCAGCCACTGGTTCACGGCGGCCGGGTCAGCGGCCGCATCGGCCCGCATCAGCTTCACCGCCACTTCGCGTTCGAGGCGTGCGTCGAACCCGAGCCACACCGTGGCCTGCGCGCCCTCGCCCAGCACACGCTGCAGTTCGAAGCGGCCGAGTTTCATCGGGTGGTCGGCGCGGCTTCGGGCGTGGCGGCAGGGTCGGGCTGGGCGGCGGGCACGGCCTGATCACCGGTCAGCGTGTCGCCCCGCTTGGGCGGCGGCAGCGGCGTGCCCTTGCGCACCGCTTCGCGGGCGGCCTGCAAGGCGTCGCCCACGTCGCGCGCGTTGATGCCGAGCGCACGTGCGTAACGCTGAGCCACCTGGCCGATGGCGGCCACGGCGCGCGGGCCGGTCAGCAGGCTGACGGCGTCGACCGCGTCGTTGGCGGCGCTGGCCGTGAGGCGCAGCACGTCGGCGTCGTTGTCGGGCTTGCGCACCGGCGCTTCGGGCGGCAGGCGGCGCACCATGTGCATCACGTCGTCGCCCAGGCCCCAATAGCGGCCGACGACGGCGCCGAGCGATTCGATGTCGACACCGAGCACCGCGTACGCCGCCACGTCCTGGCTCAGGCCGGGTTGTTCGGGAGTGCCGGCGACGTGGTCGGCGGGCGTGGGTGTCATCAGTTGCTGGATCTGCTCGGCTTCGTCGGCGAAGTGGTAACGCAGCATGAGCCGCCCGAGGTTCTGCAGCGCAGTGATGAGGAACACCACCTGCGCGTCGTACCCGGCCGGGCGCAAGGCCTGGGCCGTGTGGCCGGCCAGCCGCACCCGTTCGAGCGTGGTCTGCAGAGCCGCCGCGTGCGGCTCGGAAAGCGGCCCCGGCCAGGCACGCAAGGTGTTCGACGCGAGCCGCACACCGTTCACCCCGATCAGCGAAATGATGCGGCGCAGCGTGAGCACCGGGCCGTTGCCCTGGATCTGCGTGCCCTGCACCTGCGCCGAATTGAGTGTGCGCAGCAGCTCGAAGCTGAGCGCCATGTCTTCGAGCACCTGGTCGGCGATCTCGTCGGTGCGCTGGCTTTCCAGGCTCGTGACACGCGCCACGCGCGTCGCCAGGCCAGGCAGCGCCGGCAGGTGGCCGACTGTGCCCAAACGATCGAGCAGCAACACCAGCGGGCCACCGCCGTCATCAGCCTGGGCTTCGAGCCAGCCGGTCAGCGCACCGAGCAGTGTGCGGGCGCTCTGGTAGCGCAGGCGTTCCTGGCCGGCGGTGCAGCGGTTGGCGATGGCGCGCAAGGCTTCGGGGATCGGCAGCGGCGTGGTCCACGGCAGGCGCACGAGTTCGCGGCCGATCGGGGTCATGCGCTGGATCACGAGCGCGGTGTCGGGCTGGTCGAGCGCCGGCTGGCCGGTGAGCAGGTGGTGCAGCATCACGCCGCAGGCCAGCAGGTCGCGGCTGGCGGCGGCGCGGCGCTCGCGCAACAGGCCGGCGTCCATGGCCATGCCACGCTCGCTGCCGCGGGCACGCGGCTGGTCGAACGGCGTCTCGGTCACTTCGCAGGCCGCGGCCAGCGCCATCAGGCTGACCCCGCCGCGGTCGTTGATCAAGACGCTGTGGAGTTGCGGGTTCAGGTGCGCCACGCCGGCTTCGTGCGCGAACGCCAGGCCCTGCAGCAGGTCACGCACCCAGCCCACCACTTCGGCCGGCTGCGGGCCCGGGTGGGCGGCGAGCCATTCGCCGAGCGTGACGCCGTGGCTGCGGTCGACGGCGATGAAAGGCCAGTGGTCCTGCACGCCGATCTCGGAGACCGGCGCGAGGTTCGGGTGGTCGAGGCGCGCAGCCAGCCGCGCGTCGCGCAACCAGAGTTCGAGCGCGTAGGCATCGGCCGGCTGCACGCGCGGCAGCGTGAGCATCACTTCGTGGTCGGCGCGCGGGTCGAAAGCGAGCCACACCATCGTGGCCGCGCTCTTGGCCAGCAACTGGCGCAGCGCAAAACGGCCGAACGAGCGGATCGGGTTCGCTGAAGGGGCGGCGGGCAAGGCGTGGGCGACCATCGTGCAAGGGTGTAGTGCCACGATTGGACCGCAGGCCGGCGCCGCCGAAACGCCGATCAGCCGGTGCAAGACCGGCCAATTGGCGGCTTGATGCGCGGCGCAGCGGCCGGGCCCTCAGTCGACTTCGACGACCGCCCCGGCCCCGGTGATGAATGCGCAGCGCACCACCGCGCCGGGTTGGGCAGCCTGCACCGCGCTGCGATAGCGCAGCATCTGCGCGCGGTACTCGTCGAGCCCCTGCGGCGCGTGCTGCAGCTTGTAGTCGAGCACCCACCAGACCGGGCCGCCGGGCTCGTCGAGCAGCACCAGCCGGTCGATGCGCAGCGGCTCGCCGGCGGCACTCACCGGCACTTCGTTGCCGGCCCAGCGCAAGCCCGGCCCGCGGAAGAAACGCGCACAGGCCGGGCTGCGCAAAATCCCGCCCGCCAGGCGCTCGACCTCGCTCGCATCGCTGCCGAACTCGAGCGCTGCGCCCTGGGCCAGAGCCCCGAGGTCGACTTGATCCAGCGCCGGCTGCGGGCTGGCCCATTCCAGCACGCGGTGCACGGCCTGGCCGAGGCGCGTGGCGGCGGTGTCGGCCGCTGGCGGGGTGGCGGCGACAGGCCCCGGCAGCGCGGCCGCCTGCCCTGCCCACACCGGCGGCACGCGCAGGCGTGCCACGGCGCTGCCCGGCGCCGCGGTCGGCTCGGCTGGCGCGTCAGGCACGCCAGGCCAGGGTGTGGCCCAAGGTTCGACGCGCTGCCACCACGACGCTTTCGGCGCTGCCGCGAACGGCTCGGTCGCGCTGAAAACCAGCCGCTCCTTCGCACGCGACATCGCCACGTACAAACCGTTGAGCTCTTCGCGTTCGCGCGCCGCGCGCTCTTCGGCCAGCAGCGGCGCCAGCGACGGCGGACAGGCCGATTCCGAATACACGAAAGCGCAGGCACGCGGAGCGGCAGCGTCGATCGGCCAGTCGACGAGCAGTGTGGCGTTCTCGGCCTTCTTGTTCTCGGGGTCGGCGTCCATCACGAACACGACCCGGGCTTCCAGGCCCTTGGCCCCGTGCACGGTGAGCAGTTGCACGGCGTCGGGCTGCACCGGCGCGGCCACCTTGATGGTGCGGCGCTTGAGCGAGCGCACGAAGTTGTAGGGCGTGGCGTAACGCCCGCCGTCGAGCAGCAACGCCTGGCCGAGCACGGCAGCGACCGCTTCGAGCGCAGCAACCCGCTGCTCGGGTGGCACCGTGGCGACCACACGCTCGCGCACCTCGCCCTCGGCCACGATGCGGTCGAGCAGGTCGTGCGGCGGCAGCGTCTGCGCCGCGGCCGACCAGCGCTGCAGCAGCGCGCGCGCGCGTTCGAGCGCCGGTGATGCGGCTTCGAGCTCGAGCAAGGCGCGCCACCAGTCGCCGCCGACCGCCTGCTGCGCCAGTGCCACCAGGTCGTCGTCGCTGGCGCCGAACACCGGGCTGCGCAAGGCCCGGGCCAACGACAGACGGTGTTGGGGAGCGACCAGGCAGTCGAGCAAGGCGACGAGGTCTTGCGCTTCGGGCGCGCTCATCAGTTCATAGTCTTCGGCCGCGGCGTGTGGCACGTGCAGCTGGCGCAAGGCGTCGGCCACGAGCCGCAGCGACTGGCGCTTGCGGCTCAGCACGAAGATCTCGGCCGGCCGCAACTGTTGCCCGGCCACGAGCGTGTGCACTGCGCGGGCGACCAGCGCGGCTTCTTGTTCGCGCAACACTTCGTCGGGTTCGTGGCGTGGCACGCTCAGCGTGTCGCGCCACTCGGTCGCGGCCGCGGCCTTCGCCACACGCGGCGGGCGCAACACGCGTGGCAGCGCGAACACCGCCGCGCCCGGCGTGGCGGCGAGTTCGGTGGTGTGCTCGCGAAAGCCGCTGAAGTCACCCGCCGCGCTCGCCGCGTCGAACACGGCGTTCAACACGCCCAGCACCTCGGGCGCGTTGCGCCGGGTGTGATCGCAGGCCAGCATCACGCCGCCGAGCGCTTCGACCACGAAGCCACGGGCCGCCGCGAACACCCGCGGCTCGGCGCGGCGGAAGCGGTAGATGCTCTGCTTGGGGTCGCCGACGATGAACACGCCGGGCGCACGCTGGCCGCTCGCGCCACCACCGGCACCGGCGTAAGCCGACAGCCAGGCGTGCAGCGCATGCCACTGCAAGGGGCTGGTGTCCTGGAATTCGTCGATCAGCACATGGCGGATGCGCGCGTCGAGCCGCTCCTGCACCCAGGCCGCGAGCGTGGCGTCGCGCAGCAGCGCGAGGCCGCAGGCTTCGAGGTCGGACATGTCGGCCAGACCGCGCGCACGTTTGTAGGCCGCGAATTCCGCCAGCAGCGCGCGCGAGAGGCGCACCATGCGCAGATGCTCTTCGTGGGCCTCGTGCTGGCGGGTCTTCGCTCCGATGTCTTCGAGCGCACCCTGCACCGAAGCCAGCGCGGCGCTGTTGCCGAGCTTGCGCGGCGTGCCCTTGTCGGTGAACAACGCAGCCCACAGCGCCTTGAACTGCGCTGCGGCGTCCAAGGGCTGCAGCGCCTCTTCGATGGCGACGGCCGCCTTCTTCGCCAAGGCGCCACCCTGGCCCAGCAGCAAGGCCAGTTCCCGCAGCGACTCTTGCCAGGGCAAGGTCTGCAGCGCCTGCGCCGGGTGCGAACCGGGCGCGCACACGGCGGGCACGCTGGCTTCGAGCGCCCCGGCCGCATCGGTCAGTTCGAACTCGACCCGCTTGGCCCACGCCGCCTCGAACCACTTGCGCGCCTGGCTGCGGCCACGCTGCGCGACGAGCGCCTGATGGTCACGCTGCAGACCCGGGTCGCGCAGGATCGCGGCGTGGAAGCGCCGGAACACCTCGCTGCGGTGGTCTTCGATGACTTCGATCAGCTCCATGTCGGGCTGCAGCCCGAGCTCGGCCAGCAGTTCCAGCGGCGCGGCGCGCAGCAGCTGCGAGAACCACGCGTGGAAAGTGCGGATCTCGACCGGCCGGCCGCCGGCCAGCAGCCGTTCGTGGAGGCCGGCGAGTTCGGGGGCGAGCGCTTCGGCCCTGGCCACCGACAGCCCGCGTTCCATCAGCGCCTGCACACGCTTCTCGTGAGCGACGCCCGGCGCGGCGAACTCGCGCAGCCACTCGTTCAGGCGCTGGCGCATCTCGCCCGCGGCCTTGCGGGTGAAGGTGATCGCAAGGATCTCGTGCGGCTGCGCCCCTTCGAGCAGCGCGCGCAGCATGCGCGAGACGAGCATCCAGGTCTTGCCGGCGCCGGCACAGGCTTCGACGACCACGCTGCGCTGCGGGTCGCAGGCGAGCGCGTAGAACGCCTCGCGTGAGACCGGCTCGCCGCCGGCCTGGTAGGCCGCTGCGCCGGCGCCGCTCATGCGCCCGGCCCCGGCGGCGACCAGTGGTCACGGCGGCACACGCCGCGCGCGTCGCAGTGTTCGCAGGTCGCGCCCTCGCCCAGTGCAGGCATGCCGGCACCGGCGCGCAAGCGCGACAGGTCGTGCGCCAGGCCTTCGAGCAGGATCGATGCAGTCGCTTCGACGTTCTTGTGCTCGGCGGTCTCGATGGCGTTGGTTCCGTCGACCGCGAGGTAGACCGCCCGCAACGGCAGCGTGGTCTGCGAGCGGGCGAGCGCTGCGTAGAACGCGAGCTGGGTGTCTTCGAGCGGCTCGTTGACCTTGTCACGCAGGCCGCTGATGTGGCCGGTCTTGTAGTCGATCAGTTGCTGCGCTTCGCCTTGTTCGGAAGGCACGACGTCGATTCGGTCGATGACGCCGCGCAAGACCGTGCCCTCGAATGCCGGTGGCGTGATCTCGATCCCGGTTTCGCCGCGCAACCAGCGTGCGCCGAGCGCCTCGCGCTCGTGCAACCAGTCCACGTAACGCGGCGCGAAGGCGGCGAACGATGCCGCGAACGGCAGGAACTCGGCTTCGTCGAGGCCCTCCGCCGCTTGCGCTTCCAGAGCCACGGCGTGCAGGCGCGCCAGGTCTTCGGCAGCACCTGCGGGCGCCGGGCGGTCACGATGAAAGACGTGCAGCACATGGTGCAGCCAGGTGCCGTAGTCACGCTTCTCCACTTCGCCGTCGAGCTCGTCTTCTTCGCGCAGGCGCAACAGGTTGAGCGCGAAGAAGCGGTACGGGCAGGCGCGCAGCGCTTCGCAGGCACTGGCCGACAGGTGCTCGGGGAGCAGGCCAGGCGCCGCCGGCGCGCTGAGGAAGATCGGCGTCGGCTCGATCAGGACTTCGTGGCCCGGCTCGGGCCACGGCATCAAGGCACGGCCTTCGTGGGAGAGCGCCAGGGCCAGGCGCTCGATCAGCGGGCTGGCGGCCAGCGGCTCGGTCGCGTCGGCGCGCCGCCGCAGGAAGGTGATGCGTGGCGTGCGCAGCGCCTGCCCGAAGGCTTTTTCTTCCGCGCTGCCGCGTTGCGCCGCGTCGGGGAGCCCGAGCGCCAGCAATTGCGCTTCACCGAGCAGCGCGTGCGGTGCGGCGTGTGCGCCGAGGTGTTTGTCGTCGGCCCCGGGAAACACGATCGCGCCGAAGGGCCGCAGCATGGCTCGGGCCAGCGGCACGATGACAAGCTGCGCATTCGCGGCCGGTGGTGGGCGAAAGCTCTCCTGCTCCAGCACCCGGTCGACCCAGGTGCTGAACTCGGTGAACGACATGGCGATCGCCGACGCGGTGGCGACCCAGGCCGCGGCGCCGGCCTGCGCTGCGTCGAGCCGCAGCGCGACCAGCACCTGTCGCCCGGCTTCGTCGGCGGCGAGCAGTGGCAGAGAGCCGCAGCGCTGCAGGGCTGCGGCCAGCGCGGCGAGCCAGCGTTGCAATGGCTGGCGGCCGGGCAGCGCCAGTTCTTGCAACACCACACCGACGTCGCCTCGAAGACGCTCGGGCAAGCCTTCGAGCCGGGCCCGACCGAGCGCCGCGAGGCTGGTCACCTGCTGCTCGCGGCACGTCGACTCGAGCTCGGCCAGGGCTCGCGTGTGCGCCGGTGCTGACCAGAGGGTGCCCGAACGCAGCCAGTCGAACACGGCGTCGATGCGAGCGTCGCGGCGCGCCGCGCCGAGCAGCGCCATCACCTGTGCGGCGGCGCGCGTGGTCGACAACTTCCAGCCGGTCTCGTCGACCACACCGACCTGCTGGCGTTCGAGCAGCGCACGCACACGACGCACCAGCGCGCGGTCCTGGGCGATCAGCGCCACCGGCTGTTCGCCACGGCACAGGTGCTCGAGCACGGTCGCCGCCGTGCTGACCGCTTCGTGTTCGAAGTCGTCGCACACGGCGAGCACGGGCGAGGTGGTCTTGGCGAGCCCGGCGAACGGGCGCTCTGCGGGCGCGTCGGCATCGACCAGCAAGGCGGGGCCGTGTGCGTCGCCCAGCAAGCGCAGGGCGAGCGGCTCGGCTCCGCCCGCCTGCACCACGATCCAGGCCGACGGTCGCAAGGCGAACAAGCGGTCGGTGGGCGGCGCCGGCGCCAGGCTCGCCCATTCCAGTGCCACGCGTGCGAGCATGCGCGCGGTGGCCCCGGGCCCGGCCACCGGCGCCAGCAGGTCGCGGGCACGCGCCCAGTAGGAAGGCCGCTCGGCCGGAGCTATGGCCGCCGCAGCCCGCGCGATCTCGTGGCTCGTGGCCACGACCTGGTCGACCGCCTGCTCGAAACCGCGCGGGTCGCGCCCGGCCCAGGCGGCACCCCAGGCTTGTGAACGCAGCAACTGCGCGGCCGTCAGCGCGTCGACCGCTGCGTCATGCGTGATCTGGCCACGCTCGGCGGGTGCCGCAGGCCCCAGGCTCGCGGCGAGCGTGCGTGTGGTCTCGATGCGCGGGCTCCAGCCATCGCCTCGTGCGAAGGCAGCGCGCGCCAGCGGGAGCAGCTGAGTGAAAGGCAAGAGCAGCACCGCATCACGCAACTCGACCGCATGCGAATCTGCCCATTGGCCGATCTGCCGGGCCAGCGCCGGCCAGGCGTCGGGGGCGGATTCGCTGCTTTCAAGAGCCACGCGGGCTATGGTTGCCATAGGCAGGAAGGCAGCGCCGCGCGCCACGGGGGTTGGGGCTTTGTGTCAGAATCATTGTGCCTTGCCACCCACTTCATGCGGTGCTTGCCTGAGGACAAACAATGAGCAGCGAACTGATCAAACACACTTCCGACGCGTCGTTCGACACCGACGTGCTGAAGGCCGACAAACCCGTGCTGGTCGACTACTGGGCTGAATGGTGCGGCCCGTGCAAGATGATTGCGCCGATCCTCGACGAGGTATCGAAAGACTACGACGGTCGCCTGAAGATCGCCAAGATGAACGTCGACGAGAACCGCGACGTGCCCGCCAAGTTCGGCATCCGTGGCATCCCGACGCTGATGCTGTTCAAGGACGGCCAGCTCGCCGCCACCAAGGTCGGCGCACTGTCGAAAGCCCAGTTGACGGCTTTCCTCGACGGTCATCTATAATCTGCGCCAAACGCTGCAGGAACCGGCGCTTACCCAGCACCCGGTTTCTGCCGCAAGAGTTCTGCCCCCACCGCACGACGCGAGCCGCTGAAACAGCGTAGCGGCGTCAACGCCCCACCCGGCGGCGCGTGTTTTCGGCACCCCCACTTCCCGTTCTTCGCGCACTGCGCATCCCCGACCCGGCCTTTTCTGTCATCGGCCGCTCCTCAGGCTGAGCCCGCCCCGCGGCGGGCCGCCAGCATTCACCCAGGGTGTTCGCCCATGCATCTTTCAGAACTCAAGCTGATCCACGTCTCCGAGCTCATCACGATGGGCGAGGCGCTCGAGATCGAGAACGTCGCCCGCATGCGCAAGCAGGAGCTGATGTTCGCGATCATGAAAAAGCGCGCCAAGGCCGGCGAGCAGGTGTTCGGCGACGGCGTGCTCGAGGTCTTGCCCGACGGCTTCGGCTTCCTGCGGTCGCCCGACGCGAGCTACATGGCGTCGACCGACGACATCTACCTGAGCCCGAGCCAGATCCGGCGCTTCAACCTGCACACGGGCGACGCGATCGAAGGCGAGGTGCGGGTGCCGAAAGACGGCGAACGTTACTTCGCGCTGGTGAAGGTCGACCGCGTGAACGGCGTGGCGCCCGAGGAGAGCAAGCACAAGGTGATGTTCGAGAACCTGACGCCCTTGTTCCCCAAGGAGCAGTTCAAGCTCGAGCGCGAGATCAAGACCGACGAGAACATCACCAGCCGCATCATCGACCTGGTGGCGCCCATCGGCAAAGGCCAGCGCGCGCTGCTCGTCGCGCAGCCCAAGACCGGCAAGACGGTGATGATGCAGCAGCTGGCGCACGCGCTGGTGGCCAACCACCCCGAGTGCCACCTGATCGTGTTGCTCGTCGACGAACGGCCCGAAGAAGTGACCGAAATGGTCCGCACGGTTCGTGGCGAGGTCATCAGCTCGACCTTCGACGAGCCCGCGGCGCGCCACGTGCAGGTGGCCGAGATGGTGATCGAGCGCGCCAAGCGCCTGGTCGAGATGAAGAAAGACGTGGTGATCCTGCTCGACTCGATCACCCGCCTCGCTCGCGCCTACAACAACGTGTTGCCCTCCAGCGGCAAGGTGCTCACCGGCGGCATGGACTCGAACGCCTTGCAGCGCCCGAAGCGCTTCTTCGGCGCTGCGCGAAACGTGGAAGAAGGCGGTTCGCTGACCATCATCGGCACCGCCCTGATCGACACCGGCAGCCGCATGGACGAAGTGATCTACGAAGAGTTCAAGGGCACCGGCAACTGCGAAATCCACCTGGATCGCCGCATGGCCGAGAAGCGCGTCTACCCGTCGATCCTGATCAACAAGAGCGGCACGCGCCGCGAAGAGCTGCTGCTGCAGCCAGAGATCCTGCAAAAGACCTGGATCCTGAGGAAGTTGCTCTACCCGATGGACGAGATCGAGGCGATGGAGTTCATCCTCGACAAGATGAAGTCGACCAAGAACAACCTCGACTTCTTCGACATGATGCGGCGCGGGGGCTGACCGGCGCAGCTCGGGCTATAATCTGCGGTTTTCCGCATGACGGAAAGTGCGCCGAATGGTTCGGCGTGGCTCCCGTAGATGACCAGTGCAGAGGTTCCCATGAAAGAAGGCATTCACCCCACGTACCGCGAAGTGTGCTTCGTGGACCTGTCCAACGGTTTCAAGTTCGTGACCCGTTCGTGCGCCACGAGCAAAGAAACGATCAAGATGGACGACGGCCGCGAACTGCCGCTGTTCAAGCTGGAAACCACCAGCGAATCGCATCCGTTCTACACCGGCACGCAGAAGAGCGTTGACTCGCTGGGCGGCCGCGTCGAGAAGTTCCGCAACAAGTTCGCGCACCTGAGCACCAAGAAGTAAGGTCCTGCGCACTCGCGAGAAAGGCAGCCAAGGCTGCCTTTTTTGTTGCCCGCTCGTTTCCGCAGAGCCCGTGCACCCGAGTTGCTGCATCATTCGCGGCTGATTCCAGAGCCCTGATTGAACTCACCCAACCCTGCCCTCGTCACCCAGCGTGCCGCACAGCCCATCCCGCGGCTCGCCTTGCTGCTGTTCTGCGCCGCCTACGTGCTGCCCGGCCTGCTCGGCCGCGACCCGTGGAAGAACGCCGACATCACCGCGTTCGGCTACATGGTGAACATCGCCCAGGGCCGCACCGCCTGGCTCGCGCCGACCGTCGGCGGCCTGCCGGCCGACGCGGCGCTGTTGCCCTACTGGCTCGGGGCCTCGTTCATCAAGCTGCTGACGCCGTGGGTCGACCCGGCCTTGGCGGCGCGCATTCCGTTCGCATTGCTGCTGGTCGTCGCGCTGGTGCTGAGCTGGTACGCGGCCTACCACCTCGCGCGCACCGAAGCGGCCCAACCCCTGCCCTTCGCTTTCGGTGGCGAAGCCCGCCCGACCGACTACGCCAGGGCGATTGCAGACGGCGCGCTGCTGGCACTGATCGCGTCGCTGGGCCTGCTGCAACTCGGCCACGAGACCACGCCAGAGTTGGCGCAGCTCGCCAGCGTGAGCCTGTTCGTCTACGCGCTGGCCGCCAGCCCTTTCCGTGGCCTGCAGCCCCGACTCGCGGCGCTGCTGGCCTTGCCGGCACTGGCCGCGAGTGGCGCCCCCACCATCGCCCTGGCGCTGGGCACAGTGGGCGCGGTGATCTGCCAACGCTCCAGCTACGAGACCGCGCGGCGCCTCGTGCGCTGGGTCATCGCCGGCGTGGTGTTGGCAGTCATCGTGGGCACGGCCTTGGGCGCCTGGCGGTGGCGTGCCGTGGCAGGCGACATCACGGCAGCACGCATCTGGGAACAGTTGCGTCTGCTCGCCTGGTTCACGTGGCCAGCATGGCCGCTGGCGCTCTGGACTGCCTGGCGCTGGCGTGGCCAGCTCTCCGACCGGCACATTGCCATCCCGCTCGGATGCGCGGGGGTGGCGCTGGTCGCCTGCGTCGCCATGGGCGGGTCTGATCGCGCCTTGATGCTGGCGCTGCCGCCGCTGGCCGTGCTGGCCGCGTTCGCACTGCCGACCTTGCAACGCAGCACCGCCGCGGCGATCGACTGGTTCTCGGTCTTTTTCTTCAGCGGCGGGGCCATCGTCATCTGGGTGGTCTACGTGTCGATCCACACCGGTGTGCCCCGCCAACCGGCGCTCAACATCGCCCGGCTCGCACCGGGATACGTGCCGGCGTTTTCGCTGCTCGCGCTGGCTCTGGCGATCGTCGGCACGCTCGCCTGGCTGTGGCTGGTGAAGTGGCGCACGGGGCGCAGCCGCCACCCGCTGTGGAAAAGTCTGGTCCTGCCCGCCAGCGGCGTGGCGCTGTGCTGGTTGCTGCTGATGACCCTGTTGTTGCCGCCGCTCGACCACGCGCGCAGCTACCGCTCGCTGGTGCAACGCATCGCACAACAGGTGCCCCGCGGTGCGTGCGTGGCGGCACCCGACGTGCCGCGAGCGCAGGTGGTGGCGATGGAGTACCTGGGTGGCTACAGGGTCGATGCCGTCACACCGGCCAACGCGACGCGTTGTGACTACCTCGTGCAGATGCAGGCCGCATCGCCGCCGGGCAGCGGCTGGCGTCTGCTGGCGCGTGAACGCCGAAACACACGCAACGACGAGACCAGCGCGATCTATCGGCGCGCCAAACCCTGAGGGCAGACGCTCAGCCGAGCGCGCTCTCGGCCGGGGCAGACACCGCCGCCGTAGCCATGCCCGACGAGCCGCCTTCCGACGCGCCAGCACGCACCCGCGCGGCCGGAAACACCAGCCTGAACACCGAGCCCTTCCCGACGTCGCTCTGGATGTCGAGTTCACCGCCATGGCGCTGCACCACGTGCTTGACGATCGACAGGCCCAGCCCGGTGCCGCCGGTGTCGCGCGAGCGGCTGCCGTCGACCCGGTAGAACCTTTCGGTGAGGCGCGGCAAGTGCTCGCGCGCGATGCCCGGCCCGGTATCGATCACCGCGATCTCGCCCGAGCCGTCGCCCTGCACCCGCCAGGTCAGCTCGATGCGCCCGCCTTCGGGTGTGTAGCGCACGGCGTTGTTGACGAGGTTGGTGATGGCGCTCTGCAGTTCGTTCTGGGCCCCGGCAATCTGGGCCTCCGGATCGGCCGGGAAGACGAACGTGTGGCGCCCGCCGGACAGCACCCGTGCGTCGATCTCGATCTGGTTCAGCAGCGGCTTGAGCGCGACCCAGCGGTCGGCATGAGGCCGCGGGCTGCCTTCGAGCTGCGCCAGCGTCAGCAGGTCGCTCACGAGCGAGCCCATGCGGTCGGCCTGCTGCGTCATCAACTGCAGCACACGTTTGCGTTCGACCTCGGTCAACGGCAGGCTGCGCAAGGTTTCGATGAAACCCGAGAGCACCGTCAGCGGCGTGCGGATCTCGTGCGACACGTTGGCGACGAAGTCGCGCCGCATGCCGTCGGAGCGCTCGCGTTCGGTGATGTCTTGCGAGAGCACGAGTTTCAGATCGTCACCATACTCGCGCACCAGCACCGAGAGCAGGCCCTTGCCACGCGGCTGCGGCATCTGCACCGCTTCGTCGAACTGCGCCGCCTGAAGGTAGGCCACGAAGGCCGGCGCACGCACGAGGTTGGTGATGGGCTGGCGGCGGTCTCGCTGCGGGTCGAGCCCGAAGTGGTCGGCCGCGAGCGAATTGCACCATTCGATCTGGTCACCGGCGTCGAGCAACATCACGCCGTTGGGCGAGGCTTCGATCGCCGACAGAAACTGAGTCAGGCGTGTGCGCTCGGTCGCGGCCGCGTGCTCGCGCAAACGCAGCGAACGTTCGATCCGGTAGCCCAGCTCGCCCCACAAGCCGGCGTCACGCGGTGCCGGCCCTTCCTGCGAGCCGCGCAGCCAGGCGATCAGCCGGTAACCATGCAGCGTGTCGCGCACCACGAGCACGCTGATCGCGAACGCGCCGCCGAGCAGCAAGCCGACCACCGACGCGTCGGCACGGTCGACCCACAGGCCCATCAGGCCGCCCGCCAGCATGGCCAGCACGACCGCCAGCAGGCGCGGCAACAGCCAGGTCATGGCGCGCTCGCCGGAGCCACGACACTCACGCCGACAGCGCCTGCGGCTGGGTCACCGGCTGTTGCGTCAGGCGGTAGCCTGCGCCCCGCACGGTCTCGATCATGCCGGCGCACTGCACCGGGCTGAGCGCTTCGCGCAGGCGCTTCACGTGCACGTCGACTGTGCGTTCTTCGATGAAGACATGGTCGCCCCATACGCGGTCGAGCAACTGCGCGCGGCTGTGCACCCGCTCGGGGTGCGTCATGAAGAAGTGCAGCAGGCGGAACTCGGTCGCGCCGACCTTCACCTCGGCGTCGCCACGGGTCACGCGGCGCGTCGAGGGGTCGATCTTCAGGGCACCCACCTCGACCGCGGCATCGAGCGCCTCGGGGGCCTTGCGGCGCAACAGCGCGCGGATGCGCGCCATCAGCTCGTTGGTCGAGAACGGCTTGGTCAGGTAGTCGTCGGCCCCTGCGTCGAGCCCGGCGATCTTGTCGGCCTCGTCGGCGCGTGCCGTCAGCATGATGACCGGCAGCTCGCGCGTGCGCGCTTCACTGCGCCAGCGTTTGGCCAGGGCCACGCCCGACTGGCCTGGCAGCATCCAGTCGAGGATGATGAGGTCGGGCAGTTCGCCGTTGACCGCGGCCTGCGCCTGCTCGGCGGTGCCGGCGATCGTGACTTCGAAACCGGCGTGCCGCAGGTTGATCGAGATCAGCTCGGCGATCGCCGTTTCGTCTTCGACAACGAGGATGTGGCTCATGCGCGGCTCCTGAAAACGGGTCTTGTCATCGGACCAGCGACTCCACCGCCACGACCGAGTTGTGGCGCACGTCGGTGCCCTTGACGATGTAGATGATCTGCTCGGCCAGGTTCTTGGCGTGGTCACCGACCCGCTCGATCGCCTTGGCCACGAACACGAGGTCGATGCTCGACGAAATGGTGCGCGGGTCTTCCATCATGTAGGTGATGAGCTTGCGCATCAGGCCGTCGAACTCCTGGTCGATCAGGTCGTCCTGCTTGAGCACCTCGATGGCCTTGTCGACGTCGAGCCGCGCGAACGCGTCGAGTGCCTTGCGCAGTTGCGCGACCGCGAGCTCCGATTCGTAGGCCAGGTCGTTCACCGGCAAACGCATGCGGCTCGACGCACCGGAGTTCACGAGCCGTTGCACGGTGCGCGCAATGCGCGCCGCCTCGTCGCCCACACGTTCGAGGTTGGCGATGGTCTTCGAGATCGCGATCAGTAGGCGCAGGTCGCGCGCCGTGGGTTGGCGCCGCGCGATGATGGTCGAGAGGTCGCGGTCGATCTCCATCTCGGTCATGTTGACACGCTCTTCGGTCACCAGCACCTCGGACGCGATGTCGGCGCTGAAGTTCGTGAGCGCGTAGACCGAGCGCGCGACCTGCGACTCGACCATGCCGCCCATTTCGAGCACACGAGTCGAGATGCCGCTGAGCTCGGCGTCGAATTGGGTGGAAAGATGCTTGTCGGTCATGTTCTGTGTCCTTGTTGCTCCGCCGCGGGCATCAACCAAAGCGACCGGTGATGTAGTCCTCGGTGTCCTTCTTCTTCGGCTTCATGAAGAGCTCGGAAGTCGGCCCGAACTCGATCAGGTCACCGAGGTACATGTAGGTCGTGTAGTCGGAGCAGCGCGCGGCCTGCTGCATGTTGTGCGTGACGATCACGACCGTGTAGTCGCTCTTCAGCTCCCCGATCAGTTCTTCTATCTTGCCGGTCGAAATGGGGTCGAGCGCCGAGCAGGGCTCGTCGAGCAACAACACCTCGGGTTTGATCGCGATGCCGCGTGCGATGCACAGGCGCTGCTGCTGCCCGCCCGACAGGCCCGAGCCGCTCTGGTTCAGCTTGTCTTTCACCTCGGTCCAGAGCGCGGCCTTCTTCAGCGCCCACTCGACACGCTCGTCCATCTCGACCCGGGGCAGCGTCTCGAAGAGTTTCACGCCGAAGGCGATGTTGTCGTAGATCGACATCGGGAACGGTGTGGGCTTCTGGAACACCATGCCGACCTTGGCGCGCAACAAGGACACGTCGTCCTTGCTCTTCAGGATGTTCTCGCCGTCGAGAATGATCTCGCCTTCGGCGCGCTGCTCGGGGTAGAGCTCGAACATGCGGTTGAAGGTGCGCAGCAAGGTCGACTTGCCGCAGCCCGACGGCCCGATGAAGGCGGTGACCTTCTTCTCGGGGATGTCCATGTTGATGTTCTTCAGCGCATGAAAGCCGCCGTAGTAGAAGTTCAGGTTGCGAACCGAGAGCTTGATGCGTTCGGTCACGGGCAGATCGACTCTGACGTCCATCGTGTTTGTCCTGTGAATCAGTGTTTGTTGCGGAACAGCACGCGCGCCAGGATGTTGAGCACCAGCACGCCGATGGTGATGATGAACACACCCGCCCATGCGAGCTTCTGCCAGTTTTCGTAAGGGCTCATCGCGAACTTGAAGATCGTGACCGGCAGGCTGGCCATCGGCTCGTTCAGGTTGCTGGTCCAGAACTGGTTCGACAGCGCGGTGAACAGCAGCGGCGCCGTTTCGCCCGAGATGCGCGCCAGCGCCAGCAAGATGCCGGTCATGACGCCGGCCCAGGCCGACTTGAGCGTGATCGTCATGATCACGCGCCACTTCGGGGTGCCCAGCGCGTAGGCGGCTTCACGCAGGGCGTTTGGGATCAGGCTGAGCATGTTCTCGGTCTGGCGGATCACGACCGGAATCACGATCAGCGCCAGCGCCAGCACACCGGCGAAGCCCGAGAAGTTCTTCATCCGCACCACCACGGTGGCGTAGATGAACAGGCCGATCACGATGCTCGGCGCCGACAGCAGGATGTCGTTGATGAAGCGTGTGGCGCTGCCGAGCCAGCCTTTCTGGCCGTATTCAGCCAGGTACACACCGGCCAGAATGCCGATCGGCGTGCCCAGCAGCGTGGCCAGGCCCACCATCATCAGCGAGCCGAAGATCGCGTTGGCCAGGCCGCCGGTGTCGGCCTGTGGCGGCGGTGTCATCTCGGTGAAGGTCGACAACGCCAGGCCGCCAAAGCCCAGTCGCACGGTCTCGAACAGGATCCAGAGCAGCCAGAAAATGCCGAAGGCCATCGCCGCGAGCGAGAGTGTCAGCGCGACCACATTGATGCGCTTGCGGCGGGCGTGGTGCGCGAGCCGGCTCGCGTTCATTGCCACGGTGTTCATGTGCGGCCCCCTTCGTTCTTCTTCAGCCTGGAGAGCAGCACTTTCGACAGTGACAACACCACGAAGGTGATGAAGAACAGCACGAGCCCGAGGTAGATGAGCGACGCCTGGTGCAGGCCGGCGCCGGCTTCGGCGAACTCGTTGGCCAGCGCCGAGCTGATGCTGTTGGCGGCCTCGAAGACCGACAGCGAGTTCAACTGGTTGGTGTTGCCGATCACGAAGGTGACCGCCATGGTCTCGCCGAGCGCGCGGCCCAGGCCGAGCATGATGCCGCCGATCACGCCGGTCTTGGTGTAGGGCAGCACCACCTTGTAGACCACTTCCCAGGTCGTCGAGCCCAGGCTGTAGGCCGACTCCTTGAGCGCCTGCGGTGTCACCTCGAACACGTCTCGCATCACCGCGGCGATGAACGGGATGATCATGATCGCGAGAATGATGCCGGCCGACAGGATGCCGATGCCCACCGGCGGGCCCGACACCAGGCTGCCGAGAAAAGGCACGCCGGTCAGCAAGCCTTGCAGCGGCGTCTGCACGTAGGTGGCCAGGATCGGCCCGAACACGAGCAGGCCCCACATGCCGTAGACGATCGACGGCACCGCCGCCAGCAGTTCGACCGCGATGCCAAGCGGCCGCTTCAGCCAGCCGGGCGACATCTCGGTCAGGAAGAGCGCGATGCCGAAGCTCACCGGCACGGCGATGCACAGCGCGATGAACGAGGTCATCAGCGTGCCGTAGATCATCACCAGGCCGCCGTAGCTGTTCTTGACCGGGTCCCAGTCGCTGCGCCACAGGAAGCTCAGGCCGTATTCCTGGATCGCGGGCGCGGCGCCGATCACGAGCGAACCGATGATGCCGGCCAGCAGCGCCAGCGTGATCAGCGCAGCACCATGAGCCAGGAACGAGAAAGCCGTGTCGGCCCAAGCGGAAGACCTGCGCGTCGAGGGCGGTCTGCCCATCGGGTCGGTGCGTTCCATGCTCTTGTCGTTGCGCCCGTCTTGGTAACTGCTCGCGGGAAGTGTAGCGGCCACGGCCCCTCCGATGCTTTGGTGAGCAGGCGCCACCGGGGTGCCTGCAATGGCGGTGGATTTACTTGTAGGCGATCGGCTTGCCCGAGGCGTCCTTGATCTCGCCCCACTGCTTGCGCACCAGGGCCTTCACGGCGTCGGGCAGGGACACATACTCCAGATCGGCCGCCATCTTGTCGCCGCTGGTGTAGGCCCACTCGAAGAACTTCAGCGAGTTGGCAGCGTTGGCCGGCTTCTCCTGCGCCTTCTGCATCATGATGAAAGTGGCACCGGTGAGCGGCCAGGCGTCCTTGCCGGCCTGTTCTGTCAGCACCTGGTAGAAGGTCTTGGCCCAGTCGGCCGAAGCGGCGGCGGCCTTGAAGTTCGCGTCGTCGGGCGCGACGAAGTTGCCGTCCTTGTTCTTCAGCAACGTGTAGGTCAGCTTGTTCTGCTTGACGTAGGCGTACTCGAGGTAGCCGATCGAGTTCGGCAGGCGGCCCACGAACGCCGCCACACCTTCGTTGCCCTTGCCGCCGGCGCCGGTCGGCCAGTTCACGGCCGTGCCCTCGCCCACCTTGGCCTGCCACTCGGGGTTCACCTTCGAGAGGTAGTTCGTGAAGATGAAGCTCGTGCCCGAGCCGTCGGCACGGCGCACCACCGAGATCGCCGCGTCGGGCAGCGGCACGCCGGGGTTCAGCGCCGTGAGCGCGGTGTCGTTCCACTTCGTGATCTTGCCGAGGTAGATGTCACCCAGCAGCGCGCCGGTGAGCTTGATCTGGCCGGGAGCGATGCCCTTGATGTTGACCACCGGCACCACGCCGCCGATCACGGTGGGGAACTGCACCAGGCCGTCCTTGGCGAGCTGGTCGTCTTTCAGCGGCGCGTCCGAGGCGCCGAAGTCCACGGTCTTGGCGCGGATCTGGTTCATGCCCGCACCCGAGCCGACCGACTGGTAGTTCATGCGCACGCCGGTCGCCTTGTTGTAGGCGTCGGCCCATTTGGCGTACAGCGGCGCCGGGAACGACGCGCCGGCGCCGGTCACGTCTTGCGCGAAAGAAGCGGCGGTGGCCAAGCCGAGCGAGGCGGCGACGAGCGTGGAACGGATCTGGAACAGGTTCATGGGCAGGCCTTTCAGTGGGCGCGGATGTTGGGTTCGATGGGCCGCACTGTAGGCACCGCATGTGACAACGCTGTGACACCCGGGTTGCCGCGCGACACGAGGAAAAGCGACCGCCAGCGCCATGAAACCGGAGCGGCGCCTGTCACAGGCCCTTCACCGACTTGTCACGAACGCTGCTTAATCTTGCCCGCTGGCTGATCCAACCCTTTCCCAAAACCACGAGGAGCCCGCATGAAACGATCGATCACCCTGCTCGCCAGCACCGCGGCACTGCTGCTGGCCGCCTGCGCCACGACGCCGGCCCCGCAGACCATCAGCCAGACGGCTGCGGCCACGCCCGAACTGTCGACGCTGACCCGGCTCCTGAAAGACGCCGAACTGACCGAGACCTTGCAAGGTGCCGGCCCGTACACCGTGTTCGCCCCCACCGACGCTGCTTTCAAGGCCTTGCCGCCCGCCACGCTGGAAGCGCTGGCCAAGGACAGGGCTCGCCTGAAAGCCGTGCTCACGTACCACGTGGTGCCTGGCGCATTGACCACGGCCGACCTGAAGAACGGCCCTCTCAAGACCGTGCAAGGCGCCAACGTGGCGCTCTACCGTTCGGGCACCTTCCTGACGGTGGAAGAAGCGCTGGTCACGACGGCTGACGTGCGAGCCAGCAACGGCGTGATTCAGGTCGTCGACAAGGTCTTGATCCCGCCGGCGCGCTGAAGCGCCGGGCGGTGACGCGCCGGCTCAGGCCAGCGTGTCGGCCAGGCGCTGGGCGCAGCGTTTGGCCTGGGCCGCATCGCGCGCCTCGACCATCACCCGCACCAGGGGCTCGGTGCCCGAGGGGCGGATCAGCACCCTGCCCGCGTCACCGAGCTCGCTGCTGACGGCGGCCTGCGCTGTCGCCAGCGCGGTGTTGCTCTTCCAGTCGCTGCCCGGTTTCAGGCGCACGTTGATCAGCGTCTGCGGGAACAGCGTCACGTCTTCGAGCAGTTGCGCCATCGACCGGCCCGAGCGGCTCACGGCCTGCAGCACCAGCAAGGCGCTCACGATGCCGTCGCCCGTGGTGTGCTTGTCGAGCGCCAGCAGGTGCCCGGAGCCTTCACCACCGAGCTGCCAGCCCCGCGCAACCAGTTCTTCGAGCACATAGCGGTCGCCGACCTTGGCCCGCACGAACCCGACGCCACGCTCGCGCAATGCCAGCTCGACCGCCATGTTGGTCATCAGCGTGCCCACCGCGCCGGGCACCGGTGCGCCTTGTGCCAGGCGATCGTTGACCATGAGGTACAGCAGCTCGTCGCCGTTGTAGAGCCGGCCCGCGGCGTCGACCAGCTGCAGGCGGTCGGCATCGCCGTCGAGCGCCACGCCGTAGTGCGCGCCGTGTTCCTTGACCGCGGCGACCAGCGCGGCCGGCGAGGTGGCGCCGAAGCCGGCGTTGATGTTGGTGCCATCGGGGCTGCAGCCGATCGCGACCACCTCGGCCCCGAGTTCGTGGAACACGCTGGGCGCCACGTTGTAGGCCGCGCCGTGGGCCGCGTCGACGACGATCTTCAGCCCCTTGAGCGACAGCTCGCTGCTGAACGTGCCTTTGCAGAACTCGATGTAACGCCCGCGCGCGTCTTCGAGCTTGCGTGCCTTGCCCAGGTCGGCCGAGCTGACCCATTGGGCCGGGCGCTCCAGCGCGGCTTCGACGTCCTGCTCCCACACGTCGGGCAGCTTTTCGCCACGCGCCGAGAAGAACTTGATGCCGTTGTCGGGAAAGGCGTTGTGCGAGGCGCTGATCACCACCCCCAAACTGAGCCGCAAAGCACGTGTGAGGTAGGCCACGCCGGGCGTGGGCAGCGGCCCGGTCATCAGCACGTCGACCCCGGCCGAAGCAAAGCCGGCTTCGAGTGCCGACTCGATCATGTAGCCGGAGATGCGCGTGTCCTTGCCGATCAGCACCGTGGGCTTGGGATCGTCGCGCTTGAGCACGCGGCCGACGGCGTGGCCCAGGCGCAGCATGAAGTCGGGCGTGATCGGCGATTCGCCGACGGTACCGCGGATGCCATCGGTGCCGAAGTAGGTTCTGCTCATGTCGTGGTGATCTCCTCGGCGCGGATTATCTGCATGTGCCTCAGCCCGGCAATCCCGCAACTGACCAGACTTTCAAGGCATCGACGGTCTGTGCGACATCGTGCACACGCACGATGCGTGCGCCGAGCTGCACCGCCGCCAGCGCTGCGGCGACGCTGGCCGCCTGCCGGTCGGGCACGTCACGCCCGGTGATCGCGCCCAGCGTCGACTTGCGAGACCAGCCGACGAGCAGTGGCCGCCCCGGCGCCAGCAGCTCGCGCTGGCGGCGCAGCAGCGCGATGTTGTGCTCGGGGCGCTTGCCGAAGCCGATGCCGGGGTCGAGCACGATGCGCTTGGCGGCGATGCCGCGGGCTTCGAGCGCCCGGACTCGCTCGCTCAAGAACGCCCCCACTTCCTCGACCACGTCGTCGTAGGCCGGCCGCGCCTGCATCGTTTCCGGCGTGCCGTGCATGTGCATGAGGCACACGCCGCAGCGGCCGTGGTCAGCCACCACGTCCAGCGCGCCCGGCCCCTGCAGGGCATCGATGTCGTTGACGATGTCGGCGCCCATCGCCAGCGCGGCACGCATCACTTCGGCGTGGCGGGTGTCCACCGAGACCGGGCAGCCGAGCTTCAGGGCGCCTTCGAGCACCGGCAGCACCCGGGCGAGCTCTTCTTCCAGCGGCACGGCCACCGAACCGGGGCGCGTGGACTCGCCGCCGATGTCGAGCATGTGCGCGCCTTCCGAGAGCAGCCGTTCGCAGTGCGCCAGCGCCTTCGCCGTGCTCGCGTGCCGGCCGCCGTCGGAAAACGAGTCGGGCGTGACGTTGACGATGCCCATCACCCGGGGCAGCGCCAGATCGATCGAAAAACGGGTGGTGAGCCAGTGCATCACGAAGCTCCGGAGCCGAAAACGAAAACGGGGCCGAAGCCCCGTGTCTTGCGCGAAAGGCCGCCCGGCCGGTCAGGCCGTCGCGGCCGCCGTGCCCGGCGCCGCGGGCGGCGTGGTCGGCGGCACCGTCTTGCTCATCGAAGGGTTCCAGTCCTTCGGCGGGCGCGGCGGGCGGTCGTTCATGATGTCGTCGATCTGATCGGAATCGATGGTCTCGTATTCCAGCAGGGCGTTGGCCATCGCGTGCATCTTGTCCTTGTTGTCTTCGATCAGCTTGCGCGCGATCGCATACTGCTCGTCGAGGATCTTGCGGATCTCGCGGTCGACAGCCTGCATGGTCTGCTCACTCATGTTGGTCGTTTTCGTGACCGAGCGGCCGAGGAAGACCTCGCCTTCGTTGTCGGCGTAGACCATGGTGCCCAGCGCGTCGGTCATGCCGTAGCGCGTGACCATGTCGCGCGCGATGTGGGTGGCACGCTCGAAGTCGTTGCTGGCGCCGGTGGTCATCTCGCCGACGAAGACTTCTTCGGCGATGCGCCCGCCGAACAGGATCGAGATCGTGCTCAGCATGCGGATCTTGTCGGTGCTGTAGCGGTCGCCTTCGGGCAATTGCATCGTCACACCCAGCGCACGGCCGCGCGGAATGACCGTCACCTTGTGCACCGGGTCGGCCTTGGGCACAAGGCGCGCCACCAGCGCGTGGCCCGACTCGTGGTAAGCCGTGTTGCGGCGCTCGTCTTCCGCCATGGCCATCGACTTGCGCTCCGGGCCCATCATGATCTTGTCCTTGGCCTTCTCGAAGTCGCCCATCTCGACGACACGGCCGTTGCGGCGCGCTGCGAACAAGGCCGCTTCGTTGACCAGGTTGGCCAGGTCGGCGCCCGAGAAGCCGGGCGTGCCACGCGCGAGGATGTCGGCGCGGATGTCTTGCCCGACCGGCACCTTGCGCATGTGGACGTTCAGGATGGCTTCGCGGCCGCGAACGTCGGGCAGCGTCACGTAGACCTGGCGGTCGAAGCGGCCGGGGCGCAGCAGCGCGGGGTCGAGGATGTCGGGCCGGTTGGTCGCGGCCATCACGATCACGCCGAGGTTGGTCTCGAAGCCGTCCATCTCGACCAGCATCTGGTTCAGTGTCTGTTCGCGCTCGTCGTTGCCGCCGCCCAGGCCGGCACCGCGGTGGCGGCCGACCGCGTCGATTTCGTCGACGAAGATGATGCAGGGCGCACTTTTCTTGGCCTGCTCGAACATGTCGCGCACCCGGGCCGCGCCGACGCCGACGAACATTTCGACGAAATCGGAGCCCGAGATCGAGAAGAACGGCACCTTGGCTTCACCGGCGATCGCCTTCGCGAGCAGGGTCTTGCCGGTGCCCGGCGGGCCGACCAGCAGCACACCGCGCGGAATGCGGCCACCGAGTTTCTGGAACTTCTGCGGGTCTTTCAGGAAGTCGACGAGTTCCTTGACTTCTTCCTTGGCTTCGTCGCAGCCGGCGACGTCTTGGAACGTCGTGGTGTTGTTCGCTTCGTCGAGCATGCGGGCCTTGCTCTTGCCGAAGCTGAAGGCCCCACCCTTGCCGCCGCCCTGCATCTGGCGCATGAAGTAGATCCAGACGCCGATCAGCAGCAGGATCGGGCCCCATGACGCCAGCATGCTGAGCAGGAACGAAGGTTCCTCGCGCGGCTTGACGTCGAACTTGACGTTGTTGTTGATCAGGTCGCCGATCAGGCCGCGGTCGAGGTAGGTTGCGGTGGTGCGCAGTTCCTTGTCGTCGCTGGTCTTGGCTCGGATCTCGGTGCCGGTGGCGCTTTCCTGCAACTGCACGCTCTTGATGCGCTTGTTGCGGACTTCGTCGAGAAACTCGGAGTACCCGATCATGCCGGTCTGCGATGCACTCCGGTCGAACTGCTTGAACACGGTGAACAGCACGAGTGCGATCACCAGCCAGACAGCAACTTTAGAGAACCATTGATTGTTCACCGCTACTCCATTTCCGGGCCGTGGGCAGTGGCGCGGCAACCTTGTGCCCCACCGTGCAACCCATGTGCGGACGATTTTAGACCAGTCAAGCCCTGCGCCCGCAGCTCAATGCCCGCGGCCGGCGAGCGTGTATCGACCGGTTTGTGCGCTTTACGACCGAATCTCGCGGGCCGATGACGGCGCGCCAGGGCGCAACTTCAGCCCGATCCCGACCAGAAAGGTCTCGGCCGACTTGTCGCGCGAGGCCTTCGGCTTGATCGGTTTGACGACCCGGAAGGTGGCCTTGAACAACTTGGCCAGCTGGCTGTAACCGCTGCCGTGGAACACCTTGCACACCAGCGCGCCCTGCGGGGTGAGGTGCCGGGTGGCGAATTCGACCGCCAGTTCGACCAGGTGTTCCATGCGCGCGGCGTCTGACGATTCGATGCCCGACAGGTTGGGCGCCATGTCCGACACCACCACGTCGACCGGGCGCCCGGCCACCAAGGCTTCGAGCTCGGCGAGCACCGAGGCCTCGCGAAAGTCGCCCTGGATGAAGCTCACACCTTCGATCGGCTCGAAGTCGAGCACGTCGAGCGCGATGATCGTGCCTTTGAGCGACCCGACCGCCGCACCCCCCACCCCGGTCTCTTTCGGCGCGAACTTGCGCCGCACGTACTGGCTCCACGCGCCCGGGACGGCCCCCAGGTCGACGACCACCTGCCCCGGCTTCAGCAGGTGCAACTCTTCGTCGATCTCCTTGAGCTTGTAGGCAGCGCGGGCCCGGTAGCCTTCCTTTTGAGCCAGCTTCACGTAGGTGTCGTTCACGTGGTCGTGCAACCACGCTTTGTTGACCTTCTTGCTTTTGGTTTGGGTTTTCATCTCGGGCCGATAATACGGCGATGACTGCGATTCAATTGACACCTGCCCAGCGCAAGGAACACCGGGCCGAAGCCCACCACCTCGACCCGGTCGTCATGATCGGCAACGACGGGCTCACCCCCTCGGTGCAGAAGGAGATCGACGCCGCGCTCAACTCGCACGGCCTGATCAAGGTGCGCGTTTTCTCCGACGACCGGGCCAGCCGCGAGCTGATGTTCAGCACCCTGGCCGATGCCCTCGGCGCCGCGCCGATCCAGCACATCGGCAAGCTGCTGGTGCTGTGGCGCCCGATGCCACCGAAGGAGAAGGTCGAACGCGAAGGCCGCGGTGCCGGCCCGAAGGTCGTGAAGATCCTCAAGTTCTCGAAGAGTGGCAACCACCGCGCGCAGGTCAAGAAGATCACGGTCGTCGGCAACATGCGCATTGCCGCCGGCGGCGAACTCAAACGCGCCCGCAAACGCGTGAGCAGCGTCAAGAAGACGTCGCAGCAGTCCTGAGTCCAGGGCCGACCAGGCGCCATGCCAGCGCCAGCACCAGCAGGCCTTTCAGCGCGAACAAGCCGCCCGACACCGCGTGCAGCGCGCCGAACGACCAGGTGCCGTGCCCGGCCCGCGCTGCGGCCATCATCGGCTGCACTGCAAAATGCCCGGCCACCGTGCAGAAGAGCGTGCCCAGCAGCAGCACCATGTCGGCGCTGAACACCGAACCTGATCCCGATGCCGCACGTTGCCCGCTGCGCCGGCGTTCGAGCAGGAGCAGCAACAGGGCGATCGCGAGGCTCATGTAAGCCTCTTGCGTGAGAAGGCGCCCGACAAAGCGCCCGGCGTCGGCCGACACGAGCGTCGCAAAAGCAGACGGTGCCGCCAGCGCGGCGATGCACAGGAGCACCCCGGCCCACAAGCCTGCCAGCACCGCTGAAAGACGCGCGGTGCTCACGGCTCACCCATAACGAACGGCCATGATCTCGTAGTGCTTGATGCCACCGGGCGCCTGCACTTCGGCCACGTCGCCGGCGCTCTTGCCGATCAGGGCGCGAGCGATCGGCGAGCTGATCGAGATCAGGCCGAGCTTCAGGTCGGCCTCGTCGTCACCCACGATCTGGTAGGTGACCTTGGCGCCGCTGTCTTCGTCTTCGAGATCGACGGTGGACGCAAAAACCACGCGGCCTTCGGCGTTCAGGCTCTTCGGGTCGATGATCTGCGCCGCCGCCAGCTTGCTCTCGATCTCGAGGATGCGGCCTTCGATGAAGCCCTGCTTGTCCTTGGCCGCTTCGTACTCGGCGTTTTCCGACAGGTCACCCTGGGCGCGTGCTTCCGAGATGGCCTGAATCACCGCGTGGCGTTCGACGTTCTTGAGACGCGCCAGCTCTTCCTTGAGCTTGTCGGCGCCGCGAATGGTGAGGGGGATGGTGGCCATGATGCAAAAACCCTGGAGCAAAAATGAAGCCGCCGCCGGTGGAGCCGGCGGCGGACAGAACGTGAAACGACTTTATCTCAGTGCAGTTCGGCGTGCAATTCCTGCAGCGACATGACCACCAGATCGTCCTGGTGCTTCATGCCTTCGACCGCGGCTTCGCAGCCCGCCATGCTGGTGTAGTAGGTGATGCGGTTGGCGAGCGCCGCCTGGCGGATGTGGCGCGAATCGGCGATCGCCGTGCGCGTTTCATCGACCGTCGTGAACACCAGCTGGATCTCGCCGGCCTTGACCATGTCGACGATGTGCGGCCGGCCGTCCTTGACCTTGTTGACCGCTTTCACCGGCACACCCGCGGCAGCGATGGCTGCGGCCGTGCCCTTGGTCGCCACCAGCGAGAAGCCGAGCGCGTGCAGGTCGCGCGCCACGGCCACGGCCCGTTCCTTGTCGCCGTTCTTCACGGTCAGGCAGGCCGTGCCCGAACTGGGCAAGCGCGAGCCGGCGCCGAGCTGGCTCTTCAGCATCGCCTCGCCGAAGCTGCGGCCGGCGCCCATCACTTCGCCGGTCGAGCGCATCTCGGGCCCGAGGATCGGGTCGACACCCGGGAACTTGTTGAACGGGAACACCGCTTCCTTGACCGAGAAGTAAGGCGGGATCACTTCGACCGGCGGCCGGCCATGGCGGCTGCGCTGCTCGCTCAGCTTTTGCCCGACCATGCAGCGCGCGGCGATCTTGGCCAGCGGCTGGCCAGTGGCCTTCGAGACGAAGGGCACGGTGCGCGAAGCGCGCGGGTTCACTTCGAGCACGTAGACGACGGCGCTCTCGCCTTCGCCCTGGATCGCGAACTGCACGTTCATCAGGCCGACGACCTTAAGCGCCTTCGCCATCGCGATGGTCTGGCGGCGCATTTCGTCCTGCAGCGCTTTCGGCAGCGAGTACGGCGGCAGCGAACAGGCCGAGTCGCCCGAGTGGATCCCGGCCTGCTCCACGTGTTCCATGATGCCGCCGATGATCACGTCGGTGCCGTCGCTGATGCAGTCGACGTCGACCTCGATCGCGTCGTCGAGAAAGCGGTCGAGCAGCACCGGCGACTTTTCGCTCACGCGCACTGCTTCACGCATGTAGCGCTCGAGGTCCTTGTCGCCGTGCACGATCTCCATCGCACGGCCGCCCAGCACGTAGCTCGGGCGCACGACCAGCGGGTAGCCGATCTCCTGCGCCAGCTGCAAGGCGGCCTCTTCGGTGCGCGCCGTGCGGTTCGGCGGCTGCTTCAGGCCGATGTCATGCAGCAGCTTCTGAAAGCGCTCGCGGTCTTCGGCGATGTCGATGCTGTCGGGCGTGGTGCCGACGATCGGCACGCCGGCGCGTTCCAGGTCGAGCGCGAGCTTCAAGGGCGTCTGCCCGCCGTACTGCACGATCACGCCAACGGGCTTTTCCTTGTCGACGATCTCGAGCACGTCTTCGAGCGTCACCGGCTCGAAGTACAGGCGATCGGACGTGTCGTAGTCGGTCGACACGGTCTCGGGGTTGCAGTTGACCATGATGGTCTCATAGCCGTCTTCGCGCATCGCCAGCGCCGCGTGCACGCAGCAGTAGTCGAACTCGATGCCCTGGCCGATGCGGTTCGGCCCGCCGCCCAGCACCATGATCTTCTTGGCGTTGGTCGGCTCGGCCTCGCACTCTTCGTCGTAGGTCGAGTACATGTAGGCGGTCTGCGTCGCGAACTCGGCAGCGCAGGTGTCGACACGTTTGTAGACCGGGCGGATGCCGAGCGCATGGCGCGTCTGGCGCACCTCGTGCTGGTTCGTGCCCAGAAGCTTCGCAAGGCGCTTGTCGGAGAAGCCCTTCTGCTTCAGGAAACGCAGTTCGTCTTTCGACAGGCTCGCCAGCGCACGCCCGGCCAGCGCCTGCTCGTGTTGCACGAGCTGTTCGATCTGCGCCAGGAACCACGGGTCGATCGCGGTTTCTTCGAACACTTCCTGCAGCGACATGCCGACGCGGAAAGCGTCGCCGACGTAGAGGATGCGCTCCGGCCCGGCTTCGCCGATCTCCTGGACGATCTCTTCGCGGTCGGTGCTGCGTTCGCTCAGGCCGTCGATGCCGGTCTCGAGCCCGCGCAGCGCTTTCTGGAAGCTTTCTTGGAACGTGCGTCCCATCGCCATCACTTCGCCGACCGACTTCATCTGGGTCGTCAGGCGCGAATCGGCGGCCGGGAATTTCTCGAACGCGAAGCGCGGAATCTTCGTGACGACGTAGTCGATGCTCGGCTCGAACGAAGCCGGCGTCGCACCGCCGGTGATGTCGTTGCGCAACTCGTCGAGCGTGTAGCCGACCGCGAGTTTGGCCGCCACCTTGGCGATCGGAAAGCCGGTGGCCTTCGACGCCAGCGCCGACGATCGCGACACGCGCGGGTTCATCTCGATCACGACCATGCGGCCATTCTGCGGGTTGATCGAGAACTGCACGTTCGAGCCCCCGGTGTCGACGCCGATCTCGCGCAGGATCGCGATGCTGGCGTTGCGCAGCAGCTGGTATTCCTTGTCGGAGAGCGTCTGCGCCGGCGCCACGGTGATCGAGTCGCCGGTGTGGATGCCCATCGGGTCGAGGTTCTCGATCGAGCAGACGATGATGCAGTTGTCGGCCCGGTCGCGCACGACCTCCATCTCGTACTCTTTCCAGCCGATCAGGCTCTCTTCGATCAAGAGTTCTTTCGTGGGCGACAAGTCGAGCCCGCGCTTGCAGATCTCTTCGAATTCTTCCGGGTTGTAGGCGATGCCGCCACCGGTGCCGCCGAGCGTGAAGCTCGGGCGGATGACCATCGGGAAGCCGGTGCCGCCGATCTCATTGGTGATGCGCTTCTGCACCGCCAGCGCTTCGTCCATCGAGTGCGCGATGCCCGAACGCGCCGAGTGCAGCCCGATGCCCGTCATCGCGTCCTTGAACTTCAGCCGGTCTTCGGCTTTTTCGATCGCCTTCTCGTTCGCGCCGATCATCTCGACGCCGTACTTCGCGAGCACGCCGTGCTTGTGCAGGTCGAGCGCGCAGTTCAGTGCGGTCTGGCCACCCATCGTCGGCAGCACCGCGTCGGGCCGTTCCTTGGCGATGATGCGTTCGACCACCTGCCAGGTGATGGGCTCGATGTAGGTCACATCGGCCATCTCGGGGTCGGTCATGATCGTCGCCGGGTTGCTGTTGACGAGGATGACCTTGTAGCCTTCTTCGCGCAGCGCCTTGCAGGCCTGCGCGCCGGAGTAGTCGAACTCGCAGGCCTGGCCGATGATGATCGGCCCGGCCCCGATGATCAGGATCGATTTGAGGTCACTGCGCTTGGGCATTCTTCTTCTCCGTGTGGGTCGCCATCAGCGCAGTGAAGCGGTCGAACAGGTAGGAAATGTCGTGCGGGCCGGGCGATGCCTCGGGGTGGCCCTGAAAGCAGAACGCCGGCTTGTCGGTGCGCGCCAGGCCTTGCAGCGTACCGTCGAACAGCGACACGTGTGTGGGCCGCAAGTTGGCCGGCAGGCTCTTCTCGTCGACCGCAAAACCATGGTTCTGGCTCGTGATGCTGACGCGCCCGTCGTCGAGGTCTTTCACCGGGTGGTTGGCGCCGTGGTGGCCGAACTTCATCTTGAAGGTCTTCGCACCCGAGGCGAGCGCCATGATCTGGTGGCCCAGGCAGATGCCGAAGGTCGGGATGCCGGTGTCGATGAGTTCGCGCGTGGCTTCGATCGCGTAGTCGCAAGGCTCGGGGTCGCCCGGGCCGTTGCTCAGGAAGATGCCGTCGGGCTTCAGTTCGAGCACCGCGGCGGCCGGCGTCTGCGCCGGCACGACCGTGACCTTGCAGCCGCGGCTCGCCAGCATGCGCAGGATGTTGCGCTTGACGCCGAAGTCATAGGCGACGACGTGGAACCTCGGGGCTTTCAGCGTGCCGTAGCCGGTATCGAGCGCCCATTCGGTCTCGGCCCAGGTGTAAGGCTCGCGCTCGCTCACGACCTTGGCCAGGTCGAGCCCGCTCATGCTCGGCGCGGCTTGCGCCTTGGCGGTCGCTTCGGCGATGTGGGCCGGCGTGACCGCTTCGCCCGGCGGCAAACCGAGAATGCAGCCGTTCTGCGCGCCGCTGCTGCGCAACAGGCGCGTCAGGCGGCGCGTGTCGATGTTGGCGATCGCGACGGTGCCTTCGCGCTTCAGGTAGTCGGCCAGCGTCATGCTGCTGCGGAAGTTCGAGGCCAGCAGCGGCAGGTCCTTGATCACAAGGCCGGCAGCGAACACTCTCGAAGCTTCGACGTCTTCGGCGCTGATGCCGTAGTTGCCGATGTGCGGGTAGGTCAGCGTGACGATCTGGCGGCAGTAGCTCGGATCGGTCAGGATTTCCTGATAGCCGGTGAGCGCCGTGTTGAAGACCACTTCGCCCACGGTGTGGCCGGAAGCGCCGATCGAAATGCCCTGGAACACCGTGCCGTCTGCGAGTGCCAGGACAGCCTGGGCTTGGGGGAACAGCAGTAGCGGCGGCACCGGGAATCTCCGTGTTGTGCGCGCCCAGCTCAGCCCATTCGAGCGTGGGCTCTTGGAGCTTGAAACCGGTGAGAAAACCTGGGGTTTCCCGACGGGAAACTTTGTCGATTTCCCTCTGGAAACATCGTGTGTTTCGCTGGGCGGGTGGGTTAGGGGTAAACCTGCAAATTATAGACCACGGGCACCACGCGCCGGGCACCTTGCCGGCGCCCGCCTAGACTCGGGCGATGCCTTTCAGTGATTCCAGGAACAGCAACGCCCTGCCCTTGCTCGCCGGCGCGTTGGCCGCCGCCAGCTTTGTCAGCATGGACGCCGTGATCAAGTTGATGGCGCTGCGCTACGACGCGCTCCAGCTCAGCTTCTTCCGTTTCGCCGGCGGCAGCGTGTTCGCTGTCCTTCTGTGGGGATGGAAACGCTCTCCGATGCCCGAGCGCGCCGCATGGCGGCTGCACGTGGTGCGCAGCCTCTTCCTCCTGGTGTCTCTGGTCGGCTACTTTCACGCCCTGACGCAGTTGCCGCTGGCGCTCGCGGTGACGATCTCGTACCTTGCACCGATCTTCGTCTCGGTGCTGGCGATCCCGGTGCTGAAGGAGCGCCCGGCGCCGTCGATCTGGATCGCTCTGGCGCTCGGCCTCGCCGGCGTCTCGATCTCGCTCTGGCCCGAGTTGCGCGCCGGGCTCGATGGGCGAGGCGCTGCGCGGCTGCTCGGCATGCTGAGCGCGGGCATCGCCGCGGTGTCGTTCGCCTTCGTGATGCTGTTCGCCCGCAAGCAGGCGCGCAGCGACTCGGTCTGGACGATCCTGCTGATCCAGAGCCTGCTGCCGCTGGCCTTGCTTGCGGCGCCTGCCGCGTGGTCGTGGAAGCCGCTTCTGGCCGGCGACTGGCTGCTGGTCCTGTTCGCCGGCGGCCTGGGCACGCTCGGGCTGCTGTGCCTGACCTTCGCCTTCACGCGCCTGGAAGCGAGCCGCGTGGCGCCGCTGGAGTACAGCAGCTTCGTCTGGGCGGCCGGCCTGGGCTACCTGCTGTTCGGCGAGGTGCCGACGCTGGCGACCGCCTTGTCGGCGGCGCTCATCGTCGGCGGTTGCCTACTTCTCTTGCGTCGTTAATTGCGTCGTTGATCGCGCCGCCCAGGCCTCAGAGCCCGAGTGCCGCGATGCCCGCCCGGGCGATCTGCGCGTCTTCGTTCGACTTGACGCCGCTCACGCCCACCGCGCCGACACACTGGCCATTCACCATCACGGGCACACCGCCTTCGAGCATGCCCTCGAGCACCGGCGCGCTCAGGAACGACATGCGGCCCTGGTTGATCATCTCTTCATAGACCCGGCTTTCGCGCCGGCCCAACGCTGCCGTGCGGGCCTTGGCGGGCGCGATGTGCGACGAGATCGGGGCGGCGCCGTCCAGGCGCTGCAGCCACAGCAGGTGGCCGCCGTCGTCGACGATCGCGATCGTGACGATCCACTGGTTGGCGAGCGCTTCAGCCTCGGCGGCAGCGGCCACGGCCTTGACGTCGGCGAGCGAAAGAAATGGTTTGGTGTTCATCGGGTGAGGTCCGGCTTGAAGTGGTGTGGATCAGCCCTCAACTGTACGCACGAAACAGACCCGACCCGCCGTGACGCAATCCGCCACAACCCGCAAGGGCATGCGCTTGCGCGGCAGCAGGGAACTAGAATTCTTCGCGCGAGTCTCATTCCGCGTCACTCAACTGGAGGTCTCATGAATCAACCCGTGCAAGCCACTTTCACCGGATACACCGGCGAAGTCACGTCGGCTGAGCAACGCAACCGCGTCTTGCGCAACACCTACTGGCTGCTTGCGCTGTCGATGGTCCCCACCGTGCTGGGCGCCTGGATCGGTGTCACGACCGGCCTGATGCGTGGCATGGGCGCCGGCATGAGCGCCATCATCTTTCTCGTGGGCGCCTTCGGCCTGATGTTCGCGATCGAGAAGACCAAGAACTCTGCCGCCGGCGTGCCGGTGCTGCTGGGCTTCACGTTCTTCATGGGCCTGATGCTGTCGCGCATGATCGGCGCCGTGCTGGGCCAGGCCAATGGTGCCGGGCTGATCATGACGGCCTTCGCCGGTACCGGGCTGATCTTCTTCGGCATGGCCACGCTGTCGTCGGTGATCAAGCGTGACCTGTCGTCGATGGGCAAATTCCTGTTCATCGGCATGATCATGGTGTTCGTGGCTGCTATCGCGAACATCTTCCTGCAGTCGAGCGCGCTGATGATCACGATCTCGGTGCTGGCGATCGGCATCTTCTCGGCCTTCATCCTCTACGACCTGAAGCGCGTGAAAGACGGCGAAGAAACCAACTACATCAGCGCCACGCTGGGCGTGTACCTGAGCCTGTACAACGTGTTCCAGTCGTTGTTGGCGATCCTGGGTTTCAGCAACAGCAGCGATTGACGCTTGTCGGCGCGACAGAAAGCGGGGGCCTTCGGGCCCCTTTTCTTTTGCCTTTCAGTTCGTCGCCAGCGTCGTGAGGTGCGCGATCGAATTGGCGTAGTACGCCACCACCGTCATCTCGGCCGCGTTGACGCGGAAGAGACCCTGCTCTTCGAGCACCAGGTGGCGCAAGGTCAGCATGCGCAAGCCCACCGTCAACGCGTAGTCGCGGTCGGTGCGGGGCACGTACACATGGGCGCCGAGCGCCTCGACGCGTTCGATCAAGGCATGCACCGCTGCCTTCAGCTCCAGTTCTGACCAGGCCCGCTGTGGGTCGCTCAGGAACACGCTGGCGACCAGCGGCACCGGCAGCACCGGCACGTTCAGGCCGATCTGCGCCATCAAGGCCTGGCCGACGGCGGCCACCTGGGTACGCCGATCTGCGTCGTCGAGTGTTCGAAAGTCGATGCCACGTTCATGCACGAATGCGCGCATCGAATACGGCTGTCCGAAGTTCACGCAGGCATAGCCGAACCGGTAGCGCCGCCCGAGCAGGGTGAACACGAACTGGCGCGCCAGGTAGCTGCCGGTGATGCGCAGCGTGCGCAGCAGGCCGCCGCGCTGAGGCTTCGCGTCGAGCTTGCGCAGCAGCGTGCGGTCTTCGATCACGCGGTCGTAGTTGATGCCGACCGGAATGAACACGAGGTCGCGCTCGCCTTCGGGGCTGAAGCCCTTGAGCATGTAGTCGAGCAGGCCGAGCTTGGGCTCGCGCAGCCGGCCGTCGATGGTGAGCCCGCCCTCGGGGTACATGGCCTGCGGCACGCCGCCTTCGGTCGCCATCTGAACATAGCGCTGCAGCACCATGCGGTACAGCGGGTCGCCGGAATTGCGGCGCACGAAGTAGGCGCCCATCGCGCGGATCAGCCCTTGCAGCGGCCAGATGCGCGCCCACTCGCCCACTGCGTAGCTCAGGGCCACGCGCTCGGCGGCGAGGAACGACACGAGGATGTAGTCCATGTTGCTGCGGTGGTTCATCACGAACACGACCGTGGACTTGGGGTTGATGGCCGCCATCGCCTGCGCGTCGGTGTAACCCAGGCGCACGCGGTAGACGAGCCGGGCGAAGGTTTTCGACAACCAGTAGCCGACGCGGAAGTACACGTAGGCGTTGAAGGCCGGCACGATCTCGCGCGCGTAGACGCCGATCGTCTTCATCACCGCCGCGCGCGGCTGGCCGGTGCTGGCGGCGTGGGCCTCGGCGGCGGCCAGCACCCGCGGGTCGATCATCAAGCGGTCGATCAGCGCGCGGCGGCGCGTGAGCTTGAACTGCGGCAACTCGATCTTCAGCCGCACGCTGATCTCGTCGAGCACACCACGCACCTTGCGCCGGAAGTACCAGCGCATGCCCGGGAGCAGCAGCCACTGCAGCACCGCGAGCAGCACCAGCCCGCACATCAGCACGAACACCCACAGCGGCACGGCGACGGTTTGCGTCAAGGGCGATCCTCCCGGAACACGCGGAGTATCGAACGTCGTCAGGGCGCTAGCGATCCGGGCAAACCTGCGCCCTTGTCAGTCCCGGTCGAAGACCGCGATGCTTTCCACGTGCGCCGTGTGCGGGAACATGTTGACGGCCCCGGCCGCCGTGCAGCGGTACCCGGCCTGGTGCACCAGCAAGCCAGCATCGCGCGCCAGCGTGGCCGGGTTGCAGCTGACGTAGACGATGCGGCCCGGCGGCGCATAACCCGGCGCCAGTGCGGGATCGGCGTGCATGTCGGCCAGCGCCTTCGCGAGCGCGAAAGCGCCTTCGCGCGGCGGGTCGACGAGCCACTTGTCGGCGTGGCCGTGGCTGGCCAGCAGGGCCGGCGTCAGCTCGAAGAGGTTGCTCGCGGCGAACGCCGTCTTCGCGCTCGAGCCGTTGAGAACAGCGTTGTCGCGTGCGCGCTGCACGAGCGTCTCGCTGCCCTCGATGCCGAGCACCTCGCGGGCCTGCGTCGCGATCGGCAGCGTGAAGTTGCCGAGGCCGCAGAACCAGTCGATCACCCGATCGTCCGGGCCCGCGGCCAGCAGGCGCAGGGCACGCGTCACCAGAACGCGGTTGATGTGCGGGTTGACCTGCGTGAAGTCGGTCGGCTTGAACGGCATGCGGATGCCGAATTCCGGCAGGGCATAGGCCAGTTCCGGGCCGCCGCCGTCGAGCCGCTGGACCGTGTCCGGCCCTTTCGACTGCAACCACCATTGCACGCCGTGTTCACCACCAAAGGCACGCAGGCGTGACAGGTCGGCATCGGTCAGCGGCTCCAGGTGACGCAGCACCATCGCCGTGACGTCATCGCCGATCGCCAGTTCGATCTGGGGCACGCGGTCGCGCTGGTCCATGGCGGCCACCATGGCGCGCAAGGGCATCAGCAGCGCGCTCACGTGCGGCGGCAGCACCTCGCAGCTTTCCATGTCGGCCACGAAGCTCGACTTGCGCTCGTGGAACCCGATCAGCACCTTGCCCTTCTTCACCACGTAACGCACCGACAAGCGCGCCCGGTAGCGGTAACCCCAGGCCGGGCCTTCGATCGGCCGCAGCACCCGCTCGGCCTTGACCTTGCCCAGGTGCCAGAGCGCGTCTTCGAGCGCACGTTGTTTGGTGGCGACCTGTGCGCCGACGTGAAAGTGCTGCATCTTGCAGCCGCCGCAGTGGCCGAAGTAGCGGCATGCCGGCGTCACACGTTGCGAGCTTTCGCGGCGCAGCGCCGTGATCGTCGCCTGCTCCCAGTTGTTCTTGCGCCGGCCGACCTGCACCTGCACTTCTTCGCCGGGCAAGGCGTCTTCGATGAACACCACTTTGCCGGCCGCGTTGTGCGCCACGCCCTGGGCTTCGAGGTCGAGCGACTCGACCTTCAGCCATTCCTTTTCGACCACGGCTTTTTCAAGCGCCACATTTGCTGATTCCATGGGCCGCGATTATCGCGGTGTGAAAGCCCGCTGCTACACTGCGGGCCGTCAGGAGAGAGCCTAACGATGCGTGCCCCGGCACGGGTCGGCGGGCCGCCGAAGGCGCAGGGCCCCGCATGTGGACGCGAGGCTCGAACGCTCAGGCAAAAGGACTGGCAAGCGCTTCGTTTGAAGCGTTCCTCGCTGGAGAGAGGCCCACCCCGAGTGGGCCCACCGAAGGGGCAAGCAGCCCACCGCGCGAGCGGCGCTGCCAATCTCTCAGGTAAAGCGGACAGAGAGGGCATTCCCGGTGCGATCATGAGGTCGCGCCGGTTCATTGAATGGCCCTCGCAGGAACTCCTTCAGGAGAAGACCATGTCCGACACCGCAGCCCCGCCCGCCACGCCCCTGCAAAAGACCCCGCTGCACGCGCTGCACCTCGAGCTCGGCGCCAAGATGGTGCCTTTCGCGGGCTACGACATGCCGGTCTCGTACCCGGCCGGCATCATCAAGGAACACCGCCAGTGCCGCGAGTCGGCCGCGTTGTTCGACGTGTCGCACATGGGCCAGCTGCGGCTCACCGGCGACGACGCCGCCAAGGCGCTCGAAACCCTGGTGCCGATGGACGTGCAGGGCCTCGCCGACGGGCAGCAGCGCTACGCCTTCTTCACCAACAGCAACGGCGGCATCCTCGACGACCTGATGATCACGCGGCGCGGCGCCGAGAACGACCTGCTGCTGATCGTGAACGCCGCCTGCAAGGAAGCCGACACCCGCCACCTGACCACGAACATCGGCCACCGCTGCACCGTGCAGCCCTTGCCCGAACGCGCGTTGCTCGCGCTGCAGGGGCCGAAGGCGGCGCAAGCGCTGGCGCGCCTGAACCCGGCCGTCGCCTCGCTGGTGTTCATGACCGGCATGAGCGTCACGCTCGCCGGCGCCGGCTGCTTCGTCACCCGCTCGGGCTACACCGGCGACGATGGCTTCGAGATCTCGGTGCCGGCGGCGCAAGCCGAAACGCTGGCGCGCGAACTGCTGGCCCAGCCCGAGGTGGGCCCGGTCGGCCTGGGCGCGCGCGACACGCTGCGGCTCGAAGCCGGCCTGTGCCTGTACGGCCACGACATCGACACCACGACCACACCGGTCGAAGCGGCCCTCACCTGGGCGATCCAGAAAGTGCGGCGCGCCGGCGGTGCGCGCCACGGCGGTTACCCCGGCGCCTCGGTGATCGACGGCCAGCTCGCCACCGGCGCGGCCACCAAACGGGTCGGCCTGATCGGCCTCGAGCGTGTGCCGGTGCGTGAAGGCGCCATCATCAAGGACGCACACGGCCACAAGCTCGGCGTTGTCACCAGCGGCACGCTCGCTCCCACGGTGGGCCAGCCGATCGCGATGGCTTATCTCGCCGCCAACCACGCCCTGCCGAACCACGAGGTCTACGCCGACGTGCGTGGCAAGGCCCAGCCGATGCGCGTGACACCCATGCCGTTCACGCCGCACCACTACTTCCGGGGCTGACAGCCCGCCACTTTCAACGTCCACCGAAGCATCACAGGAGCCCCCGATGACGACCATGTACACCAACGACCACGAGTGGATCAACATCGAAGACCACGAAGCCGCCACCGTCGGCATCACCCACCACGCGCAAGACGCGCTCGGTGACGTGGTCTTCGTCGAGTTGCCCTCGGTCGGCAGCACCTTCAAGCAAGGCGAGGTCGCGGGCGTGGTCGAGTCGGTGAAAGCGGCTGCCGACCTGTTCATGCCGGTCAGCGGCGAGATCGTCGAAGTGAACGAAGCGCTGCGCGACGACCCGTCGCTCGCCAACACCGACCCGCTGGGCAACGGCTGGTTCTTCAAGGTCCACGTGAGCGACATGGCCGAGTTCGAACAGCTGATGGACGCGCCGGCCTACGACCTGCTCGTCAAGAACAGCTGAAGGGTTCTCGATGCTGATGTCTGCCCACAAGCCGCTGCGCGAGCTCGAAGACGCGTCGGAATTCGTCGCCCGCCACATCGGCGTGAGCGCGGACGACGAACGCCACATGCTGTCGGTGATCGGCGTCGCGTCGCGCCGGGCGCTGATCGAAGCCGTGGTGCCACGCTCGATCGCCCGCGGCGCGCCGATGGCGCTGCCCGAGCCACTGACGGAAGCCGCGGCGCTGGCCGAGCTGAAGGCCATCGCCAGCCGCAACCGCGTGCTGAAGAGTTTCATCGGCCAGGGTTACCACGGCACGCACACGCCGGGCGTCATCTTGCGCAATATCCTCGAGAACCCGGCCTGGTACACCGCCTACACGCCCTACCAGGCCGAGATCTCGCAAGGCCGCATGGAAGCGCTGGTCAACTTCCAGACCATGGTCTGCGAGCTGACCGGGATGGCGATCGCCGGCTCGTCGATGCTCGACGAAGCCACCGCCGCAGCCGAGGCGATGACCCTGGCGATGCGCGTCGGCAAGAGCAAGTCGACGACCCTGTTCGTCGCCGACGACGTGCTGCCGCAGACGCTCGAAGTGGTGCAGACGCGTGCGCGCCCGCTCGGCGTCACCGTGCTGACCGGCCCGGCGGAAACGGCGGGCCACGCCGACGCGTTCGCGGTGCTGTTGCAATACCCCGGCGTCGACGGCGTGGTCCGAGACCTGCAGCCGGTGATCGACGCGGTGCACGCCCGCAGCGGCCTGGCCATCGTGGCGGCCGATCTGCTGGCGCTCACGCTGTTGAAGGCCCCCGGCGAAATGGGCGCCGACATCGTCGTCGGCAACAGCCAGCGCTTCGGCATGCCGATGGGCAATGGCGGGCCGCACGCGGCGTTCCTCGCGACCAAAGACGAATTCAAGCGCTCGATGCCGGGCCGCCTGGTCGGCGTGAGCGTCGACGCGCACGGCGCACCGGCGTACCGGCTGGCGCTGCAGACGCGCGAGCAGCACATCCGGCGAGAGAAGGCCACGTCGAACATCTGCACCGCGCAAGTGCTGCCCGCCGTGGTGGCGAGCATGTACGCCGTGTACCACGGGCCCGAGGGCCTGAAGCGCATCGCGCGCCGCGTGGCAAGTTACGCGGCGGTGCTGGCGAAAGGCCTGCAGCAGCTCGGCTGCACGCTGCCGAACGCGGGCGGCTTCGACACCGTGCAGGTCTCGACCGGCGCGCGCACCGAAACGCTGCTGCAAACGGCTCGCGAGCACGGCTTCAACCTGCGCCGCGCTTCGGCCACCAGCATCGGCATCACGCTCGATGAAACGAGCACACGCGACGACATCGTCACGTTGTGGAAGCTCTTCGCCGGTGGCCTGGCGCTGCCCGACTTCGCGCCGTTCGAAAAAGGCATCGGCTCGCTGATCCCTGAAGTGCTGGCCCGCGGCAGCGCCTTCCTGACGCACCCGGTCTTCAACCGTCACCACTCCGAAACCGCGATGCTGCGCTACATCCGCAGTTTGTCTGACAAGGACCTGGCGCTCGACCGCACGATGATCCCGCTCGGCTCGTGCACGATGAAGCTGAACGCCACCAGCGAGATGATCCCGATCACCTGGCCGGAGTTCGCCAACATCCACCCTTTCGCACCGGTCGACCAGCTCGCGGGTTACGAGCAGCTGCGCATTCAACTCGAAGCCTGGTTGTGCCAGGCCACCGGCTACAGCGGCGTGAGCCTGCAGCCCAACGCCGGTTCGCAAGGCGAATACGCCGGCCTGCTCGTCATCAAGGCCTTCCACGAGGCGCGTGGGCAAGCGCATCGCAACATCTGCCTGATCCCCGAATCGGCGCACGGCACGAACCCGGCGAGCGCGCAGATGGCCGGCTTGCAGGTCGTCGTGACGAAGTGCGACGACGAAGGCAACATCGACCTCGCCGATCTGGCAGCGAAGTGCACGCAACACAGCACGCAACTCGCCTGCATCATGATCACCTACCCTTCGACCTATGGCGTGTTCGACACGCAGGTGAAAGAGATCTGCGCGCTCGTGCACCAGCATGGCGGGCGCGTCTACGTCGACGGCGCGAACATGAACGCGCTGGTCGGCGTGGCCGCACCGGGCGAGTTCGGTGGCGACGTGAGCCACCTGAACCTGCACAAGACCTTCTGCATCCCGCACGGCGGTGGTGGGCCGGGCGTGGGGCCGACCTGTGTCGTCGCCGACCTGGTGCCCTACCTGCCTGCACACCGATCGGCGGGCATCGGCACCGAATTGCAGGTGGGTGCGGTTTCGGCCGCGCCACTGGGCAACGCCGCCGTGCTGCCGATCAGCTGGATGTACATGCGCATGATGGGTTCCGAAGGGCTCACGGCGGCGACCGAAACCGCGATCCTGTCGGCCAACTACGTGGCGGCACGCCTGGCCGACCACTACGAAGTTCACTACAGCGGCAACATCGCCGGCATCAAGGGCGGTGGCGTCGCGCATGAGTGCATTCTCGACTTGCGGCCGTTGAAAGAAGCGACCGGCGGGGCGGCCGGCGTGAGTGCCGAAGACGTGGCCAAGCGGCTCATCGACTACGGCTTCCACGCGCCGACGCTGAGCTTCCCGGTGGCCGGCACGCTGATGGTCGAACCGACCGAAAGCGAGTCGCGCGAGGAGCTCGATCGGTTCTGCGACGCGATGATCGCGATCCGCCGCGAGATCGCGAAGGTCGAGTCCGGCGCCTGGCCCAAGGAAGACAACCCGTTGAAAGCCGCGCCGCACACCGCCGAGGCCTTGCTGAAAGCCGACTGGCCCCACGCCTACTCGCGCGAGGAAGCGGCCTACCCGGTGCGGGCGCTGCGGCACAACAAGTACTGGTCGCCGGTCGGCCGGGTCGACAACGTCTGGGGCGACCGCAACCTGATGTGCTCCTGCCCTCCGCTGTCCGCGTACGAGAGCTGAACCGTGGCTGTTTCGGTCTTCGACCTGTTCAAGATCGGCATCGGCCCCAGCAGCTCGCACACGGTCGGGCCGATGCGGGCCGCGCGCTTGTTCGCGCTGCGCCTGCAGCATGACGGCTTGCTGCCCACCACGGCGCGGGTCTGCTCGCAGCTCTATGGTTCGCTCGGTGCCACCGGCAAGGGGCACGGCAGCGACAAGGCCGTCTTGCTCGGCCTCGCCGGCGGCGAGCCCGACACCGTCGACGTGGAGGGCATTGCGGCCCAGCTCAAGCAGATGCGCGAGGCCAAGCGGATCGCGCTGCTCGGCCAGCACGAGATCGGCTTCAACGAGAAGATCGATCTGGTCTTCTACCGCCGCGAAACCCTCCCCTTCCATGCCAACGGCATGCGCTTCACGGCCTTCGACGCCGCTGGCGCCGAGTTGCTGACCCGCACCTACTACTCGGTCGGCGGCGGCTTTGTCGTCAGCGACGAGGTCGCGCACGACGGCAGCCTGCAGAAGGTGATCGCACCCGACACGACCGTGCTCGCGCATCCCTTCCACAGCGGTGCCGAATTGCTGGCGCTCGCGGAGCAGCATGGTTGCAGCATCGCCGAGCTGATGCGGCGCAACGAGCGCCACTGGCGCACCGATGCTGAGATAGACGCCGGCCTGCTCAAGATCTGGGCCGTGATGCAGGCCTGCGTCGTGCGAGGCTGCAAGACCGACGGCGTGCTGCCGGGTGGCTTCAAGGTGCGGCGCCGCGCGGCCGACCTGCACCGCCAGCTCTGCGCCAACCCCGAAGCGGCCCTGCGCGACCCGTTGCAGGTGCTCGACTGGGTGAACCTCTACGCGCTGGCCGTGAACGAAGAAAACGCCGCCGGCGGGCGTGTCGTCACGGCGCCGACGAATGGTGCCGCCGGCATCGTGCCGGCCGTCCTGCACTACTACACCCGCTTCGTGCCGTCAGCGACTGACCAGGGCGTGATCGACTTTCTGCTGACCGCCGCGGCCATCGGCCTGCTCTACAAGGAAAACGCCTCGATCAGCGGCGCCGAGGTCGGCTGCCAGGGCGAGGTCGGTGTGGCCTGTTCGATGGCGGCCGGCGCGCTGTGCGCCGTGCTCGGCGGCTCGCCCGCGCAGGTCGAAAACGCCGCGGAGATCGGCATGGAGCACCACCTGGGCCTCACCTGCGACCCGGTCGGCGGGTTGGTCCAGATTCCGTGCATCGAACGCAACGCGATCGCCTCGGTCAAGGCGATCAATGCCGCCCGCATGGCGCTGCGGGGCGACGGCACCCACCACGTGAGCCTCGACAAGGTCATCAAGACCATGCGCGAAACCGGCGCCGACATGATGAGCAAATACAAGGAAACAGCGCGAGGCGGGCTCGCGGTGAACATCGTGGAGTGCTGAGAGCCGAACCGGGTGCGACGCCGCCACCACTACACTCACTTCAGTGCTTGACCGGCACCGAGCTCCGTTCGGACAATGCCGCACCTTCTTCGCCCCGTCTCCGGCCGCCTGCAGCCCATGTCCCGCCAGCCCCGTGATCACACAGCCATCTTCGGCCCTTCCGGCCGACGCATGCTGTACGAGCAGACGCAGCACGCCTCGGAGTTCGCTCACACCAACGCGCCGCAGGGTCAGGTGGCGATGGTGCTGCTCGAGGTCTGTCTCGCGCCCGGCAGCTCACATCTGAGCGAACGCATTCTGGAGCCGGTCACCTCCAAGCTGTCAAAGGTGCTCAATGCGCGGTTGCGCTCGATCGACGTGCTGGTGCGCACCGCCGATACCGAATTGGCCGTGCTGCTCGCGCAGGCGCACCTCGGCGTCGCTGCGGCGTTTTCCGAGCGCCTGAAGCAGCCCATCGACCAGGCGCTGAGTGAAATGCACGTGGCCTCCGACATCGTCGTCAGCGTGGGCCTGGCCGCCAACCCGCCGGCCAGTTCGTGGGGGCCCGAGGCCTTGATCGAACTGGCCGACTTCAGGATGCGTTCGGCGCGGCAGCGTGCCGCGGCGCTGAAGACGCGCGAATGGGCCGTCGAGGTCGACGGCGACTCGATCCCGCAGGCCTGGGCCGACTCCGAAGTCTGGCCCGCCACCACCGTGATCACCACCGGCCAGATGGGGCTCTGAAAAAGCAGCGGCGCGCCCGCCTGCGCGTTGGAACGCCTTATGCATGCTGCACCTGCACATCGACTCAGCGCAGGAGGGCAGCCCCATGTTGGACAAGACCACCACCAAGTTCTCGCACGTCAAACCCGCCGACACACCCTGGCGCAGCGAAGGCCTGCGCGACTTCTTTCTCTACAAGGACCTGGGTGTCGCCGACGCGACCTCTGGCCGCGTGATCGCGCATCTGGTCAAGGCCAACATGGCACCAGAGAAGGGCACCGGCTGGCACCGCCATGAAGCGGAGTTCCAGATCGTGTTCATGACCAAGGGCTGGGCCAAGTTCATGTACGGCGACCAGGAAACGCTGGTCGAAGCCGGCGACTGCGTGCACCAGCGCCCGGGCATCGTGCACTACCTGTTCGACTACTCGCCCGACATGGAGTACCTCGAGATCGTGGGCCCGGCCGACTTCAAGTCGATCGACGTGCCGGCGCCCTGCGCGGTGCCATCTCCGACACCCTGGTGAACGGAACGCGCTGCAGCAGGCTGCCGCGCGTTAGAAGTCCATGTCGAGCTCTTCGATGTCGTCGGGCTCGAGCTTCGCGGCGGCCACCCACTCTTTCATCTCGGGCATCGCCATGATGGTCTGGCAATACTGGATGCAGGGCTTGTTGAGCTTCACGTCGTAGGTGAGAAAGCGTGTGGCCACCGGCGCAAACATCGCGTCGGCCATGCCACGTTGTTTGCCGAACAGATACGGCCCGCCATAGGTGGCCAGGCACTCGGTCCAGATCTCGACGATGCGGTCGATGTCGGGCTGGGCCCCGGCCCAGACCTTGTGGCCGGGGAACTTGCCTTTCAGGTTCATCGGCAACGATGCGCGCAGGTTGGCGAAGCCGGAGTTCATTTCGCCGCTGACCGAACGGCAATGGGCGCGGGCGATGCGGTCTTCGGGCATCAGGCCGGCGTTCGGCTTGATCTCGTTCAGGTACTGCGCGATCGCCAGCGTGTTCCAGACCTTGGCGCCTTCGTGCGTCAGGCACGGCACGCGGATCGATGGCGCCAGCAACAGCAGTTCCTTGCGCGCGTCGGCATCGTCGGGCGAGACCATGACTTCGGTGAACTCGAGCCCCGCAAATTTGGCCATCAACCAGCCGCGCAAGGACCAGGACGAATAGTTCTTGCTGCTCAGCGTGAGCGTGGCCGATGCCTTGCCGGCCTTGGCCTTCGCAGCCGGCTTGGGCGCCGGCTTCGCGGCGGCACTGGCGGCTCTGGTCTTGCTCTTGGCGGGTGTGGCAACAGGCATGGCAGCTCTCCGGCGCAGGGTTTGGGCAGACCGGGTTGCAAGGGATGTGCCACGCGCGCTGGCGCGTTAGTTGCAGAGCCAAGGGCACGAGTCAGAACCGGAGAAAGCATGATGTACCAGGCCTACCAGGCACAGTCCGATCTGATGTGGCCCTTGCGCACGCTGGCGAAGATGTCGGTGCCGATGCTGCAGGACCCGGCCTTCGGCCTTTCGGCGCAAGCGTCGACGCGGCAGGTGGCCGCCGCGTGCAAGGTGCTCGAACTGGCCGAGGTGACGCACAAGCGCCCGCCCTGGCGCATCGACGGCGTGCTCGACAAGGGCCAGAGCGTGCCGGTCACCGAAGAGGTGGTCTTCACCACGCCGTTCGCCACCTTGCTGCGCTTTCGCAAGGAAGGCGCACCAGAGCAACCCAAGGTGCTGGTCGTGGCGCCGATGTCGGGCCACTTCGCCACGCTGCTGCGCGACACCGTGCGCACCGTGCTGCAGGACCACGACGTCTACGTGACCGACTGGCACAACGTGCGCGACGTGCCGCTCGCGGCCGGCCGCTTCGGGCTGGACGAATACACCGAGCACATCATCCACTTCCTCGCCGCGATGGGCCCGAACGCCAACGTGATCGCCGTCTGCCAACCCTGCGTGGCTGCGCTCGCCGCGGTGGCCTTGATGTCGGAAGACCAGCACCCCGCCACCCCCGCCAGCCTGACGCTGATGGCCGGCCCGATCGACTGCCGCATCAGCCCCACGGCCGTCAACAAGCTCGCGATGACCAAGCCGATCGAGTGGTTCGAGAAGAACCTGATCAGCACCGTGCCGTGGCGCCATGGCGGCGGCGGGCGGCGTGTGTACCCCGGCTTCGTGCAGCTCTCGGCCTTCATGAGCATGAACAAGGACCGGCACGTGAACGCCTTCAAGGAGTACTACCAGCACCTGGTCGACGACGAGTTCGACAAGGCCGAGATCACGCGCACCTTCTACGAGGAATACATGGCGGTGGCCGACCTCTCGGCCGACTTCTACATCGAAACCGTCGACCTGGTGTTCCAGAAGTACGCCTTGCCCAAGGGCGAGTTGAAGTTCCGCGACCGCACGGTGAACCCGGCGGCGATCCGACGCACCGCGCTCGTCACGATCGAAGGCGAGCGTGACGACATCTGCGCCATCGGGCAGACGCTGGCGGCGCAAGACCTGGCGAGCAGCCTGCGGCCCTACATGCGCACGCACTACGTGCAGCCGAACGTGGGCCACTATGGCGTGTTCAGCGGCAAGCGCTGGCAGAACCACATCTACCCCATCGTCAGGGATGTGATCCACATTTCCCAGTAAGGACAGCAACCCCGACCGCAGCGCGCCGCAGTCGGTGTTCGATCAATCCTTGGCCGCCGGCATCTGCTCTGGCATCGCGCCACCCGCCGATGTGGCTTCGTGCGGCGTGCCGAAGCGCCGCTTCGACCACGCTGCCAACCCGTCGAGGTAGCTGTAGAGCACGGGCACCACGATCAGGGTGAGCAGCGTCGACGTGATCACGCCACCGATGATCGCGCGGCCCATCGACGCCTGCAGTTCACCGCCTTCGTCGAGCGCGAGCGCCAGCGGCAACATGCCGAAGACCATGGCCGCCGTCGTCATCATGATCGGGCGCATGCGCACCAGGCCGGCCTGCAACAGCGCCTCGGCGGTGCTCATGCCGTTCCTGCGCGCCTGGTTGGCGAAGTCGACCAGCAGGATCGCGTTCTTCGTCACCAGCCCCATCAGCATCACCAGGCCGATCATCGAGAACAGGTTCAGCGTGGAACGCGTGATGAGCAGCGCCAGCATCACGCCGATCAGCGCCAGCGGCAGCGACGCCATGATCGCGAACGGCTGCAGGAAGCTGCCGAACTGCGACGCCAGCACGATGTAGATGAACACCACGGCGGCCACCAGCGCCAGCAAAATGCCCTTGAAAGCCTCAGCCTGCTCGCGCGACTGCCCGCCCTGGTCGAAACGGTAACCCGGTGGCAACTGCGTGTTCTCGACGACCTTCTTGACCTCGGCGCCCACGTCGCCACTCGGTCGGCCGGTCACGCCGGCGTAGACGGCCTGGCGGCGCTGCAGGTCCTGGCGCTTGATGACTTCGGGGTTGACCACGCTCACCACGTCGGCCACGCGCGAGAGCGCGATCGGCGTGCCGTCTTTCGCGTAGGCCACCGGCAGGTTGTCGAGCTGGGCCACGTTCTCGCGCAGCAGTTGCGGCAGCCGCAGTTCGACTTCGACCTGCTCGCCGTCGGGTGCGGTCCAGTAGGTCGCCACGTCACCGTTCACAAAACTGCGCAGGCTGGTCGCGAGCGTCGTCGGCGTGAGCCCGAGTTCGCGCACCGCGTCGGGCCGCAGCCGCACGGCGTAGGCCGGCAGGCCCGGCTTGACCGAGGTTTCCAGGTCGGTGATGCCCTTGATCTTGCCGATCTTCTCGGCCAGCAACAGCACTTCGGCGTCGAGCACCTTCGGGTCGGGGCCGAGCAGCGAAACGAAGATCGGCCGGTTGCCGATCGACACGTCGGCGCCCGGGATCGGCGCGATCGCCTTGCGGATCGCTTCTTCCACTTCTTTCTGCGAGCGCTTGCGCTCGCTCGGCTTGGTGAGTTGCAGCGTGAGCTTGCCGACATTGCGGCTGCCGTCCACATCGCCCACCTGGGTCGACATCAGGCGCACCTCGGGCATCACGCGCACCAGGTCTTCGACCTGCTTCATCTTCTCGTCGCCACGTGTCAGGCTCGTGCCCACCGGCATGCGCACGTTGAGCGAGATGTAGCTGTTGTCGGCATCGGGGATGAACTCGCTGCCGACCAGAGGCGCCAGCGCCAGCGCACCGACGAAGCTGGCGAGGCCCGCGCACAGCACGATCGCGCGCGGCGTGATCGTGGCGAAGCGCAGGCGGCGTGGCTGGCTCTTGTCACGCTGGCCGCTGGCGTCGAACGGCCGCCCGAAGGCCGGGATCGGCGGCACCCAGATCCGGTGGCGCCGGCCCGCGAAGACCCAGTGGATCAACCGTTCATACACCGCGTGCATCACGTCGAGCAGACGGTCGGTCGCGCGCATCAAGTGGCCCAGGCCCCAGACGCGCCCGAGGCGGTTGACCGGCGGGTCTTTCCAGATGCTCGAGAGCATCGGGTCGAGCGTGAAGCTGACGAACAGGCTCACCAGCACCGCGACCGCCACCGTGATGCCGAACGGAAAGAAGAACTTGCCGATGATGCCCTTCATGAAAGCCACCGGCACGAACACGGCGCAGATCGCGAAGGTGGTGGCCATCACCGCCAGGCCGATCTCGTTGGTGCCGTCGTTGGCGGCGCGGTGGTGGTCTTTGCCCATGTGGATGTGGCGCACGATGTTCTCGCGCACCACGATCGCGTCGTCGATCAACAGGCCGATGCACAGGCTCAGCGCCATCATCGTCATGAAATTCAGCGTGAACCCGAAGGCATACACGGCGATGAAGGCCGAGATCACCGAGATCGGCAAGGTGAGGCCGGTGATGATCGTGCTGCGCCAGCTGTGCAGGAACAGGAACACGATCGCGATCGTGAGCAGCGCGCCTTCGACCAGCGTGCGCTTGACGCCGCTGAGCGAGTCGCGCACCCAGTCGCTGTCGGCGTAGACGAGCCGCAGGTCCACGCCGGTGGGCAGGCTCTTGCGCAGCTCTTCGGTCGCCTGCTTGATGCCTTCGCCGGTCTCGACGATGTTGGCGTCCTGCTGCTTGAAGACCTGGAACGAGACCGAGGGCACACCGTCGACCCGCGCGATCGAGGTCGGTTCCTGTTCACGCTCGATCAGCTCACCCACGTCACCGAGCCGCACGATCAGGCTGCCGCGGTTGGCCACCACCACATCGGCGAAAGCCTTCGGGTCACGCACCCGGCCTTCTACCCGCACCAGCGCGTCTTCCTTGCCGCTGCTGAGCAGGCCGACCGGCACGTCGGCATTCGCGCGCTGCAGTGCCGCCGACACGTCGGCCGGCGTGAGCTGGTAGGCGCGCAGGCGCTGCGGGTCGAGGTTGATGCGCAGCTGGCGCACGGTGAGGCCGCTCACGTCGACCTTGGCGACGCCGCCGACACGCTCTAGCCGCTTGCGCACGACCTGGTCGGCCAGCAGTGAAAGCTCGCGCGCGCTGCGCTCGGGCGCTACGAGCGCAAGGTAAACCGTGGGTTCGGCGTTGTCGCCATCGAAGCGCGAGATGTACGGCGCTTTCGCGTCACGCGGAAAGCTCGGCTGCAATGCCGAGACCTTGTCGCGCACGTCTTGCACGGCACGGCTCATGTCGGCGCTGAGCTGGAACTCGACGACGGTCTGGCTGCTGCCTTCGAGGCTGTTCGAGCGGATCATCTTCACGCCGGCGATGCCGTTCAGCGCGAGTTCGATCGGGCGGGTGAGTTCGGTCTCTGCCGCCTCGGGCGAAGCGCCCGGGTAGGCCACGCTCACGAACACGATCGGCGGCGAGATGTCGGGCAGCCGCTCGACGCGCAGCTGGCTGTACGAGAACAGGCCGAGCACGCACAACGCCGCCATCACCATGGTGGCGAAGACGGGGTTGTTGATGGAAACGCGGGTGAACCACATGTCAGGACGCCTTGGCGGCTGCTGCTGATGCGCTCGCGGCCGGCGCCGTAGGCGCAGCCGCCTTGGCGACGATCTTCGCCGGCGCGCCTTCTTTCAGGCTGTCGAAGCGCGCGCCCAGCACCTGCAGCTCGGGCGTCAGGCCTTGCGTGACTTCGACCCGGCCGCCCACGCTGTCGCGCCGGCCGGTGATGACGATGCGGCGCACGAGCACGTCTTTTTCAACCGTCCACACGTAGTCCTGGCCCGAGGCCTGGCCCACCGCCGCGATCGGCACGGTGAGGCGTTGCGCGGCGTCGTCGAGCATCACCACGGCGCTGGCGTATTGCCCGGCGCGGAATTTCTCGTCGGGGTTGGCCAGCACCACCACCACCCGAATGCCGCGCGTGCCCGGCTCGGCCGAGGGCGCGATGCGGTCGATGCGGCCCTGCACCGGCGCAGCGGCGCCTTCGATGCGAACAGCCAGGGTCTGCCCGGGTTTGAGCGACGAGACCTGGTGCGTGCCGACGACGCCGGCGAGTTCGAGCACCGAGAGGTCGACGACCGTCATCAGTTCCTGCTCGGCGCTGACCTTTTCACCGGGCAGCACGTTGCGCCGGCCGATCACGCCACTGATGGGTGCGGTGAGCGCTGCTTCGCGGATGCCGAGCTTCGAGGTGGCGAGCGCCGCCTGGGTCGACTTGAGCTGGGCACGCGCCGTCTCAAGCGTGGCGCGCGACGATTCGAGCGCGTTCGCCGAGATGAACTTCTGGTTCGCCAGGCCCTCGTTGGCCGCGTGGGCACGCTCGGCCTCGATCACCCGCGCCTGCGCCGACTCGACCCCGGCCGAGCGTTCGGCGGCCCGGCTTTGCAGGTCGGCCAGGTCGATGCTGCCGAGCTGTTGCCCGGCCTTTACACGGCTGCCTTCGGCGACCGAAAGCGCCAGCAAGGTGCCGGAAGCCTTGGCCCGCACGACGGCCGTGCGCGGCGCCATCAGCGAACCCGAGAACTCGATGCGCTCGGGCAGCGCGGCCAGCACCGGCCGGATGACTTCGGCGGGCGTGAATTCGAGGGTCACGACGGGCTTCTTGTCCTTGGAGTCGTCGCCGCTTTTGGCGCGCGATACGACTGCCAGAGCGACGGCGGCGACGATGATCGCCACACCTGCGCCCATGAGCCACTGCTTGCGCATGAGGCTTCCTTTCCTGTGTTGTTCTGGTGGAGCGGGAGTGTAGAGAAGGCCCCCCTCCTGCCGCCATCCCTTGCGACAGGCTGCAGATTGTGGGGGTCAGGCTGCCGGCTGGCCAGTCGGGCTGGAAACCGGCTCCAACCGCAGCCCGCGCCAGCAGCACAGCACCGCCAGGCCTGCCGCAGCGCTCGCGCCCCAGAAAACGGCCGGGAATCCGAAGGCTTCGCTCAGCGCGCCGCCCGCCAGCCCGCCGATCACGCCCGAGGCACCGTAGCCCAGCACCGTGTACAGCGCCTGCCCGCGCCCCCGCAGCCGCCCGGGGAAGTGCCGGTTGATCATGCCGATGCACGAACTGTGCTGGGCGGCGAAGGTGAGCGCGTGGGTCAGCTGCGCCAGCACCAAGACCCAGACGTTCGCGCCGAATGCCGCGGTCAACGCGAAGCGCAGCACCGACATGCCCGCGGCGAGCAGCAGCCAGCCCTGCGGCGAAAACCGCGTCAGCCAGCGGCCCTGGAACCAGAACCAGGCCACTTCGGCCGCCACGCCCAGCGCCCAGATCAGCCCGACCGCCGTCTTGCTGTAACCGAGCGACACCAGGTAGAGCGAGAAGAAGGCGTACAGGCTGGTGTGCGCGAGCACGGTGAAGAACACCCCGGCGAAGAACCAGGCAACGACCGGCTGGCGCAACACCGCCCAGGCGCCCGGCGCGGCTTCAGTGCCGTGCGCCGCCTCGCTCACGACCGGCAGACGCAGCGCCGCGACCAGCAGCAGACACAGCAGCACCAGCACCAGCCAAGGAAAGGCCTGCACCCCCAGGCCTTGCAGCAGCACGCCGCTGCCGACGACGGCGAGGATGAATCCGATCGAGCCCCACACCCGCACCCGGCCATAGCGCCCTGCGTTGAGCGTGTCGCCCTGGCTGACCAGGTGGGCGAGCGCCGCTTCGCTGATCGGGATCACGCCGGCGGTGCAGGTGTGCAGCGCCAGCGTCACCGCCGCGATCCAGCCGTACACCGGCGACACGAAAAAGCCGAGCGCGCTGGCCAGCGCCAGCCCGACCGCGATGCGCAACAGGCGTGTGCGCTGCCCGGTGTGGTCGGCCACCCAACCCCAAGCGTAGGGGCTGAACACGCGGGTCGCGCTCTGCAACGAAGCCAGCGCGCCGATGGCCAACGTGCTGAAGCCCAGGCTCTGGAACCACAGCGGCGCGTAGGTGCCGAACAACCCGGCGTAGGAGAAGTAGGCGAACGAGACCGCGCTGAACGCGAACAGCGCGCGCTTCGAGGGCGCGCCGGCCGAGCCTGGCATCAGCCGCGCGCGGGGCTTTGCGCCGGGATCGGCTTCGTGGCCACCCGCACGTCACCACACTGGGCGCGGTGGCGCAGCGCGTGGTCCATGAGCACCAGCGCGAGCATCGCTTCGGCGATCGGCGTGGCGCGGATGCCGACACACGGGTCGTGCCGCCCGAAGGTCTCGACCGTGGCAGGCTGGCCTGCCAGGTCGATCGACTGGCGCGGGCTGCGGATCGAGCTCGTGGGCTTCACGGCGATGCTGACGGTGATGTCTTGCCCGGTCGAGATGCCACCGAGCACGCCGCCGGCGTTGTTGGTCGAGAAGCCTTGCGGCGTGAGCTCGTCGCCGTGCGTGGTGCCACGTTGCGCCACGCTCGCGAAGCCGGCACCGATCTCCACGCCCTTGACGGCGTTGATGCCCATCATCGCCTTGGCGATGTCGGCGTCGAGCTTGTCGAACAGCGGCTCGCCCAGGCCGACGGGCACGCCATGTGCGGTGACGCTGATGCGCGCGCCGCAGCTGTCGCCGGCCTTGCGCAGGTCGTCCATGTAGGCTTCGAGGCGCGCGATGTCGCTGGTGTTGGCGGCGAAGAACGGGTTGTTCGGCACGTGCGCCATCGACTCGAACGGGATCACGATGTCGCCGATCTGCGTCATGTGGCCCGAGAAGGTGGTGCCGTGCTGCAACTTCAGCCATTTGCGAGCCACCGCACCGGCGCCGACCATCGGCGCCGTCAGGCGCGCCGAGGCCCGGCCGCCGCCGCGCGGGTCGCGCAGGCCGTACTTGTGCAGGTAGGCGTAGTCGGCGTGGCCGGGGCGGAAGGTCTGCAGGATGTTGCCGTAGTCCTTGCTGCGCTGGTCGGTGTTGCGGATCAGCAGGCAGATCGGCGTGCCGGTGGTGAAGCCTTCGTACACGCCCGAAAGAATCTCGACCGTGTCGGGCTCGTTGCGCTGCGTCACGTGGCGCGAGGTGCCGGGGCGGCGCCGGTCGAGTTCGGGCTGGATGTCGGCTTCCGAGAGCGCCATGCCGGGAGGGCAACCATCGATCACGCAGCCGATGGCCGGGCCGTGGCTTTCACCGAAGTTGGTGACGCGAAAAAGTTCGCCGAGGGTGCTGCCGGACATGGTGTGAAAGGCGCCGAAACGCGGTGGCCAGAAGTGGCACCACCGCCCGGAGGCGGTGGCGTGTGCAGCGATTTTAGGCCAGCCCGCGGGCTCGCCGGGCGGCGCGCTTCAGTTCGCCGTGGGCCTCTGCTCGTCGCTCGCGTCTTCGACCGGCCAGTCGCGGATGTAGGCCTTGAGCATGCGGTTCTCGAAGTCTTGCCCGTCGACCACGGCCTTGGCCACGTCGTAGAACGAGATCACGCCCATCAGCGTGCGCTGCGTGAGCACCGGCATGTAGCGTGCGTGGCGGCCGAGCATCATGCGGCGCACTTCGTCGATCTCGGTGTCGGGGGTACAGGTGAGCGGGTGGTCGTCCATCACGCCACGCACGAGCATCGTGCCGAGCGAGCCGCCGTTCTTGACGATCGCCTGGATCACTTCGCGGAAGGTGAGCATGCCCGCCACCTCGCCGTGGTCCATGACCACGAGCGAGCCGATGTCGCGCTCGGACATGGTGCTCACCGCGTCGTGCAGCGGCTGGTCGGGTGACACGGTGAACAAGGTGCCGCCCTTGACTCGAAGGATGTCGCTGACTTTCATGGGCGCTCCGGGGCGGTGGGGTTGGGTCAATATAGCCCACAATCCGCGCTCACGACAGCCCTGAAAAACCTTCAAACCGCCTGCGGAGACACCATGCCCGGCCACTCAGACCCCGGCTTCGACACGCTGGCACTGCACGCCGGCGCCGCGCCCGACCCGAGCACCGGCGCACGCGCGGTGCCGATCCACCTCAGCACCTCTTTCGTGTTCGAGAACAGCGAACACGCAGCCTCGCTGTTCAACATGGAACGTTCGGGGCACGTGTACAGCCGCATCTCGAACCCCACCAACGCGGTGTTCGAAGAACGTGTGGCGGCACTCGAAGGCGGCACTGGCGCCATCGCCACCGCGAGCGGCCAGGCCGCCCTGCACCTCGCGATCAGCACGCTCGCCGGCGCAGGCTCGCACGTGGTGGCGTCGAGTGCGCTCTACGGCGGCTCGCACAACCTGCTGCACTACACACTCTCGCGCTTCGGCATCTCGACCACCTTCGTGAAGCCGGGCGACATCGACGGCTGGCGTGCCGCGATCCGGCCCGAGACCCGCCTGCTGTTCGGCGAAACGCTCGGCAACCCCGGGCTCGACGTGCTCGACATCCCGGCCGTCTCGGCGCTCGGCCACGAACACGGTCTGCCACTGCTGGTCGACTCGACCTTCACGACGCCCTGGCTGATGAAGCCTTTCGATCACGGCGCCGACCTCGTGTTCCACTCGGCCACGAAATTCCTCTCCGGCCACGGCACCGTGATCGGTGGCGTGCTCGTCGACAGCGGCCAGTTCGACTGGGACCGCTCCGGCCGTTTCCCCGAGCTGACGCAAGCCTACGAAGGTTTTCACGGCATGGTGTTCAGCGAAGAGAGCAGCGTCGGTGCCTTCCTGCTGCGCGCCCGCCGCGAAGGCCTGCGTGACTTCGGCGCCTGCATGAGCCCGCACACCGCGTGGCTGATCCTGCAGGGCATCGAGACGCTGCCGCTGCGCATGGCGCGGCATGTCGAGAACACCCGCAAGGTCGTCGGCTTTCTGGCGGCGCATGCCATGGTGGAACGTGTCGGTTACCCCGAGCTCGAAGGCCACGCGAGCCATGCACTGGCCAAACGCTTGCTACCGCGCGGCTGCGGCTCGGTGTTCAGCTTCGACCTGCGCGGCTCGCGCAAGCAGGGCGTGGCCTTCATCGAAGCGTTGAAGCTCTTCTCGCACCTGGCTAACGTGGGCGACTGCCGTTCGCTGGTGATCCACCCGGCCTCGACCACGCACTTCCGCATGGACGACGCGGCGCTCGCCCAGGCCGGCATCACCGCAGGAACGATCCGCCTCTCGATCGGCCTCGAAGACGCCGACGACCTGATCGACGACCTGAAACGTGCGCTCAAGGTCGCCGAGAAAGCGGGGGCGTGATGGAACTGAGCGTTCGCGGCTTCGAGGCCCAGGCCTACGCCTACACCGGCGGCAAGGCTTTCGACCCGGCCCTGCCCTGCGTCGTGTTCGTTCACGGCGCCTTGCACGACCACAGCGTCTGGACGCTGCTGGCGCGCTGGTTCGCGCACCACGGCCACAGCGTCTTGGCCGTCGACCAGCCCGGCCACGGCCGCAGTGGTGGCGCGCCGCTGGCGAGTGTCGAAGCGCTGGCCGACTGGCTGCTCGCGCTGCTCGACGCGGCCGGTGTGGCCAAAGCCAGCCTGATCGGTCACAGCATGGGCTCGCTGATCGCGCTCGAAGCCGCCGCACGCGCGCCGGCAAAAGCCAGCGCGCTCGTGATGGTGGGCACCGCGTACCCGATGAAGGTGTCGGAAGCGCTGCTCGAAACCGCACGCAGCGCGCCGTTGAAGGCGATCGACATGGTCAACGTGTTTTCGCATTCCACGATGGCGGCGAAGCCTTCGCACCCCGGCCCGGGCACCTGGCTGCATGGCGCCAACCGCGCGCTGATGCGGCGTGTGCAGGCCGGGCAGACGGCGGTCAACCTGTTCCACCACGATTTCGGTGTGTGCGATCGTTATGCCGGTGGCCTCGAAGCAGCCACAAGGGTGCAATGCCCCGTCACGATGATCCTCGGCGAACGTGACCAGATGACCGTGCCGAAACAGAGCCGGGAGATCGCGCAGGCGCTGAAGGCGCAGGTGCGCAAGGTAGCGGCCGGTCACGCGCTGATGACCGAAGCTCCAGACGCGCTTTTGTTGGCACTGCGCGAGGCCCTTCCCGCGCCACGGTAAATCGGCGCGGCTAAGCTCGCGCATGGTCGCCAGCGCCGAACTCAGAACCGCCCACGCCGAACGCCTGTTCGATGCGATCAACCTGCCCATCGCGCGCTGGGACCGCAGCGCGCTGCTGCAGTACTGCAACGCCAACTATCTGGTCTGGGCGGGGCGCGAGCGCGACGCGCTGCTCGGCCGCAGCCTGCAGGCGCTCTACGGTGACGACGCCTGGGCACAGGCCGGCCCGGCCTTCGCGCTGGCCTTCGACGGCGCCACCGCCAGCTACGAGCGGCTGCTTCACCACGGGCCGACGGCGGGCCGCTGGACGCGCGTGCAGGTGTTCCCCGATGTCGACGCCAACGGCAAGGTCGAATCGGTGTTCACGATCGGCACCGACATCCACGCCGACGTGCTGGCGCGCGAAGCCTTCACCGCCGCGCAACTGCGGCTCGACCACTTCACCGACAACATTCCCTACCCGCTGACCTACGTCGACCGCGACTTCGTCTTGCAGTTCGTCAACAAGGCCTACACGGTGGCCACGCGCGAAACCCGCGAGCGCCTGATCGGCCGCCACATCGGCTCGGTGCGTGGCGCCAAACGCTGGAGCGAGCACGAGCCCTACTTCCAGCGCGCGCTGCTCGGCAAGACGGTGCAGTACACACGCCTGGTCGATTCGCTGCCCCAAGGCCCGCGCTGGATGCGCACGAGCTACGTGCCCGACTTCGACGCTGAAGGCGCGGTGATCGGCCTGTACACCGTGACGATCGACGTGCACGACCTGACCGTGACGCAGGAAAAGCTGAAACGACGTGTCGAACACGACTCGCTGACCGACGTGCTGAGCCGGCGCACGATGATGGACCGCATCGAAGCCGCCTTGCTCGACGCCGAAGCCACGCCGGTCGCGTTGTTCTTCATCGACCTCGACGGCTTCAAGGCCGTCAACGACCAGCTCGGCCACCGCGTCGGCGACGCCTTGCTGGTGGCGGTGGCGGCCGCGCTGCAGGCGGCGGTGCGCGCCGAAGACGCGGTTGGCCGCTTCGGGGGCGACGAGTTCCTGGTGCTGGCCCAGGTGCGCGACGCCGCCGGCGCGCAGGCGCTGGCGCTGCACCTGCTGAACGCGGTGCGCAGCGTGGCGAACACCGGTGTCACGATCGGCGACGTGATGGCAGGCGTCAGCGCGAGCATCGGCTATGCGCTGGCGCCGCTCGACGCGCGCAACCCGATGAACCTGCTGCAGCTTGCCGACGACGCGATGTACGCCGCCAAGCGCGTCGGGAAGAACGGCGTGCGCCATTGCGCCGCGCCTTCGTTCGAAGCGACCCGCTGAGCGAGTGGCGCGCTCAGGCGCGAATCAGGTCGTCGAGCAGCATGTCGTCGAAGCCGGCGCGTTGCCAGAAGCCCTGCGTCGAGGCCGAGCGTTCGAGCAGCAAGGCGGCCACGAGCCCCTGTGCCTTCGTCGTGGCCGGGTCGCACAGCAGCACGTAGCGCGGGTCGCCTTCTTCGGCCAGCCGGCCGACCCAGTCGATCGCGACCAGCGTGTCGAGGATCGGCTCGGTCTGCAGCGGGTCGGTGCGCAACGCGGCCGACAGCTCGCCGGCGCTCAGGCCGCCCGCCTGCTGTGCGCGTGCACGCGCCAGTTCGGCCAGCACGACGATGGCGAGCTCGAAGCGCGCGCCCGGGCCATCGGGCCAGCGTTTCACGCGCGTCTGCAGGCTCGGCGCGTACGCGGCGATCACGGCGCCGAGCAACACGATCACCCAGCCGAGGTAGATCCAGATCAGGAAGATCGGCACGGCCGCGAAAGCGCCGTACACGACCGAGTACGTCGGCACCTGCAGCAGGTACCAGCCGAGCAGGCGCTTGGCGACTTCGAAGCCGGCGGCCGCGAACAGCCCGCCGGCGATCGCATGGCGCCAGCGCACGTGCGTGTTGGGCACGTAGTGGAACAAGCCGGCCAGACCGCCGGCGAAGAGCACGAACTCGAGCGTGTTGAGCAGCAAGCTGATGCCGCCCGGAATGCCGCCGACCAGCCCGCGCGAGGCCGACAGCACGTACGACGTGAGCGACAGGCTGATGCCCAGCAGCAGCGGCCCGAGCGTGGCGCTGGCCCAGTAGACGAGCACGCGCTGCGCGATCGGGCGTGGTTCGCGCACGCGCCAGATGCCGTTGAGCGTGCGGTCGATCGTGAGCATCAACGCGAGCGCGGTCAGCACCAGCAAGGCCAGGCCCATCGTGCCGAGCCGATTCGCCTTGCTCGCGAACTGCGTGAGTGCAGACAGCACCGGTTTGGCGATGGTCTCGGGCACGAGGCTCTGCAGAAAGTACTTCTGCAGCGCGTCCTGGAAGCTCGAGAACATCGGGAAAGCCGAGAACACCGCGAGCATCACGGTGAGCAAGGGCACGAGCGCGATCAGCGTCGTGAAGGTGAGGCTGCTGGCCGTCAGGCCGAGGCGGTCTTCGCGAAAGCGGATGCGCAGCGTCTTCAGCGTGTCGAGCCAGGGCCAGGTCTGCAGCGTTTGCAGCAGGCGCGGCAGGTGCTCGTGCAGCGTCTCACGCCACAGTCGGGTCAAATTCATTGCTGGCATCATAGCCAGCGATGAATTCTGAACCTGCCTTCGCTGCCCTGCCCGCCCGTGTGGTCCACACACGCAGCCTTGCCCTGGCCTGCCTGCTGGCGCTGATCGCGCTGTGCCTGGCCTGGGAGTTGTGGATCGCACCCACCGGCCGCGGCACGCTCGCGCTGAAGGCGCTGCCGCTGGTGCTGGCCTTGCCGGGGCTGCTGGCCTGGCGCCTGTACACCTTTCGCTGGCTGAGCCTCGTGCTCTGGCTCTACGTGGCCGAAGGCGCGGTGCGCGCGGCCAGCGACCGTGGCCCCGGCGCGCCGCTCGCGCTGCTCGAAGTGGTCTTGTGCGTGGTGCTGTTCGTGGCCTGCGCGGCGCACATCCGCTGGCGTTTGAGCGCGGCGAAGGCGAGCCCGGCATGAGCCTTGTCGAGACATTGCGCGGCATCGTCGGCGCACCGCAGGTGCTTTGCGACGGCGACCTGACGGCCTACGAACTCGACTGGCGCAAGCGCTACCGCGGCCGAGCGCTGGCGGTGGTGCGGCCGGGTTCGACGGCCGAGGTCGCAGCAGTCGTGAAGGCTTGCGCAGCCCAGGGCACGGCCATCGTCACCCAGGGTGGCAACACCGGGCTCGTCGGCGCTTCGGTGCCCGACGAGAGCGGCACGCAGGTGCTGCTGAACCTGTCGCGCCTGAACAGGATTCGCCGGATCGACGCACAGAACCTGACGCTCACGCTCGACGCCGGCTGTGTGCTGCAGACCGTGCAGCAAGCCGCCGCCGATGCCGGCCTGCTGTTCCCGCTGAGCCTGGCCGCCGAAGGCAGTTGCACGATCGGCGGCAACCTGGCGACCAACGCCGGCGGCACGCAGGTGCTGCGCTACGGCAACGCGCGTGAACTGTGCCTGGGCATCGAGGTCGTGACTGCAGAAGGCGACGTCTGGGACGGGCTGAGCGGCCTGCGCAAGGACAACACCGGCTACGACCTGCGCGACCTCTTCATCGGCAGCGAAGGCACGCTCGGCGTGATCACCGGCGCCACGCTGAAGCTCTACCCGCAACCGGCGGCGGTGACCACCGCACTCGCCACGCTGCCGTCGCTCGAGGCGGCCGTGGGCTTGCTGCAACTCGCGCAGGCGCGCCTGGGCCCGGCGCTCACCGGCTTCGAGGTGATGGCGCAGTACGCGCTCGGGCTGGTGCGAAAGCACTTTGCGCAACTCGCCCAGCCGCTGCCCGAAGCGCCCTGGACGGTGTTGCTCGAGCAGTCCGACAACGAAGGCGAAACGCATGCGCAGGCGCTGTTCGAAGGCTTGCTGGAAACCGCACTGGAGCGGGGCCTGATCAGCGATGCGGCCGTCGCCTCGAACACGCTGCAGTCGAACGCGATGTGGCATCTGCGCGAGTCGATCCCGATGGCGCAGAGCGTCGAGGGGCTCAACATCAAGCACGACATCGCGCTGCCGGTTTCGGCGATCGCGCGTTTCGTTGAGAACACCGATGCCGCTTTGCTGCGGGCCTTCCCTGGCGTGCGGCTCGTCAACTTCGGCCACCTGGGCGACGGCAACCTGCACTACAACGTGCAGGCGCCCGAGGGTGTGGACGGCGAGGTCTTTCTGCGCGACCGCGAAAAGGCCGTCAACGCCGTGGTCTACGACGCCCTGGCCACCCACGGCGGCTCGATCTCGGCCGAGCATGGCATCGGTACGCTCAAGCGCGACGAACTCGCTCGGCGCAAATCGCCGGTGGCCTTGAAGATGATGCGGGCGATCAAGCTCGCGCTCGACCCGCACCACCTGATGAACCCGGGGCGTGTGTTGTAGCGGCGATCACGCGCAGCTGGCCTGGCCGAGCAGCCAGGTGGCGAACTGTTCGACCTCGGGCTTGCGCGGCGTGGCGTCGGAGCGCACCAGGTAATAGCCGCGCGGCGAAGCGGCCGCCTTCTTGAACGGCGCGACCAGCTTGCGCTCACGCAGCAGTGTCTTCAGCAGCGGGTCGCGGCCGAGTGCCACACCCTGGCCGGCGACGGCCGCGTTGATGAGCTGGTCGAACTGCGAGAAGTGCAGCACGCTCGCCGGTTTCAGGCCTTCGAGGTTCATCGCACGCAGCCAGATCGGCCAGTCCTGCATGGCCGCGCCCGGGCCGGAGTCGAGGTGCAGCAGCACGTGGTGGGCCAGGTCTTCCGGCTTCTTCAGCGGCCGCGCCGGGTCGCGCAGCAGGCGCGGGCTGCACACGGGCAGCACGACTTCGCCGAACAGCAGTTCAGCGCCCGCGCCCGCCTCTTCGGCGGCCTTGTAGCGGATCGCGAGATCGACACCGTCGCGTTTCAGGTTCACGAGCGTGTAGCCGGCCGAGATGCGCACGTCGACCTCGGGGTGGGCGGCCGTGAAGTCGGCGAGGCGCGGAATGAGCCACAGGCCCGCGAAGCCCGGCGTGGTGGTGACGACGACGGTCTTGGCACGCCGCTCGCGGTTCAGTTCGGTGCCGACCTCGTGCAAGCGCGCCAGCACCTCTGCGACCGCACGCTGCAGCGTGTGGCCGTCTTCGGTGAGCCGCAGCGCGCGGTGCAGGCGCCGGAACATCGGCAGGCCGTAGTGCTCTTCGAGCGCCGCGATCTGGCGGCTGACGGCCGACTGCGTGAGCGCGAGTTCGTCGGCCGCCTTCGTGAAGCTCAGGTGGCGCGCCGCGGCCTCGAAAGCTTCGAGCTGGGCCAGCGGCGGCAGGTCGTATTGGCGCATGCGGTTCTCCCGGGGGCTTCTTCACATTCCATTTTTGCATGCAAAGCATTCCAACATACCGTTTGAACGCCGATGGATGAAAGAACACACTCTCTTCACGCCTCTGCTGCAGGCCTCACACCGACCCGGTGTCTTGCATGCAACAAGGGCATGTCAAAGGAGAACCCTGATGAACACCAACGACCTGACCCTCGCCTCGACCGCACTGCGCAAGGGCGACACTCTGCACCTCGGGCGTGCCCTGGGCCAACGCATCGAAGCGCTTGGCGGCCGCGTGTGGATCACGATGGACGGCGACCTGCGCGACGTGGTGATCGATGCCGGCGAAGCCTTCACTGTGGACCGCAGCAGCGACGTGTTGCTCAGCGCGATGAGCGATGCCCGCGTGGCGGTGCTGATGCCGACCGCTGCAGCGGCCTGAGCGCCCGGCCCGGCCGACAGCCTATTGCACCGGGCCCTTGAGCGGCTCGGGCAAGGCCACGGCCACCACGTCGATGCCCTCTTCGCGCAGGGCGTCGGCGTCTTCCGGCGAGGCGCGGCCACGGATGCCGCGTTCCTCGGACTCGCCGTAGTGGATGCGACGCGCTTCTTCAGGGAACCGGTCGCCCACATCTTCGGTGTTCTTCATCATGTGGCGCACCGCGCGCAGCCAGTGGGCTTGCATCTGCGCCTGCGTCGGCAAGGGCGCGCCGGCCTCGGCAGAGGCGGCATCTCGCTGTTTCGACACGTTCAGGCGCGGCGCACTCGGCAGCCGGGTGATGCCGGTGTCGTTGCACATCGGGCAACTCACGAGGTCACGTTCATCTTGCGACTGGAAGTCGTCGTCCGACGCGAACCAGCCTTCGAAGCGGTGGTCGTTGCTGCAGCGCAGGTTCAGGACCTTCATGGCCGCATTATGGGCACACCAGCCCGGGCGGGGTGGCCTGCCAGACCAAAGGCCAGCGGCCGGCGCGCCAATTCTGCAACCATTGCAGGCCGACCAGCGTCTTGGCGTCGGTGAGTTCGCCGCGGCGTGCCAGGTCGTCGAGTTCATCTTCGCTGCACACCAGCACGTCGAGAAACTCGCCGGCGTCAAGCTGGCGCCGGCCTGAGGTGAGGCCGCGCGCGAACCAGATCTCGATGCCTTCGGTCGAGTAGGCGATGGCGTTGTGCATGATGCCGGCACGCGCCCACTCGGCGGCCCGGAAACCGGTTTCTTCGAACAGCTCGCGCACGGCGCATTGCTGCGGCGGCTCACCCGCTTCGAGCTTGCCGGCCGGGAACTCGAGCATCACGCGCGCCATCGGGTGGCGCCACTGGCGCTCGACGACCAGGCGGCCGTCGTCGAGCACCGGCACGATCATCACGGCCCCGGGGTGGACGATGTACTCGCGGCCGGCCACGCTGCCGTCGGGCAGGCGAACCTGGTCACGGCGCACGTCGAGAAAATGCCCGCGGTAGACCTGGTCGGACTGCAGCGCGTCTTCGCGCAGGTGGGCGTCGGGGTCGTCGCCTGGCGGTACGGGCGCCGTCACCGCCGGCTCAGGTGGTGAGCGCCTTGACGAGCGCGTCGACACACAGCGCCATCAGCCCGCCCGGCAAGAGGCCGAACACCAGCACCGCGGCACCGTTGAGCGACAGCACGGCGCGCACGTCGCCGGTGCTGACAACCGGGCGCAGATCGGTCGGCTCGTCGAAGAACATGACCTTCACGACGCGCAGGTAGTAGTAGGCCCCGACCAGCGAGAGCACCACGGCCGCGACCGCCAGCCAGATGTAGCCGGCGCTGTTGGTCGACACCAGCGACTGCAGCACCGACAGCTTGGCGTAGAAGCCCACTGTCGGCGGCAGGCCGGCGAGCGAGAACATGAAGACCGCCATCACCCCGGCGAACCAGGGGCTGCGTTTGGCCAGCCCGGCCAGGTCGCTGACCTCTTCGGATTCGAAACCCTGGCGCGACAACAGCATGATCATGCCGAAAGTGCCGAGCGTGGTGAGCACGTAGGTCACGATGTAGAACATCGACGACGCGTAGGAGTTGCCGGCCGACACGGTGTTGCCGTAGACCACACCCGAGCACAGGCCGAGCAGCATGAAACCCATCTGCGCGATGCTCGAATAGGCCAGCATGCGCTTGAGGTTGCTCTGCGCGATGGCGACCACGTTGCCGAGCAGCATCGAGCCGAAAGCGAGCACGACCAGCATCTGCTGCCAGTCGACGGCGAGGCCCAGCATGCCTTCGACCAGCAGGCGGATCGTGATCGCGAAGGCCGCGAGCTTGGGCGCACCACCGATCAGCAGCGTGATCGCGGTGGGGGCGCCCTGGTACACGTCGGGCACCCACATGTGAAAGGGCACGGCGCCGAGCTTGAAAGCCAGACCGGCGACGACGAAGACCTCGCCGAGGATCAACACCTGCTTGTTGATCTGGCCGGTGCCGATGGCCTTGAAGACCTCGTTGATGTCGAGCGAGCCGGTGGCCCCGTACATCATCGACAGGCCGTAGAGCAGGAAGCCGCTGGCCAGCGCGCCGAGCACGAAGTACTTCATCGCGGCTTCGGTCGCGTCGGCATGGTCGCGGCGCATCGCGACCAGCGCGTACAGGCTCAGCGTCATCAGTTCGAGGCCGAGGTAGACGACGAGGAAGTTGTTGGCCGACAGCATCACGCAGATGCCGAGCAGCGAGAACAGGCTGAGGGTGAAGAGCTCGCCCTTGAGCATGTCGCGCGAGCCGGCGTACGGGCGCGCGTACACGAGCGAGATCATCACGGCCAGCGTGGCGAACAAACCGAGCAGGTGACCCATCGGATCGGCCACCACCATGCCTTGCATGGCGTAGACGGTGTCGCCGGAGTTGAATGCGCCGAGCTGCATGGCGGCCACCACCGCGAGAGAAGCCTGCGTGAGCCAGTAGGTCGGTGTGCGGCGCGGGTCGGTCACCCACAGGTCGACCATCGCCACCACGCAGGCCATCACCAGCAGCACGATTTCCGGGTAGACGGCGGACCAGTTCATCTGGGTCATGGTGTTGTTCTCTTCAGGGGGCGAGCTTGGGTGTGGCCACGTGCTTGAGCAACTCGCTCACCGACACCTGCATGACGTCGGTGAAAGGCTTCGGGTACAGGCCCATCCACAACACCGCGATCGCCAGCACGGCGAGCATCGCGAATTCACGCGGGTTCAGGTCGGTCAGCGTGCCCACATGGTCATTGGCGACCGGGCCGAAGTACACCCGCTTGACCATCCACAGCGTGTAGGCCGCGCCGAAGATCAGCGTGGTCGCGGCGACCGCACCGAGCCAGAAGTTGAACTTCACGGCACCGAGAATCACCATCCACTCGCCCACAAAACCGGCGGTGCCCGGCAGGCCGCAGTTGGCCATGGCGAACAGCACGGCGAAGGCCGCGAACTTGGGCATGGTGTTGGCCACGCCGCCGTAGGCCGCGATCTCGCGCGAGTGCACGCGGTCGTACAACACGCCGATGCACAGGAACATCGCACCCGACACGAAACCGTGCGAGACCATCTGCACGATGCCGCCGGCCATGCCGAGTTCGTTGAAGATGAAGAAGCCGAAGGTCACGAAGCCCATGTGGGCGATCGACGAGTACGCGACCAGCTTCTTCATGTCTTGCTGCACCAGCGCCACGAAGCCGATGTAGACCACCGCGATCAGCGAGAGCGTGACCATGAGCCATGACCACTGGTGGCTGGCGTCTGGCGTGATCGGCAGCGAGAAGCGCAGAAAGCCGTAGGCGCCGAGCTTGAGCATGATCGCCGCCAGAACGACCGAGCCACCGGTGGGCGCTTCGACGTGGGCGTCGGGCAGCCAGGTGTGCACCGGCCACATCGGCACCTTCACGGCAAAGGCGAGGAAGAAGGCGAAGAACAGCAGCGTCTGCACGGGCCCGGCCAGCGGCAGCTTGTGCCAGGTGACGATGTCGAAACTGCCACCCGACTTGTAGTACAGGTAGATCAGCGCCACCAGCATCAGCAGCGAGCCGGCGAGCGTGTACAGGAAGAACTTGAACGCAGCGTAGACCCGCCGCGGGCCGCCCCACACGCCGATGATCAGGTACATCGGGATCAGCGTGGCTTCGAAGAACACGTAGAACAGCAGGCCGTCGAGCGCGCTGAACACACCGACCATTAGGCCCGACAGGATCAGGAACGCGCCCATGTACTGGTTGACGCGCTCGGTGATCACGTCCCACGCGGCGATCACCACGATCACCGTGATGAACGCGGTGAGCGGCACGAACCACATCGACAGGCCGTCGACACCGAGGTGGTAGTGCACGTTGAAACGCTCGATCCAGCCGAGCTTTTCCTGGAACTGCATGGCCGCGGTGGCCGGGTTGAAACCAGTGACCACCGGCAGCGTGACCGCCAGGCTCGCGAACGCGGCGATCAGCGCCACCCAGCGCACGGTACCGGCGTGTTCGTCGCGGCCGAGCGCGAGCAAGACCACGCCCGACAGCACCGGCAGCCAGATGGCAAGACTCAAGAGACCCATGTTGTTTTTCTCCGTGCGCGCGCTGGGCCGAGGGCCATCAGCGGCCGAGGTGACTCATCAGGAAAGGCCACAGCTGCCAGGTCATCAGACCGATGACACCCATGATCATCACCAGCGCGTACCAGTACAGGTAACCGGTCTGCAAGGTGCGGCCCAGGGCGGCCAGGCCCCCCATGGCGCGCGCCGAGCCGTTGATGGCGCCGTCGATCACGGCCTCGTCGCCACCCTTCCAGAGGCCGGTGCCGGCCAGGCGCGCAGCGCGGGCCAGCACGTTCTCGTTGAACCAGTCGAGGTAGTACTTGTTCTCGAGCAGGCGGTTGATGAAGCCGACACGCGCCTTGATGGCGGCGGGGATCTCCGGCTTGACCATGTAGAACACGTAGGCCGTGACCACCCCGGCAAGTGCGAGCCAGAACGGCAGCGTGCTCAGGCCGTGCAGTGCCATCGCGCCGGCGCCATGGAAGGCCTTGGCCATTTCTTCCATCGCCGGGTGCTTCGCCAGATCGATGAAGATCGCGTCCTTGAAAAAGTCGCCGTAGAGCATCGGGCCGATCGTCATGTAGCCGATGACGACCGAAGGAACGGCCAGCGCGATCAGCGGGAAGGTGACGACCCAGGGTGATTCGTGCGGCACGTGCGGTTCGTGGTGGCCATGGCCATCGTCGTGATGGTCGTGCTCGCCAGGGAACGGCTTGTGGCGGAAATGTTCCTTGCCATGGAACACCAGGAAGTACATGCGGAAGGAATAGAACGCGGTGATTAACACACCGGCGGCCACCGCGAAGTAGGCGAAGCCCGACCCCCAAAGGTGGCTCTCGTGCACCGCTTCGATGATGCTGTCCTTCGAATAAAACCCGGCGAACAGCGGCGTGCCGATCAGCGCCAGCGAACCCAGCAATGCGGTGATCCACGTGATCGGCATGTACTTGCGCAGGCCGCCCATGTTGCGGATGTCCTGGTCATGGTGCATGCCGATGATCACCGAGCCCGCGGCGAGGAACAGCAGCGCCTTGAAGAAGGCGTGCGTCATCAGGTGGAACACCGCGACCGAATAGGCCGAGGCGCCGAGCGCGACCGTCATGTAGCCCAGCTGGCTGAGCGTGGAATACGCGACCACCCGCTTGATGTCGTTCTGGATGATGCCGAGGAAGCCCATGAACAGCGCCGTGATCGCGCCGATCACCATCACGAAGCTCAGCGCGGTGTCTGACAGCTCGAACAGCGGCGACATGCGTGCCACCATGAAGATGCCGGCCGTGACCATCGTCGCCGCATGGATCAGCGCCGAGATCGGCGTCGGGCCTTCCATCGAGTCGGGCAGCCACACGTGCAGTGGGAACTGCGCGCTCTTGCCCATCGCGCCGATGAAGAGGCAGATGCAGGTCACGGTGATCAGCATCCATTCGGTGCCGGGCAAAGTGAGCTTGGCGAGTTCGCCGCCCTTGGCAAAGGCTTCGCCGTAGTTCAGCGTGCCGGCGTAGGCCACGATCAGGCCGATGCCGAGAATGAAGCCGAAGTCGCCGACCCGGTTGACCAGAAAGGCCTTCATGTTGGCGAAGATCGCGGTCGGCTTCGTGAACCAGAAACCGATCAGCAGGTAAGACACCAGACCCACCGCTTCCCAGCCGAAGAACAGCTGCAGGAAGTTGTTGCTCATCACGAGCATCAGCATCGAGAAGGTGAACAGCGCGATGTAGCTGAAGAAGCGCTGGTAGCCGGGGTCTTCTTCCATGTAGCCGATGGTGAAGATGTGGACCATCAGCGACACGAAGGTCACGACGCACATCATCATTGCGGTGAGGCCGTCGACGAGGAAGCCGACCTCCATCTTCAGACCGCCGAGCACCATCCACTCGTAGATCGTGGCGTTGAAGCGCGCGCCTTCGGTGACCACGAGGTGCAGCGTGTAGAACGAGATGATGAAAGCGACCAGCACCCCGAGGATGGTGACGGTGTGGGCGCCGCGCCGGCCGATGGCCTTGCCGAACAGGCCGGCGGCAATGGCGCCCGCCAGCGGCGCGAGCGGCACCGCGAGCAGCAGGTTTTGCGAGAGTTGAGCTGACATGTGTGAATCAGCCTTTCAGCGCGTCGAGTTCGTCGACATTGATGGTGGACCGGTTGCGGAACAGCACCACCAGGATCGCCAGGCCGATGGCCGACTCGGCCGCCGCCACGGTCAGGATGAAGAACACGAACACCTGCCCTGCCATCGGATCGTTGGTGACCGGGTCGAGATAATGCGAGAACGCGACGAAGTTCAGGTTGACGGCAAGCAGCATCAGTTCAATCGCCATCAGCAGCACGATCAGGTTCTTGCGGTTCAGGAAGATGCCGATCACCGACAGCGCAAACAAGATCGCGCCGAGGGTGAGGTAGTGGCCGAGCGTGACCGATGCGATCGTCATTTCTTCTCCCCCGTGCCTTCGACCGCAGCGGCCACTGGCGGCGCCTCGATCTCTGGTTTCATCTGCACGATGCGCACTCGGTCGGCAGCACGCACACGCACCTGTTCCGACGGGTTCTGATACTTCGAGTCCTTGCGCCGACGCAGCGTGAGCGCTATGGCAGCGATGATTGCCACGAGTAGCAGCACCGCCGCGATCTGCAGTGGGTACAGATAGTGTGTGTAGACCTCGATGCCGAGCAGCTTGGTATTGCCTGCCTTCAGCGCGACCGCATTGGCGGCCGGCGCCTGCGAGACATTGAAGCCGGGCAACAGCACAGCCGCCATCTCGAGCGCAATCACCACGCCCACGAGC
>NZ_JAVTWP010000002.1:0-111761 GCF_032229685.1 Rhizobacter sp. | reverse complement strand
TGTTAACTAATAGAGACGACGGACATATGCTCTCGCGCGCGAGTCTCACGTACCGAGTCGGGTGCCACAAAACTCCCCCGCGGATTGGGGCTAATTTGAACGACAAAGCACCCTACTGGTCCTCAAACGCCCCCCGCCGCCTCAGCGACCGGGCCTCAATCTAGCCCCGCGGCCTCTGTAAGGAGTCCGCAATCAACCCCCTCAGACCTTGCGGGCCGACGCCAAACTTACCCCTCAGCCGACGAAACTCTTCTGCAAACGCGCCCCGCAGCCTAAGAACTGGCCCCGTCGGGTTCAAGGTGTGAGTGGCTGCGATCTACAGTGGCATTTTGCGGACCGACACGTTCGAAGGACTGCTCGATCGGCCGCCCCGAGGCACCGAACTGAAGCAGGTGTCCGACCGAGGCCTTGTCGGACCGACGCCAGCGTCAGTCCAGACATCTGGCTCGGCAAGTGGAGCCAAGTCGCAACTCAAGGCCGAGCCCTCAAGTCCGGCGTGACGAACGCATCAGGCGGCTCAACCTATGGGGGCTGGACAGTCCCGCTCTTGTGGCCACGTCGTCCGGTGGCCAGCCGTCCTCCAACCAGCGAAGCAGGCAGCTATTGCGTAGCGACGTCGGGCCAGCATGCGTCCACCTGATTGTCGTCCCGCTCGGGCTGGACAAGCTTCGGGACACATGCTCGGCACAGATCTCCATCAGCGCCTTTGGAGTGAGGGATGCCTCGCCCCGCGTCGAAACGAACAGCGGATTTCCAGTGCCCTTGGCAACGTGCTCGCGCGTATGGAGCCAACGTGATACTGCAGCGGTTGTCTTCCATGCGAGCCTGACGGTCCGCGACTGAGCGGGTCGCCGCTGACTCCCGCGGATTTGCACGTATCCGATCCGGATTTCTGCAGGGTGCTTAGCGCCGTCCTCAGGGTCAAGGTTGACGTCCGCCACGGTGAGGGAGGCGACCTCCGATGCACTCAATGCATCCAGAAGAAAACACGCCAGGATCGCCCGATTTCGCACGGCGTGCCAGTCCAGAGCATCTGGCAGACACTGGACGAGCGCGTGATACTGTTCGTCTCGGAAGAAGGTCGACGTCGACGCTTCGGATTCCGGCACTGGCGGGTGATCAAGGCGAACGGGGTTCGCTCGGATCAGGCCACAGACTTTAGCGTGCGTGTACACGTCCGCCATGACCCTCGCGTATCTCCGCTGAGATACGGTACTTGGGTGATCGTCGCTCAGAGCGCGCGGCGTCATACCGCCAATGAAAGCTTGAACATTCCCCTCCGTGGCGTCTTCCCACTTCACGCCTTGATCGCTCAAGAAATTCAGCCAGCTGGTCCAAACTGACCGGTAGCCGGCAATAGTCTTTGCATTGACCTGGCGAGCGCGATCTTCGCGGGTGGCCCAAAGGTCAAATGGGGACATAGGTGTTGGGTCCAAGCCTGCTCTCTGTCCTCGTCATGCTGTCGGATCGATCAAGCGATCTTGCTGCGTGGATGTCGGCACCATCGTTGGTCAGGCGGGCGACAGCAAGTCGCAGACATCAACCTCAAGTGCGCGGGCTAGCCGTTCGATGTTGTCAAGCGAGACGTTTCTCTCGGACCGTTCGATCGAACCGACGTACGTACGGTGAAGGTCACAAAGATCTGCTAGCGCTTCCTGCGACAAGCCCTGCTCAAGGCGTGTCGCACGCAGATGCCGTGCAAGCCGGCGCCTAGCCGATTCGCGAAGTGAACCTTGCCCTTTCATGTAGGCAAGGTTGGCGTGATTGACGACTTTGCGTCTACAGACTTAAAGTAGCATGTTCAGTGACGGAGCCCCGTTTCGACATGGCGAAGATTCCACCCACGGACGTTCATGGACTGGCCGCCGAAGTCTGCAAAAAGCCCTACAGGTGCGCTCTGCCACTGTCGCTGCCCGATCACTGGGTGCGTCCGTTGGTACGCGACTTGCGCGAGATCGAGCAGATGAAGCGAGGGGACACCAGGGTCGAACCGCAGATGGCTGGCCCTCTCTTGGTTGCGATGCATGTAACCCGTGGAAGGATGAGTGAGCGGGGCCTGAAGCCGGATTTTTTCTTCTCAGAAGGGCAGATGGTGAGCTGGTTCCAGATGTACCAGTACTACATCGAGCGCGAGATGATCGCTAGGATCGTCGGTGTTCGGATGGTGGATGACGAAGAGTCGCTCTACGAAGCTCTCGACCACGAGATTGACCTACTGCGATCCTGTCCAAGCTAGACCCTCGCCCGAAGTGTCGCTGCTGCCCGCGTCCGATCACTGCTCGGAACCTACAACGACGAAGGGACCCTCACATAGCTGCCACTGAGCCTTATAGGCATGCGTATGACGCCTTCAGACGGACCAGCTATGCAGCTTCGATAAAGGAGTCCAAAGCATGAAACTGTGGACGGTTTGGCAGGACTACGGTGCGACGGGTGAGGGCCGAACTCTCATGGCGCGCATCGCCTACGCCCAGAACGCGCAGGAGGCGGTCGCTGGTTTCGGACAAGGTTCGGCCCATACTTTGCCAGTGGGGCCGAGGCGTTGGAGGGCGTGCCGGAGAACGAAGTGACAAAAGCGCTGTTCGCCCGAGCGGCGCTGAGGCGAGCCAGGCAAATGGAAGGTCGCGCGACTCTCGAGCTTTCAGCCAGCTTTCATTTCAACTTCGCCTGACTGTGCTCCTCACGGCCTCAAAAGCCTCGGCAGGCCCGACCGCGCCAGCCGTGCGCAAGCCGCGTCAATACCCTTCATCTGAGTCGCGCTCGATGAGTCCGACAACGCTTCGAGTCAGATTTGCACGCCCGCTCAACCGCAGAACCCAGCGCTGAGCATCTCGATGTAGCGGAGCACGTCAGCGGCCCTGCCTTCAGCAACCAATTGTGCTGGAGTTTTTCCGTCAAAGACGGACAGGGCCTCGTCGCTGTACCAGGCGGATGCGACGGCAGGATCAGAGTTCAATTCGGTAGCGGCGCGAAGGACGTTCTCTCTGTCGGTCATCGTGGACATGTGATGCTCGCTTTGTTGGGTCGAAGCCTGCCTATCGGATCATCAGCTACTTCTTCATCATGCCAGCGTCAGGGCGACCTCCTGTCTCGGAGAGGTCGAAGCGCTTGGCCGAGGTTTTCGAGGTCTCACGGGTTGCGGCTGGCACGGTGGATCCGAGACATTCTCCTGTCAATGCAAAACCCTGGCGCCGTCCTCAAAGTCTCATCGCCATTGGGGCGAACTTTTGCGTTACGCAGCCCGCTTGGCTGGCCGAGCCTTGGTTGCAGTGCTGCCAGCGCGTGAAGTGGCGCGGGACCGGATCGCCGAGATGATGCGTTCGGCCAGCGCTGTCTGCTGGTTAACGGCATGCGCGTCGCGATCCACAGCGACAAGCGACGCGCGCAGCGTCTCTGCGGTCGCAGCAAGTTGCTCGGCACGGCGCGTCAGATCCGACTCGCGCTCTTGCGCATTCCGAACTGCATCGATCTGACGGTCTACCTCAGCCTTGAGTCTGACGGTCTCCTCTGTGTGTTTCACGAGTTCGCTGCGGGCGGCGTCCTGTACCGCTTCCAGCTTTCGCTCGAGCGCATCGGCCCGCTTGTCCGCCTTGGCGCGTGCAACCCGCTCAGAGTCGATTTCCAGCGCAGCGCGGCGCTCGGCGGTGGCTGCGCGCTCGATTGCAAGGTCAGCCGTTCGCTTGGCCGTCGTGCGCGCTTCATCTGCCGCCTCTTCCGCTCGAACGACTCGAGCCTGAAGCTGCTCGATCTGTCGCAGTGCATCACCCAATCGCGCTTCTGCTGCCGAGCGCGCGAGGGCCTCCTGCTCTCGCAACGACTCGCGGTCGGTCAAGTCCGCGTGCAGCCTCGCGGCCTTGGCTGACGCCTCGAAGGCCGCGGCTTCGGCCAACCCGGCCCGTTCCTTCTCTGCCTCAACGTTCAAGATCGCCGCAGCCATGCCGTCCCGCAGTCGCTCGTCGAAGTCGCTCCTGCTTTCCGCCTGCGCTACCTCCCAGAGGTGCCTGGCGACTTGAATAATTGGATCTGGCAGATCGGGCGGTGCCGAAAACGCTCCCGGATCCTTGATCCGCCCGCCCAGGTTCTTGAACCATGTGTCGAGGTACGGACTGACCGTGTTCGGCGAACCACGCCCAATTTTTTGGCGCACGCGTTCGATCGTCGGCCTGGCACCCTCCAACAGCAGCGCATCGGATGCCGTCCAGACGTCGTTTTCGGTGATTCCTCGGGCCATGGTGGGTCTCCCACGTTTTGCAGGTTGCGCCGCCCTACTTTAGTCACGATAATAGATAGTTATCGCGATCTACGAAGACTATACGTTAGATATCATACAGTCACCACCATACAAATACGATATGAAAGCCACTGTCGCTAAACGCGGCGCCCCCGCAAACCTGATTGCTGTCGAGGTGCCCGAGACGGAAGTCGCCCCGCTTGATCCGGAACAACTGGGCCAGCTGGCGGAAGACGCCATGCGCAGGCTGCTGGCCGAAGGTGAGTCCGACAACACCATCCGCAGCTACCGGACGGCGCTGCGCTACTGGGCCGCCTGGTTCAGCTTGCGATACCGGCAACCCATCGCGCTTCCCGTGTCCGCGCCCGTCGTGATCCAGTTCATCGTCGACCATGCCCAACGAAGGACCGCTGACGGGCTTGCGTGCGAGCTGCCGCCGGCGATCGACCGCGCGATGGTCGAAGGAGGTTTTAAGGCGGCTTTGGGGCCCCCTGCCCTGGCGACGCTTGTTCACCGCGTCAGCGTGCTGTCGAAGGTCCATCAGCTGCGGTCGGTTCGCAATCCTTGCCAGGACCCGAAGGTCCGGGAACTGCTTGCCAAGACGCGACGGGCCTATTCGAAGCGCGGCGTCGTTCAGGACAAGAAGGCGGCACTGACCAAAGACCCTCTGGAGGCATTGCTTGCAACGTGCGACGACTCCTTGCGAGGGGTGCGCGACCGCGCCCTCCTCCTCTTCGCGTGGTCCAGCGGCGGGCGGCGACGATCGGAGGTGACAGCAGCCACCACCGACAACGTGAAGAAGATCGGCGCCAGAACCTATGTCTTCACGCTGTACCGCTCCAAGACTGATCAGGCCGGCACGAGCGGTCAGGACAACGACAAGCCGATCGTGGGGCCGGCGGCCGACGCGCTCGACGATTGGTTGGCCCGAAGCGGAGTGAAGTCAGGTGCCATGTTCCGGCGCATCCGCCGCGGCGACAAGGTTGGTGAACCGCTCTCCCCTGCGGCTGTGCGCGACATCGTGAAGACACGAGCGGCGCTGGCGGGGTTGGAGGAAGAGTTTTCCGCACATTCTTTGCGATCGGGCTTCGTCACCGAGGCGGCTCGCCAAGGTGTGCCGATTGGCGAAACCATGGCTTTGACCGGGCATGCGTCCGTGGCCACAGTGGTGGGGTATTTCCGATCGGCATCTGCGATTGGCAGCAAAGCTGCTCGGCTTCTTGGCGACGACCTAGCTTGATGCGATCGAAGTTCCGATTTCGCAGTCCGATTTGTCCGCGATCGCCCCCCGGCCCCCTCAAGGTGCAGTCGAGCGCCGCCGTATGAAGGTCAGCAAGTTGATCGAGACCGGCCCGTGCCCGCGTCGAGTACGTCGGCAGCCCACGACCCTTCGCCAACATCCGTTGCCCTGACCGCATCACCGCGAAGCCACCGTTCGGACCGACGCACATCCACCCGAGTGAGAGTCGCATCGGTGGGTGCACGCCGGTAAGCTGCACTTTGGCGGTTCGCCAGACAACACACCATCCGGGGTGCAACCGGGGCTTGCACCCCTGACGATGCTGGCGCAGAGTCCGCGCATGGACGATCCGGCCACCATCCCCACCACCACAGGCGAGCGTTACAGGCTCGTGGCATGCGAAGTCGCGGTCCAGCTCGGGCCCGAGGTGGCGGCGACGTACATGCAGACCAGGAATTTTGCGTTGGGTGGGCTCGTGCCCACCCAACTGCTGGCCACTGAAGAGGGCACCCGGCAGGTCCTTGCCGAGGTTTCTGCCCATGCAGACGGCGGGCCTCTGTGACAACCGATATGGCTGCTCCAGGGACTTACCTCTCGTTCTGCACGTCTAGCGAGTGGGTACTGTTTGCCATCCAACGCTAGACCTCGCCATGCTGCAGACAGGCGACAACTCAGACCACCGGATTGCCACATCATGGACACGTCAGTTTGCCTGGAATCGGTGCCGATTCGACGCACTCGACTCGGCTTCGAGTATGTAGTTTTGGAGGACGTCCCGTCGCCCTGGCGTGACCAGTGCTGGGCACACCTCGGAGATCTTCGTACACGGTTGATTGTTGATGGTGTCGGTCCGTCAGCACTTGTTCAAGACTGGCGTCTTTGGATCGAGTCGCTGTCCGGACAGTCGTGCTGAAGAACCTTGTGCCACGCCCATGAAAGCAAAGCTTGTTGAACTTCTTCAGCGCCTGTCGGAACTTCTGGGGCGCCTGCGACCACGGGCCTACGAGCCGGACGACGGGCCGCTCAACGACCAGCAGCTGGCCCAGATCCAAGAGATCGCCAGCCAGTCCATGCCGAAAGGCAAGCTGCTCAACGGCCAATCACTATTTTGATTGAGGCGAGCCTGTGGCTACATGAGTCCAGTGGACCATCGCCTCACTTAGCAGCAGACGGTCGCCAGCGACGTGTCCTGGCCGTCCAGCGCCGCCCATCGGACCCACGCGCTTGACCGTTTTGCCGCGGACAGCGGTCAGACGGACGCGAAAGTCAGCTGAGGGTCGGCCAGCAGCCGCTGGGCTATCGACTGGGAGCACCGGCACTCGACCCATTGCTGAAGTCCAGTCACTTGAAAAGCTGCCATCCGCCGCGAGCCGGCGCCAAGGCTTGGCGCCGAGAACCGGATAGGCGGTGTGTTGGGGACTACCTCGCCGGCCTGCGTACCCAGGTCGCAGAGACGCCAGATGGCCTGCGCGAGCGGATTTGCCGGGAGACCTGCCGCCTGAGATCAACTCAGACAGCCTTTCGTCTTCCCCAGGCGATGGCTGAAAGGACGACAGTTATGGCGAAGAGCAGTAAGGCGACAGCGTTGAGTTGCGCGCCGATCGCGCGAAGAGCAGGCTCCCATACGCCGACAACGACCCTGAGCAGCAGCGAAGCATGGAGAGCCAGGAGCGGGGCGTAGAACCATGGGCCAAACAGCAATTTCACACGGAGCACCGCGGGGAGGATGACGGGCGCGTGCCCCATCACCATGCTGACAATGAAGCCCAGCCCCAACGCGTGAAGCGCCAGGTCCCGACCAGGACAACCCAGCGCAACACCCATCCACGCCAGGCCTGCAACTGCCAGCCAGGCATAACCGGCAAGCAGGCAAACCGCCATGTAGCGTGGCAGACCCTTCGCGAAGAGGGTACGGCGCGCGATGTCGAAAGTTCCAAACCACAGCGCCAGCATCGGCAGCGCGCAGCCAAACAGCACGCCGCCGATGGCCGTCGAGGACGATAGCGCGGCACCAGCAAGCAGCAGCGCGACGATGGCCACCAGCACGGGCATCGCCACTGCGTGGCGCCGCGTCAAGCGTGTCATCTCCAGGCGCTCGGCCGCAATGGTCAGCACTGGAAGCGCGAACCACCAGGGCAGCGCGTCGGCCGGTCCGCGGCCGACTGCGAAGAGCACATTTCCAACCAGCCATGCGCACGACGCCAGCAGCAGCAGCGCTGTGTGTGGCGCGCGCTGACGCTGCAGGACGACGAGATGCACGGCGACCGAGACCAGGGCCGCGATGATGCCGAGTGCTGCTGCCACTTCGAAACGTCCGGCCAGCAAAGCGAGACTTCCCAGGCCAGCGGCCACGGGCGCGCCGAAGGCCCAGCGCAGGCGGACCGCCACCGCTCGTTCAATGGCGATGACCATGCCAAGGAAGCCCGACAGCATCAACGCAGCGTGCGCGCCGGCCGCCTGTGCAACGACGACGCTTCCATGAAGGAGCGACCAGCTTGCGCCGGCACGCAGTAAACCGCCTGCCACCGCTGACAGCAGCGACACCGCCACCAACAGCACAAATGCGGCAGTGGCGGCAAGGCGCAATCCTGTAGCCTGACGAGCCTTGGTCACGGGCTTATCCCATGAAGCGCCGGGCGCTCTCGCTCATCATCTCCGGCGACCAGGCCGGCTCCCAAACTATATTCACCTCGACCAGGCAGCCAGCGGGCAAGACGCGCTCGAGTTCGAACTCGACATCGTCCATGATCACCTCCGTCACGGGGCAGGCCGCCGATGTCATGGTCATCGTGACCCGTGCCGCCTCATCGTCGACCTCCACGCCGTAAATCAGCCCGAGGTCGACGACGCTCAGTGCCACTTCAGGGTCCACGACCTGTTTCAGCGCCGAGACGATCGTCTCCTGCAAATACTGCGGCCCTTGGTATGGAAATGGGCAGGCAGGTGCCGCTTCGGTATTCATGGACGCATCTCCTTTGGTGACTGTGGCTGCGGCGACAGAAGCTGGGCCAGGTTTTGCCGGCTGACCAACAGGTCGGCAAGCGTGTACCTGTCCAACGCAGCGTAGAAAGCGTCGTTCGCCTCCTTCAGCGCAGTTCGCATTTGGCAGACGCTGGAGATGACGCACCCGTGCGGATCCTTGCCGAAGCACTCGGCCGGAACGGACTCACCCTCGGACGCGCGTACCACCCGTCCAACGACGATGCGGTGCGCCTCCATGCCCAATTGCATGCCACCTCCCTTGCCGCGCATCGTGGCCAGCCAGCCCTGCAGGCCGAGAAAGTGGACGACCTTCGTCAGGCGGTTTTCTGGAACACCGTATGAGGTCGCTACCTCGGCGATGGTTGCCCGACGCATGGGCTCCATCGCCGAGTACATGAGCACGCGCAGGCTGTAGTCTGTGAAGGCGGTGAGTTTCATGGTCCCGCTGCCTATCGGCGCGAGAGAGCGGCATCCCCCAGATTTGCGCTGTGGCTCTTGCGCAGCGCCGGAGCGCGTCGAAGCAGCTTGATCGCATACAACGCCAGCAGCACTGCGCCGACCGCGAAGACGATGTCGCCCGGTACACGCATCCAGACGAGCGTCTCCATCACCTTCGAATGGATGATTTCGGGCGAGCGCGCGAACCAAAGGCCCTTGTCGATCGCAGCCCAGGCCTGGTAGATTCCCGCCGGCAGCAGCGACATGAAGACCATCATCGCAAGGCCGATGTTCAGGCCCCAGAACGCGGGCTTGAGCAGCCCGTCGGCGTGCAGGCCGCGCGCATACAGGTTGCGCAGGCAGAACAGCAGCAGGCCGATGCCCAGCATGCCGTAGACGCCGAACAGCGCGGCATGGCCGTGGGCCGCCGTCATGTTCAGGCCCTGCACGTAGTACAGCGAAGCCGGCGGGTTGATCGCGAAGCCCAGCACACCAGCGCCCAGCGTGTTCCAGAAGCCCACGGCGACGAAGCACATGATCGGCCACTTGTACGCGGCCAGCCACGGTGCGCCCTGACTACGGCGATAGGTCTGCAGCGCTTCCAGGCCGATCATTGCGAGCGGCACCACTTCCAGCGCCGAGAAGACGGCGCCGACCGAGATCACCGACGTCGGCGTGCCGGTGAAGTACAGGTGGTGCAGCGTGCCCAAGATGCCGCCGAACAGGAACACGATGGTTTCGGCGACGATGGCGCGGTTGGCGCTCGTCGTGCGCACCAGGCCCAGCTTCGTGAAGATCAGCGCGATGACCGCGGTGGCGAAGACTTCAAAGAATCCCTCGACCCAGAGGTGGACCAGCCACCAGCGCCAGTATTCGACCATCGAGTAGTGCGTCTTCTGACCCCACATCAGGCTGCTGGCATAGAAGCCGCCGATGCAGGTGGCGGACAGGAAGACCATCGCGATCAGGCCGCGGGTCTCCGACGGCTTCTTCAGCGCCGGCCACAGCGCACGGCCCAGCAGCAGCAGCCAGAACAGCAGGCCGACGAACAGAAGGATCTGCCAGACGCGGCCCATGCTGGTGTACTCGAGGCCCTGGTTGCCGATCCAGAAGCTGTAGTCGAAGCCCATGTGCTGCAGCGTGCCCAGCCAGCCGGTGGCGGTCGAGCCGACGACAATGGCGATCAGCGCCCAGAACAGCACGTCGACGCCGAGCTTCTGGTACTTCGGCTCGGCACCCGACAGCAGCGGCGCGACGAACAGGCCGGTGGCGAGCCACGCGGTGGCGATCCAGAACACACCGACCTGCGTGTGCACCGTACGGCTGACGACGTAGGGCAGAACTTGTCCCAGTGGGATGCCGAAGAAGGCCTGGCCCTCGACCGCGTAGTGCGCGGTGATGGCACCCATGCCGATCTGCAGCATCAGCAAGCCGATGACGGCGAAGAAGTACTTGCGCGTGGCCATCATCGACGGCGTGGCGACAGCGCCGAGGAAGGGGTCAGTCTTCGGCAGTTCGGGGTCGGCCTCGTGCTTCGTGCTGCCGTGGACCCACAGCATCGCGCCGATGCCGGCGATCAGCAGCACGATGCTGACCATCGACCACATCGCCGCCGATCCGGTCATCGTGTTGCCGACCAGCGGCTCGTGCGGCCAGTTGCTGGTGTACGAGAGGTTGCTCTCGCCAGGACGGTCGGTGGCAGCGGCCCAGGCCGTCCAGAAGAAGAACGCGGCCAGCGACTGGCGATCCACCTTTTGCGGCAATGCACCGTCACTCATCGCGTACTGCTCGCGCAGCGCGTGCAACGACGGGTCGCTGCTGAAAAGCGTCTCGAAGTGCTTGGCGGTTTCGCGGATGGCCTGCGCGCGTTCCTTGCTGACCGTGATAACGCCGCTGGCGTCGTCATACCGGTTGCGCCGCATCTCGTCCTTCAGCGTGACGGCAATGGCCGCACGCTCGATGGCCGTAGGCGGTGCCAGCGACGTGGTTTGCTGCACGGTGCGGATGGCCTGAAGAGCCAGCGCCTCGCGGTGCAGCCAGTCGGCCGACCAGTCGGGGGCGACATAGCTGCCGTGGCCCCAGACGGTGCCCAGTTGCTGACCGCCCGCCGACAGCCAGGCCTGCTGGCCGCTCTGCACTTGTTTGCCGGTGAAGATCGTCGAGCCGTCCTCGGAGACGACGGCCTTCGGTATCGGGGGCGCGGTCAGGTAGATCTGGTATCCGATGAAGCCCAGGGCTCCGAACGACAGTACGAAGATCAGGCCCAGCCAGCGCCAGAGCCGGTGGTTGCTTTTCATGAGATTCTTTCTTGGAAAAGGGTTGACTGCTGACGCAAGCCTTGAACCTCAGGCCCCACCACAGGCGCCGCAGCACGAACCCTTGCCGTGCGCACTTTCGACTCTTGCGATCTTCGAAATGCGAACGCGCCAAACCGGCCCTCGTTCGAGGTAGTCCCAACCGAATCCGCCAGGCTGCTCAGCCTGGAAGTGGTCGTACAGAGGCAACGGGTCATGGTCATTGATCAGCTCCAACGATTGACCCGTGGCCAGCGCGCGGAATGTGGAGAAGATCAGCGGATGACGGTCGCGCGGGGAGATGGCGCGAACATCGATGCTGGCGTTAGTCACAGCTTCGGGCGGTGAAATCATGGATTGGGTGGTCATAGAAGTTCCGTTCGGTAGGTGATTAAAGATGTATAGCGTATGCATCTATAGTAGGAGGGCCCTCCATCGCATTCATTGATTTAGGTCAAAGTGATTGGCAAAGTCCGGTCGGGCGCATTGCGCACTTGGGCCCGTGCTTCGCTGATGCTGCCTGCTCAGCAGACAATGAACCACGCCGGTCAGCCGGGCTGATCAGTTGAGGTGCGATCCTCCCGCGCCGGTGTGTGGCAGAAGACAGTGCAGCACGCCAGCTTGGAGTCTCCAAGCCACAACCGCTCCGCCTATCGGAAGCAGCAAAAACAGCGATGCCATACAAGCTGGTCTGGGAACTCAGGGGGATCGTCGTCGAATTTTCGGGCGACGTTTCCATACGTGACATGCAGAAGGCCGCCGAGCAGTACACCGGCGACATCCGTTTCGACCACCTGAAATTCGTCATCGCCGACTACTCCCGGATCACCTCCTGCGTCGAGAATCCATCGGAGATCGAAGCCGTCTGGGTTCTAGACTACGGCGCGAAGCGTTCCAACCTCGACGTTCGCAAAGCAGTGGTCACCACGAATGCCAGGGTGATCGACTTGGCCGATTTCTACGTGGAAAGACTGGGCGGCGCGTTTCCCGTGAAGATTTTCCCGACACAGGTCGAAGCAAGAAGTTGGCTCAGCCCTTGAGCCTTGAGCCGAACTCGCATTTGACGCAAAAGGTCCGGACGGACGGTGGCTTGTTGTTCCCTACCAGCCAGCACGACAGGACGGACTGAGCGGTCGGGGCTTACACGGAGACCGCCGGGGCCGCCGAAAACCCTCATCCGCACTGGCCGATGGCACCGCAGGCGGTACAGAACTCACACCCATCTTTGTGGATAACGGTCGCGTTGCCGCACTCGGAGCAGACCTTGCCGGCGAAGACATGGTCCCGAGCGGGCACGTCGCCTGAGGATTCGAGCACGCCCATGTCGCGCAGCGGAAAGCCGCCTTCGTCAAGAACGCCGAGCAGGGCGTAACGGTGAATGATCAGGCGGGCGATATAGGCCACCGTCGAAGGCCAGGTCTGTTGGCGGCGCTCGCCGTTCGGCAGCCCGGGCACGAACGCCATGAAATGGCCGAGGGGTTCCGCGTAGTTCAGCAGCTTGCGCAGCTTCATGCCGATCCAGGCCGGGTCGATCACACGCATGTCGAGCGACAGCAGTCGTGCCAGGCCGTCGAGCGCGCGAGGATAGTTGCCGGAGAACCCGACCGCGCAGGGCCGCGTGACCGTGGTTCCGCCGCTGCCGGGCAGCGTCACCTCCTTGAGCGTCACCGTGAACTGCTCCCCGGTGCCTGCGTTGTCGATATCGACAGACCACGCCAAGGTGCCCGACGGGCCCGTGTGTGGCTCGGCGATGCTGAACATCGCGTCCATCACCGGGGTCGGGCTGGCGCTGCCGGCACGCGGCAACGCATTGAGTTGCTCGCAACGCCAACGAATCACCGCTGCGGTCGCCGCGACGACGCCGGGAAACAGCCGTCGTTCGCCGCGCGGTGGAAACGGCATCTCGAAGGCGCGCTCCTCGGCCACCGTCGCCAGTGAGTCGAGCTTCAGTTGCAGCCACGCCGCGTCATTGGCACGCAGGTCCATCGACAAGGTTTTTGCGAGTGCGCCCAAGCCGCGGGGCTGCTCCGCACCGTTGACCCAGACCTCGAACGGCTGTGCGGATTGACCGTCCGCAGCGGCGAGTTCGCCAACGAAGAGTGCAAAGTCGCCAAACGGATGGTGGACCATGAAGGTCCACGCCGTGTTACCCGCGGGCAGTTCGGGCCGACCAGGCCATCGCAGCGAGGACAACACCGGTGCCGGCAGGCGGTCGAGCGCCAGTCGACGGTTGGCACCGTCTATGCGCAGGGTCACTTCGGGGGAGGCGTCGCCCGGCGGCGTGACGCTCAACACCGAGCCGAGCACGCTGTTGGGCCGGTAGGTGGCCAAGCCCTTCAGGCCGGACCGCCAGGCCTCCAGGTAGAGGTCCTGAAAGTCTGTGTAGGGGTAATCCGCCGGCACGTTCACGGTCTTCGAGATCGCCGTGTCGATGAACGGTGCCACGGCCGACACCATCGCGCTGTGCGACTGCGCGCTCATCTCCAGGGCGGTCACGAAAGCTGGCGTCAACGGTGCCGCTTCGCCCCTCAGGTGCCGGTACAGACGCCAGGCGTGATCTTCAACGGCGTACGCCTTGTGGCTACCGTCGGGCATGCGCTTCTTTCGCGTGTAGCTCCAGCTGAAGGCGGGCTCGATGCCATTGCTCGCGTTGTCCGCAAAGGCCAGGCTGATCGTTCCAGTGGGTGCGATCGACAGCAGATGCGAGTTGCGCAGCCCTTGAGTACGGATGCGGTCGCGCAGCGCTGGCGGCAGACGAGATGCAAACGTGGCGCCGCTGAGGTACAGATCGGCGTTGAACAGGGGAAAGGCGCCGCGCTCAGCGGCCAAGTCCACCGATGCCTCGTACGCCGTGCCGCGCAACAATTCGGCGATGCGCCGCGCCATGCTGCGCGCCGCCTCGGTGTCATAGCGCAGGTTCAGCATGATCAGCGCATCACCAAGCCCCGTGAAGCCGAGCCCGACGCGACGCTTGCTGCGCGCTTCTTCCTGTTGCTGCGGCAGTGGCCACACCGACACGTCCAGCACGTTGTCGAGCATGCGGACCGCAACGCGCGCCACATCGGCGAACGCAGACTCGTCGAACCATGCGTTGCCTTCAAACGGCAGGCGCACAAATCGCGTCAGGTCAATCGAACCGAGGCAGCAGCAGCCGTATGGCGGCAGCGGTTCCTCCGCGCAGGGGTTGGTCGCAGCGATGGTCTCGCAGTACGACAGGTTGTTGTCGCGATTGATATGGTCGAGGAACAGCACGCCTGGCTCAGCGTGGTCGTAGGTCGACCGCATGATCTGGTCCCACAGTTCGCGCGCTACAAGGCTGCGGTAGACCCAGAGGCCACCCTCCGCCGCACTCTGCAGATAGGCACCCGCTTCGCGTTGCGCCACCCCGGGTTCGGCACGGTGCAACAGCTTCACTTCGCCGCCATCCTGGACGGCCGCCATGAAGGCGTCGGTCACGCCGACCGAGAGGTTGAAGTTCTTCAGATCGCCGCCGTCCTTGGCACGAATGAACTCCGAGATGTCGGGGTGGTCGCAGCGCAGCACGCCCATCTGGGCGCCACGACGCGCGCCGGCCGACTCGACGGTTTCGCATGACCGGTCGAAGACGCGCATGTAGCTGACCGGTCCCGAGGCGCTGCTCTTCGTGCTGCCCACCCAGGCGCCGCGAGGCCGGATGCGGGAGAAGTCGTAGCCGACACCACCGCCGCGGCGCATGGTCTCGGCCGCTTCGGTCAACGCAGTGTAGATGCCAGGGTGGCCGTCTTCCTCCTGCGAGATCGAGTCTCCCACCGGCTGCACGAAGCAGTTGATCAGGGTGGCCGACAGCCCCGTCCCCGCCGCCGACTGGATGCGGCCGGCCGGCACAAAGCCGGCGCGCAGCGCTTCGACAAACCGAGATTGCCAGTGCGCGCGCTGCGTCGGCTCCTCAGCCTGTGCCAAGGCTCGTGCGACGCGCTGGTTCACGTCCTCGATCGAGGTCTCCCGGTCCTTTGCGTACTTCTCCAGCAGGACTTCCGTGCTGATGTCCTGCGCCGGGAGGTCGTTCGATTCGGATGGGGTTGCGGTTGTGGTTGTGTTTTCGATTGCGTGCAAGTGCATGTACAGATATCTCGGTGAATCAATTTCACGAAGAGACGGTCTCTTCGCAGGGTGTAAGGAGTCGCGTCATCAGGACCTGAACGGTGGGAATATCTCGGCCGAACGGCAACGCTCCAACACCGCGGAAGAACAGGCCCTTCTTGACGTCGCCTCGAAGGGCAGCGGCCAGTTGCTTGTCGATGCAGAACTGACCCCAGCCGGCCAGGCCGTCGCGCAGACCACATTGCGCCAGGCAATCGAAGGCGAGCGTGCAGCGTGGTTTGACGTGGGCGACGCTCTGCAACCTGGCCTCGGCAGCGAGGTAGTTGCGGAGCCACGGCGTCAACACTGCCCGCGCGGGCAGCCCGGCGACGCTGGTGAACTCGACCATGTCTTCGTCCCGGGCTTCGGCCAGCACCCGCTTGAATTCGACATGGGCATCGCATTCCACAGTGACTGCGAACGGCGTGCCCAACTGCACCGCGGCCGCACCCAGTGCCTGCACACGGGCAATGTCCTCGAAGCGGCGGATGCCACCCGCCACGATCAGAGGTATGGCGCGCTCAAGGCCCGCAGCACGCAGGAACTCGAGCGTCTGCGGAATGACATTCTCGAATTCGAAGCGCGGGTCATTCAGGTCGGCAACCTTTGCCGCACCCAGGTGTCCGCCCGCCAGTCGCGGATGCTCGATCACGATCGCATCCGGCATGCGCTTCTTGCGCTCCCACTTGCGCACAACGAGTTGAACGCCGCGAGCATCTGACAAGATCGGCACGAGCAAGGCGTTCGGGTGGTCTCGGGCCAGTTCTGGGAGATCGAGAGGCAACCCTGCGCCAACCACCACCGCGTCGATGCCGCACTCCAGCGCCCTTGTCACGGAGGGCCCGTACTCGCTCACGGCCCGCATGACGTTGATCGCAAGCAGCCCGCGACCGCCCGAGAGCACGCGCGCAGCGCAGATCTCGCGCTCAAGGGCCTCCAGATTGGCCTCGTCGATGGCCAGCTTGGCTGCCGCCGTGGCCGCCGCGCCGGGAGCGAGTCCGCGCGTGCGCTCCATCAAATCGGGATGATGACGGCGCAAGTCGACCGACGATATCGTGCCCACCGCACCCAGCGCCGCCACGCTTCCTGCCAGCTTGTGTGCCGACACGCCCACGCCCATGCCGCCCTGAACGATGGGCAGCAATGTTCGCCCACCCAGTTCCAGGGTGTTGAGACCGTTGTGGCGGGCCAGGTCCAACAGGTCGGCGGCCACATCGGGAAAGTGCTCCGGGACCCTCATGAAGCCGTCCCCGTTCGACCGCCACAGGTGCCGCAACACTGACCGTCGGACCACCACGTGGCGAGGCGGCCGATCTGCACGCGCCAGACCTGAGGCCCGGCCTCGATGCAGATCCAGGTGAAGCCGCTTGGCAGTTCGGCGCGAAGCTGCGAAAACAGTCGCCTTGGTTCGTGGTCGCACACGAGCAGCATCGACTCGCCGACGCAAAGGCGATGGAAGGTAGACAGGATCAACGGGTCGCGCTCGCCCGGAGCGACGCACCGCGTATCGAGCGTGCTCGTCGCGATCGATTCAACACTGGATGTGCGCAAGATTGCTCCTTTTGGGCCACCAGATCATAAACATGCACCAAGTATGCATCTATTATTGCGGCTGTAGCAACCAGGAAGATCAAACCGCAAGCCGCCGATGCCCAGCATTCAAAGAACAGTGATTTGCGCAGGTGAAAGCGACGAGTCCGGCAACGCGTGGGTGGCCCACTCTCCGAAAGATCACGTGCGCCACAAGCCAATTCATTTGACCCAGATCAACCCGCTATCAACTGCAGATCAATGAGTGCGATGGAATGCCGACACAGAACCGAAGTCCGCGAACTGAAGCGTTCCCGCACCAGTTCATCCGTCCAGGAGTTGGTCATTGCGCCAAGGCAGATGATTCGAACAGTTTCCCAGCGGCCTTCAGAGCGGGCGCATTGCCCGAGGCCACAAGAGAGATGCAATGAACAAATTGAAGGTATCTACCCGACTGACCGTTCTGGTTGGCGCACTGCTCTTGTTGCTGGTGTCGATCGGCGGCCTCGGTCTGTATGGCCTCGAGAACTCCAATGTCGCACAGCGAACGATGTTCGAAGATCGAACGGTGCCCGCCGGGCAGCTCGGTGAGATCAGAAGCTTGCTGTTGCGCAACCGCCTTGCCATCGCCATCGCGCTCGTCACGCCGACGCCTGAAGTTCTGAAGGAACGTGCGGACCAAGTCGATTCAAACATCGCCACCATCACGAAGATCTGGAACGCCTACACGGCGACCAAGATGACGAATCAGGAAGAAGGTTTGGTCAAGGATTTTGCGGAGCACCGCGCGGCGTTTGTGAAGGAGGGCTTGCTACCCGCGGTGGCCGCCATGCGCTCGAACAACGTGGAACAAGCCAGGGCTCTGACGGTACAGAAGATCCGACCGCTATTTGGGCCCGTGGACAAAGACATCGACGCTCTCGTGAAACTTCAGGTCGACGAAGCCAAGAAGGACTTCGAAGAGTCCGCGTCGAGCAACAGCGTCATCCACAGGGTCGCTGTGTGGGCAATCGTTGCCGGCGGATTGTTTGCCGCGGCGTTCGGCTTCGCCTTGGTGCGGTCCATTCGACGCGAGTTGGGAGCCGAGCCAGCGGAAGCTTCTGCACTCGCCCGCAGGGTTGCCGTCGGCGATCTGAGTCTGGCCATCGCCATACGCGAAGGTGACAGCAGCAGTTTGATGGTGCAGTTGAAAGCGATGCAAGCGAGTCTGGCAATGGTCGTGTCCAACGTGAGGCACAACGCCGACTCTGTGGCGACAGCCGCGGCTGAAATTGCCCAAGGGAACAACGACCTTTCGAGCAGAACCGAGCAGCAGGCCGCGGCGCTGGAGCAAACGGCCGCGTCGATGGAGCAGTTGAGTGCGACCGTGACGCAGAATGCGGATCATGCCCGGCAGGCCAATCTGCTTGCCCATGATGCCAGTCAGGTGGCCGCTGAGGGTGGGGCAGCGGTCGGGCGGGCAGTGGAGACCATGAAAGAGATCAACAGCAGCTCGAAGCGCATCGCCGACATCATCGGCGTGATCGACGGCATAGCGTTTCAGACCAACATTCTCGCGTTGAACGCGGCGGTAGAAGCGGCGCGTGCCGGAGAGCAGGGCCGTGGCTTTGCCGTCGTGGCCAGTGAGGTTCGGAGCCTGGCAGGGCGATCGGCCGAAGCAGCGAGGGAGATCAAGAGTCTCATCACCGCCAGCGTCGAACGGGTCGAACACGGCGCCGCGATGGTTGATCAGGCGGGCGTCACCATGAATCAGGTTGTCAGTTCCATCCAACGCGTGACCGACATCATGGGTGAAATCAGCATCGCAAGCACTCAGCAAAGTGAAGGTGTCATGCAGGTGGGCGAGGCCGTGAGCCAGATGGATCAGGCCACGCAGCAGAACGCCGCGCTGGTTGAAGAGAGCGCTGCCGCTGCGGAGAGTTTGAAGACGCAGGCGCAGCAGTTGGTGCGGTCCGTGGCGGTGTTCAAGCTAGTCGCGCCTTAGACTCGAGCCGCTTCCTTGAATTCGCGGACTTCGGTGGCGAGTCAGATCTTCACCGATTCAGTTGAGGTGCCGTGTGTGCTGCCACCACTCTCAACACGGTCGCCCATCAATGACAGCCTGCGCGATCTCGAAGCCAGTGCATATGGCCGCGTCCAGCGTCGAGTCGTCAGTCACATACTCGACTGTTTGTGTATGCAGATTGTGCGGCGAGCGGTGAATGCGCATCACGATGTGACTTCCCTGCTGAGCACTGTTGAGCGTTACTTCGAGGTCCACTTTCGTGCCGTTCCGGGAGCTTTGAACATGTCGATGAAGTAGCTGCCGCGCAGGGGGCATACCTTCGCCGGCTTCACTCGACGGTGCTGGCGGTGATGGCGGATCGGATTCGTTTCGGCGTTGAGCTCGCTGCTCCGCCGCCGGTGATTCCGCAGCCGCTTGAATGCACGATGTGCCGAACCTCATCGCCCAGTCCGTATTCTTCAGGATTTCAGGAATTTCGGTATCCAAGCCCCAGGTCATCCAGTCTTCGCCGAACAGTTCCGATGGATGCGGCGTCACGACGCTACCGTTGCCACACATCATCGAGTCCGCGGGGCAGTACTTGTCGCAGCCCCAGCAGATACGCTCGGGATGCGAGGGATGGATCGGGAATTTCTTGACCGCCGCTGTCATTCTCAGCCTCGTCACGCCACCCCGACAATTGGTCGGGCGTCGACAAGTCCGATGTTGTGATGGTGCGCTTCCAGCATCGCGGCCAGTTCTGACCGGACATGCGCGTCCTCAATTCTTGGTATCAGCGCTTGCAGCTTGCGCACCACCCACGCCTGTCCGCGGTTCAGGAAGGTCAGGCGTTGCTGCACGTCGGTGATCGCCATCGCCTTGCCCCAGAACGCGCCAGTGGCGCTCGACGATTCGCCTTCCAACGCCTTGATCGTGCGCATGAGCATGCCGCACCACCGAACCTCATCCTTGTGAATGTCCTGAACCAGCGCTGCCAACTCGGAAGATTGGATTTCGCGCACCGTCTCCATGGCGACACGCGCGCCAGCGCGTTCAGCCTCCAACAATTCGTTCAGCGCTGCCAGCAGTTCTTCTCGTGGCACAGGCGAAGCGACGGCAGCCGCGGCTGGAGCGACGCTGGCTGAAGCGGCCTGCGGCTTTGAATCGATGGTCATGGTTTCCGTCCAATCACGGTGAGCAGCTACTAAAGCGGTATGCGGTGTGCATGTTATCGACTCGCATATCGCTGCGCCAGTCTGAGAAGAGTTCGGCTCGCTCTGCATTGATGCAGATCAAGTCCGAGGCCAAGGAGGGCCTGAGTAGTTCTTCGGAACTATGCGGCGGGTGGCGGGCATCGTTCTCTTGGCGCACCAGCAATAGCCGCTGGAGGGATGTTCGGCAAGGACGCACCGAAGCACAGTCTCGTCATACACCGGACGAGTCTTGTTCATGGTCACTACTACAACTTCTCCCCCCATCCCGCGGCAGGCCTGGTCGGTCCTGATCGTCAGCACCCTCGCCTTCACCGTCTGCTTCATGGTGTGGATGATGTTCGGCGTCATCGGCATTCCGCTGAAGAAGACCTTGGGGCTCAACGCCACCGAGTTCGGCCTCCTAACGGCGATGCCTGTACTGACAGGCTCCCTGATCCGCGTTCCGCTGGGCATCTGGACCGACAAGTACGGCGGCCGCATCGTGATGACCGTGCTGATGGCGGCGACGGTGCCGGCCATCTGGCTGATGTCCTACGCCACGGCGTACTGGCACTTCCTGGTCATCGGACTCTTCGTCGGCCTGGCGGGCGGTTCCTTCTCGGTTGGCACACCCTACGTAGCGCGCTGGTTTCCCAAGAGCCGGCAGGGCATGGCGATGGGTGTCTACGGCGCCGGCAATTCGGGTTCTGCGGTCAACAAGTTCGCAGCACCTGCGCTGCTCGTGCTGGGCGGCTGGACATTGGTCCCCCAGGTCTACGCCGCAGTGATGCTCGGGACGGTCATCCTGTTCTGGCTGGGCAGCAGCAGCGATCCGAAGCATCTGGTGCCGTCGAACACCAAGTTCAGCGACCAGCTCAAGATGTTGAAGGACCCGAGGGTGCTGAAGTACTGCCAGTACTACAGCATCGTCTTTGGCGGCTATGTGGCGCTGGCCTTGTGGATGGTGCAGTACTACGTCGGTGAGTTCGGCCTGTCGATCCAGACGGCGGCGCTGCTGGCGGCCTGCTTCTCGCTGCCGGGCGGCGTGCTGCGCGCCGTCGGCGGCATTCTTTCCGACAAGTTCGGCGCGCACCAGGTGACCTGGTGGGTGTTGTGGGTGAGCTGGGTCTGCCTGTTCCTCTTGAGCTACCCGCAGACCGACTTCACGATCCTGACCGTCAACGGCGCGAAGACGTTTCACGTCGGGCTGAACGTCTACACCTTCACCGCGCTCATGTTCGTGCTCGGCATCGCCTTCGCCTTCGGCAAGGCCAGCGTCTTCAAGTACATCGGCAACGACTTCCCCACCAACATCGGCACCGTCAGCGGCATCGTGGGCCTGGCCGGTGGCATGGGCGGATTCGTGCTGCCGATCATGTTCGGCGCGCTGATGGACCTCACCGGCGTCAGGTCCAGTGCCTTCATGCTGCTCTACGGCGTGGTCTGGGTTTCGCTGATCTGGATGTACTGGACCGAAGTCCGCAAGACCGAAATGATGGGCCAGAACGCTCCGGCGTCGCCCATGTCGCGCAGCTTCGCGCGCTGAGCTCTCTGGAGAAAAAAGCAATGAATACCCCCATCACTGCCGCCCTGCCACGTGGCGAGGCGACCGGCAATGACATCGCCGACTGGCGCCCCGAGGAAGAGGGGTTCTGGAACAGCACCGGCAAGAAGATCGCCTACCGCAACCTCTGGATCTCGGTGCCTGCTCTGCTATGCGGCTTCGCGGTCTGGGGCATGTGGGGAATCATCACGGTGCAGATGCTCAACCTGGGGTTTCCTTTCACCCAGGCCGAGTTGTTCACGCTCACGGCCATCGCTGGCATCTCGGGCGCCACGATGCGCATTCCGGCCTCGTTCCTGATTCGCCTCGCCGGCGGCCGTTACACGATCTTCCTGACAACGGCGATGCTGTTGGCGCCTGCCATCGGCACGGGCATCGTGCTGCAGCACAAGGGCTGGCCGTTGTGGGCGTTCCAGCTCATGGCGCTCTGGTCGGGCGTGGGTGGTGGCAACTTCGCCAGCTCGATGTCCAACATCAGCACCTTCTTCCCGAAGCGCCTGCAGGGCACCGCGTTGGGCCTGAACGCGGGCCTGGGCAACTTCGGCGTCACGACGATGCAGATCGTCATTCCGCTCGTGATGACGGTGGGGCTGCTGGGTGGCTTCGGCGGCGAGCCGATGACGCTGGTGAAAGACAGCGGATGGATCTTCGGAAAGATCGCCGCCGGCACGCCGACCTGGATACAGAACGCCGGCTTCGCTTGGGTCCTGTCGCTGGTGCCGCTGTCGATGCTGTGCTGGTTCGGCATGAACAACCTGAAGACGGTGTCGCCCGACACGGGCTCACCGCTGATGGCCTTCGCCAAGATCACCTACCTGTACACACTCGCGTTCGTTCCTTCGATCTTCATGCTCTACCTGTACCTGCCTGCGCCCACCGGCCTGGGCCTGTTGAGCATGTGGGTGGCCATCCCGCTGGACATCGTTCTGGCGCTGAGTGTGATGAAGCTGGCGGCGTTCGGCGAGATGAAGGCGGGCGTGGCCAAGCAGTTCGCAATCTTCCGTGACAAGCACACCTGGTCGCTGACCGTGCTGTACATCGTGACCTTCGGTTCGTTCATCGGCTTTTCGATGGCGCTGCCGCTGGCGATCACGGTGATCTTCGGCATCAGCCACGTGCCCGACGCGAACGGCCTGCTGCAGCACACCCTGAAGAATCCGCATGCGCCCTCCGCGCTGACCTATGCCTGGATCGGCCCTTTCGTCGGCGCCGCGGTGCGGCCGCTCGGTGGCTGGATCTCCGACAAGCTCGGCGGCTCGATCGTCACGCAGGTGATCTCGGCCGTGATGGCGGTGGCCTCGGTGGCGGTGGGCTACGTGATGATGCAGGCCTACGGTTCGGCCACCCCTGAGCAGTACTTCCCGATGTTCCTGGGGCTGTTCATGCTGCTGTTCTTCGCCAGCGGCATCGGCAACGGTTCGACCTTCCGCACGATCGGCGTGATCTTTGACCGCACCCAGGCCGGTCCGGTGCTGGGCTGGACCTCGGCGGTTGCGGGCTACGGTGCATTCGTTGCGCCGGTCGTCATCGGCGCCCAGATCAAGGCCGGCACACCGCAGAACGCGATGTACGGATTCGCGGCCTTCTATGCGCTGTGCCTGGTGCTGAACTGGTGGTTCTACCTGCGCAGCAATGCGTACGTGAAGAACCCCTGATCAAACCTTGAGCACGACACGAACCGTCTGATCCGCGCCATGGCTGCCATGCCCATCATTCGCCACTGGAATCCGGAGGACCGTGGTTTCTGGGACCGGTCTGGCCGCACCGTGGCGACGCGCAACCTGTGGCTGTCGATCCCGGCGCTGACGTTGGCCTTTGCGGTGTGGATGCTGTGGTCGGTGGTGGTGGTGCACCTGCCGGCGGCGGGATTCAACTTCTCGACCAACCAGCTCTTCTGGTTGACGGCCTTGCCGGCGCTGTCCGGTGCGACGCTTCGCATTTTCTATGCGTTTGCCGTGCCCATCGTCGGTGGCCGCCGCTTCACGGCGCTGGCGACGGCAAGCCTGCTGTTGCCGGCCCTGGGCATCGGCTTCGCGGTACGCGACCCAGGCACCTCCTACGAGTGGATGGTCGCACTGGCCATGCTGTGCGGACTTGGCGGTGCCAACTTCGCCAGCTCGATGGCGAACATCAGCTTCTTCTTTCCGAACGCGCGCAAGGGCTATGCACTGGGCCTGAACGCCGGACTCGGGCACCTGGGCGTGGCCATGGTTCAGCTGGTGGTGCCGCTGGTGATTGGCGTGGGTGCCTTCGGCGCCTTCGTCGGCGCGCCGCAAGCCACGGCGCAGGGTCCGGTGTGGTTGCAGAACGCCGGGTTCATCTGGGTTCCCTTCATCGCTGCAAGCGCCGTCGCCGCGTGGTTCGGCATGGACGACCTGGCGGATGCCAAGGCAGGTTTCTCCGAGCAGGCGGTGATCTTCACGCGCAAGCACAACTGGCTGATGTGCTGGCTTTATCTCGGCACCTTCGGCAGCTTCATCGGTTTCTCCGCCGGGCTGCCGATGCTGATCCAGAGCCAGTTTCTGCGCGACGACCTGCCGCAGCTCGCCTGGCTGGGACCACTGATCGGCGCGCTGCTGCGGCCGCTGGGCGGCTGGCTCGCCGATCGCTACGGCGGTGGACGCATCACCTTCTGGAGTTTCGTCGCCATGGCGCTGGGCGTCACAGCGGTGCTGCAGTGCCTGCCGCATCAGGCCGCAATCGCAGGGCTCGACGGGCAAGTGGGCAGCTACCCCGGTTTCCTAGCTGCCTTCGCCCTTCTGTTCGCCGCTTCAGGCCTCGGCAATGGCAGCACCTTCCGCATGATCCCGACCATCTTCCTGACCGAGCGCCAGCGCGCCGCAGAACCGCTGCCTTCCGCGCAGGCACAGGCAACGAAGGACGGCAATGTCGAAGCCGCTGCTGTGCTGGGCCTGGCCAGCGCCATCGGCGCCTACGGCGGCTTCTTCATCCCGAAGAGCTATGGCACCGCGATCGCGATGACCGGCAGCCCCGCAGCGGCACTGCAGGTCTTCATCCTTTTCTATTTCACCTGCATCGCGCTGACCTGGTGGTACTACAGCCGCCGCCATGCGCCCATGCCCTGCTGACCCGCAGACCACTTTCCGAAGGACGACCCCATGAGCCACTTTCTCGACCGACTCACCCACTTCGCAGCACCCAAGGAAGCCTTCTCGGGTGACCACGGACTCACCACGGGCGAGGACCGCACCTGGGAAGACGCCTACCGCAACCGCTGGGCGCACGACAAGATCGTGCGCAGCACGCACGGCGTGAACTGCACCGGCAGCTGCAGCTGGAAGATCTACGTCAAGGGCGGCATCGTCACCTGGGAGACGCAGCAGACCGACTACCCGCGCACACGCTGGGACATGCCCAACCACGAGCCGCGCGGCTGCGCGCGCGGCGCCAGCTACAGCTGGTACCTGTACAGCGCCAACCGCGTCAAGTACCCGATGGTTCGTGGCCGCTTGCTCGAGCGCTGGCGCGCCGCAATGAAGACGGCAAAGAACCCCGTGGACGCCTGGGCGACCATCGTCGAGAACCCCGAGGCCCGGCGCGACTACCAGAAGGTGCGTGGCATGGGCGGCTTCGTGCGCAGCAGCTGGGACGAAGTCAACCAGCTCATCGCTGCGTCGAACGTCTACACGATCAAGAAACACGGGCCCGATCGCATCATCGGCTTCTCGCCGATCCCCGCGATGAGCATGGTCAGCTATGCGGCTGGCAGCCGCTACCTGCACCTGATCGGCGGCGTCGCCTTGAGCTTCTACGACTGGTACTGCGACCTGCCGCCCGCCAGCCCGCAGGTGTGGGGCGAGCAGACCGACGTGCCGGAATCGGCCGATTGGTACAACAGCACCTACATCATCGCCTGGGGCAGCAACGTGCCGCAGACGCGCACACCGGACGCCCACTTCTTCACCGAGGTTCGCTACAAGGGCGCGAAGACGGTGGCGGTGACGCCCGACTACTCCGAAGTCGCCAAGCTGGCCGACATCTGGCTGCACCCCAAGCAGGGCACTGACGCGGCGCTGGCAATGGCTTTCGGCCACGTGGCGCTCAACGAGTTCTACTTCAAGGAGCGCAGCCCCTACTTCGACAACTACGCGCGGCGCTACACCGACCTGCCGCTGCTGGTGATGCTCAAGGAGCACACGCTGCCCGACGGCACCAAGACCCTGGTGCCCGACCGCTACCTGCGCGCCAGTGACTTCAACGGCAAGCTGGGCCAGGACAACAACCCCGAGTGGAAGACGGTGGCCTTCGACATCGCCGGCCGTGCCGTGCTGCCGAACGGCAGCATCGGTTTTCGCTGGACGCCCGAAGGCGGCGTCGACCAGGGCAAGTGGAACCTGGAGAACAAGGAGGCGCGCCACGGCACCGAGGTCAAGCTGAAGCTGTCGGTGATGGAGGATGGCGAGCAGGAACACGAGGTCGTCGACATCGGTCTGCCGTACTTCGGCGGCGTGTCGTCGCCGCACTTCAAGTCGAACGTGCAGAACGGCGAGGTCAACTTCGTCAAGGTGCCGGCGGTGCGTCTGCGCCTTGGCAAGGAAGGTGAGCATCGCGAGGCCCTGGTGGCCACCGTGTTCGACCTGCAGGTGGCGCAGTACGGCATCGACCGCGGGCTGGGCAGCGGTGCGAAGAGCTATGACGACGATGCGGCCTACACGCCGGCATGGGCCGAGAGCATCACCGGCACGCCGCGCGACCAGATCATCACCGTGGCCCGGCAATTCGCCGAGAACGCGCACAAGACGCAGGGCAAGTCGATGATCATCATCGGCGCGGCGATGAACCACTGGTACCACGCCGACATGAACTACCGCGGTGTCATCAACCTGCTGATGATGTGCGGCTGCATCGGCCAGAGCGGCGGTGGCTGGGCACACTACGTGGGCCAGGAAAAGCTGCGCCCGCAGACGGGCTGGACGCCATTGGCCTTCGCACTCGACTGGGTCCGTCCGCCGCGGCAGATGAACGGCACCAGCTTTTTCTACGCGCACACCGACCAGTGGCGCTACGAGAAGCTCGGCATGGAAGAGATCGTCTCGCCGCTGGCCGACAAGAAGATGTACGCCGGCAGCATGATCGACTACAACGTGCGCGCCGAGCGCATGGGCTGGTTGCCCAGTGCGCCGCAGCTCAAGACCAACCCGCTGCAGGTGGTGAAGGACGCCACCGCCGCCGGCATGGACCCCAAGGACTACGTCGTGCGCGGGCTGAAGGACGGCACAGTGCAGATGAGTTGCGAAGACCCGGATGCGCCGCAGAACTGGCCGCGTGTGCTCTTCGTCTGGCGCAGCAACCTGCTGGGCTCGTCGGGCAAGGGCCACGAGTACTTCTGCAAGCACCTGCTGGGCACCGAGAACGGCATCCAGGGCAAGGACTTGGGCAAGGACGACGCCAAGCCGACCGAAGTGAAGTGGCACGAGCACGCGCCGGAAGGCAAGCTCGACCTCGTGGTGACGCTCGATTTCCGCATGAGCACCACCTGCCTGTACAGCGACATCGTGTTGCCCACCGCCAGCTGGTACGAGAAGAACGACCTCAACACCAGCGACATGCACCCGTTCATCCACCCGTTGTCGGCGGCGGTGGATCCGGTCTGGCAGAGCAAGAGCGACTGGGAAATCTACAAGGGCTTCGCCAAGACTTTCAGCGAAGTCTGTATTGGCCACCTGGGCGTCGAGAAGGAAGTGAACCTCTCGCCGATCATGCACGACACCGCCGGTGAACTGGCGCAACCCTTCGACGTGAAGGAATGGAAGAAGGGCGAGTGCGAGCTGATCCCCGGCCGGACCGCGCCGCAGATCGCGGTGGTCGAGCGCGACTACCCCAACGTGTTCAAGCGCTTCACCGCGCTCGGGCCCCTGATGGACAAGCTTGGCAACGGCGGCAAAGGCATCGGCTGGAAGACCGGCACCGAGGTCGAGCAACTCGGCCAGCTCAACGGCAAGACCTTGACCGAAGGCGTGACCCAGGGCATGCCGAAGATCGTCACCGACATCGACGCCTGCGAGGTCATCCTGCAGCTGGCACCCGAGACCAACGGCCATGTGGCAGTGAAGGCGTGGCAGGCACTGGGCAAGCAGACCGGCCGTGACCACACCCACCTGGCGCTGTACCGCGAAGACGAGAAGATCCGCTACCGCGACGTGCAGGCGCAGCCGCGCAAGATCATCAGCAGCCCGACGTGGAGCGGCATCGAGAGCGAGACCGTCAGCTACAACGCCGGCTACACCAACGTGCACGAGTACATCCCGTGGCGCACCCTCACCGGTCGCCAGCAGTTCTACCTCGACCACCCCTGGATGATCGCGTTCGGCGAGGCCTTGAGCAGCTACCGCCCGCCGGTGGACCTGAAGACCACGCACGGCATTCACAACATCAAGCCGAACGGGAACAAGGAGATCCTGCTCAATTTCATCACGCCGCACCAGAAGTGGGGCATCCACAGCACCTACAGCGACAACCTGATGATGTTGACGCTGAATCGCGGCGGGCCGGTGGTGTGGCTGAGCGAAGACGACGCGAAGATCGCCGGGGTGGAGGACAACGATTGGGTCGAGGTCTTCAACATCAACGGCGCCATCGCGGCGCGCGCGGTCGTGAGCCAACGCGTGAACCCAGGCATGCTGCTGATGTACCACGCGCAGGAAAAGATCATCAACACACCGGGGTCGCAGATCACCGGAGTGCGCGGTGGCATCCACAACAGCGTGACCCGCATCGTGCTCAAGCCCACGCACATGATCGGCGGATACGCGCAGTTCAGCTACGGCTTCAACTACTACGGGACCATTGGCACCAACCGCGACGAGTTCGTCGTGGTGCGCAAGATGGAGAAGGTCGACTGGCTCGACACCCCGCTCGGTGACGAGCGTGCCGAGATCGTTCAAGCACAAGGAGAAGGCGCATGAAGATCCGCGCACAAGTCGGCATGGTCCTGAATCTGGACAAGTGCATCGGCTGCCACACCTGCAGCGTGACCTGCAAGAACGTTTGGACCAGCCGCCCCGGCGTCGAGTACGCCTGGTTCAACAACGTCGAGACCAAGCCCGGCATCGGCTATCCCAAGGAGTGGGAGAACCAGGACAAGTGGAACGGCGGCTGGATCCGCAAGGCCAACGGAACGATCGAGCCTCGCCAGGGCGGCAAGTGGAAGCTGCTGATGCGCATCTTCGCCAACCCGAACCTGCCGCAGATCGACGATTACTACGAGCCCTTCACCTTCGACTATGACCATCTGCAGTCGGCGCCCGAGATGCAGCACGCGCCGACCGCACGGCCGCGCAGCCTGATCACGGGCAAGCGCATGGAGAAGATCGTCTGGGGCCCGAACTGGGAAGAGATCCTGGGCGGTGAATTCTCGAAGCGCTCGAAGGACAAGAACTTCGACGACATCCAGAAGGACATCTACGGCCAGTTCGAGAACACCTTCATGATGTACCTGCCCAGGCTGTGCGAGCACTGCCTGAATCCGGCATGCGTGGCCTCATGTCCTTCAGGCTCTATCTACAAGCGTGAGGAAGACGGCATCGTCCTGATCGATCAGGACAAGTGCCGCGGCTGGCGCATGTGTGTCTCCGGCTGCCCCTACAAGAAAATCTACTACAACTGGAAGAGCGGCAAGGCCGAAAAGTGCATCTTTTGCTACCCGCGCATCGAAGCCGGGCAGCCCACGGTGTGTTCCGAGACTTGCGTCGGTCGCATCCGTTACCTCGGTGTGCTGCTGTACGACGCCGACCGCATCCAGGAAGCGGCCAGCGTGGAGCACGACAAGGACCTCTACCAGGCCCAACTCGACATCTTCCTCGACCCGCACGACCCGAAGGTGCAGGCACAGGCGCGGCTGGACGGCATCCCCGAGAACTGGATCGCGGCGGCCCAGAACAGCCCGGTCTACAAGATGGCGGTGGACTGGAAGGTCGCACTACCCTTGCACCCCGAGTACCGCACGCTGCCGATGGTCTGGTACGTGCCGCCGCTCTCGCCGATCACCGCAGTGGCAAATGCCGGACAGATGGGAACCAACGGCGAGATCCCCGACGTCAACCAGCTGCGCATTCCGGTCAAGTACCTCGCCAACCTCCTGACGGCCGGTGACACGGCGCCGGTGGTTCGCTCGCTCGAACGTCTGCTCGCGATGCGCGCCTACCAGCGTGCCAAACATGTGGACGGAACGCCCAACCATGCCGCCATCGACCAGGTGGGCATCAGCGTGGCGCAGGTGGAAGACATGTACCAGGTGATGGCCATCGCCAACTACGAAGACCGCTTCGTCATCCCCACCACGCACCGCGAGTACGCCGAAAACGCCTTCAACATCCGCGGCGGTTGTGGCTTCAGCTTCGGCAACGGCTGCTCCGAGGGCACAACTGAGACCAGCCTCTTCGGCAGCGAAAAGAAGCGGACCATTCCCATCAAGGCGGGGGTTTGAGATGAAGACCATCTCCAAGACCCTGCGCGTGCTCGCGCACCTGCTCAGCTACCCCGATGCCGAGTTGCGTACGCACTTGCCCGAGCTGCAGGCCGCGCTTCACGAGGAGCGGGTGCTCAGCCCTTCACGTCTGGCCGAACTCGACGCCTTGGTCAGCCGTCTGGCCAACCGGCGGGGGCTGGACGTGGAAGCCGACCACGTCGAACTCTTCGACCGCGGCCGCGGCACAGCGCTGCACCTGTTCGAGCACGTGCACGGCGACAGCCGTGACCGCGGCCCGGCCATGGTGGACCTGTGCAAGACGTACGAGGCCGCAGGCCTGTTCCTCGCCCCAGGCGAACTGCCTGACCACCTGACCGTGGTTCTGCAATACGCGTCCACACAGCCGGCGGCGCAGGCCAAGGCCTTCCTCGGCGAGATCACGCACATCCTGCAGGTGATCTTCAGCGCGCTGCTGCGCAGAGAGGCGGCACACGCCTGCGTGCTGGCCGCGTTGCTCGACCTGGCTGGCGAAAAGGCGCAGGCCGTTTCCGTGCCCGTCGAACCCGAGCTGGACGAGAGCTGGGCCGAGCCGATGGCCTTCGACGGCTGCTCTACCCAAGGTCAGGCGCGACCCGGTCAACCGCAGCCCATTCAGATCGTCAAGAACCCGGCGCTGGCGACGGCACCGGTCCGAGCGACTGCCACACCTTCGCAAGGAGCATCTGCATGAACGCCCTGCACAACTTCGTGTTCAACGTCTACCCGTACATCTGCCTTGCGGTGTTCTTCATGGGCAGCCTCGCCCGCTTCGACCGCGACCAGTACACCTGGAAGAGCGACTCGTCGCAGTTGCTGCGCGCCGGGCAGTTGCGCTGGGGCAGCAACCTGTTCCATGCCGGCATTCTTTTCCTGTTCTTCGGCCACCTGTTCGGTCAGCTCACGCCGCACTGGATCTACGAGTACCTCGTCAGCGCGTCTCAGAAGCAGATGGTGGCGGTGGTGGCCGGTGGTATTGCCGGCCTGATCTGCTTCATCGGCTTGAGCCTGCTGTTGCACCGGCGCATCTTCGATGACCGCATCCGGCTGACCAGCCACCGCACCGATCTCGCCATCCTGGTCATTCTGTGGGTGCAACTGGCGATCGGACTGTCGACGCTGCCGGCGTCGCTTCACCACGTATCCGACCCGCAGACCATGCTGAGGCTTGCCTCCTACCTGCAGGGCCTGGTGCTGTTCAACCCGGATGCCAGCCTGGTATGGGGCGTGGAGTGGCATTTCCAGGCGCACATGCTGCTGGGCATGACCATCTTCCTGCTGTTCCCGTTCAGCCGCCTGGTACACGTGTGGAGCGGGTTCGGCACCCTGGCCTACCTTTTCCGTCCGTACCAGCTGGTGCGTGCCCGCCGGCTCAATGTGCCGTCAGGCCAGAACCAGCCTGGCCGCGTCGGCTGAAAACTTCGAGGACATCTCCATGAGCCTGAACACCATTTCACTTCCTCGTATCAACGGGGTCCCACTCTCCGATCAACAGGAAGCGTTGTCGGTCGAGGAGATTCGCCAGCGCGCCTGTTCGGAATTGCTGCGACAAGCTGCCATAAAGGCAGGACTGCTTGCACAGGACGATCCTGCGCCATCAGGCGGCGCGATGAGCGAACCTGCCAGCGCGGCGATCGAAGCCTTGCTCGACCAGGAACTGACCTTACCCCACCCGTCGGAAGAGGCGTGTCGCCGCCACCACGCGGCCCAGCGCGGGCGCTATGCTGTCGGCGAACGTGTCCACGTGCGCCACGTGCTGTTCGCCGTCACCCCAGGAGTGGACGTGAACGCACTGCGCCAGCGCGCCGAGGGTTGCCTGCTCGACGTGCGGGGCACGGCACCCGGCGGTGAGGACCGTTTTGCCGTGGCTGCCGCGGCCACGTCGAACTGTCCCAGTGGCGCCGAGGGCGGCGCCCTGGGCTGGCTGACCAGCGAAGACTGTGCACCGGAATTTGCACGTGAACTGTTCGGCAAGCCGGAGGTCGGCGTCTTGCCGCGACTGGTGCACAGCCGCTTCGGTCTGCACGTGGTGGAAGTGCTCGCCCGTGAGCCGGGCGTGGCTCCTTCCTTTGAGGCGGTGAAGTCGGCGGTCGAACAGGCGCTGCGCCAACAGACTTTCACGACTGCCCTGCGTCAGTATCTGCAACTGCTGGCCGGACAGGCGGAACTTGAAGGCGTCGACCTGGAGGCATCCGCCACGCCACTCGTGCAATAGCGCAGGCGAACGCCGATGGGCAGCTCAGTGACTGACGAACTGCTGGCGCGCTTACAGCGCTTCCACACCGATGCGTTTCCGCAGCACCGATCGCACTTCAGACTGCTGGTCGACGACGGCCAGCACCCGATGACGTTGTTCATTGGGTGCAGCGATTCGCGCTTGGTCCCGTACCTGCTCACAGGCGCCGCCCCCGGCGAGTTGTTCCTCGTGCGCAACGTCGGCGCGTTCGTGCCGCCCCACGACCAGAGCCAGGGCTTCCACGGGACCGCGGCAGCGATCGAATTTGCGGTGCTGAATCTGCAGGTCCGGCGCATCGTGGTCTGCGGCCACAGCCACTGCGGAGCGATCCGCGCGCTGTACGGTGAAGTGCCGGCTGCGGCGAAGAACCTGGTCCAATGGCTCGAACTGGGGCGCGAAGCCGCGCTGCCGGTGGCCGAGCCTGGCCCCGAGGTGCTGCGTCGCACCGAGCAGCGCGCGGTGGTGCTGCAACTTGAACGCCTGATGGACTACCCAATGGTGCGCGAGCGGGTCGAGGCCGGCAACTTGGCCCTGCATGGGTGGCACTACGTGATCGAAGATGGTGAAGTGCATGTCTTCGATGTCGAGCGGGGCGGTTTCGTACCTGCAGCGCAGGCCGACAACGCCGGCACTGGCCCCTATGTGGCGCACGTGCAGCAAGGCGCACCGGACGAAGAATCGACGCGACTCTGAAAGGTAAGCTGCCATGGCTCAAGCGCACGCCGCTTCAGGCGACATCATCGAACTTCGCCCCCTCGGCGCTGCCTTGCATGACCGCGTCACCACCGCGATCATCAAGTCAACTCAGATGGAACTTGTGCACCTGGTACTGCCCAGCGGCAAGGCGCTGCCGGAGCACCGCGTTTCGGGCGAGATCACCGTGCAATGCATCGAGGGCCTGATCGCTTTCACGACGCCCACCAACAGCCTACGCTTGGCACCTGGCCAGCTGGTTCACCTCTCCGCCGGTGAGCCGCACGCCCTGCTGGCCCTGGCGGATTCGACCGCCCTGCTGACGATTTGCCTCGTCCCGCAGTGAGACATGCGTCGAAGCGATGCGTCAACCCAGCTGTACCGCTTCGCCTTTGCGGTCGAACGGGATCAGGCCCGACAGGTCGCCGGATTTCACGGCCTCGACCATACGCTGCAACGCGGCGTCGATCTGGCTGTCACTTGGCGGGCGGCCGCTCGTGCCGGACATTGCGGCGGCAAACACCAGCGCCCACTCCGAACCCAAGGTGGAGGCCTCATCGACCAGCGCTGCAAAGTCCGCCAGTTCGCCCGGATCCTTGTCCACGCACATCAGCGGCGCCAACTCCCCAGACTCGCCCGCTTCGAACCGTGCCTTTTGTTCAGCCGTGGCGCCGGCCGGCAAACTCGCACTGGCAAACACGAGCAGCAACCGCTGTCGCTCAGTTTGCCCGCGGGCGGCTACAAGCAAGTCGTTGAAGTGGCTGATTTCCATGGTTCGAAGCTTACCCGCGATCGATGCCACTTCCCGAAACGTGTGGTCAGCTGACCGCCAGCTGAACGTGTTTCGCGCGGCGCGCTCCGCGGATGCCCTTGCTTGGACGCCAACGCGTGTTGCCACGATGGCACCCGGCACGGGATCGCTGCTTGCTGGAAGACGCTCGCCATGACCTTCCAGGCCTGGTACCCAGAGATCAAGCAGATGCACATCGCCCTCGTGACCGCGAGTGGCCTGCTGTTTGCCGTGCGTGGCGCGGCCGTGCTGTCCGGCCAGCGCTGGGCCATGCGCAACCCCTGGCGCTGGCTGAGCTACGGCATCGATACCTTGCTGTTGAGCGCAGGTGTCACGTTGTGGGTGATCTTGTCGCTCAACCCACTGCAGAGCCCTTGGCTGGGAACGAAGTTGCTTCTGCTGGTGCTTTACATCGTGCTCGGGTCACTGGCCCTGAAGCGCGCGCCGACCCCTGCAGCACGACGATTAAGTTTTGCGGCTGCGCTGTGCGTGTACCTGTTCATGGCGTCTGTCGCTATGGCTCATCACCCGCTGGGTGTCCTTCAGAAATTCATCGGCGTGCATGTCTGAACTCTCCAGCCCTTCCATGGACATGGCGCGAGGCTGCCTGCCGGCACAGGCCGTCCAGTACAGTGGGCGCATGCGTCGATCCTGGAGCCTTTCCAAGAAGCTGGGTGCCATCGGCTGCGGGCTGTTGTTGTTGGCCTTGGGGTCGATCGGTCTCACCTTGTGGGTGACCTGGCAACTGCAGGGCGGCGGCGCCGCCGTGAACGAGGCCGGGCGCATGCGGATGCAGACGTGGCGCCTGGCTCAAGCACTTCCGAATTCCGATCCACGGAGGATCGAAGGGCTACTGGTCCAGTTCGACGAGAGCGTGAATGTCTTGCGGGCTGGTGATCCGGCTCGACCACTCTTTGTGCCGCGCGACGCGCGATCCCAACAGGCTTTCCTCGACGTGCAGCGTAGCTGGAACAGTCTGCGACGTGAATGGTCTGCGAGCTCGCTTCCGCCGGCCAGCAACATCGTGTCGCAGGCCGACGCCTTCGTGATCCGGATTGATGTCTTCGTGTCGGCTATCGAGCAACAGTTGTCCCGCCTGACCACCATCCTGAACGCGGTGCAGTTCACGATGGTGGCGTTGACCATCGCCGGCGCAGTGGCATTGCTTTATTCAGCCTACCTTTTCATCTTCAACCCGCTGGCGCGTCTGCAGGCCGGCCTTGCCCGCGTAGAGGGAGGCGATCTCACGGTGCGTGTGGAGGCTCGGGGCGACGACGAGTTCGCGGCGTTGGCTGCGGGGTTCAATCGAATGGCTGAAAGGTTGCAAGCGCTCTACGACAGCCTTGAATCCAAGGTGCGGGAGAAGACCGAAAGCCTGGAGGGCCAGCACGCGCGCATGTCGTTGCTCTACGAGGCCGCAGCGTTCGTTGCGCGTGCCGCGACGCTCGACGAACTCGCCAAGGGCATCGCCCAACAGGCACGCCTGGCAGGCGGGGCGGATGCTTCGGCCGTCCGTTGGTCGGACGAATCCAACAAGCGCTACTTGATGCTGGCGTCCGATTGCCTGCCCCAGGCACTGATTGATGAGGAACACTGCATTCCCACCGGCGACTGTTTCTGCGGCCAGGCACAGGGTCTGGCGGTGACGCGGGTGATACCGATACAGGTCGAGGGGCCCTCGGCGCTGCTGGGCCATTGCGCGCGCGCTGGCTACGAGACGGTGATCAGCGTGCCCGTGCGCCTGCAGGAACGCGTGCTCGGCGAATTGAACTTGTTCTACCGCCTGCCAAGGCAACTCTCGGGCGACGACCGCGCGCTGCTCGAAACCATCGCCAGCCACCTGGCCGGCGCCATCGAAGGCCTACGGGCCGCAGCTCTGCAGCGCGAGACGGCGGTGGCCGAGGAGCGCGGGTTCATCGCGCGCGAACTGCACGACTCGATTGCCCAGAGCCTGGCCTTCCTCAAGATCCAACTGGGTCTGCTGCGCAGCGATCTCAAGGGCAGAGACGAAATCAAGATCGATCGCACGCTGCGTGAACTGGACGCCGGAGTTCATGAGAGCCTGGGCGACGTGCGCGAGTTGCTGGTTCACTTCAGGACACGAACGAACGCAGAAGACATCGTTCCCGCGCTGAGAACCACCTTGCTGAAGTTCGAACATCAGACCGGACTGGCCACCCATCTCGAGATCGATGGCGAAGGCCTGCCGTTACCCGCGGATGTGCAGGTTCAGGTACTTCACGTGGTGCAGGAGGCGCTATCGAATGTGCGCAAGCACGCGCAGGCCCGCGAGGTCTGGGTTGAGGTCCAGCAGTCACCGCAGTGGCGCGTGGAAGTTCGCGACGATGGCTGCGGCTTCGAAGCTGGTGGGGCCGGGCCCGACGAGTCCCACGTCGGGTTGCGCATCATGCGCGAGCGGGCGCAAAACATTGGCGCCACCGTCGAGGTGGAATCCGTACCGGGGTCTGGCACTTGTGTCGTGTTGAAGTTACCGCAACGGCTCGGGCTTGCGGCATGACCTCAACGGGAGCAATTCGCGTTCTGGTGGTTGACGATCACACGCTATTCAGGCGCGGACTGATCGCACTGCTCGCAGGCGACCCACGCTTCGCGGTTGTTGGGGAGGCTGGCGACGCCAATGAGGCGCATCGCAGTGCCGCCACTGCGCAGCCTGATGTGATCCTGCTCGACATCCACATGCCTGGCGTCAATGGGGTGGAAGCCCTGGCCGGTTTTGCCGATGTCTCGCCCACGGCGCGGGTGCTGATGCTCACCGTCAGCGAGGACGAGCGCGATCTGGCTGCAGCGCTGCGCGCAGGCGCGCGCGGCTACCTGCTCAAGACCATGGACAGCGACATGCTGGCTGCGGCCATCCTGCGCACCATGGCGGGCGAGTCCGTGGTCAGCCCCGAAATGACGAGCAAGCTCGTCAGCGCCTTTCAGTCGCGCCAGAGTGAGGCGCCCGCAGTGCCTGCTCAAGTCGACGCCGATCCGATCCACAGTCTGTCGCCACGCGAACGCCAGATCCTCGCTTGCATTGCCCGTGGCGCAAGCAACAAGGAGATGGCGCGCGAGTTGAGCATTGCGGAGGCAACAGTGAAGATTCACGTCCAGCACATCCTCCGAAAACTGAACCTCAGCTCACGGGTGCAAGCTGCCGTCTACCTGACAGGCCGGCCAGGATGACAGCGCCGGGAGACGCAATGTTCGATCAGGAGCACACGGGGCCATCCGATGCGCTTGGGATGCTTGCGTTGCGTTACTCGGTCGGCCCGAAGTTTCTGGCGCCGCCTGCACCAACTGCCGCGCAGTGGCAGCGTGCCGCCGAACTCGCCCTGCGCGCACCCGACCACGGCGGCCTCCACCCCTTTCGCTTCGTGATCGTTGGCGACTCACAACGGCCGGCGTTGTCGGAACTCTTCGTCCAGGACGCGCTTCGGCGCGGGCATGCCGCCCCCGAAGTCGAGAAGGCCAGGTCGCGCGCATTCAACGGGCCCGGGCTCGCTGCGCTGGTAGGGCGGGTACGCGAGGGCGTTGCGGATGTGCCCGCCCACGAGCAATGGCTGTGCATCGGTGGCGCGCTGATGAATTTTCTCAATGCGTTGCACCTGATGGGGTTCGGCGCCAAAGCGCTCAGCGGGGCATCGGTGTCCGATCCGGACATCCGGTCGGCTTTCTGCGACGAGGGTGAAACCCTGGTGACTTGGGTCCTGGCGGGTCGGCCCACCCGGGCAGCCCATCCGAAGCGGGTCGACGCGGTCTCCCAGATCATCGGCAACTGGTCCCTCCCCCGAAGGTGACAGTCCCCCGCCACACGCTTCACTACATGAGCGCTCCCTGCGCAAGTTGAACCGTCGCGCCAAACCTCCGTGCCCAGCACATGCCTTGATGCCGGTCAGCATCGGCAGCCTCGGAGGAACGCACACTCCAGGGCAATCATGGCCAATCGCATCCCAAACAGAGCCAGCACTCCGAAACGCGTGCACCGGAGATGCCAGAGCCATTGCTCTGTCTCGCTGATCCGCGGGGAAGACGGGGCCGGTTCATGACGCCTACCGCCGCGGCACCCGCCCATCCCCACACCGTTGCCGATGATGTGCAAGCGGTCGGCACGGCGGTCATCTTGGTGTCCCTCGGGCTGTCGTTGCTGAACAGCGCGGGGCTCATAACCGGCGGAACGCCGGGTCTTGCTTTCCTGCTGAGCTACGCCACCGGCCTGCCCCTTGGCGTTGCACTGTTCCTGGTCAATCTGCCCTTCTACGGCCTTGCATGGAAAGGAATGGGGCCGAGATTCACCGCCAAGACCTTGGCTGCGGTATCGAGCCTGTCGGTGGGAGTAGGACTGCTCGGGCACGTCGTCACCGTGCGCGCGGAGCCGCTGTACGCCGCCATCGCGGGCGGTGTGCTCATCGGAACTGGCCTGCTGGTCATGTTCCGACACAAGGCCAGCTTTGGAGGCATCAACATCCTGGCCCTGTATCTGCAACGCCGAAAGGGTTGGGCACCTGGCAAGGTACAACTCGTCGTCGATGCAGCGATCCTGGCAGCCGCACTGTTGCTGATGGACTCAACCCGGGTAGCCTGGTCGCTGCTTGGTGCCGTCGCAGTGAACGCCGTCCTCATCTGGAACCACCGCCCGGGTCGCTATCTGTCGACGCCGGAGCCGTGACGCGCCCGTACTGCTGACCACCTGAGCACGCCATGGGAGGGCGCGGCCAACCCGGCTTGCGAGCTACATCACCTTTGAAAACCGATGGCGATCTCTGGCCAACTGCAGGTGCTTGTCGAACGCCATGGCGACGGCGCGAACGAGGAACCAACCCGAAGCCGTCACCTGGACCGCACCTTGTTCCAGTGTCACCAGCCCCGACGCAGCCATCTCGTGCAAGGCTCGAAGCTCGGCCTCGAGATACTCTGCCACGCGCACGCCGTGTGCACGCTCGATGGGCTCGAATTCCACGCGACCCTGGCACATCAGCGCCATGATGACATCCCGCCTCAGCTCGTCATCGGGCGTTAACGTGTAGCCCCGAACGACAGGCAACCGGCGGTCGCGCAGCGACTCGTAGTATTCCGGCAAGGTCTTCGCGTTCTGATAGTAGGCCGCTCCCACCCGACCAATGGCCGACACACCCAACGCGACGAGATCGCAGTCGGGTTGCGTGCTGTAGCCTTGGAAGTTGCGGTGAAGCCGACCTTCCCGCTTGGCGACCGCCAGCGAGTCGCCCGGCAGTGCGAAGTGGTCCATCCCGATGTAGCAGTAGTCCTGCGACAGGAACCCCGCGATGGCATTGCCCAGCATCGAGATGCGCTGAGGGGCGTTCGGCAGGTCGGCGTCGGCAATCCGCCTCTGCGGCTTGAAGCGTTCCGGCAGGTGCGCGTACGCATACAGAGCGATGCGGTCGGGCCGCAGTTCACCCATCTGCTGAATGGTTCGCGCAAAACTCTCGGGCGTCTGCTTGGGGAGCCCGTAGATCAGGTCGGCGTTGATGGAGACGTACCCCAACGCCCGGGCACTCTTCATCAGGCCCTCGACCATCTCGAACGATTGGACCCGGTGTACCGCTTGTTGAACCTCCGGGTCGAAGTCCTGCACACCGAAGCTCAGCCGGTTGAAACCAAGTTTGCGAAAGTGCGCGAGACGGTCGGGTGTCACCGTGCGAGGGTCCACTTCGATCGACACCTCCGAATCCGGCGTCAATTGGAAGGCGCCGCCCAGCGTGGTCATCACCCGAGTCAGTTCGGAATCGGACAGGAAGGTGGGCGAACCGCCACCGAAGTGGAGTTGCGACACCGGGCGACCGGCACCGAGGGCCTCGACCACCAGAGCAAGTTCCACTTCTAGCGCGTCAAGGTATTCGGCGGCGCGGTCGTGGTGTTTGGTGATGATCTTGTTGCAGCCGCAGTAGTAGCACAACGATTCGCAGAAAGGGATGTGCACATACAGCGAGAGGGGTGCCGACGAACTGGCCCGACTGCGCGCATGAAGTACTTGCATCGCGTCTGATGAGCCGAACCTTTCCGCAAATCGGTCGGCCGTCGGATACGAGGTGTACCGCGGGCCCGGCGTGTCGAACTTGCGCAGCAACTCTTCGGTGAGGATCGCGCGCACATCGACTGGCTGAGCGGTATCGGTAGGCATGGCGAATGGTGGACTTGCTGAAGGCATTCGAGCTTGATTCCAGTCAAATGCGCACCGGGACAAGGCTGCTCAGCACACGCTGAAGTCAATCACGATGGCGCCGGGCTCGCGCTGGCGGTACTCGACTCCGACGCGAGCACCATAGCGTTGCTCGATCTGCGCAAGCAGGGGCAGCGGGTCATGATCGTTGGCAAAGCGCATGGTCTCGCCGGGCTGCAGACTGTCCAGGGCACCAAAGATGGCGGCATGACGAAAGCGCTTGGCAACGCCGCGGGCGTCGAACGGATAGATCGCGTCGGGAGACAGGTGAAGATGAGGCTGTGACATGGTCGTCTTGTGGTTGGCTGAGGTTTAAAGATTGCAGCGCCGCGATTTCAGCGCGCCACGTCGGCGGTGTGCGCGACCGCCGGCACATCTGTGCTGACAAGACCACGCCGAGTGCGCATGGCAAGGCCCACGCGGTCCAGCTCGGAATCACTCAGCAAACGGGCGGCCATCGGAAGCAACTCGGATTCTTCGCGTGCGATGTGTTGTGCGTACAGGTCCACGAGCCCCTGCACGTCAGCAGCACCCAACGGGACAGCGATTCCAGCGGCCACACGCTCTAGAACTTGACGCAACGCACCCCATCGACCTTCGAGAGCACGGTGGTCGGCGCAGAGGGCTGTCGTCAGTTCGCGAAGACAAACGGCATCCGACCCGCCCATGGACTCCAGCAGTGCGGGAAACAGGTCCTGCTCTTCGTCCTCATGGTGGTGTCGAGCGGCCGTATCGAAGTAGCGCATGACCGCTGCGGCAGCTTCTTGCGCGGGCCGATCCGAACCATGCGAGGCGATGTGTGGCACCAGTCGCAGCAACGTTTCGCACTGACTCTGGACACGTCCGTGGCAGGCCGCCAGCATTTCCAGGGGGACCTCGAAGCCTGCGGCAGGGGCGGTGTGCCCAGGGAAATTGTTGGTCATTTTCGTGCGCCCAGATTCAGCGATCCTGCGCGGAGGTTTTGGTCTGCCGTGCGGGACGGCGGGTTGGAGGCATCGACATAGTGACGGCCGCCTTTCCGCCCGACGGCACTCCCACCGGGCGACCCTTGGGTCCGGGGAGCCCCGCGGTCATGTCGGCCAGCGTTGCCCCGTCCAAGGCCTTGAAGTAGCCCCGCAAGGCCTCGCCGAACAAGTGCTTCAGGCGACAGCTCGGCGAAAGCGTGCAGGCGTCGGTGTCGGCATCGAAGCACTCGACGAGGCGGAAGTCGGTCTCCGTCGCGCGCACGACATCGCCAATGCGAATCGCCTCGGGCTCCGCCAGCAACCGCAGGCCGCCGCCACGCCCCCGGGTGGTCTCGATCAGGCCCCGGTGTGCCAGATCGTTGACGACCTTCATCAGATGGTTCTTCGACAGTCTGTGGTGCTCGGCCAGTTCGGCGATGGTGACCAGACGCTCACGATGGGCGGCGCAATACATCAGTACGCGCAGCGTGTAGTCGGTGTATTCGGAAAGTCGCATGTGCGGCCCTAAAGATGCATGCAGTGTATTGCTTTATGGGTGCGTTGTCACTAAGATGCAGTTTGTTTGCATCTTTCTAGATCAATGCACCTCTCGCAGGGCGCAAGTGGCTCCTCCATGACGCTTCAAGCTCCGCCCCCCGTCGTCGCCGTACCAGCGGCGAGTCCACCAGGCTCCGTCACTGCGCTGCGCGGCTGGCCGGTTCTGCGGCTCGGCTTCCGCCCGTTCTACCTGGGTGCCGCGGTGTTCGCGATGCTGGCGGTTCCGCTTTGGATCGCATTGCTGTTGGGTTCAGTGACGCTGAACTTGCGCGTCTCGCCGGTGCTTTGGCATGCCCACGAGATGCTCTTTGGCTTCGCCGTCGCTGTGATCGTGGGGTTCTTGCTCACCGCCGGAAAAGCCTGGACCGGATTGGCCACACCGCGCGGCGGTGCGCTGGCAGCGCTTGCCCTGCTGTGGGTAGCGGCCAGACTGGCTGCGGTCGCGGCGCCCTACGCCGTCTATGCGGTGCTGGACATGCTGCTGCTGCCCTTGGTGGCGGCCATCCTCACCAGCGTGCTGTGGCGGGCCGGCAACCGCCGCAATCTGCCTTTGGGCGCCATACTGGCGTTGCTGGCGCTGGCGAACCTGTGTTTTCACCTGGCTGTTCTGGGCCTGCTCGACATCGCCCCGGTCCGAGCACTGCACGCCGGTCTGGCCTTGATCGTGATGATCGAATGCGTGATCGCTGGCCGGGTGATTCCAGCGTTCACGATGTCAGCACTTCCGGGCACCAAGCTGCAGGTGCCGCCCCGGCTGGAACAAGCCACGCTCGCGGCCACGGCCCTCGCGTTGGCTGCGTGGGTGCTGCTGCCGCCCCACGCCGTCACGGCCGCAGCTTTTGGCACGGCCGGCTTGCTGCACGCTGTGCGCCTGTGGCAGTGGCAACCCTGGCGCACGCGTGCGCGGCCCATCCTTTGGGTCCTGCACCTGGCATATGCATGGATCCCCATCGGCCTTCTGCTGCTCGGGTGGGCTCAGCTCGGCGGCGTCAATGCATCGGCAGGGATGCACGCCTTGGCCGTAGGCGCCACTGGTGGGCTCGTGATCGGCATGATCACCCGCACGGCGCGGGGCCACACGGGGCGGCCGCTGCAGGCATCGAGGCTCGAGGTTGCGGCCTACCTGTTGGTGGCGAGCGCCGCTGTGGCTCGGGTGGTGCTGCCGTTGCTGGCGCCACAGCAGCTCGTACTGTGGCTGGTCGCCGCCGCAGTTGCCTGGTCTGCCGCGTTCGGCATCTACCTGGTCATCTTTGCGCCGTGGCTGGTAAGCACGCGGCTCGACGGCAAGGACGGCTGATGACCAACGTTCCTTTTCGATGCAAGTCCGTTCATCCAGGACCCCATCGAGGCAATACCAAGTGAAGCCGCCGCCTGCCCACGCCGCTTCCCACTGTGTCGAAATTGGCGAGATGACGCAGATTGAGCGTCACGCTGTCATCTTCGCCCGCCTTGAAGCGCTTCATCCAGGTCAGCACTTGCGGCTCCTGTACGACAGCGATCCTCAACTGCTGCGCGATCGATTCAACACTCGGTTCGATGGCCAGTACGAGTGGCTAGATATGAAAGCCGGGCCCTTGGTGTGGCGCGTGCAGATCACCCGACTTGGCACGAATGCGAGATGTCTCGTGGGGCGATTCCCTGCTGTACCGGCAGCGCTTGCTGCGCTTGACCGAGGACAGGACGCTGCATGACTTTCGTCGTGACCGAGGCGTGCATTCGCTGCAAGTACACCGACTGCGTGGATGTGTGTCCGGTCGACGCGTTTCGCGAAGGGCCGAATTTTCTGGTCATCGACCCCGACGAATGCATCGACTGCGCCGTGTGTGTCCCGGAGTGTCCGGTGAACGCGATCTATGCCGAGGAAGATGTACCGGGCAACCAAGTGCACTTCACGGCGCTCAACGCCGAACTCTCGCGGGGGTGGAAGCCCATCACCAGAACGAGGCTGCCTCTTCCTGACGCCGAGGAGTGGAGCAAGATCGAAGCAAAGCTCGGCGAGTTGAAGCGATGACGGCATTCGAATCGCTCGCGACCGGTGGGCGAGCTCACGACGGGCGTGCCACCCCAGAATTCCTTGATCGAGGACGCTTGTCTTGAGCAAACGCCAGCCGCACCCCGTCATTCCGATTCAACCGGTTACACCCAGCGACGAGGGCCAGTTCGTTTCCATGTATCAGAAGCAGCCCGACATCTATCCGCGGGCGGTAAAGGGCTGGTTCGCCGCGTGGCGGTGGGCCTTCGTGTGGCTCACGCAGCTGTTCTTCTATGGACTGCCCTGGATCCAATGGGGCGGCCGCCAGGCGGTGCTGTTCGACCTGGAGGCTCAGCGCTTCTACATCCTGGGCCTCGTGCTCTATCCCCAGGACCTGATCTTCCTGGCAGCGCTGCTCGTACTGTCGGCCCTGGCGCTGTTCTTCTTCACGGCAGTTGCTGGCCGCCTGTGGTGCGGCTACACCTGCCCGCAGACCGTCTACACCGAAATCTTCATGTGGGTGGAGCGCAAGATCGAAGGCGACCGGATCGCCCGCATGCGACTCGACCAGGCGCCATGGAGCGCAAACAAGCTTGCTCGCAAGTTTGCCAAGCAGAGCGCGTGGCTGTCGATCGGACTGTTCACAGGATTCAGCTTCGTGGGCTACTTCACGCCGATCCGGGAACTGGCTGGTGCCGTGGTCACCTTCGGCGTGTCGCCGTGGAACGTGTTCTGGATCCTGTTCTACGGCGCTGCCACCTATGGCAACGCAGGATATTTGCGCGAGCAGATGTGCAAGTACATGTGCCCCTACGCGCGCTTCCAGAGCGCACTGATCGACAAGGATTCGTTGATCATCACCTACGACACCGGACGCGGGGAACCGCGTGGCTCACGCTCGCGCAAGGCCACGGCAGCGGCACAGGGCCTCGGTGACTGCATCGACTGCACCTTGTGCGTCCAGGTCTGCCCGACCGGCATCGACATTCGCAATGGGCTCCAAAACGAGTGCATCGGCTGCGCTGCCTGCATCGATGTCTGCGACGACGTGATGGACAAGATGGGCTACGCCAAAGGCCTGATCCGCTACTCCACAGAGAACGGCGTGGTGAACAAGTGGACGCGGCTGCAGATGTTCCGGCGCGCCTTGCGGCCTCGCGTGTTGATCTACGGCGCGGTGTTGTCCGCTGCGAGCGTGGCGTTCGCCGCCAGCGTGGCGCTCCGCAGCCCGTTCAAGTTCGATGTGGTCAAGGACCGCGGAGCCCTCGCACGGGTCGTCGATGAAGGTGTTGTCGAGAACGTCTACCGTATCCAGGTCATGAACCGTCTTGAGGCGACGCAGCAGTACCGAGTCACTGCCAGCGGAATCGCGGGATTGGCGGTGTCGGCGCCGCAGCTGAGTGCCGGCCCGGCGGGCGTGACATCTGCGGCGGTCACGCTGAAGCTTCCACTTGCTTCCGCACATGCCTTGCTCGGCACCTCGACGCCCGTGATTTTCGAAGTTTCAGTGCTTGGTCCTGCAAGCTCCAACCCTGAAGGCGCCCGGGCGGTCCAACACGAGAAGTCCACGTTTTTTGTCCCTCGATGAGGTGCTTTGCCCCGGCTGGCCGGCTTCGGTCGAGACGCCGAGGCCCCTGAAGCCTGGCGCTTTCGAGTCGTGCGGCCTTCCCAGTGCCAAAGGCTGCGCGAAACAAGAACAATTCGATGATGAAAAACGTCTTGGAGGAGAGCAGCTGGCTGCTCTGGCTGGGCTTTCAGCGCCAGACCGTCGATGCCCGCGAACGCGCGCGTGACGTCGCAGGCGCAGTGCTCGGCCTTCTGCTGACGGGTGGTTTGAGTTGGTGGGCGTGGGGGCCAAGCTCGATCTGGCTCGGGGCGCCGATGGGGGCATCTGCGGTCCTGCTGTTCGCGGTGCCAAGCAGCCCGCTGGCACAGCCCTGGCCCGTCGTGGTTGGCAACCTCATGGCTGCGCTGGTGGGCGTGCTGGTGTTCCAAACCCTTGGATCGACGCCACTGTCCGCGGCCCTGGCCGGCGGCTTGGCGCTGGCACTTATGTTCCCCCTGCGCTGCGTGCATCCACCCAGCGGCGCGGTGGCCGTCACCGCGGTTGTCGGCGGGGCGGCGGTCCATGATCTGGGTTTCGGCTTCGCGCTGGCGCCGATTGCGCTGAACTCGGCCGTGCTCGTGGCGTGTGCCCTGCTGTGGAGGCGGGTGACGCGCAATCACGTGGCACCGCACCCGGTGATACACGCAAACCGCCACCACACCACCGATGCGGCGCCGCAGGATCGCATCGGCATGACCACCGCCGATCTTGACGCCGCGCTGCGCAGCTTCAACGAACTGCTCGACATCGACAGCGAGTCGCTGGAGCAGGTGCTGCGCCACGCGCAGGGTCTGGCCTGGCAACGCCACTTCGGCAGCGTGCGCTGCGCCGACATCATGTCGCGCGACCTGGTGACAGTGGAGTTCGCGACGCCACTGCAAGAGGCCTGGGCCTTGCTGCATCGCCACCGCATCCGCGCCCTGCCTGTGGTCGACCGGGCCCGCCGCGTGATTGGCGTGGTCACGATGGTGGACTTTCTCAAGCATGCCCGGCTCGACCCGCGGGACCACCTCAGCCTGGGGCAGCGCGTTCGGCAGCTGCTGGCGCCCACGCCCGGTGCCTACTCCGATAAAGCTGAGGTGGTCGGCCAGATCATGACCAGCCCGGTACACACCGTCTCCGAACAAGACCCCGTGGTGGACCTGGTGCCCAGGCTGTCTGACGAGGGCATGCATCACCTACCCGTGGTCGATGCCGACCGCCGGATTTCGGGAATGGTGTCTCAGTCGGACCTCGTAGCAGCTCTGTACCGCGCGCAGTCTGCGGGTCTGCCCAGCAGCCAATGAAGGGGGCGCTCCCAGCACAGCGTCAACGTGTCGACGTGTCGCCGGCAGGTGCGCCGCGCTGGCGCGCTGGCTTGCTGCTCGGCTCACCGCATCGGCTGTTGTGTCGGCAAGGACAACGAGGCGGGTAGATGGGCGCAGGTTCACCTTGGGCACGCGACTGTCGGCTAGCAGGCAGAAAGTCGAACGACAGGTCCTGGCCGGCCTTGACCGCTCAGCGGTCAACGACCAATGGCGGCGATGAGATGCTCACCGGACGCCGCGAGCTTTGCCGACCGCTGTACGTTTCACTGCCGCCCTTGGTCGCGAGCAACTGGCCGACGCTGGACGACCCTGTGCCGTCATCGACCATGGTCACAAGCGGACCATCGAAGAATCACAATGAGACGGTACCCGGCAGACTCATCCGAAGAGACCCGCCATTCTTCTTCACTTAGGTCGCTGACTATCGTCACCTGGGTCGACTGGGGTACCAGCATGTGCAGGCACGCCCGCTGCAGCGGCCGCTGCCACGCGCCGGGCGCGAAGTGCGCCGGCAGTGTCTGCGAAGATCGAGCCAAACTGGGATGTCGTCATCGTCGGCATCCGCTCGAGTAGCCGAACCGCCTCTTCGCGCGCTTCGGCGATTCGGCCGAGCTCGAACAGGGCCGCAATGCGGTCCTGGCGGCAGCGCCAGAAGTCCGGCGCCTTGGCCAGGCACTCGTCGGCGACACGTACCGCTTCCTCGAGGCGCCGGCCGCCCCAAAGCGCGGTGGCGTAGAACGCCGGCAGGTAGGCCGGCGAAAGGGGATCCCGTTCAACGGCCTGGCGCAGGTTCTGCACGGCGGGTTCGACCTCGCCGAGTTCGAGTTGCGCCTTGCCGAGGCTGTAGAAGCAGCCGGCATCGTTCGGACTGAGCTCGCAACTTCGCTTCGCTGCGGACAGCGCCCCGTCGAAGTCGTTGCCGAGCGCCAGCGCCTGCGAGAGGGCGTGGTGGGCCAGCGGCAGGTCGGGCTGCAATGCGATCGCGCGGCGGATCTGCGCCAGGACCTCGCCGACCCGTCTTTCGTCCCACTCGCCGGTCAGGTGCAGGCCAACGTCGATGGTGTTCGCAATTCCCAGGAACGCCCAGGCCGGGGCATAGTCCGGGTCGATCTTCAAGGCTCGGCCGTACAGATCGCGCGACTCGCGCAGGCCGGTTGCGCTGTACTGGGTCATCCGGGCCATGCCGCGGGCCGTCAACGCGTAGACATCCAGCGTCTTCGGCGGCGATGAGAGTGCGCGGCGCTGCTCGGTCCGAGTCATCTTCGACTGCAGCGTTCCCGCGATTTGTCCGACGACGGCCTGTTCCGTGCTACCAAGCGTGGTGGCGTCAACAGTGTGGGTCACGGACAGGAGCACGCGGCCGTCCTGGCTGTCCAGCAGTTCAATCGCGAGACGCAACTGCTCGCCCTGCCGGCGCACGTTGCCGTCGACGAGGTAGCGGCTGTGCAGGCGCCGGCCGACCTCGACCAGCGGCAGCGCGCCGTCGGACATCCGGAAGCTCGACTGCGTCGACATGACACGCAGGTCCGGGCTGCGGGCCAGTTCCGCGACGAGGTCCGCCGCGACGCTTCTGGCGAGTGCATCACCGTCGCTGCTCCCGCCCGGCGACTTGAACGCGAGCACGGCCACCGAGAGCGTGTCGCTGTCTTCCTTGGCACCGGCGGGAGGCATGTCGCGGTGCCGGACCGACCAGGCTGCGACGCCGACCAGCGCGATCGCCGCCGCGATCGCACCTGCCAGCCATGCCGCGCGGGCCCGCGGTCGAGTGGCGGGCCTTGCCGCGATGTGGAGGGACGCGACCTCGGCTACCGGGGCCGACACGGGCGCGGCGCGCACGGCCGCCTCGTCGGCCACAACCAACAGGTAGCCACGTCGCGGGATCGTCTTGATGACTCGATACCCCGCCTCGCCGAAGGCACGTCGCACGTCGCCAATGGCCTGGACCAGCGAATCGTCCGTGACGACCAGCCCAGCCCAGACCGTGGCGAGCAAGTCTTCCTTGGTGACCAGCCGGCCAGCGTTGCGCCCCAGGTGCGAAAGCACCTGGAACGCCTGGTGTCGCAGATCGACCTGTCGGCCCTCAGAGTCCAGCAAGGCCTCGCGATCGAAATCGATCACGAAACCCGCTACGGCGAGCCGGGGAGGCACGTCCAGCGGTTGAAGCATCGGTCGATCCAACAGCGTCTCCCGATGAGAAGCTTTGTGGAAGACCATTCTGCGCCGTGCGCCCCCGCCACGCAGATCGGCGCGCTTTCGCCGGATTTCGTCGATCGATCGGGACTTGTCGACGACCCGAGAACATGCTTCACACCTCGATGCTTCGTCGGAGAACCGCATGCGCGCACACCTTGCATTCGCCATGGCTTTGGGACTTGTATCCCCAACGTGGGTCTGGCCCGCGCCGCAGCTCGTCATCGTCAATGCGCGGGTCTTCACGGCGGAGCCTGCTCGACCGTGGGCCGAAGCTGTTGCGATCGAGGCGGGGCGGTTCAGCGCCGTCGGCTCCGACGCGGACATCCGTGCGCTGGCCGACGGCACGACACGCGTGATCGATGCCGGCGGCCGACTCGTGACACCGGGCCTCGTCGAGGCCCATGTGCATCTGGGATCGACGCTGCCATCGCCCCCCATCGCGATGCCCGGCCTGCCGTTTCCGGGGCCGTCCGCGGGTGAGGTCCTGGCCGCCGTCGGCGCGGCTTCGAAAGAAGCGGGCGACTGGATCAGCGGCATCGTGGGTCCCCTCACGGCGCGGGATGCACGCAACTGGCGCGTCGCGCTGGACGATGCCGCGCCGGACCGGCCGGTCGTGCTGGTCGGCTTCTGGGGCCACACGACGCTGCTCAACTCCGCGGCCCTGAAGCGCCTCGGCGTCGCCGAGAACGTGCGTGATCCGCTGGGTGGCTGGTGGGGGCGCGATGCCGCCGGTCGCCTCGATGGGCGGGCCTTCGAGGCGGCCGAGGACATCGGTTGGCATCGGCTGAGCCCGCCGGACCCGGCGCGCACCGCCGCGGAGTTCCAGGAAGCGGGCCAGCGCTATGCACGTTGGGGTGTGACGAGCATCCATTTGATGAACAGCAGCCGGACGCTGGCCGAGACGGTGGAAGCCCTTGCACGCGGCGGCACGCAGCAGAAGTGGACCGTCTACTCCTGGGCACGCGGCGAGGATCGCATTGCCGATGCGTGGCGTGCCCTCGATGCAGCGCCGAGGCCGCTGCCGCGGCATGTGCGGATCGATGGACCGAAGTGGCTGCTAGACGGCACCGGAATCGAGCAGAACGCGAAGCAGCGCGCGCCGTACGTTGGGCGGGCCGAGTGGCGGGGTCGATCGAACTACACCGGCACGCAGTTGCGGGAGATCCTGCAGACCGCGCTGCGGCGCCCCGAGCAGCTTGCGCTCCACGTCGTGGGCGACGCCGAAACGGATCGGCTGTTCAAGACCATGGAAGCGCTGGCTCCCGCCGCGCGCTGGGCCGCCAGGCGCGTGCGCGTTGAGCACGGTGACGGGATCCGTGCCGACACGCTGGCGCAGGCGGCCCGGCTCGGCGTCGTCGTCACGCAGAACCCGACCCACCTGCCGCCGCCGCTGCCGGAAGGCGCGCCTCGCCTCTTCGACCGGCTTTCGATCCTTCGCAGCCTGGTCGAAGCCGGTGTACCGCTGGCGCTCGGCTCCGATGGCGGCCCCGACGAGGCGAATCCCTTCCTGAACATCATGCTCGCCAGCACCTACGCCGCCGCTCCAGGCGAAGCATTGACGCGCGAACAGGCCTTGCTGGCCTATACGAGCGGCGGGGCGTTCGCCGAGCGGCTCGAGCGCGCCAAGGGGCGGATCGCTCCCGGCATGGCCGCCGATCTGGCCGTGCTGTCTCAGGACATCTTGACCGTGCCGTGGCAGGCATTGCCTGCCACCACGAGCGTCCTGACGATCCTTGATGGCGAGGTGGTCCACGAAGACCCCGTCATTCCTAGATAAGCGCACGCCTCCCCTCGCCGCATGGCACCACTCCGACCCGCCGGGCCGTTCACTCCCGTCGAGGGGTTAGCCCTTGATTTCGAACGCTAACCTTCGGGTCGAAACGTCTGAGAGTCCGCTTTGAAGGCAGCAAACGAAAGTCGCCTCGTGGCCGTCCAGTGCTGGCCATCGGAGGGCCCCTAACGGCCGCTGAGCAGCGCATCGCCGAAGGTGACCGAAATGGCACGAGAACCCGAGAACCGCTGAGGTCCAGCTTCCGAGCAGTCGTGGACAACCCTTCAGCGACACTTCGCTGGTACGAGCTCGTCGGCAGAGAAATTAGTGTCGCTCGCACGGGCTGCTCGCGCCCGCAGCCCGGGCACTCGCAGTCGGATTTGGCAGTGCGGCGCTCTGACCCAGGCTCACCGGTCTCGACGTCCAGGGCCCGCGCAGCGACTCTGCCGTCCGCGGCTCCCTTGCTTCACTGTGCGTCTCACCATCCGGTTTCCACTGCCTGCATGGCCGTGGGCCAGTGGATTCTCTCCTGCTCTAGACGAACACATGAGCCCCAACGCCCGTTCTGTAGATCCGAGAGCAGTTTCGCCTCCGCGGGGGTGAGATGGTCGGTCGGTCTCATATCCTGCGACGCCTCCTCGGTCCACAGGTGGCTGTGCGTTTCGAGCACCGCCTCCGACATCAGCACCGATTTGATGCCCGGAAAGGCTCCACGCGCCCTCGACAGGATGTGCATCCCCCAGGTGTCGATGTCGCCCCAGTAGAGGCAATTGGCCTCTCGGGCCCAGCCAATCTTGTGCAGGGCGGTGACGTTGTTCCCCAACCCCATCGCGACGATCGCGTCCTCCATGTCCGGTACTGCCAGCCCCGTGGCCAAGTTCTCGACGATTAGCAACCTCTTCGGCCGGACATTGAGGACCTGGGCCCATTGCTGCACGGGCATCTGCAGATCCTCGGCGCCACCCAACTGCTGTCGCAGTGCCGGATCCAGCAAGCGCATCCGAATCGTTTCCGGTGGTGAGCGGAGCCCGAGCAGTTGATGCACGTCGCCGATCCTGCCCAGGATCGCCTGAAGCATTGGCACGACCGCACCGATTCGCTTCTCCAACCACTTCGTGTCGATCCCCACGAGTGGAAGCTGGCGGAGGTAGATCCCACTCCCCGGATTTGCCTCGCACCACGCCAGGAAGTCCACCAGGCGTCCGAAGTCGTCGGCACTCCAATCGCTGATCGCGATCGCCGCGCGCGCGCTGTCCTTTTGATCATGCAGTGCCGGATGCCGCTGGCACAGGGTTCGCCACCGATCCTTTAGCGTTTCCCAGTGACGACGCCGGCCGGCACACACTGCAACCGCTTCAGGAGCGTCCAACAGGACCTTCTCGGGCACGGTGACGGTGCCCAGCAAACGCCAGTTCACGGTCCTCCACGCCACCGTCGCGCTGCCGCCTCCTGCCTTGGAGTTGCTCTCAAATGCGGTCCATGCCGACAGCCAGGTCCGCATTGCTGATGGGGCGTGGGCTGCCTCCTTGTCCGACGGGCAGCGCAGCGCCACCGACAGCGGCCACTGCCCTGTCGACGGGTTGAGCAGCCATTCGGTCTGGTACCTATCGAGCTGCCGCCGGCAACCATCGGCGACGTCATCGGGCAGAAGAGCGCCGGCCAGCTCAGCGATCGGCATGCACGCCTCGTTCGACGACCTCTGGCTCCGGTGCGTCTTCCCGCCCGGGGCGCTGCCCTCCGAGCCCGACGAGTCGGCGGTGCGCCATGTCGTACTCGATTGATACCGCTCCAGAGCTGTTACGCAGCTTGTTGCTGAAGACGTGCGCCCCGCCGATGAAAGGCTCAAGCGTTCGTACCGCCTTCATGGGAGTGGCCATCAGCATCTGGAAGCCGAAGTTGTGAAAGATGTTCAGCGTCATCGCCGTGAACTCAGCGTCTGCCTTATCGAAGGCCTCGTCCATCAGCACCGTGCAGAACTGGGGCAGCGGCCGCTCTGTGCCGGCAAGCTGGTAGCGCAGCGCCGCGGCCAGACACGTTGCTGCGAGCTTCTGGCGCTGCCCGCCCGACTTGCCCGCGCCCGACTGGTAGATGTCGAGCACCCGTCCGGCGTCGTCGAACTCCTTGGCGAGGAACTCGACGTGGTGGCGGACATCGAGCACCAGAGATTTCCAGCGCTCGTCCTCGTCCTTGTCGCTGTGCAGGCGCTGGACGATCACGTTCAGCGCGTCGAACTGTTCTTCGCGCTCCTCGCGCGTCGCATCGGGCTTGATGTTGCGTTCGAGGCAAGCCCTTAGGTCGTTCAGGAATGCCGTAACGTCGGGCAGCGAGCGTGGCCTGTCCATGATCCGCAGATAGGTGCCGGTGTTGAACTCCGACTGCGACAGGGCGTCGTTGACGATGTTCATTCGGTCACGGATCTCGTCCTTCTCGGTGATCAGGCGTTGCCGGAGCTTGGCGAGGTGCCGGTCGCTCTGTTCGTTGAGCAGCGTGAAGAACCGTTCCTCGAACCGCGGCAGATCATCGTCCTCGATCTTCGACAGCAGCGCGGCGTAGTCGGGCCAGTCCGCCATCGTATCGCCCATGTCCGCCGAAGCCGCCTTGTGCTCGCGCTTGAACGCCCTGAGCACTTCCTCGAGCTGGTTTTGCGCGCCGATCTTCAGCGCGTTGGATTCGTTGCGCCGGTCCTTCAGCGCGCCCTTTACCCGCTCGCGTCGGTGCTCCAGGGTTTCTAACGTCACGCCGCCACCGAAGAGCGGTTGCAGTTCACCCCCGTCGGTTGGTGGCGTCCTGGACTCGGCGGGAGTGGCGTCACGTTGGCGGACCAGCGCATCGATCTGTGTCTGCGTCTGCGCGTGTTTCTGCTCCTCCACCGCGTGGGCGCCGCGGGCAGCCGACGCGATGGTGTCCTGGCTGGCGATCTGCTCGTCCAGCGCCTTGACTTCCGGGTGCGATTGTTGCGCCGCGGCGATCTGTTCGCCCAGGCGCAGTACATTGCCGGCCACCGAGACCTCGTCGAAATCTTCCCAGATCGCTTGCGATAGTTCCGTCGCCGCGTTCAGCTTCTCCTGCTCCTTCGCCTTCTTCTCCTCGAGCGATGTCAGTCTCAGCTCCGTATCGCTCTTGGTGTTCTGCAGGGTGTGAAGGTCGTTGAGTAGTTCGAGCTTCTTCGCCTCGTTCGAGAAACCGATCGTCCATTCCCGCCGATTGTTGATGTCGCTCCGGTCGTTCTTCTCGTGCCGTGTATGTCCCCGCTTGATCTGCCCTTGCAGGCTCAGTGAGCGGTCGGCCCGCCGGAACTCTTCCGTGGTCTCGGCGCAGACGAAGTCTCCGTACTGCTGCGTGAGCTCGTCGCGCAGCCAGTCGCCATAGTCACCCGCCGCGGTGTCGAGCATGCGCCCTGGTGCCTTGGGGCCGTCGTTGTTGCGTCGCTGGTGCGTGCGCATTCTCAGGTAGAGGATGTGCTGACCGGTGTGGTTCGATTCGAGCCAGTCGACCACATCCCGGTAGTGTTGCTCGGGAACAAGGAACGAGCGCGTGAGCGGCGCGAGTAGTCGCTCGAGCGGGCCTTGCCAGGGCCTGAACTGTTCCGGCACGTCCAGCAGTTCGCCGCCGAACGGGAAGACGGCGGGGTCCAGTCGCAGCGCGTCTGCAATCCGATCACGCTGCTGGACGAGCGGACGTGGCAGGTTCGACTTGCGTAACTCCAACGAAGCCAGGTCATCGAGGATCTCGCGCAGTTGCTTCTCGGCCTCGAAGAGGATCTGGCGTAACTCGAGTTCGCGCGCCGCGTCGGCCTTCTGCAGTCCGCGCTCGCGAATCTGTGCGGCATCGCCGACCCGCTCGCCAAAGTGCCGCGCGTCCTGCGGCTCGGTCCATCCCAGGGTCTTGAGCCAGCCCAGGACGCGCGTTCTCGCGCGCCGCACCTTGTTGAGGAGTTGCTGCTGGGCCTCGAGTTGCGCTTGCAGGCCCGCCACGTTCCCGTCGTCCATGCCGGCCCGCCGGTTCATCAGCCGCTGCAGTTCAGCGTGCTCGCGGTCGGCGGTGCGGTTCAGATCGTCGACCTTCTGTCGCATCCCTTCGAGCTCGACCCGCAGTTCGTCGGCGCGCTCGCCGCGCAGTGTGTACTGCAGATAATCCCGGTGGTGCTCGAGCTGACCGAGGAGCACGTCGGCGCGCTCGACCTTCGTCTGATGCTCGTCGCACAGCAACCGGTGCGCTCGGGCCTTGCGCAGCAGGTCGCGCTGCTCGCGTGCCTCGACGACATCGCGATGGGCCGCGGCCAGGGTGTTGAAGTCGTCGCACAACCCCTTGGCAATGCCGAACGTCTGCGGTTCGTCGAGCATGTTGTCGCGCATGAACGCATTGATGTCCCCCAGGTTCTTCGACGACTGGGTCCGGTGCAGCAAGCGCAGCGCCAGGTCGTGGTCGATTCCCAGGCGCGCCTTGAAGCGCTCTCTGAAGGGCGAGTGTGTGTCGAACGGCGGCGCCAGGTCGGGCAGGTTCTTCGCGAACGAGCGCAGGTTGTAGTCGGCCTGCATGAAGAACGACAGGTCCTTCAGGCTGAACAGACGCTCCACCACCATGAAGCAGCTGCGCACGTCCTTTGCGAGCGTCGACTTCCCCTTGATCCACCACATCCCGACCAGCGTCAGCGTCTGGCCCGTGCCGTTGGCATAAACTTCCGCGACCGCGCTCAAGGTCGAATCCGCCCGCAGGTACTGCGCGGCGATGATGCCCTCTTCCGACTCGTTCGTCGCCCAGGCGCCGCGGATGTAGGTCAGAAGCGTCCGGTCCCGGGTCACCTTGTCGTTGCCACGTGCCGCCGCGTTAAATTCGGAATTCGGAGGCGCCATCAAGGCAGAGTGCGCGTCCAGGATGGTCGACTTGCCCGAGCCGGACGGCCCGACCAACAGGTGGCCGCGCGGCGAGATGTCGAAGACGTGCAGCTTGTTGAACGTGCCCCAGTTCAGGACCTGGATCTGCTTCAGGCGGAACTGCTTTTGTGCGGCCTCGTTGATGTCGCGCTCGGACCACTGCGGGCGCTTGCCATCGCCCACGGTCAGGGGAGTCGTAGGGAGTATCTCTTCGGGGTCGTCGAAGAAGCCCTGTTGGGTATTCAAGTCGGCTCCTCTTCGATATCGTGATCGGTGCCTGCGCTGTCGTAGTGCTGCGCGCCGAGCGCGGCGGTTGCGTCACTGGGGTCGTTCACCGGCGCGCTGATACGCCGATAGGTGCTCAGTAACGCACTCACCTGCTCGTGCGAGAAGACCAGCTTGAGCGCCGGCGACACCTCGAAGCGCTCGCCGCTGCTATTGCGGATCTGGCGCAGAAAGTTGTACTTCTTGGCCTTGTCGATCGCGCCCTCGATCTGCCTGCCGAAGCGGCTCCTGTCGACGTTGTCGCTCGCCTCGTAGGCCTTCAGATGTTCAGTCAACTCCACGCGCGACACGGTCGCCCGTTCGCCGGCGGCGTCCGCCAGCGTCAGCCGCATGCGCAGGAACAGCACAAGCGCCGTGTCCAAGAAAGTCAGACGTACGTCGCGCAGCAGGTGCGGCACGTCGAGCTCGGGCGCGTGAACGGGGCGCGCGAACGCGACCTTCTGATCTGTGTCGATCACCAAGTCCAGGAACACAGCGTGCAGCAGTTGACGCAGGCGCTGTTCGTGGGCGATCAGGATCGGCCACAGTTTGCTGTGGCGTTCGTCGATCGACGGGCCGCGCAGCAGCAGCGCGTAGGCGCGGCGCACGTCGTACGGCAGAGTCGAAGTGTCACCGGCGAACAGCGCCTTCTCCTCGTCAGCCTTCTCGGGCCTGCGGAAATCATCCTCGTCCCCCTCTTCCAGCTGGTCTCCGTCGTCCTCCAGCGAGTCAACACCGCGACTGCCGGCGGTCGGCGTCGACGCCGCCTTGTCGCCGGCCCCGGGCCTGCGGAAGATGGCGGGGTGGCGGCCGCGGCGCTTGCTAATGGAGGTCATGCAGGCAGTCTTTCGTGAAGAGTAGTTGCGCTATGCGGGCCTGGCGCGCGACGCCATCGCGCCCGGTCCACGTGACCAGCTCACGCGGCCGGTAGTCGCGCTCCCGGTCCTCGAGCAAGATGCCGTGCCGCTGGCCGAGCGACATGTAGCCGACGATGGAGGCCAGCCCCTGTGTCACCTCGAACATCCGGGTCAACTCGCCGACGCTGATCTGGCTGTGCTGGCTCAGCGCCAGACGGATGTTGTCCTTGAGCAGCGGGATGTCGATGTCGGCGTTGTCGATCATCTCTCGCATTGCCGCAAGGTCGATCTCCGGTGCCTCGGCGTCGTCGACCGACGTCTCGCCCGGTCGCTGCTGCGGGTCTTCGAGTTCGAGCTGTGCCACCGATCGCAGGCTGCTCGTCGACAACGTGAGGGTGAAGTCCAGCGTCCGCCCGTTGGTCAGTTGGTCCTTCAGCGCCAGCGACTCCGCGATGGTCGCCCGAATCAAACGCTGGATCTGGCGCTGCTCCTGGAACTCGCGGCTCTGCACGAAGGTCTTGAGACTGCGCCCCAGGGTCGCCATGACGTCCTGGACCATGCCGCCTTCGACGAGCAGCACGTCAGTCACCCGGAACAGCCGCCGGCGCTCGTCCATGCTCAACAGCCGCATGAAGGGGCGCGACTCCAGCGCCTCCAGTGCGGCCTTTAGGGCCTCGAACTGCGAGGGGTCCGTCAACAGCCGCCAGAACGCCGAGAACGACTTGCCCTCGTCGCTATCAGCGATCGCGTCGCTGCCGAGAAACACCCTGTCCAGCACCTCGCCGCGCGGTCCCTCGTGCTCCACGAGTTGCCTGCGCAGGTCGCGGTTGAGCCGCTCGAAAGCCTCGCGCACTCGCCTGAAGTCTGCCGCGATCGCTTCGGTCATCGCGACGATGTGGCGTCCGCGCTCGCTGGCGCGGGCAGGCTCCAACGGCGTGACGCCGTGCTTCATGACCTGGCTGATCTCGTTCGTGATGCGGCGCGATTCCTCGTGCAGCGCCTTCAGCCGCGAGGCTGGGTCGGGGTCGGTGTCCGTGGCCAGCCGCAGCATCGAGTCAATCACGACGGCCAAGCCGCTTTCCGTGGCCGCCTGGCGCGGCTCGAGCTGTCCCATCATCATGCGCAGCGCCGGGACCACTTCGGCCGCGAGCTCATAGACCTCCTCGCTGGCCCCTTCAGGGAAGCCTCGGGCCAGCCACTTCGCCTGCACCCACTCACCGATGAGCATCTGCGGCGTCTTGTCGATGTCCTCGCCGCGGACTCGCAGCGCGTCGAGTTCGACCGACAACTTCTCCATAAGGCTGGCCGAACCCAGCTGGGTGGAGGTTTCCGGGAACAGCGACTGCAGCAACGACAGGGTCAACGGCGCCTGCTGCGAAGCGAGCAGCTTCCACATCGGCGCTTCGCGAAGCACCTTCAGTTCGTGTAGAGCCAGAGCTGTCTTCATCGTGCCCAACTCGGCGAACCCGGCCGCCCCATCAACGCCATTTCATCGGGTTCGGTCGAGTCCGCCAATCCAGTTGGTACTCGTGAAGATGCATTGGCCATGGCAAAGTTACGCTAGCCGCCCGGCCTCCGCCACCCAACACAGCGTGTTGACCAGCGCCATCTGCTCAGGGGTGTGGCATTTGATTGCCGTCAGTGCCGGATTGGCGATCACGATCGCCAGGCACTTGGCGCGAGAGACGGCAACATTGAGACGGTTCTTGCTGTACAGGAACTCAAGGTGCCGCGGCAGGTCCTGTTCGCTCGACGTTGTCATCGACACGATGACCAGCTCCGCCTCCTGGCCCTGGAACTTGTCTACCGTGCCAACCCTTGCGTCGGCCGGTAGGCTGCGCTTGAGCAAGTTGACCTGCACGTTGTAGGGCGCCACGACAAGGATGTTGGCGGCCGTCATCGGATGCTCTACGCCTTCCCTGTCGGTGAAGCGCTGGCGCAGTGCACTGGCGTAGATCTCCGCGGCCAACGCCGCCTCCGGCCCGCTGCTCTGTGAGCAGCCTTCGTGCTCGATTGCCGCATGCACGATGCCGGCCGGCCGCAGCAAAGGATGCGCGTCAGGACCGAGCGCCAGGGAGCGGCGTTCGTTGCCATCCTCCGCGTCCAATCTGCCGTCGTACACGGCATCCGAGATGAACCGGCAGACCAGCGGATGCATGCGGTAGCTCGTGGCGAGGAAGATGCCGCGGTCCGGTGCAATCGTTGCGGCGCCGTCCAGGAGCCAGTCCAGCGCCGAGTCGCCCGAACGGCCTGGGTGCACGCCCTGCACCGGCTGGCTCAGCTGCATCTGGTCGCCAAGCAGCACGATGTTCCGGGCGCAGGTGCCAGCGGCGATCAAGTTCGCCAACGCGACCTGGCCGGCCTCGTCGACGAAGAGGACGTCCAGCGCCCGATCAGCGGCAGGGTCGGAGAAGAGCCAGGCCGTTCCTGCCACAAGCTGCGCGTCGGAAGCCCATACGTCGCCGTTCTGGTACAAGTTGACGACGGTGCGGGGTTCCCCGTCGTACTCGGTGCCGGGGCGGTCGCGATTCGCCTTCTTCACGGCCGACACCGCCAGCCAGCGCTCGGCGGCCACCTGCATGACGCCCTTCAGGAGGTGATTGATCGCCTTGTGGCTGTTCGACATGATGCCCACGCGCCGCCCCGCGGCCAGCAGGCCGGCGATCATGCGCGAGCCGGTGTAAGTCTTGCCTGACCCCGGTGGCCCTTGAACGTACAGGCAGGTGCCATCCATGGCCATCGCGGCAGCGAGGCTGCCATCCAGGATCTCCTGTCCGGGAAGGATGATCGCCTCCCCGGGTGACCGACCTTCGAGGCGAGGCGGCTGCCTCCGCAACAGGCGCTTCAACGCAAGGTAGCGGTCGTCGCCGGTGAGCTCGCTGTCGGCGAACCTGAAAAGCGCGTCGACGAGTGCCTTGCTGTTGATCGGCCCGCCCGGTCCGAAACTTACGTGCGCTGGCAGCGGCTGCTTGCTTGGCCCGACCCTGATCGTCACCCGTCGCGACTCTTCGTCGAACTCGATTTTGCCGACAACCTCGGCGGTGTCTGTGCGTGTGCAGTCGTCGCCGCTGGAGAGCTTGGTCTCCTGCTCTGGCGCCAGATAGGTATAGACAGTGGACCGCTTGTCCTGACGCGGCGGATTGGCCGGATCCTGCTGCAGGCCTGCCAGGCACTCCCTGTCCTCAATCAGCTCCTCCTCGTCCCGGTCCATGCGATCGAACAGCGCCCACCAAGTTGGCTTGTCGGCGCGGCGGTGGAAGTCCAGCAACTGGTACGTCAGTTCGGCGGCATGTTGTTCGAAGGACCACTCAGCACGGTTTGCCGGCAATGCGTCGATGAGCCGCTGGCGGTATGGCACCAGCCGAAGCTCGGCTTCCTGGGCCTTCGTCATTGCCGGGGCTTCCCCGCCGGGGACTTCGGCGGCTGGCGCGCCGTTGCCGGTCCTCCACGGCAGGCCCGTCGGCCGTAGCGTCAGCAACCAGTCGCGCAATTGCTGGGTGGACTCGACGTCGTCGCGGTTGTAGTCGGCGATGTCCTGCAGGAGTTGCGCGTTCTGCGTCTCGCGCCAACGCTCGTAGAACACGATGCTCGCGCCAGCGTTCTGGACGTCGCCCGCGCGCGCCGGACGGTAGAAGTGCTCGACGTGCTTGATCGAGTAGCTGGGCTCGGAGATGCGGATTCCCTCGCGTACGACCTTGTACAAGTCCACGAGGGCGCCCTGACGCAGCAGGTTGTCGACCTCCACTTCGCGCGTGGCATGCCAGCTCGCCAGCCGCTTGAGCGCTGTCTCCTCGTAGCTGGCGTAGTGGTAGACGTGGGAGCGGGGATGCTGTTCACGCCACCGGGTGACGAAATCGACGAAGGACTCGAACGCTGTTCTCTCCTCCGTGCGGGAGTGGGCCCAGAACGGCAGGAAGCTCCATGATCCGCTGTCGCGCAACCAGACGCCGAACAGATACTCGAGGCCACCGTCCTCGAGCGGATCACCTTCCATGTCGAAGAACATGTCGCCGGGGTCAGGCGGCGGCAATCGGTGGAAGCCGCGACGCGCCTCGCGGTCGCGCGGCAGCAAGAGGACCTCGCGCTTGCCGGTACGTCGCGCCCGGTCCTGCAGTTCGGCCTGCGATCGCAGCCGCTCCAGGGTGTCAGGGCGCAGGCGCGGGATCGGCGTTCCTGCAGGCAGCGCGGCCAGACGAGCCATCGTGTCGACCCCGGCTACCTGCAGCTTCGCCCACTGGATACGGCTGATGTTGGCCACCTGGCACAGGTGATCATCCGCTATGCGCTGCGCCGCGCAGTGATCTCGCCAATGACACAGGTCGCAGTGCGACGTTGGCAGGGGATAGGTTCCTGGCGTGGCGCCATCGGCCAGGTTTCGAACCCTGGCCTTGAACCGCGCAAGCAGTGAGCGGTAGTAGTGCATGTAGTCGGCACACCGGAACGCGCGTTCCGTCTGGTCGCCCAGTACCACTTGCATCAGCTTCGGTTCTGCCCCCTGCACCGTGGCGAGCAGAGCGCTGTAGAAGGCCAGCTGTACCAGGAACTTTGCCTTGGCCGAGCGCGCGAGCTTGGTGTCGGCCACCTCGTATCGCCAATTGCCGAAGGTCGAGGGCTCGCCGTCGACTCTGCGCAGGAAATCGGCGTGGCCGATAAGCGGTCCCTCGCACAAGGTGGCTTGGTAGATGACCTCCGCGCCCTGGCGCATGGCCTGCAAGGTGCGTGCGACCTTGTCGTCGATGGTGCCGCCGCCGGCCGCGATGTCCACCACCGTCCGCCCCTGCGCTCGCAGTCGCTGCAGGTACGCTCGCTCGTGCTCGTCACCCTTGCGCGCGATCAGTTCGGCAGACTGGTCGGGCACCGATTTGCTGGCGCGCATGTCGGCGTCAGCGAGAGCCTGGAAGTCCAGGACGGTGAGATGCTCGCATTCGAGGTACGCGACCAGATCGGTCGCCGAGAACAAAGTGATGCCGTCGCGCAGTTGCATGGGCGATCAAGCCGGGCTGTCGTCAGTGGCGGCCCGCAGTCGGCCGAGCTGCGTGTCCAGGCCGACCAGGCGCCGGGTGATCTCCTCTTCCATCAGCCGCGCGCGGTTGAGGATCTTCTCGCCGCCACCCACGACGGTACGCGCGGAAGTCTTGATTTCCTCGAAACCGGCGATCTGCTTGCGAATCGCCTCGATGGCCACGTCCATTTCGGCCAGGCTCGCCGCCTCTTCTTCGTCGTGCTGATTGGCGCGGACGCACAGCGCCTTGGCCAGCAGATAGCCGGCTTTCAGTCGCACGTCGGTCGTGGGGTCTTCGGCATCCCAGATGACCACGATGTCCTGGCCCCAACGATGCAGCTCGGGCACGCCGACGGGCGCCGTCCGTGACGAATGGACAAACAGGCACACCGAAGCCGCCCGGTTGCGCCGCGCGACATCGGCTTCTTCCAGCGTTGCCTTCAGCGTGTAGACCCCGCTCTCCTTGGCTTCGACAACGACGGTGGCACCTGGTGTCGCAGAATCCGGGCCCAACGTAACGACGAAGTCGCCGACCTTGCTGCGCGGTATCACCCCGGAGGTATCACCTACGGCATCGAAGATGTCGTCCGCGGCCAAGCAATGCGCCTGCAGCTGCTCGCCCACGCGCTGCTCGAACTCGTTGCCATGAATCGTCGAACGGCGCGCGTCGTCGCGGCGGCTGACGATTCGCTCGAGCATCGACGTTACGCGAAGCTCAAACTCCTGCGAGCGCTTGGTCTGGTCGGTCTCGAAGCGCTCCAGGCGCTGCACGATGCGCGTCAGGCCTGATTCGGGGTTGTCGAGGGAGAACTGGGCGCTGATTTGGCCCTGCGCCTGCTCCACCCGGCCCACTAGGCGCGACAGCGCCGAGTCTTTGTTGTCGAGCGAGAACTCGCCTACTACCGAGGCGACGCGCTCGCCAAGGTTGCGCTCCAGGTCGCCATGGCGGTCTTTGAGTTCGCGTACCAAGCGGCTCAGCGCACTGTCGGGCCGGTCGAGCGAGAACTCGTCGGTGATCGTTTCGCTCTGCTGGAGTAGCGCATTCGACACCTGGCCGCGAATCGCCTCGATGAACGCGTTGCCTTCCTCCGGACTGAGCAGGGACTGCAAGGCGCTGTCGTCGCCAAGGTGCTTGACCAGGAGTTCGTCGAGCGTTCTTCGGGCAGTTTCCACCTGCCCGCCGATCACCGTGGCAAGCTCTCCGTCGTGCCGCAGCAAGCGTTGAATCCGCTCCGTAAAGGCCCCATTGCCGGGGTCGAAGTAGCTGCGCAGCGTCCCGCCGAGGGACTCGTCCAGCAGTTCGCGGTGCTTGTGCAGGCGCTCCTCGAGCGTTCCCAGCAGGCGGTCGCCCTCTTGACGGATAGCGGCACCGTCGACTGTGCCGCGCGCGGCCTTCAGGGACAAGATGCCAATCTTCAGTGCTGTCAACGCCAACTCTTGGCGATCGCGCCCATCGCTAACCTCTGCAAGTGCTGCCGCCGTTTCCGGGTCCGTCACGGGCAAATGCAGGTAGATCGGCTCTACGGTCGCCTTCACGTCTGAAGTCGGATGCGAAGTAGCTAGCAACGTCATATGTACCTCTGCCGCGTCACGTTTTAGACAAGCAAAGGTTATCTGGCGACTAGCTCAAAAACTGAGCCAGCCTCCGGCGGTATGGATTCAGGGCCCCCGATGCGACCCGTTTCGCCAGGCGAGCGCGAAACGACATCTGACGGAGGTGCCAGGCAGATGCGCCATCGTTCGGCGATGGCCGCGGCGCGCCGTTCGCCGATCGCTTGCTCCAGGCAGGCAAGCAAGTCTTCCTGGCGCGGCTGAGCAAAGACCATTCGGTACAGCGCCAGACTGCGCCGAAGTCGGTGATATTTCGACTCGTCCCTGCTCAGCGGGAGCAGCATGACTCGTCGTTCGATCTTGGCGCCGCCATCCAACTCGAGGACCCAGAATGGGACGAGGTCGTTCGAGTCTTTGGGGCGCCCAGCAACTGCGCAACGAAAGACGGCCTCCCAGGGATCGTCGCCGCCGACGACTCCTTCCCGAAGGATGTCCGCGCCATATTGCGCTGCGGCATTCTTCCTGACCGCATAGCCCTTGTATCGATGAACACGACCCTCACGCTGTTCGAGGTCGACCGGGTTTGAGGGCAAGTTCCAGTGAATGACGGAGTGACACCATGGATGAAAGTCCAGGCCTTCCTGTCCGACGGATGTAGATATCAAGACAAACGGCCAAAACGGCGAATTGAAGGCTGCCTGCACCGTCTCCTTGCGAGACACCGCACCCTCCTCGTCGTTCTTTCCCCCAAATCGAAGCGCGAAGTTGCTCCTCAGGCCGGCGCCGAACGGCTCGATTTGAATGCGCCCGTCAGTGGTCGAAACCTCCTCCGGCCGCAGCGTGGCGGTTCGCAATGACATCGCGTCAAACATGGGAGCTGCAAGCGCCGCGAGCGCACTCAATGGATCAGTCCCACCCAGTCCGCAGGACTCGACAAGCACGTGGACATACTCATCCAGTACAGCCTGAAGGTTTCCATCCGCTCCGTACTGAAGAACCCGCTGCCAGTATGAGTCGTCATCGTCGATCGCCTTGAGCAAACCGACGGCGCGCGGCGCGTTGAACTGACTTCTCAGACCCTCCGCAATGCGCGTTGCTGCGCTGAATGCAGTGGGCAAAACGTCCACTGTCAGTGGCCAGTGCCGGGAAAGAGTTCGCAAAGCACAAGTGGCAGGCCCCGCGAGTGCCAACGCTGCCAGAACGTCATACAGATCGGGAGGCACACGCCCAAGCTCGCCAACGTTGCCATCCCAAGACTCCAGCCAATGATCCACATGTGCTTGAAACGCAGACTCAGCATCGTGTTCCTCATCGTCGGTGCCAGAGCGAGCATGCCTCCAGACGTATTCGCACCAACTACGCGAATCTGGGTGACGAGACGCTTCCAAGCGTGTCAGCGCGACCCAGTACCACCGCCTGTCCGCTGGGCCCTGAACGACAGACCGATCGACATGAGACTCAATTGACCCAGCAAGCAGACTTGCCGCACGTTGCCGAACTTGATCAAAGGTGGGCGTAGCCGCGGCCTCCGCAACCAGCTTTAGCGGGTCAATGATTTCAACCAGTGCTCGAGAGGGGAACATCAACATCAATGCGGCCATCCCGCCCAAGCGACCATCACGCTGACGAGAGAACCGCAGGCGTGCAGCAAACCGCTTTGGCATCGCTGCATGGTCGGACCGCACGCCTGATTCCTCGACAATTCGCCTCTCCACCTCATAAGACAGGAGTGCCGCGAGTGCATCGGGCACCACGTTCCAGGCGGAAAAGATCAGATGCTTCGTGACCGACCCTAGGCCGTCGTATGGTCCCGCGGGCTTCCAATACGCCATGGATGGTGGCATCCAAAGCAGCCTCCAAAGCCCCTGTAAATCCAGTTCGCCTTGCAAGGCCCTCAAACGCGGATTTCCTGGATCAAGCCGCTCGTAATTCGCGATCGATGACGGCTGCAGGAGGCTCGCCCGTCCCATTGCGATCAAGTCGCCAATCAAAGAGGCTTTGCGATCCTCATCTACTCGCAGCGCATGCTTGTAGCTGTACTCGCGCATGAAGTTGAGAAGGTATGGACTGGACTTCCAATACTCCAAAGCGTCCGCTTCGCCCAGCCGTTCACCTATGGTTTCCAGCCAGCGAAAGTCACGCAGATCCCGGGCCTCCAACTTCGGCAGCATTAGTCGTTCACCGACCATCGCGTCGGCGCGAATGGTGAATCCGACCCGCTCCGTTCTGCACATGACCGTCCGCAAAGACGATTCGATTCGCGCTTTTGTGCCGCTCAGTGCATCGAGATCTCCTTCGCTCTGCACGCTGAGCAAACCGGTCCGAAACTCCGCAATGTCGTCTTTCAACGCCTGAAGTCTTGCGGCTTCCCCGGGCATGAGAAAGCTCAGAGTACGGAGGAAGTCTGCGTAGTGGTCTTCCTGATCCTCGTCGGACGCGTACATCTTGTATGGCGTGGCCGACAGCAGGAGGACGCGCAAGTCCTGCGAGTAGTTGAACAGTTCGTGTGCCAACTCGGCCGACGGATTCTTGTCTGGGTCGTCGAAGAGCTCTGCGAATCGTTGAAACTCATCAAGAATGACGAGATCCGGCTGCAAGGCCTTCAAGCACGTCTTCGCCAACTCACGCCTTAACGATCCTGTCAGTCGAAGACATCTCTCCGCGTCCGCCTCAGAGATGCTTCTCCTGCGATCGCGATAGATCTCAGCCACAGCATGCAATTCACTGAACAGCTCTGGGCGCTGTGACAACTGCAGTCGGTAGGCGTCGGCAATATCGCCGTCATACGTCAGCGGCGCATCTGCCTCTACGTACCACCCGTCCCCGGCAGTCCCCTTCATGGCGTTCCGAAGTCCCCGAGCGTCAAGTGTCGGAATCTCGCGAAGCATCTGGTATACGAGACGGCGTTCTTCTTTTCGCCCGGTGCGACTGTTCTGCGTAAATGTCGTACCGGGTGTGAAGCTGATGTAGTTGACTGGGTGCGCACGAAGCTGCTCAGTCACCAACGGAAGCAGCGTCAGGCGGGTGGCTCGCGCGAACGACGGCTGCCCTGGCAACATAAGCCGCGCAATGTTTTGCGCCGCGATGTCGGCGTTCGAGCAAACGTAAATCACGTCAATGCGCTCGCCCTTGTCTTTCAGATGCTCGATAGTGCGGGCGATGAGCCCCTTGGCAACCAACGTCTTTCCCAGCCCGACCTCGTCGGCCACAAGAAAGCGTCGAGCCGGGTTATCTGTCGCAAACATCCTGCCGAACGCGTAGTCGACCGTCCGCCTCTGAAAGTCTTTCAGCCCAAGCAGCGCGGCGGATGATTTTCCCATCGCATTCATTGGATGGCCTCTTCCTTCAGCGCCTGCTCGAAGCTCTTCCACATCTCAAGGAATTCCGGTGGCACGATTTCGTCGTGAGCGTCCTCACCCTCCATGGTTAGCCTGGCGATCACCTTGGCAACTTGGATGAGCCTTTGTGGGTCGTGAGCAAACGCCCGCGAGAGCAATTCGAACAGAGGAACTGAATCAAATGCACCGGACCGCCAAGCCGATCGCCACTTCTTGTGCTCGTCTTCGTCAGTTCCGCTCCCGCCGGATTCCCAATCGCCAAGAAGCAGCAAGAGATAACGCACAAAGCCGTCCTTGTTTCGCAATGCCGCGCGAAGGATCTCAAGGTCGCGATCGTCGGGAAAGCCTTGGGTGCGAAGGTCAAGCGCGAAGCTGAGTTCGTGTTCCCCGAGCAGCAAGGCAAAGCCGATGAACGAGGTCAGGTCCTGCTTTGCCACAATGCCTAGCAAGAGCGGTGAGGACCCATCGATGCTCGAGACGTCGATCGCATGCTCGTCCTTGAGGGACAACGGCCAGACTCTCACCGTCGCGCCGTGGCGTTCCACCGCGCCTACGCCGTGAAGGTCCAGTCGCCAACCAGCCTCGGTATGCGCGCAGCGCAAGCAAAGGTCTGCGCCAACGAGTCGCGCGCGCAGATCCTCCAATAGCTTTCGCGCCTGCAACTCTTCGGCCGACTCGGCTGGATCGGAACGAACATACGGCGTCAGCACCGGTCCCAGACCGGCGTCCCCCTGCCAGTCTTCCGGGCGCCCAACCTTGCTGCACCTCCCCACTAGCTCCACCATGAACTCCACGTTGCGGCCGACAACAAGGGCTGCGTCAGTGGCGTTTGCTGAGCCTAAGAACAAGTGTGTGTTCCAACCTCGCTTGCCTATATAGACCTTGGCGTGCAGTCCGCGCAGCGCTCCCGGAAGGTCATCATCTTCATCACCTGACTCCGCGCGATCGTCCAAGACGCAAACACTCTGGAAGCCGCCCGGCACGGGCTCAGCAAGCTTGTCCAGCTCTTCTGGTCGAGCAATCAAGAACAAGGGCGTCGCGGAGAGACCGGCCAATCGTTCAAGGCCGCCCGAGGTGACAAACGGCGACACGACACCCAGCGTGTCCCAAACGCCTCCTGGAGGGCGCGGCAGCCAAGTCTCCAGCTTCCGTCTCGCGCCCAAGACATGGAAATGCATCTCGTCGAATCGACCGGGTAGTTCCCATATGCATCGCATTGCCGTGTCCAACAAGTCCACATGATCCTGCTGTCTGCCCGGTGTCAGGATCTTGTGGCTCATGGACTGGGTTTGCTCGAGGAACGCACGCAATGGCTTGTTCGCTGCGATGGGCTTGCGCCCCACAATGCCCTCCACGTTGAGCGATAGGTCCCACGAGCGGTCGTCGGTGAGATTGCGCGACAGGACGAGTAGTCGCATCTTCGGCGCAGCGGCTGGGTCGGTGGCCGTGAACTTGAGCAGCCAGACCTTTGGATGGAAAGCACCGCCATGGCGCGCCGATACCTCGTGAACCATGCCTTCCAACAAGCCGAGCAGTGAGCTGGCTGCTCGAGGGATTTGCATGCGCCCACGCTGGCAGAACACCGTTAGCTTGCCTGCGGTCCGTCGCAGAGCTTCCAGGATCGGAAGAGGGTCAATCTGGCCTGACCGAGTCTCTGCGGAGCCCAACCAGGCCAAGTGCAAAGGCAGCGCCAGCAGCGTTATGAGATCGAGCGAAAACGTCGTCGCGATGCCGCACTCAAATGAATAGTCTGCGGGGGGTGTCAGTGCGTCAGTGAGCAAGCTGCGCTGTTCCAGGCTGATCATGAGCGTCCCCACCCAAGATGCCACTCGTGCAGGAAGGCGTTGGCGGTCGGCCAGCGATAGTTCAACGGCGCCAGCCCAGCGGCACCACCCCACTGCTTGAGCGCAGCACGATTCGCGAAGCGGGAGCGCGCACCCTTGAGTTTGCGTTCTCGCTGCTCCACCAACTGCCTGGCTGCAACAGACGCTCCAATCTTCCCGCTGTCACCACAAGTCAACGCATGCCAACGCTCGACAAAGCGCTGGGTTTCTGTCGTGATGCTGTGCCCTTTGCCCAAGACCTGAGGCCAGAAATCGGCAAGATTCCACCCCATGCAGCTCGGTGCATCGTCGAGGGCCCACTGAGACAGCTCTTCCTCGTATGTCGCCACCCGATCGTTCCGTGCGTCCAACTCAGCCAATTGAAGGTTGTATAGCAGCGCCGCACCGCGGATCAACGAGTCGAACCGGCGCGCGTTGTCGATGAGGGTGCGGATCCAAAGAGGGAAGTCACCGCACCGAGGGTGCAGCCAGATTCGCTGGGCATCTGTGACCTCGGTATGCCGTGTGAGGTCCAACGCCAACCAGGTGAGCAAAGACTCCGGATGCTCGCGGCGCCAGCGATCCAGCAGAAACTCCGCTTCTTGGCGGGTCAGATCAAGATCGGTTCCGCCCGGGAAAGCCTCTGGACGCAGCTTCACCAAGTGCGGATGCCAGGCTTGGCCAGACGTATCGCCGTCGTGCGCATCATCGTCGTCGCGTCGACGTCGCGACCGAACATGAGCGTGGCGACGATCGGCCTGCGCGAAGTACTGTTGCAGCGTACCGTCGAATCGCCGAAACCCCCACCGTCCTAGGGCGGCCCAATAGACGGAGCTCGGCATCCGCTTCAGCGAGCTGCCGGCCTCGCGGCCAATCACTCCCCAGGCAGTTTCCGGGAGCGAATCGAGCAGTGCAGCGAGAAGGCGATTTTCCGCCTCTCGCGCAGCACCCCCAAACTGTGCGGCAGGTGTTGCCCGGGCATCGAGTTGATCGTATAGCCATGGTATGAAGAAGACATAGCGCAGGCGTGTCTGGATGGTGGACGTTCCCGGGAAGAGTTGGTCCGCGATGGCATCTCGAATCCCACCGATTCCGAGCTCGTCTCGGGACTCTCGCTCTTTGAAGAACGAAAGGATTCTGAGGCTACGCTCGGCGGCAGCGCTATCGTGATCGAGCCAGGTGATCAGGGATGTCACGTCTCATGCCACCCTAGAAGTGGACGACGCTTGCAAGACAAACCCAACAGGCCAATAGTAAGAGGTCATACGAGCATCAAGTCAGGTTAAGGTCCTGTGCTCTGCCACTAGCGCGGGTACAGATCTTCATGACTCAGGCGCTCGCGGTGCACCGTCGCGCGTTGAGCCTGCACATCGTCGTCGACCTCGGCGGCGGGGCGAACCTGACCCAGCGAGAGTGCATTGGTTGCGAGGCCGCAGGCCACTGAAATTCGCTGATAGTCCACGGCGCCGGCATCGAATCCGTCCAGCTTGGAATGGACCGGCAGGTCCAACCAGTTCAGTCGAATGTGGTCAGGGAGAGAACAATTCGCCAACGCTGCCGTGTAGCCCGGCACGTTAACACCGCCGCCAGTCACGAACGTCCTCACGCCCTCGCGCCACTCCGGTGCCATGCGATAGCGCCGCTGCTTCGTCGTGAGCATGACCCGCGCGAAGGATGACCCGACACGGGCAAAGAAGCTCTTGTCACGGGCCTGCGTCTGCTCATGGGCCACGCCAGTGGCCGCGCAGAACTCAGTTGCATCCGTCAGTTCCGAAAATGGCCTGGCGATCGTGGCCCGGGGCGCGTTGTAGTCCCGCAATCGGTTCGCTATGAGGCCAAACGTACCCAATGCCTCCACGGTCGGAACAAAGAACGGGAAGACGTCATCGCCGTCCACGTGGTGGACATTGAAGGTCACCATGTCGACAGTGCCTCCACCAATATCCACCAAGGCATGCAGCCCGTTGCGCCTCTGAGCCGACTGTGCATAGCCGGCCAGCTGCGCCACAAACTCCGGCACAGCATCGGCCTCGGTCAAATCCATCGGCAACGGGCTGTCGGCGCTTGCAGCAACGAGTGTCGCGGCAGCGTAGTTGATCTTCGCAGCCTCCGAGAGACTCAAGGACCATGACAACCGCATCAGTTCCTGGTACGCGCGTCGGCGCCGCTCATCTTCAAATCCGTCACAAGGGATGCCGATGTTCAGGTGCCACCGGATCGGTCGGGTTCCCAGCTTCGGACCGTGGTGCTTGTACACCCAGGCCCGCACATACTGAAGAACCAGCGCCAGGAATACCGCCGCTCTTCGAATGGTCGCGTCATCGATCGACCCAGCGATGAAGTCCTGCTTCAGGCCGGAAATCAGATCGCCGGGGCTTGCCTCTGGATGCTGGCCAAGCCAGCAGCGACCTGTCGGTAGCGCGGAATACTCTGTTGGCAAAAGGTAGCGAGCGGCCGTGCAGACGACACCGTCCCAATCTACGGGGAACACCTTGTCAAGCAGCCCAACGGCTGCCTTCGTGTAGGCGGTCCCGAAGTCGAGGCCAATGAAGGCTTCAACCGCCCGGCCTTTCACGTCATCCTGCTTCTGGGTCATTCGGCCGCTTTCGGTCCAGCCGGGCGGTGGACAAAAATCGCCCTGTCGAGTCAAGGTCGTAGCGCGCGGCAAGTCCAGGGCGCCGGTTAGCTCCGGCTCAACTTGCTCAGCCTGCAGCCTCGCTGGCACCTTCTGCTGCGGCAACACCGGAGTCATAGGCGCCATGGCGCGGGCGGTACCAAGCTTTGCCACCGTCGCCGCTGGGGGTGGCGCCGGAATAGTCCTCTTCGGCGCAACGGGCGCCCCCATCAGACGCTTGGCCCGCTTGAGCCCTTCTCTCCAGTCCGCCATGGTCAGTCCCCCACAACTTCGATCAGGCCGCAGCAGACAAAGTGATTGCTCGGTGTGATCCGCTGCTGACGAAGGATTTGTTCCCGCCTCATCTCCATCCGAGCCTTCAGTTTGTCGATCCTGCCTTGGGTGGCCTTCACCAGGCCAGTTCTTTTGAACTCGACGTGCCGCTGCATCGTGGACTCCAACGTCTGCAGGCGGACACGCAGGTGTTGATCGAGGCCGTGGAGCTGGAACATCGCCCGGTCGCTGTTCTCATCTTGCTTGCGCTGAACTGCCGCCTTAAATCGCTGTTCCAGACTGTCCTCGAGCAAATCAAGCTGCTTCGCAAGTCCATCGCCCTCCTCCTCGGCCGCCGCTTCCAACCAGTCAGCTGCGAAGACGCGAGCCGCGTTGACCAATGACTCGGCCGCGTCGTCGCTGAGTGGCTCGCCCGACTCAAGCGCTACTGCAGCCGGCACCAGCAATTCCTCCGACTTGACGCCCTCGAATGCCCACTTCCGCAGTGCGAAGAAGTAGCGCCCAGGAAGCGCAGACTCCAGGTGTCGACGCTCTAGTCGCATGGCCACAACCGGGTACTGCTCACCACCGGCGTCCAGAAGGCTCGCGGCGATGAATCGAATCATCGGATGGAACTGGTGGATCGCCTCAACGTGTCTGTCCCGATTGCCGGCGATCTTGTTCAAGAATCGACATTGACGGGGCAACCCGTTGCCAAGCGATGTCTGCCCGGCCATGCCGTTCTGCCGGGCGAACTCATCCAACTCTGCCGCGGTCCTGGGAGGCAACTGAATCGTGTACAGGTTGGCCTGCTGCGCATCCTGCAGAAACTGGTGCCCGGGTGAGTTGCGTACCAGGTAGTCCTGCACGTAGATGACCAAGTCGGCCTCGGTCACCCGCCTGGACAACTCCTGAGCTGCCTCAATCCGCTCCAGCACCAGTCCACCATGCGCGATCATCTGCGCCGCGTTTGCCTCGAGCTCCTCCTGTCGTTTGCGGACATTCTCCAAGGCCTGCGCCGCCGTCGCAATTCGCGCCTCCTCCTCAGCGGGGGAAAGCTTGCTCGTCAGCAGCTCGGCCTCGAGTCTCTGGATCGTTTCGCCGATGATCGGCTCGGGTTCTCCCAGCGACTCTGTGAAGATGCGCAGGCGTTCCAGTAGCCGGCCCAGAATGCGCTCGTCGATGGTTCGCTCGTAGAACAGATTCCAAATGTGGATCTTGTCGGCCACCTGACCAAGTCGGTCGATACGACCAATACGCTGTTCGACCCGCATCGGGTTCCACGGCAAGTCGTAGTTGACGAGCACCTTGCAGAACTGGAGGTCAACGCCCTCGGACGCCACCTCGGTCGACACCAGCACGCGAACGTCGGTGCGCTCGGCAAACTCGTTGATGACGTCCTGCTTGCGCTGCTTCATGTTGCCCCAGATGAGCATCGCGCCGACGCCAGCTTCCGACAGCTTCGTTTGCAGGTAGCGCGCGGTAGCTCGGTAAGACGTGAAGAGCACGAGCTTCTCAGACGGATTCGCGGTGAAGTATTCCTGTGTAACCGACAGAAGGCGCTTGAACTTGGAGTCCCCGTCTTCGAGGGCCTGGATGTCCAGATCCCGGGGTCGGTTGTGAAGCAGATACTGCTTAAGTGATGCGCTGATCTCGTCGAAGTCAGACTCGTCGTCCAACTCCTCGGCATCCTCCATGACGGATTGCGACAGGTCTTCGACCAGCCCATCGTCTCCACCGACCCAAGCACGCGCGAACGCGGCCGGGCAACTGCAAACTTGCCGCTGCGGCGTCGCCAGAAGGAAACCGTCCGAGATCCCCCTCTTCCAGGCATAGTCGCGTGTCGTCTCCGTGACGTACTCGTAGAACTTCCGTTCCGCATCGGTCATGGGCACAGACTCGCGCCGAACCTCGCGTACGGGTCGATGGAGTTGCACATCCCGCTTGCGCGTACGCGTCAGCACATGGCCGAGGAGGTTGATGCGCTCCAAACTTGTGGCCAAGTCGGCCCGGTAGGCCACGGATTGAAGCTGGTCGGACGTTGGGGGCTGCTGCAGAAGCGTGGCCAGCTGCTTTGACTCGGACAGCAACGGCGTCTCCGACGCGTCGCGCAGGTGCTGCACGATCTCTTCAACCGTGCTATCGCGTCGCAGGGCAGCGTCACGAGCCCTCACGAGGGGCTGGTTGGCCTCAATCATCTCCCTGAAGCTACTCTGAAACTGAAAGTGCTCCGGATCACAAAGGCGCAGCAACTCGAACAGGTCCTGGTTGTGCAGGTTGATCGGTGTGGCCGACAGCAGCACCCGGCAATGCGAGACCTCTCTAAGCAACTCGCCAAGCCGGTTGGCGGCACTTTCTGGGTTCCGCATGTAGTGGGCCTCGTCGAAGATCACGAGATCGACGAGTGGATCGCTGCCTTCGTTCTCCGACAACAACTCGGCCAACGCCGCACGATTGGACTTCGCCTCGATGCCGCCTTCGGCCGAGGGGCGCCAGTTCTTCGGAGGACGCAGCGAGTGATAGCTCGCGATCCAGGCCTTCATCGGGCCATAGGCCGATGATCGGCGCAACTCTTCGGTCAGTGACTTGGCGTTGACCACCGTGGCTTCGATGCCGAAGCGATTTCGCAATTCTTCCTGCCACTTGTCGGTCAGCATCGCCGGACAGACAACGAGCAGCCGGCGCATATCTTCGCGTGCTCGGAGTTCGGTCCAGATGATGCCGGCTTCGATCGTCTTGCCGAGGCCGACCTCGTCGGCAATGAGCAGGCCATCGGCCGGCGACTCCAGCAAGGTCAACAACGGGCGGTACTGATGGGCATAAAAGTCGGTGTTGGTGATCCCCATCGAGTAGACGAGGTTCGCGAGCCGGCCTGACAAGTGCACCTGGGTGAGGTTGCGGCGCAAGTCGGCTGCGCGGCCAAACCGCCCCATTTCGAGCACGGCATATGGGTCATTCAGGCTGCCGCTGTCCCGTTGTTCGATCTGGTCCTCGGCGACATAGTCAGTGCTGCCGTCCTGGTGCCAGCGAACCTGGACGTACAGCCCGCTGGCTCGCTGGCGCGACTGGCCGGTGGTTGTGCCAGTCTTCCCAGGATTGTCGTACCGCCTTACCTCTGCTCCACGATCCCACGCCATCCTAGCTCTCCCTTGAGACCAAGCATCCTTGCACGCCATCAGCTCAATAGCTGAGCTACCTCAACGATTTATAGCGACCCTTTCCTGATCGTCGTCAGCTGCGGTTGCTCATGCTGCAGCGCGTCGTAGTCCAGGCTCGCTCCGCCCAAGGCGACGGCCATGCGGCCTCGAGACGCTCCAAATGTGCTGATCCCAGCTCGATCTTCCGGTAGGGTCACTTTGACCTGCAGGCGCCTGCCGTCAATCTCCACTGGCTTCTCAATGGCCTTGCGCAGGAATCCGATCGTGCCGCCTCCACCCGCCATTACCAAATCGAGCCGGCTGATCGAGTGGGTGGGTTTGTTCATCCACGAGGTGATGGTCGAAGCGTTGGCATGGACACTATTTTCAAGCTCGCCCCGAATCGCTCGCGCCATGCTCTTGGCCTCCGGGTGAGACTGCATGTCTTCCAACTGCACATCGGTACCGAGTTCCTGCACGTAGCCGTTCGTGAACAGTGTTTCCTTGATGCCGCGGATCCTGGCCTTGGCGTCCGCAAGCGCCAGCGCACTCGGCTTGCGCGCGCGCGACTGGATCAACTCCAAGACGATGGCGTCGATCTGGTTCCCAGCCTTGAACACACTCACCGGTTGCCCCAGCGGATAGAGCTTGCTACGCACCGACGAGGCGCTGTCCGGCACCAGCGACTGGAAGAGGCCAATGTCGGTCGTACCGGCGCCAACGTCGATCACGGCACAGATCCTGACGAGGTTGTCCTCATTTGGAAGCAGTTCCGCCGCCGCTGCCACAGGCTCGATCACATCCACGTCCGAGTGTCGGGAAGGAGATTTCGACTGCGTGTATTCGCGCAGCGTGGCCGCCGTCACGGTACCCCATTCGCGGTCCAGCGCCATCTGGCGAGCCTGGCAGCTCAAGCGGACAAGCGCGGCATTCGCAGCACTCTTCACCTGAGCCGGCCAGACGGGGTGCGCGATACGCAAGTCCAGTCTCTTCAGCGTGTCTGCACTGATGCCGTCGGCCTCGGCAGCCGCTCGAAGGGCGTAGGCCAGGAGACCGGCCAGCAGGTCCTCGCGGCTCAGCTCCAGGCCTTCCGCAGCGGGATCGGCCAGCCTTTCTGGCTCTCGCAGCCAGAGCTTCGGACTCACCTCGTAGAGGGTCGGGATGCCCGTGTCCTTACGCGCCACGACGGCGCGTTCACCGTAACGAACATACCGGCCCTGCGCATCGATATGGACTTCGCTGCGGATCGACGCGTCGTCCAGCCGCGACTTCGTCACACGCCCGATGTCGAGCACCTTCAACTTGCCGCTGGGCAGGCGCCGCACGGCCCGGATCGAACTGGTCCCGAAATCGATGCACAGCACTCCACTCATGTTGTTCCACTCCCATGGCAATCTGTTGTTCGCAGTTCTTCTTCGTGTTCATCAGACCGCGGCTACCAGTGCTGCAACGAGGACACGCGCCGACCCATCAGCCCTGCGCACTTGCACGCCGGGCCGAACAATTCGGACCTGACTAGGGGCTACGGCCTCCTCGGCCGTCAGGTGGTGCGACAAGGGGTCGTAGCTCACCACGTCCCCCTTCTCGCCCATCGGCTCAACGCCCGCGGTCCCGGCGGCCTGGAGCAGCATCGCGCTCAGCGACGCCGCTCGGTTGGCATCTGGCAGTTCTGCCACGAACGCATCCCAGGCTGGCAGCAGCCGAGCGAAGATGGCCTCGGTGGCGTATGTATCCGGACTGGACGGCGCATCAACCACCCCCACCACAGCAAGATCCGCCATCGCGGGAGCCACCGCGGCGGCAACGACGATGTGCTCATCCCAGCGCGGATATGCTGCTCGCCACGTCGGCAGCATGGGCCGCCAATGGTCCGCTGCCGCCGTCCCAGCGCGCTCCACGTCTGCCATCAGCAGTGAAACCGTCGCGAGCGACAGTGCATCCGCTCCTACGGCCACTTGCTTCGACACGGCGCCCTTCGCTGTGACCGCCGAGAGGCGCCCCACCGTCATCACGAACACCGGCTGGAGCAGCAAGGCCGGTATCACTGCCGCTTGCTCCTGTAGCAAGTGCAGCAAGGAGGCGGCGCTGCTGCCGAATGCCTTTTCATCGGTGGCCGCGGGGCGGACAGACTCGCAGAACGCTCCGACCAGCGCCGAAGCGCATTCGGCGAGCTTCCCGGCAGCCTCTGGTTTCGACGGCTTGAGCAGCCTTGTGGCCTCTTTGAGCAGGGCTGCTGTTCGCTCAGCAGATTTGGCGGCGGCAACCTGCGGTGCATAGAAGTCCCGCGTGAAGCTCAGGTTGTCCGCAAACGTTGTGCGAGCCCACTTCAGCAAGTCGGGAACGAACTCCTCCGGTGAAGTGGGGTCGGTGAGAGCCTGCTCGGCGTACGGCCGCGCCCACACCGTGGTTAGCTTGGCGAGTGCGGTCAGTGCCGCCTGTTGTTCGTCCTTCGCCAGCAGAGTCGCCAGTGGAGGCGGCGTCGTTTCTGCCCAGCGAGACAGCTTGATGGCGCGCTTGCGCGCCTCTTTGACGCCGAGCGACTGGGCTAACGCGAGCAGCGCGACCGCGCGCAGGGCTGCCTTGTCGTTTGGTTCGTTGAGGAATCCGACTGCGAGCATCGACACTGCCCGGCCAGCCTGCGCCTGCCAAGCCTCGTCCTTGGGCTTTGGCTCGTCCAGCAGGGTTCGCAGTAGATCTGAAGGCTGCGGTGGACTGACGTCTGGCACCGCTGCCTCGGCTGGATCGGGGACTTCGTTGCTCATGATCACCAAGAGATTGAGCTCGGGCTTCGGTTGCGGCGTAGAACGACGCGGCCGACTGGGGCAGTGACGGGACCACTCGCGCGGGCCGTGATCGTTGCAGCCAGCCGCGTGCCGCAAGGAGCCGATGGTGCGCTCGAGAACACCACGCTATCGCCCCAACCCTTCAAGGCTGGGTTGCAGCGTCGATCTGGCTGCTGTGAATTCGCTGAACGGCTTGTCGAAGTCAACGTCGGGATAGGCCTCTCGTACACCTGCCTGGAACTTGGGCTCCTTCAACATCTCGAAGGTCACCGCTTTAATCGTCAGGACCAAGCGCATCTCGTTGAGGATGTCATCGACCTTGGGAAATGCCTGGTCCAGTTGCCGGTCGATCCAGCGCGTGATCTGCTCCACCGTGGGCTTACCGACGATGCCCGCCAGCAACGCCTCAGGCGGCTTGGCCTTCAGCCCAGGCAGCACGCTCTGAACCAACTGTTTGCGGGAGTGATCGACCTCCTTCTGAAGTCGGCTCTTCACAGTCCCTGCAAAGGTGGCCACCTGCACCTGCAGCGCCGCCACGGCCGACTCCAGCCGTTGGCGGTTTGACCGCAGCGTGATCGACCCGTAGGGGTTCAGCACACGGGTGTGCACCTTGCGCAGCTTGTCGACGGCTTGCCTGATTTCCTTGGCCTCGCGCCCGATGGTCGCCTCCGGGTCGATGAGTTGGAAGCTGGTGGTGAGCCGCTCGCGCGTGACCTGGTCGGACACGGCCAACAGCAGGTCCTTGGGCAGTGCGACACGTTGGCGGGTGAGCTCGGTACCCACCAGTGAGAGTTCAACGAACTCGACGAAGGCATTGAAGACGTTGACCTTGCGCGCAATGTCGAACTGCTGCGGCGGATCCGCCTGAAGCGCCGCCTGGACCGACGCCAGGGCTTCAGGCTCGGCCGTGACTGCCCCGATCTCAGGCTGAGGCGCTGGAACGGACCGCCCATCCGTGGCAGGCGGATTTGGCGGGCTGATCGCCATCGCCAGTGTGTCGATCTGCGCCGGCATCAGGCGCATCGCATTCGGCGCAACGGCCCTTTCCATGGTGGCGTCGACCAGCAGCGGAGGGGTTGCAAAGCACCATCCCTGGTCGTCGACGATCAGCGTGCCCAGCCGCAGGCCTGGCTCAACCCGTATCGCCACGCCGGCTTGGGACAGCTGGCCGACCGCGTCGAAATGCCCATAGCCAAGGCGCGCCGCCTGCGCCGTGCCGTCCACCACGACGACGACGCGCTCCTGTCCCAAGCTACCGTGGGCCTCGATCAAGGCCGCCGCCACGGGATCGCCAAAGCCGGGAGCGCAAAGCAAGACCCGTTCTCTGGCCTCGCGAATGCGGAGCGCGAGGCCCGCGTCGTCGATAGTTTCGAAGGTAGACATTCAGTCAGATCAGGTCAGGTTGGTCGGGGTCGCCATTGGCCGAACGTCATTCGCCCCTACAGGTCGACGCCGAGCAGGCGCCTATCCGCAGGTGAACCATAGAGAGTCTCTGCCAGCCATGGCCTCTTGCAGAGATGCTTCGGTGGACTGGTCGTCGTCGTGACGATGTACTGAAAAAGGACCGGCTGGACCTCTTCCATGGCTGCTACCAGCTCGAACAACCTTTGGTAGACGCTAAGGCCGAGGTCAGCCTCGCGCGGACTGTCGTGAACGCAGAAGGCCGGGACATGCGTTTTGCCCTCGACGCTCATGCACAGCGCGGCCAAGTCGAAGGCGATCACTTTGAGCGATTCAATGGCGGCGGTCGACCGCGAACCGCCGAGTTCCACGTTCAGCTTTAGGCGGTCGGCGCCGAGGAGCACGCGACCGCTCGACTCGGGTGCAACGAGCGCGCGGATGACGGCGTTGAACTGCGCGGACACCCGATCGAAGGTCGCCCTCTGCGCCGCCTCGCGGTAGCTGCCCAACTGATCGCGTTTGGCCTCGATAACTTCGGATTGCTTGTCGAACTTGCCTCGCGCCGCCTCCAGTTCCTCATAGAGATCTGCCAAACGCTTCGCGCCCTCCTTTGCCACTTGCGCGCCGCGCCAGGCTCCAGAGCGCGCGTCCTGCGATCTTTCCGCGGCGTCGAGTGCCTTCTTCAGCTCACGCTGCCGTGTCCGGGCGGCTGGCAAGGCATTCCCGGCAGCACGCACGGCCTCCTCATTCGCCCTAAGGACCAGTCCGCACTCTCGGACTTTGTCCTCTAGTTCCTGCGCACGCTGTCGCAACGCGTCGAGATCGGGTAGCTTGTGAGACAGCCCGCACCCTTCGGCAAGAGCACGATCAATCGGCACCTCGCAGATGATGCAAACAGGGGAGCTAGCGTCGTGCACCTTCATTTTCCCGGCGCTCAGTTCCCCTCGGAGCGTTGGCAGCAGGGCATTGCGCGCATCGACTGCCGCAGTCGCCGCAGCCTCCTTCTTCTCCAGTTCCGCGACGATGCTTCGCTGCGCTTCGTGCTTCGCCCGCAACTCCGCCACGTTGCCCTGCAAGTCAGCACTGTCGACTTTGGCCAGCTTCGCCAACCTATCGGCCGCCGCTCGTCGCAAAACGTCAATGCACAACTTGCCCTCCGGCAGATCCACTAACGGAAGCCCGACTGCCTCCGCAGCCTCCTTCCGCGAGCGCCTCACTTGCCAGAGCAGGCGATCAACTTCGGTGCCACCTCCCTTGGCACCCTCTTCCAACCTCGCGATATCCGTCCGCGCCTCGATCTCTTCGTTCCCGATCGCCCCCAGCAAGGCCCGCAGCGCCTCCAGCACCCGTGTCTGCGACATCGAGCGCACCGGCGACCCCGATTCCGAATCCGGAGCGCGCCAGTCCAAAACCTTGTCGAATCGGCACTCTTGGTCACGCGTCAGCCACGCAAGCGCGATCAACCAGGGGTCCTGCGGGTGCTCGGCCTGCATCAGTTTTGCAATTGGCTCAGTCAGCACCTGCCGCTGGATCGCCTCGACCAGTGGCACCATGCCACTCGGCTGAGGCGGCAGGGTGGCTAAAAGCGCCTGGGGCTGCTGGCCCTGCACCGCATGGTGCTCGCGTCCGCCGCCCAAGGGGCGAACGACGCCCCACAAGTCACCGCAGACCATCACCTCGGCCGTGACATAGCCGTCGGGAAACGCGGCGGCAATGTGCTGCCGCTGCTCGTCGGCCGAATATCGCTCCTCGCCCAGGCAATAGCGGAGGAGACGGCAGAACAGCGTCTTGCCGCTCCCATGGCCAAGGCGGTTGTTGCTGGCCGCATCGTCGGCGCTCGCGGCGTCCGCTGGGTCAGGTGACCACACGATGTTCAGGCCGGGGCGCAGCGCGATATCGCGAATATGGGTCTTCGCGTCTCTCCACAGAGTGAGCCGGCGTACCCATAGACGCGGCTCGACTTCCCCCACGCGGGGCGTGATGGTCATTGGCGCGTCGGCGAAAAGTTCAGGCTGCCCGCTCATTGACAATGCTTGCCAGTTCGAGCGGCAGCCCCTGCAGCAGGGCGCTCAAGTCCTGCGACTTCAGCCAGCTGACCACCCAGCGCGCGCGGCCATCCGGCCAACCCGATGTGTCGTAGACATCCAGTCCGGGGCCAGAGCCCCAGGTATCCAAGATCATGTCCTCGACCAGAACGCCCCGGGCGCGCATCGTCTTCACGGCAACGCCGAAGCTCGTGCGCGCGCCCGGCGCCAGCGAGCCGATGCCCGAGGGCAGCGCCGCGGCCTGGTTGCCGACGAGCCGCTGCCACTGCGCCGCCAAGGGTTGAGGCGCGAGGCGGGCGAACAGCCTTGGCTCGGCGCACAGCAGGGCCGCCAACCGCGCGTGCTGCGTAGCGGCCGGCGCGGCGAAGGCCTTCAGCACGGCGGCTAGCGCAAGCGTGTCGTTCGTCGCTGGCTCCGCGCCCGCGCCGGCCCAGGCGGCATCCGGGACCGCGGAGACTCCGGCCGAGACGGTCTCAAACGCAGGTACGCCGACTGGTGCAGACGGCGGGGTGGCCTCGGCAGAGCGGTTGGCGGCCGTGCGCTTGGCCTTGCCTTTCGCAGGCGCCTGCGCTTGCGCCACCTCTTCTAGGGCGCGCTGGTGGTTCAGTGCCAGCAGGCGCTTCAGCACTTCCTTGCGGGCGGCGGGGCTGATGGTGTACCGGACGCGGTCGTTCTCGGGCAGGGTCTCGACTTCGACGAAGTCGTGGCCGAGGTTAAGGTCGGTCCACCCGTACGCGTCGCGTGCGGCGTTGTCTAGCGCGACGTGCAGGCGGCGAAGTTCCATCAGGCCATCTAAGCCCGCACGGGCAACGTCGGCGGGCCTCTTGCTGACCTTGGCAACGTGCTCGGGACTGAGGTCACGGGTGTGGAACAGGTTGTAGATGGCAGTCAGGCCAAGCCGCAGCTCGCCCATTAAGCGGTGGCGCCGATCGTGGTACAGCTCACCAATCTGCCCAAGCTCTGGTATCGCTGTCCGCCAGAGGTCACCCGGAAACGGGAAGGTCTCGAAGCAGTTAGACGGCGAGTACCGTAGGTCTTGCTTTAGCGCACTGCTGTAGTAGCGAGCCCACGACTCATGGATTCCAGACTGTAGGACTGAAAAATGGTCCCATCGATCAGTGTCGACAATGAAAAGCGCATTGGTGAAGATCTGATCGGTTCTGTAACTAGAAAACGTGAGGTGCTTCGTAGTGATGGCAGCCGCAAAGCACTTCTTCTTTAGCGCAATACTGCGGTACATATCTACAGAATAGCGACCAAACAGCCACCAACGCTCAGCAAGTTTCTTGTTCGCTGCACCCTCGCGATCCCCATACTTTTGCCGCTCCTCCTTAATGAAGAGCTCCGCGTATGAAAAGGCAGCGGCGTATGTGCGCGCCGTGTCTAGATCATAGTTTTTGAAGCAAATGACACTCCGACTTGGGGACTGCTCGGGGGAAGAGTTGGCCTCTTCTCCATTGAGAATCGGTAGGACCACTTCCGCGTTTCGTGGATCAGCGTCGATCATTTCACGACGAGCGGTATGCGACACAAAGAATGCATCTGCGTACAGCACGGATCCAATGTATCCACGCCCTGATTGAGCTAGCAGGCTGGCTGGTGGGGCGAGATTGTCTTCGTCCTCAAGCAGAGACGAGATGTTCTTCGCAGCTGTGCCGTCAAGGTATCGGGTGTAGTTGTGCTCAGTCTTTGAGAACGAGATCAAAGACACGAACAACTTGGCCCGCCCGGGCCATCTGACGGCCCGAATGGCCATGATGATCTGTGCCCCACGTTGGATAATTGCATCCAGACCATCTTCGCGAACGCCGCCGTCCTTGATCGAGTTTGTTGTTATGAACGCAGCCAAGCCCATCGGATTCAGCAGAGAGTGAATTCTTCGGAGGAAGAAAACTACTAGGTCACTCAGGCCGATTGGCTCGAAAAGCCAAGTAGCCAAGCTGCAGAATCTGTCTCCATATGCATCCCGAATCTTTTTACCCCCAAGATAGGGAGGATTTCCTAGGATGCAGTCGAAGCCACCCGCCGACATCACCTCAGGAAACGCCAGAAACCAGTGAAAGAAGCGCTTGCGCTCCGCGATCGCCCATGCCTCCGCCGTCGCTTGCGTCTGTGGTCTGCCCGTGCCTCGCCAGTAGCTGCGAAATTCTTCGTCGGTGACATGCATCCCCGGCCGGTTTTTGACCTTCGGTAGGTAGAACTGCGCGATCGGGATCGCCGCCAGCTGCTCCATCCACAGCGCCTCGGCCGAGTTCGACAGCACCTCGAAGCGCTCGCGCTTGGCCTCCACCTGCTCGGGCGTGTGCTCCGGCAGCATGTCCAGCGCCCTCCAGCCTTTCAGGGCCTCGTCGAACTGCCGCTCGACCGCCGGGTCAAACTTCAATGCCTTCTGACCACTACGCTCGGCCTTGTTGCGCTGGCGCAGAAGCGCGGCCACTTCCTTGTCGTCCCCCGGCATCGTCGCGAAGGCCTCGTCTGGCACACCACGCGACTCGATGTCCTCTCGCCGCACGTAGCCGACGATGGCGTTTCCGCACTTGATGTGGTGGTCCAGAAAGCTCAGCGGCTCGCCGGGCACATGCGCCTCCAGCCACAGCGCCACCTTGCACAGTTCCACCGCCAGCGGGTTCAAGTCCACGCCGTAAATGCAATGGCGGATCGCGTCGCGCACGGCGGTGCGCATCGCCAACGGCGAAGGCTGGTCCTCGCCGGTGCGCACGACAGCCAGTTCGTGCCCGATGCGCCGTGCGGCGGCCAGCAGGATGTGGCCCGAGCCGCAGGCCACGTCCGCCACACGTAATGACAACAGCGCAGCCTCGGGATCCTTTTCCTTCAGTCGCTCGGCGATCAGGTGCTCGAGCGAGTGCTTGATGAGCGGCTGGACCAGTGCATCAGGCGTGTAGTGCGAGCCCGTGTTGGCGCGCTCGTCGCCCTGCTTGAACGCAAACGTCGTCTGCGCGACATCCGGCAGGATGACGGGTTCGTACTCCAGCAGCCCTTCGTAGACGGAGCCGAACTCCTCGACGTTCAGCGCACCGTAGTTGACGCGAATGAGCTGGCCATTGTCGGGGTGGGTATAGAGGTTGAGCGCCCGCAAGGCGCCCAGCACTGCGTCGTTGCCCAGAGTGCAGCCGATCAACGCGTCGATGGCCCGCGGCTGAAATAAGTCGCCCGCCAACGGCGGCACGCCCATCTTCAGACCGGGCCCGCCGGCCTCGAAGAGGCGAAAGCTTGCCTGCAGCGCTGGCCAGAGGTCGGCATGTCGCCGATCGGCCAGGTACCGCCGCTCGCTCATGCGCCGAAGCCGCATGACGCTGTAGAACTGCTCGTAGATCTCACGGTGGCGCGCCGCCGTGCCGCTCGGGAAGACCAGGCCACGCTCCTCGATGACCATCAGGAAGAGCAGCCGGTAGATCAGCCGAAGAACCTCCTTGTAGAAGTCTTCTGCCGACAGTCGTCCGCCCGCCACCCGCGCGCGGAGGTCGTCATTGGCCTTGTGCTGCAAGAAGCCGTTGGCCAAGCCCAGGATGGCTTGCTCCACCGCTTTGGACAGGCCCTCGCGGATACGTGAGCCGGCGTCGAGCGAATCCTGGTGGTAGCGCTCGATCCAGCTCTGCGCCGCTTCGTCGCGGTTCGCCGGAAGACGGGTGGCATGCAGCAGGCGATACAGGACTGCGAAGTCGGCAAAGAGACCGTCGCTGAAGATGCGGTCGAGGTCGAACTCCAGGTAGGTGAGCTTGATGAGCCGGGAACTGTCGCGCAGCAGGCGGAGCACGCGGCCGTTGGTGACCAGGCCGTAGAGCTCATCGGCCAGATTCAGGTACTCCTGGACCATGGCGTGTGCCGACATACGCAACGCGCCTGAACGTTGCTCTGCCTTGCGGTCCAGGCCTGCTGGGTCCCTGTACCCCGTCACATGAACGACGGTGTCTCCGCGGTTTGCGACGCGGTGGGACAGGGGAAAAAGCTTGCCGTTGACCTCGGCGCTCTTGGGCTGGAAGTCGAGCTGGTAGCCCAGCAGGCCCAGCAGCGGCAGTACCCATTGCTGACGGGTTTCGGTGGTGGCCGGGCTGTCGGCGCGCACCGTTTCGAGCTTGCGCTGAAAAATGCGCCAGTAGTCCTGGGCGTCGGCCCAGGCACGCGCGATCTCGTCCTTGACCTTGGCGGTGCCTTCCAAGCCGAAGTCGGCTGGGCGCTGGCCGGCCAGATCATCCAGCCGGTCGAGGATGTCGGGCGAAAGGATCGAGCCTTCGATGCGAATGCTGGGGTAGATCATGCGTATCGAGGGGCGAGGATGACGGGACAAGGCTGACCGGGCGAGTAGCCCAGCCAATCAAGAATGGAAAGAGCGCCGGCATGTGGTTGGTGCCAGGCCGCCGCATGCTGCCCCGCGAAGCCGGCGAGAAGCTGCGATGCAACTGCTTCATGCGCACCCGAGTCCTGACCGACAACGAAGCCTTCGATCAGGTGCAGCGTGCGATCTCCCAGGTGCTCTTGCACAAATCGAAGGAAATACTGGGCGGCCAGGGCCATCGTCGCGCCAGCGCCCAGGCTCCACCATCGCGGCCTCGTGGCCTGCTCGAACGGCCCCCGAGCACACGGGTTGCCACGGGCGTTGAAGCATGCCGACAGCGGCGCTTCGACGATCAGCACGCTGTCGCCGTGGCGTCGAACGTGGGCCGCCACGTCATCTATGCATTCCCTGAATGTCCGCTTGACGGGACTCAACAGCCCCTGACCATCGGACGATGCGAACCCACATGACCTGGAGGTGCCTGAAAAGCCCAGGTCAACAGCCATGCACGGCATCGCGCGCGTGGCGGTGGCGTGGTCGGCAGACGACAGAGACACGATCATGTCGACTCCGGAAGCAGCACGTAGGTGCCCAACAGGTCCATCGGAAGCACCGGATACACGACCTGAAATCGCTGCTTCTCCATCAGCGAACTGAAGCGCTCATGCGCGTCGACCAAGCGCTTGGATTGCGCTTCGGCAATTTCGACAAAGGCGTCGCCCAGGCTGTCGAGAAGACCGAGTTCGTTGTCCAGGAAGCTGGCGCGGGCCTGCGGCGAAAGGTCGGAGGTTGCCCTCGCCTCGTTGATGAGTGCCTTCGCCGTGGCGTGGTCCAGGAACTCCCTCTGCAGGGGTGTGCCGCGCCAACCCCAAAGCAACATCTCTTCGGCAACGATTTGCTGATGGCTGCGGGATTGTTCGATGACATTGCGGCACCGAAACAGCATCAATGTTGTCTTGACCGTGACCGCACGGGTGCGGATGACGGCCGCACGAGCCGCCCGCTTGTCCTGCCTGCCAATGGTGTTGGCCATGACCACTTGGCACAGCAACTCCACGAACGGGTGGTTGCGGCCCAGATAGTGAAAGCCCTCGGGCGTGGGCGACTTGAACGACACCTGAAGCAGGTCGCCGGCCGGCAAGGCTTCGCGCAGCACTGGAGGCAGATTGCCGGTGACAACTCGATAGCCCTTGCCTTGCGCCACCACCTGAACACCCATCAGGTTGTTCAGCACGCTGGTGACAAAGGTCTCCACGGCCTTGGGGTCGCCGATGGCCTCGTCCACCTCGCGCAGGTCGGCTTCGACCTCGTGCGCCTTGATGGCATGCTGGGCAAAGATGGAGCGCGAGGCCTTCTCTCGTTCAGCAGCGTCATCGAGCTTGCGGGTGACCTTGTCTTTGGCCGCCGCGGCTTCCTCGAAATCGCTGAAATCGAACAGCGTTCCCTGCAATCCTTGCTGGGTGCTGATGGTGCGGCTGGGGTTCAGCAGCAGCGCCTGCGTGATGGTGTCGATGATGCTTTGCGAGTCTTCGGGAAACGGCACGTTGATGCCGGTGGATCGCTTGATCTCCCTGACCTTGCGCAGCAGCACATCGAGCACCACGCCGTCGATCGGGTTGTCGGCGCCATAGAGCAGGCAAGCCTTGACCACCGGCGCCACTTGGCCAAAGCGGTCGACACGGCCTTCGCGCTGCTCCAGCCGGTTGGGATTCCAAGGCAGGTCGTAGTGCAGGACGGCGGTGAACTGGTCCTGGAGGTTGATGCCTTCGCTCAGGCAATCCGTGGCTACCAGGACGCGCAGTTTCGAGCGGCCCATCACCTCGATGCGCTGCTTGCGCAGGTCGTCTGGCAGCTCGCTGGTGATAACTTGCAGGTCCAGCTTGGGGAACTGCCTGCGCAGCAGCGGCTCCAGGTGCTCTGCGACGTACTTGGCCGTTTCGATGTAACGGCAGAACACGACGGGGCAGAACGGCGTTGGTTCGGTCAGCCAGGCCGTGATCTGCCGCGCGGTGGCAGCCAGCTTGCGGTCATGCTCCGCGCCCGCCAACTCCTGCAGGCGCTCTCCGAAATCCTTGAGCTGGCGGCGCTGGTGGTCGGACCAATCCGCGCGCTCCACCACCTGGGTCGGCGCGTTGTCGGCCTCGTGCCCAAACTCAGTGTCACCCACCGGATTCGGTGCGTCGTCGGGGATCGCGTCGCCCTCTTCGGTGCGGCCTGCCTTGGCCAGCGCCGACATGCGGGTGTTGAGCATTTCCACGCCCGCCGACGGGCTGGACATCACGCCGCGCAGCAGCCCGAGCGCCGTCCAGTAGTGGACCCGCTGCTGCCGGCCGCCCTTGACCGGCGCGATGAGCTTGCGCGAGAACTCGATCAGATCGTTGAAAAGCCTGAGGTACTTCGGAGACAGGGCGTAGTTCAGTTCGAAGGCGTCGCGATCGGGGAACGGCGTGTCCTCGCCGAGCCACTTCTCCACGTCGCCGCGCTTGCGCTGTACGAAGTGTCGCGCAAGCTCCCGGCGCTGCGCTTGCGATGCGGCAGGAAGGTCCACTGGCTCGAACTCCGGCTTGAGCAGCCCGAGCAGCGATTGGAACTCTTCGGACTTACCGCTGTGCGGGGTGGCAGTGAGCAGAACCAGGTGCTGGCCAGGCTTGGCCGCGATGCGGCTGACCAAGTGGTAGCGCTGCTGCTGGCTTGCCGAAGCACCCTCCGGCCGAGCGCAGCTGTGGGCCTCGTCAACGATGACCAGCTCGGGGCATTGCTCGATGAACACATCGCGTCGGACATCCGACTTGATGAAGTCGATGCTGATGACCTGGTACGGGTAGTAGTCGTAGACGCTTGTGTCGCCGTGAATCTGCCTGTCCAACCTAGCCTGGGTGTTGGACCGGATGATCACCGCCTCGATGTCGAGCTTGGCGCGGATTTCGGCCTGCCACTGCTCACACAAATGCGGAAGGCAGATGACGGCGAAGCGCTTGATCTTGCGGCGCTCGATCATCTCGCGGACGATGAGAAGTGCCTCGACGGTCTTGCCCACACCCACGTCGTCTGCAACAAGCAGACGCGTCTGGTCCTGCCGCAGCGCCATGATCAGCGGCACCATCTGGTAGGAGCGCGGACGGAAGGACAGCTTTGCCAGGCAGCGGAACGGGCCGGCGCCATTGCGGAACGCCAGACGGGCGGCGTCATGGAGCAGGCGCGCGGTAGCGAAGTCGCCGAGGTCGGCTGACGTGGGTGGTGCGAAGCGGGCATCCTTCGGCTGCTCGCCGCCCAGCGGAAGGTACAGGCCAGTGACCTCGTCTTCGGACCCGCCAAGCGGCTTCAGCACCAATAGTTCCGGGTCAGCCGAGGGAAGCACGACCCAGTCGCGGCCTCGCAGCGACACCAGCTTGCCAGGTTGGAAAGCGACGCTCATTTGACCTTCTTGAAGATGTCAGGACGTGCGGCCACCTTGGCGGCCAAATCGTCCTTGTAGTAGTAGACCCAGACCTCGTCGCCGCGGGCAAGGATGGCTTGCCGCTTGAGCTGGTCGTCCTCCTGAACGGCAGGTTGGTCGTGTGGCGTGCCGTCGCAGAAGACCCAGATGCGTGGCTCGTAGTAGAAGTCGGGTTGAACATAGAGCCCGTCTACGCGCTTCTGGGCTGCGTCAGGCAATCGCAGGCCGTTCTCGTACAGATGGTCGATGAACTTGCGCTCTGTGGACGAGCTGGGATCCAGATGTTTCAACAGGCTGGCGTGCTGATCCTCGTAGCTGGCGTAGCCCTTGTTGGTGTGGATCTCCAACTGGCAAACCGCCAGCTTCGCCAGCGCGTCCCGAATCAGATGCCTGTCGATGATCTGGTGGTCGCGCTGGTTGTAGTAGCTCAGCAAATCGTCATAGGAGGCCGGACCTTTGTATTCAGGATCGTCGAAGCGACACAGCTCTTGCGCCCGCGCGACCACGGCACGGAAAGCGCCGATGTCCTCGACGAATCGGGACAAGATGCCCAGGCTGCCCTCGGCAGCTTCATACAGAAGAATGTTGGGTGCGCTGGCGTCGCCCACCGAGATGACACCGATCTCACTCGACTCGATCTGGAAGACCTGCTCGATTGCGCGTTTCAGTGCGTGCTGCAGCGTGACCACGCCGTCTGACTTCAAGCCTAGAGGCTGCACCGGCACGATGTAAAGGGCATCGGCCAAGTTGGAAGTCCACAGCTTGATGCGTCGGAAGTCCTCCCGTTGAGGCTCGTCGGGATCGGGCATGGACGCACGCCACTCGCCGCTGACCATGCCGATGGGAAAACCATCGGTCTTCTGGGCCCGCCATTTCTCGTTGACATGCACCAACCGCGCTGCGGGCACGAACATCAGGTTGATCAATGCGTCGCCGCCGATCTTGAGACTCGCCCTCTGGACGCGATCCATGTCGCCGCCATCGATGCTGAAGTAGGTCTGGATCGAGAACCCGCGCGAGGCGCGTTCCTCTTCCTCGCATGAGATGCGGTCAACCTCTTCGGCTCTGGACTCCGTCATCTCCATCAGGTCATGTAGATGCTGCTTGTTGGCGTTGTCCGACAGGCTGACACCCGAGAGCGGGCAGTTTTCCAGTTGAAGCTGGTCGCCCACCAAGAAGTATCCGGCCTTGGTGCTGATCTTGGCTTCGGTCAGCGCTGTTTCGGCCTCCTGCACCACCAGCTGACGAACCTGGTACTTGCGCCCGCTGTGGTAGATGACATTGAGCGGCCCAAACTCGCGCAGTGCGATCGACCGCGGCCGGGAGATGAACTCGCCATGAGTGTCCGATGTGGGAAGGAACACTCGCAACGGCAAGCGGGTGAAGTTGTAGCCTGGGAGGAACCCTTCGGAAGCCAGATAGCGATAGGGGTAGAACTCTGACAGCTCTGACGAACCGCCACCGCTGTTGCGGAGCAGATCGAGCTGGCGCGTGGCCTGGTCTTGGCTGCGCTTGTACTTTCTGTACTCCTCGCTGCCCAAGCTGAGCGTGCCGCTCTGGATCTTCTGTGTCGCCTTCTCCAAGGTGCTACGCGCCGTGCGATACAAGGTGCGCCAGCGTTCGATGGAGTGGTTCAAATTGTCGGGGAGCGCATCGAGCGTCTGCTCGATCCACGCGTCGGTGAACCAGTGGCTGGCTCGTGTCTTCAGATCGCCTTCGAAGTCCTTGATGGCACGTTGGAAGGTCGCCCGGATTCGGTCCTTGGTCAGGCTGCCCAGTTGCAGGCCTGAGCGAACACTGGCCAATAGAGGCAGCTCTCGCTTGTCCTCATCCAGAAACCGCGTGATGGATGGCCGACCACCCTCGTTGCTCTCCAGGCCCGGCAGGCCCACTTCGGACACCGCGAGCGCGTTGAGGTGAGTCTGCAGCAGTTCCCGGTTGGCCAAATCGAGCCGAGGCGGCTGGACCACGCCAGCGACCAAACTTGCCTGCTTTCCAAAATAGTGCCTGTCGTGAGGCGAGTAGGTCGAGCAGTAGGTGAACACCAATGCGCCCTGCCCGCCCCGTCCGGCTCGGCCGGCCCGCTGAGCGTAGTTGGCTGGGTTTGGCGGGGCGTTTCTCAAGTGCACGACGCTGAGGCCGCCGATGTCGATGCCCAGCTCCATGGTGGGGGAGCAGTACAGCGCGCTGATCGCCTCGTTGCGAATGCGAACGACATCTTGGTGCTTCTTGTCCGAGTCGAGATACCAGTCCGCCCGAAATCTGTCCTCTCGGTCGCGCCGCTGCTCGACATTGAGCTGGCCGGTGTGGTCCTCTGCACGTAGCCGCTTCGCCGCCGCGAAGTCCCGTCGATACAGGTCCTGGAAGAAGAGGTTCGGCTTCGGCGCCTGCTGCTTGTAGCTGCGACGCTTGATGAGGTCGGCCTTCACTGTCTTGAGGTCGCCTGGCCGCCAGACGAGCTTTTCGATGCGCAGGCGATACAGCGTGATGTTGTCGTTCTTCTCACCTTTGGCACCTTGCGATGCGAGGTAGTCAGCGCCTTCAAGCTTCTTCATCAACAGCTTGATGAAATGGGCGTAGTGGTCGCCGCGCAGGTCTACGTCAAGTTCGCGCTGCTTGACGAAGAGCTTGATGAACTTCCCCAAGCCACTGGCGGGCCCCATGCTCTTGGAAGCGACCTTGGCCGAACGGTGCAAGGTTTCAAGCCGCATGTAGTACGGCTCACGCAGGCTCTCATTCGGATCCAGCGTCCAAGGCGCGCGCAGCTTTTCTCGGAAGAGCTTCTCATGCTCACGGAGCTTGCCTTGGGTAAGGTAGTTCTCGCTGTGAAGCGCGTATTCCAGGCGGAAGAAGTCGAGGATCGCGGTGAGGAACAGCAAGCGATCTTCAACCACCAGCTCACCTAGGATCGGCACGTCATCCCAAAACTTGTCGGTGCCTGCCACATCCGAGAGGTCTGAGTACGCGATCTCAAGGAGCGCGCATTGCTCCAAATTCGGCAGCACGATTCGCCAACTGCGGCGCAGGTCACCGAGCGCGCGGTACAAGAGGAACGTCTGGAAAAGCTCGTCGTACCCGCGCTTGATGTTCGGAAGCTCCGGTTCTTCATTCTTGTTGCCGTACTCAACAAAAGGGAGCTTGAGCGCGTTGAAGACCGCTGCCCCCAAACGCTCGAAGGTCAGGCCAGCATCACCGGCGGCGGTGATCGCGCGCTGAATGCCCGCTCGAAGACGCACGACCTGGACAAAGTCGTTGAAGTGGCCGGCCTGCAGCGCAGCATCCTGACGGTTGTCCGTAAAGCTGATGAGCTTCTGGTCTCTCGCGGCGAAGCCGGCGTCACTGAGGCGGTTCAAGATCGAAAACGTTGTGATCGTCGTCGACGTGCTCCGGCCTTCGCTGCCCAGCTTCGTGAGCTTGGTCCCTTCATTGGTCTTGGTGTCGAAGAACACGCCTGCCGTCGGGTCAAACAGAAGCGGCGAGCGCATGAACCAGCCCCACCACTTCAGGGGTTCAGTCTCCGAGCACCGGCCGGTTTCGTCGAAGTTGAGTCGAATGGGAAAGAATGCGCGCTTGCGGCTGTCCGGGCCGGTGCGAGCCTTGTTCAACCACGAGTCGGGCAGAAATGCGAGATCGTCACGCTCATCCCAGATGTCGTCGCCAATGATCAGGTAGCCGTCCTGTCCTCCATCGTCTTCGTCGCTCGACTCGCGAAACTCGCGAGCTTCAAAATGGTCGCCGACGCGGGTAACACAGATGAAGGCCTGCCCACTGGCTCGGCTGAACACATTCGGAAAGATCGGCTTCTTGCTGTCGTCGTCGTTCTTGAAGACACCAGGCTCAAGCGTGATGAAGCGGTTCTCGTCCTGATCGAGCGTGGTGTAAACCGAACCGGTCTGCGAGATGAACTGGTGGAGCTTGAACGGCAAGACGGTGTAGCGCTTGCCACCGGCCTGAAGACCTAGGTTGATCTGGCTAATCCACTGAAGCAAGTCATCCAATGCGTTGGCTGCGGCAGACTGATCAACCTCTGCATCCGCGGCGAGCAACTGGGCCACCTCGGAAGGCGGTAACGGTTGGCCCCGAAGAAGATGTCCTGCCGACAGCCGAAGCGCAACTCGGTTTTCAAGCCATTTACCAAGCGGATTCGCTCTTAGCGCGTCCAGGCTTGCGGAAGACGTGATGCCAGCTTTGATCGCGCCCTGCAGCGCAGTCGCGTGGGGCAAGGCGTCGCCGTCTGCCAACGAGCGGGCCAGCGACTCTGAAACCACCTGGTCAACCAAGAACTTCCGGCCGAAAAGTACCGTCGCGACGGCCGCGATCTGGACTTTCTGCTGATTCGGATCGTCGCCGGACGCCATGGTGGCTGAAGTTCCGATGCACACCAGCCTTCTTGCGCACTGAGCTTGGATACGTCGGATGAGCATCGCCACATCGGCTCCCTGCCGGCCCCGATAGGTGTGCAGCTCGTCGAACACCAGGTACTTGAGATGCGCGTAGACGCTGTCACGGATGCGGCGCTCCGCTGTTCGCGTGAGCAGCAGCTCCAGCATCATGTAGTTCGTCAGCAGCACATGCGGCGGGCTCTCGCGCATCCGCTCGCGCACTTCCTCCTTCTCCTGGCCTGTGTACTGTCCGAAGGTGATCGGGAACGTCTTGCCGGTAGCTTTCTCGTAGTTCTCCCGATAGCGCTTGAACTCCTCGAATTGGGAGTTGATCAGCGCATTCATCGGGTAGACGATGACCGCGCGGATGCCACCGTCCGACGGGTGGCTGAGCAGGTCGTGGAAGATCGTGCCGATGTAGGTGAGCGACTTGCCGGATCCCGTGCCCGAGGTCACGATGAAGTCGCGATCACCGATGCCAAGCTTGATCGCGTCGACCTGATGCTTGTACAGCGAGTAGCCCTTGAGGATGTCGGGAATGTCCGGGTGGAGGACACCCTTGGCCGCCACCTCATCGACCGTTCCGGCCGATTCGTAGGCGGGGTTGAACTGAAGAAGCGGCTCCGGCCACAGTCGGCCCTCGGCAAGCTTGTTTTCGACGGTTGATCGAATCGCCGGGTCAGCGATGTTCAGGAAACTCTGGATATAGCTGGCGTAGTCTTCGACAACTTGTTTGTGGGTCAGCAGAACGTCCATTTTCTATTTCTCTCCCTTGCCGGCGCAGTGCAGTTCCCAGGCCTGCTGGGTTCGCTTGCGAACGGTCTCCTTGATCGTGCCAGTGTCCGCGATGATCGAAACCTGATCGGCATGCCGCAGGATGTCCATCGCAAGTTCGTTCGGATCGGTATATGGCACCTCCAGTTGGAAGCGCCCATCACCCAGCCACTTGCCTCGCTGGTCCGGGTGCCACTCTTCACGGCTCACCCATTGGGCAGCCTGCGGACTGAAGGCCATCGTCACCCAACTGGGCTTGGCGCCGGCGTAGATGCCGTATCCACCGTCCATCTCGGCTTCGACTTGCTTGAGCGACACATCTTTCGCTCGGGCATCCAGCGATTCGGCGTGTTCGATGGCGTCGAGCGCAAACCTGAGCAGCTTCTCTCGGGTGTGACACCAACCGTCGAGGTACCAAGTCGCTCGGTAATGCACAAGCCGTTGGGGTGACACTGCGCGCTCGCTGACCTCCCCCCGCCCGCGGGTGAGGTACCGCAACTGCAGGCGTTTGCGCTTAAGGAGGGCTTCACCGACCAGCTCAAAAAACTGGCTCGGCACGGGACGCTTGGCCGAGCTGATGATCTTGACCCGCCTCAAGAGCGTCTTTGCCTCCGCCTCGCTGGTGCCCAACATCTGGTGGATGCGGTCGAGGAGCGGTTGAAGGTGGCGGCTGATCACGCCCTCGGAGTCCAGCTCGCTGAGAAGTTGGTTGGCCATCAGCAATGAATAGAGCTCGCGCTCGCTGAACCAGAGGCCCGGCAGCTCGTGTTTTTGGCCACGGTACTCTTGTCCAAACCGGTAGCCGTTGAGGAACCGGTCGTACTCGATCGGTGCGCCGAGCTGGTCCTTGAGGTAGTCCAGATCCCGTTTCAGCGTCGCCGCGGACACCTCCAGCTCGTCCTGCAAGGTCTGAAAGCTCACGTGCCCCCGGTTTCGGATAAGCATCTCGATCTTGTAGACGCGGGCAGTCTTGGTCATGGCGTGGCGGGGTTGGTCGCTCACCACATGAGCGTTACCAACTGTAGCGGGTAGACCACCACCTTCCGTCCCCGTGCCTGGGGAAAGTGTTGGGTTTTCGACGGTTGCCATGCCTCAAATTTGAACGGCCATCAGCTCAAGTCGTGAGCTATCAGGGGTAACCCGCCTCGCTCGTACTCGTTTCGCCGGCCAGGGCGGAGCTCGGTATTTGAGCTAGTGCCCTGCGACGATGCAGCTTCGATCCAGAACTGGAGAGCGCTGATGCCTGCCGACCACCTTTCGCTGTCAACCACCGTCGTCCTAACGCCCCGCCGCTCAGGTCTGAGCGGCGGGGCGGACAACACCATGGAGATCCTCGTGCGCGTGCAGGCGGCCGATTCTCCAGGCGGTGATGTAGCAGACCGCGCGCCGCAGGCGATCGCGCTGGTCATCGACCGCTCGGGCTCGATGGAAGGCCGCCCGCTGGCCGAGGCGCGACGTTGCGCCGAATACGTGGTCGGCAAGCTGCGACCGAAGGACGCTGTGTCGCTGGTGCAGTTCGACAATCGGGTGCAGCGCCTGTGGCCGGCAGTGCCGCTGGGCGATGGGGCGCCGCTGCGCGCAGCGATCGCTGCCATCCACTCTGGCGGCAACACCCATCTGCACGGCGGCTGGCGCGAGGGTGCCGAGACGCTGACCGACGTGGCCGGCACCGGCTTGAAGCGAGTGATCCTGCTGTCCGACGGGCAAGCCAACGAAGGGCTGACCGATGCCGCTGCCATCGCCTCACAGTGCGCAGAATGGGCAGCGCGCGGGGTGACGACCAGCACCTACGGCCTGGGGAACAGCTTCAACGAGGAATTGATGGTTGCCATGGCCCGCGCGGGCGGCGGCAACCACTACTACGGGGACACGGCCGAGGACCTGATGGACCCGTTTCAACAGGAGCTGGAGTTGTTGGGCAACCTGTGCCTGCGTGACCTGCGTCTGTCGGCGATCGTGCCGGATGGCGTGGAGGTGCAGGTAGTCAACGCCCTGCCATCAGTCGAGGGGGGCTGGCGGCTGCCGGACCTGGCCTGGGGTGCGGAGGCCTGGGCGGTGCTGCGTCTGAAGGTACCCATGGGCGCGTTGCCCCCGGTCGGCCAGCTGCTGTCGGTCCTTCGAGTTTCGGTGGAAGGCCGAAGCCTCGAAGGCGAGCTGGTGGCGCTAGAGCGGGCAGGCTTGGCGCTGCCAGTGCTGTCGGCATCGGCGTTCGACAAACTCACGGAGGACGAGCTCGTGTCTCGGCGGCTGGTCGAGCTTGCAGCGGCCGAAGCGTTGTCGCGCATGCGCACGGCGGCGGACCTTGGGGACTGGGCGGCGGTAGACGGGTTGCTCGAAGAAGCAAGTCGCCAGTTCGCCGGCAACGAATGGGTGGCCGCTGTGTTGGCTGCAATGAAAGAGATTGCTGAGAGCCGGTCCCGCGAGCGGATGATGAAGGAGTCGATGTACTCGGCGTCGAAGCTGCGGAGCCGGTTGTCAGCGAAAGATGAAGCCATTCGCTTCTCCGTCGGCGAGGAATCGATCGAGCAACCAGCCTATCTGCGTCGCAAACCTTCGCAGGGCAAGGGTAACCTGTAGCGGTGACTCGGAGCGGTTCTACGCGCTCAAGTTGGTTTGCCTCGACAGCGCACATTGGCGAGCGGCGGCCGTGACGGGCCGCTGCTGGGCAAGCTCATGGTTGGATACTACCGACAGGAGCCATAGCAGTCGCGCCGTCCAGAACCGTGGGGAGTCAATTCGTGAACCAGGAGACCTCGGCAAAGGCCCATGCCAGGACCCCATCCGCCGATGAGGTACTGCGGCGAGTGGGCCGAAACGTCGTGATCTTTCAGCAAGTCGAGCATCTGCTCAAATTTCTGAACACGCATGCTCGCTTCCACGCGCCGGCAAGCAAGTTCTCTGAGCGCTTCGACAAGCACGCCGCCTCCATCCGCAACAAGTCAATGGGGGAACTGGCAGGCAAGCTCGTTGACACCGTGCTCCAGCAGGACTCCGACGATGCGACGCCGGACGTCATCGATGAAGCCTGGTTCGGGTTCCGCTTCACGATCGAAACCAATGCCGAATTCGTCGAACGGCACGCCGGCGAGATGCAGGCGTTGGTTGATCGACGCAACGAACTGGTGCACCACTTCCTGCCAAGATGGCAAGCCACGGTCGAGGGCGCCGCTGACGATGTCTTGGAGTATCTTGACGCTCAACGGGAAGAGGCAGTTCGCATGCTCGAGCGTCTGCAAGGGTGGGCGCGCACGGTAGATGCCGCACGCAAGGAGCACGCGGCCTTCTTCGCATCGGACGAAGGCCAGCGCGAGATCGATCTCCTTCTTGTTCGCAGTAGCCGTCTGGTTCTAATGCTCGGCCAGATCGCCATGGCGACGCCCCGCCAAGATGGTTGGACCTTGCTGTCCAGTGCGGGCCAGTTGATCAAGCGCGACGCACCTGAGGAGTTGCTGGACTTGCGAGCCCGCTTCGGTCAGTCAAACCTCAAGGGCGTACTGCTGGTCGCGGAGATCTTTGACGTTGCGGACGAACCGACGGCAGGTGGTGGTTCGCGGCCGATCTATCGAATAAACCAACGCTGGCACCTGGAAGACCCAGCGCCGCCAGGCGCGCCTCTTCGTCCGTGATCATCGACCACTGCAGGTCCTGCCATGAGCCCTCAAACGTATCTGTCGTTCTGGCACATCGAGATGTCGAACCTTCCGGTCGCGACTTTCACAAGGCGCGCTTTGACGACGGCCGAGGCGCGCAGCATGGTGAATACGGCGCGCGCAGCGGGGACGCTTGTCTGCGTGGCCAAAGCGGATCTCGGAGCGCCCTACTGCGAACCCGAGCGAGAGAGTCATCGACAGCTCTGCGCAGCACTTCGCGAGCACGCCGAGATTGACATCCATCTGAAGGACTTCTTTGGAGAGGACTGTGCCAACCCGCTTTGCTTCGCGGAGATCGGGAAGCAAAGACGCCTTCTTGTCGTCGACTGCCACTATGCCTTCGACGACGTTCGTCGTAGCGATACGACGCCGGCCGCCACCTCTGATGCCGACGAAACCCTCAATGCCCGTACCCGTTCGATGAAGAAGGCAATGAAGATGCACGTCGTGCCCGAGTCGATCGAGTTCCACCTCTTTGAAGCTGTCGAGCCAGCATCTTGAGTGCCGCACCGCGCATTGGCAAAACTGCTACATCGGATCTGAGTCATCGCTCCCTGGTTCGTGCGGTGGCATGCCTTTCCATTGCCACTCGAACTCTGCGGCTGTGATCTCACGCGGTCCGTCGCTCAGGACGGCTCGCACGGGGAGCGAACCGGCGACGTCGACAGTTGGCTCGGTTTCATACGCGTTCGCCACGATGTGGGCCATGGACCTGAAGCGCGACTTGAGGAAGGCCGCAAACTCACCCGCAAGCGTTTGGCCGAGCCAGCTATCAAGAACCGGCAGCAGCCAACACATGGCCCCATAGCAGGAGTCGTACAGCGCTTCATGCTGCAAGAGCTCTGCTTCACGCATGAGCGCAACCAGGCCAGCAATGCCGTCCAAGCTGTTCTCATCAATCAGCCACTCGAGTTCGGTCAATCGGTCCGTCGGCCAGCGGAGACAGCGCCCGTTCCTGAACCGTCCAATGAGCTGATGAGCGATTCCAGGCGGCAGGGCGAGCATTAGCGCATGCACCCCTTGCAACGTTAGCGGTGCCGAGCTGGCAAGGCGCCAGATGGACCAACTGTAGCTGGCAGCGGCGGCTGGATCCATCTCAGACAGCTTTTTCATCAGGACGCCTTGGGGCGCCGAGGCGGCTCGAGGCAGGCTCTTTCCCTTCGCAAGGCGATTCCAGGCGCCATACGTCTTTGCGCCGCCGCCCGACGCTGGATATTCGTGGTTCAGGTCGCGAGGCTTCGGCGTCCTGCCGTACCTCTCTTTGTAGCCCTTGGCGGCGAGGTAGTAGAGCACGCGACCCCGGAACGGATCGGTATCGGGCAGCCACCGTGGCCTCCTCTTTCGGGCAGGGCGGGCTGCCTCCTTGCCCGCCGGCCCTTCGCCGCCAGCTCCGCCCCCTCCCACCATTGAGTCGTTGGCGCCGAGGTCTGGTTCGGCGCCGTCGCTTGGCGCGTCCATGAGTGCCACCCGAAGTTTTCGGTACGCGCGAGTTTAGGCCGCTAAAACGACGCTTTACGGCGCGTCGGGGGTTGGGTTCACTGTGCACGTCGAAGACTGCGAACGCACGAACCTGCATGCATGCCGCTGAAACACCCGCCGAAACCACGGCACTGAGGCGCCTCCTGACGGCCCAGGATGTCGCTCGCGTTCTCGCGGTCTCGGTTCGGAAGTTCGAGCAGATGGTGGCTGGCGGTACCGCCCCACGACACCTGCGGATTGGTCGACTACGGCGCTGGCGGCCTATGGACGTCGAGCTTTGGATTTCGGAGCAGCGAGAGGGCAAACCGCCCTCACTCGGTGCCCGTACAGACACACCACAACCAGAGAAAGGGGGCTTGGAGGCCAAAGGCGCGCGCTGAGCGCGCCGAGTAGCCGTACGTCGCGGGTGGCAGCAGCCGCCCGCACGCCTTCACGTTCCGCGAGGTCCTCGCTGCGACGCACACCGTTGCGGTGACCGGCCAAGCCAGGTGGAGGACGCTTCGCTCAGCAAACGCACCAGGACACGACAGTAGAAAGGCAAAAGCCCCGGAGCGGTTCCCGCCGCTCCGGGGCCTAGGTGTATCCCAATCAGTTTCGACGCCGATTGGTTTCACTGTAGTCCAACCTCCCCGGCTCGTCAACGATCGAGCCGTGGATGGCGACGCCATCTCCATCGAGTCATGCAGGTGCTTGCAGGCACATGCATCGGCCGCTCAGGCCAGCCCGTGCCAGCGAGGCGTACTCCTGTTCGTTCGCGCCCTGCAAAGGGCAAACCGATGGAGTAATGGCATGAAATCAGATCTGTACGCCGAACTCGGCAGCAGCCCCCACAACCAGAGTGGCAACCGCGCTTCAGCGCGACCGCACTGCAGTCCCCGGACCCAGCGTCCGCGCGCTCTCCTCGTCATCCTGGCCGCGATTGCGGCGGCCTCGAAAGGCAGGGACGCGGCATGACCTCAAAGAAATCTCGCCGCGTTTGCGGCAGTTCAAAGAAGGCAGGAACCCGCCTCGGCACCCAGATTCGCGGCGAAATGGCCGAGGCCTATGACAAACGCGGTCATGGCGCCGCCGACCTGGTTTTGCACTACAGCGGCAAGGCCAAGAGCGACGTCGGCCTAAAGGGGGAGCTCGAGTACCTTCACTACCTCTACGCTGAGTCCGATCCAGATGTCGTCCACGCTGACTATTCGCCACTGACTGCGAACACGGCCCTCGTTGGCAAGTCGTTCGCGTCTCTTGTGCACGCGGTCGTGAAAACCCGAGATGAGTCGATCGTATGGCGGCGACTCGTCGAGTCCGAGCCTGACGACACAGATCCGTTGTCCGATCTCAAAGGACTCATCGGCAAGGGCCCGCTTGCCCACGTGAATCGCGTCGAGGTCTGGACCAAGGATCGGCTCGTTGCCAATCCGATGAGGCTGCGCAACTCGCTCAGAGCCATGGGATGGATCAGCGCCGCTCGTCATTGGCCACTAGGCGATCTGAAGGCGAAGGCTCTGAAGCTGATCCGACAGAAGCGATCGGTGACGTTCGATGAGATCTTCTCCATGGGGGAAGGCGCGCACAGGGCGCTGTACGCAGCGGCCGTGCTCGAACTGGCGCACTCCGGCGCCGTCACGAGCGATCTCCGCGAGGTGCCGCTCCACGGCATGACGCTGTTTCACCGCATCGGAGACTGACATGCTGACTCGCACCACCATCACTGATCCGGTCCATCCGCCGTTCAATCTAAAGCCAACTGCGACCCAGTACACCTTCGCCACGATTCCCTATGAGCACAGGAATTGCACTACCTGGCCAGCGGCGCACAAGCCGACTGCGACAGAGCTTCTGCAATGGTTCCCGCATCTCTCGTCGGAGCAGGCCGAACTGAGGGCCAAAGCAATTTCCGATCGCTTTGATCGGCTCGCTAAGGCGATCCGCTCCTACCTTGCCAACGGGTCACTCAAGAAGGCCCTGGCCGAAGCACTTTGCTCGAAGGACGTCTTCTACGCGCAACTCAACCGCTGCCTCATGCCGAATCCGCGAACCGGTGAAGGCATCGTCGGTTGGGCCGGGCTGATCAGTCAACTCCGCCTGAAGGGGTACACCCGTGTGAACGACGGCGAAGGAACTGCCGGAAGTTTTCAGAAGTGGATCGGGGAAGCCACGGAGTGGAGAAGCCTGCTCCACCGCATGATTCTCAAAGGGAACGGCGGCAAAAGTATCGCAGCTCGCAAGCCCGACGTGCGCAGCGTCACGCGGAACTTCGTCGACAAGTTCAAAGAAATCGACAAGGGAACCGGCAAGTCGAAGATCCCGCTCGGGACATACCCGCACGATGGTCGCGGCAACGCGCGCCGCGCCATCGAAAGGTACATCACGAACTTCGTCGCGATGAATTTGGCGGCAACCGCTGTGTGGTTCGGCGAGGACGTCGCTGACAAGCAGCATCTGGGAACCGGGCCGCAGTCCTTCAATCTCGCCGCTGGTCCATTCGATGTGCTCGGCAATGACGCGCACACCTTCGATGTGCTTGGAATCATCATTGTCCAAGGCCCTTCGGGCCCGCAGCGCATACCCGTCGACCGGATCCAGATCGTTGCCAACCTGTGTCATAACAAGCGCGCTGTCACTGGCTACTCCGTGTGCATCCGTCCCCAGATCGAGGCCGCTCACGTCGAAGAAGCCTACCTGATGGGGACGACGCCGTGGCAGCCGAAGAAGCTAACCATTGAAGGTCTCCAGTACGACGAGGGTGCGGGCTTTCCTTGCGGGAGCGTTGAAGGAATCTCCGAGGTCAATCCGTCATCGATCCGCATGGACAATGCGGCTCAGCACTACGCCAAAGGCATCCGCACCCGGCTCCGCCAGTCGCTTGGCTGCGCAATCATCTGGGGTGGCGTGGGCCACTGGTGGCGCAACGCAGTCACGGAAAGATTCTTTGGAACGCTCGAACGATTCGGCTTCCAACGACTGCCGTCGTCGATGGGCAATGGAACGCAAGATCCGCTTCGCGCAGAGAACCCGGTTCTCGAGGCCACCGGCAAGGGGATCGAGTGGGACGAGCTGATTCAGCTGGTGGACGTGCTGCTGGCGAACTACAACGCTAAGCCACACACGGCGCTGGGTGGCGTCAGCCCGCTGGATTCACTGCGTACGTCGCTCAGCGCGCGTCATGCATGCTGGTTCCCGAGGATTCGTCCGCCTCACACCGCCAGTTCGCCGCGCATCGGCATACAGATCGAGCGCCGTAGGATCGGCGGCAGCAAGGAAGACAGAGTCCCACCCTACGTGGAAGTCGGCGAAGTTCGGTACACCAATGAGTGCCTCTCGCCGCAATACGACTGGCTGGGCCTGCCGGTCTATGTGCACATCCCCAAGGACATGCGGACGGTGGAGGCATACCTTGACACTGGTGAGTTCATCGGCGTCTTGAAGTGCATGGACCGAGGCTGGGCGCTTTCTCCGCACTCGATGCAGATCCGACAGGCGATCAATGCATTGATACGGAAAGGCGAGATGCACGTGCCCGCCGGCGGCGATCCGGTGGTGGCCTACCTCGAGCACCTGAGCAGCAAGGCGTCCGAAGCCGCTGCAGAGCATCGCACGCCCCATGTGTCGGCTGAGGCGTCTGCTCTGGCGGACGTTCTGCGTGTGACCGGCGTGCCGAACATCCCTCCAAGGAAAGGCAAGGATGCCGCCAACAAGCCTGTCTACGAAGCCCGCGCCGTGCTCGGCATCGCCCTGCCGGCGGGCTGGCAATAACCAACAAACCTTGGAGTTACATCATGACTCATACCGAAACCGACACCATTGAAAATGTCGCCACTCAATCGGCAACCGCGCCTGACGGCGTCCGGTCCGCCATCACCCCTGTCGCACGCCAACGTACTCGAGAAGAACTTCGGTCTGCTGCATTGGGTGAAGGTCCGGAGCGCGGCTTTCATCTCACCAACCATCCGCTGAACCAGCGGCCGGTGCAGATCCTGACGTCGTCGATCAAGGAGGCCTTCCTGACGATTTGCGAGGCCGCCAAGTTCAAGAGGCCGGGCTGTTCCTTCTCAGCCGACTTCCGAATCGGAAAGTCGACTGCCCTAGTGATGATCATGCGTCAGCTCCCAGGCTCCGTCCCGGGCGTGGCGTTCGGGCTTGTGTCTGCAAAGGATCACGAACTCGTCACGGAGCGGGCGTTCTGGGGCGATGTGCTCATAGCATTAGGACTGCCCATTGATGGCACTGCACAAGACCGTCAGGAACGCGCGCGCGTCGCCATCATCGCTGCATGTGTCGAGGCGGGCGGCAAGCACTTCAGCCTCCTGATTGACGAGGGTCAGAACTGGGATCGGCGCGAGTACACGTGGCTTCGGGACCTGTCAAACCAGCTGCGCGAACAGGATGGCTATGTCTTGACCACTGTCATCTGGGGTGACTTGCGCCTCGATGACGTTAGCGCGAAGTTCCGTGTGACGCGCAAGGATTTGTGGGCGCGGTTCCTGATGAAACCCGAGAAGTTCCACGGTATCCGAAACCTGGAGGATCTGAAGTTCTTTCTCTCCGAGCATGACAACGTTCAGCGGTACGAGTATCCAGCCGGTTCCGGCTTGACCTATAGCGAGTTCTTCCTGCCGAAGGCGTTCGGCGCCGGTTGGCGCCTGGGCAACGAGGCCACCAACCTCTGGGACGCCATGGTGCGGGCTGCGGCAAAAGTCAACCGGAAAGTTGGCGAGGTTGGCATGCAGTGGGTCGGGGAGAGCGTCATTCGCTTTCTGACTTCGAAGATGCTAACGGACGCACCCGAATTCTCGTCGTCACCCGTCGACTGGGACGACGCGGTGGCACTCGCGTGCTTCACTGACTCGTTGCTCTAAAAGCGAGATGGGGATCCCCTCGTTCGGTGGAGCCGTCTGGCGCAATGCGTGGGCGGCCCCGGGCGAGGGTCCCTATACGTTGAGCGCAAAGCTACTTCACGCCAACCGGTTCAGAACCAGCCACATGCAGAAGGTTCTGCGATTGAAGCACCCCACGGGCGCGAGTCTTTTGGCGCCCGAAGCGCGTAGGTCTACGAGTGAGCCATACGCCGTGTGGGGACGACTGTTGCAGGATGCCAGCCTTGCCAGTTGTGCCCCCCGCTTCTATCGCCATCTTGCCGGCGACGAGAGTCTGCGGTACTGCCACATCTGCATGGCTGGCGGATTTCAAGCAGCGGTCGCGCAGATCGACGGCCTGGATCAATGCCTTCTCCACGACGAGCCGTTGCGGTCGAGTTGTCGCGACTGCGGTGCTCAAACACCGCGCTACCGAGTCAAGTCCCCGGATGGTCGCCCGCGCCTCTCTTGCTCGACTTGCGGAACGTCGTTCGGCGGTGCTCGCGGGACGGGCGAGCGGCTCGACGCTTGGGCCGCACCGTGCGACCTCAGTGGCCTGATCCCGATCAACGAGTGGTTGGCACGCGTTGAAGATGCGCAGCTGTTAAATTGGATCAATCTTGACGACTGGCATTGCGCGAGCCTGAACTGCCCTGACCCGGCTGTATTCAGGCGCCGCGCCATTTTCAGAGCCTTGCTCACGGTTCTGCCTGATCCGAGGATTACCACGTCTCAACAGCCGGTCGAGATCTTTGGCCCCTATGCATTGGACGAAGACCCTGCGGCCGCGGAATTGAGCCTTGCAGAGTACTCAGAGATCGCGCACAAGCTGACGCCAGCGCGCAATACCCGTCGACACCACAATGGCTTCCGCACCCCGAGCTTCCGGGTGGAGGTCCCTGTCGATGCGTCCGTACCTCCTGAGGTGCACGCAAAGCTACTGTGGCGGGCACAGTTCGAGACAGGCGCAACGATCGACCCGTTCCGCAGCCCGCCCCTGGAACTCCGCTCTCGAGTAGTGAGCAGCTTCCTCGGGCAACAATGGAACGAGGTCCCGTTTGGTGGCAAGCAAGTCAAGGAGGGGCTGCTGGCCGCGGCCTGGGCTGCTTCTCTGCGCATTGCGCGTGACTGGCACGACCTTGTTGCGCAGTTTCGGAACGAGCATGGCCCCCGCGCCAATCACCACTGGTTGACTGCAAACAGTCGATGGGCGTCGCACTTGGGCTGGTGGGCGGAACATCGGTGTTGCCCTGTTGGCGTCATCTTCAAGCGTGACTCAGGCAGCGCCGGGGCGTCACAGGTGTTCTTCGTGGTTGCGTAGTGGTCGAAGAACCGCCGCAATCAGGACGATTCTGTTCCGCATTCAATTCGGCACAACCTCCGGAAAATACGGCGAGTCGAGCGTCTTCAAGTTGCCATCCCCGGCCCACGAACAGCCTGCGCCAGCTGAGCCACGCGTTTTGCCAGCGCATCGGACGGCATCCAGTCAGGCGGCAAGCACTGCAATGGGGACAGTCCGCCAAGCTGCGGGCGGGGTCGCACAAACCACCGGCGCATGCCCGCGCCGTTGTAGGTTCCGCCAAGTGACTGGAGAACGGTCAACAGCCACAGCCGGCGCGCGTTGGCCATCGATTCCGCCAGGTCCGATTTCGCGACGGCCGACCCCCCGAGGATCTGACAAAGAAGATCGTCACCCAGCATCGCCGCAAGTTGATCGATGGGATCCGACATGACTGGTTATTGATGTGCCGAAAGCATGGGCCACGTTTTGCCGCTTGTCGTACCCGGCGGCGCTACGAGCATCACTTGGACCATTCAAACCGTGACGAGCCTGTCATGACATCAAACGCATCGGTCTGCGCCTCCTCGTCGTGCAGGACCACGCGTGCATCGGGGAACCGTATGAGAAAGATCGTCAGCTCAAACTGGTCCGAGACGATGGCTGACTCTTCGCCCTCCAGCGTCGGATGCCAGATTCCCGCTGGCACGCGGCACCAACTATTGCCAGAGTGCTTCGCCGCTGACTTCAAGCGTTCAATGGCAGATTCCGGAACCGATGTGCCCGGCGCCAGCCAGGCTCGCCTGCTCGACGCGAGCTTGCTCGGATAGGACCAGCAGACAAATTCATCCCGCGCCACCACCAGCATGGCGGCCTCCCCGGTCAACTCCAGCCACTTGAGGGCGGTCGCGGTGAATGAGGTCTGATAGCGCTCGGCAACACCGCCAAGCAGTTCCAGCGTGATCGTCCGCCCGTCAATCTGCTTGCGGAAGTCTGTGGCAGGCATCAGAAGATACGAGGCGAAAACATTCGCCTCCTTCTCCATCTTCTGCGAGGCCTCGCCGTGGTAATCGAGCATCTGGCCCTCGCTGCAACGAAACTCAGTCTGCCGCTGCCGGTGGCAAAAATAATGCCCTAACTCGTGAGCCAGCGTGAAATTGACGCGGCCAGGCACAACGACATCCTCGTCGTACGAGATGCACCAGAACTTCTTCTTGTCGTGCCAGGAAAGCATGCCATCGACGCCGGCGACACCATGCGGAACTACCAAGCCCACGGGATCGGCATAGCGCTGCTTGGTCACTTCTAGCGCCAGCAGCTTCACGTCTACTGGAAAGAGTTGGCCCGACGCTATCCAGAGCTTGGACAGTTGAATGCCCCATCCCTGCGGCGTCGTCGGTTCAGTCATCGTCAATGGCCTTCAAGAACTTCTCGAGCTGGGCGCGCTTCGCCGAATCAAGCTGGCCAATCCGTCGGAAGAAGGCCTTGTCGGCGTCCGATTCTGTGGGCGACTGCTTCTCGTCGTCGAGCAGGTACTCGACGGTCACGCCAAACACGTCCGCGATCTTGCTGATCTTGTCCGCCGAGGGCCTGACGACCGGGCGGTTCTCAAGCTCCCAGATGTAGCTCTTGCTGGATTCAGTCTTCTGGGCCAGATCATCCAGCGTCAGCTTCAGCCGCTTTCGTTCGGCGCGAATCTTGTCTCCAAGCGGTGTAGACAACCGTCGTCTCCTCTTTGGCGGGGCGCGCTGGGCGAACTACCACTCGGCAGCGCGTCATCACATGTGCCATGCGCCCGTGGTGTGTGTGCCGGATCAGGTTATGCGCCCCAAACCTAGGCGGGCAGGCGCATAGCGTCAGTGACCAGGTGGCCGCCGAAAGTTCAGAGTAGACGCATTTTAAGTGCTTGACAAGAGGGTTCTATGGGGGCAGACTGAAAGTGCGCCTACACCGAACATGGTCGTTGGCGCGTCCTTCAACTTTTGGGATACGACCAATGACGACGACAACCAAGACGACGACCATCAAATGCGTGGGCAAGCGCATGAGCGGTGGCCAGGGCCACGAGCACATCAGCAACCTCTGGTGGGTCAAGTGCGATGGCAATCAAGAGACTAGCGAGCGCGGTAACAGTACGCGCGAGCAGATGGTCGCCTACATCGAGGCGAACGGAAACAACTCCGTCTGGTGCCCCGACCGCAACCCGAAGCTCACGGGCGCCTGGGTTCACGTCCACAGCAACGGGCGCATCAAGTACGTGCAGACCGTCGCCGACGGACGCAAGACCGACAACCTGCTGTCCCTGCCCGACATGTAAGCGAGGAGGACCCACCATGTCCGACAAAGTCTTCGTTGAACGTCGACCCCAAGGCGACTATGCCGTTCGCCGCCCGAACTCGCAGCGCGCGAGCGGCGTCGCGCCAACCCAAGCCGAGGCCATCGCGCTCGCGCGCAAAGTCAACCCGGAAGGCCCGGTGCTGGTCGAGCGCGTCCGGACCACCACCGTCGGCAAGCCCGACAAGTGGCGCAAGCCGTAGGATTTCGGTGCGAGCGCACTGACCCTTTGAAGTCTGCAGCTCTCACCGGCGCCGAGGGCTGGAGCGAATAGCGGCAAGAAAGAGGCCGCAAGGGTGGTTTGCGGTGCAAGAGCTGGGCTTGCGGGGGAGGATTGAAGCTCGGCGCTGGTTGCGGGGTAGGATTGCGGCTCAGTGGGCAACCGCAAGAGAGCCCCGTGAGAGACCGTTGTTCTATATGAATCAACGACTTAGCTCAGCGACTCACGGGGGATATTTCTGGCACCCGACTTACCGCTTGCCGGCACATCCGCCAACTCGACCGCCTGCCCGTTCACGAAGGCCCTTCCGTCCCTGACCTCAATCAGCATCGGGCCGAACCGGCTTTCCCAGAGATACCGAAGCACACCTTCGCTGGCGAGCGGCAACTCGGCCTGCGTGTCCGCGTCTCGACGGACAAGAATTTCTGGCAACAGCGGTGCGTTCACGGTCAATGCAAAGAGCTCGGGCCGCGCTGGCCGCGGGCCGATGGTGATGGAAACAAGCCGAGCGGCTCAGAGCCAGGTCCAGAGGCGGCGCAGCCAGACGGGCGCGCGATTCGGCTTGGGCTGATAGAGCTGGCGATAGGTCGATGGCATGATGAACTCTCCTGTGAAGCGATACTGTATCTTCAACCAGTACTGTACGCAATAACAGTTTCTGCAGTCTCGCTCATAGCCTCGCCCACGCCATGGAAAACGACCCGATCACCGCGCTCGACGCCGGCGCGCTCTCGCGCGCCATCCATGCCCGCACGGTCGGCTGCCGCGAGGTGACGGCGGCCTACCTTCGGCGCATTCATGCGCTCAACCCGCGCTTCAACGCGATCGTCAACCTCGCCTCCGACGATGTGCTGCTGCGCCAGGCCGACGAACGCGACGCCGAACTGGCGCGCGGTGAATCGCGCGGCTGGATGCACGGCTTTCCCCAGGCCATCAAGGACACCTCGCATGCCGCCGGCTTCCCGTCCACGCTCGGCAGCCCCTTGCTCAAGGACGCGATGGCCGCTCAAGACAGCGTGATGACGGCGCGCATGAAAGCCGCCGGCTGCATCGTCGTCGGCAAGACCAACATGCCCGAGTTCGGCCTGGGTTCGCACACGTTCAACGAGTTGTTCGGCGCCACGCCGAATGCCTGGGACACGACGCGCTCTTCCGGCGGCAGCAGCGGCGGCGCGGCCGTGGCGCTCGCGCTGCGCCTGCTGCCCGTGGCCGACGGCAGCGACTTCATGGGTTCGCTGCGCAACCCCGCCGGCTGGAACCACATCTTCGGCATGCGCCCCTCGCAAGGGCGCGTGCCGGCATGGCCGGCGCCAGACGTGTGGGTCGCGCAACTCGGCACCGACGGCCCGATGGGCCGCACCGTCCGTGACGTGGCGAAGCTGCTGCAGGTCCAGGCTGGGCACGATGAGCGCGTGCCCTTGTCGATCCGCGAGCCGCTGGCCGCGTTCACCGGCGGTCTGTCGTTGCGTGGCCTGCGGGTCGGCTGGCTCGGAGACATCGGCGGCCACCTGGCGCTCGAGGCGAGCATCGCCCAGGTGTGCGAAGCGGCACTGGAGCGGTTCGAAACCGAAGGGGCGATCGTCGAACCCTTGCCGCTCGGCTTTTCGCCCGATGCGCTGTGGCAGGCCTGGCTTGTGTGGCGGCGTGCGCTCGTGGCTTCGCGGCTCGCGCCTCTGCTCACGAAAGAAGGCGCCCGGGCCCGCATCAAGCCCGAAGCGCTGTGGGAATACGACCAGGCGCAGAGCCTCGGCTTCGCCGAGTTCATGCAGGCAAGCGTGGTGCGTTCGGCATTCCACACGCACATGCTGAGCCTGTTCGAGCGCTTCGACGTGCTCGCCCTGCCCTGTGCCCAGGTCTGGCCCTTCCCCATCGAGCAGCGCTGGCCTAAACACATCGCCGGCCGCGAGATGGACACCTACCACCGCTGGATGGAAGTGACGCTGTACGCCACCTTCGCCGGCCTGCCCGCAATCAGCGTGCCGGCAGGCTTCGACGCCACCGACCGCTGGCCGATGGGGCTGCAGTTGATCGGTGGGCCGCAAGGCGATGCGAAGCTGCTCGAAGTGGCCGCGGCCTATGAAACCGTGCAAGGCGCCCTGCTCTCGCGCCAACCGAGCCCGGGCTGAGACGGCTCAGCTTTCCAGCGGCAGGCCGACGTAGTTCTCGGCCAGCGCGGTCGAAGCCGCGGCCGAGCCGAGCAGGTAGCCGATCTCGGCTTCTTGCAGCTTCTGCCCGAATTCACCGGTGTCCGGGAAACGGTGCATCAGCGACGTGAACCACCAGGAGAAGCGCACCGCTTTCCAGACGCGCCGCAAGCAGCGCTCAGAGTAGGTGTCGATCCCGGCAGTGGTCTTGTCGCCGTAATACTGCATCAGCGCACTGGCCAGGTAGCGCACGTCGGAAGCGGCCAGGTTCAAGCCTTTCGCGCCGGTGGGTGGCACGATGTGCGCCGCGTCACCCGCCAGGAACAAGGAGCCGAAGCGCATCGGCTCGGCCACGAAACTGCGCAGCGGCGCGATGCTCTTTTCGATCGACGGGCCGGTCACCAGCGACTCGGCGGCTTCGGGGTCGAGCCGGCGGCGCAGTTCGTCCCAGAACGCGTCGTCGGACCAGTTCTCGGCCTTGTCGTCGAGCGAACACTGCACGTAGTAGCGGCTGCGTGTGTTCGATCGCATGCTGCACAAGGCAAAGCCGCGCGCGTGGTTCGAATAGATCAGCTCGTGCGCAACCGGCGGCGTTTCAGACAGCACACCGAGCCAGCCGAACGGGTAGACGCGCTCGTAGGTTTTCAGCAACGCTGGCGGCGCGCTCGCCCGGCTCACGCCGTGGTAACCGTCGCAGCCGGCGATGAAATCGCAGTGCAGTTCGTGCGCCACGCCGCCCTGGCGCCACGTCACCCGCGGCTTCTTGCCGTCGAAGTCGTGCAGCGCCACGTCTTCGGCTTCGTAGATGGTCTTGGCGCCGCAGCCGGCGCGCGCGGCCATGAGGTCGCGCGTCACTTCGGTCTGGCCGTAGACCATCACCTGCTTGCCGCCGGTGAGCGCGTGCATGTCGATGCGCTGGCGCGTGTTGCGAAAACCGAGGTTGATGCCACCGTGCACGAGCCCTTCGGCGTGCATGCGCGCGCCAAGCCCGAGCTGGTCCATCAACTCGACCGTGCCCTGCTCCAGCACGCCAGCACGGATGCGGCCGAGCACGTAGTCGCCGCTGCGCTGCTCGATCACCACGGCGTCGATGCCAGCCTGGTGCAGCAGTTGCCCGAGCAATAGGCCCGACGGGCCGGCGCCGATGATGGCCACCTGGGTGCGCATGAGAAATCTCCGGTTCCCGGTCAAATGAGCTCGAAGGCTAGCCGCCGGGGGCTTCGACCTCAATGGACAGAAATCGCAACTGCTTGAACAATTCGAACATGCCCATCAGCCCAAACACCACCGCATGAAAGACCGCCTGCCGTCGTATTCGCTGTATGGTGAACAAGGCCGCGCGGCCGACATCGAATGGCTGCACTGCGAATCGATCGCCGAGCGCAGCCGGCTGCACGACTGGGAGATACGGCCGCATCGCCATGAACTGCTGTACCAGATCCTCTTCATCCGCGCGGGCCAGGCCGAGCTGACGCTCGAGTCTCAGAGCACCCGGGTGCGTGGCCCGTGTGTTGTCACGGTGCCGGCCTTGGCAGTGCACGGCTTTCACTTTTCAAGCGATGTCGACGGTGTGGTCGTGACGGTGCTCGAACCGCACCTGCGGCGCCTGCTTGCCTCAGAGGCGGCGCTGGCAGACCGTTTGCTGCCCTTGCGGCACCACGCGCTCGACCGCGGCGGCGCAGCCGAGGTCGGTGCGGCGGTGCTGGCGTTGCGCACCGAATACCAGGGCACGGCGGCGTGGCGGGCGCTGGCGATCGACGCGGCCCTGCTGCGCTTGCTGCTGGCGCTGGGCCGGCGCCTGCCCGATGCGAACGACACGCCGGCGCCGCACGGTGCGCGCGCGCTCGAACACGTGCGGCGTTTTCGGGGCTTGGTGGAGTCGCGGTTCCGCGAACAACCGGCGCTGTCGGCCTGCGCCGCCGAGCTCGGCATCACGCCCACGCAACTGAACCGCGTGTGCCAGCAGGTGCTGGGGCATGGCGCGCTCGGCGTGCTGCACGCCCGGCTCGTGCTCGAAGCGCAGCGTGAGCTGGCCTACACGAACCTGAGCGTCAAGCAGATCGCATTCGACCTGGGCTTCAGCGACGCCGGCTATTTCACGCGCTTCTTCCAGCGCCGAACCGGCAGCGGGCCGACGGCGTGGCGCAGCGCGGCGGCCGCCGCGTGAAGCGGCGGCGGCACCACGCCATCATCAAGCGGCGACGCGCGACGCCTTCTTGCGGTCGTGTTCTTTCAGGTGCCGCTTGCGGATGCGGATGGTCTTCGGCGTGATCTCGACGAGCTCGTCGTCGGCGATGAACTCGACCGCGTATTCCAGCGTCAGGATGATCGGCGGCGTGATCTTGATCGCGTCTTCCTTGCCGCTCACGCGGAAGTTGGTGAGCTGCTTGCCACGCACCGCGTTGACCACGAGGTCGTTGTCACGTGAGTGGATCCCGATGATCATGCCTTCGTACAGCGCATCGCCGGCCTTCACGAACATGCGGCCGCGGTCGTCGAGCTTGCCGAGCGAGTACGTCACCGCCTCGCCGTCGTCCTGGCTGATCAACACGCCGTTCTTGCGGCCTTCGATCTCGCCTTTGTAGGGCTCGTAGCCGTCGAAGATGTTGCTGATCAGGCCGGTGCCACGTGTCAGGTTCAGGAACTCGTTCTGGAAGCCGATCAGGCCGC
>NZ_JAVTWP010000001.1:0-114476 GCF_032229685.1 Rhizobacter sp. | reverse complement strand
GCGGCGCGAAAGAGAAGGCACCGGCCGCGGCCATGGCCTTGTTGCAGCGCCTGGGCTAGTGGTGGGGCACCCGGCGCCGGAATACCGGCGCCACCGGCCGAGCGGGTACTCGGGCCGCTTGGGGCGGCCCGGCGCTGGCCCGAGTCGGCTCGTGCCAGACTTCGGCTTTCGACCCCGAGTGACGTTCTGCCATGCAAGCCACCGACACCGTTTCGCCCCCCAGCCCTTCTGCCGCCGAACGACCGGCGCGCGCCGCTTCCACCGTGGTGGTTGTGCGCGACGGTGCCGCCGGCATCGAAGTGCTGCTGTCGCGCCGCACCCAAAGCAACGACCAGTTCAGCGGCGCCTGGGTCTTCCCTGGCGGCATGGTCGATGCGGGTGACCGCGCGGCGCATGCGCACTGCGTCGGGCTCGACGATGCCACCGCGAGCGCGAAACTCGGGCTCGACAGCGGCGGGCTCGACTACTTCATCGCTGCGGTGCGCGAGTGTTTCGAGGAATCGGGCCTGCTGCTGGCGGCAGACGAGAGCGGCGAGCTGGTCGAGCTCGACCACGTGCGCGGCGAATCGCTTGGGCCGTGGCGCGGGCCGCTGCACCGCGGCGAGCGCACGTTGAGCGCGTTCTGCAGCGAGTTCGGCCTGCGCCTGGCGGTCGACCGGCTCGTCTACCTGAGCCACTGGCTCACGCCGTTCGGCCGCCCCAAGCGCTTCGACACGCGCTTTTTCATCGCCGCCTTGCCGCCCACGCAAACGGCCGCGTTCGACGGCACCGAAATGGTCGAGCAGCTCTGGCTCGCACCGGCCGAAGCGCTCGCGCGCAGCGCCGAGATGAAGCTGATGACGCCGACGCAGAAAACGCTGGAGCTGGTGGGGCGCCACGCGACGGTCGACGAGTTGCTTGCCTGGGCGCGCTCGCCCCGCACCGTGCCGCTGACCATGCCGCGCGTGGGGCAGGGTGGGCGAGGCATGCGCCCGGTGTTGCCCGATGAACATGCCTGGGCCGAGCTCGGGCGCATCGACCCGGCCGGCCATGGGCATGCTTCCTACGACATCAACCCCGGTGTGGCGGTGCGCCTGTCACCGCGCCTCATCCGCGTGAGCGCCAACAACGGCAGCATGATGACGGGGCCGGGCACCAACACCTACCTCATCGGTGGTGGCAGCACGAACGAATGGGCCGTGATCGACCCGGGCCCGCTCGACGAACGCCACGTGGAAGCGATCATGGCGGCCGCGCCGGGGCCGATCCGCTGGATCTTCGCGACCCACACGCACAACGACCACTCGCCCGCCTGCGTGCCGCTGCAGGCGCGCACCGGCGCCCAAGTGTTCGGCCGCGTGGCCACGCACCCCGAGTGGCAGGACGCGAGCTTTGCACCGCACACCCATCTGGCCGGCGGTGAACGTTTCGAGCTGCCTGGCGACAGCACCCTGTTGGCCGTGCACACGCCGGGCCACGCTTCGAACCATGTGTGTTACCTGCTCGTCGAAGAGAAGATGCTCTTCACCGGCGACCACGTGATGCAGTCGTCCACGGTCGTCATCAACCCGCCGGATGGCGACATGGCGGCCTACCTGCGCTCGTTGCACGAGCTGATGGCGCACGACCTCGAATGGCTCGCGCCCGGCCATGGTTTCCTGATGGCGCAACCGAAGCAGGCCATGCAGGCCATCGTGGCGCACCGGCTGAAGCGAGAAGCCAAGGTGGTGGCAGCGATGCGTTCGCTCGGGCCGGCCGACAGCGAGGCCTTGCTGGCCGAGGTGTACGACGACGTGCCACCGCGTCTGCACAAGATGGCCATGCGCTCGCTGACCGCGCACCTCTTCAAGCTGCGCGACGACGGCGCGGCGGCGCAGCGTGGCGGGCTCTGGGTTCTGACCACACAGCCGTGCTGAGCCGCGGCGTGCCCGCGCTGTCAGCCGCCCGACAAGGCGTGAGCGTCGTCGCGCTCACCACGCTCCAGATGCGCGGTGCAGTTGACGAGCGAGGCCGCATGCGGCGGGCGCGCGTCGATGATGCTCAGGCAGGTGTTGCCGAAGTGCGTGGGCAGCGCCACCCCTTCGGGCAGACGCACATGGGCACCCAGCAGCACGCGGATCAGCATGCCGTGGGTGACCACGGCCGTGCGCCGGCCGGTCTCGGCCTGGCGTTGCACCACATGCGCGAACGCGAGCGCCACACGCTGCCCGAAGTCGGCTGCCGATTCGCCACCGGGCGGTGCCTCGTGCATGGTCAGCGGGTTGATCGGCATGCCGTCGTAAGGCTGACCGCGCCAGTCGCCGAAGTTGCGTTCCTGCAGCAGCGGCGTGGTCTCGATGGGCGCGCCCGTCGCGGCCGCGATGGCCTGGGCCGTGCGCAGCGCGCGGGGCAGGTCGCTGCTGACGATGGCCTGCACGTTCATCGACGCGAGGCGGCTTGCGAGCGCTTCGGCCTGCGCGATGCCGCGCGCGCTCAGCGGTGTGTCGGCCGGTTGCAGCACGCGGGCGACGTTGAGGGCGGTTTCGCCGTGGCGGATCAACAGAAGGCTCATGCGCCGATCATAGGCGGCACGCCTCGTGATCGGTCGCACTGACGTGATGGACGTCGCGCCGCGATTCAGCGTCACCATCGAGCCGGCCGGCCTCAGGTTCGAGGCGCCCGCCGGGCTGCCGCTGCTTCGCTCGGCGCGCGAAGCCGGGTTGGTCCTGCCGAGCTCGTGCCGCAATGGCACCTGCCGTGCCTGCCTGTGCCGGCTCGTCAGCGGGCGGGTGGGCTACCTCATCGAGTGGCCGGGGCTGAGCGCGGACGAGAAGGCTGAAGGCCTTGTGCTGCCGTGTGTGGCGGCGCCGGAGTCGGCGCTGGTGCTGGAGAGCGCGAAAGTTCTGGACCTTCGCGCCGCTCCTTGACCCGCCGCCGCACGCTCACATGCTGCGTCGGTACTGCCCGCCCACCTGGAACAGCGCTTCGGTGATCTGCCCCAGCGAGCAGCAGCGCACCGCCTGCATCAGCAGCTCGAAGACGTTGCGGTTGTCGATCACGGCCTGCTGCAGCGCGGCCAGCATCGCCGGCGATTCTTTCGCGTGGCGGGCGTGGAAGTCGGCGAGCCGCTTCAGCTGGCTCTGCTTCTCGTCGTCGGTCGAACGCGCCAGCTCCAGCGTGTCGGCCACCGGGTCGCCGTGCGGGTTGCGGAAGGTGTTCACGCCGACGATCGGGTATTCGCCGGTGTGCTTCAGCATCTCGTAGTGCATCGACTCTTCCTGGATCTTGCCGCGCTGGTAGCCGGTTTCCATCGCACCGAGCACGCCGCCGCGCTCGGCGATGCGCTCGAACTCGGCGAGCACGGCTTCTTCGAGCAATTCGGTCAGCTCGTCGATGATGAAGGCGCCCTGGTTCGGGTTCTCGTTCTTCGCCAGGCCCCATTCGCGGTTGATGATCAGCTGGATCGCCATCGCGCGCCGCACCGAGTCTTCGGTCGGCGTGGTGATCGCTTCGTCGAACGCATTCGTGTGCAGCGAGTTGCAGTTGTCGTAGATCGCGATCAACGCCTGCAGCGTGGTGCGGATGTCGTTGAACTGGATCTCCTGTGCGTGCAGCGATCGGCCGCTGGTCTGCACGTGGTACTTCAGCTTCTGGCTGCGTTCGTTCGCGCCGTAGCGGTCGCGCATCGCCACCGCCCAGATGCGCCGCGCCACGCGGCCGAGCACGGTGTATTCCGGGTCCATGCCGTTGCTGAAGAAGAAGCTCAGGTTCGGCGCGAAGTCGTCGATGTGCATGCCGCGCGCCAGGTACGCTTCGACGAAGGTGAAGCCGTTGCTGAGCGTGAAGGCCAGTTGCGAGATCGGGTTCGCGCCGGCCTCGGCGATGTGGTAACCCGAGATGCTCACCGAGTAGAAGTTGCGCACCTTGTGGTGCACGAAGTACTCGGCGATGTCGCCCATCACCTTCAGGCTGAACTCGGTGCTGAAGATGCAGGTGTTCTGGCCCTGGTCTTCTTTCAGGATGTCGGCCTGCACGGTGCCGCGCACGTTCTCCTTCACCCACGCGGTGATCTTCTGCGCTTCGTCGGCGGTAGGCTGGCGGCCGTTGTCGGCCTTGAACTTGTCGATGTTCTGGTCGATCGCGGTGTTCATGAACATCGCCAGGATCGTGGGCGCCGGGCCGTTGATCGTCATGCTCACCGAAGTGGCGGGGTTCGTGAGGTCGAAGCCCGAATACAACACCTTCATGTCGTCGAGCGTCGCGATGCTCACGCCCGAGTTGCCGACCTTGCCGTAGATGTCGGGCCGCACCGCCGGGTCGTTGCCGTAGAGCGTGACCGAGTCGAAGGCGGTGGAGAGCCGTTTCGCGGCCATGCCCGAACTCAGCAGCTTGAAGCGGGTGTTGGTGCGGAAAGCATCGCCTTCGCCGGCGAACATGCGGGTCGGGTCTTCGCCTTCACGCTTGAACGCGAAGGTGCCGGCGGTGTACGGGAAACTGCCCGGCACGTTGTCGAGCATCAGCCACTTCAGGATCTCGCCGTGGTCTTCATAAGTCGGCAAGGCCACCTTGCGGATCTTGCTGCCCGAGAGCGAGGTGTAGACGAGGTCGGTGCGGATCTCCTTGTCGCGGATCTTCACCACGTACTCGTCACCCGCGTAGGCCTTCTGCATCTCGGGCCACATGCCGAGCAGCTTGGCGGCCTGCGGGTCCTGGCGCGCTTCGCGCTGCTCGGCCAGGTTGATCGCGGCTTCGGCGGCCTTCGGCTTGTCGGGCTTGCCGACCGTGAGCATCGCCGCGGCGGCACGCAGTTGCTGCACTTCGCGCGCGAGCGTGGCCTGCGCGCGCGCCTGCTTCTTGTAGCCGCGCACCGTGTCGGCGATGTCGGCGAGGTAACGGGCGCGTGCGCCGGGCACGATCGGCACCTGGTGGGTGCTGTGGCGCGTGGCGGCTTTCGGCAGTTGCCCGGCCGACGTCTTCATGCCGAGGGCCGCCAAACGCGGCAGCAGCGCCTGGTACAGCGCGGTCACGCCGTCGTCGTTGAAGCGGCTGGCCATGGTGCCGAACACCGGCATCTCTTCGGTCTTGGTTCCCCACGCTTCCTTGTTGCGCTGCACCTGCTTGGCCACGTCGCGCAAGGCATCGAGCGAGCCCTTGCGGTCAAACTTGTTGATCGCCACGAACTCGGCGAAGTCGAGCATGTCGATCTTCTCGAGCTGGCTGGCGGCGCCGAACTCGGGCGTCATCACGTACATCGGCACGTCGACCAGCGGCACGATGGCGGCGTCGCCCTGGCCGATGCCCGAGGTCTCGACGACGATCAGGTCGAAGCTGCCGTTCGCCTTCACGGCCGCCAGCACGTCGGGCAGCGCCTGGCTGATCTCGGAGCCGAAATCGCGCGTGGCGAGCGAGCGCATGAAGACGCGTTGCCCACCCGACCATGGCGCGATCGCGTTCATGCGGATGCGGTCGCCGAGCAGCGCGCCGCCGCTCTTGCGGCGTGACGGGTCGATGGAGATCACGGCCACGCGCAAGGTGTCGCCCTGGTCGAGCCGCAGGCGCCGGATCAGCTCGTCGGTCAGGCTCGACTTGCCGGCGCCGCCGGTGCCGGTGATGCCGAGCACGGGGGTCTTGGCTGAACTCGCGGCCGCATGCAGCTCGGCCTTGAGCGGGGCGCCGGCCTTGCCGTTCTCGAGTGCGGTGATCAGCTGGGCCAGCGCACGCCAGTGCGCTTCGGTCGAACCCTGGATGGCCGAGAGCGTGGTGGGCGAGTGCAGCGACAGGTCGTGGTCGCAGCGCATGACCATCTCGCCGATCATGCCGGCCAGGCCCATGCGCTGGCCGTCTTCAGGGCTGTAGATGCGGGTCACGCCGTAACCCTGCAGCTCGCTGATCTCGCTCGGCACGATCACGCCGCCGCCGCCGCCGAAGACCTGGATGTGTGCGCCGCCGCGTGCCTTGAGCAGGTCGACCATGTACTTGAAGTACTCGACATGGCCGCCCTGGTAAGAACTGATCGCGATGCCTTGTGCGTCCTCCTGCAACGCGGCGGTGACCACTTCATCGACAGATCGGTTGTGGCCGAGGTGCACCACCTCGGCGCCCATGCCCTGCAGGATGCGCCGCATGATGTTGATGGCCGCGTCGTGGCCGTCGAACAGCGACGCCGCGGTCACGAAGCGCACCTTGTGCGTGGGCCGGTACTCGGCCAGGGCCTTGAATTCTGCGGACAGGTCGGTCATTTCAGTCTCCGGGCGTGGTTTCAAGCCACCTTGATGTTCTTCAATACGGGGTCGGTCGGCGGGTAGCGAAGCTTCAGCCCCAGCAGTGTCTGCTTCAGGACCGTGGCGATCATCAGGTTGCGGTGCGTCTTGGAATCGGCGGGCACGATGGTCCACGGCGCCCACGCCGTACCGGTCGCGGCGATCGCGTCGCTGTAGGCCTGCTGGTACGCGGGCCACTGCTTGCGGGCTTCGAGGTCGCCCACCGCGAACTTCCAGTTCTTGGTCGGGTCGTCGAGCCGCTCCTGCAGGCGCACGCGCTGCTCGTCTTTCGAGATGTGCAGCAGGAACTTGCACACGACCGTGCCGGTCTCGACGAGCATCCGCTCGAAGTCGTTGATGTGGGCGTAGCGCTGCTTCGTCTGCTCGGCTGTGATCCAGCCGTTGACGTGCGGCACGAGCACGTCTTCGTAGTGGCTGCGGTTGAAGATCATCACTTCACCGGCGGCGGGCACCTGGGCGTGGATGCGCCACAGGTAGTCGTGCGCCCGCTCGGGCTCGGTCGGCGCCTTCCACCCGACGGTGTGCACACCGAGCGCGCTCATCTGGCCGAAGACACCGCGAATCGTGCCGTCCTTGCCGCTGGTGTCGGTGCCTTGCAGCACCACCAGCAACTTGAAGCGGCGATCGGCGTAGAACAGGTTCTGCAGTGTGTCGAGTTCGAGCGCGAGCGCTTCGACCGCGGCTTTGTCGCGCGCCTTGTCACCGCTCGAAAACGGTTTGGCGGCGGGGTCGAAACGTTCCAAGTCGAACCGCTTCGCCCGGCCGCGCAACGCGCCACTGAACTGGTGCTCCGACAGGTCGGGGGTGTTTTTCGCCAAGCCGCCTCCGCAAGGTGTGGACTTCAATTGACGTATACGTCAATCGCAGAGTGTATGCCACGCGCCGGGTTCACCGGCGGTTCCGGCGTGTGGCGGGGCGGTGTGACATTGCACCGCCGCAACCTCTTGAAACATCGGCGCGGCACCGCCAGGCCCCGGCAGAATGCGGGGCATCGAGAGGCTGCGGGTTCCGCACCCCCCGGGGAGATGACCATGTTTGCAGGTACCACACCGGTCAAGACGGCCGAAGGACAGGCTGAACTCGCCACCCGTGCGCGCCGTGTGAGCCAGCGCCACCGCACGGTGCTGTTCCTCGTCGATGGCCGCCGCAGCGAAGAAGAGATCATCCAGCTGGCCGCGAAAGCCGGCGTGCCCAAGACCTGCTTCGACGATCTGGTGGAGCAAGGCCTGGTCATGCGTGCCCACCCCACGTTTTCACTCCTGATCGACGAGCCGGCGGCCGAACCCGACACCTTGCACATCGATTTGCCGATCGGTGGCGAAGATTCCTCGCTGATCCCCTTGCCCGCGGCGCGCACGCTGCACCCCGACTCGGTTTCGCTCGATTCCGTGGCCAGCCAGGCCGGCGCGGCCGATGCCTGGTGGCCGTCGGATCACGCTGCGCTGCAGCGCAGCGACCCGGCTTTCGCCGAAGCCCGGCTGATCCTCATGCGCGAGGTGCGGGCCCACGCGCCGGTGACGGGTTCGTTGACCCTGCTGAAACTGCGCCGCGCGCACAGCCGTGCCGAACTGGCCGGCCTGCTCGGCGAGGTCGAAGGGCGCTTGCGCAAGCCGCATCGCTCGATCACCGTCGACCACACGCTCGACCGGGTGCGGCAGTTGCTCGGCGAGCACGCCGGCTCCGGGTTCGCGCGGGCCTGACGGGCGCAGGCAACGGCTTACACTGCGCCGAAATCGACCCCGGCGTGCTTTCTGCGCCGGCCTGTGCGCCAGCGCCGAGAGCATTTGCATGAGCTTCCTCGCCATCGACATCGGCAACACGCGCCTGAAGTGGGCGCAATACAGCTCGCCACAGCCGGGCGCCGTGCTGCTCGCGCACGGCGCGGTGTTCCTGGAAACGATCGACCAGCTGGCCGACAACGAATGGCGCCAGTTGCCGGCGCCGTCGAGCATGCTCGGTTGCGTGGTGGCTGGCGAAGGCGTGAAGCGCCGCGTCGAAGAGCAGCTCGAACTCTGGGATGTGGAGCCACGCTGGGTCGCGTCGGCCAGGCAGGCCTGCGGTGTCGTCAACAGTTATGACCACCCGACGCGCCTGGGCGTGGACCGCTGGGTCGCGCTGATCGGTGCCCGCCACCGCGTGCTGGCCCAGGGCCGTGCGCGGCCGGCGCTGGTGGTGATGGTCGGCACGGCGGTCACGGTGGATGCGATCGACGCGAGCGGGTGTTTCCTCGGCGGTTTGATCCTGCCCGGCTTCGGCCTGATGCTGCGAGCGCTCGAAATGGGCACGGCCGGCTTGAAGGCGCCGACCGGCGAGGCGGTCGACTTTCCGAAGAACACCAGCGACGCGCTGATGAGTGGCGGCTCCGACGCGATCGCCGGCGCCGTCGAGCGCATGCACCGCAAGCTCCTGGCGCGCACCGGCGAAGCGCCGGCCTTGATCATGACCGGGGGCGCGGCGGTCAAGCTCGCGCCGATCACCGACCTGCCCTTCGAGACGGTCGACACCCTCATCTTCGAAGGCCTGCTGCAACTGCAGTCGCACCGCCTCGCGATGTGAGGCCAAGGAACTCACGTGTCCGAATACACCGCCGACATCTTGTGGGAGCGTGCGCCTCACGAAGACTTTCTGGCCAACCGCTACAGCCGGCGGCACGAGATGCGCTTCGACGGCGGGGCGGTGGTGGCGGGCTCTTCATCGCCCCACTCGGTGCCGCTGCCGTGGTCGGACGCTGCGGCCGTCGACCCCGAAGAGGCCTTCGTCGCTTCGCTGTCGAGCTGTCACATGCTGTGGTTTCTGGCGATCGCGGCCAAGCGCAAGTTCTGCGTCGACCGCTACTTCGACGCGGCGGTTGGCGTGATGGAAAAGAACGCCCAGGGCAAGGTGGCCGTCACGCGCGTGACCTTGAGGCCCGAGGTGGTGTTCTCGGGTGAACACCTTCCCACGCGCGCCGAGATCGAACACCTGCACCACACCGCCCACGAAGAGTGCTACATCGCGAACTCGGTCAAGAGCGAGGTCTTGTGCGAGCCGGTGTTTCGCGACTGAGCGCTACAGGATGTAGCGCGACAGGTCTTCGTTCTTCGCGAGCTCTGAGAGTTTGTCGTTGACTTCGGCGGCGCCCACGCGAACGGTCTGACCGCCCCGGTTCGGCGCATCGAAGCTCACTTCGTCGAGCAGCCGTTCCATCACGGTCGACAAACGCCGCGCGCCGATGTTTTCGGTGCGCTCGTTCACGTCGAACGCGATCTGCGCGATGCGGCGGATCGCGTCGGGCTGCAACTCGAGCGCCACGCCTTCGGTGGCGAGCAGCAAGGTGTACTGCTTGACCAGGCTCGCGTGTGTTTGCGTGAGGATCGCCTCGAAGTCGTCCACGCTCAGCGAGCCGAGCTCGACGCGGATCGGAAACCGGCCCTGCAGTTCCGGGATCAGGTCGCTCGGTTTGCTCAGGTGGAACGCGCCCGAGGCAATGAACAGCATGTGGTCGGTCTTGACCATGCCGTACTTGGTGTTCACGGTCGTGCCTTCGACCAGCGGCAGCAGGTCGCGCTGCACGCCCTGGCGCGACACTTCGGCGCCGCTGCCTTCGGAGCGCGAGGTCACCTTGTCGATCTCGTCGATGAAGACGATGCCGTTCTGCTCGGCGTTGGCGAGCGCCGCGGTTTTCACTTCTTCGTCGTTGACGAGCTTGGCCGCTTCTTCGTCGACCAGCAGCTTGAGCGCTTCGTCGATGCGGACCTTGCGCTGGCGCTTCTTCGCGCCGCCCATGTTCGCGAACATGCCCTTCAACTGCTCGGCCATTTCTTCCATGCCGGGCGGGCTCATCACCTCGAACGCGGCCTTGGCTTCGGCCACTTCGAGCTCGATTTCCTTGTCGTTCAGCAGACCTTCGCGCAGGCGCTTGCGCATCACCTGGCGGGCCGTGTTGTCGGGCTGGGGTGCAGCAGCCGGTGCCAGGCCGAACTCGCTGCCCGAGCTGCGCGCCGGCGGCACCAGGATGTCGAGCACCCGGTCTTCGGCAGCGTCTTCGGCGCGGGCACGCTGGCGACGCATCGCGCTTTCGCGCTCCTGCTTGACGGCCATGTCGACGAGGTCACGCACGATCGAGTCAACGTCCTTGCCGACGTAGCCGACTTCGGTGAACTTGGTCGCTTCGACCTTGATGAACGGCGCGTCGGCGAGCCTGGCCAGGCGCCGCGCGATCTCGGTCTTGCCCACGCCGGTGGGGCCGATCATCAGGATGTTCTTCGGCGTGATCTCGGCGCGCATCGGCTCGGCCACCTGCTGGCGGCGCCAGCGGTTGCGCAGTGCGATCGCCACGGCGCGTTTGGCACCCGCCTGGCCCACGATGTGGCGGTCGAGTTCGGAGACGATCTCCTGCGGGGTCATGCTGGACTTCATGCTGCTCATCAGTCGAGGGTCTCGATGATGTGGTTCTGGTTCGTGTAGATGCACAACTCGCCGGCAATCTCGAGCGACTTCTTGACCACGTCTTTCGGGGCGAGCTCGCTGTTGCTCAGCAAGGCGCGGGCGGCAGCCTGGGCATAGGCGCCACCGGAGCCGATCGACACGATGCCGTGTTCGGGTTCGAGCACGTCGCCGTTGCCGGTGATGATCAGCGAGGCTTCGCGGTCGGCCACGGCGAGCATGGCTTCGAGACGGCGCAGCACGCGGTCGGTGCGCCAGTCTTTCGTCAGCTCGATCGCGGCGCGCACCAGGTGGCCCTGGTGTTTTTCGAGCTTGGCCTCGAAGCGTTCGAAGAGCGTGAACGCATCGGCCGTGGCGCCAGCAAACCCGGCGAGCACCTGGTCGTGGTGCAGCTTGCGAACCTTGCGCGCCGACGCCTTGACGACGATGGTGCCGAGCGTGACCTGCCCGTCACCGCCGAGCGCCACCACGTTGCCGCGGCGCACGCTCAGGATGGTCGTGCCGTGATAGTTTTCCATGGAGCCGATGTGGGGCCGGAACGACCGGGGTCAAGGGCTGTGACCGCGCCCGGGCAGATCAAGATCCGAGATCAGACGGTGCGGACCTTGACCTTGGCGTGCTCGTTGATGCCCATCGCGCCGAAGAACAGCGCCACCATGCGGTGCGCGTCGACGAAATTGACGCCGCGGTTCTCGCTGCGCCGCGCCAGCACCCAGTTGAGCAGGTCGCCGGCAGCGATGAAGTCGACCCGGATCAGGCGGGCGCACGACACGTTGACGATGTTCGACGTGCCGAGATCGGCCGTCATCTTGGTCAGCGTGGCGCCGATGTCACCCACCAGCTGCCCCGACAGCTCGACGCTGCCGACTTGCAGCACACCGGTGTCTTCGGTCAGGCGCGACTCCATGAAGCTGGTCGACACGTCGCTCACCACCGACAACGGCGGCGAGGTGGTGCTCACCCCCGTGCCGCTCACGCGCACTTCGCAGCGCGCGCGTTCCCACGAGGGTGGCGAGACTTCGTAGGTCACGCAGTAGTCGATCGCGGTCTCGTCGAACTGGTCGGGCCGGTAGGCCATGCGCAGCGCGTCGAGCCGCACCTGCCAGTAGGCCGGGTCGACATCGCGCACGCCGGTCGGCGAGGCGTCTTGCAGCACGGTGAACAGGCGCTCACCGCCGAGCCAGCGCATGTCGAGGTCTTGCGGGATCCAGCTGCGGAACAGCTCGCTCAGGCGGGCGCAGGCTTCTGCGTCGATGCCTTTCAGGGCGCTCCAGTCGAAAACCCAGGGCAAGGGCATCTGCAAGGTCAAGGACGACAGCTTGGCGACCGCGTCGGCGTCCACATACTCGGGGCAGACCCAGCCGACCTGGCCTTCGAGGCGCGGCCGCTTCGGGCGGTCGGCGCTGGCGGCGTCGGCCACCAGCTTGGGCATGGAAAACCATTGCGGCGCCGACCAGCCGAACTGCTGCGCATAGTCGAGCGCCAGGCTCTCGAATTTGTGCTGCTGGCCGATGGCGCGGTACAGGTCAAACAGCACGAGCCAGGTTTCGGCGTCTTGCGAGCGCGGACCGCCGGGCACTGTCATGCCCACGAGCGCTTGTTCGCACTGGTCGAAGTCGGCGTTGGCAAAGGCGATCACCGCCTCGTCGAGTTCCGGGTCGTGGACCACTTCGGCCAGATTCACGGCAAACGGGTCGCCGAAGCCTGACGTGGCCGCGTCGAAGGCCAACGGCGCCATGCTGGGCGCCAGCGGGGCGGGCTGCGACGGGGCGCGGCCACGGTCGGGCGCCGCTTCGACGACGCGGCCGCCGGCCGCACCGGGCAGGTTGGGGCGGTTCAGGGCGTCGCCCAGCGGCACCGGCTCGGTCGGGGCGTTGTAGAACTCCGGCGTGCGCGCCTCGGCGCCGGCAGCAGCGGGCGGCAAACGCACTTCGGGCGCGCGGCGCAGCGGGGCGACGAAGCTGTCGCCCACCATCTGCTGTTCGATCTCGTCGATCTTGGCCTTGACGCCGCTGTCGGGCTTGGCGCCGCTGTCGGCGATGCGGGCTTCCGAGTCGTCGAGGCGGGACGAGCCGCCGAGCGCGGCAAGCTGTTCGCTGGTCAGGCCCTCGCGGCGCACCTTGCGCAGCATGTCGAACTCGCGCTTGCGCACGAAGTCGTTGCGCCGCTTGCGCTCGATCATCGCCTTGAGTTCACCCTTGGCGTATTCGGTCTCGCGCGCCTCTTCGGTGGGCACACCCAGTTCCGCCCAGTCGGTGGACGGATTCGCCACGAATTTGACGACTTTCCGGAAGAAACTGGTCGTGTCTTTGGGTTCCGACATCTCGGGGCTCGGTTTCAGGGCCGATGCGAGCGTGTGCCCGCTTCAGTCGCCGAACATCTTCTGCTTGAGTTCGCGCCGTTGCTGGGCTTCCAGCGACAGTGTAGCGGTCGGTCGGGCGATCAACCGGCCCAACCCTATGGGTTCGCCGGTTTCGTCACAGAACCCGTACTCGCCGGAGTCCAAGCGGGCCAGGGACTGTGAAATCTTCTTCAGCAGCTTGCGCTCCCGGTCACGGGTGCGCAATTCCAGGGCGTGCTCTTCCTCGATGGTGGCGCGGTCGGCCGGGTCGGGAACGATGGAAGTGTCTTCGCGCAGGTGTTCGGTGGTTTCACCGGCGTTGCTGAGCAAGTCGTCCTTGAGCGTCTGCAGCTTGAAGCGGAAGAACTCCAGCTGCTTGTCGTTCATGTACTCGGCCTCGGGCATGGCCAGCACTTCGGGCTCGGTCAGGTCGCGCCCGGCCTTGGTTTTCCAGGCGTTGGCCAGTTTCGGGTCGGCCTTCTGGGCCAGGCGGGGCGTGTCGAGCTCCAGATTGTTCATCTGCCGGGTCGGCGGCCGAGGCGGCGCGAAGCGGTCGGCAAAACGCGAGGTCGGTGGCGGCAGCGGTGCCTGAACGGCCGGTGCGGCGTATTTCGACGCACCACGGCCGGGCTTGCGCAAGACCACGGGGGCGGAAGATCCCGCCGGCACGGCGGCGGGGGCGGCCGGCACGGGAGCCGGCGGGGGAGCAGATTTCATCGGGGGCGGTACGGGTTTCGCGGCGGCTGCGGGTTTGGCGACAACGGCCGGCTTGACGGGTTTCTTGGGCGCAGGCGCGGCCTTGGGCGGCGCGCTCTTCGCGGCGGGGGCGGGTTTGGCCTTGGCTGCAGCGGTCTTCTTGGCTGCAGGCTTGGCGGCAGGCGCTGGTTTGGCGGGCGCCTTCTTGGCAGGCGCGGGTTTGGAGGCGGCGGGCTTCTGGGGTGGCGCCTTGCGGGCCGGGGTCTTGCTCACGGGGTCTCCTCACATCACCGATGACACCCTCTTGAATGAGGGTCTTGCGCCAAGGCGCCGCGGTTTTAACCGCCGCGGATTGTAGTCACGTTGCAACCCGGGCCGCTGGCAACTTTTTGGGATGGGCAAAAACCCCGTCGGCGCAGGCGCGCCAGGCTGCACGGTTCAGACGAGACAGCCTTCCAGGCCCTGCAAAAACACGTCGCGCGGCAGGTCCAGGCCGATGAAGACCATCTTGCTGGTCTTTTTCTCGCCCGGCATCCATTTCGGGCCCAGGTCGCTGCCCATCAGCTGGTGCACGCCCTGGAAGATCACCTTGCGGTCGGCGCCCTTCATGTTCAGCACGCCCTTGTAACGCAGCATCTTCGGGCCGTAGACCTGCACGATGGCGCCGAGGAATTCTTCGAGCTTGGCCGGGTTGAAGGCCTTGTCGGCGCGGAACACGAACGACTTCACGTCGTCGTCGTGCGCGTGGTGGTGCGGGTGGTCGCAGTGTTCGCCGTGCTCGTGATCGTGGTGATCATGGTCATGGTCATGCCCGGCGTGCGGGTCGGCGTTCAGGAAATCGGGGTCGATGTCGAGCTTGGCGTTCAGGTTGAAGCCACGCAGGTCGAACACATCGGCGAGCGGCACGTCGCCGAAGTTCACGCGGGTTTGCTTGGCGCGCGGGTTCATGTGCTTCACACGGTGGATCAGCGCCTCGACGCTGGCGTTGTCGACCAGGTCGGTCTTGCTGATGAAGATCTGGTCGGCGAAGCCGATCTGACGGCGCGCTTCCTGGCGGGTGTCGAGCTGGCTTTCGGCGTGTTTGGCGTCGACCAGCGTCAGGATCGAGTCGAGCAGGTAACTCTCGGCGATCTCGTCGTCCATGAAGAAGGTCTGCGCCACCGGGCCGGGGTCGGCGAGGCCGGTGGTCTCGATCACCACGCGGTCGAACTTGAGCTCGCCCTTGCGGCGCTTCTCGGCCAGGTCGGCGAGCGTGGTGCGCAGGTCTTCGCGGATCGAGCAGCAGACGCAGCCGTTGTTCAGCTGGATGATCTGCTCCTTGGCGTCTTGCACCAGGATCTCGTTGTCGATGTTCTCGTCGCCGAACTCGTTTTCGATCACGGCGATCTTCTGGCCGTGCGCTTCGGTGAGGATGCGCTTGAGCAGCGTCGTCTTGCCCGAGCCGAGAAAGCCGGTGAGGATGGTGGCGGGGATGAGGCTCATGGAAGGGCTGCCTTGCTGAAGTGAATGAGAGGGGCCGGGGCTGTCGCGAAACCGTCTGGTCAGATGGGGGTCGACGACTCTGGTTCAAGGTAGCAGATGTGTCAAGCGCCCGCTGCCGGCGGCGCGCACGTCCCGTTCGGGTAAGCTTGGCCGACCTGAACTCTGCGCTCTTCGCTCGATGTCCGACCCCCATACCGGTCGCCCCCAGCGTGGGGGCGACAGGCACGCAGCGCCGCCGGCTCCGCGCCGCACGCTGTTGCAAAAGCTCATCGAGCTGGTGGCGCCAGGGCCCGACTCGCGCGACGAACTGATCGAGTCGCTGGCCGACGCCGAGCAGAAGGAGCTGATCGAGCCCGAGTCGCGCATGATGCTCGAAGGCGTGATCCGCATGGCCGACATGACGGCCGGCGACGTGATGGTGCCCGCCGGCCGCATGGACCAGCTGGACATCGCTTCTGATTACGACGAGTTGCTGCACCTGGTGATCGACACCGGCCACTCGCGCTTTCCGGTCTACGAAGGCGGGCGCGAGAACGTCATCGGCATCCTGATGGCGAAAGACCTGCTCAAGCTGCAACGCTCGCCCGACTTGAACCTGCGCACGCTGCTGCGCCCGGCGGTGTTCGTGCCCGAGAGCAAAGGCCTGAACGAGCTGCTGCGCGACTTTCGCTCGAACCGCAACCACCTCGCGATCGTGATCGACGAGTTCGGCAGCACCGCCGGCCTGATCACGATCGAAGACGTGCTCGAAGAGATCGTCGGCGAGATCGAGGACGAGTTCGACGACAAGGACGGCGAATCGGGCATCTACACGCTGGCCGACGGCAGCCAGCGCGTGGCCGGTGATGTGGACATCGCGGCCGTCAACGAAGCCTTCACCACTGCGCTGCCGCACGACGAGTTCGACAGCATCGGCGGCCTGGTCGCGCACGAGCTCGGCCGCGTGCCGCGGCGCGGCGAAGCGGTGATCGTCGGCGAGCTGATGTTCTCGGTGATGCTGACGCGTGGCGGGGCCGTGCGCTGGTTCAAGGTCACGCGTGCGCCCGAGCCCGTGGCCAGCGGCGACGGCATCTGAACCTCGCCCGCATGCCGTTCGCGCTCGAGCTGCTGCTGGCGGCCGCGCTCGGTGCGCTGCACAGCCTGCCATTCGTCTGGACGCAAGCCTGGCCCTTGCAGCTCGCCCTCGTGGCCCTGCTGGCGTGGCGCGTGGCCGGCGCCACAGCGTGGCGGGCGGCTGCGTTCGGCCTGGTCTTCGGCACCGCCTGGCTCGGCGCAGGCACCTGGTGGTTGTTCATCAGCATGCACCGCTACGGCGGCCTGCCGGCCTGGCTGACGGTGCTGGCCATCACGCTGCTGTGCGCGGCGCTCTCCTTGTACCTGGCCGCCGCGATGGCTGCCTTCGCGCGCTGGCGCAGCGGCCGCGCCGGGCGCGACACGTTGCTGTTCGCCGCGCTCTGGCTGCTGGCCGAACTGGCGCGCGGCATCATCTTCACCGGCTTTCCGTGGGTGGCCAGCGGCTACGCACACGTCGACGGGCCGCTCGCCGCACTGGCGCCGTGGCTCGGGGTGTACGGGCTGGGTGCCGTTGGCGCCGCTCTGGCGGCGTGGTTCGGCCTGAGCGCTCGTGGCGGCTTTGGCCGCGCCGCGGTGCCGCTGGTTGGAACGGTCGTTGTCTTGATCGCCTTGTCGTTCGCTGGCCCGGGGCAGTATTCGCAACCGGGTACCACCTTGCGCGTCTCGCTGCTGCAGAGCAACGTGGCGCAGGACGAGAAGTTCGCGGTCGAGCTGATCCCGAAAGCGCTGGAATGGGCGCGCGTGCAACTGCTCGCGGCCGAAGGCGACCTGGTCGTGGCGCCCGAGACGATCATTCCGCTGCTACCCGAGCAACTCGACACGGGCTACTGGGAAGGCTTGCTGCAGCACTTCCAGCAGGGGCGGCAAGCCGCGCTGATCGGCCTGCCGCTGGGCAACGAAGTCATCGGCTATACCAACTCGGCCGCCGGCATCTCGGCCGGAACCAAGGCGCTGCCCGAAGGTTTTTACCGCTACGACAAGCACCATCTCGTGCCCTTCGGCGAGTTCATCCCCGAAGGCTTCAAGTGGTTCACGCGGATGATGAACATCCCGCTCGGTGACTTCAACCGTGGCCCGCTGGTCGCCCCGTCGTTCGCCGTGGGCCCGGAGCGCGTGGCGGCGAACATCTGCTACGAAGACCTGTTCGGCGAAGACCTCGCCGCGCGTTTCACCAACGCCGCCGCAGCGCCGACGATCTTTGCCAACATCAGCAACATCGGCTGGTTCGGCGAAACGATCGCGGTCGACCAGCACCTGAACATCTCGCGCATGCGCGCCCTCGAATTCCAGCGCCCGATGCTGCGTGCCACCAACACCGGCGCCACCGTGGTGATCGACCACACCGGCCGCGTGACACACGCGCTCGCGCCTTTCACGCAGGGTGTGCTCGACGCCGAAGTGCAGGGCCGCACCGGCATCACGCCGTTCGCGCGCTGGGCCGCGGTGGCCGGCGTGTGGCCGCTGGCGCTGCTGGCGCTCGGCGTGGTCGCCGGCTTCGTGGCCGTCAGCGCCCGGCGCGCACGAGCCGCCCGGGGCGCGCCGCGGTGATCTCACCGCTTCGCTGCACGGGCTGGCCCGCGACCCAGGTGCCGAGGTAACCGACCCCTTTCTGCAGAAAGCGCTTGCCGCCAGCCGGCAGGTCGTGCACCAGCGCTGGCACGCCGACGCTCAGGCGCTGCGGGTCGATGACATTCAGGTCGGCGCGCTGGCCGACGGCGAACGTGCCGCGGTCGTTCAGCCCGAGATACCGCGCGTTGCGGCTCGTCATCATCTCGACCGCGCGCTCGAGTGGCAACTTGTCGGCGGCGCGGTCACGCACCCAGTGCGTCAGCATGAAGGTCATGAAACTCGCGTCGCAGACGGTGCCCACGTGCGCGCCGGCATCGCTCAAACCGGCCAGCGCGCGCGGGTGTTCGAGCATGCTGCGCACGGCCGAGAGCGAACCGTCGTTGTAGTTGAAGATCGGAAAGTAGATGAGGTTGTTGCCATCACCTTCGGCCAGGTGGTCGTAGAGCGCTTCGAGCGCGCTGATGCCACGCTGCTTCGCCCGCACCAAAAAACTCTGCATCACGTCGGGTTCGTAGTTCAGCCTCGCGTCGAGCGGGAACATGCGCCCGCTGATCATCTCGATGCGCGCCAGCAAGATGTCGACCAGCGGCGGGATCGCCGTGCCGTCGCCGGCCAGACGTTCTGACTTTTCGCTCAGCACCCGCGCCTTGCGCGCCGGCTCACGCATCGCCGCGGCGCGCTCGGCCAGCGGCAACTGCGCGATTTCCTTGAAGCCCGGAAAGCCCATGAAGGGGTGGAAGCTCGCCTCCAGCCCGTTGATCACGCCGATGCCACGTGCCGCAGTCTGCAGGTAGAGCGGCAGGCCTTGGGCCACGGCGACGTCGACCCGCTCGCGGATCGCCTGCCACTGGGCGCCGCCGGGGTCACGCTGCAGCCAGGTCATCGAGAGAGGCCGGCCCGAGGCGCGCGCCACCGCTTCGACCAGATCGAACTCGGCGTCGAAGCGCTCCGGGCCTTTCAGCACGTCGAAGTCGCTGACCATCTGGACCACGCCGTGCCGCAAGCCTTCGAACGCGCTCGCGATGCCGCACAACTCGGCGCTGCTCGCTTCCGACGCCGGTGTTTCCTTGCCTTCCGAGGTGCGGTGGTTGTCGCTGCGGCCGCTGCTGAAACCCACCGCGCCGGCCTGCAGTGCCTCGCGCACCAGCGCTCGCATCGCCGCAATGTCGTCGGCGCCGGCGGCCTGCTGCGTGAACGCGCGCTCGCCCATCACCGCCATGCGAACCGGGTCGTGCGGGATCTGCAGCAGGAAGTCCAGGCTGTGGGGCGTGGCGTCGAGCGCGTCCATGAACTGCGGAAACGACTCCCAGTTCCAGCGGATGCCTTCGGCGAGCGCCGCACCGGGAATGTCTTCCACCCCTTCCATCAGCTTGATCAGGTCGGCTTCGTGGCCCTTGCGCACCGGCGCGAAACCGACGCCGCAGTTGCCCATGACCACGGTGGTCACGCCGTGGTGGATGCTGGGCGAGAAGGTCTCGTCCCAGGTGGCCTGGCCGTCGTAGTGGGTGTGGATGTCGACGAAACCGGGTGTGACCCACGCGCCGCTCGCGTCGATGCGTTCGCGCGCGGCCTGCGTGACCTTGCCGACTTCGACGATGCGGCCGTCCTTCACACCCACGTCGGCCGTGAACGGCGCGCCGCCCGTGCCGTCGACGACGGTGCCGCCTTCAATGAGCCAGTCGAGCATCCTTGCGCCTCCAGAGAGTTGCGAGCGTCAGGCCCGACACGATGTGCCAGATGCCCCACAGGCTCGCGATGATCACCATGCCGAGGTCGGCGTTGAACTGCACCGCGATGATGCCCAGCGCCAGCCCCGAGTTCTGCATGCCACCTTCGATCATGATCGCGCGCCGGTCGCGCTCGGCCACGCGAAAGGCCAGCGCGCACAAGTAGCCCATCAACAGGCCGCTGGCGTTGTGCAGGATCACGATGACCAGTTGCGGCACGATCTGAGCCGTGAGCAGCGCACGCTGGCTGATCAGCCCGAGCGCGATGAACGCGAGCAGCGCCACGATGCTGAAGGTGCCGAGCGGCTTGCGGATCTTTTCGGTGAAGGCCGGCCAGCGGTGGCTGAGCGTCAGCCCCAGCGCCATCGGAATCGCCAGCAGCGCGAGCAGGCTCCACCAGATGTCGGACGGGTCGATCGAGAGCGTGCGCATCCAGCCGGCGGTGGCCGGGTTGGTGCTCATCATCCAGGTGAAGTTGAACGGCGTGAGAAACAGCGCCAGCACCGCCGCCACCGCCGAGATGCTGACCGAGAGCGCCGTGTTGCCACGGCCGAAATGCGTGATCACGTTGCTGAGCGATCCGCCCGGGCAGGCGGCCACGAGGATCATCGCCGCCTCGACGTTCGGCGGCAGGTCGAGCACCAGCGTGGCGAGCCAGGTGCCCACCGGCAACAGCACGAATTGCGGGATCAACCCGCAGACGACAGCGCGCGGTTGCTGCGCCACCCGCGTGAAGTCGGCCGGTTTCAGTTCGAGCGCGACCGAGAACACCATGGTCGCGAGCACCGCGCTGAGAATGAGCTGCTGGGTCGTCATCGCAAGAGGCTAACCGCCCGCCAGCCCTTTAGAATCAAGGGTTTACGCAGACCGCTAGCCGATGCTCACCTTCCAGCAAATCATTCTGAAACTGCAGGACTACTGGAGTTCGCAGGGTTGCGCCTTGCTGCAGCCCTACGACATGGAAGTCGGCGCCGGCACCAGCCACACGGCCACTTTTTTGCGCGCGCTCGGCCCCGAGCCGTGGAAGGCCGCCTACGTGCAACCGAGCCGCCGCCCGAAAGACGGGCGCTACGGCGAAAACCCGAACCGGCTGCAGCACTACTACCAGTACCAGGTGGTGCTCAAGCCCGCGCCGGCGAACATTCTCGAGCTCTACCTCGGCTCGCTCGAAGCGCTCGGCTTCGACCTGAAGGCCAACGACATCCGTTTCGTCGAAGACGACTGGGAGAACCCCACGCTCGGCTGCTGGGGCCTGGGCTGGGAGGTCTGGCTGAACGGCATGGAAGTCACGCAGTTCACCTACTTCCAGCAGGTGGGCGGCATCGACTGCAAGCCGATCACCGGCGAGATCACCTACGGCCTGGAGCGGCTGGCCATGTACCTGCAGGGCGTGGACAACGTCTACGACCTGACGTGGACCGACGGGCTCAGCTATGGCGACGTCTACAAGCAGAACGAAGTCGAGCAGAGCACCTACAACTTCGAGCACAGCGACGTGGAATTCCTGCTCGGCGCTTTCAGCGCGCATGAAAAACAGTCGAAGCATCTGATGGAACAGCAACTTGCGTTGCCAGCCTACGAACAACTGCTCAAGGCCGGCCACAGCTTCAACCTGCTCGACGCGCGTGGCGCGATCAGCGTGACCGAGCGCGCGGCCTACATCGGCCGCATCCGCAACCTGGCGCGCGCGGTGGCGCAGAGTTACCTCGAGAGCCGCGCGCGGCTCGGCTTTCCGATGGCGCCCAAGGCCTGGGCCGATGAAGTCGCGGCCCAGCTCGCGAAGAAGGCGGCCTGATGAGCACGACGAAGAACTTGCTCGTCGAACTGTTCGTCGAAGAGCTGCCGCCGAAGGCGTTGCAGGTGTTGGGGATGGCATTCGCGAATGTCCTCGCTCAACGGCTGCAACTCCTCGGTTTGGCGGACCCCGGGGTGGTGCGCCCTTTTGCGTCGCCACGGCGGCTGGCCGCGCACATTCCTTCCGTACGTGCCCAGGCCCCCGACCGACTTGTTTCGCAGAAACTGATGCCTGTGAGCGTGGGCATCACTCCCTCGGGTGAGCCAACGCCGGCTCTTCTGAAAAAGCTTGCGAGTGTCGGCGCCGATGCTTCGGCTGTGCCGAACCTGAAACGCCAGATGGACGGCAAGGCCGAAGCGCTGTTTTTCGACAGCGTCGTCACCGGCGCCACGCTGGCCGAAGGCTTGCAGAAGGCCCTCGACGAAGCGCTCGCCAAGCTCCCGATCCCGAAGGTGATGCAGTACCAGTTGGCCGACGGCTGGAGCAGCGTGCACTTCGTGCGCCCGGCGCATGGCTTGGTCGCGTTGTACGGTGACGAGGTGGTGCCGGTGAGCACACTCGGTCTGCATGCCGGCCGCGGCACGCACGGCCACCGCTTCGAAGCGGCGGTCGACCCGATCGAACTGAAAGACGCCGACCACTACGCGCAGCAGCTCGAAAGCGAGGGCGCGGTGATCGCGAGCTTCGGCGCGCGCCGCGACGAGATCGTTCGCCAGTTGAATGCTGCGGCGGCGAAGCAGGGGCTCAAGCCCATCGACGACGACGCGCTGCTCGACGAAGTGACGGCCCTGGTAGAACGACCCAACGTGCTCGTGTGCCAGTTCGAGCCCGAGTTTCTTGGCGTGCCGCAGGAATGCCTGATCCTGACGATGAAGGCAAACCAGAAGTACTTTCCGCTGCTCGATGCGGCGGGCAAGCTGACGAACCAGTTCCTCGTCGTCAGCAACATCCGCCCCGAAGACCCGAGCCGCGTGATCGAAGGCAACGAACGTGTCGTGCGCCCGCGCCTGGCCGATGCCAAGTTCTTCTTCGACCAGGACCGCAAGAAGACGCTCGAGTCGCGCGTGGCGGGGCTCGACAAGGTGGTCTACCACGGCAAGCTGGGCACGCAGGGCGAGCGCAGCCAGCGTGTGCGCGCGATCGCGCGTGCGATCGGCCAGCAGCTTGGCGGCGATGCGCTGGCCGCCGCAGCCGACCGCGCGGCGATGCTCGCGAAGGCCGACCTGGTGACCGACATGGTGGGCGAGTTCCCCGAACTGCAAGGCACCATGGGCGGCTACTACGCCCGCCACGACGGCGAGACTGACGACGTGGCCGTGGCGATCGAAGACCACTACAAGCCGCGCTTCGCAGGCGACGAGTTGCCGCGCAACCTGGCCGGTGTGGTGGTGGCGCTCGCCGACAAGCTCGAAACTCTGGTGGGTTTGTTCGGCATCGGGCAACTGCCCACCGGCGACAAGGACCCGTTCGCGCTGCGGCGCCACGCCCTCGGCCTGATCCGCATGCTGACCGAGCGTTCGCTGGCGCTCGACCTGCCCGCGCTGATAGCGCTGGCCGTGCCACCGTTCGGCAAGCTCGTCACCGACCCGAGCGTGCCGCTGCTCGAATTCATCGGCGACCGGCTCGCCGGCAGCCTGCGCGAGCAGGGCTACAGCGCGCAACAGGTCGACGCGGTGCTGTCGTTGGGCCTGTCGCGCCTGGCCGATGTGAAGACGCGGCTGGCTGCCGTGCGGGTCTTCGAAGCGCTGCCCGAGGCCGCGTCACTGGCGGCCGCCAACAAGCGCGTGGGCAACATCCTGAAGAAGAGCGAAGCCACGCAGTTCTCTGCCGTGTCGGATGCGCTGCTGAAAGAGCGTGCAGAGGTCCAGTTGCATCAGGCCTTGTCAGACGTCGAGACAAAAGCCGACATCGCCTTCCGGCGCGCCGACTACACCGCCTCGTTGCAGGCACTCGCCGCACTGCGTGAACCGGTCGATGCATTCTTCGAGTCGGTGATGGTCAACGCCGAAGACCCGGCCCTGCGCGCCAACCGCCTCGGCCTGCTCGCACAATTGCACACGGCCATGAACCGCGTCGCCGACCTGTCCAAGCTCGCGAGCTGACCGCATGACCCCGATGAAGCTCATCATCCTCGACCGCGACGGCACGATCAACGAAGACCGTGACGACTTCGTCAAGTCGCCCGACGAGTGGGTGCCGATCCCCGGCGCGCTCGAAGCGATCGCGCGGCTCAACCATGCGGGCTGGCACACGGTGGTGGCCACCAACCAGTCGGGTCTGGGCCGGGGCACCTTCGACATGGCCACGCTCAACGCGATGCACACCAAGATGAACCAGATGCTGGCCAAGCAGGGCGGCCGCATCGACGCGGTGTTCTTCTGCCCGCACGCGCCCGAAGACGCCTGCAACTGCCGCAAGCCGGCGCCGGGGCTTTTCGTGCAGATCGGCGAACGTTTCGGCGTCGACCTGGGCGACGTGCCCGTCGTGGGCGACAGCCTGCGCGACCTGCAGGCCGGTGTGGCCGTGGGTTGCCGCCCGCACCTGGTGCGCACCGGCAAGGCGGCGCAGCTCGACGACACCCAGCTCAGCGAGTTGTGCAGCCTGGTGGCCGGTACCCAGGTGCACGCCGACCTCACGGCGTTTGCCGACTTCATGATCCAGCGCGAGCGCCACGAGCGCAGCGCCAGCGGTGAATCCGACTCCGGCTTCGGCAGGCTCGACTGATGGCTGCTTTTTTCAACGCCTTGCGCTCGGCGCTGTTCGTGCTGTTCATGGCCGTCACCGTCGTTCCCTGGGCGCTGGCCGTGCTGGTGGTGTCGATCTTCGCGCGCGGCAACGTCGTCTACTGGATGTGTGTGGGCTGGCTGCGCACCGCGATCTGGGGCGCCAAGGTCATCTGCGGCGTGCACGCGCGGTTGCACGGCATGGAGAACCTGCCCGACTACCCGGTGGTGCTGCTGCCCAAGCACCAGTCGACCTGGGAGACCTTCGCGTTTCCCGGCCTGATGCCGCACCCGCTCTGTTATGTGTTCAAGCGCGAACTGCTCTACATCCCGTTCTTCGGCTGGGCCATGGCGCGCATGGACATGATCCACATCGACCGCAGCAAACGTTCGCAAGCGTGGAACCTGGTCGCCGAGCAGGGCCGCAAGTTCATGGACAAGGGCCACTGGGTCATCATGTTCCCCGAAGGCACACGCGCGGCGCGCGGCGGGCGCGGCGTTTACAAGGCGGGCGGCACGCGCCTGGCCGTGGCCACCGGCCGGCCGGTGCTGCCGATCGCCGTGACCTCGGCACGCTGCTGGCCGCGCAAGAGTTTCATCCTGCGCCCCGGGGTGATCGACCTGTCGATCGGCCGGCCGATCGAGTCCACCGGCCGCGACCCCGAAGAACTGATGCGCGAAGTCGAAACCTGGATCGAGGCCGAGATGCAGCGGCTCGACCCCGAGGCCTACCCTGCAACCGCCACGCCCACGGCGGCCACAGCGCAGCGCGCATGAGCCGCTCGGCCCCGGCCCCGAACACATCGCAGCTCACGCTGTTCGATGAGCCGGTGCCGGTGGTCGCCGAGACCGCCGTTTCCGCTGCGCCGCCTGTCGTCGCCGCTGCGTCCGCAACCGGTGCTGCCCCGCTTGTTTCGCCGCCCGCTTCGCCGCCTGCCCCCCAGGCCCTGCCCCTCGCCAGCGTGCTCGTGCCCGCCGTGTTCCGCCACCCGCAGGCCGACCGCGAGATTCGGCTGAACGAACACCTGGTGGCCTACGCGCTCAAGCGCGCGCGGCGCCGCAGCATCGGCTTCATCGTCGGCATGGAAGGCCTCAGCGTCAACGCGCCCAAGTGGGTCGGCATCGGCGACATCGAAGCCGCGCTGCGCGAAAAGGCCGCCTGGATCCTGCGCAAGCTCGCCGAGCAGCAAGAGCGTGCGCAGCGCCTGCACGAAGCCAAGGTCGAATGGCGCGACGGCACCACCATCCCTTTTCTCGGCGAACAGGTGATCGTGGTGCTCGACGCGCGCGCTGGCCTGACGAAGGCGGGTGCGGTGCTCAACACCGATGCCGAAGCGCTGCCTGGCGTGCCCCGCCTCACGCTGCACATCGGCCTGCCGCACACCGCCACGGCGGCGCAGATCCGCGACGTGGTGCAGAGCTGGTTGCAGCGCCAGGCGCGGCGAGTGTTCGAAGAGCGTTGCCAGCTCTACACTCAGAAGCTCGGCGTGCGTTACACGCGGCTCTCGCTGTCGTCGGCGCAGACGCGCTGGGGAAGCGCCAGCGCCGACGGCTCGATCCGCCTGAACTGGCGGCTGATCCACTTCGGCCTGTCGACGATCGACTACGTGGTCGCGCACGAACTCGCGCACCTGCGCGAGATGAACCACAGCCCGCGTTTCTGGGACGTGGTGCGCTCGGTGGTGCCTGACTTCGAGGTGGCGCGTGGCAGCCTGAAGGAAGGCGTGGTTCCGGTGTTCGACTGAGCCGCGCCGCCTGCGACCGGCGCATCCCTTGATTGAAGTAGTGTGTAACACCCCGATCGGCGCGATCATGGCCGTGGCGCACCACCAGCCACCGAGGGAGACCGCCATGAACACCTTGACCACCGCCGAATGGATCGAGCGTTGTGCCCGCCGGATCGTCGAGCTCGATCAGCAGATCGCCCGCGATGAAGCGCGCGGCCTGGCGCGCGAATTCCGCCGTTTCGAACGCACCGCGGCCATGGTGCCCGAGGCGGCGGTCGACTTCGTGGCCACCGAGCTGGCGCACACCGCGCCGCGCTTCGAGCGCCGCGCCGAGCCGCGGGCCTGAGCCGCGCCGTTCAGGCGCGCGTGAAGCGGTAGATGCCGTCGGCGTCGAGCCGGCGCGTCAGCTGGCCGGCAAACCACAGTGCGTGCAGGTGCGCGAGCGACTCGCCCATCGCGAACGTGGTCTGGTGCAGGTCGAGCTTGCGGCGGAACAGCAGCATCAGCAGGTCGGCCGCGTTCTGCGGCGCTTCGGCGCAGGCCTTCAGCACGTCGGCAAAACGCTCGTCGTGGTGGGCTTTCAACTGGTCGATGCGGGTGTGCAGGCCGGTGAACGGGCGGCCGTGCGAGGGCAACACCAGCGTGTCGGCCGGCAGCGCCTTCATTTGCTCGATCGAGTCGAGGTACAGGCGCAGCGGGTTCGACTCGGGCTCGATCTCGTGCACGCTCACGTTGGTGGAAATGCGCGGCAACACCATGTCGCCGCTGATCAGCGTCGACAGTGCTTCGCAGTGCAATGACATGTGCTCGGGCGCGTGGCCGTAGCCGGCGTGGCAGGCCCAGGAATGGCCGCCAACCTGCACGCGGTCGCCATCCATCAGCCGGCGGAAGCTCACCGGCACCTTCGGCACCATGTTTGCGTAGTAGCTGGTGCGGGCCGTGATCTGCGCCTGCGCGTCGGGGTCGGTGAGGCCGTGGCTGGCCATGAAGCGCGCCGTCGCTGCGCCGCCGAAGCCGGTGATCGAGCTGCTCGACAGGCGGGCCGTGTTGTAGTCGGTGGCGCTGACCCACAGCCGCACACTGAAGCGTTCGGTGAGCCAGTGCGCCAGGCCGATGTGGTCGGGGTGCATGTGGGTGACGATCAGGCGCAACACCGGCAGGCCTTGCAGTTCGCTCGCGAAGATCTGCTCCCAGGCGGCGCGGGTCGCGTCGTTGGCGATGCCACAGTCGACGATCGTCCAGCCCTGCACGCCGTCTTGCTCGTCACGCAGCAGCCACAGGTTGATGTGGTCGAGCTGGAACGGCAACGCCATGCGCAGCCAGCGCACGCCCGGCGCCACTTCGAGCGTGCTGCCGATCGTGGGCAGCGTGTCGCCGTGGGGGTAGTTCAGCTGCTGTTCGAGCTCGTTCATTCGTTCCGCCTTCACGGTGACCCGCACTACACTTGACGTAAACGTCAACCGGGGCAGTGTAGATCGCCATGCCTTCCGCTGCTGTCACACAGATGTCTTCCACCTTCACCATCGGCCAGCTCGCGCGCGAGTTCGACCTCACCACGCGCGCGATCCGCTTCTACGAAGACTGCGGCCTGCTCACGCCGCAGCGCAGCGGGCGCAACCGGGTCTACACGCTGCGCGACCGCACGCGCCTGAAGCTCACGCTCCGCGGAAAGCGCCTGGGCCTCACGCTGGCCGAGGTGAAAGAGCTGGTCGACATGTACGAGTCGCCCCGCGACACGCAACCGCAGCTGAAGAAGTTCCTCGTCGTACTGGCCACGCACCGCGAGCAGCTCGAGCAGCAGATGACCGACCTGCACGTCACGCTCGACGAAGTGCGTGCGCAAGAGAAAGAAGCGCGGCGCCTGCTCGCGCTCGGGCAGAAGAAGGAACAGGGCGCCTGATCCCGAAGCCCGATCGGTAGAATTGACGTATACGTCAACCACCAGGACAGCGCCGCCATGATCGCCCCCGATGCCGACTTCAAGCAGCGCACGCTCGACTCCTTCGCGAAACAGCCGGCGATGGCCACGCTCGGTGTCACGGTCGAATCGATCGATGCCGGCCGCGTGGTGCTGGCGCTGTCGCACCGCGCAGACTTGACCCAGCAGCACGGCTTCCTGCACGCCGGCATGGTGGCCACCGCGCTCGACTCGGCCTGTGGTTACGCCGCGTTCACGCTGATGCCGGTGGGGGCGGGCGTGCTGACGATCGAGTTCAAGATCAACCTGCTGGCACCGGCGCGCGGGCCGCTGCTGCACTGCGAAGGCCGGGTGACGAAGGCCGGGCGCACCATCAGCGTCGTCGACGGCCAGGCCTTCCAGTTCGAGGCCGGCAGCAGCGAGCGCAAACTCGTGGCCACGATGACCGCGACGATCATGACCGTGACCGGGCGCAGCGACGTGCGGCACTGAACGAAACCACAGGAGACAAGACATGAACAACCTGCCCGGCCTGAATTTCCAGCTCGGTGAAGACGTCGACGCGCTGCGCGACGCGGTGCGCGAGTTCGCGCAAGCCGAGATTGCGCCGCGCGCGGCCGAGATCGACCGCAGCGACCAGTTCCCGATGGACCTGTGGCGCAAGATGGGCTCGCTCGGCGTGCTCGGCATCACCGTCGGCGACGAATACGGCGGCGCCGGCATGGGCTACCTGGCGCACATGATCGCGATGGAAGAAATCAGCCGCGCCAGCGCCTCGGTCGGCCTGTCGTATGGCGCGCATTCGAACCTGTGCGTGAACCAGATCAAGCGCAACGGCAACGACAAACAGCGCGCGAAGTACCTGCCCAAGCTGATCAGCGGCGAACATGTGGGGGCGCTGGCGATGAGCGAACCCGGCGCCGGCTCCGACGTGATCAGCATGAAGCTGAAGGCGCAGGACAAGGGCGACCACTACCTGCTCAACGGCACGAAGATGTGGATCACCAACGGGCCCGACGCCGACACGCTCGTGGTCTACGCCAAGACCGAGCCCGAGCTGGGCGCGCGCGGCGTCACCGCCTTCCTGATCGAGAAAGGCATGAAAGGTTTCAGCATCGCGCAGAAGCTCGACAAGCTCGGCATGCGGGGCAGCCACACCGGCGAGCTGGTGTTCGCCAATGTCGAAGTGCCGGTCGAGAACGTGCTCGGCCACCTGAACGGCGGCGCCAAGGTGCTGATGAGCGGCCTCGACTACGAACGTGCGGTGTTGACCGGCGGGCCGCTGGGCATCATGCAGGCGGTGATGGACAACGTGGTCCCGTACATCCACGACCGCAAGCAGTTCGGCCAGAGCATCGGCGAGTTCCAGCTGATCCAGGGCAAGGTGGCCGACATGTACACCGTGCTGCAGGCCGGTCGTGCCTTCGCGTACACGGTGGCGAAGAACCTCGACCTGCTCGGCACCGAGCACGTGCGCCAGGTGAGAAAAGACTGCGCCAGCGTGATCCTGTGGTGCGCCGAAAAGGCCACGTGGATGGCCGGGGAGGGCGTGCAGATCTTCGGCGGCAACGGCTACATCAACGAGTACCCGCTCGGGCGGCTGTGGCGCGACGCCAAGCTGTACGAGATCGGCGCCGGCACGAGCGAGATCCGCCGCATGCTGATCGGGCGCGAGCTGTTTTCAGAGACGATGTGAGCGGCCCGGGCCGCGGCGGCCCGGAGACATTGCAGACACATTCGGCAGGTACGATCCGCGCCTCGAATCACCACCAGCGGCCGGAGTGCACGGGGTGCGCAGCCGCTCGGTCTTGCGGCATGCGCCCTGCGATGGCCCGCGATCCATGCCCGTTCCAGACATCGAGTTCCGCGACTACCAACCGGCGGACAAGGCTCACGTCATCTCTCTGCTCGCCAACGGTCGACACGGCGACTACACACGCGTGAAGACTGCGGTGTTCGACTGGCAGTTCGGCGGCAACCCGGCGAACGACGACGCGCCGCCCTTCCTGGTGGGCACGCTGGGCGACGAGATCGTCGCGATCAACGGCTTCATGCCGGTGAAGCTCCGCTACCGTGGCGAGTCGTTGCGGGGCTGCTGGAGCCTGGACACCTACGTCTCGGGCGCGCACCGTGGCCGGGGTTTCGGCAAGGCGCTCGTGCAGCGTGTGTCGGTGAAGGCGCCGGTCATGCTCGGCTTCGGCATCAGCGACGCCAGCGACCCGATCTTCGACAAGCAGGGTTGGGCGCTCGACATGCAGATGGCCACCTGCTTTCTTCACCTGGGCGAAGCAGGGCTCAGGGGTGCGGCCAAGAACCTGGTGAGCCGTGGTGCCCGGCTGCTGCGCGGTCGCCCGCCCGGTGGCGATGCCGAATGCCGGGTCGAACCCGCGCCGGCGATCGATGAGCTCGATGCGAGCTGGCGACTCGTCGGCGGCGACTACGAAAATGCTGTCGAGCGCAACGGTGCCTACCTGAGCTGGCGCTATCACGATTCGCCGGTGAACCGCTACCGCTGGGTCACGGCGCGGCGCGGGGGTGAACTGGCGGCGCTGCTCGTCACGCGGCACCACCCGGTCGAGTCGGTGATCGCCGACTACCTCGGGCCGGCCGATGACGCCGGCCTTCTGGCCGGGCTCTGCGCCGCCGCGGTGGCCGACCTCGCCGACAGCGGCACGCGCCGTGTGCGCTGCGAGACCAACCACCCGGCGGTCAAGCAGGCGCTGGCGGCGGTGGGCTTTCTGCCCTCGCGCTGGGTCGGCCGGTTCCGGGTGCGCAGCAATCTGGCGCCCACTGGCGCCTCGACAGCTGGCTGGCTCGTGATGACGGGCGACAGCGACAACGACCTGCTGGTGTTCTGACCGCGCGCGCGGCAGGCCTATGAGGCCTGCGCTGCAGCCCACCAGCGATCGAACTCCTCGGGCGTTTCGAGCGTGATGCGTCCCCAGGCGCCACTGCGAAAGTCGTTGATGACGATCTCGGCGGCTTTCTGCAGGTCGATGCGCCCGCCGGTCATCAGTGCGCCGCGCCGCCGGCCGATCTCGCCCAGCAGGGTGTGGGCGGCGGCCCCCGTGATGTCGCCGAGCTTGTAGCGCGCCTGCAGGCGGTCGGCGTAACGCCCGCACACGCGTGCGATCAGCTCGAGCGCCACTTCTTCTTCGTCGTAAGCGTTGCGGCCGATGCCGCCGCTGGCCGCCAGGTGGTAGCCGCTCTGCTCGACCGCGATGCGCGGCCAGAGCATGCCGGGCGTGTCGAACAGATGGAAGTCGCTGGCCAGCACGATCTTCTGCTCGGTCTTGGTGATGCCGGGCTCGTCGCCGGTCTTGGCCCGGCGCTCACCGGCCAGCGTGTTGATCAGCGTCGACTTGCCCACGTTCGGAATGCCGCAGATCAACACCCGCACCGGCTTGACCATGCCGCCACGCAGTGGCGCCAGCTCGCGGCAGGCGTTGACCAGCAGGCGCGCCGGCGCGGTGCTGCTCGCGTCGAGCGCGAGCGCGCGGGTGCCGGGCCGGGCCTGGTAGTGCGCGAGCCACTGCGTGGTGAGTTCGGGGTCGGCGAGGTCCTGCTTGTTGAGCAGCTTGAGCGCGGGCTTGCCGGCGGTCAGGCCGGCGAGCATCGGGTTCGCGCTCGAGCCCGGTAGCCGCGCGTCGAGCAGCTCGATCACGACGTCGATGTCCGGCAGCCGCTCGACGATCGCCTTCTTCGTCGAGTGCATGTGGCCCGGGAACCAATGGATGGGCATGGGCGTGTGGCCTCAAGGGCTGTCGGGAAGGTCGAGCTCGGGGTAACGGCGGAAGATGCCCTGCTCGTTGAACGGCAGGCGCCGCTCGCTGCGCAGGTAGGCCGCCACCTTCGGCAGGGCGGCGACGCGCGCGTGCAGTTGCAGGACGGTGGGCGTGCGGGCCAGCGCCTTTTCCGCGGCCTTCGGGAAGGCGTAGCGCAGCCCTTCGACCAGCTGGAACAGCGACAGGTCGGCGTAACTCAGCTTGCCCGCCACCAGGTGCCGCGCACCCGCCGGGTTGTTCACGAGGATGCGCTCGAACCACTGCAGGTACTTGGGCATGCGGGCGCGGCAGAACTCGGCCGCGCGGCGCAGCGCTTCGGGCCTCTGGTCTTCGTAGTACAGCTCATGCCCCACCGGGTGATGCGTGTCGTGGGCCTCGCTCACCATGTCGGCGATCGTCAGCTGGATTTGCTGCGTCCACACGCGCGACTGTTCGCTGCGCGCCACCAGCTTCAGCGCCGGCGCCAGGTGGTGCAGGATGGCGGCGGTCTGGCCGACCACCAGGTTGCCGTCTTTCAAATACGGCGGGGCGAACGGCGGGTGCACCGACGCCGGGTCTTTCAGGCCTTGCAGCATGGCCGGCAGGCCGCGGCCCGCGCTCTCGGGGCCGCGTGCCACGTCGACGTAAGGCGCGCCGGCGGCTTCGAGCGCGAGCCGCACGAATTCGCCGCGGCCCTGGATGCCCGGCCAGTAGTGGAGTTCGTAGGCCATCGGCCGACTGTACCTGCGGGCGGCCCCTCAGCGCGGGCTTGAACCGCGGTGAAAGACAGTTCACCCCGTTCGCCTCGCTGCGCCGTTCAACCGGATGTCATCACCCACCACCGGAGCCCCTCATGCCCAACCGCCGCCACTTTCTTGCCGTGACAGCTGCTGCTGCCGCCGCGTTCGCCGCCACCCCGAGCCTGGCCGTCGGCAGCCTCGTCGATGTCGACATCGTCGACCGCAGCCAGAACGAGCTCTTGCCCGTCTACCAGCAACGCGGCACCGCCTGGGTCGCCGGCCGGCCGGGCAGCCGCTACGCCGTGCGCCTGAGCAACCGCAGCCCCGCGCGCGTGATGGTGGTGCTCTCGGTCGACGGCATCAACGCCGTCAGCGGCGAAACCGCCGGGCTCGGGCAGGTGGGCTACGTGCTCGCGCCCTGGCAGTCGACCGAGATCACCGGCTGGCGCAAGAGCCTGACCGAAGCCGCGGCCTTCTACTTCACCGCCTTGCCCGACTCGTATGCGGCGCGCACCGACCGGCCCGACAACGTGGGCGTGATCGGCGTGGCGGTGTTCCGCGAGCGCCAGCGTGAGCCGGAACTTTCGCGGCGCTCCTACGACAACGCCGAACCCGGCCCGTCACAGAACGCCGACCGCGCGCGTGGCGCCGCCGAGTCGTCGGCCCCTTCGCCTGCGCCGGCCGCGAAAGCCGCCGCCAGCCCGCGCGAAGAACGCCTGGGCACCGGCCACGGCGAACGCGAGTACATGCCGACTTCGCACACCCATTTCGAGCGCGCCAGCGACCGGCCGAACGAAGTGGTGCGCCTGCGCTACGACAGCCGCGAGCGTTTGCTGGCGCTCGGCGTGATCCAGCCGCGCCGCGCGCCGTGGGTGCCCGAGCCGTTCCCGAGCTTCGTGCCCGATCCGAAGGGCTGAGGTTTATGCTGGCGCCTGTGAATCCGTGCACCCTCTTCAGAATCCAGGCGCACGCCAACCGGCTCGCCAACCGCCGACTGCACGCCGCGCTGGCCAGCCTCACGCGCGGCGATTTCCACGCTTCGCGCACCGGCTTTTTCCCGAGCCTTGCCGCCACGCTCAACCACGTTCTCGCGGTCGATCTTTACTACGTCGGCGCCTTGCACGGCGAAACCGGCCTGCCCGAAAAGTACGAACAGTTCACCGCGGCCGACGACGTCCCGACCCTGGCCGAGCGCCAACGCGTCTGCGACGAACGCCTGATCGTTTTCTGCGATCGCCTCGACGCAGCCGCCTGTGATACCGAGGTGGCGATGGACCGGGGCGAAGGCAAGGTCCAACGTGACCTGGCCGGCCACGTGCTGTCGCACCTGTTCATGCACCAGACGCACCACCGTGGTCAGGCGCACGCCATGCTGTCGGGCACGGCGGCGCAGCCCCCGCAACTGGACGAATTCCTGATGCCGAGCGACGCGCCGTTCCGGGTGGCCGACATGGCGGCATTGGGGTGGGACGAGGCGGCTGTCTACGGGCGGTGAGGCGCCGCCGCCGAGCCCGAGGATCGCCGCGGTGCGTACACTTCTGCAAACGACCCGCCGGCGCGCAGCATGACCACCCAGCTCAAAGAACTTCTCGACAGCAACCGCCTCTGGGCCGCCAAGACCGAAGCGCGCTCGCCGGGCTTCTTCACCGGCCTGCTGCAGCAGCAGGCGCCACAGTACATGTGGATCGGCTGTGCCGACAGCCGCGTGCCGGCCAACGAGCTGGTCGACCTGCTGCCGGGTGAGCTTTTCGTGCACCGCAACGTGGCCAACGTGGTGGTGCATTCCGACCTGAACTGCCTGTCGGTGATCCAGTTCGCGACCGATCTTCTAAAGGTCAAGCACATCATCATCGTCGGCCATTCCGGCTGCGGTGGTGTGCGCGCCGCGCTCGAAGACATGCGCGTCGGCCTGGCCGACAACTGGATCCGCCACGTGCAGGACGTGCGCAACCGCCACCAGCCCTGGCTCGACACGGTGACGCCGGAGCGGCGAGTCGACGCGCTCTGCGAGCTCAACGTGATCGAGCAGGCGCGCAATGCCTGCCAGACCACGATCGTGCAAGACGCCTGGGCGCGTGGCCAGGAGTTGGTGGTGCACGGCTGGTACTACGGCCTGTACAACGGCCTGCTGCAAGACCTGGACATCACGGTGGCCGGCCCGGCCCAGATGAGCGACGCCTTCGAGCGCGCCGTGGCGGGTGTGCACGCGCGCTACGCCAACCCATGAACCAGGCGGCGTTCCCGAGCGCGCTGACCGACCCGCGCGCCTTCGAGATCGCGCAGGCCATGCTCGATGGCTTCGACCGCCACTACACACTCTTCCGCCAGGCCAGCGCCGAAGCTCAGCAACGCTTCGAGGCCGCCGACTGGCACGGCCAGCAACGTGCCCAGCGCGAGCGCATCGAGTTTTACGACCTGCGGGTCGAAGAAGCGTCTTCCTACCTGCAGCGCACCTACCGCGCCGCCGAGCTGCCGAAAGACGTGTGGCAGCAGGTCAAGCTGCACTACATCGGCCTGCTGACCGACCACCACCAGCCCGAACTCGCCGAGACCTTCTTCAACTCGGTGACGACCAAGATCCTGCACCGCAGCTACTTCCACAACGACTTCATCTTCGTGCGGCCGGCGGTCTCGACCGAGTACATCGAGAACGACGAACCGGCCTCGCTGCCGACCTACCGCGCCTACTACCCCACCAAGGCGACGATGCGCGAGACCTGGCTGCGCATCGTCAGCAACTTCCAGCTGCAGCGCGAGTTCGAAGACCTGGGGCGTGACGTCGACTGCGTGCTCGACGCGGTGGCGGCACAGCTCGGCGAGTACCGCGTGCGCGCCAACTTCCAGGTGCAGGTGCTGAGCTCGCTGTTCTTTCGCAACAAGGGCGCCTACGTCGTCGGCAAGATCATCAACGGCTTCAACGAGACGCCGTTCGCGCTGCCGATCCTGCACAACGACAACGCCCGGCTCGTGATCGACACGGTGCTGTTCGGCGAAGACGACCTGCTGCTGCTGTTCAGCTTTGCCCGCGCCTACTTCATGGTGGCGATGGAAGTGCCTTCGGCCTACGTGCAGTTCTTGCGCTCGATGATGCCGCGCAAGCCGCGCAGCGAGCTCTACAACGCGCTCGGCCTCGCCAAGCAGGGCAAGAACGCCTTCTACCGCGACTTTCTGTACCACCTCAAACACTCGAGCGACCGCTTTCGCATCGCGCCCGGCATCAAGGGCATGGTGATGCTGGTGTTCGACCTGCCGAGCTACCCCTACGTGTTCAAGGTGATCAAGGACTTCTATCCGCTGCAGAAGGAAACCACGCGCGAGACCATCAAGAGCAAGTACCTGCTCGTGAAGCAGCACGACCGCGTGGGCCGCATGGCCGACACGCTCGAGTACAGCAACGTGGCCTTTCCGCGCGCCCGCTTCGACGACGAGCTGGTGGCCGAGCTGAAGCACTACTGCCCGAGCCTGCTCGAAGAAGACGGTGACGCCCTGGTGCTGCGCCACCTCTACATCGAGCGCCGCATGATCCCGCTCAACATCTACCTGCAGGAAGCGTCGCTCTCGCAGATCGAAGGCGTGGTGATCGAGTACGGCAACGCCATCAAGGACCTGGTGCGCGCCAACATCTTCCCCGGCGACATGCTGTGGAAGAACTTCGGCGTCACGCGCCACGGCAAGGTCGTGTTCTACGACTACGACGAGATCGAATACCTGACCGACTGCAACTTCCGCAAGGTGCCCGCGCCGCGCACCGAAGAAGAAGAGATGTCGGGCGAGGTCTGGTACAAGGTCGGCCCGCGCGACGTGTTCCCCGAAACCTTCGGCCCCTTTCTGCTGGGCAACCCGGGCGTGCGCAGCGTGTTCATGAAACACCACGCCGACCTGCTCGAAGCCTCGTTCTGGCAAGGCCACAAGGAGCAGATCCTCGCCGGCTACGTGCACGACGTGTTCCCCTACGACGCGCACAAGCGCTTTCGCCACGACGCGCCGCCGCCCTGACGATGGCCCGCGTTGCCCCGATCGACCTGCTGCGCGGCGTGGCGATCCTGCTGGTGCTGTTGCTGCACTATTCGCTGACCTACCGCTTGAGCCGGAGCCCACTGGCCGACTGGTTCGGCGCTGACGCGGTGCGCACCGTGGTCAACAACGGCAACTACGGCGTGACCATGTTCTTCGTGGTGTCGGGCTACCTGATCACCTCGAACACGCTGCGCCGCCACGGTTCGCTCGGCGCCATCGACGTGCGCTCGTTCTACGTGATGCGGGCGGCACGCATCCTGCCGCCGCTCTTGCTGGCAATCACGATCATCGTCACGCTCGGGCTGATCGGCGTGCCGATCTTCGGCAACAGCGACGGCGGCAAGAACCTGCCGGCGTCGTATTACTTTCTGGCGGTGGGTTCGGTGTTGACCTTCACGCACAACCTGCTGATGCAATCGGTCGGTTACTTCAACTACTGCCTGAACATCTACTGGTCGCTCTCGGTGGAAGAGATGTTCTACCTCGCGTTCCCGTTGTTGTGCGTGCTGGCGCGGCGGCGGTCGTTGATCGTCGCGATGTGCCTGTGTGCGATTGCCATCGGCCCGATCTACCGCCACGGGCATGCCGACGACGAGTTGTATTTCATGTACGGCTACGCGGCCTGCTTCGATGCGATCGCTTTCGGCTGCCTGGCCGCGCTGCTCGCGTCGGTCAAGAGGCCGCCTGCCCTGGCTGCGCGCTGGGGCAGCGTTGCCGCGTCGGTGGCGCTCGCGGCGAGTTACATCACCGGCATCCACGGCCACGAAGCTTTCGGTTTCACGGCGGTGGCGGCGTCATCGGCCGTGCTCGTGTGGTGCGCGAGTGCCAGCACCGGCGCCGGCTGGGCCGACGCGCGTGCCTTCGCACCGCTGCGGTGGGCCGGGCGCCACAGCTACGAGCTGTACCTGTTCCACATCATCGTGCTGGCCGCGATGCGCGAGTTGGTGCCACGCGGGCAGATGGCCGTTGACTGGAAACTGCCCGGCCTGCTGCTCTTCATTGCCACCTCGGCCGCCGTGGCGGCGCTGGTGGCGCGATACTTCTCGGAACCGATCAACGCCGCCCTGCGCGCGCGTTTCGACACGGCCCGTGCCCCGACCCGCGGCGCGCGCCCTGTTTCCACGGCCTGAAGCCGGACCTGCGGGCAGAAGAAAAGGACTTGCCATGAGCGACCCCATCGTCATCGTTTCTGCCGCCCGCACGCCGATCGGCGGCTTGCTGGGTGACTTCAGTGCACTCGCGGCTCACCAGCTCGGTGCCGTCGCGATCAAGGCGGCCGTCGAACGCGCCGGCATCACGGGTGATGCCGTCAACGAAGCGCTGATGGGCAACTGCCTGATGGCCGGCCAGGGCCAGGCGCCCGCCCGCCAGGCGGTGCTCGGTGCCGGCCTGCCGCAGTCGGTGGGGGCGGTCACACTGTCGAAGATGTGCGGCTCGGGCATGCGCGCCATGATGTTCGCGCACGACATGCTGGCCAGCGAGAGCGCCGAGGTGATCGTGGCCGGTGGCATGGAAAGCATGACGAACGCGCCGCACCTCACGGCCATGCGCAAGGGCGTGAAGTACGGCGCCACGGCGCTCTACGACCACATGGCGATCGACGGCCTGGAGGACGCCTACGAGAAGCTGCCGAACGGCGGCGGCAAGGCGATGGGCGTGTTCGCCGAAGAGTGCGTGGCCCGCTACAAGTTCTCGCGCGAGCAGATGGACAGCTTCGCGGTCTCGTCGACGCAACGCTCGAAGCTCGCCAATGAAGACGGCAGCTTCGACTGGGAAATGGCGCCGGTCACGCTGCCCGGCAAGGCCGGCAGCAACACCGTCGTCAAGTTCGACGAGCAGCCCTTCAAGGCCAAGCTCGACAAGATCCCCGGCCTGAAGGCCGCGTTCATCAAGGACGGCACGATCACCGCCGCCACCTCGTCGAGCATTTCCGACGGCGCCGCCGCACTCGTGATGATGCGTGCGAGCACCGCCGCCCGCCTCGGTTGTAAGCCCGTTGCGCGCATCCACGCCCACGCGGTGCACGCGCAGGCGCCGAACCTGTTCGCCACCGCCCCGGTCGGCGCGATCGAGAAGGTGTTGAAGAGGTCGGGCTGGGCCGCGAAAGACGTCGACCTGTGGGAAGTGAACGAAGCTTTCGCCGCCGTCACGCTCGCCGCGATGACCGAGTTCAAGCTGCCGCACGAGATTGTCAACGTGCATGGCGGTGCGGTGGCGCTCGGCCACCCGATCGGCGCGAGCGGTGCGCGCATCGTCGTCACGCTGCTGGGTGCGCTGCGCAAGCGTGGCTTGAAGAAGGGCGTGGCCGCGCTGTGCATCGGCGGCGGTGAAGCCACCGCGATGGCCATCGAACTGCTCTGAGCCGCGCCCCATGCAACTGAGCGAAGACCACCGCGCGGTGCAGGACGCCGTGCGCGCCTACGTGCAAGACCACATCGCGCCGCAAGCCGCCGCCTGGGACAAGAGCCATCACTTTCCGAAGGCCGAACTGCGCGGCCTGGCCGAGCTCGGCTGCTACGGTGTGGCCGTGCCCACCGAGTGGGACGGCGCCGGGCTCGACTACCTGGCGCTTTCGATCATCCTCGAAGAGATCGCCGCTGGCGACGGTGCGACCTCGACGGTGGTGAGCGTCAACAACTGCCCGGTGTGTTCGATCTTGATGGCCTGGGCCAGCGACGCGCAGAAAGCGCAGTGGTTGAAGCCGCTGGCGCGTGGCGAGATGCTCGGCGCGTTCTGCCTGACCGAACCGCACGTCGGCTCGCAGGCCGATGGCTTGAAGACGACCGCCGTGAAAGACGGCGACCACTACGTGCTGAACGGAGTCAAGCAGTTCATCACCAGCGGCAAGAACGGTGATGTGGCCATCGTGATGGCCGTGACCGACAAGGCGGCGGGAAAGAAAGGCATCAGCGCGTTCATCGTGCCGACGGCCACGCCCGGCTACACGGTCGCGCGTATCGAAGACAAGATGGGCCAGCACGCCAGCGACACGGCGCAGATCCTGTTCGAGAACTGCCGCGTGCCGGCCGCGAACCTGCTGGGCGTTGAAGGGCAGGGGCTGAAGATCGCGCTCTCGGGGCTGGAAGGCGGGCGCATCGGCATCGCTTCGCAAAGTGTCGGCATGGCGCGCGCGGCGTTCGAGGCGGCCTTGCATTACTCGAAAGAGCGCGTCGCGTTCGGCAAGCCGATCTTCGAGCACCAGGCGCTGCAGTTTCGCCTCGGCGAGATGGCGACGCAGATCGAAGCCGCGCGCCAGCTGATCCACCACGCCGCGAGCCTGAAAGACGCCGGCGTGCCGTGCCTGAAAGAAGCGGCCATGGCCAAGCTCTTCGCCAGCGAGATGGCAGAACAAGTGTGCAGTGCGGCGATCCAGGTGTTCGGGGGTTATGGCTACGTGAGCGACTTTCCGGTGGAGCGCATCTACCGTGACGTGCGCGTGTGCCAGATCTACGAAGGGACAAGCGACGTGCAGAAGATTCTGATCGGGAGGGCCCTCGCATGAAGCCCGTCCGCGCGCTGGTGTTCGACATCTTCGGCACTGTGGTCGACTGGCGCGGCTCGATCATCCGCGAGGTGCAGGCCGCCTGGCCGCACGTCGACGCGCCGGCGTTCGCCGACGCCTGGCGCGCCGGCTACGTGCCGGCGATGCAGCGCGCCCGCAGCGGTGCGATCGCGTGGGCGAACATCGACGCCCTGCACCGCGTCATCCTCGACGAGATTCGCCCGCGCTTCGGCCTGGGCGGGCTGAGCGAGGCCGAACTCGTCGACCTGAACCTCGTCTGGCACCGGCTGGCGCCGTGGCCCGACAGCGTGGCCGGCCTGCAGCGGTTGAAGGCGAAACACGTGATCGCCACGCTGTCGAACGGCAATGTCGCGCTGCTGGTCGACATGGCCAAGAATGCCGGCCTGCCCTGGGACTGCGTGCTCTCGGCCGAACTCTTCCAGCACTACAAGCCCGATCCCGAGGTCTACCAGGGCGCGGCGCGGCTGCTGGGCGTCGAGCGCGACGAACTGCTGATGGTCGCGGCGCACCCGAGCGACCTGGTCGGTGCGCAGCGCGCCGGCCTGCGCACGGCCTACGTGCCGCGCCCGCTCGAACGTGGCGCCGGCGTGCCGATGGAGCCGGTGGGCGACGCGATGTTCGACATCACCGCCGCCGACTTCCACGCGCTGGCCGACCGCCTCGGCGCCTGACGACCTGCCGATGAACGAGGCCGCCGCCCGCGACGTCGTGCTCGTCCAGGCCTTCGAGACCGCGCGGCCTGCCGCGCCCACGTGGGGCGACGACGACCGGGCCTGGGCCACACGGCTGGCGATCGCCGACGGCGCGGGCAGCGATGCCGCGGGCTTCATCGCGCGCCGCGCCCACCACGCCATGCAGCGCCTGGGCCCGCGCGAGCCGGCGGCCGCCCGTTGGATGGCCGGGCACGGAGGCGGCTCGCGCTGGCTCGCCGGCGCGGTGATCGTGGGCTTCGTGGCCGGTGTGGCCATCGACCAGGTCGGCAGCGGCCAGCGCATCAACCTGCTCGCACCGCCGATGTGGGGCGTGATCGTGTGGAACCTCCTGGTCTACGTGCTGCTCGTCGGTGCGCTGCTGGCGCGCGTCTTCATGCGGCCGGCGCGTGCCGGTGGGCTGGTGCGGTTGACGCAGTCGTTGATGCGCGGCCGCGTGGGCACACCCGGCGGCGGGGCGAGCGGCGCGCCGCTGGGCGCGTTCGCCGCCGAGTGGTTGCGCGTGAGCGCCCCGCTCTCGATGCAACGCGCCGCCACCTTGCTGCATGCCGCGGCCGCAGCGCTCGCGCTCGGGCTGATCGCCGGGCTCTACGCACGTGGCCTCGTGTTCGACTACCGCGTCGTGTGGGAGACGAGCTTCCCGGGCTGGGTCGACGCGCGCGCACTGCTCAGTGCGGTGCTGGCGCCGGCGATGGCGCTGTCGGGCATCGCCTTGCCCGATGCGGCGGCGTTCGAAGCGATGCGCAGCGTGCCAGGCGCCGCAGTGGTCGGTGCACCGGCCGCACCGTGGATCCACCTGTTCGCGCTGACATTGCTGCTCTTCGTGGTGTTGCCGCGCACGGTGCTCGCACTGCTCGGTGCAGCCAGCGCGCGCTGGCGTGCCGCCCGCATGGTGCTGCCGCTGCAGCAGCCGTACTTCCAGGCGCTGGCGCGCGCTGCGCGCGGCGACGTGGCGCAAGTGCTGGTCGCGCCGTATGCGAGCACACCCGCCCCTTCGTCGCTCGCAACGCTGCAGACACTGTTCGCGCGTGCGCTCGGCGACACCACGCAGCTCGAGGTGGCGCCCACCGCCGCGTTCGGCGCCGAAGACGCTGCCGGCGCGCCGGTGCCCGTGCCGGCCGGTGTCAGCGTGGTGGCGGCCTTGTTCGATCTGTCGGCCACGCCCGAGGCGGAGCACCAAGGGCGCTTCGCGCGCCGGCTGGCCCTGCACGGCGCCACGCTGCTGCTGATCGACGAGACCACGTTCGCGCAGCGCTTCCGGGCCGACCCCGCCCGGCTGACGCAGCGCCGCGACGCATGGCGCGCGCTGGCTGGCACGATGGGCACGGTGCCGGTGTTCTTCGACGGCGGCTCGGCAGACGACGGCGTGGTGCGCGCCATCGAAGCGGCGACGCTGCAGCCGGTCGAGGTGGCTGCTCAAGAGAAATCAGCATGACCGGCACGGTCTCGCTCTCGCTCGTCTCGCACACCAACGCGGGCAAGACCACGCTGGCGCGCACGCTCCTCGGCCGCGACGTGGGCACGGTGCGTGACGCGCCGCACGTGACCGAATTCGCCGACGTGTTCACGATGATCGAGACGCCCGAAGGTGACCGCCTGCAGCTGTGGGACACCCCCGGCTTCGGCGACAGCGTGCGGCTGGCGCGGCGGCTGCGCGAGAGTGGCAACCCGGTCGGCTGGTTTCTCGGCAGCGTGTGGGACCGCTGGCGCGACCGGCCCTTCTGGGCCAGCCAGCAGGCGCTGCGCAACGTGCGCGACGAGGCCGATGTGATGCTCTACCTCGTCAACGCGTCTGAATCGCCCGAAGCGGCGGGTTACGTCAAGCCCGAGATGGAAATTCTCGGCTGGGTCGGCAAGCCGGTGATCGTGTTGCTCAACCAGCTCGGCGCACCTCGCGAGGCGGCGCTGGAAGAAAACGAGCTGATGCGCTGGCGCGCGCATCTGCAGCCCTTTGCGCCGGTGCGCGCGGTGCTGGCGCTCGACGCTTTCGCGCGCTGCTGGGTGCAGGAGCTGACGCTGCTGCGTGCGATCGAATCGGTGCTCGCGGGCGATGCGCTGGCCCGCATGCAGCGGCTGCGGGCCGCCTGGCAAGTGCGCCGCGAGGAAACCTTCGGGGCGTCGATGCACGCGCTGGCCGCGAGCCTGGCGCGCATCGCACTCACGCGCGAAGAAGTGCCTGATGCGGCGGGGCTCGGCGCGAAGCTGCGTGGCGTGGGCTCGGCGGTTGCGAGGCGCATCGGTCTGGGCGCCGGCGACGAGACACCCACCACACTGGCCCAGAAGGCGCTGGCGCAGCGGCTCGACGACGAACTGCGCGAGAACACGCTGGCGTTGACCCACCTGCACGGGCTCGACGGCGACGCCCACGGCGAGATCCTCACACGCCTGGCCACGCACTACGAATTGCGCCTGCGCATGGACGAGACCCAGGCGGCCGTGTGGGGCGGCATGGTGACGGGGGCGCTCGTCGGCCTGAAGGCCGACGTGCTCAGCGGTGGCCTGACGCTCGGCGGTGGCCTGCTCGCCGGTGGGCTGCTGGGCGCGCTGGGCGCAGCGGGCCTCGCGCGTTGCGTGAACCTGGTGCGTGGCACCGACCGGTCCTGGGTCACCTGGAACGCCGAGGCGCTCGGGCAGATGGTCGAAGCCGCCTTGCTGCGCTACCTGGCGGTCGCGCATTTCGGGCGCGGCCGTGGCGACTGGGCGCAAGGCGAATCGCCGCCGCACTGGAAAGACGTGATCGCGCGCGCGCTGGCGCCCGAGCGCGAGGCGCTGGCGCTGGTCTGGGCCGAGCGGGGCGAGGGCGCAGAGCCCGAGCCGATGGCCGCGGCGCTGCAGCCGATGCTGGAGCGCGCCGCCCGCTCGGCGCTGCAAGAGCTCTATCCCGGCGCGCTGCAGCCTGCGTAAACACCAGTTCGGCCCGGCGCGGGCTTGCAGTAATCTGGCCCGATGAGCGGCAGCCCGATCCATTTCTACTTCGACTTCTCGTCGCCGTATTCCTACATCGCGTCCGAGTGGGTGGAGGCGCTCGCCGCGCGCCACGGCCGCACGGTGCAATGGAACGCGATGCTGCTCGGTGCGACCTTCCAGGTCACCGAGATCAAGAGCCCGGTCTCGTACCCGTTGAAGCGCGAATACTCGCTGCGCGACTTCGAGCGCTCGGCGCGTTTTGCCGGTGTGCCGCTGAAGATGCCCGAGAAGTTCCCGATCGCCACGCAGAACGCGGCGCGCATCTTCTGGTGGCTGCACGACAGCGAAGGCGCGGCCAGTGCAGTGGCCTGGGCGCGCCACGGCCTGCGGGCCTTGTTCGCGCGGGGTGTCGACCTGTCCGACAACGCGGCGCTGCTCGCGCTCTGCAGCGAATTCGGCCTCGACCCGGCCGCTGCCGAAGCGGCCTGGAACGACCCGCAGCGCAAGGCGCGGCTGAAAGCCGTGAACGACGCGGCGATTGCGGCCGGCGTGTTCGGTGCGCCGTTTTTCATCATCGACGGCGAGCCGTTCTGGGGCAACGACCGGCGCGCGCAGATTGAACGCTGGCTGGAAAAAGGGCCGTTCTGAGGCCCTAGTCGCGCCGCGACCGTTGCCGGAAAGCGCTCGGCGATTCGCCGGTCCAGTGCCGGAAAGCGCGCGCAAAGCTCTTTTCGCTGGCGAAGCCGACCGCGGCCGCAACCTGCTTGATGGGGCGCGCGCTGCGGCAGAGTTGCTCGATGGCCAGCTCGCGCCGCACCTCGTCTTTCAGCGCCTGCAACGAAGCGCCTTCCTCCTGCAACTGGCGGTGCAGCGTTCGCACCGACACATGCAGCGCGCGCGCCAGCGCTTCGGCGTTGCCGGTGTCTTCGGGCCGGTGGCGCAGCAGCGTGCGCACCTGCTGAACCAGCAGGCGGTCGCGGCGGTACTGCAACACGATCAGCGGCAGCGCGCGCTTGAGCATCGTCTGCAGGGCGCGTTCGTCGCGCCGCAGCGGCAGCGCCAGATACCGCGCGTCGAAGCTGAAGCCCGCGTGCTCGGCGTCGAAGTGCAGCGGCCCGCGGAACATCAGCGGGTAGGCCTCGTGATGTGGTGGTGCGCTGTAGGGGAACTCGGCCCGGAGCAGGGGGATGCGCGAGTCGATCGCCCAGCAGGCGTAACCGTGCAGGTTGCGCAGGGTGGTCACCACGCAGAATTCGCGCATCGCGCCGAGCGGGCGGTGCTCGGCCAGGCGCAGCCGCGCGGTCGGGCCCTCGAGCGACAGGCTCATGTGGATGTCGTCGGTGAGCAGCCGGTGGTGGCGGCACCAGCGCTTGATGGCGACCCCCAGGTTCGGCGCGGTGATCGAGGCGCGCGCCAGCATGCCGTAGCTGCCCCAGGGCAGCCTGCGTGAAAACGAACCGAGGGCTTCGTCGTCGAGCTCTTGCATCGCGGTGCCGGAGATCAATTCCATCTGCGCTGCCGTGACGCGCGCGCCCGGCCGGTGCAGCTGGGCGGGCGTGATCCGCGCCTGTTTCAAGGCCGCGGCCGGGTCGACGCCGTAGCGTTCGTAGGTGCGCACGATCGCCTGGATGAACGCCATCGGCGTGGCGGCGGGATAAGTGGTCTCGGGTGGCTGCTGCATGGGCGCGGCAGAGTGTGGCTGTGGCTGGCACGATTTGCAACCAGTCTGACTGCCTGTGCGCTGGCGGGCCGCGTACATTGCAAGAGGTTTCGACCGGCCGGGCGGCCCTGTCGGTGAAGACCGCCTCACGCTGGCGGTGCTCACTGCCTAGAATGAATCGGGACCCTGAACAACACAACGCCGTGCGCTTTCTGCGCCTCGGCACCTGGGAGACACGATGCCTGTCCTGGCCTCGAAGCTGAACGCTCGTACCGAAGACTTCAAGGTGAACGCGGCCGCGATGCGCGTGCTCGTCGACGACCTGAATGCCCAACTCGCGCAGGTGGCGCTCGGCGGTGGCGAGGGCCCGCGCGCGAAGCACCTGGCACGCGGCAAGCTGCTGCCACGCGACCGCGTCGAGATGCTGCTCGACCCCGACACGCCTTTCCTCGAGGTGGCGCCGCTCGCCGCGCAAGGCATGTACAAGGGCGACGCGCCCGGCGCCGGCCTGATCGCCGGCATCGGCCGCGTCAGCGGCGTCGACTGCATGATCGTCTGCAACGACGCCACCGTGAAAGGCGGCACCTACTACCCCATGACGGTGAAGAAGCACCTGCGCGCGCAAGAGATCGCGGCGCAGAACCGGCTGCCCTGCATCTACCTCGTCGACAGCGGCGGTGCCAACCTGCCGAACCAGGACGACGTGTTCCCCGACCGCGAGCACTTCGGCCGCATCTTCTTCAACCAGGCCAACATGAGCGCGCAGGGCATTCCGCAGATCGCGGTCGTGATGGGCTCGTGCACGGCGGGCGGCGCCTACATGCCGGCGATGAGCGACGAGTCGATCATCGTGAAGAACCAGGGCACGATCTTCCTGGCCGGGCCACCGCTGGTGAAGGCCGCCATCGGCGAGATCGTCAGCGCCGAAGAACTCGGTGGCGGTGACGTGCACACGCGCCTGTCGGGTGTGGCCGACCACCTGGCGCAGAACGACACGCACGCGCTGGCGATCGCCCGCGCCTCGGTGGCCAACCTGAACTGGCGCAAGGAACACGCCCAGCGGCTGGTGCCGCCGCGCTCGCCGCTGTTCGACGCCGAAGAACTGCACGGCGTGATCCCGGTCGACACCAAGAAGCCCTACGACGTGCACGAGATCATCGCGCGCATCGTCGACGCGTCAGAGTTCGACGAGTTCAAGGCGCGCTACGGCACCACGCTGGTCACCGGCTTCGCGCACATCGAAGGCATGCCGGTCGGCATCATCGCCAACAACGGCGTGCTGTTCAGCGAGTCGGCCTTGAAGTGCGCGCACTTCATCGAGCTGTGCTGCCAGCGCAAGATCCCGCTCGTGTTCCTGCAGAACATCACCGGTTACATGGTCGGCAAGAAGTACGAGGCCGAGGGCATCGCCAAGCACGGCGCGAAGATGGTCACGGCCGTGGCCACGGCCACCGTGCCGAAGTTCACCGTGATCATCGGCGGCAGCTTCGGCGCCGGCAACTACGGCATGTGCGGGCGTGCGTATTCGCCGCGTTTTCTGTGGATGTGGCCGAACGCGCGCATCAGCGTGATGGGCGGCGAGCAGGCCGCGGCCGTGCTCGCCACCGTGAAGCGCGACGGCATCGAAGCCAAGGGCGGCGCCTGGAGCAAGGACGAAGAAGCGGCATTCAAGCAACCCATCCTCGACCAGTTCGGCGTGCAGGCGCACCCGTACTTCTCTTCGGCCCGCATCTGGGACGACGGCGTGATCGACCCGGCCGACACGCGGCGCGTGCTCGCGCTGGCGCTGTCGGCGAGCCTGAATGCGCCGATCCCCGAGCCGAAGTTCGGCGTGTTCCGCATGTGAGCAGAGAATCCATGGACAACATCTACCTCACTCCCGAACACGAACTGCTGCGCGAGCAGGTCGCCCGCTTCATCGCCCGCGAAGTCGAGCCGCATGCGCTGGCGTGGGAAGAAGCCGGCATGACCCCGCGCGAGGTGCTGCGCAAGATGGGCGACGCCGGCCTGTTCGGGCTGATGTATTCCAGCGAACACGGCGGCGCCGAAGCCGACGCGCTGACCAACCTGGTGTTCGCCGAAGCGCTGTCGCAGTCGACCTTCGGCGGCTTCATCATCACCGTGCTCGTGCACACCGACATGGCGAGCCCGCACCTGCACCACGCCGGCACGCCGGCGCAGCACGCGAAGTACATGCCGGGCGTGATCAGCGGCCGCACCATCACGGCGGTGGGCATCACCGAGCCGGGCGCGGGTTCCGATGTGGCGGGCATCAAGACCACAGCGAAGCGCGACGGCGACCACTGGGTGTTGAACGGCACCAAGCTCTTCATCACCAACGGCGTGCACGCCGACCTGTATTTCATCGCCGCCAAGACCACCAGCGCGCGCCACGGCATGTCGATGTTCATCGTCGAGAAAGGCACGCCGGGGTTCACGGTCGGGCGTTCGCTGAAGAAGTCAGGCTGGCTCTCGTCCGACACCGCCGAACTGGTGTTCGACAACTGCCGCATCCCCGCCGCCAACCTGCTGGGCGAAGAAAACAAGGGCTTCTACTCGGTGATGAAGAACTTCCAGACCGAGCGCATCGCGCTGGGCGCGATGGCCATCGGCCACTGCACGCAGGCGCTGCAGATGACGCTCGACTTCGTGCGCCAGCGCCAGGCCTTCGGCAGCACGCTCTTCGACAAGCAGGTGGTGCGCCAGCGCCTCGCGATGCTCGACGCCAAGGTGCGCGCCGCGCGTTCGTTCATGTACCACTGCGCCTGGCGCGTGACGCAGAAGCACGATGTGGTGCAGGAAGTGTCGATGCTGAAGGCGCTCACCGGCGAGCTCGTCAACGAAGTGCTGCAGACCTGCCAGCAGTTCCATGGCGGCATGGGCTACATGCGCGAGACCGCCATCGAGCGCCTGTGGCGCGACGCGCGCGTGCTCGCGATCGGCGGCGGCGCCACCGAGGTGATGCTCGACGAGGTGGCCAAGCGCTATTGAGCCGATGGACGCTCGCGCCCACTTCCTCACGCTCGCGCGCTACAACGTGTGGGCCACGCGCCGGTTGTTCGAGCACGTCGACGCCCTGCCGCAAGACGACTACCGGCGCGACTGCGGCCTGTATTTCAAGAGTGTGCACGGCACGCTGAACCACCTGCTGGTGGCCGAGCGCGGCCTCTGGTACCCGCGCTTCGCCGAAGGCGTGTCGAACCAGATCGCGTTGAACAGCGAGCTCGAGACCGACCGCGCGCGCTTGCGCGACCGATTGCTCGACGCCGTGACGCATTGGCAGCCCTTGATCGAAACCTGGGACGCACCGCGTTTCGAGTCGACACTGGCCTACACCACCACCCGCGGCGTGCCGCAGTCGTTGCCCTTCGCCGCGACGCTGGCGCATGTCTTCAACCACGGCACCCACCACCGCGGCCAGATCACGGCCGCCCTGACCGTGATGGGCCACGCCTGCCCCGAGCTCGACCTGGTGTGGATGCTGCAAGCCGAAAGTGCCAAGCCATGACGACCTCTTCGCTGCTCGACGTGCAACGCCCTTCGCCCTTCGTGGCGCGCGTGTTCCTGAACCGCCCCGAGGTGCGCAACGCCTTCAACGAAAACACGATCGCGCAGCTGACGCAGGTGTTCACCGAGCTCTCTGCCGACACGCAGTTGCGCGCGATCGTGCTCGGCGGCCACGGAAAGGCCTTCTGCGCCGGCGCCGACCTGAGCTGGATGCGCGCGATGGCCGAGTTCGACTGGGAGCAGAACCGTGCCGACGCGCAGGCGCTGGCCGACATGTTGTGGGCCGTGTGGCGCTGCCCGGTGCCCGTCGTCGGGCGTGTGCACGGCGACTGTTATGCCGGTGGCGTGGGCCTGGCGGCGGTGTGCGACGTGCTCGTCGCCGCCGACGGCGTCAACTTCTGCCTGAGCGAAGCGAAGCTCGGTTTGTTGCCGGGAACGATCAGCCCGTATGTGATCCGCGCGATGGGCGAGCAGGCCTCGCGGCGTTACTTCGTGACGGCCGAGCGCTTCAGCGCCGCGCAAGCGCAGGCGATGGGTTTCGTGCACGAACTTTGCGAGCCGGAAGCACTCGACGCCAAGGTCGACGAGATCGTCGCCACGCTCGTGGCCAACGGCCCGATGGCCGCGCGCGCCTGCAAGGAGCTGGTTCAAGACGTGGCCGGCCTGCCGCTCGACGCGACCCTGCGCGCCGAGACCGCGCGCCGCATCGCCGACATCCGCGCCAGCGAAGAAGGCCGTGAAGGCGTGCAGAGTTTCCTGAACAAGCGCGCTCCGGCGTGGCTCGTGCCTTCGGCATGAACCTCGACACGACCCAGTTGCTAGCGATCGCCGCCGGCCTGGGCTGGGCCAGCGGCTTGCGCCTGTATGCCGTGGTGTTCCTCACCGGCCTGGCCGGCTACCTCGGCTGGGTCGACCTGCCTTCGGGCCTGAAGCTGCTGCAGTCGCCGGTGATGCTGGGCGCCAGCGGGCTGATGCTGTTCGTCGAGTTCTTCGCCGACAAGATCCCGGGCATCGACAGCGTGTGGGACGTGATCCACACCGTCGTGCGCGTGCCGGCCGGCGCCGCGCTCGCGGCCTCGGTGTTCGGAGCCGACCAGGCCAGCTGGGCGATGGCCGCGGCGCTGATGGGCGGCACGCTCGCCGCCACCAGCCACGTCGCCAAGGCGACCACGCGCGCCGCGGTGAACACCTCGCCCGAGCCGTTCTCGAATGTCGCGATGTCCTTGCTCGGCGACAGCGTGGTGCCGGTCGGGTTGTGGCTGTCGTGGGAACACCCGGCCGTGTTCTTCGTCGCCCTGGCGGTGGCGCTGGTCGTGATGATCGCGGCGATCTGGGTGTTCGCGAAGTTCCTGCGTGCGATCGTTCGGCGCCTCTCGGGCCGCAGCGTGGTGGTCGATGTGTCCTGATCGGCTGCGCGCGTTGTTCTGTGCCCTGGCTTTGCTGTGGGCCAGCGCGGCCTCGGCGCAAACCGAACTGCCGCCGCTGCGCGACCTGCGCGAAGAAACCCGCCAGATCAGCGTGACCGTGAAAGACCTCTACAGCCGCCAGGAGACGCGCCAGATCCCGGTCACGATCTTCCGGCCGAAAGGCGAGGGCCCGTTCCCGCTGGTCATCATGAACCACGGCCGCGCGGTCAGCGACAAGCGCGCTGCGCAGGGCGTGCAGCGGTTCGAGCACCTGTCGCGTTACCTCGTCGGCAAGGGCTTCGTGGTGTTGTTGCCCACGCGTGTCGGCTACGCGCAGACCTATGGCGACTTCGACCCCGAAGCCAGTGGCGAGTGCCGTTCGTTGCGCGTCGAGCCGATGGCCGTCGCGGCTTCAGACCAGGTGCTCGCCACGCTCGAGTTGGCGAAGACCTTGCCTTTCGTCGACACGACCCGCTGGCTGGTGATGGGCCAGTCGGTCGGCGGGCTCACGGCCGTGGCCACGGTGGGGCGCAACCCGGCCGGCCTGGTGGGCGCGGTGAACTTTTCCGGCGGCGTGGGTGGCGACCCCGAGAAGAACCCCGGCAACCCCTGCAGCCCGCAGCAGGTGGCGAGCGTGTTCGGCTCGTTCGCCAAAGGCGCCCGGGTGAGCATGTTGTGGCTCTACTGGCAGAACGACCTGTACTGGGGCGCGAACACGCCGCGCCGCTGGCACGAGGCCTGGGCGGGTGGTGGCGGGCTGGCGGAATTCCAGAGCCTGGCGCCGGTGGGGCAAGACGGTCACAGCGGCGTGAGTGCCGACATGGACCACTGGGTGCCGCTGGTCGACGACTACCTGGCGCGGCTCGACTTCGGCAAGCCTGGCAGCATCGCACGGCCGCCGCCGACCTCCTTCGCGAAAGTCGACGAGGTCGACAAGCTGCCGGCGAACCAGGCCACCAAAGACGGCGTGTACCGCAAGTTCATCGAAAGCAAGACGCCGCGGGCCTTTGCCCTCGGCCCGAACAACGCCAGTGGCTGGGCCAGTGGCGACTGGGCGCAGGGCCGCGCGCTCGGTTTCTGCGCTCGGCGCGGCGAGCCGTGCAAGCTGTACGCGGTCGATGACGATGTGGTCTGGGTGCCTTGAAACAAGCCCTTGATGGAGACAAGATGTTCACGAAGATTTTGATTGCCAACCGTGGCGAAATCGCTTGCCGCGTGGCGGCCACCGCGCGCAAGCTCGGCATCCGTACCGTCGCGGTCTACTCCGACGCCGACGCGAATGCCAAGCACGTGCTCGCCTGCGACGAGGCCGTGCACATCGGCCCGCCATCGCCGAAAGAAAGCTACCTGCTCGGCCCGCGCATCATCGAAGCGGCACGCGCCACCGGCGCGCAGGCGGTGCACCCGGGTTACGGCTTCCTGAGCGAGAACGACGGCTTCGCACAGGCCTGTGCCGACGCGGGCCTGGTGTTCATCGGCCCGCCGCCCTCGGCGATCAAGGCGATGGGCCTGAAGTCGGCTTCGAAGCAGCTGATGGAAAACGCCGGCGTGCCGCTGGTGCCCGGCTACCACGGCGCCGACCAGGACCCGGCGCTGCTGCAGCGAGAGGCCGACAAGATCGGCTACCCGGTGCTCATCAAGGCGAGCGCCGGCGGCGGCGGCAAGGGCATGCGCATCGTCGCGAAGGGCGAAGAGTTCGCCGCCGCACTCGCCTCGTGCAAGCGCGAAGCGATCAACAGCTTCGGCGACGATGCCGTGCTGATCGAACGTTATGTCACGCGGCCGCGGCACATCGAGATCCAGGTCTTCGGCGACTCGCAGGGCCAGTGTGTGTACCTGTTCGAGCGTGATTGTTCGGTGCAGCGCCGCCACCAGAAGGTGCTCGAAGAAGCGCCCGCGCCGGGCATGAGCGAAGCGCGCCGCGCCGAGATGGGTGCAGCGGCCGTGGCCGCTGCCAAGGCGGTGGGTTACGTCGGCGCCGGCACGGTCGAGTTCATCGCCGAACCCACCGTCGACGGCGATCTGCGCTTCTATTTCATGGAGATGAACACGCGGCTGCAGGTCGAACACCCGGTGACCGAAGCGATCACCGGCCTCGACCTGGTGGAGTGGCAACTGCGCGTGGCCTCGGGCGAACCGCTGCCGCTGCAGCAGCACGAACTGCGCATCCACGGCCACGCGATCGAAGCGCGCATCTGCGCCGAGAACCCCGACGCGCAGTTCCTGCCCGCCACCGGCCGGCTCGACGTGTACCGCACGCCCGAGGGCGCGTCGAGCTTCGAGCACGCCGCCGTGCGCGTCGATGCCGGTGTGCGCGAAGGCGACACCATCTCGCCCTACTACGACCCGATGATCGCCAAGCTGATCGTCTGGGGCGCTGACCGCGCGCAAGCGCTGGCGCGGCTCGACGCAGCGCTCGCTCAGACCCACATCGTCGGCTTGCACACCAACGTGGCCTTCCTGCGCCGCGTGGCGGCAAGCGCGTCGTTCGCCAACGCCGACCTCGACACCGCGCTGATCGAGCGTGAACGCGCGGTGCTGTTCGACGCCGCGCCCCTGCCGCTCGAAGTGGCCGCGGGCGGCGTGGTGGCGCACACGCTGGCGGCCGAGCGGGTGCTTGAGAACAGCGACCCTTGGTCGCGCCGCGACGGCTGGCGCCTGCATGGCAAGGCCTCGCGCCGCTTCGACATCCAGGCCCAGGGCAGCCACCACCTGTTCACGCTGGAGCGCTCGGCCGGCAGCAGCGGCATGACGCTCGTGGCGGGCGCGCAGCGCTGGCCGTTCAGTGCCGCGCTGCGCCATGACGGGCGCCACGACTTCACCCTGGGCGAACACCGCTGGACCCTGAGCGTGTACGCCACCGGCGAACGCTTCAGCGTCTTTGCGCCCGAAGGCTCGGCGGTGGTCGACGAGTTCGACCCGATCGTGCACGCGGCCGATGGCGGTGGCGCCGAGGCCGGCGGTCTCGCGGCGCCGATGCCGGGCAAGGTGATCGCGTTCCTCGCGGCCGTGGGCCAGCAGGTCAAGGCCGGCCAGCCGCTCGCCGTGATGGAAGCGATGAAGATGGAACACACGATCGCCGCGCCGCGCGACGGCACGGTCGAAGAACTGCTCTACGCGGTGGGCGACCAGGTCAACGAAGGCGGGGAGTTGCTGCGCCTGAAGGCGCCGGCGTGAAAGAAGGCGGCGCGCCGGGCGCGGCGTCAGAACTGGCTGCGCAGCCAGTTGATGCGCTGGCGCCAGCCGGCCGGGGCCAGCAGGGGGGCGCCGTCGTCGGCCTGCGCCGGCGGGCGCGTCAGACCGAAGCCCGAAGTGTCTTGCGACCACACGGTGTCTTGCGGGGCCGCCGTCACGGCGGCCTGTGGTGCGGCCGCCGCCTTGGCTTCGGCCCGGGCCTCGGCCGTGGTGGCTTCGGCGAACTGGCGTGCCAACGACACCAGTTCGGCGTCGCCAGACGCGGCGCAGACCCACAGCGCTTCACGCGCTTCGGGCAGGCCGCGCAGCAGGGTGCTCACTTCCACGTCTTCACCATAATTGCGGCGCAGCGCAAAATGGATTCGGGTGGCAAGGCGCAGGCGAATGGTCGGGTCCAAGATCGTTCCAGATTTCAAGTTGATGACATGGTCTGGCAGCCACCCCGGAGCGCACATCCCTAGAACCGGGGGTGACATCCAGTTACATCTGTACAGCGAGACATTTTTCATGATTCCAGCCCAAGTCACGCTCGTCGAAGTGGGTCCGCGCGACGGATTGCAAAACGAGAAGTCACCGGTAGACACAGCGGCGAAGGTCGAACTGGTTCACCGGCTCCAGGCCGCCGGCCTGCGCGAGATCGAAGTCACCAGCTACGTCAGCCCGAAGTGGGTGCCCCAGATGGCCGACAACGCGGCGGTGATGACGGGCGTGCAGCGCCAGAAGGGCGTTCGCTACTCGGTGCTGACGCCGAACCTGAAGGGCTTCGAGGCGGCGATTGCCGACCCCGCGATCCGGCCCGACGAGATCGTGGTGTTCGCCGCCGCCACCGAAGCCTTCAGCCAGCGCAACATCAACTGCAGCATCGAAGAAAGCATCGAGCGCTTCCGCCCGGTCGTGGCCGCGGCCCACGCCCACGGCATCAAGGTGCGCAGCGCCATCTCTTGCGCTGTCGGCTGCCCTTACCAGGGCGAGGTCTCGCCCGATGAAGTCGAGCGTGTCGTGCTGCTGATGAAAGCGATCGGCGTCGACCACTGCGGCGTGGCCGACACCATCGGCGTGGGCACGCCGCAGCGTGTGCAGGCGGCGATGGAGCGTGCGCTGAAGCACTTTCCGCTCGCCGAAGTGAGCGGCCATTTCCACGACACCTACGGCCAGGCGCTGCCCAACATCTACGCCTGTCTCGAAATGGGCATCCACACCTTCGATGCCAGCGTCGCCGGCCTCGGCGGCTGCCCGTATGCCAAAGGTGCCACCGGCAACGTCGGCACCGAAGACGTGCTGTTCATGCTGAACGGCCTGGGCATCGAGACCGGCATCGACATCGACAAGCTCGTCGATGCCGCCGCCTTCATCTCGGGCGTGCTCGGGCGCAAGCCGGTCTCGCGCACCGGCAACGCGTTGCTGGCGAAGCGCGCACGGGCCGTCGAAACGGCAGCATGAGCACCGCGCCGGAGCGGCCCGAGGGGTTCCGCCGCGTCAGTGCGCGCCTGGCCGAGCTGGCGCACCCGCACGCGCCGCTGTTCCTCGAAGTGGCCGCACGCACGGCGCAAGAGGCAGCCGACGCGCTCGGCGTGAGCGTCGGGCAGATCGCGAAGAGCGTCGTCTTCAAACGCAAGCTCGACGATGCCGCGGTGCTGGTCGTGGCCTCGGGCGACAAGCGGGTCGACGAACGCAAGGTGACTGCGCTGGTCGGTGCCGTGGGCCGTGCCGATGCCGAATTCGTGAAAGCCTCGACCGGCTTCACCATCGGCGGCGTGGCGCCGGTCGGCCACGCCACGCCGCCGGTGCTGTTGATCGACCGCGAACTGTTCCGCTTCGACGAGCTCTGGGCTGCGGCCGGCCACCCGAACGGCGTGTTCAGGCTCAGCCCCGAACAACTGGTTCAGCTCACGTCAGCGCCGGTGCAAGACGTGGTGCAAGCGTGACTTTTGCGTCGGGTCGCATCGAAAGATGAGCCACGCCGGCCCGACCAAGCTTCATCGCAACAGCCCCGGAGGCTTGCATGAAGCGCCGCCGATTCCTGCAAGCCACACTCGCTGCCGGCATGGCCCTGCCCGCCAGCTCTCAAGCGCAAACGGCTGCGGCTTCCACCCTCGTCGGCGCCACGCTCGAAGGGCAGCCCTACGACATGAAGGCCGAGCTGGGCAAGGTGGTGCTGGTGTTCTTCTGGTCGACCGACTGCGCGGTGTGCCGCGACAAGATGCCGGAGCTGCGGCTCAACTTCGAAGCCTGGCGCGAGAAGGGTTTTCAGCTGGTGGCTGTCAATGCCGACCGGTCACTCTCGGCGGTGCAGGAGTACCAATCGATCCTCGACCGCATGGTGCCGAAAGCGCAGCGTTTCCCTTCGCTGTGGCGAGGTGCGGCCGTGCACCGCGACAGCTTCGGCCCGGTGGCGCAAATGCCCACCGCGTTCGTGCTCGACCGCAAGCACCGCGTGGTCAACGAGATCCGCGGCCGCATCGCGCCGAGCCTGTGGGACGATATCGCCGAACTCGTGCTCGCCTGATGCCCGCCACCTGAACGCGCCATGACCGAAACCCCCGTCGCCAGCCCCTGCACCAGCGTGTGCCGCATGGACGCGCGCACCGGTTGGTGCGAAGGCTGCCTGCGCACGCTCGACGAGATCGCCACGTGGTCGACGCTGGCCGACGCCGACAAGCGCGCCGTCTGGCAGCTGCTTGACGAGCGCCGCATGAGCGGCGAGGTCACGTGGGTGAAGAGCGCCGCATGAAACACATCGTCTTCTGGTTCGACCCGATCTCGCCGTTCGCCTACCTTGCGTTCGAGCGCTTGCCGCAGGTGCTCGAAGGCCTGTCGGTCGAGGTGCGCTACCAGCCCATCCTTTTTGCCGGGCTGCTCAAGCACTGGGGGCAGAAGGGGCCGGCCGAGATCGAGCCCAAACGGGCCTGGACCTTCCGCCACGTGCACTGGCTCGCGCATCAACAGGGCATCGAGATGCAGACGCCGGTGCAGCACCCCTTCAACCCGTTGGCGCTGTCGCGCCTGATGTTGGCTTGCGCGCCGGCAGGCAGCACACCGAACCGCCTGGTCTGCGAGACGGTGCTGCGCCATGTCTGGCAGGGTGGCCATGACGCGGCCGACCCGGCGCGGCTGGCCGCGCTCACGGCGGCTCTGGCGCCGGTGCACGCAACCGACAGCGACGTGGTGAAGAACACCTTGCGAGAAGCCACGCAAGCGGCGCTGGAACGGGGCATCTTCGGCGTGCCGACGGTCGAGGTCGACGGCCGGCTCTTCTGGGGCGTCGACGGCCTCGACATGCTGCGCGCCCATCTACACGGCAACCCCTGGTTCGCCAGCGGCGCGTGGGAAGAGGCCGGCGCTGCGCGCCCCGGCGTTCAGCGGCCGGCTTGACGGCCAGCCCGACGCCGCCGCGTCGGTGTTTTCCCGCGCTGACCTGTTTCGGCGGTCGTTTTCCGCATGGCGGGAAGCGCGCTAAGGGTTGCCACCGAGTTCGTCAGCCGGCGTTCAGCCAAGCGTAAGCAGACGGTCAGAGCTCGCCACGACCATGCCGCATCGCGCCACCGAGTGGTGGGTGCGATCCACCAAAAGGAACACACAATCATGGCAACCACAGTGGCAGCAGGCTCGAAAGTCGGCCAGCCCATGACGAAGGAAGAGAAGAAGGTCATCTTCGCTTCCAGTCTTGGCACCGTCTTCGAGTGGTACGACTTCTATCTGTACGGCACGCTCGCCGTCATCATCGGCAAGCAGTTCTTCTCGAACCTCGACCCGACCTCGCAGACGATCTTCTCGCTGCTGGCGTTCGCGGCAGGCTTCATCGTGCGGCCCTTCGGCGCGATCTTCTTCGGCCGCCTCGGCGACATGATCGGCCGCAAGTACACCTTCCTGGTCACGATCCTGATCATGGGCCTGTCGACCTTCATCGTCGGCATCCTGCCCAACTACGCCTCGATCGGCGTGGCCGCGCCGATCATCTTGATCCTGCTGCGCATGCTGCAGGGCCTGGCGCTCGGCGGTGAATACGGTGGTGCTGCCACGTACGTGGCCGAACACTCGCCGCACGGCCGTCGCGGCCTGTTCACCTCGTGGATCCAGACCACCGCCACGATGGGCCTGTTCCTGTCGCTGCTGGTCATTCTGGGCACCCGCACGGCGGTCGGCGAAGCCGCCTTCGCCGAATGGGGCTGGCGTGTTCCGTTCCTCGTCTCGGTGATCCTGCTCGCGATCAGCGTCTGGATCCGCCTGTCGATGAACGAATCGCCCGCGTTCAAGAAGATGAAGGAAGAGGGCAAGACCTCGAAGGCGCCGCTGACCGAATCGTTCGGTGAATGGAAGAACCTGAAGATCGTGATCCTGGCGCTGGTCGGCCTGACCATGGGCCAGGCCGTCGTCTGGTACACCGGCCAGTTCTACGCGCTGTTCTTCATGACCGGCCCGCTGAAGGTGGCCAACGCCGACGCGAACATCATGACCGCGATCTCGCTGCTGATCGGCACGCCGTTCTTCATCTTCTTCGGCTGGCTGTCGGACAAGATCGGGCGCAAGCCGATCATCATGGCCGGTTGCCTGATCGCTGCGCTGACCTTCTTCCCGCTGTTCAAGGCGCTGACCGAAGCGGCCAACCCGGCACTGGCGGCAGCACAAGCCAAGAACAAGGTCGTGGTCACGGCCGACCCGGCGGAGTGCTCGTTCCAGTTCAACCCGACCGGTGTGGCCAAGTTCACGAGCTCGTGCGACGTGGCCAAGCAGGTGCTGGCCGCTGGCGCGGTGAGCTACGACAACGCCGTGGGCACGGGCCCGGCCAAGATCACGATCGGCGACAAGACCATCGAGTCGTTCAGCTCGACCGGCCTCGCGCCGGCCGATGCCAAGGCCAAGGACGCCGCCTTCAAGGGCGCCGTGGCTGCGGCACTCAAGGACGCCGGTTACCCGACCAAGGCCGACCCCGAGAAGATGAACAAGCCGGTGATGGTGGCCATCCTCACGCTGCTGGTGATCTACGTGACCATGGTGTACGGCCCGATCGCGGCGATGCTGGTCGAGATGTTCCCGACGCGCATCCGCTACACCTCGATGAGCCTGCCGTACCACATCGGCAACGGCTGGTTCGGCGGCCTGCTGCCTGCCACGGGCCTGGCGATCGTGGCGCAGACCGGCAACATGTACAACGGCCTGTGGTACCCGATCATCTTCGCGAGCATCACCTTCGTGGTGGGCATGCTGTTCGTGAAGGAAACCAAGGACGTGGACATCTACAAGAACGACTGAGTGCGGTTCGCAGCCCGCTGGTCGGGCTGCCTTCCACGCTGACAAGAACGCTGACAAGAGAGCCGGCCGGTCGAAAGACCGGGCCGGCTTTTTTTCGTGGCGCCGTCCTTCCTGCCGGCGGGGTGTTTTCCGACACGTTGCGCGTCGTGCCCGAACCAAACTCGGGTTCAGACACAACGCAAGGATTTCGGTATGGAAAAGACCTCTGACCAGATGTATGGCGACCTGCTCCTGTTGCTCGGCAAGCCGACGATCGTCGAACCCGACGTGCTCGCGGGCTACATGAGAGACGTGGAGCACATGCACGCCCACGGCCACATCACCGACTTTCAGTTCGAGCGTGCGCGCAACACCTATGCCGCCACGATCGAGCGCGACCCGCGCCAGGGCCCGCCGCAGGCGCCAAGCACGGTCATCGGCGATCTTCATGCCGACCCGCTCACCGGCGAACCCGGCGCCCACCCCGTGGGCACTGGACTCGGTGCCGTGGCCGGCGGTGCTGCGGCAGGCGCGGCGACCGGTGCTTTCGCCGGGCCCGTCGGTGCGGTCATCGGTCTGGCCGTGGGCGCGGTGGTCGGCGGCCTCGCGGGCAAGGGTGTGGCCGAAGTGATCGACCCGACCGGCGAACAAGCCTATTGGCGCGCCAGCCAGACCGCCAGCCAAGACAAACAAGGAATGTGAACGTGGACAAGTCGATGATCAAGGGCATGGCGCTGGGCGGCATCGCCATGGTGGTGCTCGGTGCAGGTGCTGTCACGGGCTACAAGACCATGACGAAGCCGGCGTTCGCCGAAGTCGTCTCGGTCAAGGAAGTGGTCGAGCCGGTCGTCACGCCTCGCGAAAAGTGCGAAGACGTCGCCGTGCAGCATCAGGCACCCGTCAAGGATGAAAACCGCATCGCCGGCAGCGTGGTCGGTGGGCTGGCGGGCGGCTTGCTCGGCAGCACCGTCGGCGGCGGCAAGGGCAAGACGCTCGCCACGGTAGCAGGGGCCGCGGCAGGCGGTTATGCCGGCAACCGCGTGCAGAAGAACCTGCAGGAAAAGGACGTCGTCACCACGACCGAGCGGCGCTGCAAGACGGTGAACGACAAGTCGCAGAAGCTGGTCGGCTACGACGTCGCGTATCGACTCGACGGCAAGAGCGGCACGGTGCGAACCTCGTTCAAGCCAGGTGCCACGCTGCCGGTGAAAGACGGGCAAGTGGTGGTTGCCGACACGACCGACAGCAAGTCGTAAGTTCGCGCTGAACACGAAAGCCGGCCGGTCGAAAGACCGAGCCGGCTTTTTTGTGGCTGAGCGGTCAGGGGTTCAGTCGCCCCCGCCGCAACCACCCCCGTCGCCACCGCCATCGCCGCCGCCGTCGGACGACCCGCCGATGTCGCCGAAGCCGTCGCTGCCGCCTTCACCGCTGCTGGCGAAGTCGCCACCACAGTGCGCCGACCCATCACCACCTTCGCGCAGCGCCTTGCAGTCGGGCACGTAGCGAAAGCCGTCACCGATGCCGAGCTTGGCGTCGATGGCGAACAGCAGCGGCAAGCGGGTCGGCGTGTTCGGGTTGATGTGTTCTTCCTTGCAGCAGAACCACCAGGTGCGGCGCAAGCCCGTGTTGCTCTGCTGCCCCGCGCCCAGCACCACGGCCGGTGTGTGGTGCATGAAGCGCCCGAACGCGCGGCGGCAGAACTGCTCGTAGTGGCGCGTGTACAGGATGAACTCGTGCCAGAGATCGTCGGTGACCTGCGAGGGCATCGAGACGAACGCGCGCTTCGCCGCCAGGTGCGCGAGGAAGAACTGGCGCAGCGCCCGCGCCACCAGTTGCCCGTCGCGTGCCGCCAGGCCCGGGCGACGCGCCTGCAGTTTTTCGATCAGCCCCTTCGGAAAGCTGTAGTGGCGGATGAACTCGGCGCGCCGCGCTTCGCGCAGCTTGAGCGCGAACACCAGCAGCAAGGCAGCCAGCACGACAACGGCGGCGAGAAGGATCGGCATGGGCACGAGTATCGGGGCAAGTGGCTCGCGGGGGCCGTGCTTTGCGGAAGCCGACTCGAGGCCCCTCAGGGCCGAGCCGCGCCCTGGTCAAGCTCTGCCAGCAGATCGAGCGCCCTTCGGTAGACCGGCTTGTCGATCATCTTGCCATTCACCTTCATGGCGCCGACGCCCGCGGCGTCGCCCGCTTCGAAGGCGGCGACGACCTCGCGCGCCTCTGCCACGGCCTGTGGCGCGGGGGTGTAGCAGGCGTTGACCGCGTCGAGGAATTTCGGGTGCACGATCACCGCGCCCCGAAACCCGAGTGATCTGGCCTGCTCCAGCTTCTGCGTGAACTGCGCCACCTCGCCCAGGTCGGCGATCGAGCCGACGAAACCGATCGCCTGAATGCCCGCGGCACGGGCCGCATGCAGCACCATCAAGCTCGGCTGCATCAGCAATTCCGGCGTCGGCAGCGCGCCGCAATCGAGCGAAAAGTCTTCGCTGCCGAGCATCATGCCCATGCTGCGCGAATCGGCCGCTGCAATCTCGTAGAGGCGCGGCAGGGCCGCCGCGCTCTCGATCTGAAGCAGGAATCGGACTTGCCCCGCTGCCACGCCCGCCGCGGCCTCCAGCGTGGCGACCAGGCCCGACAGCAGTTGCACGTCGCGCCCGTGCTCGACCTTCGGCAGCAGCACGAGCCCGAGCCCTTCGCACACCGCCACGCGAAGATCGGTCACTGCCGTGTCCAGGTCGCCGTTGATCCGCACCGCTGCCGTCTTGCCGGCCATGGCGATGCGTCGAATGCCCTCGCGCAGCGTGCTGCGTGCCATGGGCTTGCGGCTCGGGTGGGTACCGTCTTCGAGGTCGAGGATGACCACATCGCAGGGCTTGGCGAGGGCGCTTTGCAGCAGCCGTTCGTTGTCGGCAGGGACGAACAGGAAAGAGCGCATGGGGCGGGTTTTCATCGGGGTCCTTCAACAGTCGACGCATCGTAGGCGGCTGTGCCCCTTCGTGGAAATCGATTGTTCAAGCAGCCGCTATCAGCTTTGCCTGTAGCACCAGCGGTGGCGTATAGGGGTTCGCTTGAGCCGCTCCAGAAAAATAGTATTTATTGCTCGTGCGACGTCGCTTGTAGGCTTCGCGGCCAGTTGACCACCACCGCCACGAGACCCGCGACATGCCTTTCACGACCGACCTTCCTGCCTTGAACTTCATCGACGGCCAATGGGTGCGCCCCGCGTCCAACCAGTCCATCGAGATGGTCTGCCCGAGCGACGGCCACGTGGTCGGCCAGATCGCACGCGGCAACGCGCAGGACATCGATGCGGCCGTGGCCGCGGCGCGCCGCGCCTTCGAGGGCGAGTGGGGTCGCACCACCGCCACCGAGCGTGGTCGGCTGCTGTCGCGGCTGGGCCTGGCGATCCTGGCCCACCAGGAGGAACTGGCGCAACTCGAGGCCAACGACACCGGCAAGCCGCTGAAGCTGGCGCGCAACGACATCATCGCCACCGCGCGTTACTTCGAGTACTACGGCGGCGCCGCCGACAAGGTGCACGGCGACACCATTCCCTTCCTCGACGGCTACCAAGTCATGATCGTGCGCGAGCCGCGTGGTGTGACGGGGCACATCATTCCCTGGAACTACCCCGCGCAGATGTTCGGCCGCACCTTGGGCGCGGCCCTGGCGACCGGCAATGCGACCGTGCTCAAGCCGGCCGAGGAAGCCTGCCTGAGCATCGTGCGCCTGACCCAGATCGCTGCCGAGATCGGGTTCCCCGCCGGCACCATCAACCTGGTCACGGGCTATGGCGAAGAGGCGGGCGCGGCACTCTCCAGCCACAAGGGCCTCGACTTCCTGTCGTTCACCGGCTCGCCTGAAGTGGGCACGCTGATCCAGCGCTCGGCGGCCGAGAACCATGTGCCGTGTGTGCTGGAGCTGGGCGGAAAGTCGCCGCAGCTGGTGTTCGAGGACGCCGACCTCGAGAAGGCGCTGCCGGTCGTCATCAACGCGATCATCCAGAACGCCGGCCAGACCTGTTCGGCCGGCAGCCGCGTGCTGGTTCAGCGCTCGATCTACGACAAGGTGGTGGGTGCACTGGCTGCGCGCATGAACGCCGTGCGGGTCGGGCCGCACGAGGCCGATCTCGACTGCGGCCCGGTGATCAGCAAGGTCCAGCACGAACGCGTGGTGGGCTTTCTGGAGCGTGCCCGCAAGGACGGCATCCCGGTCCTCGGCGAAGGCCGGCTCGACGAGCGCTCGGCCCAGGGCGGCTTCTTCGTCAAGCCGACGCTGCTCGGGCCGGTGCCGCTCGACCACGAGCTCGCTTACGAAGAAGTCTTCGGGCCGGTGCTCGTGGTGATTCCGTTCGACGACGAAAACGATGCGGTGCGCATCGCCAACGGCACCGAATACGGCCTCATCGCGGGCGTGTGGACGGTCAACGGTGCGCGTCAGATCCGGGTGGCCAAGAAGCTGCGCGTGGGCCAGGTGTACGTGAACGGCTACGGCGCTGGCGGCGGCATCGAGCTGCCGTTCGGCGGCTTCAAGCGCAGCGGCCACGGGCGCGAAAAAGGCTTCGAGGCACTGCGCGAATACACGGTGGCCAAGACCATCGTCCTGAACCACGGCTGATCCGGAACAGCCGGTGGCGGCGGCCGTGGGCCGCTGCCGAATCACGATCGACAACCCCATGGAGACAGACATGAAGAAGAACGCAACACTCTTGCGCGGGGCCCGCCGCGCTCTCGCCACCCTGGCCGTCGCGGCCCTCGCCACGCTCGGCGCTGCCGGCGCCGGTGCAGCGGAGATGAAGATCCGCCTCGGCCACGTGTTCGCCATCAACAGCCCGGTCGACGAGGCCAGCAAAGACTTCGCGCGGCTGGTGTCCGAACGCACGAAGGGCGAGATCACGATCGCCCTGTTCCCGAACAGCCAGCTCGGTGGCGACGAGGCGCTGGCGCGCGAGTTGTCGCGTGGCTCGATCGAACTCGCCTTTCTGAACCCCGGCTCCCTGGCCGGCCTCGACCCGCTGTTCGACATTCACTACCTGCCCTACATCGTGACCAGCTTCAAGGAAGCCGACGCGATCTTCTACAACCCGCAAGGCGTGTTGCAGACGACGCTGCGAAGCACGCTCAACAAGCACAAGATGCAGGCCCTGGGCTTCTTCGAGCTCGAGTTCCGTGCCGTCACCAACTCGAAGCAGGCGGTCGAGAAGGTCGCCGATCTCAAGGGCCTGAAGCTGCGGGTGCCCGGTTCGGCCGGCATCAAGGGCTTCTTCGAAGCGGCGGGTGCGCAGGCGGTGGCCATGCCGTTCCCGGAGCTGTTCACGGCCCTGCAACAGGGCACGGTCGACGGCCAGGACAACGGTGCGAGCATCACCTTCAACTCGCGCCTGTTCGAAGCGCAGAAGTTCATGACCACCACCAACCACGTGTACGCCATGGGCGCGATCACCGCCAGCGAACGACTGTGGGGCCGGCTGAGCGCCGAGCAGAAGAAGATCCTGCAGGACACCGCCGCCGAAGTCTCGGCACGCCAGATCCAGAAGAACCGTGAACTGAACGCGTCCTTCCTCAAGAAGATCGGCGAAGGCGGCGTGCGCGTCACCGTGCCCACGCCCGAAGCGATGGCCGAGTTCCAGCGCGTCGGCGACTCGCTGTGGGACAAGCTGGCCCCGATCTACGGCGCAGAGCGCGTCAAGGCACTGCGCGACGAAGTCGCCAAGCTGCGCAAGCCGTGAGCCAGGGCGCGCCGATGCTTCACGCCGGGCCCTCGCCGGCCGGCGGGCTCGACGCCTTCGAGCACCGCGTCTTCAAGGTCGAACGCTGGATCTGCGTGCTGAGCCTGGTCGTGATGCTCCTGACGGTGTCGGTCAGCGTGGCGGTGCGCTACTTCAATCTCGGGCTGCCGAACGTGGCTGAATGGGCGATCGTCGCGATGTCGCCGCTGACCTTCGTCGGCGCCGCGATGTGCACGTGCGCGCAGTCGCACATCGCTGTCGACGTGGTCAAGCTGCTGCCGCAGGTGCAGCTGCGCAGGGCCGCACGCGGGGGCGTCGCGCTGGCGCTGCTGGTCTTCGCCGGGGTCTACGCCTGGATCGGCATGCTGTTCTTCGCCGACATGCGGCAGTCGGGTGAGCGCATGCTCGACATGGGCACGCCGGTGTACGTGCCGGTGTTCTTCCTGATGTTGGGCATGCTGCTGATGCTGCTGCATGCCGCCATCGAACTGTGGCGTGTGCTGCGCGACCAGCCGCCGATCGACGAGGCGTCGCTCGCATGATCGCCTTCGCCCTGTTGGCCCTGCTGGTGCTGGGCGTGCCGGTCGGGGTGGCCTTCGCGCTGCTGGTGATGGTGCGCGCCGAGGCCTGGAACATCGACCTGTCGTCGCTGGCATCGATCCCCTACGACACGGTGTCGAGCTTTCCGCTGCTCGCGATCCCGTTGTTCCTGCTCGGCGGGGAACTGATGAACCGCGGCGGCCTGATCCGACAGCTCACCGCCGTGTGCGACATCCTGCTGGGCTGGGTCCGGGCTCCGCTCGGCCACGTGATGATCCTGGCCAGCGCACTGATGGGCGCCATCACGGGGTCGTCGGTGGCCACCGTGGCCGCCATCGGCGGCACGGTCGGCCGCGAGATGTCGCTGCGCGGCTATCCGCGCGGCTACACCGCAGCACTCAACGCGTCGGCCGGCCTGCTCGGTGTGCTGATCCCGCCTTCGATCCCGCTGATCCTGTACGGCTCGATCGTCGGCGTCTCGATCACGCAGCTCTTCCTGGCCTCGGTGATGCCGGGCATCGTGATGATGATCGCCCTCGGCGTGGTGCACGCCTGGATGTCACGCCGTGTGCTGCCCGGTGGGCAGGAAACCGCCGCCACCGCGCAGGCCGCCACCCATGCCACGGTCGACGGTGCGATGGTTCGACGCTCGGTCGCTGCGGTGCTCACACGCTCGATCCCGGCGCTGATGTTGCCGGTGCTGGTGCTCGGCGGCATCTACTCGGGTGTGTTCACGCCGACCGAGGCTGCCGCGGTGGCCGCGCTCTATGCACTGCTGGTGACGGTGCTCGGCCGCATGACGAAGGTTGCCGAGCTCAATGGCATCTTCGGACGTGCGGCGCTGTCGTCGGCAGCGATCCTGGTGATCATCGGCTTCACCAGCATCTTCAACCGTGCCATGGTGCTGGAGCAGGTGCCGCAGTCCATCGCCGGCTACGCGGCCGGGTTCACCGACAGCGCGCTGGTGTTCCTGCTGGTGGTCAATCTGGTCTTGCTGCTGATCGGCATGTTCATGGAGACCAATGCCGCCACGCTGCTGATGGGGCCGTTGCTTGCGCCGGCGGCAGCGAAGTTCGGCATCGACCCGGTGCACTTCGCGATCATCCTCGTGACCAACATCGAGCTCGGCCTGCTGACCCCGCCGATGGCTGCCAATCTCTACGTGGCAGCGCGCACCAACGGCGCCGACCTGGTGAGCCTGCTGCGATATCTCGGCTGGTTCCTCGTCGCGGCGCTGCTGGTGATGGCTGCCATCACCTACGTTCCCCAGCTCTCGCTCTGGTATCGCTACTTCTGACCTCGGAATTTCCATGACCACCCTTCCAGAATTCTCACGAGCCGCCGTGCTGCGCAAGTTCAAGGAACCGTTGCAGATCGAGAACGTGCCGATCCCGCGCCAGGTTGAAACCGGCGCCGCGCTGGTCAAGATCGAGGCGTGCTCGATCTGCGGCACCGACGTGCACCTGTGGCAAGGCTCGCTGTCGCTGACCGTCAACCTGCCGGTGATCATCGGCCACGAAATGGTGGGCCGGGTCTTGCAGCTCGGGTATGCGGCCGACCGCGATTCGGTGGGCAACCCGCTGCGCGTGGGCGATCGTGTGCTCTACACCCACACCGCCTGTGGCAGCTGCTTCTTCTGCACCACCGCGCGCAAGCCCACGCTGTGCATGAACCGGCGCGCCTACATGTACGAGAACATGGAGCGGGAGCCCTATCTGTTGGGCGGCTTCTCGGAGTACGGCTACGTGCTGCCGCAGGCCGGGCGTCTGAAGGTGCCCGACAACGTGCCGAACGAACTCGCCAGCCTGTCGAGCTGCGCGCTGCGATCGGTGATGAACGCGATGTCGCAACTCGGCGAAATCGACCCGAGCGAGGTGGTCGTGGTGCAGGGCGCCGGCCCGCTCGGCCTGCTCGCCACCGCCAACGCCAAGGTGCGCGGTGCGCGGAAGGTGATCGTGATCGGCGCGCCGGCAGCGCGCCTCGAACTGGCGCGCGAGTTCGGCGCCGATGTGTGCATATCGGTGGAGGGCACCACGGCGCAGGAGCGGCTCGAGATCGTGCAGCAGCACACCGGTGGTCGCGGTGCCGACGTCGTGCTCGAATTCACCGGCGTGCCCGCCGCCTTCGTCGAAGGCCTGCACTTGTGCCGCAAGGGAGCGCGCTACCTGATCGTCGGCCAGCTGGGCGAAGGCAAGACCGAGTTCGCGCCCTCGTTGATCGTGAAGAAGAACATCCACGTCATCGGCTCCTTTTCCGGCGACGCGCGCAGCTACTCGCTGGCACTCGATTTCATCTCCACCCATCTCGACGACTTTCCATTCGGGAAGATGATCACCGGGCGCTACAAGCTCGACGAGGTCAACATCGCGCTGGAACGCATGCGCACGATGCAGGAGATCAAGCCGGTGATCCTGGTCTAACCCGAGAGCACGACGATGCAACGATTCGACTCCGACGCGAAGGGTCCGCTGCACGGCGTGCGCGTGCTCGACCTGTCGCGCCTCGTCGCCGGCAACATGCTGAGCGTCTACCTGGCCGACTTCGGCGCCGACGTGATCAAGGTCGAGCGCGAAGGTGCCGGCGACGACCTGCGCAGCTGGCGTGAAGAAGACCAGGACATCTACTGGAAGGTCTACGGTCGCAACAAGCGCTCGCTGGTGCTCGACCTCAAGTCACCGCAGGGCCTGGAGCAGATCAGGAAGCTGGTGCGGCATTCGCAGATCTTCATCGAGAACTTCGTGCCCGGCGGCCTGGAACGCATGGGCCTGGCGCCGGCACTGTTGCTCGAACTCAACCCGGCGCTGGTGGTGGTGCGCATCTCGGGTTGGGGGCAGACCGGGCCGTTCAGCCACAAGCCGGGTTTTGGCACGCTGGTCGAGGCGATGTCGGGGTTTGCCTTCCTCAACGGCTACGCCGACCGGCCGCCGGTATTGCCCCCGCTCGCGCTGGCCGACATGATTGCCGGCATCTACGGCGCCGCCGGTGTGTTGACAGCGCTGCGCGTGGCTGAGCGGGAAGGGCGCGGGCAGGTCATCGACCTGTCGCTCTTCGAGCCGATCTTCTCGGTGATCGCCTCGGAGGCCGCCAAATTCAAGATCACCGGCGAGCCGACCATGCGCTCGGGCAACCAGTCGACGCACACCGCGCCGCGCAACATCTACGAATGCCGTGACGGCAAGTTCGTGGCCATGTCGGGCTCGATGCAGTCGATGGCGATGCGCATCCTCGACACCATCGGCCGGCCCGAACTCAAGAGCGACCCGCGCTTCGCCACCAACGACGCCCGTGTGGCCCACCGGGAAGAACTCGACGCGATCATTGGCGCCTACATCGGCGCACGCAGCCAGCAGGCCAACCTCGACGCCTTCGAAGAAGCGGGCGTGACGGTCGGCCCGGTCTGCTCGGTGGCCGACCTGATGGAGCATCCTTTCGTGACCGGCCGGCAGGCCATCGTCGAGATCGAAGACCGCGAGCTCGGCAGCATCCCGATGCACAACATCGTGCCGCGACTGTCGGCCAGCCCCGGCCACTTCACCCGACCCGCGCCACGCCTGGGCGAACACACGCAGGAGATCCTCGCCGAGCTCGACAAGCTGGCCTGAGGCAGCCCGCCGGGGGCGGATACTTCGGCGCATTCCCAGCGTCCAGAGACAATCGGTGTGAACCTCAAGCAGTTCAGGTATTTCGTGGCCATTGCCGAGCAGCGCTCGTTCCTGCAGGCGGCGCAGGTGCTGCACATCTCGCAGCCTTCGGTCAGCGCACAGATCAAGCTGCTCGAAGAAGAGCTTTGTGTGCAGCTCTTCGAGCGCCGGTTCGACGGCGCCATCCTCACGCCCGAGGGGCGCGACTTTCTCGTCCACGCGCGCACCGTGCTCGACGCGGTCGAAGCCGCGGCCTCGAGCATGCGCGTGCACCAGTCGTCGGAGGTCGGGCGCGTCTCGGTGGGCATTCCGGGCTCACTCACTTCGCTGCTGACGGTTCCCCTGATCCAGGCCGTTCAGAACGAGCTGCCGAACGTGCAGCTGCGCGTGGTGTCGGGCCTGTCGGGGCACATCGCGCGGTGGCTGCCGGAAGGCACGATCGATTTTGGTCTGGTGTATGCCACGTCGGGTGTGCCGGGGCTCGACCTCGAATGGGTGCTCGACGAAGACCTGTTTCTCGCCGCGCGCGAGCAGCGCGATCTGGACGATTTGCTCAACTCGAAAGGGCAGGTCATGGCGAGCCGCCTGGCCGGCTTGCCGATGGTGCTGCCGGGGCGCGAACACGGCTTGCGCCTGGTGGTGGAGGGCGCACTCGACAAGGTCGGTATCGGCCTGCATGTGACGGCCGAGGTCGACGCGCCCGAGCAGCTCAAGGAGATGGTGCGCCGCACCGGGTGCTACACGATCCTTTCGCTGGCGGCGATCCAGAACGATCCTGCCGACGGCGCACTGGTCACCGCGCACATCGTCAAGCCCACCATCGACCGAAAGATCTCGATAGCGCACACCACCGGGCGGCCACTGTCACGCGCAGCGCGGCGCGTGAAGGAGATCATGAAGACTTTGCTCAAGCAGGAGCTGGGCAAGGGCTGGTGGACCGAGGGCCGCAGCACCACGCGGCGCTGAGCACGCTGGCGGTGGCAGGGTTAGCGGCAGGCCCGAAGCCACAGGCCCGAGGCTAGAGTCGTCGGCTCGAGGTGCTGAACCTTTCGCCCCATCCGACTCTGGAGACCCGCATGACCCTGCCCCGATTCTTCGTTCGCCTCGCTGCCAGCTTCATGCTGGCCTGCGTGCTGGTGCCGGCGCAAGCCGCCGATGCACCCGCGCCAAAAAGCGGCACCTGGGTCGCACGCGACTTCAAGTTTCACACCGGCGAGGTGATGCCCGAACTGCGCCTGCACTACACCACGCTCGGTGCGCCCACCGGCGAGCCGGTGCTCATCCTGCACGGCACGGCCGGCTCGGGCACCGGCATGCTGGGCCCGGCGTTCGGCGGCGAGCTGTTCGGCCCGGGCCAGCCGCTCGACGCGAACAAGTACTACATCATCCTGCCCGACGCCATCGGCGCCGGCAAATCGGCGAAACCTTCAGACGGCCTGCGCGCGAAGTTCCCGAAGTACAACTACGACGACATGGTGCTCGCGCAGTACCGCCTCGTCACCGAAGGCCTGGGCGTGCGGCACCTGCGCCTGGTGCTCGGCAATTCGATGGGTGGCATGCACACGTGGCTCTGGGGCACCACCTACCCGGGCTTCATGGACGTGCTGGTGCCCATGGCCTCACAGCCCACCGAGATGTCGGGCCGCAACTGGATGATGCGGCGCCTGCTCACCGATTCGATCCGCAACGACCCGGAATGGAACGGCGGCAACTACACGACCCAGCCGCGCGGCTTCCGCGTGGCCAACGTGTGGTTCGGCGTGGCCACCATCGGCGGTTCGCAGGCTTACTACAAGGCTGCGCCCACCCGTGTGCAGGCCGACAAGCTGGTGGCCGAGCGCATGGCCGCGCCCTTCACCGCCGATGCCAACGACTTCTTGTACCAGTGGGATTCGTCAGACGACTACAACCCGGCGCCAGGCCTCGAGCGCATCCAGGCCACGCTACTCGCCATCAATTCGGCCGACGACGAACGCAACCCGCCCGAGCTGGGCATCATGGAGCGTGAGCTCAAGCGCGTCAAAGGCGGGCGGCTGTTTCTCATTCCGGCCAGCGAAGAAACGCGCGGGCACGGCACCACCGGCATGGCGAAGTTCTGGAAGGGGCAGTTGCAGGAGTTGTTGGCCGGGGCGGCGAGAGTGGGGAAGTAGACAGTCGTGCTCGCGCGCCGTGTCGGGCCCATGCCGTTGATCAAGGCTTGAGCAGGGCCTGCAGCGTGGAGAGTGCGGTCGGGTCGACGGCGCCGCCGGGGCCGGGTGGCTTGACGTCGTTGCCGTAGAGGTAGGCATGCCGGGCCACCAGACGCTTGCCGTTGGGGCGCTGCCGGATGTCGACGCGCGCTTCCTTGCCCTTGCCAGGCTTCCACACGGTGTCGACATCCACGTCGGGTTCATCGGTGAGGGCGCGCACGGGCAGGCCGCTGCGGCTGTCGACCCAGAGCGTGATGCGCACCTCGCCGCGGCCGAGGTCGGTGTTCATCGCATAGGCCAGCGTGGGGCGGCCGGCCACGGTCTGCGTGCCGAGCGCCTTGCAGCCGGTGTCGATCTCGAAGGCGGCGAGGTCGCTGGCCAGCATTCGCATCTCGGGGCTGTCGAGCGCCGTCTGGCCGAAGCCGGGCCGGGTCGCGTTGCTGTACTGCAGCTTGTCGATCACGATGCTGTGCATCAGCGTGGGCTTCATGCCCATCTTCACGGCCTCGGGGTCGAGCGGATGGTCGATGGCGGCGTGAATGCGCGCCTGGGCCATGCCGGCGCGCACCGCCTTGAGCACCGGGGCGCAGGCGCTGTCGGCCGCGTGGGCCGGGATCCCGATGGATGCAGCGGCGAGCCACAGGGCGAGGTGTCGTTTCATGGGCGCGCTCGTGTGTTCAAAGGCTGCGGTTGACCCACGCCTTCAGAGTGGCCCCTTGCGACTGCATCCACGCCACCGTGACGTGACCGGCGGCGTCGACGCCGATGGACGGGCCGCTGCTTATCAGATCGGTGGCGGCGGTGCTGTCCACACGCTGCGGCGCACCCAGCCAGCCCGCGGCGGGGTCGTGGCGTCGCACCAGGATCTGCGCCACACCGCCGCTGCTCTCGGCCCACACGGCGATGGCCTTGCCTTGCGCGTCCATCACGGTGCGCGCGGTCGAGGCCTGGCTCAACGACGTGGTGTTGATGCGCAGGTCGCTGGCGCCCCAGCCGCCGGCGCCGATGCGGTAGTGCTGTGACCACACGCGGCTGTAGCCGCTGCCGTCGCCCTGGCTCCACACCGCGGTGGCGTTGCCGGCACCGTCGAGCGCGAGATCGAGATCGGCCGGGTTGGCCGACCGGGCACTGCTGATGCGCTGGCCGGCCGACCACGCCCCCGTCACCTCGGCGCGGCTCGTCCACACGTCATACGCACCGCCCACGCCTTGTCTCTGGCGCCAGATCACCACGGCCTCGCCGGCAGCGCCCACCGCCACGCACGGGTTGTCGGCCGTCTGGCCGAGCGCGTTCAGGCCCGACGACAAGGTGACGGTGGGCTCCCAGGCGCCGGCGACGCTGCGGCGACGCACGTGCACGCGGCGTTCGCCGATGTCGTCGATCTGGCTCCATGCGACGGCGGCGTGGCCTGCGGCGCCGGTGGCAAGGGCAGGGGATTCGGCATCGCCCGAATCGGCCTCGACGAGCGTGGCCCGCCAGGTGGTGCCGTCTCCTTCGGCCAGCATCAGGTTGCGCTGGGCGGGCAGGTCGCCCAGGGCGGGCACCAGTTCCACCCACGCCAGCAGCGCCTGGCCGGCAGGCAGCATGGCCAGCGCCGGGGCTGCATAGGGGTCGGGCAGCCCGCCGGCAGTGGCCTGGGCAGCCGGGCCCCAGGCGGGGTTGCCGCTGCCGGGCCGTGCGGCCCGGAGCGCCCACAGGCTGTAGCGGTCGTCGCGCCCGCCGGTGTCGTTGCGCCAGGCGAGCACGGCGTCACCCGCGTCGTCGATGGCAACCTGCGGCGCGCTCGAGGCGGCGGGCTGCGCAGCGCCGTCGTACACCTCGGTCGCGGCCGACCAGCCCGTGCCGGGCACGTAGCGGCTGGCCCAGACCGTGGCGCGCGCACCGTCGCGCCCGCCGGCCCCGGCGGTCCAGACCGCCACCGCGTCACCGGCCGCATTGGTGGCGAGCTGAAGGTCGTTGTTGCTGTTGGCCAGGGCCAGCGGGCCTTGCCAGGTGAGGTCGGGCGCCGGTGGTGGCGGCGGCGCGGGTGGCGGCGGAGACGGCGGCGGAGGAGAAGGTGGCGGTGGGGATGGCGGTGGCGGAGCAGGTGGCGGCGGAGCCGGCGCAGGGCTCGGCGCGGGCGACTCGCTGCCGCCGCCTCCGCAGGCGGTGGTGAGTGCAGCGGCAGCGGCAAAGGCCAGCGCGAGGCGGCGCCTGCGCAAGTCGGGTGTTGAAGTCAGCGGCGTCTGCATGGTCGTACTCCCCGTGGTGGTGGCGCGCGTGTGGCGCTTGCCCGGGAATACGCGGTGCGACGGCGCCGTCCGCCACCGCGACGCAAATGTTCTGAACGCGCCTCAGTGGATGAGGTTCATCGGTGCCGGCAGGGGTTGCCCCAGCAACTGCTCGTAGCGCGCCTGGCCCTGCTTGAGGAGCTTGTCGGCGAGGCTCGCCTGTGCAGCATCGCGCCGCACGATTTCAGACTCGGCCACCAGCAGTTCGGCATGCAGCGCATTGCGGGGATGCAGCAGCGGTGACAGGCGATCGCGCAGAGCCCGGAACTTCTGCAACGCGGCGGCGTGCATCGGCGCATCGGCAGCGAGTGCGCTCAGCCACGCTGCCACCACCTCGCAGCGCAGGCTGCGCGGCGAGGCCGGCCCCAACTCTGCGGTGAGCATCGCGCAGGCCGCCTCGGCGTGCCCCTGGGCCACGGGCAGGCTCGTCACCTGGCGCAGCGCGACCGCCAGGGCGATGCGGCCTTCGGGCGTGACGTTGGTGGTCTTGCCGATGCGCTCCAGGCCAGCCAGCGAGGCCTCCAGCAAGGCCGTGCCTTCGTGTGTGCGGCCGGCACCGAGCTGCAGCCCGCCCAGCACCCAGCGCACCCGTTCGCGGGCGGTGTTGGGCTGCGGGTACTTGCGGTCGAAGTAGGCCAGCGCCGTGCGCGCCATCGGCACGCCTTCTTCGAAGCGACCGGCCGTCATCAGCAGCTTGGCGAGCGTGGCCTGCTGCAGGGCCGCGGCCTCGTCGTAGACATTGCTGCGCGCCTGGGCGCTGGCGAAGTTGGCGCGCTGCTCGGCCAGGCCTTCTTCCACCTGCCCGAGCTCGGCGCGCACCTGGGCGTTCAGCGAATGGACGATCAGCGTGCGATCGTGCTGCGGGCCGAGGTGCCTGTCGATCAGTGGCACCACCTCGGCGAGCACCTGCTGCGCGCGTGTGTAGTCACCGACGTTGTAGTGCGCGCGTGCCAGGTTGTAGCCGTCCACCAGCCAGTCGGTGGTTTCGTAGTTCGCCAGCCCGCGCCCCAGCGCGTACATGGCTTCAAACTGTTCGCGTGCGCGGAGCAGCTCTCCCTGGTTCAGGTAGGCGTTCGCCAGCGCCCCTTGCACGCGCAGCGTTTCGGGGGACTGCGGGCCGCTCAGCTGCCGCTGCACCTCCAGGGCCTGCTGCGCCAGGCGCAGGGCGGCTGGCAGGTCGCCTTCTTGTTGCGATACCCACGAGAGCGCCGAGAGCAAGCGCCCCGACCAGCGGTTGGGCTGGCCGAAGTTCGCTTCTGCGAGCTCGGTGGCCTGCGCGATGGCGGCGCGTTCGGCGGCGTAGTCGCGCAGCTCGTCGAACACTTCGCTCTGGTTGAAGAGCGCCTCCACGTGGCCCGCGCTGCCGCGCAGGCTGCCTGCGGCGTAGAGCGGCAGCGCTTGCGCCAGGTGCGGCCCGGCCTTTTCGACGGCGCCCAGGCTGATGTAGATCTGTGCCACCGTGTGGTGCAGGCGCGCCTGCACATCGGGCTGGCCCGCGAAGTCGGTGTCGATCTGTCCGGCGCTCTGGTCGAGCAGCTCACGGGCGGTCAACTCGCGGCCGCGTGCCTGCTCGGGGTTGTTGAGCGAGAGCACCTTCACCAGAAAGGCCTGCACGGCCTCTGCGCGGCGTGCTTCGGCGCGTGCGCGCTCGGCCTGCCACAAGGTGGTGGCCAGGCCGGTGACCAGCACCGCCACCAGGGCCGTGCCCGCCGACAGCGCCCACGCATGGCGGCGCGCCCAGCGCCCGAAAACGTAGCCCACGCTGGCGGGCCGCGCGAGGATGGGCTGGGACTGAAGGTGCCTCTCGATGTCTTGCGCAAACGCTTCGGCCGAGCCGTAACGCCGACCAGGCGCCAGGGCCATGGCCTTGAGCACGATGACGTCGAGGTCGCCTTGCAGCGCGCGGCGCACGCTCTTGTCGGCCGTGGCCATGCTGGGCTTGTGGAGCTGGGCCTGGAGGATGGCTTCTTCGAGCGCGGCGGCGGTCGGGCGCTTCAGCGCGTAAGGCAACTCGCCCGTCAGCAGCTGGTACAGCAGGACCCCCAGCGAATACACGTCGCTGGCCGTGCCCAGCGGGTGCCCGGCCACCTGCTCGGGCGAGGCGTACTGCAGCGTGAGCGCGCGCCCGCCGATCTGCGTGAGCTCGGTCTCCTGGGTGCTGCCACCCTCGTTCATCAGCTTGGCCACGCCGAAGTCGAGCAGCTTGACCTGCCCGCCGGTGTCGACCAGCACGTTGCTGGGCTTGATGTCGCGGTGGATCACGAGCTGGCCATGCGCATGCTGCACCGCTCGCAGCGTCTGCACGAAAAGCCGCAGGCGTGCGGGCGTGTCGAGCCGATGGGTCGCGCAATGGGCATCGATCGGCGCGCCGTCCACGTACTCCATCGCGAGCCAGGGCTGCGGGCCGTCGGTGCCCGCATCGAGCACCGAGGCGATGTGCGGGTGGGCCAGCGCCGAGAGGATGTCGCGCTCGCGCTCGAACCGTTCGCCCAGCACCTTCGCGCGTGCGCCGAGGTAGGGCAGCTTGAGCGCCACCTCGCGCTTGAGCGCGCCGTCGGCCCGCTCGGCCAGCCACACGCTGGCCATGCCACCGTGGCCCAGCTCGCGCAGCAGCTCATAGGGGCCGATGCGGTCGCCGCGCGCGTGGCCATGAACCGCCGGCGCGGCACTCGTGTCTGGCAGCGGGGGCAGGGCCGGCAGCTGGTCGAGAAAGTCGCCGGTTTCGATGGCGGCGCGGTCGTCGAGCAACTGGCGCAGCGCCGACTGCAGCGGCCGGTGCTCGGGCCCCAGGGCCTGCAGCCACGGCGTGCGCTGCGCTGGCGACAGCTCGAGCGCGTCGTCGAGCAGGCGCATCACCTGCGACCACTCCGCGCGGCTGAGCTGGGTCACAGGGCGGGCAGCGGCTGACACGGGGCGAGGATAGCGCCGGCGTCAGCCCGGCGCCGGCGCCTCGGGCAGCGCCAGCGAGAGCTTGCGCATCACGCGCTCGGCCGCGGCCAGGATCTGCCGCGCCGACCCGCCCGCGCCCGCCAGCACGTCGCCGATCACACGCCAGATCTGCGCCAGCGAGGCAGAAAGCCGCGTGCTCAGCGTCGCCAGAGCCGGGGCCAGCAAGACGGCGGACCGGCCGATCCAGGCCAGCGCCGTGCGCAGGGCCGTGCCCACGACCCTGGCAACGCGCCGCAAGGTGGCCTCGACCGCCTCGACATTCGGGTTGACCCAGCGTGCCAGTTGATCGAGGGATTGCAGGGCTCTCATGTGCGCCGACGCCAGCAGGCGCTGCACATCGGCCCACACCGTGCCGGCCATCAACTGCAGCGGCGCGAGCACGCGGGTCACCGTGCCGAAGATGAGGTTCACCGACTGGATGGTCTCGAGCACCAGATCGCGCAGGGGGCCGCCGGGGAGCTGCGGCACCCGCTGAACCGCATGCGCCTGCACTTGCGGCGCGCGGTAGGGCTGGCGCTGCACGTAGCGGGAGAAGCCGAGCGATTCTGCGGTTCGCTGGTCCACACGGCCATGGGGCACGAAGCGCTGCTGAACCTGCCAGGCGCGCACCGCCCGCAACGTGCGCAGCCCGAAGGCGCCGTCGGCAGGCAGGTTGGCGCGTGCCAGCTCGTTCAGCCGGTATTGCACCCGCCGCACGTGCGAGCCGCGAGAGCCCAGGAGCAAGACGCCGTCGAGCGGCGTGTCGAGATGGTGGTTGACCACGGCAAACCCTTTGCAATCGCAAGTGGCCATGGCACGAGCGCCAGGCCTCGGTTTGCCATACGGGTTGCCGCGGCGAAACCCGCCACGGCCGCCGCAAAAAGAGCTACTTCAGGTTCGCGTAGAGAAAGCTCCGCGCCTTTTCCCAGTCGCGCTCGACGGTGCGCTTGCCCACGCCCAGCGCCTGGGCGATCTCTTCCATCTCGAGGCCCACGAAGTAACGCATCTCGACCACGCGGACCAGGCGCTCGTCGATCGCGGCCAGCTCTTGCAGCGCCTCGTGAACCCGCAGGATCTCGTCGCCTGCGGCCGCCGGCGCGGCGTTGAGCGCGGCGGTGTCGAGCGTCACCCAGGCCAGCTCGCCTCCGGCGCGCTCGGCGCGGCTTTCGCGCACCAGGTCGACCACGACCGAGCGCATCACGCGCGCTGAGTAGGCCAGGAAGTGGCTGCGGTCTTCAACCCGCAACTGCTCGAGCTTGATCAGCCGCAGGTAAGACTCGTGGACCAGCGCCGTGGTGTTCAGCGCCACCTTGCCGGCACCGTGGCGCAGCCTGGCGTGCGCGATCTGGCGCAGCTCGGCATAGAGCAGTTCGCAGAGCCGGGGAATGGCGTCCGGCGAACCCTGGGCTGCGGCATGAAGAAGTTCAGTCAGTTCGGCCATGCGCGCAGTATGCAGGGGCGTGCAGGCCCCCGCGGGTGAGGAAGTAAAGTCGTGCGCATCGCCCCGGGAGATGTTGCATGACCCTTGCCGACCGCCTGAACGCCTGCCACAGCTCGGTGATCCACGACGTGATGAAAGACATGGGCCTGGCGCTGCGCGTGCTGCCGCGCAGCATCGTCGGTCTCGAGCCCACGATGAAAGCAGCCGGCCCGGTGTTCACCGTGCGCGGGCGGCCCGACCCGACGCTGGACAAGCACACCTCGCTCTACGAATGGGCGGGCCTGCTCTCACGCGCGCCAGCCGGCCACGTGGTGGTGTGCCAGCCGCAGGACGACACGCGTGCGCTGTTCGGTGGCCTGTCGGCCGAGGCGCTGAAGCTGAAGGGGGTGCGCGGCTACATCGTCGACGGGGGCTGCCGCGACATCCAGGCCGTGTCGGACCTGGGCTTTCCGGTGTTCGCGCGGTACGCCACACCCATCGACATCGTGTGCGCCTGGCGGGCCGAAGCCTTCGGAGAACCGGTGGCCATCGGCGGCCAGCAGGTCTTGCCCGACGACCACGTGCTGGCCGACCGCGACGGCGTCATCCTGATCGGCGCTGCCGAGGTCGAGGCCGTGGTGGCTGCGGCCGAACGCAAGATGGCGACCGAGGGCGACATGGTGCGGGCCATCCGTGCCGGCGAAGACCCGCAGGCCGCGTACCTGCGGTATCGGGTCTTTTAGGGTCGCGCTCGGGCTGGCGACAGCTCAAGTCGCTGAAGGATCAGCCGCGTTTCCGACGGTCCGAATTCTTGCGGGCATTTGGTTGAGTTCGATGCTTGGCCGGTCCAGACTGATTGCACCTGTTCGGATGCAAGCCAGCGAGCGACGTTTTCTCACAAGCGGGCGTTGACCATGCGCGTGCAGGGCGACCGGAGCGATGGGTGCTCGTCAGTGAACCCGCAGCACCTCAAAGTGCTGTCGAATCTGAGCGACCTGGATCGACACCTCATCACCTTCGCGTTTGCCCAGCATGGCCCTGCTCAACGGGGCATCGCTGCTGACGATCTGAACGAGCTGAGCTCCGCTGACCAACTTCATACTCCCTCCATCGGGGCCCAGGAAGAGCAGTTGTCGGTTGCCGCCGGAATCGACCAGGCAGACCAGCGCGCCGAGCTGTATTCCTTGGCTGGCATCGTAGGGGCGGGGGCGGAAGTGGCGCCAATTGGCCATCGCTTGGCGGATGGCCTCGGCGCGACGAGCTTGCCCAGTGGCCAGGTAGGCAGCTTCGAGACCCAATGTGTCGTACTTGTTTTCGGACACGCTCTCTTCATGAGTCGCAGTTTCATGGGCTGCCCGCGCCGCCTGTTCAGCTTGCAGCAGGTCTTCGGCGAGCCGTTCCAGCACCTGCTGCTGAAGCAATGATTTATCCATGATGAAAGGTGAGGCTCGAACAAGCGGGGTCGGGTCTTGATTGTCAGAGGCCTCACCAGCTGTCGACGCATCCGTTGGCTGCAGGTCAACTGAGAAACAGGCCGGTACCGACTGGTGCAGACTGAGGGCGGACAGTCGAGCTCGCCCATGTCACTCCCCGCTCTCGGGTTGCACCAGCCTCTGATCTCAGCGCATCCGCTCCAAGGTCTGCGCTGCCTTCAAAGTGCGCAGCCACGGGCTGTCCGACGGCGCCCAGGGCACCATGACATCGGGCACGATGCCGCGGCGCTCGTTGGTGCCGTCGGCGCGCAGCCTCACACAATCGGGCACGTGCACGTGGGCGCCGCTGTGCGCCAGGGTGAAGCCGGTGCCCCTGGACGTGAAGGTGCCACAAGCGGCCCCGGCCGTCACACCGCCGACCAGGCGTGCCTTCCGGTTGTCCCGCAGCAGCGCGGCAAACTGCTCGGCAGCCGAATGTGTTTCGTCGTTGATCAGCAGCGCCAGCGGCAGTCGGTTGATCCCGGGCGGTACCGCGGGCCCCCAAGGCTCGCTGGTACCGAGGGTGTGCAAGTGACCGTGGACCAATGGGCTGCAGGGCAGCGGCCGGGCGCCCTCAGCGAACTCGCGGTCTGACCACGCAGCCGAGAGATCGCAGGTCTGCGCGAGTTGCCCGCGCAGCCGGCGCCACGTGGCGGCCTCGGGCGCGTCGGGGCCCAGCTTGCCCAGCCGTTCGTCGACCCATTCCTGCCACGCCGGGTGCTTCAGCATCGCGACGCGCGCCGAGCGCAGCGGCCCGGCCAAGCGCCGCGCGACCGCCTCGTTCCAGTCCGAGCCGCCGCCGTTGTCGGTGATGTCGATCACGAGCATCACCGCGCCGGAAGTGCGCAGCGCGCGCACCGTGGACACCAGCGCGGCGTCGAGCGCACGAGCGGCCGCCGCATCGCGACGCTCCGTGCACGCGGCGTCGCAAGGGGCATCCGGGGGCAGGCCCAGTGCACGTGCCGCCTCGGCACAGGCGGCAGGGTAGGCGCTCTCGACGAACAGGCCCAGGCGCACGATGCCCAGCCGCCGCCCGTCGGGCTGGCGCAGCAGGCCGGCCGAGAACATTCGCGCCGCGTCGAGGGCCAGTGGTGTGAACCCCGGCAGACGCGACCACTGCAGCCTGCCTTCGCGTCCGCTGTTGCCGCCTGCGGCGCAGACCGGCCCCGGCGAATCGTCGGCGGCCGGGGCCCAGTCGATTCGGACATGGGGGTCGCGCAACTGGCGCAGCAGGCCTTGAATCGCGGCGCGACGCCCTTGGTCATCGCTGGCATCGGTGAGCGCCCGGCGCTGTTGTGTGGCGAGAGCCGGCAGGTCGAGCCGGCGCTCGCGGATCTGGTCCTCGAAGTTCGCATAGTGGCTCGCCAGCCCCGCGAGCAGCGCGTCGAAGTCGGCTTGCCAGCCCGCAGCGGTGTGCGCCGGTGCGGCCGCCGCAGCGGAGGCGAGCGCCACGGTGGCCAGCGCGGCCCCGACCCAGCGCCGCGTTTGCGCAATGATCGAAGGTGGTTGCACCGGCAGGCCGTCGGCTTGGCCAGACCGCGAGACGGGAGCGCGCGCCATAGAACCCGAAGCACTGCGCGCGCTGGGCAAGCGCAGCATCACCGGAGCGGCAAGGAGGTGGCTGGATGTGCAGTTCATCGAGCGAGGCACGAGTTGTCCGCGCGAGCATAGGCGAAGTCCGGTCGGCCGGGCTTTGGGAGATCTTGCCTGCGGTGGACTGGATCTGCAGCCGTGGCACGGCGGCAGAAGGCTGAATCCGGACCTTCGAAGTAGACCTCGAACACGGCTGCCCTTCTCGGGAGCGGACGCTGAACAGGGCTCGCGCGTTCGCCTTTCAACCGTACTTCTGGCCGACGCAGCCTGAGCCCGCAGAGCCCACTTGTGAACCTTCGGAGTCTTTTCAGATCAACGCGGCCAGCTCTGTGGCCCGTCAACACTCCGTGCGCAGCTGACCGCCGTTCAGCGCTGCAACACGCTCACCAGCACATGCACGACCATCGCCACCGTGAAGGCGGCGCCAAGGGTGAAACAGGCGGCGCGCACTTCGTGATCGCGTTGTGTCGCATACGCGTAGCTGTGCGCCAGCCGCGCCAGCAGGTAGCCAAACATCGTGACCGAGGCGAACACCACGCTGGGCGCCGCAGCCACCAGCAGCAAACCGGCCGCCAGGAACGCGGGCGTGTTCTCGATCTCGTTGCGGTGCATCCGGCGGGCCCTCTCCACGTCCTCGAATGCCGCGAGCTGCTCTGACCGAGGGTTGGGATTGAACGGGGTCTTGCGAAGGTCCTCGGGATTGAGGAAGCCGCCGTCGCTGCGGACCATGCGGTAGACGGTGTAGAAGCCGTGGCCGATCAGCTTGACGATCGCCAGGCAGGCAGCGACGGCGTAGATCTGGAACACGGGGTTGTCGAGGGTGTAGGCGTTCATGGGTTGGTGGCGTTCTCGAAAGGGCGATCAATCGATGGGGCGGGAAAGGCCAGCGCCGTGATGTCCGCCTCGCGCAGCCGCGTGCCTTCTGCGTGCAGCCGGTCGAACTCGGCGTCGCCCAGCGCGGCGCGGGCCAACTGGCTGGCGCGGGCGATGGCGGCGGCTTCGTTCGGCTCGCGCCGGCCATGGCGGGCATTGGCGGCGTCCGCATGGCCGGCGATGTGCGACGCGGCACCCATGCGCCCTTCCAACGCGGCCAGCAAGGACAGGTAGTCGGCAAAGAAGGCCGCCTGGCCGAACCGCCCTGCCTGGGCCCAACCGGCACGCAGGTGCTTTGCGGCGGCAGCAGGGTCGGAAAGCGCCAGCAGCGCGGCCGAGAGGTTGAGACGCGCAGAGGTCAGGATCGTCTCGTCGCGTCCTCCCGCCAGCAAGGCCACCAGCTCGGTGCCGAGAGCTACCGCTCGTTCAGCATGCCCGGCGCCGAGCTCGGCGTCGGCGAGGTTGTGCAGGCTGTGTTCAAGAGGAGTGCCCGTGGAGGCATCCAGCTCGTTGAGCCGGCGGTTCCACGCCAGCATGGCATCCATGTCGCCCTGTGCCATGGCGACGTGCTGCTCCGCTTCGGCCAGCCGCCGAGCGCGCACCGCAGGCCACGCGGGGTCGGCAGACAGACGCGCCTGCGCCAGCGCACGCTGCGCCGTGGGCAGGTCGCCCGCCCGCGCCTCTATGCTGGCGATCAGCGCATAAGCCCGGTGCCAGGCCCAGCGGCCGGCGGGCGACGCATCGGATGGGGCAACGGGTGGGGCAACCGGGAGACGGGCAGCGGCTCGGCGACCAAGGTTCAGTGCGCGGTCGGGATTGTTGTTCAGGGCCAGAGAAGCCATGAACATGACACGCCCCAGCAGATCCGGCCCGTCGAGGCCGTCGATCAGCGGCTCGACCGCGTCCATCATGCCGATCCGCTGCTGTTGCGTGCCGCCCTGCAGCGCCAAGGCGAGCGCCCCGGCGATCTGAGCCGCCCGGACGGCGTCACCCTCGGCACAGGTCCAAGCCAACGCTTCCAGACCATTCTCGCGGTCCGGCGCCATCGCCTGCACCCAGGCCTTCAGGCCGCTGCGGCCGCTTTCGAACACTTCCGATTGCGCATCGAACTGAGTGGCCACCGCATGCGCATGCCGCTGTCGCAGCGTCGCCTCCTCGCTGGCTTGCTGAAGTTGCTCGCGCGCAAACAGCCGCGGTGTTTCGAGCAGTCGATAGCGGGGTTCGGCACCGTCGTCGGGGAGCATCGCGACGACCAGCGAGCGGTCCACCAGCAGCGCCAGTGCGTCGAGCACGGCCCATTCATCGAGGCCGCCCTCGCCGGGCGGGTCGGCCAGCACCCGTTGGACCATCGCCAGCGATGCGCTGCCGGCAAAGACCGAGAGTCGGCGGAAGACGACCTGCTCGGGTGGATCGAGCAGGCCGTGGCTCCATTCGAGCGTGGCACGCAGCGTCTGCTGGCGCGCGGGCGCCATGCGGTTGCGGCTGCCGGTGAGCACCCGCAGCCGGTCGTCCATCGCGCTGGCCAGACGCTGCACGCCGAGCATCGGCGCACGGGCGGCAGCCAGCTCGATCGCCAGCGCCAGGCCGTCGAGCCCGCGGCACAGTTCGATGACCGTCGGCGCCTGCGCATCGGTGAAGACGAAGCGTGCATCGGCCGCCTGCGCGCGTTCGACGAACAGCGCGACGGCGCCGAACACCAGCGCCTGGGCCGCGGGCAGCGGCCCCTGCGGCACGGCGAGCCCGCCGATGCGGTAGGCCCGCTCGCCGGGCAGCTTCAGCGGCACCTGGCTGGTGACCGCCACGCGCAGGCCCGGCGCGTTGTCGAGCACCGCCTGCACCACTCGCGCGAGGCCATCGACCACCTGTTCGGCGTTGTCGAGCACGACCAGCATCTCCAGCGGCGCCAGTGCGGCGCACAGCCCCTCGAGCGGGTCGGCGCCGCCGATGCGCACGCCGATCGCTGCCGCGATGGCCGACGGCAAGGCCGTGGGGTCGGTGACGCTGGCCAGTTCCACCCAGCACACGCCGTGGCGGTGCTCGGCCCGGCGCTGCGACGTGAGGTGCAGCGCGACGGTCGTCTTGCCCATGCCGCCGGCGCCGATGATGCTGACCAGGCGGTGCAGCGAGAGCAGTTCGTGCAGCGCCGCCAGGTCTTCGCTGCGGCCCACCAGCGGCGGCAGCGCGGCCGGCAGGTTGGTCCGGAGCCCGGCGTCTGGGGCAGCCGGTGGCGTCGCTGTGAGGGGCGACGGCACGGCGGGCGCTGCAGGTGTTGAGGGCGTTGAAGGCGCGCTGTCGAGCCGCGTCGCGAATCGGTAGCCGCGCCCGGGGATGGTGGCGATCAGTTCACTGCCCAGGATCTTGCGCAGCGCGCTGATCTGCGTGGCGAGGTTGCCTTCCTCGACCACCGTGCCGGACCAGACGGCCTCGATCAGCTCGTTCTTCGTCCGAAGTTCTCCCGGTCGGGCGGCCAGCTCCAGCAGCAGGTCGAAAGCACGGGCCCCGAGGTTGGCCGGCTGGCCGTCGACCAGCAGCCGGCGTTCCGTCGGCTGGAGCTCGAAGCGGCCACCGGGGCCGAAGCAAAGGTTCGCATCGATCTGCATCACGCACCGCAGTCTAGCCATAGTTTTACCGCCGGTAAAGTGGTTTAATTGCGTTCAGACATGACGACCGATCACCCTTCTTCCCGACGCATCGAGAAGCGGCGCGAGCTCGTGAAGGCCGACTTCGTCGGCGCCGCCTACACGGTCATCGCCCGCCACGGCCTTGAAGGCTTCACCCTTGGGCTCGTGGCCGACGAGGTCGGCCTGCGCAAGCAGGCGCTGTATCACTACTTCGCGTCCAAGGAAGCGCTGCTGTTCGAGGTCGCGCTGGCGGAGCTGACGCGGGCGACCACGGCCGTGTCCGAGGCGGTTGCACTGACCGACAACGGCGCGGACGCGCTCGAGGCCTTGCTCCGCACCTACTTCCACGCGTTCGCGAGGCAGCTCCGGCTGTTCCAGCTGAGCCATACCGCGCTGCCGTTCTTCGACCTCAAGAACATGATGGGAGGCAACCTCGACCGGATCCGGCCGCTGAACGACCTCGTGCTCGCGGGCGCGGCCGAACGCTTGCACGCCGATGGCCGGGGCGCCATCGACGCCAAGCAGGCGCGACGCCTGGCCTTCGTCGCCTACACGTCGGTGATCGGCCTGCTGAGCATGAAGGCGCTGGTGGAGTCGGCGGACGACCCGTTGGTCCACCAGGACACCGACATGATCGACACGCTCGTCGCCGTGTACCGCCAGTCGGCGCCGGTACCGAGAGCGCGGAAGAAGTGAAGGCCTAAGAGAGCGCCCGCGTCCAGCCGTGAGGCTCGACACGAACTTCAGGGCCGTCGGCCCCGCATTTCAGAACGCTTGAGAACGCTATAGGCCGGCTGGAGGACGCTGAAGGGGGGTGTGGCCGACAGTTCAGTCACCCCAGCAGCCAACCCATCTCAAGGACACGCCATGCAAACCCAGACCACCCTGAACTCGCTCAGCTTCACCAACCGCCTGGTCGCCGCCTTCGGCAGCCTGGTCGTCTCGACGGCGCTGCTCGGCGGCCTGCTGACCGCGTTCGACGCGCAGACCCAGGCCGGCCCCGCCAGTCTCGTGGCCGCCGCCTCGGCGACCCGGGTCTGACGGCTCCACACCTTTCCCCGCTCTTTCCCCGCCACCCAACCGCCGACAGGCACTCACCCCCCCAAGGAGAACTTCGATGAACACGCACAACACCACCGCCCATTCCGTCCGCCGCACCCTCGGCGCTTGCGCCGCCATCGTCACGGCCCTCGTCGGCCTGGCGCAGCCGCAGATCGCCGCTGCGCAATCGGAGATCAGCGCCTCCATCGCCCCGGCTCAGCGCTACCGCGCACCCGACAACGGCGCCTCGGCCGTGACGATCGCCTCACCCGACGCTGCGGCCGAAGGTCAGCACACTCTGACGGCCGGCGCCGCCGACGTGCAGGCCGCGAACGTCAACGCGGCCAGCCGTGCGTTCGCGCTGCAGGCCGCTGAACGGGTTTTTGCGTTGAAGGCCGCCGAACGGGCGTTCGCTTTGAAGGCCGCTGAACGGGCGTTCGCGTTGAAGGCCGCTGAACGGGCGTTCGCACTGCAGGCGGCTGACCGCGGCGCGATGCAGTAAGTAGCCCGACGTCTTCACCGTCGGCATTGGCCGGCGTCTCAAGTCTGCCGGCCTTGGAGCCGGCGTCTTCACTTGGCCGCGCCGAGACCGCGATGCCGGCGCCACCCACGTCTTCAAGATGACACGACTGGAACGAACAACACGCCGGGCGGTGGCCTGGCTGCTGGCGGTGGCATCGGCAGGCTTGTCGGCAAGCGCGATGGCATCTTCGCTCGGGCTGTCGTACGCCCTGACCGACGACGTGCGGGTCATCTACTCAGACCCGACGCTTGCGCCGTTCGTGCCGCACGCCGTGCGCACCTTCCACAACTCGGCCCAGTGGCAGCGTCGCATCTTCGGATGGCAGCCCGCAGACCTCACCACGCTGTGGCTGCGCGACTTCTCGGACTACGGCAATGCCAATGCCTCGCCGGCGCCGCGCAACCTGTTGCGCCTGGACGTGGCGCCGGTGGCCAACCCGTTCGAGACGAGCCCGGGGCACGAGCGCTTCTACACCACGATGAACCACGAACTGGTGCACATTGCGAACGGCGATGTGGCCGACACGCGCGACCGCTTCTGGCGCCACGCGTTCAGCGGCAAGGTGACGCCGCAGTCCGACCACCCCGAGTCGCTGCTCTACAGCCTGCTCACCACGCCACGCTGGGCTGCGCCGCGCTGGTACCTGGAAGGCGCCGCCGTTTTCATGGAGACCTGGATGGCCGGCGGCCAGGGGCGCGCCCAGGGCGGCTACGACGAGATGGTGTTCCGCGCGATGGTGCGCGACGACGCACCGTTCTACACCCCGCTCGGCCTCGCGTCGCGCGCCACCCAGGTGGACTTCCAGGTGGGGGCCGCCGCGTACCTCTACGGCACGCGTTTCTTCACCTGGCTCGCCTGGGCCCACTCGCCCGAACAGGTCGTGCGCGTGCTGCGGCGCGACGAAGACAGCCGCGCCTTGTATGCCGCGCAGTTCGAGCACGTCTTCGGCGAGCCGCTCGAAGCCGCCTGGCAGCGCTGGATCGCCGATGAGCGCCGCTTCCAGCAAGCCAACCTGACCGAGCTGCGCCGTCATCCGGTCACGCCGACGAAGCCGCTGGTGGCACAGCCGCTGGGCTCGGTGTCGCGCGGCTTCATCGACGACGACACCGGCGAGCTGATCGCCGGCGTGCGCAGGCCTGGCACGCTGGACCACATCGCCGCCATCGACCTGCGCACCGGGGCATCACGGCCGCTCGCCGGCATCCGCGGCGCGATGCTGTATTCGGTGACCTCGCTGGCCTACGACCCGCAAGCCAAGACGGTGCTCTACACCACCGACAACAACGGCCTGCGCGGCCTCTGGGCCACGCAGCTCGACACCGGCCGTCAGACCGAGCTGCTGAAGGGCGCGCGCATCGGCGCCATCGCGCTCGACCCGTCGGACCGCGCGCTGATCGGCGTGCGCCACGAGAACGGCCGGGCGACGCTGGTGCAGGTGCCGTACCCGTACCAGGATTGGCAGGACCTTTACGCTTTCGAGTACGGCGTCGTGCCCGGCGACCTGGACGTGTCGCCCGACGGCACGCTGCTCTCGGCGGCGGTGGCCGACAGTGCTGGCGAGCAGACGTTGCGTGTGTACCGCATGGCCGACCTGCGCGCGGGGCGGCTGGTGGCCGTCAGCTCGTTCAGCTTCACCCCTGCTGCGGCCGAAGGCTTCGCCTTCTCGCCCGACGGCCGCTACCTGTATGGCAGCGCGTACTACACGGGGGTCTCCAACATCTACCGCTTCGAGGTGGCCACCGGCCGGGTGGACCTGGTGTCGAACGCCGAGACCGGCTTCTTCCGGCCCATCCCCCGCCCCGATGGCTCGCTGGTCGTCTTCGAATACACCGGGCAGGGCTTCGCGCCGGTGGTGATCGAACCCGGGCCGCTGTCGGCGGCGGGCGCGATCCGCTTCCTGGGCGCCGAGCTGGCGCAGCGCCACCCGGTCGTCGCGACCTGGCAGGTGCCCGCGGCCAACACCGTCGACGACGAGGCCCTGGTGCGCGAGCGCGGGGTGTACGAGCCGTTGGAGCAGATCCGGCTGTTGAACCTCTACCCCGTGGCCCAGGGTTACCGCGATACGGCGGGCGTCGGGCTGCGCGCCAACTTCGGCGACCCGCTCGGACTGGTGCAGTTGGGCGTCACTGCGGCCATCACGCCGGGGCAAGGCCTGCCCACCGAAGAGCGCAGCCACTTGCTGATCGACGCCAGCTACCGCGAATGGTCGGCCACGCTGGCGTGGAACCGGTCGAGCTTCTACGACCTGTTCGGCCCCAGGTTGCGCGGCCGCCGTGGCCTGGAGGTCAGCCTGGGCCACGAGCGCCTGCTGATCTACGAACGCCCGCGAACGCTCGCGTGGAAGACCCGTCTCTCGCACTACAGCCGGCTCGATGCGCTGCCGGGTGCGCAGAACATCGAGGCTCCGTTCGATCGTCTGCTCGTGGCCGAGACCGGCCTGCACTACAGCGACCTGCGCCGTTCGCTGGGGGCGGTAGACGACGAAAAGGGCGTGATCACTGCCGGCACGCTGACGGCGAGCCGTGCCAACGGCCATGTCGTGACGCAGCCGATGCTGCGCTTCGACGCCGGGCTGCCGCTGCCGCTGAGCCACACCTCGCTGTGGTCGCGCACGGCGCTGGGTGGCACCGCCGGCACGCGCAGCCTGTCGATCGGCCAGTATTACTTCGGTGCCTTCGGCAACAACCGCGTCGATGACGGTGCAGTGCGGCGCTATCGGGAGCCGATGTCGATGCCGGGCTTCGGCATCGACGCCATCGCCGCGCGCAGCTTCGTGCGCCAGATGGTCGAGCTGAACCTGCCGCCCGCGGTCTTCGAATCGGCCGGCTCACCGGACCTGCACCTGCAGTCGCTGCGCTCCTCGGTCTTCGCCGCCGGCCTGTGGGCCGACCCGGCCGACGCCGCGCGCCGCCAGCGCTACGCCAGCCTGGGCGCGCAGGTCGATCTGCGCGTGTCGGTACTGCACTGGTACGACCTGACACTGTCGATCGGCTATGCCACCGGTTGGCGCGGCCGGCAGCATGCTGGCAGCGAGTGGATGGTGTCGCTGAAGGTGTTTTGAGCGTCGCCTCTTGGCGGCGCGAACTCGACCGACAACTCGCGCGTATCGGCGACACCCTGCACATCGATCGCCGTGAGCAGATGTCGGTCGGCACCGGGCGGCGACCAGACCGGGCCGGCGCGTGCGGCATTCGCGCGCAACGTCACGGCCCTTCGCGGCCTCGAGCAATCACTGAATGGTCGCCTCTACGCGATCGGTTGGCGACCATCGGCGTGAATTCGTCGACGAGCCTCAAAGGGCTGCCAACCCGCCATCGACGACTGCTGTGCGAAGAACCCGGGCTGGCCGGCCCGTCAGCCCCGCGCGCGCATCGCGCCGCGCGCCTGCACGAATTCGAACGCGAAACGAACTGCTTCGTCGGTGGCGCGCTTGTCGTTCTCGCGCTCCGGGGTCGTCTGGTAGAAGGCGAAGTCGACCGTGTGCCGCACGTAGCGTTGTGGCAAGCGGTTCAACGCGACACAGGCCACGTCGGCCATCAGGTCGAGGGCGAAGTGAGGGTACGCCGGTGCGATCTCGGCAATGGCCGTGAACACGGCTTGTTCCTGCAGGTTGTGGATCTCGTCGAAGGTTGCGCTCACAGGGGTTCTCCCGGCTTCTGGTCGAACCGAGTATGGCCGCGCTGCGCACATCACAGACCCGGAACAACGGGCGGCTTGCCCCGGTTATCCGGCTCACCATCAGTTCACCGTGGAGGCCCGGGATCGTGTACGCTGGGGGCCTCGCAGCTCATTGAAAGGGGGTGATATGTCTTCAATCTCTTGGTCCGGAACGGAGCCTCTCTTCAAGTAGCCGGCTCTGCTTTCAGACCCGCGGGCGCTCTTCACCAGACGGTGAGAGCGCCCGCGTCATTTGGCGAGCACGGTGCTCGCCGAACGTCAGACCTCAAAGATACGGAACGCCGTAGTAGTCGTTCACCCGACGGCCGTATTCGTCGTCGTAGTCGGGCCGCTTTTCGTCGGAATAGCTCGGTGCGCCGTCGAGGCGGTCCTTGTCGAGCGGCACCACGTAGCCGTCCATCGTGGTGTCGTACTTCAGCATGTTCCAGGGCAGCGGGTACCGGTCGGTGCCCATGCCGAGAAAGCCACCGAATTCCAGCACCGCGTAGCGCACCTGGCCCGAGCGCTTGTCGATCATGAGGTCGTCGATCGAGCCGAGCTTGTCGCCGACCGTGTTGTAGACGTTGGTGCCTTCGACGCGGCCCGAAGAAATGACATCGTGGGAAGAAGAGGAAGTGTTCATCATGGTCTCCTGACGAATTCGCCGCGGGATGCGGCGTCAGGTGACTGTGCTCGGATGGCCCTCGGGCATCGATCGGAAGGCGGGCCGGGTGCAGGTAGGAAAATCGGCCGCATTACGGTGCTTCATACCACCAGCACCACGTGCAAGTGGGGTACCCTCAAGTCGACGATTCCTGCGACGCGGCGCAAAGTCGCAGGTGCGCACGCTCGACCGGGGGCCCCATGCTCGGAGCTGAAAAGCCGAAGGAAGAATCACCGACGCCCCGGTACTGGCCGATCGTGTCGGTGTTCGTCGCGATGGCTTTTTTGCAAGCATCCGTTTCTGCCTTCAGTATCCAGCTCCTTTCCACCGTCCGCGCCTACGTCACGGGCGAGAGCCTCTATTCCAAAGGGCAGAAAGACGCGCAGATTCATGTTCTGGCCTATGCCCAGCGCAACGACGAGGCCGACTACCAACGATTCGTTGCGGCCCTGGCCAACCCACTGGGTGATCGCGCTGCCAGAGAAGCGCTGCAACAGCCTGTCCCCGACATCCCGGCCGCGCGGCGAGGCTTTCTGAACGGTGGGAACCACCCCGACGACATCGACGGCCTGGTCCTGATGTTTCGCTGGTTCCAGCACGTGCCGTTCATGTCGAAGCCCATCGCCACCTGGACCGAAGGCGACAGGACGATCGAGCAACTTCGCCAACTGGTGGACCGGGCCCGCGAGCGCATCCTGGCCGGTGACCTGCAGGCGGCCGCGGTGGGCGAGATGCGGGTTCAGGCACCGATCCTCAACGAAAGGCTCACCAAGCTGACCAGCGCCTTCTCGTTCCAGCTGGGCGAGGCGTCGCGGACCACGCAGCAACTGCTGCTGGGGCTGAATGCGGCGATCGCCATGCTGTTGATGTTCTCGGGCCTCCTTTTCGTTCGCCGCAGCATGCGCCAGCAAGCCGCGGCGCAATTGCGGATGCAGCGCCTGATCCACGCAGTGACCGATGGCGTCGTCACGGTGGATGAACAACGCCGGGTGGTTCTTTTCAACAGGGCGGCCGAAGACCTGTTCGGCGTCGACTCGGCCAACGCGCTCGGCACGTCGATCGACAGGTTCATCGCCACCTCGAAAGGGGCACGGATTTCCCTGCAAGCGACCGCCGGCACCCTGGAAGACGCCGTAGGGCTTCGGGTCGACGGCAGCAGCTTCCCGCTCGAGGCTTCACTATCGCGGCTGGAGATCGAACGCTCGGTGCTGTCCACCGTGGTGTTGCGCGACGTCACCGCGAAACTGGGCGCCGAAGCCGAGCGCCGCGCCCACGAAGCGCTGGAAGCTTCCAACAAGGCCAAGACCGACTTCCTGTCGCGGATGAGCCATGAGTTGCGCACGCCGCTGAACGCCGTCATCGGGTTCTCGAAGCTTCTGCGCATGGACGTGGACCGGCCACTCTCGCTCGAGCAATTGGCGCGCGTTCAGCATGTCGAGAACGCGGGCTCCCACCTTCTCGCGCTGGTCAACGACGTGCTCGACCTGTCGCGCATCGAATCCGGAGAAATGTCGGTGCTGCCGGGTGCCGTCAAGCTGCTCAAGGCCGTGGAAGAAGCCGCGACCATGGTGTCGCCGCTCGTCACCGACGCAGGGATCGAAGTCTTCCTGATGTCGGCCGCGCCCCGCACACTGGGGCACGCCGCGTCGGCCGTTGAAGAGATCTGGGTCCAAGCCGACGCGGTTCGTCTGCGTCAGGTGCTGGTCAACCTGCTCAGCAACGCGGTCAAGTACAACCGGCCGGGCGGCAAGGTCAGCCTTACCTGGAAGGTGAACGAGACAGCGTGCGAGATCCATATCGTCGACACCGGCCGTGGCATCGCGCCAGAGCAGCTCGAAAGTCTGTTTCAACCCTTCAACCGCCTCGGCGCCGAGTCATCGACCGTGGAAGGCACGGGCATCGGCCTGGTTCTCTCGCGCCAGCTCGCCGAGATGATGGGGGGGCAGCTCGTGGTCAACAGCGTGTTCGGCGAAGGCACGAGCGTCACCCTGACCCTGCGCGTCGCGGAACCGCCCGCCGTCGATCCAGACAACGAGCCGGCGCACCGGGACGCTTCACGGGCCGGGCGGTCCCTCAGGGTTCTGTACGCGGAAGACAACGAGGTCAACGCCGAGCTGGTTCGCCAGATCGTGACGCTGCGTCGCGGCATCTCGTTGCGCATTGCGCCGAACGGCACGCTCGCCATCGAGATGGCGCGGCTCGATCCCCCCGACCTGATGCTGGTCGACATGAATCTCGGCGACATGACGGGCATCGACGTCGCCCACGCGCTGCAGAACGATCGATCGACGCGAGACATTCGGCTGGTGGCGCTTTCGGCCGACGCACTGCCTGAGCAGATTCACCACGCACTGCAGTCCGGGTTCGAGAGTTACATGACCAAGCCCATCATCTTCGACGAGCTGCTGGCGATGCTCGACAAGCACACCGACGAAACCTTCGCGTAGTGCTGCGGAAGGTCGAGCCGCCAGCCCCGGCCCCGCCCCGAACGCGAACCGTTGCAGGCAGGGCACACCGAGAAAGGCCTCGTTGCGCAAACACCATGAGGCGGGCACGATCATTGCTGAGTTTTCCACACGCAAACGGTGGGGGTTGCCATGTCCAATGAGTTTCGTCGTACCGGCGACCTGAAGAACATCGGGAGCTATCCGGTCTGGCTGCAGCGCGTGGTACACGAAACCACGCCCTACAAGAAGCGCGTGGTCGAGCACGAACTGTTCGCGCTGATGCGCGATGCTCAGCTTCCGCTCGCGGCCATGCAGCGCTTCATGATCGGTGTCTGGCCGACGATCGAACAGTTCCCCCGGTTCATGGCGATGAACCTCAAGAAGATGGGCTACGGCGACAGTGTCGGCGAAGACATGGCGCGCCGTTACCTGATCCAGAACATCCGTGTCGAGCAGAAGCATTCGGAGCATTGGGCTTCTTGGGCAGCGTCGGCCGGTCTCGGCTTGAGCGACCTGCGTGCGGGCGCCGATACCCAAGAGATGGAAGCCCTGGCCCATTGGTGCTGGTACGTGTGCGACCAGGCGAGCCTGGCCGTCGCCATGGCAGCCACCAACTTTGCCGTCGAAGGTGCCACCGGCGAGTGGTCTTGCGTCGTGTGTTCGAAGACCACCTATGCGGAGTCGCTGCCCGAGAAGATCCGCGCGCCGTCGATGCGCTGGCTCAAGGTGCACGCGGAGTACGACGACACCCATCCCTGGGAAGCGCTCGACATCGTTGCCACCTTGCTCGGCCATGCGCCCGGCGCCGCGGAAGTCGCGGCCGTGCAGCGCGCGGTGAAGTCGAGCTACAGGTACATGGAAATGTCACTCGACAGCGCCATGATGGCCACGCTGCACGGGAGCTTCGACGAAACCGCCTCGAACTCGTCGACCCTGGGTTTCGCCGACCTGGCCGCCTAGCCGTTCTGCGGTGTCCAGCCGGCGGGCGCCATCTCGAAGCCGTCGAAGCTGAAGCCCGGCACGACCACGCAAGCGACCAGGCACCACCCTGCTTCTGCATGGGCTGCCTGCCATTGGTTCGGCTGAACGATGTACTGAGGGCACTCGCAGGCGGCCACGTCGAGCCCCAGCCGGGTTTCGATCGTCTCGTGGTCGACCGCGGTCATCAAGGTCAGCGGCGTCCCCGCCTGGAATATCCAGAGCTCCGACGCGTCCACCCGGTGCCAGTGAGACCGCTGCCCGGCTTCGAGCAGAAACAGGATCGACGTGCCGGCGCTTCGGCCCGACGCTGCCGGAGCGCGCCAGGTCTCGCGGTACCAGCCCCCCTCGGGGTGGCGGCTCAGGGCCAGCCGGGCGATCAGGTCGGCGGCATCGGACATGGCACCTCACCAGCATCCGCCTGAGCCTGCCGCAGGCAACTCAGACAAAGACAAAGCTCGAAGCGTTCGCGCAGCTCCTTCAGCGTGGCCTCGCCGAGCTTGACCGTGCCGCAAGCGCAAGGCTCTTTGTCGTTCACGCCGCAATGAAACGCCGCGCCGCAGCGCGGGCAGGCGCTGTTGATCGCGGCCGCGGCCTCAGCGCGCAAACAAGCCCTTGTGCTGCTCGCGCAGCAGGTTCTTCTGCACCTTGCCCATCGTGTTGCGCGGCAACTCGTTCACCACGAACACCTGCTTGGGCACCTTGAAGTTGGCGATGTTGCCTTTCAGCTCGGCGATCAAGGCGCTTGCATCGGGCGCGCTGCCCGGCCGTGCCACCACGACGGCGACCACGGCTTCGCCGAAGTCGGCGTGCGGCACGCCGATCACCGCGCTTTCGCCGACGCCGGGCATGTCGTTCAGGTAGCCCTCGATCTCGGCCGGGTAGACGTTGTAGCCGCCGCTGATGATCAGGTCTTTGCTGCGGCCCACGATGCACACATAACCACGCGCGTCGATCTTGCCAACGTCGCCGGTCTTGAACCAGCCGTCGGCGGTGAACTCTTCTTTCGTCTTTTCGGGCATGCGCCAGTAACCCTGGAACACGTTCGGGCCCTTCACCTGGATGTCGCCGATCTCGTCGATCGCGCAGGCCTGGCCGTTTTCGCCTTGCACACGCAAGCCCACACCGGGCAGCGGGAAGCCGACCGTGCCGCCACGGCGTTCGCCGAGCTTCGCGTGGTAAGGGTTGGACGTGAGCATCGCGGTCTCGCTCATGCCGTAGCGTTCGAGAATGGTGTGGCCGGTGCGCTCGCGGAACTCGTTGAAGGTTTCCATCAGCAGCGGCGCCGAGCCGGCGACGAACAGGCGCATGTTCCGGCACGCTTCTTTCGTGAGGCCGGCTTCGCCGAGCAGGCGCACGTAGAGCGTGGGCACGCCCATGAACACGGTGGCTTCGGGCAGGCGCGCGAGCACGGCCTTGGGGTCGAACTTGCTGAACCAGATCATCTTGCTGCCGTTGATCAGCGCGCCGTGCGAGGCCACGAACAGGCCGTGCACGTGGAAGATCGGCAGCGCGTGGATCAGCACGTCGCCCTCTTGCCAGCCCCAGTAGTCTTTCAGCGTGAGCGCGTTCGAGCGCATGTTGCCGTGGCTCAGCATCGCGCCTTTGCTGCGCCCGGTGGTGCCGCTGGTGTAGAGAATCGCGGCCAGGTCGTCGGCCTCTTTGTGGGCTGGCGTGTGCTCGTCGCTGCGCGGCGCGGCACGGTCGAGCAGGCTGCCGGTGCGGTCTTCGTTGAGCGTGAACACATGTTCGGTGCCGGCCTTGAACGCGATCTTGCTGACCCAGCCGAAGTTCTTGCCCGAGCACACCACCACGCTCGGCTCGGCGTTGCCGATGAAGTATTCGATCTCGCTGCCCTGGTAGGCGGTGTTGAGCGGCAGGTACACATAACCGGCGCGCAACACGGCCAGGTAGAGCATCAGCGCTTCGACCGACTTCTCGGTCTGCACCGCCACGCGCGCGCCGGCCGGCAGGCCCAGCGAGTCGAGCAGGTTGGCGATGCGCGCGGTGGCGTGGTCGAGATCTCGCCACGTGTAGCGCAGCAGCGGGCCGTCGCCGGTTTCGATGGCGATCGTGTCCAGGTCTTTCGGGAAAGCGGCGCGCAGTGCGCTGAAGAGGTTGTGGTTCTGGCCCATGCTGTGGCTCTCATTTTGTGGACTGGAATCAGCCGCGCTGAAAACGCGCCTGCCGCTTGGCGATGAAGGCGCCGATGCCTTCGCGGTGCTCGGCGCTGTCGGCGTAGCCGAAGTGCGTGCGCCGCTCGGCCGGCGTCGGCCCGCCGGCCGCGATCTGGCGCAGCGTGCGCTTGTTGATGCGTGCGGCTTGCGGTGACAGCGCGGCGATGCGCTCGGCGCGCTGCAGCGCGGTCGACGCCACATCGGCATCGGCCACGACCGCGTGCACCGCGCCTGCTCGCAGCGCTTCCTGCGCGTCGAACAGGCGCGCTTCGAGCAGCATCTCGCGCAACACCGGCGCGGCGAAGACCTGGCTCAGGCGTTCGAGCTCGCCCGGCGCCATCGGGAAACCGAGCTTGGCGATCGGCGCGCCGAAGCGGCTGCTCTCGCCGCAGACGCGGATGTCGCAACACGCCGCGATCTCCAGGCCACCGCCGATGCAGGCACCGTCGATCTGCGCGAGCAGCGGAATGTCGCAGTCGAGCATGGCCTGCAGCGCGGGCGCCACGGTGTGTTCGTGAAAGTCGTGCAACGCGGTTTCTTCGAAACGGAAGTTCGCGAACTCGTGGATGTCGCCGCCCGACGCGAACTGCCCGCCGGCGCCGCACACGATCACGGCGCGTGGCGCTTCGTCATGCGGCAGGGCTTGCAGCCGCTCGAACAAGGCGCGCAGCTCGCGCCACATGCCGATGTCGATCGCGTTCAGCTTGCCGGGGTTGGCGAGCGTCACGCGGGCCACGCCGTTCGCCGCGGCGCCGGCCCACTGAACCGCGCCGCCCATCACTCCAGCTTTGCGCCGGAGCTTTTCACGACCTCGGCCCAGCGCTTGGTTTCGCTGCTGACGAACTTGCCGAAGGCGTCGCCGTAGAGGTCTGGGGTTTCGGCACCGAGGCCGTTCCAGGTCTTGACGAGTTCTTCAGACGTCAGCGCTTTGCTCATTTCGGCGCGCATGCGGTCGATCACCTCTTTCGGGGTGCCCTTCGGTGCCCACAGGCCGTACCAGGTGGCGACCTGGTAGGTCGGCACGCCGGCTTCGGCGGTGGTGGGCAATTCGGCAAACCCCGGCGCGCGCTTCGGCGAAGCGACGGCCAGCGCCTTGATGCGCCCACCCTTGATGTGGTTGGCCGAAGAACCCAGCCCGTCGAACATCATGTCGACCTGGCCGGCAATCAGGTCTTGCAAGGCCGGGCCGGCGCCGCGGTAGGGAATGTGGGTGATGAAGGTCTTGGTCTGCAGCTTGAAGAGCTCGCCGGCCAAGTGGTGAGAGGTGCCATTGCCGGCCGAGCCGTAGTTCAGCTTGCCGGGGTTCTTGCGCACGAAGTCGAGCAGGCCTTTCAGGTCGGTGACCGGTACCCGCTGCGGGTTGACCACGATCACCTGCGGCACGCTCGAGATCAGGCCCACGGGAATGAAGTCGGATTCGAGGTTGTAGTCGAGCTTCGGGTACATCGAAGGCGCGATCGCGTGGTGCACCGCGCCCATGAAGAAGGTGTAGCCGTCGGGCGCTGACTTGGCCGCGATGCCGGCGCCGAGCGTGCCGCCGGCACCGCCGCGGTTGTCGATCAGGAACTGTTTGCCGACGTTCTTCGTCATCACGGCGAACAGCGGCCGCGCGAAAGCGTCGGTGCCGCCGCCGGGCGGGAAGGGCACGACGATGTTCACGGGTTTGCTCGGCCACGCGCCTTGCGCCAGGGCCCACGGGCTCGCGGCGAGGGCGGCAGTGCACAGCAGGGCGGCGCGCAGGGTGTGGCGGCGTGCGGGGGATGTGGTGGTCATTCGGGTCTCCGTTGTGGGTCTTGTGGTCTCGTGAACATCAAAGCAGGGCCGAGACGGCGCGTGAATGCGCCACCTCGCCCTGCACGAATTTTTCGTGGTGGGCCTCGATCTTCTGCAGATCGTAGAGGTAGTTCACCATCAGCCCGAACGACTGCTTTGCGCCCTTGACCGACAGGTCACCGAGCGCGTTCAGCCGTTCCAGGCGGGCGCCATTGTCGAGGTGAAAGCGCGCCACCGGGTCGCCGCTGCGCATGGGCGAGTGGCAGGCAAGGTAATACGCGCCGAGGCGCAGCAGTGCCGCGCTGGCCTCAGTGCTCAGCGTGCGCAGCGCGGCGGCCGTGCTGATCTTGTCGAGGTCGCCGCCGCAGGCCGCCAGCAAGGTTTGATGCGCTCCGCGCAGCGCCTGCGCACGCGCCTTGGGCAAGCCTTCGCACACTGAACCAGCGCGCACCCAGCGCGCGAAGCCGGGCAGCGGCGAGAGCGTGCAGAAGGTTCTGAGCTGCGGCAGCTCACGCTTGAGCTCTTCGGCCACGCGCTTGATCAGGAAGTTGCCGAGCGAAACACCTTTCAGCCCTGGCTGGCAGTTGCTGATCGAATAGAACGCGGCCACCTTGAACTGGCTCGGCGCCAGCGGCTTCGAGGCCTTGTCGATCAGCGGCGCGATCTGGCCCGGCATCTCGGGCAGCAGCGCCACCTCGACGAAGATCAGCGGCTCGTGCGGCAGTTGCGGGTGAAAGAACGCGAAGCAGCGGCGGTCGGGTTGCAGGCGGCGGCGCAGGTCGTCCCAGCCGTCGATCTGGTGCACCGCTTCGTGCTGGATGATCTGCTCCAGCAATTGCGCCGGCGAATTCCAGTCCACTCGCTGCAGTTGCAGAAACCCGGGGTTGAACCAGCTCGACAGCAGGTGCAGGAAGTCGGCTTCCACCGCCTGCAGCTCGGGCTTCTTTGCCACGCGCGCCAGCAGCGCACGCCGCATCGCCACGATGCTCGAGGTGCCGCCCGGCGAGCGGTTGATGCGGCGCAGCAGCTCTTGCCGAGGCGGCTCGGTGGTCTGCGTGAGCAGCGCCAGGTTCTGCGCGTTGGGCGCGTCGGCGTAGGCTTGTGCGCTCTTCAGCACGGCCTTGGGGTCGGGGCTGAAGTCGCTCGACAGGCGTTCGAAGAAGGTGCCTTGCTGCTCGTCGGGCAGCGCCGAAAAACGCGCGACCAGATCGTGTGCGATGCCCACGCTGTTAGCTTCGCCGCGCTCGGAGAGCAGGCGTTTGCAGTCGATCAGCAGGCCGCGCAGGCTGCGTTCGTTGCCGACCTTGCGGGCGGCACTTCTCAGTTCATCGAGCATGCGTGACTCCGGTCGACTGTTCATTCGCGCGCAGCGCTTTCAGCGCGGCGAGCTGGGCCATCAGGTGGTCGTGCATCGTGCGTTCCGCGCGCACCGCGTCGCGCTGCTCGAAGGCGTCGATCAATACGCGGTGTTCGTTGATCGACGCCGCCATGCGGCCCGGCCAGTTCAGCTGGCGCCCGCGCAACAGGCGCAGGAAGCGGCGCAGCTCGTTGGTGGCGCGGTCGAGCCAGCGGTTCGCCGCGAGCGCCTGCACGCGGGTGTGGAAGTCGTGGTTGGCGCGGTAGTAACCGTCGATGTTGTTGGCGGCGGCGTGTTTTTCGAGCACGTCGTGCAGGCGGCGCAGGCTCTTGACTTCGGCGTCGGTCGCTTTGCGCACGGCCTCGAAAGCGCAACGACCTTCGAGCAGCGCCATCACCGGGAACAGCTCGTCGGCATCGTCTTCCGACATCTCGGTGACCTTGCAGCCCTGGCGCGGCACGGAAGTGACCAGCCCTTCGGCGGCCAGCACCTTGAGCGCTTCGCGCAGCGGCGTGCGGCTGATCTTCCAGTCGTTGGCGAGCGCGAGCTCGTCGATCCACTGGCCGGGCGCGAGCTGGCGCTCGAAGACCATGTTGCGCAGCCGGGTGGCCACCTCTTCATGCATCGACGACGGGCGCAAGGGGGTGGGGCTGACCATGCGCCGACTCTACAATCAATAATTCATAATTACAAGAACCGGGGTTGCCCGAGGGGCTGCGGCAGGGCGTACACGGGTGTTTGCCAGCTCCCGGGCGCGTGAGCCAGCCGCTAAAGTGTCTGCCATTCGGACACCTGCTCGCCACGATGCCTCGCCCCGAGAACCGCCCCGCCCAACTGCCTGCCGACGCCGACGCGGTGCTCAAGCTCGCCGCCCAGAGCATGTTCGAGACCTTGGCCAGCACCGCGATGGGCATGATGGTGGTCGACCGCGAACACCGCATCGTCTGGATCAGCGAGGGCTACAAGCAGTTCCTGCCGAGCCTCGGCCACGCCGAAGAAGACTTCGTCGGCCGGCGCGTCGAAGAGGTGGTGCCGAACACGCTGATGGCGCAGGTGATCGACACCGGCCAGCCGATCCTCGTCGACCTGCTCACGAACCACGCCGGCACCTTTCTCGTGAGCCGCCTGCCGCTGCGTGACGCCGCCGGCCAGGTGATCGGCGCGATGGGAATGGTGCTGCTCGACCACCCCGAAACCACGATGCAGCCGCTGATGGCCAAGTTCTCGGGCCTGCAGCGTGAGCTCAATGAAGCGCGCCAGCAGCTCGCGGCGCACCTCACGCAGCACCGCAAGCCCAAACACTCGCTCGCCAGTTTTGTGGGCGCGAGTGCGGCCGCGGTCGAAGTGAAGCGCCAGGCGCGGCGTGTGGCGCAGACCGACAGCACGGTGCTGCTGCTCGGCGAAACCGGCACCGGCAAGGAACTGCTGGCGCACGGCATCCACGCCGCCAGCCTGCGGGCCGGCAAGCCCTTCATCGGCATCAACATCGCGGCCGTGCCCGAGACGCTGCTCGAAGCCGAGTTCTTCGGCGTGGCGCCAGGCGCCTACACCGGTGCCGAGCGCAAGGGGCGCGACGGCAAGTTCAAGCTGGCCGACGGCGGCACCTTGCTGCTCGACGAGATCGGCGACATGCCGCTCGGCCTGCAGAGCAAGCTGCTGCGCGTGCTGCAGGAGCAAGAGGTCGAGCCGCTCGGCAGCAACCAGGTGCAACACGTGGACGTGCGCATCATCGCGGCCACCAGCCGCGACCTGCCGGCCATGGTGGCGGCCGGCAGCTTCCGCGCCGACCTGTACTACCGCCTCAACGTGCTGCCGATCCGCCTGCCGGCGCTGCGCGAGCGCCTGGCCGACCTGGAAGCGCTGGTCGAAACCCTGGCCGACGACATCGCGCGCCGCAGCGGGCTGGCGCACAAGAGCGTGTCGGCCGACGCGCTCGACCTGCTGGCCCGCCACCCGTGGCCGGGCAACATCCGCGAGCTTCGCAACGTGCTCGAGCAGGCCACGCTGATGGCCGACGACCCGCTGCTCACGGCGCGGCATTTCGGTGGCCTGATGCGTGCCGATGAGGTGATCGCCCCGCCCGCAGGCAGGGGCACGTCGGGGGTGGCCATGCCGTTGATGCCGGCACCCGAACCCGCGGCGCGTTCGCTGCCCGCCGAAGCCGCCATCGCGCACATCAAGCCGTTGCCGCAGGCAGTGGCCGAACTCGAAGCGCGCGCGATCCAGGAAGCGCTGGCCGCGACCGGCGGCAACAAGCTCGCCGCCTCGCGCCTGCTCGGCATCGCCCGCGCCACGCTCTACGAGAAGCTGCTGTTGATCGACACGCCGCGCGCGCCCGCAGCCGCCGTCGACGGGGCCGCGCGGTGAGCGCGCGCAGCCACCGCAGGCCGCTGCGCTGGTGGCCGGTGCTCGGCGCCGGCTTCGCCAGCGCGATCAGCCACGCGCAGACCGCGCCGCCCGCCGCGCCGGTGACCGCACCGCCGGCGGCCGCCGCATCGGCGCCGCAACCCTCCGCCGAGCTCAAGCCCGTCGAAGTGATCGGCGGGCGCGCCGACGACACCCAGCAGAGGCGCGAGTCCACCGCCGCCAAGATCGTGATCGGCCGCGAAGAGATCGAGCGTTTCGGCGACAGCACCCTGGGCGATGTGCTCAAGCGCCTTCCCGGCGTCACGATGCAGGGCCGGCCCGGCCGAGGCGGCAACATCCGCATGCGCGGCCTGGGCAGCGGCTACACGCAGATCCTGCTCGACGGCCAGCGCATCCCGCCGGGCTTTTCGCTCGACTCGCTCACGCCCGAGCAGATCGAGCGCATCGAGATTCTTCGCGCGCCCACCGCCGAAACCGGCGCCCGCGCGATCGCCGGCACCATCAACATCATCACGCGCGAAGGTTTCAGCAAGCGGGTGAACGACCTGCGCTTGAGCGCCGCGCTCGAAAACGACCGGGTGCAGCCCAGCGTCTCGTGGACGCGCAACGACGCGTCGGGCGCGCTGACCTGGAATTACTCGCTCACCGCGTTCTCGAACGACCGGCAGAACGACAGTGTCACGACCACGGTCGACACCGACCCTGCCACGGGCGCGACCACGCTCGACCAGCGTGACACCGGCGAGGTGCGCGACAAGCGCCGTGGCCTGCACGCGACCGGCCGGCTGCAGTGGCGGAGCGTCGACACGGTCGACGTGCTGACGCTGATGCCGCTCGCGATCTACAGCACCGGCAGCACCGACCGCCGCGGTCGCTTCGAGCAAACCGTGGGGCCCGAACCCGCGCCCTACGACACGGCGAGCACCCTCGGTGACGGCAGCTTTTCGCTGCTGCGCCTGAACGGGCAATGGAACCACCGGCTCGGCATCGGCGGCCGGCTCGAGTGGAAAGCAGCGCTGGCCCAGAGCCGCAGCCAGACGTCGGGCGTGCGCCGCGAAACCACCGGCGGCGCGCTCAGCCGCACACTCGCCGACGACGCCGACACCACCGACCGCAACCTGCTCTTCAGCGGCAAGCTCGTGAAAGTGCTCGAAGGCGACCACAGCCTGGTGGCCGGCGCCGAAGCCGAGAGCAACCGCCGCAACGAACGCCGCACGACGCTGCAGGACGGCGCGCCGATCCTGGTCGACTTCGGCGACAACGTGTCGGCGTCGGCCACCCGACTGGCCGTGTTCGCGCAAGACGAATGGAACCTCACGCCGCTCTGGTCGGCCCACGCCGGCTTGCGCTGGGAAGGCATCGACACCCGCGGCAGTGGTGAAAGTGCCAGCGTCGCGCCAACGAACCGCAGCAGCGTCTGGACGCCTTTGCTGCACGCGGTGTGGAAGCCCGCGCCCGACAGCCGAGACCAGCTGCGCTTCAGCCTGACGCGAAGCTACCGCTCACCTTCGTTGCAGAACCTGATCGGCCGCCCGCGCATCAACAGCCGCTACCCGGCGGATGGTGGCAACACGCCGAGCCAGCCCGACGCGGCGGGCAACCCGGCGCTCAAGCCCGAACTCGCGACCGGCATCGACATCGCCGCCGAGCGTTATCTGCCCGGCAGCGGCGTGCTCAGCGCCAGCGTGTTCCACCGCCAGATCAGGGACCTGATGCGCAGTGTGATCACGCTCGAAAACGTGTCGTGGTCGAGCCAGCCGCGCTGGGTGTCGCGGCCGCAGAACCTGGGCGACGCGGTCACGCAAGGCCTGGAACTCGAAGCCAAGTTCCGCCTGAGCGACCTGGTGGCCGACGCGCCGAGGATCGACCTGCGCGCCAACACCAGCATCTTCCGTTCGCGCGTGAAGAGCGCGCCCGGCCCCGACAACCGGCTCGACCAGCAGCCCGACTACACCGCGAACTTCGGTGCCGACTACCGTGTGCCCGGCGTGCCGCTCACGCTCGGTGGCAACCTGAACTGGACACCCGGCTACAACACCCGGCTGGCCGTGGCCCAGACCGCGTACCAGGGCAAGAAGCTGGGTGTCGACGCTTACGGCTTGTGGGTCTTCAACCCGGCGCTGCAACTGCGCGTGACGGCCAGCAACCTCGCCGCGCTCGACTACGTGACTGGCAGTTCGCTCGGGAGCGAGGTGTCGACCACCACGGCGCCGTCGTACATCAATCTGCAGCTGCGGCTGGAGGTCAAGCTGTGATTGACCGATAGTTGGTCATTGTCTGAATATCAGGCGTTGATTCTGGCGAGCTTGACTGATAACTGGTCAATGTTCTTTGATTTCGCCGCGAGAGAATCGGTTCTTGAGCCGCCTTTCCCCGGCAATCTCAGTGTTTGCCCTAGTTTGGTGCCGATGGGCACATGCTTTGCGTTCAGAAGGGTCGCGCAGGCCCGTTCGGCCGCAGACCCACACCCTTTCGGAGACCGACCCATGACCCCCACTTTTGCCACCCGGCGCCCGTCCCGTCGTTTGCTGTTGAGCGTGGTCGCCCTCGCGGCCGGCGCTGTCTCGGCGCTGCCCGGCACCGTGCTTGCGCAGGCCAAGGGCGAGGTCAAGATCGCGCTGATCGCCAGCAAGACCGGCCCGCTCGAAGCGTATGCCAAGCAGTCCATCGTCGGTTTCATGATGGGGCTGGACTACGCGACCGGCGGCACCATGGCGGTGGCCGGCAAGAAGCTCGTGGTGATCGAAAAAGACGACCAGGGCAAGCCCGACGTGGGCAAGAGCCTGCTCGCCACCGCCTACGGTGACGAGAAGGTCGACATCGCCGTCGGCCCGACCGCCTCGCCCGTGGCGCTGGCGATGCTGCCGGTGGCCGAGGAGTACAAGAAGATCCTGCTCGTCGAGCCGGCCGTGGCCGACAGCATCACCGGCGACAAGTGGAACCGCTACATCTTCCGCACCGGGCGCAACTCGAGCCAGGACGCCGCGGCCAACGCCGTGGCACTCGACAAGCCGGGCACCGTGGTCGCCACGCTGGCGAACGACAACGCCTTCGGGCGCGACGGGGTCAAGGCGGCCAAGGGCTTCATCAAGAACGCCAAGATCGTGCACGAGGAGTACCTGCCCGCCGGCACCACCGACTTCACCGCCGGCCTGCAGCGCATCATCGACAAGCTGAAAGACCAGCCGGGCAACAAGTACATCTCGGTGGGCTGGGCCGGCACGCCGGCGCCGTTCAGCAAGATCGCCGACCTCGACCTGGAGAAGCGCTACGGCATCAAGCTCGCCACCGGCGGCAACATCCTGCCGGCGATGGTCGCGTACAAGCAATTCCCCGGCATGGAAGGCGCGCTGTACTACTACTTCGGCATTCCCAAGAACCCGGCCAACGAATGGCTGGTGGCCAACCACTACAAGCAGTTCAAGGCGCCGCCCGACTTCTTCACCGCGGGCGGCATGAGCGCTGCCATCGCCGTGGTCGAGGCGCTGAAGAAGACGGCCGGTGACACCAACACCGAGAAGCTGATCAAGACCATGGAAGGCATGAGCTTCGAGTCGCCCAAGGGCAAGATGACCTTCCGCAAGGAAGACCACCAGGCGATGCAAAGCATGTACCACTTCAAGATCAAGGTCGACCCGGCGTTCGCCTGGGGCGTGCCGGAGCTGGTGCGCGAGATCAAGCCGGAAGAGATGGACATTCCGATCCGGAACGTGCGCTGACGCGCTCGTTCCGGCGAGCCGGTAAATCACCGCTCCCCCGGGCCCCCTCCGAGAGGGGGTTCCAGTCAGATCCACGAACTGACACTGCTTCGCCGTGCTCGAAACTCAAGACCTCACCATCCGCTTCGGTGGCCACGTGGCCGTCGATCACGTCAGCTGCGCTTTCCAGCCCGGCACGCTGACGGCCATCGTCGGCCCGAACGGCGCCGGCAAGACGACCTACTTCAACCTGATCTCGGGGCAGCTGCGTGCGAGCGAAGGCTCGGTCAAGCTGAACGGCACCGACATCACGAACGAAGCGGCCTCGGCCCGCACGCACCGCGGTCTCGGCCGCGCGTTCCAGCTGACTCAACTGTTCCCCAACCTGTCGGTGATCGAGAACGTGCGGCTGGCCGTGCAGTCGCGACGCAAGCAGGGCCTGAACCTCTGGTCGGTGTGGCTCGATCAGCGCGCCACGCTCGACCGCGCGATGGAACTCGTGACGCGCGTCAAACTCGCCGACCGAGCCGACGCCCACGCCAGCAGCCTGCCGCACGGCGACCAGCGCAAGCTCGAAGTGGCGATGCTCATGGCGTTGGAGCCGAGCGTCTACATGTTCGACGAACCCACGGCCGGCATGAGCGTGGACGACGTGCCGGTGATCCTCGACCTCATCCGCGCGCTCAAGCAGGAGCGCGACAAGACGATCCTGCTCGTCGAACACAAGATGGACGTGGTGCGCGAGCTGGCCGACCGCATCATCGTGCTGCACAACGGGCAGCTCGTGGCCGACGGTGAGCCGGCGGCGGTGATCGCGTCGCCCGTCGTTCAGCAAGCCTACCTCGGCATCACGGCGGAGGAGCCGGCATGAGCGCACTTTTGCTCACGTTGCAAGGCGTGCACACGCACATCGGCTCGTACCACATCCTGCACGGCGTCGACCTCGAGGTGCCGGCCGGCCAGGTCACGATGCTGCTCGGCCGGAACGGCGCCGGCAAGACGACGACGCTGCGAACCATCATGGGCTTGTGGCCCGCGTCGAAAGGCTCGGTGCGTTTCGACGGCCGCCCGATCGGCGGCCCAGAAGGCCAGGGCCAGACGCCCGACATCGCCCGGCTCGGCATCGCCTACGTGCCCGAGAACATGGGCATCTTCAGCGACCTCACGGTGCGCGAGAACCTGCTGCTGGCGGCGCGCCAGGCGCGCACCGTGGAGCAGATGGACACGGCGCGGCTCGAATGGCTGTTCGGCCTGTTCCCTGCCTTGAAGAAGTTCTGGCTCTACCCGGCCGGCAAGTTGTCGGGCGGGCAGAAGCAGATGCTCGCCATTGCGCGTGCCATGGTCGAAGAGCAGCGCGTGCTGCTGATCGACGAGCCGAGCAAGGGCCTGGCGCCGGCCATCGTGCAGAACCTGATCGCCGCGCTGCGCGAACTCAAGAGCACGAAGACGACGGTGCTGCTGGTCGAGCAGAACTTCGCGGTCGCGCGCGCGCTCGGCGACTTCGTGGCGGTGATGGACGACGGCCGCGTGGTGCACCGCGGCGCCATGGCCGAGCTCGCCGAAGACGCCGCCCTGCAACAGAGATTCCTCGGCCTGTCGCTGGGAGCCCATCAATGACAACGACCACCGCCGTGGCCACGCCGAGCCAGGCCGCCGCCGCGATCCCCAAGGCCGGTTTCGACCTGCTGCCGCTCGCGCTCACGCTTGCCTTGGCGTTGATCGCCTGGCCGCTGATCGGCTCCACCAGCACCTGGTTCACGCTCACCGCGGCGGGCCTGGCGATGGGCATGATCATCTTCATCATCGCCTCGGGCCTGACGCTCGTGTTCGGGCTGATGGACGTGCTGAACTTCGGCCACGGCGTGTTCATCGCGCTCGGTGCCTACATGGCCACCAGCATGTTCACCGGCATGGCCGACTGGGGCGCGGCCGACGTGCTCTGGCGCAACCTCGCGCTCGTGCTCGCCACCATCGTCGTGGCGATGTTGTGTGCCGGTGCGGTCGGCTGGGCCTTCGAGCGGGTGCTGGTGCGGCCGGTCTACGGCCAGCACCTGAAACAGATCCTGATCACGATGGGCGGCATGATCATCGGCGAAGAGTTGATCAAGGTCGTGTGGGGCCCGACGCTCGTCTCCATCGAGATGCCGGCTGCACTGCGTGGCGTGTTGAGCTTCGGCGACGCCACCGTCGAGAAGTTTCGCCTCGTCGCCGCCGCCATCGGCCTGATCGTGCTCGCGGTCATGCTGTTCACGCTGAACCGCACCAAGCTCGGCCTGTTGATCCGCGCCGGCGTGCAAGACCGCGAGATGGTCGAGAGCCTGGGCTACCGCATCCGCCGCTTGTTCGTCGGCGTGTTCGTCGCCGGCTCGGCGCTCGCCGGCCTGGGCGGCGCGCTGTGGGGCATCTACCAGCAAGGTGTGCTGCCGCAGATCGGCGCGCACGTGAACGTGCTGATCTTCATCGTCATCATCATGGGCGGGCTCGGCTCGACGATGGGTTGCCTCGTCGGTGCCCTGTTGGTCGGGCTGATGGCGAACTACACCGGGTTTCTGGCGCCCAAGGTCGCGATGTTCTCCAACATCGGGCTGATGGTGCTGGTGCTGTTGTGGCGGCCGCAGGGCCTGTACCCCGTGGCCAACCGGTGAGCACCTCGTCATCATGCTGAACCGACTGCTCTCCCACGACCTGCCGCGCAACCGCTGGCTCGCGCTGCTGCTGGTCGCGTGCCTGCTGGGCCTCGCGCTCACACCCTTCCTGTTCCCCGGCACCAAGGCGCTCAACGTGGCCGCGAAGATCATCGTCTTCATCGTGCTGGTGGCGAGCTTCGACCTGCTGCTCGGCTACACCGGCATCGTGAGCTTCGCGCACACCATGTTCTTCGGCATCGGCGCCTACGGCGTGGCGATCGCGAGTGCGCGGCTCGGGCCGACCTGGGGTTCGTTCGCGCTCGGCATCTCGGTGGCACTCGCGGCTTCGCTGCTGCTGTCGTTGCTGATCGGCCTGTTCAGCCTGCGCGTGAAGGCGATTTTCTTCGCGATGATCACGCTCGCGGTCGCGTCGGCCTTTCTCACGCTCGCTTCGCAGCTGTCGGACTTCACCGGTGGTGAAGACGGCCTGACCTTCAAGCTGCCTGAAGCGCTGCGGCCCGGCACCATGTACCTCGACGACCCGCTGTTGGGTGCGGCCATCGACGGCCGCCTGCTGAGCTACTACGTGCTGTTCTTCGCCGCGCTTGCGCTCGTGCTGCTGATGCTGCGCATCGTCAACTCGCCGTTCGGGCGTGTGCTGCAGGCGATCCGCGAGAACGACTTCCGGGCCGAGGCGATCGGCTACCGCACCGTGGTGTACCGCACGGCGAGCAACGTGCTTTCCGCGTTGTTCGCCACGCTCGCCGGCTGCCTGCTCGCACTCTGGCTGCGTTACAACGGGCCCGACACCACGCTCTCGTTCGAGATCATGCTCGACGTGCTGCTGATCGTCGTGATCGGTGGCATGGGCACGATCTATGGCGCGGTGATCGGCAGTGTGCTGTTCGTGCTGGCGCAGAGTTACCTGCAAGACCTGATGAAGCTCGGCGCTTCGGCGGTCGAAGGTGTGCCGGTGCTGTCGCAACTGGTCTCGCCCGACCGCTGGTTGTTGTGGCTCGGCATCCTGTTCGTGCTGTCGGTCTACCACTTCCCGGCGGGTGTGGTGGGGCGCTTGCGTGCCATCGGCCAGAAGCGGAAGGCACCATGAGCTTCGCCTCGCACTACCTGCGCTGCGCCGGGCGCGAACTGCACTACACCGAGTGGGGCGCGCAACACACCGAGACCGTGATCGCCTGGCACGGCCTGGCACGCACCGGCCGTGACATGGACGACGTGGCCGAACACTTGTCACAGCGCTACCGCGTGATCTGCCCCGACACGATCGGCCGCGGCCTGAGCCAGTGGAGCCCCGAGCCCGAGAAGGAATACTGCCTGGCCTATTACGTGCAGCAGGCCACGGCGCTGGTCGATCAGCTCGGGTTGAAAGACTTTCACTGGATCGGCACCTCGATGGGCGGTGCGATCGGGCTGGTGGCCGCGGCCACTTCGTTGCGCGGGCGGGTGAGGCGCCTGATCCTGAACGACAGCGGCCCGCAGATCGCCGACGCCGCGATCGCGCGCATTCGTGGTTATGCCGGCAACCCGGCGGCGTTTGCCAGCGTGAGCGAACTCGAGCAGTACTTCCGAACCATCTACAAGCCCTATGGCTGGTTGAGTGACGCGCAGTGGCGCCGCCTCACTGAAACCTCGACGCGCCGCTTGCCCGACGGCCGCGTCACGCCGCACTACGACCCGGCCATGGTGATGCAGTTCAGCCACCACACAGATGACTACCTGCTCTGGAACGAGTGGGACAGCCTCGACATCCCGGTGCTGTGCCTGCGCGGTGAGAGCTCCGACCTGCTGCTGCCGCACACGGCCGAGCAGATGCGCCAGCGCGGCCCGCAAGCCGTCGTCGTCGAGATTGCCGGTTGCGGCCACGCGCCGGCGCTCAACACGCCGGCGCAGTACGCGCTGGTCGAAAGGTTCTTCGCCGGCTGAGCGCCGGACCCTGCCAACCCCAACGAGGAGACGACGATGAAAAAAATGCACCGGGTTCTTTCAGCACTGCTGGCCGCCGCCACGGTCGGCGTGGCGCACGCCGCAGGCGTTGTCGGCAACACTTTCCCCGCCGACTTTCCGGTGATCGAAGACACGTCGCTCGGCAAGCCGGTGATCGGCTTCGGCGCGGCCGGGCCCGTGGTGAACACGCCGGTGATCTTTTTGCACGGCAACAACGACACGCCGTTCCCGACCGCCTGCAACCCGCTCGGCCGCATCCAGGCACTGGCGCAGAACCTGGCCGACCGCGGCTACGCCACCAGCGAACTCTGGGGCCTGGGTTACCAGGGCGACCAGTGCAACCTGGGTGCCGACCAGACGAACCGCTCGCGCATCGCCCACACCGTGGCCGCCAACGTGCCCGACCTGAGCCGCTTCGTGCACGCCGTGCTCGCCTACACCGGTGCCAAAGAGGTCGACATCGTCGGCCACAGCCTGGGCGTGCCGCTCGCGCGTGAATGGATGCGCCAGGAAAACGCGCACCGCCTGGTGCGCCGGCTGGTCGCGATCGACGGGCCGAACCACGGCATCATCAATTGTTCGCCGAACCCCTTGAACTACTTTCAGGCGCCGGCCGCGGGCGGCTTCACGCCGAACAGCGAGATCTGCAAGGAACTGGGTTCGCCTGACACACCGTTCCTGAAGCGCCTGAACCGCGGTGACGACACGCCGGCCCCGACGCGTGTGCTGGTGATCCGCAATGCCGACAAGAGCTTCGTCTACTTCCCGCTGCAAGACGGCTTCATCGCGCCGGTGCCGGCCGAAGACTCGTTCGGCCGCCCGACCGATTTTTCGAAGAGCGCACGCCTGCAGGGCGCCGAAGAGCTGAACCTCACGGGGCAGGGCGTGTACGACACCGTGCTGGGCACCACGCACCTGGGCATCCTGAATTCGCCCGAGACCTGGCAAGCGACGTACGACTTCCTCACGAAGCGGCCGCACCGCCGTTGAGCTTGTCATGAACCTGCAGCACACGCTGATCGCGGCAGGCCTTGCCAGCCTGCTCGCCGGTGCGCCGGCACGGGCACAGGTCGGGCCAAGCGCGGCCGAGATCGCTGGCTACAGCGGTTTGTTCGCGGCCGCGCAGCAGGGTGATCTGGCCGCGGTCGAGCGCCTGGCCGCCACGCGCCTCGCGCTCCAAGCGCGCGACGCACACGGTCGCACGCCCTTGCACGTGGCCACGTTCGCCAAGCAGCGCGACGTGATCCGTGCCCTGGCGAAAGCCGGCGCCGATCTCGGCGCGCTCGAGAACGACCGCTACGACGCCGTCACGATCGCGTCGGTCGCCGACGACGAAGACACGCTGCGGGTGCTGCTCGCCGCCGGCGCCAGCGCGAAGCTCGTCACCAGCCGCTACGACGGCACCGCGCTGATCGCCGCCGCGCACCTGGGCCACGACGGCGTGGTGCGCCAGCTCATCGCTGCGGGCGCGCCGCTCGACCACGTGAACAACCTGCACTGGACAGCGCTGATCGAATCCATCGTGCTCGGCAACGGCGGCCCGCGCCACGTGGCCACGCTGCGCGCGCTGGTCGACGCCGGTGCGAGCACGCGCCTGGCCGATCGCGAAGGGCGCACGCCGCTCGCGCTGGCGCAAGGCCGCGGCTACAAGGAGATGGTCGAGATCCTGCTGAAGGCCGGCGCGAAGTGAAGCGTCGCCGGCGCAACGTTCAGCGCCTGAACTTGCCGTCGGTGCCGATGATCGACAGGTCGGCGTAGTCGAGCCCGGTGTGGTTGGTGGGGCTGTAGCTCAGCTCCAGCCCGCCGATGTTGACGCGGTTGAAACCTTCGAGCGCTTTCTTCAGCCCGGCTCGGGTCAGGTCCTTGCCGGCGCGGCGCAGGCCTTCGACCAGCACCTTGGCCGCGGCAAAACCTTCGAGGCCGGCGGGCGTGAGTTCGAAACCCTTGGCCTTGGCCAGCTCGGACGCTTCTTTGACGATCGGCGTGCTCACCGAGCGTTCCGACGGGAACACCTGGCTCACGACCGTGCCGTGGGCCAGCGGGCCGAGCGACTTCACGAAGCCTGCCGAAGCGTTGTTCGACAAGGTCACCATCTGGGCCCGCGAGCCGGCCTCGCGCAGCGCCTTCATGCCGTCGATCACGGCCGTGCCTGAGCCGATGAAGATCACAGCCTGCGGGTCGGCCTTCACGATCTTCGGCATGATCGGCCCGAAGTCGGGCTTGGTGCGGTCGTACTTCTCGTAGGCCACCGGTTCGAGCTTCGCGTCTTTCAGGCCCTTGAGCAGGCCCACGGCGGCGTCGGCGCCGAAGGTGTCGTCGACCTGCACGATCGCCATGCGCGTGATCGTCACATGCGTCATGTGCGCGACGGCGCGCTCGGCCTCGCGCTGGTAGGTGGCGCGCACGTTGAAGATCCAGGGGTGCACCGGCTCGTGCAACACCATCGCGCCGGTCGAGGGGCCGACCAGCGGCACCTTGGCTTCGTTCAACAGCGGCATCAGGCCTTGCGTGTGCGGGGTGCCGCGGTTCAGGAACAGGCTCACGACGCCCTGGTCGATCAGCTTCTTCGCGTTCTCGAGCGTGAGCTTCGGGTCGAACTTGTCGTCGAGCGACACGAGCTCGATCTTCTGGCCATTGATGCCACCGCGCGCGTTCACGGCGTCGAAGTAGAGCTTGGCGCCGTCGGTCGCTTCTTTCACCGAAGAGGCCACGGTGCCGGTGAAGCCCGCGGTCTGGCCGATCAGGATCTGCGCGCTCGCGAAAGAGCCGCTCAAGGCGGTGGCCAGGGCCACCACGCAGCCGCGGAGCAATGTGCTTTTCATGTCGACCTCATGTCGCGCTGGCTGCGCGGTGGCGGATTGTTGCACCCCCTGTTCAGGGTGTGGGCGTGCACATTTGGCACCCTGCGCCCCGGCGAAAGCGGGCTTATTGCACTCTCTCTAGAATCTTCGGCTTCGCCGCTTTTCCGGCCCAGAAAGCACCGCATGTCCTCCGGCCTCATCCGCATCCGCGGCGCTCGCCAGCACAACCTGAAGAACCTCGATCTCGACATCCGCACCGGCGAGATGACGGTCGTGACCGGACCGAGCGGCTCGGGCAAGTCGAGCCTGGTGTTCGACACGCTCTACGCCGAAGGCCAGCGGCGCTACGTGGAGACCTTCAGCGCCTACGCGCGCCAGTTTCTCGACCGCATGGACCGGCCCGCGGTCGACCGGGTCGACGGTGTGCCGCCCGCCATCGCCATCGACCAGACCAACCCGGTGCGCAGCTCGCGCAGCACGGTCGGCACGATGACCGAGCTCAACGACCACCTGAAGCTGCTGTTCGCACGCGCCGCCGAACTTTTCGACAAACAAACCGCACAGCCGGTGCGCCACGACTCGCCGGAGACGATCTACGCCGAGCTGATGCAGCGCACGCTGGGTGCCGACCCGCGCCTCGTGCTCACCTTTCCGGTCGAGCTGCCGGGCAACACCAGCGCCGAAGAAGTCGAGCAGTGGTTGTCGGCGAGCGGCTTCACGCGCGTGCAGGCCGAGCGCGAGGTGGCTTCGCCGACCGGGCCGCGCAAGCTGCTCGACGTGGTGGCAGACCGCTTTCGCATTCAGGGCACCGAGAAGATACGTGCCGTCGAAGCGATCGAGACGGCGCTGAAGCGCGGCAGCGGGCGCGTCAACGTCTACGTGCTCGCCGAAGAAGGCGAGCCGGCGCTTTGGCGCTTTTCCACCGGCCTGCATTGCCCCGACAGCGATCTGCGTTACGCCGACCCGCAACCGGCGCTGTTCTCTTTCAACTCGGCCTACGGCGCCTGCGAGACCTGCCGCGGCTTCGGGCGCGTGATCGGCGTCGACTACGGCCTCGTGATCCCCGACCCGCGCAAGACGCTGCGCTCCGGCGCGATCAAGACGTTGCAGACCCCGGCCTGGGCCGAGAACCAGGACGACCTGATGCAGTACGCCGGCGAGGCCGGCATTCCACGCGACACCGCCTGGGCACAGCTCACCGATGCGCAGCGCGGCTGGGTCATCAATGGCTCGCCGAACTGGAACGGCAAGTGGAACAAGCAGTGGTACGGCGTGAAGCGCTTCTTCGAGTACCTGGAGAGCAAGGCCTACAAGATGCACATTCGCGTGCTCTTGTCGAAGTACCGCGCGTATACGCCCTGCGGTGTGTGCGGCGGTGCGCGGCTGAAGACCGAATCGCTGCTGTGGCGGCTCGGCACCAAAGAAGATGCCGACGCGGTACTGGCACCGGCCAAGCGCTTTCTGCCACAAGGCACGGCCTGGTCGCGCGAGCAGCTCGAAGCCTTGCCGGGCCTGACAGTGCACGACCTGATGCTCATCCCCATCGAGCGCCTGCACCGCTTCTTCGACCAGCTCACGCTGCCGAGCACGATGCTCGACGATGCGCTGAAGCTGCTGCAGGACGAGATCCGCACGCGCCTGAAATACCTGTGCGACGTGGGCATTGGTTACCTCACGCTCGACCGCCAGAGCCGCACGCTCAGCGGCGGCGAAGTGCAGCGCATCAACCTCACCACGGCGCTCGGCACCTCGCTCGTCAACACCATGTTCGTGCTCGACGAGCCCAGCATCGGCCTGCACCCGCGCGACATGAACCGCATCATCGAGGCGATGCACCGGCTGCGGGATGCCGGCAACACGCTCGTCGTCGTCGAGCACGACCCGGCCGTGATGCTCGCCGCCGACCGCCTGATCGACATGGGCCCGGGCCCCGGCGAACGTGGCGGCAGCATCGTGTTCGACGGCACGCCCGACGCCATTCGCCAGGCCGACACGCTGACCGGCGCCTACCTCGGCGCCCGCAAGCATGTGGGCATGGGCATCAAGCGCCTGATGAGCGAGGCCACGCCCAAGCTCATCCTGCAGGGCGCGCGCGACCACAACCTGAAAGACGTGACGGTCGAGTTCCCGTTGCTGCACCTGGTGTGCGTGACCGGCGTGTCGGGCTCGGGCAAGAGCACGCTGATGCAGGACGTGCTGTTCCCGGCGCTCGCCCGCCACTTCGGCAAAGCGACAGAAACGCCGGGCGAGCACGACGCGCTGCTCGGCGCCGACTGGCTGAGCGACGCGGTCTTCGTCGACCAGTCGCCGATCGGCAAGACCGCGCGCTCCAACCCCGCCAGTTACGTGGGCGCCTTCGACGAGATCCGCAAGCTCTTCGCGCAGGCGCCGCTTGCGCTGCAGCGCGGTTACGGCCCGGGCATGTTCAGCTTCAACGCCGGCAACGGCCGCTGCGCGACCTGTGGAGGCTCGGGCTTCGAACACGTCGAGATGCAGTTCCTCTCCGACGTGTACCTGCGCTGCCCCGACTGCGACGGCCGCCGCTACCGGGCCGAGATCCTCGACATCAAGATCGACCGGCGCCTGCCCGGCGACGTGATCCGCGACCTGAGCGTGGCCGACGTGCTCGAGCTCACCGTCAGCGAAGCGGTGCAACTGTTCCGCGACGACCGCGAGGTGCTGCGGGTGCTGCAGCCCATCGTAGACGTGGGCCTCGAATACGTGAAGCTCGGCCAGCCGGTGCCCACGCTCTCGGGGG